>CAVYFE010000013.1:0-155186 GCA_963767695.1 uncultured Solirubrobacterales bacterium
CGCCGGAAGGTCTGATCGCACACACCGCCGGAAGGGACTCCAACGGCGTCTGGCGGATCTTCGACATCTGGGAGTCGCGCGAGCAGGCGCAGCGCTTTCAAGAGGAGCGGGTGATGCCCATCGTGCAAGAGATGATGGAGCAACGCACCGGTACCATGACACCACCGTCCGTCGACGACATCTACGAGCTGCACGACCTCATCCATCCGTAGGTCGATCTCAATTGTCGAGCGGCGCCGGGTGCCGCACTAGCTCAGCTCGATCTCTGGCTTCCCACCCATGCGCGGATAGCGGGACGCTCGCATTCGTGTCGTGGACTGCGCCAGCCGCACGCTCGCTTCGACGCCCGACTGGCGCCGTCGGGCTCGCGCAGATCGCGCGCTCGCAATCGCCCAGAAGCGATCGTCCGCATCTGGCGCGTCGGTCGCCCAACATCCCCCGAGAGAACTGTGTCGGCGCGAGCTCCGCGAGATGCTGAATCTCCCGATTGTTCCTCCCGAGGCGAAACCGTGTCCCGAAGCGTGTCCCGAACTCAGCAATTCTGACCTGCTCTAACTGCGCTGGAGCGAACTCATGAGCCTGTAAATGCTGGAAAGCGGCCACTCTTGGGTGCTTCCCAAGCCGAAGGTCGCGGGTTCGAGACCCGTCGTCCGCTTTCAGAATCCCTGTTAATCCTGAGTTTTCTGTTCCCTGGGAAGCGTTCCGGCGGAAGCGTGTCCCGAACGTGTCTCTGTCGACGGGCTCAACGGCGAGACCCACACGATCATCACCGGCTGGCTCGTGTCGAACGGCGACCCACCGCGACTTGTGACCGCCTATGTCGAGCTCCGGCAGCGGACATGATGCGACCCGGCATTCACGTGACATCCTTGAACTTGTGCTGAAGCCATTGGACGTCATCGAGCTCGTGGTTGCGGTCGACGCGTGGGATGCGGGACTGTCGCGAGGGTGCTCGAGGTTGCGCCTGGCAGCGTGCTCGCCGAAGTCGCCGACGACGACGGGCGGACGCTGGAGCTGCTGCCCGTCCCGGTCGACGCGGCGAAGCGACTCGAGACCGAAGACGTCCCAAGCCGTCCCGAGACGTCCCAAGACGGTCCCGGCCTCCGTCACTTCTCGGCGGCGCGCGCGGTCGTAGGCCCGCTCGACCGACGCCGAATCGCCCGCTAAGCGGGCAGGTCGGCGGTCCAACTCGTGCGCGGACGGCCATGACGTCTTGGGACGTCATGCCTCCAGCACGCTAGTGCGTAAGTGTGTGTTCGCTTTGTAGTTGTGCAGGCGGTCACCTCGGCCTGGCAAAGCAGGCCGAGGTGACCGGGCGCGATGCCTTCGTCTGATTCGTGCTTGTGGTGGCGGTCAAGTCTTGAGCAGCCCGACATCTCGACGGCGCCGCTGCTTGGCTCGGCGGAGCGGCGCTGTCACTCAACGCCTAGTCGCGCGCGATCGAGCTGCTCGCTCGGGTCGACTTGGGAGACGCAGGAGTTCGTCAATACTTCCTCCATGGATACGTTCAACCTCTTTCGCGACGAGACAATCGGCGACGAGAGTGATCCGCCCGGATACCGTGCGCAATCCGCGCAACTCGCGCCAAGGTTCGGAGCGTCTCGCCTCGCGATGACCGTGTATGACCTGCCACCGGGGCAGGCGATTTGCCCCTATCACTTCCACTGGGGCGATGAGGAGTGGCTGGTCGTGGTTTCCGGAACGCCTACGGTTCGGACGCCCAACGGCGAACAGACGCTGGAGCCGGGCGATGTCGTCTGCTTCCTGGTGGGTCCGGAGGGAGCGCACCGGGTCCACAACGCGAGCGACAACGCCGCCCGCGTCGCCCTTTTCTCCAACAAGCACGAGTTCGGCATCATCGAATATCCCGACAGCGACAAGATTGGCGTCTGGGGCCGTCATGACGAGTCGCTCGACCACGTGATCCGGCGCAGCCCGGACCTCGACTACTGGGACGGCGAGCGGCCCTGAAGAGACAGCGCTCAGGGGCCTATGGCGTTGCTTCACCGACCCCGACCTTCCAGCCAGGGGAGTCGCCGGGCGTTCCAGACGAGGGAGCCATGTCGTCTGTTCAGCCGCTGCTGGACGCTGCTGGTCGACGCCGTTCGCCGGCGACCACGCCCGGATGCCGTGCCGGGATAGCCCCGCGCAACAAGGGCCAGACCTACCCCGCGGACCCGCCGACGGTCGATGAGATCGTCGCGGTCATGCGCCAGGGCCGGACACACTCGCCACGGTCATCGCCTCAACGCGCTGATCGTGGTGCTCTGGCGTGCGGGGTTTTCGGATCCGGGAGGCGCTGTCGCTGACGGAGACCGATCTTGACCAGCGCCGAGGTTCGATTTTGGTCAGGCACGGAAGGAACGATCGCCGGCGCGAGGTTGGCATGGATGCGTGGGCTTGGTCGGCGATCAAACCGTGGATTGCCGACCGGGCCGAGCTTCCGGTCGGGCCGCTGTTCTGCGTGATCGACGGTCCAACCCGTGGGCGCGCGTGGTCGGCCAGCGCGGCACGGATCGAGCTGCACCACCTCGCGCTCAAGGCAGGAGTCCGTCGGCGCTTTGCGCCGCATCAGCTGCGCCACGCGCACGCCATTGAGCTGCGGCATGAGGGGATCCCGCTGCCGCTGATCCAGCGCCAGCTCGGCCACTCGCATCTGTCAACGACCGGCACCTACCTGCAGGGGATCGATGCGGAGGAGATCATGCCGCGAGCCGTCTTTCCCCGATGGCTCCCTATGGCGCATCCGAGCGGCTGCTTCGCTATGGGCCGCTGTTGCTAGCTCGGCGTGCGGCGGATCGCCTCGTATAGCTCGGGGTCGAGTCCTTGGGAGGCGGCGGCGAGGAATGAGGTGGTGAGAGCGGAGACCGCTTCGGGGTTGAGTGTGGGGTCGTCGAGGCAGCGTCGGATTGCGTGCACGCAGGCGCCGACGAGCATCGCGCCGATCACGGGGGCGGCGTCGGTTGCCGGGTGGCCTGCCCGGTTTGCGAAGTGCTCAGTGAGGGTCGCGAGCCGCTGGACGATCGCCTCAGTGGTGCGTGAGGCGAGGGGTGACTCCGCGCCGGCGTCCTCGCCGAACAAAAGCCTCATCCCGTCGGGGTTGGCTTCGGCGAAGGCAAACCAGGCGTCCACTCCGGCTTTGATCGCTTCAGCGAGCCCCAGGTTGGTCGCCTGGTCGTAGGCCTCGAACAGGTGCGCGCGGATCGCGTCGGAATGGTGGGCGATCGTCGCCTCGTAGAGGTCGGCCTTGGAGCCGAAGCGCGCGTACAGGGTGGGCTTAGTAGCTCCCGCTTGTTCGGCGATCCGAGCCACGGAGGCGGCTGAGAAGCCCTCGCGGGCAAACACGGAGCTGGCCGCTCGCAGCAGCGCCTCGTCGGGGTGGTGCGGTCGCCGGCGACCCACCGGCTTGCCTTTAGTTTTACCCTCGGGTATCATTTTACCTTCAAGTAAGATTAGTGCGACTGGTTTGGAGGGACGGGAGGGATGATGACGATCGGTGGGAACGGACGGCGGCGCTTCGCCGATCTCGACGTTCCGTCGAGGTGACGCTGCCCGGGATGAGCCAGCGGTCGCGACCGGCAGGCCCGCTCCACCACGGGAAGGCTCCGGCCCGCGCCGACCACAAAACGCACCACCACCATCGCGCCACGCCGATGAGGCGCGCCAACCGGAAAGGAACCCGCTCGAAATGAAGCTGCGACTGCGCCTCGAGGCACTGCTTGGGACTGTTCTCGCCGGCGCGACGTTGTGTCTCGCCGCGCTGGGGGCGCCTCCCGCATCAGCGTCCCAGACGCCGTTCTACGCGATCGAGCGCGAGCACTTGCCGGTGCCCAAGGGCGTGATGCCCTGGGACCCTTCGTGGTCGCCTGACGGCAGGCACATCCTGTTCGAGGACGACAACCACGGCGGCGAGTGGCTCGCCAACGCCGACGGCTCCCATGTGCACTGTCTGACCTGCAAGTGGTCAGACAGCCCAACGATCATCGGCGGGTTCTCCTACATCTTCCCGGACAACAAGCGGATGCTGCTCGCCAATGAGCTCGGGAACCTCGTGTACGTGCTCGAATGCTCGCCGAGCCTGCTCGCCTGCCACA
The DNA here is from genome assembly GCA_963767695.1 of uncultured Solirubrobacterales bacterium. Lineage (GTDB taxonomy): Bacteria > Actinomycetota > Thermoleophilia > Solirubrobacterales > Solirubrobacteraceae > Palsa-465. The sequence continues at coordinate 4,095 of CAVYFE010000013.1, forward strand.
CGCACCGCTGGCTGCCGGTCGACCTCTCCGGAGACAACGACTCGAGCGAGCCCGACTTCGGGCGGCGGACGTATCACCTCGCCCCCGACGGGATCCACCTCGCTTACACGATCACCCGCCCCGACGGCCTGGTGATGATGATCGCCAAGCTGGTCCGCGAATCGAGCGGTTACGTGCTGAGCGACTACCACGTCGTCAATCCGACCGGGCCGAGCGGCCCGCTCGACACCAACCCTGACGGGTGGGCCAACGGCGGCTCGCTCGACGAGCTCAAGTCGTTCGCTTACGGCGGCCGCGACGCGCTGATCCTCGCCGAGCCGAACGGGATCCCGGAGGAGGAGCTGGTGAACCTCACCACCGGCAAGGTGACCCAGCTAACCGGCTATGACGACTGGACCGAGGACGGCGCGATCTCGCCCGACGGGAGCTCGCTGCTGAGCGAGTCCTGGCGCACCGAGCATCGTCTCACCGCGCTCGCGCTGATGCCGCTCAACCAGCCGTTCATCGCGCTCGGGGACCCGTTGATGTCGATCTACTACGTATCGAGTCCGCAGGGATTCGCGTGCGACCTGCAGCCCTGGCTGCTGCCCGCCAGCGGCGATGACGACGGCGCGCTGGTCGGCCAGCCGCTGAACCCGTATGGGGGCGGCCGCAGCATCCCGGCCAACGACCTCGAGGGTCAGCAGGTCTGGAGCCCGGACTCGACCCGGGTGCTGCTCCAGGGACGCTACCTCGAGCCGGCGCCTCCGGGCTCCGACAGCTACCTCGTCCAGAAGGGACCCGCGCCGAGCGAGCTGATTGTCGCCCACATCCTGCGGCCGCCGACCAAGCCGATCAAGCCGGTCGTGACCCAGGTGGGAAGCTGGGCGCCGACGCCGCAGCAATACCAGTCGAGCTTCGACCTGCCCGGCACCCACGTAGTCAACGGGCACAAGTCGGGCACCGCGACGATCACGATCGACGGCGACATCGCCGGCGGTTCGTTCTCGGTCCTCTACGCCAACTACAGCAACGACGGCAAGTACTTCCTCAACGGGACCGAGACGATCAACGGCAGCGTTGAGGCGACCACCACAACCCACGACAACCTCACCGCCACCAACACCGCCGGGCAGCAGATCGGCTACCTGACCGGCGACATCAGCTTCTCGCAGACCGAGCCCACTCCCCCACCGACTCAGCCAGGCGTGTCGATGTCCGGCACCGTCAGCTCCGGGTGGATGGGCCACACGGCCACCGACCTGCCAACGGTCGGCGCCTGCCCACAGTCGATGCCCCGCGAGTCGCCGCTGAAGCTCGCGCCAGCGGTGCGGGTCGCGCGCCACGTCGCGATCGTGACCGCGCGGGTCAGCGCCGACGTCTACGGCGAGACGAGGCCAGTGGAGGGGGCAATCGTCACGATCGATGGGCGCACGGCGACTACCAACTCCAAAGGCATCGCGCGTGTGCGGATCCCAGCGCGTAAGGGGCGGCGGGTGCGCACGCAGATCATCGCCCGTGCGGGAAACACCTTCACGCCCGCCGCGATGCGAATCCGGCTGCCCCGCGAGCGACACTGAGGCGCCTCAAGGCTTGACAACCCGTGCCCTCGCGCCGTCGAAGCGATGACCGTCACCAGTCAACGCGTGAGTCGGATCGCACTCGCACGCGACGCGACCATCCGGCCAGACCCCAGGATTCGCTGACACAGCATCACCGGAGGCACCGACGCTGAACGAATGCGCTCTGGACGAGCAGCATCGGTCCGGTTGGCGCGCGTTCCCAACCGAACCGCACCCGCTGAGCGACCAGATAGGCAGCGACGGTCAAGACAAGGCTCGGCAGCGACAGGGACGCAATAGAGCGATCATCCGTGACCCCACGGATCGATGAACACGTCATCGATCCGCGGACTGCCAGAGAGGCCGGTGAACATCAGAGACACCTGGGCGGTGCCGCCTGACAGCGCCCCCAGCACCGCTGAGCTCGTCGGCATCACCGGCGTTGGCCACCAGAAGCGGCCGGCGATGGCCACGCCAGCAGGGATCACCGAACTCCCGTCCACGACGTTCACCGCAACCGTCCCGTGGCCTGCGATGAAGAAACGGATCGCAGGGTAGGCGGCGTCCACGCATGCTAGAGGCGACTGGGCTGATGACCCGGCTGGCAGAGACAGCGAGGAGGAGCCGAGGGTGCCCGTTACCGCGTACGGCTCGCTTCCCGCTACAAGCTTGGCCCCGCCAGTCAACGTCCACGTCGAGCTCTCGAAGTCGCCGCCAGGCGCGAGCTCGTATTCGGCGAAATCCAACCACCGGGCGAACGGCCGGCTGAGCGCCGAGACGTTGCAGGTGGTGAGATTGACCAGAGACGTCGGGTCGACCACTTTGGCCTGCGCGTCCGAGACGATCGGCGCGAGGAGAGCCGCGGCCCCCAAGGTGCATGCGACCGAGACGGTCCTGATCAAACGATGGGCTGAGTTGATCATTGGGTCCCCTCCACGGGCCGGAAAACGTAGATCCGCCTGCCTCAAGCCGCTTACCCCCCGCTGATGGAGAACAAGCCGCGTGACAGCTTTATACCCGGGAGCGACGGTTTTGGATCGCGGTCGCGTTCATGCAGCTGCGGCGGGGAAGTCAGGTGCGTGGCCGGCGTTGTAAGCGGTGCGAAATCCGGTGTCGCCGAGCGCCGCTCGCAGTCGGGTGAGGTCAGCATCGCGCAGCCGGGATTCCAGGCTGTCGAAGCGGGTACCGAGCTTGTCGCGGATCGCGTCGGCGGCGCCATGCAGCATCGCGGCGGTTTGGGCGTTTCCGGCGCGACTGGCTATCAATGCTAGGCCGAGGTACGCGTAGGCGACCATCAGCTGGTCGCCGTTGCGCTGCGCGATGGCCCGCGATTGATCGAACATCATCCGCGCCTCGGTGTCGGCGTGATCGAGGTATGAGGCGAAGCCGAGCGTGCACGACTGCAGGCTCAGGCCGCGTCGGTCGCCGATCTCTCGGGCGAGACGGACTCCCTCGGCAAGACGCGCGCGCGGCACACTGATCTCTCCACCCTCCATCTCGAGGTAACTGAGGTTGTTGAGAGAGATGAGGTACAGCACTGTATTGCCGGCTTGACGAAAAAGCTCCAGGCTCTGTTCGACCGTGCGCGCCCGCTCTGCGTGACTCAGGTGCGGAGAGGATCCCCTCGTCATCAGGAACAGCGCCGTGAGATGCGGGTCGGCGAGCGCCATGGCGAGGGATAGCCCCTCGCCGGTGAGCTCGAGGTGGGCCTGCTCGTCGCCGCGGCTCCGGCTGGCGTAGGCAAGCACGTATAGCGCTTCGGCACGGAGGTGCTCGTCGGCAAGCGCTCGGGCGATGGCGAGCGCCTCCTGAGCGCGGTCGGCTGCTGCGTCATACTCACCGTTGATGATGGTGAGCAGGATGCCTGCGGCGACCAGAGCGCGGCCGCGGAGGACGGTGGGCTGCTGGGCATCGGCGCGGTCAAGCGCAACCAATAGTGCCGCCGCGCCTTCAGCGCGGGGCTCCCGGTAGAGCCAGAAATAGCACAGCGCCCGGCCCAGCCGCAGTCCAGCGGCGGGGTTGGAGTCTTGAAGACTGGTAGAGAATGCGGCGCGGAGATTGTCGAACTCCAGCTGGAGGCGGTCAAGCCACTCGATCTGGCCGTGGCCGATCAGGTGCGGCGCTGCGGTCTCGGCCAAGGCAAGGTAGTGATCGCGGTGCGCGGCGCGCAACGCGCTGGCGGCCTTCTGGCTTCGCGCCAGCAGCTTTGCCGTTGCGTAGTGGCGCACGCTCTCCAGCAACCGGTAGCGGATCGCTCCGACGTGGTCGGCTTGGAGCAGGCTCTTGTCGACCAACGCGGCGAGCCGATCGAGGACGCCGAGCTGGGAGTCGATGCCGGCGCCTGCCACCGCCTCAGCGCTGTCGAGGTCAAACCCGCCCGCAAACACCGATAGGCGCTCGAGCATCTCCTGTTCCTCTGGGTTCAATAGCTCATATGACCAGTCGATCAGGGCTTGGAGGGTTTGCTGTCGTGGCGGCGTGACGCGATGTCCGCCGGTGAGCAGTCGGAAGCGTTGATCGAGCCGATCATCGATCTCATCGAGCGACAGCGTGCGCAGCCGGGCAGCAGCAAGCTCGATCGCGAGTGGGATCCCGTCCAGGCGCCGGCAGAGCCTTCCGGCCGCAGACGCGTTGTGGGGGTCGACGACAAAGTCCGAGCGTTGCTGCCGCGCGCGCTCGGCGAACAGCCGAACCGCGTCGCACGCGAGCACGCGGTCGGGATCGGCGCGGGCCGGCGGGACGAACAGCGAGGGGACGCGATATAGATACTCGCCTTCAATCCCGAGCGGCTCGCGGCTGGTCGCGAGAATCGTCATCCTCGGACAACCCCGCACCAACTGGTCGGCGACACTGGCCGCCTCGCCGATCACGTGCTCGCAGTTGTCCAGGATCACGAGTAACTGTCGGTCCCGGCACGCGGCGATCAGCGACTGTGGCAGCGATCGTCCCGGCTGCTCCGGGACTCCAAGAACGCCCGCCAGCTTCGTGGCGACAAGCGTCGCGTCCGTCAGTGGCCCGAGATCGACAAACCAGGCCTCGTCGCCCGACCCGTCCAGCATGCTGGCGGCGAGCTGCAGCGCGAGCCGCGTCTTGCCCACGCCACCGGTCCCGGTCAGCGTGACCACGCGAGCGCGTGACAGTAGCTGCCGAAGCTCGCTCAGCTGGCGCTCTCGACCGACGAAGCTGGAGACCTGGGCGGGCAGGTTGTGACGCGCGTTCCGGTCCTCGCGCGGGCCTGGTCGCGAGGACTCCGATACCACAGCGACCGACGGGGCGCCCGCAGCGATCGTCGGTGCGAGGTCAAGCGACGCTTCCTGGCGAAGGATCGCCTGCTCAAGCTGGCGCAGCGGCACGCTCGGCTCGATTGCCAGCTGCTCCACCAGCACCCGCCTGGCGTTCTGATAGGCGGCGAGCGCATCGGCCTGCCGGCCGCACCGGTACAGCGCCAGCATCAGCTGTGCGTGCAAGTGCTCGCGCAACGGATGCTCCTCCACCAGCGTCTCAAGCTCGCCGACCAGGTCAGCCTGGCGCCCGAGCTCAAGATCAGCCTCGATGCGTTTCTCCAACGTCGCCAGCCGCAGCTCCTCCAGCCGCCTGATCGCCGGCTGCGCGAACGACGCGTAGGACAGATCGTCAAGCGGAGCCCCGCGCCACAAGCCAAGCGCCTCGCGCAACTTCGCGGCCGCCTGCGCCGGCTCGGCCCCGTCCGCCTCACTCACCAGCCGCTCGAAGCAATAAAGGTCAAGCTCGTCGCGGTCGAGGCACAACATGTATCCCGGCGCGCGGGTGGCAATCCGCCCGCGGGCACCGCCGAGTGCCTTTCGCAGCTGCGAGACCCGGACCTGTAACGCGGCCCGCCCCGACTCAGGAACCGCTTCGCCCCATAGCTCCTCGATCAACCGATCGGCGGACACGACCTCGTTCACGCTGAGCAGCAGCAGCGCCAACAGCGACCGCTGCGCCCCCGCGAGCGAGACCAGACAGTTGCCATCGGCCACCTCAAGGGGACCGAGGATTCGAAACTGCATCTGCTTAGCGATCGATTAGCGAACCAAAAGTGGTCTCGCTCATTCTCTTTGATCTGAGCCGCAGCCACAAGCTACAGGCGGACCAGCCTCCTCACCGCCACGATCAGAAGAGACCTACGGGTCGACGGGCCCGGCCGTAGCGTTGGTGGGCGCTGGGGCGTGTTCCTGGCCCCGGCGGGCCTCTGAGGCCCGCCGGGGTCCGTTGTCATGGGTACTGGCCAGCCAGGCGCCGTGCTCGGCGGTGAGTCCGAGCACGGCGAGGCGGACGAGGTTGGCGGACGAGCAGGGCGGAGTCGGCAGCGACGTTGAGCTGGCCGCGGAGAGGAAGGAGCAGGATGCGATGGTTGCCCGAAGAACAGAAATTTAGTAGGCCAGGATCTCGTGGAGACAGACAGGTGGATCGCGGCCTCAGTCGGGGGAAACGTCGCGGTTCGGGACGCGATTCGAATCGTTGTGGCGGCGAACCGCCCGACGATCCGATCTTTCTTTGTGCCATGGCCCGCTAGGCCGGGAGCCCGGTCTGGTGACCGGCATCCCCCTAGCTCCCTCGCGGTTGCTGCGCACGCGGGCGTCATCGACGCTGCCCCACACCGCGGTGGTCCGACGTCTCTCTCGATCCGGCAGAGGCGCTTGATGCTGCAGGCAAGTATTGAGAAGTCAGCCTCGCTGTCGACGAGCCAGCGTGACCGACTCCGCACCGAGTCGCCCGAGCCGTGCGAGCACCGAGGTCCCAACGGCTGCCGGCGCAATCGGCTTTTACGGACACGCCATGCCGAACGCGTTCGTATGGGCACCCATTGCCGAATCGGCTGTAGACGGTTCGTCGTCGTAAGTGTCGGCGCGATCGCGTTCGCGTTCCTAGTGCCGCGTAGCTTGCCACCGCTTCGGCGACGCAGGAGCCGTCCGCCGGCGCCACCGCCGGACGAGCGGTTTGCACACGAACGCGAACGTCAGCCCACCCGCTTAGCGGACGACGTCTTTGGCGACCGAGCAGCCGCGAAAAGACCCTCTGAGGCGATTTGCGAGACCGGCGACCCGGCATTCCACCAAGACCCGCTTCGCTGCTGGCACGAATACTTCCCAAGGAGCGAAGCGTCTCGCCTCAGCGCAGAACAACCGTCGCGGAGCGATGAATTTCCGGAGGCTTCGCAGTCTGAACGTGGGACGGCCACGGGCTGCACCCACTTCCCCCCGAACAGGAGAACAAGTTGCGCAACGAGGATGGCACGACATGGCGAAGCTGATCTATTCGGCGATCACCTCGCTTGACGGATACGTCGAGGACGAGGAGGGCAAGTTCGACTGGATCGCCCCGGATCACGAAGTGCATGCCTTCGTCAACGACCTCGAGCGGCCGATCGGCACCTACCTCTACGGGCGGCGGATGTACGAGACGATGGTCTTCTGGGAGACCGTGGGCACCGGCAGCGAGCAGCCAGCTGTGAGTCGGGACTTTGCTGAGATCTGGCGAGCGGCCGAGAAAATCGTCTACTCCAGGACGCTTCACACCGTGTCCAGCGCGAGAACGCGGATCGAACGCGATCTCGACGCCGGTGCGATCCGGCGGCTGAAGGAGAACTCGGGATCCGACATCACGATCGGCGGTGCCAAGCTCGCCGGCCAGGCGATCGCCGAGGGCTTGGTCGACGAGTGCCATCTGCTCCTCGGGCCGATCGTGGTAGGGGGCGGCAAATGCGCGCTGCCGCGCAACGTCCGTGCGCAGCTTGAGCTCTTGGACGAGCGCCGCTTCCACAGCGGCGTCGTTCACCTGCACTATCGCGTAAGCGCCTGACCGATCCGACCCGTCAGATGGCGGAACACCCGCTCAGTCGATGGGGCGCGCATCTGGACGACGCTCCGATGTGACCTGCTCGGGTTCGAGGAGCTGGTCGCGCGAGTTCACGCACTCGCGCGCCGATCGCCGGCCTCACCGCCGCTGTGGTGTGGGGCGAGCTAGTCCTCGATCGCGCCTGACGGGGGGCGATCCGCGGCGGCCGGGAGCTGCCGCTGACGCGCAAGGAGATGGGCGTGCTCGAGGTTCTGATCGCCGCGGACGGCGCGGTGGTGCGCGCTGAGGAGCTGCTCGCACGCGTGTGGGACGAGAACGCGGACCCATTTCGGCAGCTTCTGCTTCCACATGTCGGCGTGTATCGGTGGCCGTCGAGCGGGGTGGTTAGCGGGATGTCCTTTTTCGGGCGTTCCCGTTCGTCTTAGGGCCGAAGAGCAATTAACCGCTACCCCGAAGGATGGTCGCAAATGTCTTCCCAGCAGGATCCAATCGCTGTTGCGGTTGCCCGTGCGCACGTCGAGGCGTGGGGCAATCACGAGTACGACGCGGCGCGGACGAGCCTCGCGCCGGACGTGCACGTAACCGTGACGAGCGTCGACCCGGATGCGCCGAGGGCCGATACGACCGGGATCGAGGAGTATATGCAAGGTCTGGTCCAGTTCGGCCAGGCGCTGCTGCCGGGCACGTCTCGCGTGAACTCGGGTGTCGGTGACGATTTTCGCGCGCTGCTCCAGGTCACCTCGCGGGTGAGGTTCGGGCCGGACGCGCCGGAGATGGCGCTTCACGGCGCGCGTCTCTACCGGCTGGATGAGAACCAGAGAATCGCCGAGGAACAGGTGGTCTTCTTCGTCATACACGCGCCTGAGGTCCGCTCAGGACTCGTGCGTCGGGGGGAGAAGCTCGGTCCGGTACTGCGGGGCTAGCGCCCGCGCCTTGGCGACGAAGGCTGCTTGAGCGGCATCGTCCAGTGCTGGCGGGGCCTGGGTGCGATGCGCGACCGGGACGCCGACGGCGCGGAAGAAGTCCTCTTGGCCAGACGGAGAGCACAGGCAGAGCAGGCGTGCTGCGCGGTCGCTGGCGTTGCGAAAGACGTGCGGTGCGGTGGCGGGGATATTGACGGTCTCGCCCGCGGTCGCGACGATGGTCTGGCCGCGGAAGGTCAGCTCGATCTCCCCGTCGAGGATGCTGAACATCTCCTCGAAGTCGTGACGATGCCGAGGGGGTCCCCCACCGGGTGGCACATGCATGTCGATCAGCGTGTATCGCCCGGCGGTATCCGCTCCTGACAGCAAGATCGTGTAGGTGTCGCCCACAACTCCGAGGTGCACCAGCGACTCATCGGTTTCCGGGCGCGCCACCGCGAGGTCGCGGCCGAGGTCGTCGGGCGGGATTGCACCTGCGGGCTGAGATTCTGGCGGCGAGGTGTCGGTCATCGGTGTGCTCCTGGTGCGTAGGGCCTGGACTAAGCGGTCGAAATCGTCCGGTTAATCGTAGAGTACCGACAGTGGCATCGCCGCGCAGCTCGTGGCACGATCCCGACGCAATGCCCAGCGTCCGCACCAACGCCTCGCAGGTCAGCCGTCCGCTCAGAAGCGACGCCGCCGCGAACCGAGAGCGCGTGCTCGCCGCCGCCGCGATCGCGATCAAGCACCACGGCGAGAAGGTGCCGATGGCCGACATCGCCGCCGCTGCCGGCGTCGGGGTCGGCACTCTGTATCGGCGCCACCCGACGCGCGCGCATCTTCTCGACGCCTTGTCAGAGCGCTCCTATCGCCTGGTCCTGGGTCATGCGCATACCGCCGCCACCAGCCGCGTTTCGCCCACCGCCGCGCTGACACGCTTCTTTGAGCAGACGATCAGCGCCCGCGACGATCTCATCCTCCCGCTCCACGGCGGCCCCGTCAGCCTCGACAAGAGCATCGTCACGCTACGCACCCAGATCAGCGACCTGCTCGAACAGGTGCTGGCTCGCGGACGAGCCGACCGGACCATTCGTCCCGACGTCACCGCCGTCGACATCATCCTCACCGGAGCGATGCTCGCTCAACCCCTGCCGCACACACCGAACTGGGACCGCCTCGCCCGCCGCCAAGCCGCCATCTACATCGCCGGGCTTGCCCCCGCCAACACCAAACCCCTGCCCGGCCGCCGACCCACGCGAGCTCACCTCGAAGCAAGCTTTCAACGAGACACCTAGGCTGCGGAACGCAGCCGCACGATCGCGGGCGGGCCTCGTGGCGCGTGACTCGCGCTCCCCTGAGCACGATCGCCGCCGCCGAGATTGCTGCACCGGCGACCGGCGGCGCGATTGCGGGTTCCCGCTCCGATAGCGCGACGAGCATTTCAACGACGGCTGCGGCGGTCGTCGCAATACGGATAGCAGGCACACGGGGGCCGAGCGGAAGTCTCGTGGAGTGGCGAGACGCCGCTGGATTGCCGACCGAGCAGGAGCGTTCGGCCGACGGGGCCCAGCGAATAGCGAGGTGCCTACCCCTCTCAGCCGCGGCACTCCGGTTGGAGCTCAAGTCGGCTTCGGCTCGCATGATTTGCACGGGTCCGGTCCGAGACCTCACGCGTCAGCGAGGGCGCGATCGGACGGCGCGCCGCGCTCCCAGTTATGAAACTTAGTCCGGCTTACGTTCAGGACTCGGCACATCACAGCGACGGGGTAGTTCATCTTCTCCGAGGCGATCAACGAGTACGCGTCGCCTACCGCCCGTCGTCCTCCCTCGCGAAGAAGACCGCCGCTTTTCGCAGGATCTCCCACTCCATCCGCAACGTCGCGTTCTCATCCCGCAACCGCGCCAGCTCCTCGCGCTCGTCGCTGCTCAGCCCACCTGGGCGCTCCCCACGCTTGACCTTCTCCTCCTTGAGCCAGTGGCGCAACGTGACATCGGAGATCCCCAGATCCTTCGCCAGCTTGCGCTGCGGCTTATCACCGAGCTGGGCCAGCCGGATTGCCTCACGGCGGAACTCCTCCGGATACGGCGGTCTCGCTCGGGGCACCTGAACCTCACTTTCTCCGGCTTATGACCGGAAGCGTCCAAGTGTCGTCGAAAACGGGTCAAGTCCATCGGCGGGGCCGCCTCCTTCCGCGCAGGAGCGACTCCTGCTCGAGTCGCCGGGGTAGCTCGGCTTGGCGAGCGACGCTCTGCACCGGGGGCTGCGCGTCGCAGCCAGAATGCTCCGTCACGCGAGCGCGTGCGCGCCGCGCTCGCCAAGCCGCTGGTCAATGCGAGGGGCGGTGTCCGGTTGCGCTAGGTGCCGTCCCCCTTTCGGCAGATGACGAGGGCCTCGATGTAGTCGCGGCGATAGCGGTTGGGGGCATCGGCGACGCGCTCCTCGAGCGTTCGGAGGAAGTCGGCGAGGAGAGCGGGGGCGCGGTCCTCGCCCTCGCGCGCGAACGCGCGTCGCATGAGCGGCTCGCCCCAGGCGAGGACGCTGCGAACGTATGCCCGCGCGAACACGGCGGGATCATCGTGCCAGTAGGGGTTGTCGAGACGGAAGAGCTCGGCGCTCTCAAGCTGGAGGCCGTCGACGCTCCCGCCGCTCGCTTCGAAGGGGTCTCGGATCTCGTCGAGCGTGCGCATCCACACCGGGACGACGACCGCGGCGACCGTGGCGGCGCTGATGCGCCCCGCGCGGCGCCAGTCGGCGAGCACCCGGTTCATGTCGCCGATGAGCTCGACGTAGAGCCCCGTTCTGTCGGGGTCCGGAGCGGGCGAGGCCGGGAGCGCGGCGATGAACCGGCCGTCCGGCGCGAGCTCCATGGCGCGCATCTCGAGCAGCCGCTGCCACTGGCGCGCTGCGGCCACGCGCCAGGCTTGCCGCTCGGCCTCGTCTCTGTGGTCCGGGTAGCCCGGAAAGACCGATCCCGTCGACGCCAAGGCGCCTGAATCGGCGATCCAGTGCATCGCCGTCCCGGTGACCGCAACGTGCACGCTGCCCGTCGGCAGGCAGGGCGCCTGCTGGAGTGGGATGCCCGCCATGCTGATCACCGTGGCGGGCGGGCTGTGCTCGACCGCTCGACGGCAGGCCTCCCCGTGCGCCTCCGGCGAGGCGTAGTGGGCCCCCGTGCCGGCATCGGCGACCCCGGGGCCGGCGTCACCCGGCGCGGGGATCACGACGACCACCGGCCCGTGCGCCGCTTCGCCGAAGGCGTGCCGAAGTTGTTCGGCGGCGACGCGCCACGCGTTCGTCGGCAGATCGACGAGCGCGTAGATCAGCGGCCGGCCGGCGCGCTGCTCGGCGAGATCGCGGATCAGGCCGTGCGAGTTGACGCCGTCGGCGGCGCCGAGATCGACCACGCACAGCACCCGCTCGTCCGCGAACAGACGCGCGGCGCCCAGCGCAGCCGGGTGGGTCGCCTCGAACGCCGCGCGCTGCGAGAGCGCACCCCGCGCGTAGTCGTCCGCCATGCTCGAGAGCTCGGGGCGATCTGTCGGCGTGGCGCCTCCCTTCAGACAGCAGCGCCGGTCTCGGCGCTGCTGGCGACGATGTTCCCGCTTGAGCCGATCTTGGTCAGCTGACGGTGACGGGCAGGGTCGTCTCGGTTGCGTGCTGCGCCTCCGCGCCGACCCGCCGTGACCATTCCGTCAGTGTCAGCCGGTACGTGCCGAGCCGCAACGCTCGGCTCATGCGGAGCTGCGGTGTGTCCGCGGGTGTAGGTCCCATCGAGCCGCTCAAAGCTCGCCTCCCAGAACTCCCTGTAGCGCTCAAGCCAGCCACTCGCCGCCTGAAGGCCGCCAGGGGAGAGTCGTGCCGGGCGTGTTTGCGCCAGACGACCGCGTGTCACTAGGCCGGCTCGCTCGAGAACCTTCAGGTGCTGCGAGACGCCCTGAATGCTCATCTGAAAGGGGAGCGCAAGCTCGTTCAGTGTTGCCTCCCCGGACCGTAACCGGTCAAGCATTGCCCGGCGCGTCGGGTCAGCGAGCGCAGCGAAGATGTTGCTCAGCTCATCAGTAGTAGCGGTCATCAAGCGACTACTTTATCAAGAAGTAGCTTGAAGAGCGGGACAGGCCGATCTCGCGACCTCCACCCTCGCTTGCGCGCGCCTCGCGCTTTCCGCGGACCCCCGTCCCGCAAATCGCGCGGAAACCGAGCACGTGTCGGCTCGCCTCTTAGCAGGTCCATTGTCAGCGATCGGGCCGGCAGAACCCAGCGGTCGGCCGCGGCTTCCGCTCCGTCGCCATCCGGTCACGTCAGCGCCGCTGCTGCTCTCGGGTGGGTACGGGCGACTCCCAAGCGAAAGCCGGAGGGCGGCTTCGTCCGCGTCGGCGGTGCGGGTGCGGCTGCGTAGACGGAGAAGCCGAGTGATCGTCGTTGCTGGCCGGGGCTACGATCGAGGAGGATGGGCACGCGTCATGTCTACGATCGGCAGGCGGAGAGTTATGACTCGACGCGTGGCGCCAGTCCGTCGGTTCTTGAGCCGCTGTGCGAGGCGCTGGAGCGAGCCCCCGGGCGCGCGCTTGTGGACATTGGCGGCGGGACCGGCAACTATGCGCAGGCGCTGCGCGAGCGCGGGTGGGATCCGGTCGTGATCGACCTCAATGTGGCGATGCTCGCGCGAGCAAAAGCCAAGGGACTGAGGACGCTTCGAGCGGATGCCGCAGCGTTGCCGTTGGCGGATGGAAGTGCTGACGCAGCGGTGATGGTCGCCATGCTGCACCACGTGCCGGACTGGCGCGCCGCACTGCGCGAGGCACGACGGATCCTGCGGCGCGGAGGACGGCTTGCGCTCATGGGCTGGACCCGAGAGCACATGGAGTACGTCACATGGGTCAGGGCGTACTTCCCGAGCATGGATGACTGGCTCGCGCTTGACCATCCGTCCGTGGCCGAGCTCGAGACCGAGCTCCCGGGGGCGCGCATCCTGCGCGTGGACTACGACGATCTCAAGGATGCTTCCCTGAGCGCGCTTCAACGGTGGCCGGAGCTTGTGTTGGACCCTCGCTGGCATCGCCAAACCTCCTACTTCGAGAAGCTTGAGCAATGCTTCCCGGACGAGCTGGAGGCCGGGCTGGCTCGGCTGCGCACCGACCTTGAGGCAGGACAGAACCCAGACGCGCTCGTCGCCGATGCCCGCGCACAGTTCGGCGACGCTGCCGTGCTCGCGTGGACGAAGCCGTAACGCGGCATCCTCACTGCCGCTTCGTCGCGTGCGACGCGAGCCGTAGTGAGTCGGGCTGACACCGCCGTCAGGGTCATCAGCGCCTCGCCGGGCATACGGGTCGTACAGCCGAACAGTTCGTGTCCGAGGACCCCGCCTGTGACCGCCCGATGACCTTGACGTGGGAGGTTCCCCGTCGACGCCCGATCACGCGTCGAGATCAGGGCCGACGATGTGCCCGACGGGATCAACGTGCAGGTCACGCGGCGGGATTGTCGTCCTCGCTGGACAGTCTCGTCCTTACGTTGAACGACGTGCTCGAGTCACGAGAAAGGCAGGACCGGTGACATCCGGTTGGTCAAGCCGGTAGCGCTGGCGACCCGGTCCGGGGTCGCCAGCGCGTGATGCTTCACTCCCAGCGGCTGATCTCGCCGCCCGGGTATGCGTTGAAGCCGTGGCCTTCGGCTCCGGCTTTGAGGCTCATTAGGTAGGCGGCCCAGTTGGTCGAGCAGCCATTCATGAACTCGCTCTCCTGCTGCCAGCCCTCGTGGCTGAACAGCACTGTCGTGCCACCGTCGTCGCGGGGCTTGAGGATGTAGGTGATGCGGGTGTCGATCCAGTCGTGGGGACCCTCGGCGCAGTCCCAGACGATTCGGTCCGGACTGCGTTCGACCACTTGGAAGACTGCGGCGGGGTTGGCGGCGTCGCGGAAGTAGACGGACAGCTGCCCGCCGACCTTATCGTCGCCGGCAATCGGGTGGCCCGTCCACCACTGCTGGATCCCTTCTCTGGTTGCTGCGAGTTGGTGCACGCGCTCTGGCGGCGCGTCGATCGTGAGGCGGTGCAGGATGTTCGGCATTGTGTGTCTCCTTTCTGAGGTGGATGGTTCCTCGGGTGGTTGGTCTAGGCGGCGATTGGCAGGTCGGCGGCCTCGACGGGAGCGATCGCTGCTGTGCGCCGCGGGCTGATGCCGAACGCGGTCAGCGCCGCCAGGGCGGCTAAGGCGACACAGGCCCACAAAGCGGGCCTGAAGCCGGCGGTGACACTGGCGGGGCTGCCGAGGTGGCCGTTGGCGGAGAAGACGGCGCTTGCGATCGCGATCGCGAAGACGGTGCCGAAGCGCTGGGCCATGTAGTTGATCCCGGACGCCTTGCCCATCTCCTGCGGGGCGACGGCGCTCAAGACGGCGGTCGGCACGGTGGGGAGGGCCATCGAGACGCCTATGCCGGCGATGAGTAGAGCGATGTCCAGCTCGATCCAGTTGGTTGCGAGCGAGCCGTGGGCGGCAACCCAAATGAATCCGAGTGCCTGCAGCGAGAGGCCGGTGACCATGATTGGCCGACGTCCGATCCGGTCGGAGAGGGCGCCGGCGAGCGGCGAGACGAGCATCGGGGTGGCGAAGAACGGCAGCAGGCGTAGCCCTGTGCCGAGCGGGGAGTAACCGCGGGCGAGTTGGAACTCCTGCGTGATGAAGAAGGCGGCGGCGAATGTGGCGCCCGACATGAAGAGCGTCGTCACGTTGCCGATCGCGAACTCCCGGTTTGCAAACAGCCGTAGCGGCACCATCGGCTCGGCGGCCCGGCGCTCCCACCAGAGAAACGCAGCGAGCAGCAGGCAGCCGGTGGTAAGGCTGCCGACGATCTCGGCACTGGCCCAGCCGACGTCGTTGGCGCGGGTGAGCGGCCAGACGAGCGCGATGACGCCTGCGGTGACCAGCGAAACGCCCACGAGGTCGAGCCGCCCCGGCGCGCCATGGCTCTCCGGCAGGAGCCGCAAGCTGAGGAGGACGGCTGCCAACCCGATCGGGACATTGATCCAGAAGATCCAGTGCCAGTCGATCGCTTCGGTGATCGCGCCGCCGACGATCGGCCCGAGCGCGACCGCGAGACCAGCGAGCCCGCCGTAGACGCCAACGATCATCCCCCGCTTCTTGGGCGGGAATGCCGTCGTCAGAATCGTGAGGCTGAGGGGCAGCACCGCCGCTGCGCCGAGCCCCTGCACCGTGCGTGCGGCGATCAGCCCGGCCATGTTGGGGGCGAGCGCGCACGCCGCCGAGGCCAGCGTGAACAGCGCCAAGCCGCTACCAAAGACCAGGCGGCGGCCGAAACGGTCGCCCAGGGCAGCGGCAGTGATGATGCCGGCCGCGAAGGCGATGCCATACGCGCTGACCGTCCATTGCAGCGAGGAAACGCCCACGTGCAGGTCGCGTTGCATGCGCGGTAGCGCGGTGATCACGACCACCGAATCCAGGACCACCATGAAGTAGGCGGTTGAGGTCAGCCCGACCACCCAGCGGAGGGCTCGACTCGTTGGCGGTTTGCCTGTCATCTCTACTCCTTTCGTCGTGGCCGACTCTCGGCCGGTTCTGCCTCAGTGACGAGCGGACAGACGCCAGACGGACAGACAGGCGAGAAAAGAGGCAACATGGAAGTTCTCGAATCGGACACCTCACGAGAACACGGTGAATCAACGCCGGGATAGTCGAGGTACTGGAGCGACCGAACGTGAGCGGCAGGCTACGACTGCAAGACGTCGAGTCGGCGACGACCGTGCGCAACGAACAGGGCCGTACGCTGCTGACCGACGGACCGGTTGTGAACAGCAAGGACTCTCTCGGCGGCTTTCTCGGCGACACGAGCTGGCCGAAGACGCCGCGCAGGAGCCTTCGCGACCGCCGCCGAACGCCGGCCCCGCGACGGAGCCCCCGCCAACGTACCGCTTGGTTGTTCACGACCGCTCGCAATCGCGCGATCGACCGCATCCGGCGCGAGCGAACACTCAGAGCGAAGACCGAGCAATGGAGCGCGAACTGCGAGACGGATCGGAGGAAGCGATGGACGTGGCGGCGGCATTCCGGGCCGAGCGGCGCGAGCCGATCGGGTTCACCGCCGTCCACGCCCGCTGGGAGCTGACCCGAGCGTCAGGCGGGGATCGCGCCAAGTTGCTGCATCATGCCGAGTCCGTCGAACTGCGTCCAGATGTCGGTCACGCGACCGTCCTTGAGGCGGTAGAAGTTCATGCCCTCGACCCTGATCACCTGGCCGGTCGCGGGGATCCCCATGAACTCCTGCTGCTGAGAACCGGTCACGACCCACCGGGTGGCGACGGTGTCGCCGCTGGCGATGATGTCTTGCAGGTCCTCCTCGATATCGGGGAAGGTCGCCTTGAAGCCAGCGACCTTCTGCTTGAAGCCGGCCAGCGTCGGCTCTTGGTCGGGCGCTGGATTGTGGTCGACCAGGCCGGGATCGCAGAGCTCGTCAATCGGCGCTTGGTCACCCGCGCGAAACGCGTCCTCGAAGCGCGTGATGATCCCGACGATGTCGGACTCAGTCATTGTGCTGCTCCTTTCGTCGTGGCCGGTTGGTCGGCCGGTTTTGACTTGGTGACGAACGGACGGACGCCAGACGGACAGCACGCCGCGAAAACCAGCACCTGTGTCCGTTTGCGACAGCGCTATTCGTCTAGTAGGCAAACCACGTAGTAAGGAGACCTCTTGAGATACGCACTCCTGGCCTACCGCAACGTCGAGGTTCGCGATCGGAGGCCCGAAGCAGAACAACGTCGGATCAACGCCGGCGTAGCCGAGGTCCTGGCTCGGCCGAACGTGACGGGCTGGCTACGGCTCCAGGACGTCGAGTCGGCCACGACGGTGCGCCAGGATCGAGGCAGGACGCTGCTGACGGACGGACCGTTCGTGGACAGCAAGGACTATCTCGGTGGCTTTATCGTCGTCGAGGCGGAGAACCTCGACGGTGCCCTGGCCGTAGCCGGCGAACTGCAGGAGCTGACGGGGGCGAGCGCGATCGAGGTTCGGCCGGTCCGCGAGGAGGACCTCGTCGGTGCTTGAGCAGGTCTTCCGCGAGGAATGGGGGCGCATCATGGCATCGCTGGTCGGCTTTCTCGGCGACATCGGGCTGGCGGAAGACGCCGCGCAGGAAGCGTTCGCTGCCGCCGCCGAGCGCTGGCCACGGGACGGAATCCCCGGCAACCCGACGGGCTGGTTGATCACGACCGCGCGCAACCGCGCGATCGACCGCATCCGGCGCGAGAGGACGCTTCAGGCCAAGACCGAGCAGCTGGGGCGGGAGCTGCGCGAGGGATCGGAGGAGACGATGGATGAGACGGTGACGTTCCCGGACGAGCGGCTCGAGCTGATCTTCACCTGTTGTCATCCGGCGCTCGCGCTCGACGCCCAGGTTGGCCTCACGCTGCGTACGCTTGGCGGGCTGTCGACCGAGGAGATCGCCCGCGCGTTTCTCGTCCCGTTCGAGACGATGAGCAAGCGTCTGACACGCGCCAAGCACAAGATCCGCGACGCGCGGATCCCGTTCGCCGTCCCGCCCGACCACCTGCTGCCCGAGCGGCTCGATGCCGTGCTCGCCGTGATCTACCTGATCTTCAACGAAGGCTGGGGCGGCGGCCGCGTCGACCTATCGGCGGAGGCGATCCGGCTCGGCCGCTCGCTGGTCGAGCTGATGCCCGACGAAGCAGAAGCGCACGCCCTGCTCGCGCTCATGCTCCTCGGCCACGCGCGCAGCGCTGCACGCTTTCGGGGCGGCGAGCTCGTTCTGCTCGACGACCAGGACCGCTCCCTCTGGGACCAGCACCAGATCGAGGAAGGCCGAGGGCTGCTCGAGCGCGCCCTCGTCCTCCACGCGAGCGGGCCCTACACCATCCAGGCAGCCATCTCCGATCTTCATCTCCGAGAGCCACGCAACTGGGAGCAGATCGCGCTTCTCTACCAGAGGCTCGAGCACATCACCAGCTCGCTGGTCGTGACGATGAACCGCTCGATCGCCATCGCCGAACTCGAAGGCCCCGAAGCAGCGCTCGCGCTACTCGACCGGCTCGAGCTCGACGACTACCGCTACTACCACTCGACACGCGCCGACCTGCTGCGACGGCTCGGCCGAAACGACGAAGCGCGCGCCGCCTACACACGCGCCCTCGAGCAAACCCAGCCAGGGCCGGAGCAGCGGTTCCTCGAGAGCCGCCTCGCCGAACTCTGAGAAAGCGCCGAACAACAGTCGGACCCACAAGGCTCAGCCCGTTAGTCCCCGCCGTGTATCGGCCGGACGCGAGGAACGAGTCGGCGTCCGCGCCCTGGCCCGCTGCTCAGACGGGCGTGGCCCGGTCTTGAGCAAGCGGAGCCGGGCCTTGCCGGATTCCAATCCGGATCGACCGTATGGTCACGAAAGTGGACACACGTGATCGGCACGATGCTGATCGAGTTTGGCCGGCTACTGTAGAAAAGTTGCTACACTGCCCCTCATGACCCAGATCGCGCAACGTGAACTGCGAAACCAGGTCAGCGCCGTCCTGCAGCGGGCAGAGAAAGGCGAGCGGTTCACGATCACCGTAGCCGGCCGGCCCGTCGCCGAGCTTGGCCCCCTGGGCAGCACTCGCAAGCCAGGCGCGCCACAGCGCCTGGCGGCTGTGCTCGCCGAAACGCCGACCGAGCCAACGTGGGCAGGCGAGCTGCGAGCGCTCAGAGATGGCGACGCGGCCGCAGCTCGCGATCCCTGGGGTGGTTGACCGCACTGATCGACACCAGCGTGCTCGTGGGCACGGTTGCCCCGACGCTCGACGAGCCGTGGGTTGTCAGCGTGGTGAGCGTTGGCGAACTCGAGGCGGGCGTGTTGCTCGCCAGCGACGCTACCGTTCGCGCGCGGCGGCTCAGGCGCCTGACCGCTGTACTAGCCGAGACGCTGATCATTCCGATTGAGGGAGCAACCGCGGCCCGCTACGGCGAGCTGCGTGCTACAAGTGGCAGACAGCCAGCCAATGACCTCTGGATCGCGGCGACCGCGCTGGCTCACGACTTCACGCTGATAACCGCGGACGAGCGCCTTGCCTCGCTCCCACTGATCCGCGTCACGCTCGTCAACTGAATCGTCTGCCGAGCGTTCTGCTCCTGCTCTCGGACCCGAGCGCGAGCGGGTCAGCCTCTGTCAGGTTCTGCTGAGCAAACCGATCCCTCAGGATCCGGTTTGCCCTTTCTCCTGCTTTCGGCGGTAGAGCTCCTGCTCACGCGCCCATACGCCCTCGGTGGGCTCGGCCGCCTCCCGGACGTACTCGGGGGAAGGCTCCGGTGTTCCGTCGCCTTCGGCCGCGTCTTGGGGCAGCCGGCCGATGGCTTCGAGCTGCATCTTGGCGTCGGCGATACGCAGTCGAGGCGCGGGGTTCGCGGACCTATGGGACTTCGACTTTGAGAACCACTTGGGCATGTTCGGCCGATGCTAACCCAGTGTCGCACTGGCGGCGTGACGTAAACGCTGGAACGCTAGGTGCGATCAGCGCTTGCGCATACGCCGAAAGAGCGCGGCAAAGTTGAGGCCGTAGCCCCATCCGTAGTTCTTGGGCGTGAAAAACACGGCGGTCGTCGGGGTCCCAGACGCCCTTACCGACATCTCCACGCGCCGGACGGCTCCAGTTGTACGGCATACCGAGGAACCGCCCCTGAGATTTGCGTGCCATACCTCAAGGCTGTTCAAGGCTCGAGTGACGAAACCCCCGTCCGGTGGCGACGACATGATCCCGTTTATAGGCGACAAAAACGTGACTGGAGTAACGAGCGCACGGCGGGTTGGAGCGGGCGGTCGGCATCTAGAAGCAAGCCTGCGGCTCGATCCCTTGCCCAGGTAGGCCAGCCATCAGTGCCGCTTCCCCGAGGATCCGGCCATAGATCGGAGTCGACATGAGCCTGTTCCCCACGCCACCGGCGAGACCTACCGCGCGGGCGCCTTCCACACCGTCTCGGCGCGGAGCGCCCGAGAAGCTTGGCCCCGCCGCCGGCGCTACGGTGAAGTGACGCCGGGCCGGCGAGTCCGGGTAAACCGTCACGCCGAGGAGGTCGCATGAAGATCATCACGTTGGAGGAGCACGTCGTGACGCCGGGGGTGCTGGAGGCGTGGGCCCAGGTGCCGACGGCGAAGGAGGATGGGGTCGATCACGCCGGCGAGGGTCCGCTCGCCCAGAAGCTGGCCGATATCGGCGAACAGCGACTGCGGGACATGGATGACGCCGGCGTCGACGTCCAGGTCCTGTCGGTGACCACACCGGGGGTCCAGAACCTCGCCGCGGCGGATGCCGCGGGGGTAGCGCGGGAGGCCAACGACGCCATCGCGGCGGCAGTGTCTGAGCATCCGGACCGCTTCGAGGGCTTCGCCACGCTGCCGACCCCGGACCCCGCGGCGGTCGCCGACGAACTGCGCCGCGCGGTCGGGAAGCTGGGAATGAAGGGCGCGATGCTGTGCGGGCGCACCGGGCAGCTCAACATGGACCAGCCGGACTTCGCGGAGCTTTACCGCACCGCCGCAGACCTGCGCGCGCCGCTCTACATCCACCCGCAGTCGCCGGCGGTTCCCGTGCGGCAGGCCATCTACTCCGGCTTTGGCGAGCCGGTGGACGCGCTGTTCGCCCGGTTCGGGATCGGCTGGCATTACGAAACCGGTGTGCAGCTGCTGCGCCTCATCTTCTCCGGCACGTTCGACCGCAATCCCGACCTGCAGGTCATTGTCGGTCACTGGGGCGAGGTGGTGCTGTTCTACATCGAACGGATCGCCGCGATGCAGCAGATGGGTCTCAAGCTTGATCGTCCGCTGGAGGACTACTTCCGCGACAACGTTTTCTACACCGGCAGCGGGATCCTCAGCCAGCGGTATCTGCGCTGGACGCTCGAGGTCGTCGGCGTCGACCGCGTCATGTACTCCGTCGACTATCCCTACATTCCGCTGCCCGGCGGAGCCGCCCGCCGCTTCCTCGAGGAAGCCGAGCTAGACCCGGCTGACCGGGAGAAGATCGCCCATGGCAACTGGGAGCGGCTGACCGCTCCCTAAATCAAATGGTTCTCTTCGTAAATGAAGACGACGTGTTAACGCGGCCATCGCCTGCGTGGCATCCTGTTTTCGTGGAGGGCCGCTGATGCCAGGGCGTATCGGATCCTTCCACGCCGCGGCCGGTCCCGGCGTCGATGCTTCGCCAGACCCCGTGTGGGTGGCAACCGCGACCCTTGGCGTCCCCGGCAGCTCGTGCTCGCTATAAGAGCCGCGGCTCCGCCGTCATCTCGCCGCCAACGTCTCCAGTGTTGAGCGTGTCCCGTGGCTCGATGAGCAGCACCTGGGCCTCTTCTTCGGCGTCCGGGCAGTGCTCAACCCCACGCGGTACAACGAATATCTCGCCGGGCACGAGTTCGACGTCGCGATCACGCAGGTGGATCGTCAGCCGGCCGCTGAGAACGAGAAAGAAGTCGTCGGTCTCGTCATGTTTGTGCCAGACGAAGGGACCTTTGATCTTGACCACTTGGAGCTTGTAGTCGTTGACGAACCCGACGATGCCCGGTTCGTACGGCTTCTCGAGCAGGGCGAGCTTCGCAGCCAGGTTGATCTTCTCGTTCACGACGCCGAGGTGTAGCAGCACTGAGGGCGGGAGCATAATCTCGGGCCCGCTGACCGGCATGATCATCGTGCCGGGATTAGCCGGACCGACTCGAGATGCGACGCCCGGGCCCCGGGCGGCCCGTCCTGCTTCGGCCTCCTGAGGGCATGCCGAAGCCGTGGACCGGAGCCCTGCCTTGCTCGGCAACCGCTACTCCCGGGACGATGTCTTTCGGATTCCAGCCGCCACGCAGCGAGCGCGGGCTTCGGCGACAAACTGCTCGTCCCGGGGCGGAAGCCGGACGGCAGTCACGATCGGCATGGGCTACCCCCGCGTCGCGGACTCGCGGACCGGCTGGGCGATCCCGATGAGGTTGCCCTCGCTGTCGTAGAAGAACGTGCCGAGCTCGCCGGTGCCCTTGCTCAGGTAGTTATCAGGGGCGGCGATCGTGTCGCCGCGGACCTCGAAGCCAGACATCTCGAAGCGCTCGAAGGTCACTCCCCGGGCTCGCAGATCGGCCAGGGCTGCCTCGAGGTCCTCAACTTCGAATGCCATCTGGGTCGATGCCCCCGATGGTGTCCCCGCCGAGCTGAAGAGATGGAACTCGGTTGGCCCGCACACGTAGCGCAGGCCGCCGGTGCGCTCCTCGACCGGCTCGAGCCCGAGCTTTTCGCGGTAGAAGGCGCGCGCCCGCTCGAGGTCCTGAGCGGGGAGCTTGGTGACGGTGTGGGCGTTGCTGAGCGGTCCGGGCATGGTCGTCTCCTCAGGGTGATCTCGGGGTTAGGACGACACTATGGGTCACGACGTCCCCTATGCGCGGCGAGCGTGAATCTCGTAGACGACAGAGAAGCGAGCTTTCACGACCGGCGGCCCCAGGCGCTAGGACCCCGTCGGCAACAAAGCTCGTTAGTTGCGTCCTGGTTGACGCGCGCCGGTGTGACGGGGCTCAGAACGGCTCGGCCTGGAAGAACTCGACGTGGTCTGGATCGATGCCGACCCGCTGGTCCTGGGGGCGACGACCGAGCGCCTCGCCTACGGCCTTCGCGGCCTCCGGTCCTTCGAGCACGATGATCGACATGCCTTTGCCTGTTTCGGGTCGTTCAGGTGAACTCGCGTGGCAGGCCTGCGCGAGCGGTTCGCTCCGGCGTATCACCCTGGTCACGACCCCCGGGCCGAACTCACCTGCGCCCCGCGATGACCCTCAGCTGGCGTAGAGTCCGCCGCGTGCCCACCTTCGTCCTGCGTCTCATTGCTCCGCGGCCAAACTTCGCCCAGACCCTCACCGACTCCGAGCGCCAGATCATGAACAGCCATGCTGCCCACTGGCGCCCCTACCTCGAGCGTGGCGACATGGTCGTGTTCGGACCTGTCCTGACCGACGAGGACTCGTACGGCCTCGCGGTTCTCGAGACCGACGACGAGCAGGCGCTGCGCGAGTTCGCCGCCCAGGACCCGGTCGTCACGAGCGGAACCGCAAGCTTCGAGCTCGGGCGGCTGGCCGCGGGTCACGTTCGGGAGCGCTGAGCTGTCGCCGACGATCGCAGCCACTGTCGCGCCGATGATTGACTGCGATCAGGGTGGCCTCGCGGTCTACAACCGGAACGCGGTGGCGCCGCATCTCGCGCGGGCGAATGTTGATCTCGATCTTGAGCTCTCATGAGGGGCAATAACTCGGCTCAATGAGGCGCGTGAAAGGTGAATTTGAAGACTTGCGCCTCGCCGCGAGCGCCGCGGACCGAGGGAAAGCCGCCAAACAGCAGTGGCCTGCCTTCGAGAAGCGGTTGAAGGAGTTGGGCTACAACCCGCTCGCGATCGCGCACGCGTTCAGCACTCTGAGCGGCCCCGGAAGTGTCGCCGAGGCGCAAGAGGTGCTTCGTCCACCGATGCCCGAATCGCATTCCATCGCGCTGACCTTCGAAGTCACCGAGACTCGCGGCGGTCCCTCGGCGGCAAACCGCGTCGCGATCACGTCCCTCGAACGCGACGACTCGGTGATCCACGTCAACTACGACGTCGTTCCGGCGCCCGACCTCGGTTCTCACCGAGCTCGAGGCGAGGCCAAGGACGATCTTGGCAACGACTACTGCGATCTCGGTGGCTATTTCGGGATCACCGGGAGCATCGACGGCATTGACCGCGCCAACACGCGCGCCCACGGCAGGCTTAAGATGCCGCTACCTCCCCCGACCGCGAAGATGCTTCGCATCCGGATCAAGTGGGAAGCGTCCGGCGTGACCCGAATGCCGTGGGACGCGTCCCCCACATCGATCTGGAACACACCAGCGCACGAAGTCCGCGTCTCGCTTCGAATTTGATCGAATCGAGAAGCGGTAGCCTGCGCGTTGTTACGGGCGTGTGCTCACGCGCGAAGGCGGATCCCGGTGCGGGTGGGCGCCCGACAGGGAGTCCTGACGGCGCGGATCGGGGCTGTCCCTGTTCGGTCTTTCATAGCTCGCGACGCTCGAAGCTGGCCACCGCCACGCTCAGGACAATGAGGAACCAGCAGGCCACCCACAACAGGTACGGCCAGGAGGGTGCTCCCTGGGCATAGAACGGATTTCCCTTTCCGTCTCCGGCCACCTCCTGGGCGATGAGGGAAGGTGGTTGGAGGTAATAGATGGCGGCGTGCCACAGCCCGTCGGTCGGTAGCAGGAGTCGTCCTACCTGCCCCACGGTCCGTAGCGCGCCAATGTTGAGTGTGGTGCCCAGCGTGCCCACCACTCCGGCCAGCCATCCGGCGCCAAAGACCGCTACGGCGATGACACCCGCAGCGATAACCGGCATCCTCGTGCTCAAGAACAGGGATAGGGTCAGCAGCAGCGCTCCCTCGGCGAACAGGTAGATGCCGGCGACTAGTGGGTTCGGTGGCACGAAGCCGCTCACCCAGTCGACGACGCCGAACTCAAGGGCGCAGACGACCCCGGCGTACCCGGCGAGCAATGCTGCGAGCCCAAGCCACTTGCCGAGTAGGACCTCGGTCCTCCGGACCGGCCGAGTTACCACTGTCATGAGTACGCCGGACTCGACCTCGGAAGAGATCGACGGAGAGGCGATCGCCGACGCGCTGAGCGCGACAACGAAGCTGAACATGAACATGAACAGGATCAGCGCCTCCGGGACCGCGAGGTGACTCTCACCGGAGGTGATGCTGTGGGTGTGGCTCAAGCGATCGAAGCCCCACGCACTGAGTCCGACGATGACCACGGTGATCGCGACGAAAGCGAGGAGGAGACGTCGGCGCACCGCCTCCTTGATCGTGAGCGCGGCGATCGTCCAGGTCGGGTTCATCGCTCACCCAGGAGCTCGAGGAAGCGGGCCTCCAGACTCTGCTGCTCTGGGATCACGGCCTCGACCCGGCCCCCGAGGGCGACGACCTCGTCGACCAGGTCGGCGACCCGAGACGGATCGATGCCTTCGACCACAACCCACTCCCGCTGCCGCTGCCATCGACCGAACCGACCGAGCCCGCTCCACCAACTCTCGCCGAGCCCTCCCACCTTGAGCCGGACCCTGCTGTGGCGGCCGAGCAACTCGTCGAGGGTGCCCGTGGCGATGGCCCGTCCCTTATCGATGACCGCCACACGATCGCATACATGCTCGGCCTCCTCGAGCAGGTGCGTGTTCAGGAACACGGTGGCCCCTCGCTCGCGAAGCCCACGGATGATCTCGCGCACGTCGTGGCGTCCGACGGGATCGAGGGCGCTGGTGGGCTCGTCGAGCACGACCAGCGTCGGGGCGCCGAGCAGCGCCACGCCGAGCCCAAGCCGCTGCTGCATCCCCTTCGAGAAGGTGCCGACCCGATCATCACCTCGCTCGAGCAGGCCGACAGTCTCCAGAGCCCCGCGCGCCTCCTCCTTCCACGCCTGCCTGGGCAGCGCGAGGAGGCGGCAATGCAGGCGGAGCACCTCGGTGGCGGTGAGCAGGGGTTGGAAGCGAAAGAGCTCGGGGAGATATCCGATCTGCCGTCTCGTCTCTCGGTCACCCACAGGCGCGCCGAGCACCAACGCCTCCCCTCCGCTGGGACGCGCCAGCCCGAGTAGAAGCTTCACCACCGTGGTCTTACCAGCCCCGTTGGGCCCGAGGAAGCCGAAGACCTCTCCCCGCTCCACCGTCATCGACAACGACTTCACCGCGATCGTGTCGCCGAAGTGCTTGCTCAGCCCCACCGCATGGATCGCCGGAGACAACGGCGGTGGCCGGGTCGCCGCGGGCGAGCCACCCTCCGGCCCCGGAACGGCGGTGTCGGCCGCGGACCGATCGCGCGCGTCGATGGCAGTCCCCTCAGCGGAGTTGGTCGGCGACATTCAGAAGATCTTGCGAATCGACGATTCCCGCGACGACGTGGAGCATGCCCCGGCCGTCCTCCCAGACCACTCCGCTGGCCGCGTTCGACGAGTCAGCGAGGAGTACGCCGGGCCAGCCGGCGACCTGCACCGAGTGAACCGAGGCGCCTGCCGGAATTGGCACCGGGAGGGTCGTTCTCAGGTCACCGAGCAGGCGGACCTCCTCCGCCAGCTGCGGTGGGATCCCCGGCTGGCGGAGCAAGAAGGCCTCGATCTGGCTGATGCTCGCACCCGCCGAGCGCGCCAGCGGACGAGGCATCGCCGCCACGACGAGTGGGGGCAACCCAGTCCCGCTCGCCCCCGCGTACTCCACGAGGACGGCCGGCCCGGCGTCAAGCGTCACGGAGCTCCCCCCCAGGCCGGCGGCGGTCGAGTTGAAGGTCACGGTGGCGCTCACGCGCGGCTGAACGCCGAACTGCTCCACCGCGCCGACCCCCGCGGGGAGGCGGGCGGGCAGTGGCACCGCAAAGCCCGCTTCCGCGGTGGCCGCGGCGAGCGAAGAAGCCGGGTGGGCGGGGCCCGAGGACGACCATTTGATCGTTCCGAACCGGACCGTGCTCGAACCATTCGGGGTCGGGAAGCCCCCGAGCACGTGGCTGTCGCCCAGACCCATCAAGGCGCTGATCGCCCGCACGTCGCTCTGGCTCAAGGACACCGGTGCCACGCGGGTAGGTGCGAAGATGGTCGTGAGGGTTGCCGCCGCGGCGCTCCCCGCGACGAGGATGGCGACGGCGCCCATCGCTAGGCCTGCACGCAGCGACATGCTCGGGAACCGCGCCGAGCGCCGGAACGCAGGCGCTGGCCGGCGGCGGTCGGCTCTGTCATCCACCCTCCGATGCAACTCGCGCTGGAGCCGAGCCCATGCGATGTCCGCGTCAGGTACCAGGTGCGGGGCCGAGAGCCGCCGGGCCGCGAATTCCGTGTCCTGGGCGATCTGCGCTCGGCGCGCGCTGCAGCGCTCACAGTCGGCCGCGTGCTCGGCGACTCTGTCCGGAACGGCCAAGGGCTCGTCATCGAGCCGCCGAAGCACCCCGTCAGGAACGTGCCTCATGTTCCATCTCCTTTCGAAGCGCAGACTCTGCTCTTCTGAGCAAAGTGCCCACGTGCCCAACCTTGATTCCAAGCGCCTCGGCGATCTCCCCGTAGCTCATGCCACCGTGACGCATCACCAGCACGGCAGCCGACCGGCGCGGTAGACGGGCCAGAACGCGACGTACCTCTCCCCGTGCTTCCCGATCGATCACCGTGTCCTCGGCGCTTGGGAAGGAGCCGACCTCTTGCACCAGACGCTGACGCTTATCCCGACGGCGCTCCCCCCGGAGCGCATTGAGGGCGGTGTGCACCGCCGCGACCCTGACCCAGCCCGCGGCCCTCCCATAGTCGCCAGGGAACCGTCGGTAGGCCGCTAGGAAGACCTCCTGTGCCACGTCCTGCGCCCCCTGGGAGTCGCCGAGCACGCTCCGTGCGAGGCACACAACCACCCGATAGTGCTCCCGAAAGAACGCCTCGAACCCAGCCGACCCCGATGCGTCATCAAGGCACTCCGACCGCTCGTCATTTCGCGCGTGCAGACTCATCACACCCACTCAGCACCGCCGCAGACTGAAATGTGACACGTTGGCGAATCCCGCGCCGCTGCCCCGGCCCGGCGATTCGGGCGCACCCTCACTTGGCGCGGGCAACGGTTGCCCCGCGGGCCGTTCGTGGTCGTACTCGGCGCCAGCCTGCCGTACGTCGCTGGTCGCGTCGATCTCGATCGTCATCTTCTTGATCGTGCGGTTCCCCTTGAACCGCACCTCATCCGGCGTTCACGTCGCCAAGGCCCATCGAACTGGCGATTTTGTGGAATTTGACGTCCGGTGGCGCGATGATCGTCCCCGGGATTCCCGCCATGAACTCGGCGATGTGCGATGTCGCGAAGTGCTGGCGCAGAGCCTCGTCGCTCTCCCACTCCTCGACGAAGACGAAGTCGTTGTCGATTTCGGTGTCCTCGTAGAGGCGATAGCTGATGCAGCCGGCCTCTGCCCGCGACGCCGCCGCAACTGCTTGCCCGATGCTGAGAAGATGCTCGCGCTTCTCCGCATCTGTCCGGACGCGTCCAACTACGACGATCATGCTGTCTCCTCTTGCCACGGCGGCCGCGGACGCGCCGCCTGATCGCAGCAGGATCGCAGGCGTAGCCGGTGCGGATTGCCACGAGCCCGCGGCAGCACGACGCGTGTTGCACTCCTGGCGCCACGCTGCGCGTCCACGAGCTCGCCGACCGTGGCATGCGGCTTGGAATCGACGCGGGCGCGGACGCCGCGGGCTGAGCGACAATGCCCTGATGGACAGCTGCGAGCCGGACTTCATCGTCGTCGGCGATAAGGTCGCGCTAGGACCCCTGCGGCGTGACCTCGCCGCCGTCTACGCGCGTTGGATGAACCAGCTTGAAGTCCGGCGCGGCCTCGACTACCTCGGCATCGCCACCCGGCAGAGCCAGGAGAAGTGGGTGGACGAGAACATTGAGCGGGGCGCGAAGCGCGAGCCCCAAGGCGTCGAATTCACGATCTACGACCTCGCTGATTCCGCACCCGTCGGCACAGCGGGCCTGTTTCAGATCGTCCACGCCCACGGGCGCGCCGAGTTCGGCATCGCGATCGGCGAGCGCCGCGGTCAGGGCTTGGGCACCGAAGCTACGCGGCTCGTGCTCGACTTCGCGTTCCACGTCCTGCAGCTGCGTAACGTGCTGCTCGAGACACTGGATTGGAACGTCGCCGGGCTGACGGCGTACGAGCGCGCCGGCTTCCACCGTGTCGGCATCCGCCGCGGCGCGATGATGAGCCGGGGGCGGCCGACTGACATGGTGATCATGGACGCCGTCCCGCAGGACTTCGGCCAGTCAGTGCTGCGCTAAGCGCCCAGCGTCGAAGGCGGGCCGGAAGGCGCACAGAGAGGCGCTGGCCAACCGACGGTGGCGTTTGCCAACGCCGCGGGTCAAGGTCAGCACCGCAAAGCGCGCAACCCGCCACGTAGGGTGTGACCCTCTCGCCGCATTGGGGGCAGTAGCCAGGATGCATGAAGACAATGATCGCCGGCTCTGTGTGGGATGGATAAAGGGCGCGTGAGCTGCGCCACAGAAAACCGCATTGGGTGAAGACAAGCCTCTTGCAGCCAGGCGTTGGCGGCCCGGCGAGCGGCGATGGTCCGGCTCCACGCAGCTTCGGCGCAACGAAGCGCCCGCGAATCCATGGGAGCGAACGGAATGCGGGAGCGCCGTCGCCCGCTGTATCCGGAGGACCGATCTCTTAGCGGTTCTTCCTGCGCTTAGGCTTGGTGATTGGATTACCCCATAAGTCTGTGACCGGTTGACGTCTCGTGTCGATTCGCTTCGATACACGCGTTTCCGGCAGCTGATCGTCGTGCGGCTCTCGGCCGCGGACCAACTCCTGCATACCCGCTTCGGACATGACGTCAGCGGCGAATCTGTCGAGGTGGTCTCGCCGGCCATGCGTCATCGTCCCATCGATCGCGAGCGCGCTGCCATCGGGAAACTTGAAGCGCCACCGACGCTTAGCGCTGACCGGAGTTCCTTCAGGGATGTTCAGCTCTGTCTCCAGCGAAATGACGGCATCCTGTAAGCCGCGGGTCTCGAAACGGACAATTGACTCGTCGAAATCCACGCTGATGATGGAGATCCGTTGGGATCCAAGGATGAGGATCTCTGCACCGCGATCCGTCTCGCGAAAGGCCGTCGACCTCATGCCTCCGCTGAGCGCATTCGCATACTCATCCAACACCTCGCGGACGGCGGCGCCGGCGTCGTCCCTCCCGTGGACGTCGAATCGCTCGATTACGGCGTCGATCTGCGCCCCAAGCGGGCGGTCCGTCATCGCCACAGCCGCGAGCTTGATCCGGTCAAAGTCCTCAGCCCCATGACTACCTCCGTTTGTTGCCGTTGGCGCGATCGTACGCTCGCGCTGCGGCCCGCGCACGGCTGCTTCGGACGATCAGTCGTGCTAGTCGATGAGTTCGGCGTCGCCGCCCGGTCTTATCGTTAGGCCATCGACGGAGGGCCGACAACGATTCACGACTGGCGCCCAGGCCGTCGTGAGGAGCCACAAAGGAGGTAACGATGCCCGAGTACAAGATCGGAACCCGCAAGGAATGGCAGGCGGCTCGCGATGAACTCGCGAAGCTCGAGGCCGAGCACGCCGAGCTCGGCCAGAAAGTGACCGACCAGCGGCGCCGACTTCCCTGGGTTGAGGTGGAGAAGGAGTACCAATTCGAGACGGAGGACGGGAAAAAGACGCTCGCCGAACTGTTCGACGGGCGCTCGCAGCTCCTGGCCTACAACATCATGTTCGGGCCCGATTACGAGCTCGGCGCCTGCCCCGGCTGTTCGAACTTGGGGGATGAGCTCGACGCCACGCGCGTTCATCTGAACCACCGCGACGTAACGCTGATCTGCTTCTCGCGCGCGCCGATCGACCGGCTCATTGACTACAAGGAACGGATGGGCTGGCAGTTCCCCTACGTCTCGACGTATGGGACGGAGTTTCCGTTCGACTTTGGGCTCGCCCTCACGCCCGAGCAGGCACGGGAGATCCCCGAGGTCAAGGCGATGATCGACAACCCCCCTGCGTGGCTCGAGGACTGGGGGCGGCAGGTCGGGGCCAAGCTCGAGGACGGCCTGCGCGAGGGTCCGAGCTTCATCGCCTTCGCGCGGGAGAACGGACGCGTCTACCACACTTACACGGTGATGGCGCCCGATCGATTCGTCGCGCCCTACCACTCGTTCCTGCTCGAGCGAACGCCGAAGGCTGAGTCGGAGGAGCCCCGCGCCTGGCGCAAGGACGAATACCCAGGCTGATCACAGGGGATGCCGGCTTGAGAACGGGGAGCACTCTCGCTGTCGGCCTCGCACTCGGCGATCCCGGGACAAGCGCCCGCCTTTCCGCGGCCGCTCCCGGGACGAGCGCGGGCGAGAAGCCGGGTTAGAGCGGCGGGACCTGGTTGTTGACCTGCGGTCCGTGGTACAGGTGGTCGTGGTCCTTGCAGGCGGCCGGGAAGGTGAAGTGCACGCTGTCGCTGCGCACACCGTTGTAGCTTGCGAACAGCGTCACGCGGCCGAGCGTGCCGACCTTGCACTGCGGGTCGGTGCTGCTCTGCACCCGAACGATGATCTTCATGATGTTCCCGGGCACACCCCACAGCACCGCGTCGTGCGAGTGGTAGACCAGGTGGTGCTCGACCTTCATGATGATCAGGCGGTCGGGCTGGTGGCGGACGCGGTCGACCTGGCACAGGCTTCCCGAAACCGTGTTGGCGGCCAGGTTGATGTCACCGTGCCCGCGGGCGTAGCTGCCGGTCGCACCCGTGATCGGCGCACCCGTATGAAAGCCCCATGGCGGAATCCCACCCACGATCGGGATCTGAGCGCAGTACTGAACCGAGGATCCAGCGGCCGAACCGGCCATGCTGATCAGCGCCAGCAGCAACGTCAGCACCAAAACTGCCAGTCCAACGCCCCGTGCGAGGTGGTCCCTTCGCATCCCTGACCAACTATAGCCCCGCAGCCACGATCCGGAACCGTAGCGAGGGCAGCAGTCGCCGTAGCGGCGAACGAGCCTCATGCACGCCGTCAAGGTAGGCTCTACAAGCTGGGTTCGGTCAAGGCTACCTTTACACACCCATCGCCGTTCCGGGCGAAGTCGGGTCCTTCGCGTTTTGGGGAACAGAGCCGAATTCCGTGATCGGATCGCGCCCGGCGGCGGTGCGGAGTCACGGCGGTGAGCGTCTTCACCGAAGCCGAGCTTCGGTACCTGATCGGCGGTCGGCAACTCGGACGGATCGCGACGGTCGGCCCGGACGGCACGCCGCATGTGGTCCCGGTCGGATGGATCTACAACGCGGCCCGCGACACGATCGACATCGGGGGCCACGAGCTGGAGCGATCGAAGAAGTTCGGCGACGTCGCGCGCACCGGGCGCGCCGCGATCGTGATCGACGATCTGGAGAGCACGGACCCGTGGCGTCCGCGCGCGATCGAGGTCCGCGGGCGGGGGGAGGCGATTACGCTGCCGACCCCGCTGATCCGGATTTATCCGGAGCGGATCATCAGCTGGGGGCTCGGACAGGGACGCACCGCGCGTACGGTGGCGAGTTAGCCGCCGCGACGGATCCACACACCTGAGTCGGTCTCACACGGGCTGCTCAGGCGAGCGGTGCTGCGCCGATAGCTGGCGCTAGTCGGTGCCGAAGCCGTTCGAGGTCGGAGCGCTTGAGGCCGTTCGCCGAGAGCCAGGCAACGGATCCGCCGAAACGCTCGTCAACGATCTCGAGGAAGCGCTCCATGGTCGCGCGAATCGGAGCGTGCTTTTGCGGGTTGTGGCCCTGGAGCTCTGCGCGGTACGTCGAGGAGCTGACCAGGCGTGCCATGATCTCCTCGATGCGCTCCCCGCTTGCGAGGTAGTCCTCGACGATTGCGCTCCGCTCGACCCCAACCGCGTCGAGCGCAAGCGCGACCACGACGCCGGTTCGATCCTTGCCGGCCGCGCAGTGAACCAGTACGGCGCCGTCGGCGCGGGCAATAGCCCGGATCGAGGCGACAATTGAGTCGGGCCGGCGACGCAGATAGCTCAGGTACGCCCGTACTACGGGCAGCTCCTCCAGCGCCTCCTCGTCGTGGGTTCTCTGCCATGGTCTGATCGTGTCGACCTCGAGATCGGTGTTCCCTCCGGAATCTGGATACAGCGAACGGTGCTCGATGCGCACGGCGCGCTCGATCGCCCATCGGGCCCGGCCCCTCGAGCATGACCTCCACATCGGTCCGCAGATCAAGCACGACCTCGACCGCTTGATCGTCCACGAGCAGACGCACGTCCCGTTCGCTCAGCGACTGCAGATTGTCCCCTCGTAGCAGCACCCGAGGCACAACCGCGCGCACATTCACTGCGCCCTCCAGGGCTATCCAGCGGGCATTTCCGTTCCCTGCGCTCACCGCTGCATCGTCGCAGCTTGGTTCCCGCGCGCTGCGGCCGACCTGTTACCGCCGGCGCTCGTGCTCGATCACCCATGCCAGACGCCGAGCCCCACACTCAGCTCGTGCGTTACGCCTCAGATCGGGTTGTGGACCGATGACAAACGTCACGGCCGATTTCGATCGCCCGTCACTTACGCTCCGCGCCGGTGCGTTCTACGCTGCGCGTCGTGCCCACAAACCAGCTCCGAACGAGGTCGCGGACATGACTTTGAGGACCTCGCTGTTCGTCGTATGGGGCGTCTTCGGCCTCTACTGGCTCATTGCCGCGACCGGAGCCAAGCAAGGCGCTCGCGACCAACGAACGCGACCGCCAGGGCTTCTGCTCCTCATAGCGTTCGTCCTGCTGCGCGTATTCAACACAGACAGCCTGGCCGTTCACAGTCTGATTTTGGAAGTGGTTGGTGTGATCTTGTTCCTCTCGGGTTTGGGCTTGGCCGTGTGGGCGAGGATCTACCTTGGTCGCAATTGGGGGATGCCCATGACCCAGAAGGACGAGCCAGAACTCGTGCAATCGGGCCCATACCGGTTCGTTCGCCACCCGATCTACTCTGGCCTCCTGCTCGCCATCCTCGGCACGGCGCTCGCCACCAATATCTATTGGTTGATCGCAATGATTGTGATGGGGATCTACTTCGTCTATAGCGCAACGGTCGAGGAACGACTGCTGACTGCCTCGTTTCCAGCGGCGTACCCCGGCTACAAGGCGAAAACCAAGATGCTGATCCCATTCGTACTGTGAATCAGGGTGTACTACATCCGATGCTCCTGAGCGATGCTGTTCAGCGTCGGCCTGAGCGCCGGGACGCGGTTCGCAGGGATTCCCCAGCGGTGCCGCTCTAGGCGCCGGCTGACGCTCGAGACGGAACCTAGAATGTCGTGATGCTGACCAGTGGTCTGCTGGCGTTTGTCAAATCATCGCTGCCGCAGCCGCCGTGTCGCGTTTTGGAGATCGGAGCAGGCGGCGGGGAATTGGCCGGTGCTCTCGATGCTGCCGGCTACGACATGACGGCGGTCGATCCTGCGGCCGAGCAGGACAGCAACGTGTCTCGACTTTCGCTGCTTGAGGTCAACGGTCGTTTCGACGCAGCTGTTGCGGTGGTGGCGCTGCACCACGTCGATCCTCTTGCGGACTCGTGCGCGCATCTGGCGACGCTGATCAATCCCGGAGGACCGCTGGTGATCGACGAGATCGACATCGACCGCTACGACGAGCGCGCGGCGACCTGGTGGCTCGGCCAGCGTCAGGCGCTCGGCTTCGTCGAGGACGAGCAGAAGCCCGCGCGGATCCTCGAGGAGCTGCGTCGTCACGTTCATCCATTGAGAGGCATCTACTCGGGGCTGCGGCCGTATTTCGAACTCGGGCAGCCCGTACGGTGCGCTTATCTGCACCGCTGGGCGCTCCGGCCGGATCTTGAACAAGCGGAGGTTGCCCTGATCGCGGACGGCCTCCTGCCAGCTGTTGGGGCTCGACAGGTTGCCCTGCGCAGGCACGACGGCAGCTAGATCGCCGCGGGGGCTGGCGCTCCCGAGGGCGCGCAGCCCGGATTCCCGCGCCGAGGGCTGCGTCTTCGCCGGCCAGCTCAGATGTGGTGCACGGATACGACCTCGCACAGGACCGGGGCCGGCGTCCCGATCTCGGCCATCTCTGTGAGGTAGGGGCGGGCATCCGGGTGGCGGAGCATGGCGCTGAAGGCTTCCTGGCTCTCCCATTGGGCGTAGTTGACGACTTTGGTGCCGTCGAGGCTGCGGTGAACGTTGGCTGAGACGAAGCCGGGCAGGCGGCGCATCACTTCATCGGTGGCCCGCTGCCAGAGCTCGACTAGGCGCTGCTGGTTAGCGGGATCGACGGTGAACACGTTGATCAGCGTCACGACCGGGGCGTCGGCACGGATGATTGATTGAGACATCGTCGCTCCAGTGAGTCGGTGGGGGATGGGTTGCTGGGGGGTCGTCGTGTGTGATGCGGTCGATTTTGCCTTCGTATTGTGTTGAGCATCGGCTACGGCAAGAGCGACGGAGGAGCGGACATGAAGATCGGGATCGTTGGTGCGGGGAACATCGGCGGCGCTTTGACGCGGCGCCTCGCGGAGCTTGGTCATGAGGTCTCGGTCGCGAACTCGCGGGGGCCGGACACACTGCACGCGCTGGCCTCCGAGACCGGCGCCCGCGCCGTGACGGCTGCCGAGGCGGCGCGGGACAAGGATCTGGTCGTGGTGACGGTCCCCCAGAGCAAGGTTCCGACGTTGCCGGATGATCTGTTCGCCGGGGTCGGCCGTGACGTGGTCGTCGTGGATACCGGCAACTACTACCCGCGCCAGCGCGACGGACGGATCGATGCGATCGAGGAAGGCGAGACCGAAAGCCGCTGGGTCGAAGGGCAGCTGGGCCACCCGGTCATCAAGGCCTTCAACAACATCTATGCCCAGCACCTGCAGAACAACGGACAACCGAAGGGAACGTCCGGACGTATCGCTCTGCCCGTGGCCGGGGACGATCAAGCGGCCAAGGCCGTCGTCCTCGAGCTCGTCGACGAGCTCGGGTTTGACCCCGTCGACGCGGGCGGTCTGGATGAGTCCTGGCGCCAGCAGCCAGGTACTCCCGTCTACACCACGGATCACGACGCCGATGGTGTGCGCAAAGCGCTGATGGAGGCGACGCCGGACCGCAAGCCGGAGTTCAGAGCCACCGCAAACAGCCCCGGCAGCTTCACCGAACCGAAATGATGATCCGTGCCTGGTTCAGCTCCGAGCTCATCTGGCGGTGAGCGAGCCAATCACTCCCCTGAGCGCCGAGCGCAACTGTCCCGGATCGTGCAGGGCCGGGTTGCGCTCGCTGCGCAACGGCCGCGATAGCGACCGCACGCCGTGGGTGGCGAGTTCATCCGGATCAAACTTGAGGGTCGCCGCCGGATCGTGGACCACGGTGTCGACGCGGACGGCGTGCGCGCGCAGCGCGAGGAGGTGATCGAATGCGGTCATGCTGGCCGTCTCGTGCGAGTCGGGCTCGAGGTTGGCGATCCAGAGCACCGGAGCGGGAGTCCGTCTCAGCGCGGAGGCCAAATCCGGGACGGCGGCCGTGGATAGGACGCTTCGACACAGCGAGCCAGGAGCGAGCACCACGCAGCGGGCGTGCTCGATCGCCGTGATCGCGGCGCTGGGGGACGCGAGGCAGTCGCCCAGGAACCGCAACCGCGGCAACGCACGGGAGACGTCCTGCGACCCGCTCGGCGGCCGTTCCTGGAGCGTCCGGATCTGGCGCCGTGCCGGCTCGATGGTGGCTGGCAGCACGGCCCCGGCGACGCCGAGCTGTTCGCCGAGCCACGCGCTAGCGCGAGCGTAATCGTCGAAGGCGGCCGCGGCGGACGCGATCGCGAGGTTGCCCAGTGGATGGCGTCCCAGGCGTCCGATCGTCAGCGGTCTCCGGATCGCCCGCAGCAGGGGCCCGTCTTCGCCGGTGAGCACCTCCAGCGAGCGCCGCATGTCTTCCACCGACGCCCCTGTCACGCGTTGCTGAAGGTCGTCGCGGCACTCACTCTCGTAGGCAATGCTGACGATGACCGTCATCGGGCCGTGGTCCCCTCGGAGTGCGCGCAGCACCGAACCCAGGCCGCGACCCCCGCCGAGGACGACGACGGCGCTATTCGACCGTAACCGTCTTGGCAAGATTTCGCGGCTGGTCGACATTCAACCCGCGAGCGCGAGCTAGGTGGTAGGCGAACAGCTGCAAAGGAACGATTCCCAACACCACCTGGAGCAGCGGATCGGTATCCGGGATATAGATCACGTGCTCGGCATGCTCGGCGATCTCCTTGCATCCCTCGCTGGCGATTGCCAGAACGTGAGCACCCCGGGCCCGCACCTCGGACAGATTCGAGAGCAGCTTCGGGAGGACGCGGCGATCCGTGGCCACGCAGACGACGGGCGTTTCCGGCCCAAGTAGCGCGATCGGGCCGTGCTTCATCTCCCCTGCCGCGTACGCGTCGGTGGGCACGTAGGAGATCTCCTTGAGCTTCAACGCGCCTTCGAGCGCTACGGGCAAGCCGGACAGGCGACCCAGGTAGAAGAAGAACGGACTCAGCGCGAGACGCTCGCCGATCTCTCGGATCGGCTGATCGACCGTGGCGACGACGTGATCGATCATATGGGGAAGATTGTCGAGCGCTTCATGGAGCTCGGACAATGCTGCCGCCGGCTGCGAACCAGTGACCTCGGCCAGCCGCAGCGCAAGCTCGTAGAGCAGCACGACCTGAGCCACGAAGGTCTTCGTGGCCGCGACCCCGATCTCGAGGCCCGCCCGGGTGAACAGAACCCCGTCGGAGTCGCGGGTGGCCTGACTTGCGGGAGTGTTGGTCACCGCCAGCACCGTGGCTCCCTGCGCTCTGGCCAAACGCATGGCCGCGAGCGTGTCAGCGGTCTCTCCAGATTGGGTTATCCCGAGCACGAGGGACCCGTTTGCGACGATGGGCTCGCGATAGCGGAACTCGGACGCAATCTCGACGTCCACCGGAATGCGAGCCCACCGCTCAATCGCGTTGCGCGCGGCCAAACCGGCGTGGTACGACGTGCCGCACGCCACGACGATGATTCGATTGACCTTACGCAGACATTCCGCTGCGAGCACGCCGCCGGCGTCGTCCGTCGCGTTCGCGCGCCACTGCGAAAGCGTCTCCCTGACCGCGCTGCCCTGCTCGTGGATCTCCTTGAGCATGAAGGTCTCGAAGCCGTCCTTGTCACAGCGATCCTCATCCCACTCGACCCGCGTGCTCGCCGGCCGGTGCGGGAGTCCCTTCACGTCGAACACCTGAACTTCCTCGGGTCGCAATACCGCGATCTCCTCGTCGCGCAGCACGGCGATTTCGCGTGTGTGGGCCAGAAATGCCGAGATTGACGAGGCGATGAACTGCTCATGCTCGCCGAGGCCGACGACCAGCGGACACTCGCGCCTGACCCCTACCAGCGTGTCGGGCTCGTCGTCGCACATCGCCACGAGTGCGTAGTGACCCTCGAGATCTTCCAGCGAGCGGCGTACTGCCTCCGCCAGGCTCCCGTCGTAGTTCATCGCAATGAGATGGGCGACGACCTCGGCGTCGGTGTCGGAGCGCAGCGTGATCAGGTCGGCGGCGAGGCGGTCGCGTAGAGCCAGGTGATTCTCGATAATGCCGTTGAGCACGATCCTGAAGCGTCCGCTGGCGTCCTCGTGGGGGTGCGCGTTTACTTCCGTCACCCCTCCGTGCGTGGCCCAACGCGTGTGGCCGATCCCCGCCGAGACGGCTTTCGTCGCGGTCGCGCCACCGCCGTTGCTCAAGCTGCCGGCGAGCACTGACTCCAGCGAGTCAAGATTTCCGACCGCTCGAATGCAGCGCGCCAGCTCGCCTTCTCGCCAAGCGATCCCGGCCGAGTCGTAGCCACGGTACTCGAGTCTTCTCAGCCCCTCCAGCAGCAACTGCTGACAGACTCGACTGCCCACATAGCCGATGATTCCGCACATCCAGGAACTCCCTTTCGCCCCGCTTTTCTCTTCAGGCCATTAACCCGCCTGTCACGGCTGCGCGTCAATAGGGTTGCCGAGCCATCCTGTGTTCATACCGTGATCGAAACGTGCACCCGGCCACGTGCCAGTTGAGCCGCTAGCCTCGGACAGCGTGCTCCAGGGCAGTGATAGCGCAGCGAAACGCCTGTAGTTCCTCGGCCAGCTCTCGGCGCTTGCGTAGGACCGCGAGGATGTCTGCCGCCGAGGACTCGCCGTCCGCCAGTTCGAGGACACTGCTCTCCACGCGATGGCACTCGACATCGAGGGTCAAGGCGTAGGCATTCAGGTCCGTGAGTGCGTCGCACAGACGCTTATCTGGGCGTCGGGTCTCGGACCCGGACGCACGCTGCGAGCGATGTCTGGTCTCCACGTTCGAAGCCGAAGTCTGAGTGCCCATGTACCTCGCGGTAAATGGGTCACCCCGTGCATATACCGTTCACCGCGTTGAACTTCCGCCGTCGTCCGGCGGCGCGCTTGCCTCCGACTCCTCCCGCTCGGCCTGCTCGACGACCTCGATCGCGCTGCGGCGGTTAGTTGTCCCGAGCTTATGCAGCACCGAAGACACGTGCCGTCTCACGGTCACTTCCGAGATCCCAAGGCGAGCCGCGATTTCGGCCGTGCGCTCGCGCCGGCGCAACCCCCCGAGGACTTCGTACTGGCGCGCCGTCAGCTCGGCCTCCCCCCGGCCGGCCGGCAAGGCCAGCCGACGCCGGGTTCCCCGCTCACGAAACTCGAGAATCAAGCGGGCGGTCATTTCCCTCGGAAGCGCGGCCTCCCCCTGGGCGACGCCTCGGATCGCGTGCGGGAGCCGCTCGGCTGAGGTGCTCATCAGCAGATAGCCATCCGCCCCGGCTCTCAGCGCGCCAAACATATCTTCGTCCCGGGCGGCGGCCGTCATCATCACGATCTTGGTCTCCGGGAGCGCCTGCTTGATCAGCCGCGCGGCCTCGATGCCACTCTCCGGCAGGCCCACCGCGACCACGCATACATCCGGCCGCGACGCCAAGGCCATACGCAGGGCGTCCGACGCGTTTGACGCCTCGGCGACGACGCGGAGGCCATGCGGCTCGATCGCGCGCTTGATCCCCGCGCGTGATGGGACGTGGTCGTCCGCCAGCAACACCGCCAGCTCTGTCGCATCGGGTATGACCACCTCCGTCGGGTGGCTGTCTCTGGCGTCGGCTATGCTCACGTCGGTCGTGCGGCCCCACTTTGCTTCGTCCCTCCTGGACGAGCAGCGCAACTGTAACCTGCCGCGCGCAAGCTTCCCAGGGGTCGTCTGGTGGAGATCGCCGTTCATGGCATGAACACCCTGGTTGTTCAGGTTTGAACGAGGAACGGCCAGCTGAGGCCATTGGCGGGAGAGGGGCGGTGCTTGAGACTGGCACGTGCATCGGGGCGTGCCGAGCGCATGTTTCCCAAATCCGGGCGTGGCTTCGCGCTCCTCAATTCAAGGATGGTTTCCTGTGGGCAGCTTCACCTCCTCCTATCGTGGGTCGTCCGTGTTGCAGACCCGAGCGAGACGCGTCCGCGCGCTTCTCATAGTG
This sequence comes from uncultured Solirubrobacterales bacterium, assembly GCA_963767695.1. Classification (GTDB taxonomy): domain Bacteria; phylum Actinomycetota; class Thermoleophilia; order Solirubrobacterales; family Solirubrobacteraceae; genus Palsa-465. Next base: position 44,381 of record CAVYFE010000013.1, read on the forward strand.
CTGGCACTCGCCGCGCCTGTGATAGCGGCGCTTCTCTGGTCGTCCGCTTCGGCGGCCCGGGTCTTGCATCCGCCGCGGCCCGTGATCACACACCTGAGTCTTGCGCGATCCGGGCCCAGTCGAACCCTGAGGATGACCCTCTCGGCTCGAGCAAGGGTTACCGTGACCGTCTCGCACGCGGTGGCGGGCCACAAGGTTAGGAGCCGTTGTCAAACAGGAGCCAAGAAAGGTGCGGCCTGTACCGCGGCTGTCCGGGTCGCCATGCACACCTACAACGGCGCTCGTGGCCGCAACAGCTTCATACTGAAACTCGGCAACCTGCCGGCGGGTCAGTACTTGGCTGCGGTCGTCGCGCAAAACGCGGGCGGAGCCTCCGCGCGTCACACCCTCAAGCTCAAGATCACGGCGACCGTGACCAAGCCGCCGGTCTCGGTCAAGCCGCCGATACCGAGCAATCCGATTCCCGCACCGCCGAAGCCTCCCACGGTGCCGACGCTCCCGAAGAACTTCACCAACCCGACACCGCCGACAACGACCTCGCCCACACCCATCACGCCCCCTCAGGCCAAGACCTGGGGACAGACAGGGAAGGCCACGACCCTGGTGCTGTACGACACCACCGGCCAGTATGGATGGATCGGCGAGCTCGACGCGATCGGCGCGGGGAATCTGGCCAGCCACTTCGGCAAGATCACGGCCGAGCCGGTAGTCGACTACCAGTCCGGCCAGATCAACCAGTACACCGGGGCGATCTACATCGGCTCGACGTACAACGAACCGATCCCGACGACCTTCTTGGACGATGTTCTCGGCACCACGCATCCCGTGATCTGGGCCGGACAGAACATCTGGCAACTGTCGGGAAGCGGCAGCGCGGACACCAAGTTCATGGCGAAGTACGGCTGGGATCCATCCTCGTCCTTCTTCGACACGCTCGATAACCCGACCACGATTACCTACAACGGCGAGACGTTCACCCGCAATTCCCTGAACGGCGCGGGCACTATGCTCCAGCCGCATATCACCAATGCCTCAGCGGTGACGGTGCTCGGGCAGGCCAACTGCAGCACCGCCACGCCTCCCGCCAACTGCCTGTCGCAGGCGGTGGGAGCGGCCGAGGCACCGACGTTCCCGTGGGCGATCAGGTCCTCCAACCTGACCTACGTCGGCGAGGATCCATTCTCCTACATCTCCGAGACCGACCGTTACGTGGCGTTCTCGAACCTGCTGTACGACGCGCTGGACCCGACCGCGCCGGCGCAGCACCTGGCGCTGGTCCGGCTCGAGGACGTCTCACCGGCCGACAACCCGGCGACGCTGGAGTCGTTCGCCGACTACTTCGCCTCGCAGAACATCCCGTTCAGCGTCAACGTCATCCCGGAGTACACCGATCCCCTGGGGGTCGACAACGCAAGCGTCCCGGCGTGCGCGAGCATCCCCGTGGGACAGCCGTGCACGCTCACGCTGGCCCAAGAGCCTGCCGGGGTGGTCGCTGCACTGAAGTACATGGAGTCCAAGGGCGGAACCCTCAACGATGAGGGATTCACCCACCAGTACTCGAATATCCCGAACCCGTACACCGGGATCTCGGGCGATGACGCCGAGTTCTACCGGGCACAATGCTCGACCACGCAGGAGCCGCCGTACAATTTCGTGACGGTGACGGCCACGAGCCCATGCCCGACCACGGACTACATCGCTTGGACGGGCCCGCTGCCCGGCGACTCGGAGGCTTGGGCCCTGGGTCGGGTAAACGACGCAGTCGCCCTGTTCAAGCAGGCGGGTCTCGGGCAGCCGCCGGATTGGGTCACCCCGCACTACTTCGCGTCGGTGCCCGACTATGAGGCCATTGACAGTGTCTACCCGGTGCGCTACGACCGTGAGACGTTCCCGAGCGGACTGATCACGGGCAACCCGCTGAACTACGGCCAGACGATGAGCCAGTTCTTCCCCTATGTCGCCCACGACGTCTACGGCGCCGAGGAGATTCCGGAGAACCTGGGTGACTACGAGCCGACGGCCCAGAACGGCAATCCGGCGCGAACGGAACAGGACATCATCAACGCGGCCAAGGTGAACCTGGCCGTCAAGCAGGGCGTCGCGAGCTTCTTCTACGACGCCCAGGACAACCCGCTGGCCAATCTCGAGACGATCGTCACCGGGATCAAGGCCCTCGGCTACACGTTCGTCGGCCCGACCGATCCGAGCCTTCCCGGGGCGTAGTTCGCCAGACTTCGGCGCCCGCGGTCATCCCGTGGGCGCCGAATCCGTCCCGCGATAGCCAGGGCGCCGGTGGCCATCCCGCCGGCGCCCTGGTGGTTAAACGCCTACCTACCGCGCAAGGCCGCGGCTTCAGCCGCGAACCCTCGGCGTAGGGCTCCGAACAGCGGCTTCGCGTTGTACGGGACGCAGTCTTCGTCGCAATACCACCAGAAGTAGCCGCCGACGTAATAGGGCAGGCGGATTCTCAGGCCGTAGTAGTAGCGGATCATCCCCTCGGCGTACTGCAGGGTCGCGTCACTCGCAGGATCGGTGAGGCCGACTCTCGCCGAATCCAACTTTCGCATGGGGGTAGAGCTTGTGCAGTCCTGGAGAAGTAATTCGTCCAGGTCGCTGCGCTCGGGCGAATTCCCTGGCAGTTCTGCTCGTAGTAGCTCAGCAGGACGAAGTTCAAGCCGTTTCGAACGCGGCGTGGGACGAACCGTCGGCTGAAGCTGAGTGGATCCAGCTCGCTTGCTCCGTCGCCGCAGCCAAGGTTGTAGTACAAGGTCAGCGCGGTGCGCTTGCGGGCCGCCGATACCTGATCGTAGGCGGCGAGTAGCTTCGCCTCGACGTCCCGGTACGGGCCAAGCCAGTTGCCGTTCACCTCGTTGCCGATCTCCCACACATCGATCTTGCGACCGAGCGTGGACAGGTAGGTCCTGACTCGCCGGCTGTATGCGTCCGTGCCGATCCTGGATTCGTCGGATGAGTCGAGCAGCTCGCCCATCAGGTAGCTGACCGGCTTCATGGAGTTCACTGCCGGGGCGTAGTACTGCGCCGGCTCGTGCGTGTCGAAGTAGATGCGCATGGTGGGTCGTTGTGGCAAACGCCGCAGCATATCGACGAGCTGCGCGACGTTGCCGACGTCGTCAACCGTCAATCCGTAGAGAGGGGTGCGCAGAGGCCGGGAACGCACCGCCCGGACCGTGATCAGAGCCGCTCGCGATCCGACGGCGAAGCCAACCGCGAGTGCAATCACCGCGGACGCCACGAGGCCGCCGAGACAGACAGACAAGCATCGGGTGGATGGATACAGCAGGCGCCGCGGCACGGCGCCACTCTATCGCCCCAACTGGCGTTCACCGATGAACGGAAACTGTACGAGTCGACCTATTCAGGGATCACCGAGCGCCTGCAAAGCTTCTGATGCATCGAGATGGCGCGTTCGTGACGCCGGGAGCTACGCCTACCGTTGAAGAACCGCTCGACACCGATGGAATGGAACTATGACGCCAACCGCGCTCGCACCGAGAAAGCCAATCCGCGGACGGCCGATCCGGAGCGAGCGTTGGGGGAACCGTGCATTACTCCGCTGGGCCGGCTAGCCTGACAATGTTCGCCTCCGCCGCACAGTTGCGGCACGCCAAGATCTTCTGGAGTGGAGCGGCCGTGCTGCTCGACGCGGCGGGCGGGCTGTTTGCCGTGTATCTGGTGGTCATGGTCGGCCTGTTGTTGATCGGCTTCGCCGGCCGCCTGTGGGTCCGGCGCCGGACACCATGAGGTACCTCGCCCGCTGCCTGGTGGTAATCCTCGGCATCGCTTTATGGGCGCTGCCGGTCAGCGCACCTGCCAGCCATCGTATGTCCGCTCCCCCCTCGGGGGCGCTAAGCGCCTTCCGAGTCGATGTGTCGCGCTGGCCCCAGATCGGTGCGGTGGTTACCGTCGCGGGCCCATCGAAGGCGTTGACCCGCCGGGACTTCACGGTGCGAGTCGGGCGCACCTCGGAGCACCCGAGCGTGCGTCCGCTCTCAGCGGACGACTTGCGGGTGGTCGTTTCTCCGGACGCGCACGTGCCGAGCCCGGTGCTCGGTCTCGAGCGATCCGCCGCCGCGGGCTTCTTGATCGGCCTGCCGGCGGGCGCCCAGACCGCGATCGCGCCCGCAAGCCGACTCGCGAGTGATCCGACCGAAGCCCTGGGCAGCGATCAGGCGCTCACTCGCGGGCCGCGTGAGTCAGCGGCCCTGCGGTTGACGGCAGCGCTCGGGGCGTTCTCGTCTGGTGCGTCCGTGCGGCGCACCGTGGTGTTGGTGGTCACTGACCGGGAACGCCTCGGCGCGGCGACCAGCCGCCGTCTGCGCCTGCAACTGGTGGCGAGCGGCACCGAGCTGTACGTGCTGGACGCCTCCCCCGGCGGCACCGCGGCGTACGACGCGCTCGCCGCGAGCAGCGGCGGTTTCGCCGCTCGCGTACGGGCGCCGAACGACTGGCGCGCTGCCTTCAGCCAGATCACCGCCGACCTGAACCACCAGTACTACCTACGCTTTAACGACGACCTGGCGCTGCCGGGCCAGGCGTTGATCAGCGTACGCGCCGGCGCGAGATCGGTCCAGGGTGTGGTGACTCTCCCCGTCGCGAACCCGACGGCGCCTCCGCTCGCGCCGCCACCGCGGCCGCCGGGGGCGCTTTTCGCGCTGCCGCTCGCCCTGCTGGCGCTCGTGGCGGTCGTTTGCGTCATCACCTACGGGCTCGCCATGGCCGTCGCGTCGAGGCGGGAACCGCGCGCGCGCAAGACAAGGCGCCGGCTGGCGCTGCCCGCAACGAAGCGCCGGACCGAGCTGCCCGCTTGTCTGGGCTCGGGCGACCCCGAGGAGCTGTTCTTCGTGTTCCTGCTCCCCTGCCTAAACGAGGAGAAGGTGATCCTCAACAGCCTGCATCGTCTGCTCTCGTTTCCGGGCGACAACTTCGCGGTGATGGTGATCGACGATGGCTCGGACGACGACACCGCGGGTGTAGTGTCCGGAATCGCCGCTGACCGCGTGTGGCTGCTGCGTCGCACGTTGCCCCATGCGCGGCAGGGCAAGGGCGAGGCGCTCAACGCTGCGATCGCCCGGCTGGCGGACAGCTCGTGGCTCCAGGACCGTGACCCGGATAAGGTGATCGTGGTCGTCGTGGACGCGGACGGCCGCGTCGATCCGCACAGCCTCACGGCCGTTGCTCCGTACTTCGCCGACCAGTCGGTGGGTGCGGTGCAGATCGGCGTGCGGATCAACAACCGCGGGATGAGCCGGCTGGCCCGGATGCAGGACATGGAGTTCGTCATCTACACCGAGGTGTTTCAGCGCGGGCGCCGTCATCTCGGCAGCGTGGGCCTGGGTGGAAATGGTCAGTTCATGCGCCTGTCCGCGCTTAACTCTTTGGGCGAGGCGCCGTGGAGCCGCAGCCTGACCGAGGACCTCGACCTGGGGATCCGGCTGCTGACCGCCGGTTGGCGCAACGAGTACTGTCACACCGCCGCCGTGCACCAGCAGGGCGTGATCGAGTTGCGTCGGCTGGTACGGCAACGCTCGCGCTGGTTTCAGGGCCACCTGCAATCGTGGAAACTCATCCCGACGATCCTGCGTGGTGCGCCCCGTTCGGCTCGAGCCGATCTGCTGTACCACATCTCGAGCCCTGCGATCCTGCTCATCGCCTCGCTGCTGACCGCCTCATTCGTCTGCTCGTTGTTCGGCAGCGGAGTCAGCGCCGCCCAAGGCGGCAATCCACTCGGTTGGTGGATGGTCTCGACCTATGCCCTGGCCTTCGGGCCGGCGCTGATCTACAGCTATACGTACTGGCTGCGCGAGCGCGACAACGGCGTGTCACTGACCAGGACCGCGGGGCTCGCTCACCTGTACGTCGGCTACTGCCTGATGTGGTACGCCGCGGGCTGGTGGGCGCTGGGCCGCACGCTTCGCCGGCGCACCAACTGGTCCAAGACGGACCGCGTCGCCGAAGCCCCGCTCGCCGCTTCCGGGGAGTTGGGCGTCACTGCGTTGGTGTCCACGTCCGCCGCCGTGCCCAGCCCGTCCGCTGCCGTGCGCACCCCGCTGGCCGCCGTGCCCACCCCGCTGGCCGCCTTGGCCACCCCGCCGGCCGCCGACCCGCCAGCGCCACCTGCGGGTCACAATGCGCCCGCGCCGGCGCCCGACCAAGGAGGCTCGGGGGCGCGCAAGCGCGTCCTCAAGGTAGCGTTGGCGGCCGCAATCGGATTCGCGGCACTCGGTGTGGCCCTGCTGTCGTTCGACCGAGCCGGCCGTCCGCAGCGCAGCCAGTGGTATCAGGTGTTCAGCGGCTACGGCCACACGGCGGTGACCGGCTCAGGCTCGGACCAGACCGTCACCCTGTCCGTTGCCACCACCCATTCCAGGCAGGTGACTCATGCTGCCTTGGTCCTGAGCCGAACGTGGTATCAGGATTTCGCCGCCAGCGCGCAGGTCCGCACCGTGCGCCAGTTGCGCAGCGGCTCCGCCGGAACCCCGAACCCGTGGGAGGTCGGGTGGGTCGTATGGCATTACTCCTCCCCCCAGCATTTCTACGCCCTGACGCTCGAGCCGAACGGGTGGCTGCTCTCTAAACAGGACCCGGCCTATCCGGGCGGTGAGCGATTCCTGGACTCCGGAAAGTTCCCCAGCTTCCCGGTCGGCGCATCTCACCGCGTGGGCATCGTCCAGGTCGGAAATCAGATCACGGTCTCCGCCGACGGCCGTGTGCTGACGAAGTTCATCGACAAGCAACGGCCGTACCTGACCGGCGGCCTCGGACTGTACACCGAGGATTCCGTCGTCAAGTTCAGTGCCATCCACGTGCAGTCACTGCCTGGTGTGGCTGTCTACACGCCCAAGACACAGCCGGCCCTCACGACTCGATGACCAATCGCCTGGACCAAATCGCTTCCTCCAAGCCGCACCTCGTCACCGCACCCGTGCACCCTGCGGCGGCGACACCGCGCCGGATCATGGTCGTCTACGGCACGCGCCCTGAGGCGATCAAGGTGGCGCCGCTGATCCGGGCACTGGACCACTCACCACTCTTTACGCCGCTCGCCGCGGTCACGGCGCAGCACCGCAGCATGCTCGACCAGGTCAACGAGGTCTTCGGGATCACCCCCCAGCACGACCTCGACATCCACGAGCCGGGGCAGACGCTCACCGACATCACGACTCGCGCGCTCACCGGCGTACAGAGGCTGCTCTCAGAGCAACGGCCGGACGCAGTCCTCGTTCAAGGCGACACCACCACGGTGTTCGCCGCGGCGCTGGCCGCGTTCTACGAGAAGATCCCCGTGGTTCATCTGGAGGCGGGGCTGCGCACTGGCGACCCCTACGCGCCGTACCCGGAGGAGATCAATCGGCGCCTCGCCACTCGGCTGGCGGCACTCCACCTCGCTCCGACTGCAACCAGCCGAGCGAACCTGGTGGCTGAGAGCGTGGACCCGGCCTCGATCGTGGTCACCGGTAATACCGTCATCGACGCCCTGCTTTGGGCTGTGGCCTGTCGCCTGGGCTATGGCGATCGGGCGCTCGAGGAGTTGGACAACACGCCTAGCCCGGTCCTGCTGGTCACTGCGCACAGGCGGGAGTCGTGGGGCGCTCCGCTGTGCGCGGTGGGCCGCGCTCTGGCGCGGATCGCACGCGCACATCCGGACTTGCGAATCGTATTTCCGATCCACCGCAACCCGATCGTCCGCCAGGCGGTGCTCCCCGCGATCAGCGAGATCTCCAATGTGATCGTCACCGAACCACTGCCGTACGGCGGGTTCGCCCGGCTGATGCACCGGTCCACGCTGATCCTGACCGACAGCGGCGGGGTACAGGAGGAAGGTCCCAGCCTCGGCAAGCCGGTGCTCGTGATGCGCGACACGACCGAACGGCCAGAAGCGATCCGCGCCGGCACCGTGCGCCTCGTCGGCACCGACGAGGACCTGATCGCCGAAACGGTCGACAACCTCCTAACCGACGCCGACGCCTACGCGGCCATGGCCAATGCGGTCAACCCCTATGGCGATGGCCGTGCGGCCAAGCGGGCGGTGGCGGCGATGGCGCATTACTTCGGTGAGGGTCCAGCCGCCGAGGAGTTCGACAGCCTGGCTTGCCGGGGAGGCCACTTGACGGACGTCGGACCGCAGGCACAGGTTGGGGCGAGCTCATAGCCCCGTCGATTGGGGAGTTAGATCGGTTGTGGTAGCGCAGCTTGGTTTTTGCGCTACTATCAAAATTGTAGGTTTAGATGGGTTTGGGGGGCCTAGACCAGTCCTGTGGATGTGGGATGGTTTAGCCACCGGTAACGGACCACCGGGGGTGACATCGGTGAGACGCAGTTTGCAGCGCGCGAGCTGGCGGGCCAGGGATTACAGGTCCCTGACGGCCCGGCTCAACTGACGAGGCACGGCAGCTTCAAGGGGCAAAGATGAATAATGGGGCACACTCGCTGCCCAGCGGCGTCTTCAGAGGACGCTGGCTGGGGGCGACTCTCGCGGGCTGGCCGCTGGCGATCGCGGTCTTGCCGGCGATCGTGATCGCGCCAGAACATCTGCGGCTGGTTCATGCCGTCGATCCCGGCGCCCGCGCCGGCATTGAGACGACGATCACGCTGTCCGCATTATTCTGCGCCGGGCTGTGCCTGGCGAATTTCCGATACAGCCGGCGGCTACCCGAGCTACTGCTGCTCTGCGCGCTCGCTGGCGTTGCGATCACGGATTTCGTCTACTGCACCGTTCCGGTTCTCGCGGGCGACACTGGGCTTGAGTCCGGTGGCGGCGCACGGCTCGCGTGTGGGCTGATCGTGTCGCTCGCGTTCGCCGGCGCCGCCTTCGCGCCGCACAAGGCGATTCCCCATCCGGGTCGCGGCTGGATCACGCTCGCCGTCGGTGCGGGCGCCGGCACGGTCCTGCTCGCCGAGTTGCTCGAGCAGGTCACCGGCTCGCATTGGGCAGCGGGTAGCTTGCGCGACGGCGGGATGGCCGGCGCCGCGGAGCACCCGGTCGCGCTCGCCGTCACCCTCACGTCGGCCGCAGTATTGATCGCCTCGGCGGTCGCCTTTGTCGAACGGCGCGGACGCGGAGAGCGGGGATGGGCGCTGCTGGCTGGAGCTTCGCTCCTGCTGGCCGGCGCCCGGTTGCAGTACCTCGCGATGCCCGCGGTGGCTAACGGCTGGGTCACGCCACGCGAGGGACTCCGGCTCGGCGCCTACATCCTGCTGCTGGCCTACGCGAAGCGACAGTACGCTGCGAGCAGGCGCTCGCAGTCGCACGGAGCGATCACCACAGAGCGCGAGCGGATTGCTCGTGACCTCCACGACGGGCTCGCGCAGGATCTGGCCTGCATCGCTGTGCAAGGACAGCGACTCGAGACTCAGCTGGGGCCCCAGCACCCGCTGATGGTCGCTGCTCGGAATGCGCTCGCCGCCTCACGCGGGGCCATCGCGGACCTGACGGCCTCGGCTGCTCCGAGCACCGAAGCGGCGCTTCGCCTGATCGCGGACGACCTGGAGCATCGCCACAGCGTCCATGTGGAGGTCCGGATCGAGACCGACACGATGCGCACGCTGGACAGTCGCCTGGAGCCGGCGCAACGTGACCAGCTCGTACGCATCGCCCGCGAGGCGATTGTCAACGCGGCCTTGCACGGCACAGCCGACCACGTCGACGTCTTAGTAGTGCACAAGGACAACGAGCTTCTCATGCGCGTCTCGGATGACGGACGCGGGATCACCGACGCCGACCGATCCGGCTTCGGCTTACGCACGATGCGGGCCCGCGCCGCGTCGCTGGGCGGCGAGCTGAGCGCGCGGCCAGGGGCGGATGGCGGAACCGAGCTCGAGTTGCTCGTCTCGTGACCCGCACGAGTTGAGCGGCCTCCACAATGACCTCACGCCACCTTCCCGGCGGAAACGCCGGCTACCCCGAGCCCCGCACAAAGAGCTGCGAACTCAAGGTGATCGTCGTCGACGATCACGAGCTGTTCCGTCACGGCCTGACGGCGCTGCTGACCGAGCGCGGAATCCAGGTCGCCGGCGAGGCGGGCCTCGCCACCGCCGCGATTCGCCAGGCGGCGGAGATGGGCCCGGGCGTCGTGCTAATGGACCTGAACATGCCCGGGATGTCCGGGATCGAGGCGACCCAGCGCCTGACCGCAGCCGCGCCGATGGCGCGCGTGCTGGCGCTGACGATGATGAGCGACGACGAGAACGTGATGAACGCGCTGCTGGCGGGAGCCTGCGGTTACCTGTTGAAGGACGCTCCGATCGACCAGATCATCGAGGGGATTCGGGCCGCAGCACGTGGGGAGTCGCTGATCTCGCCGCGGATCGCGAGCGGTCTGATCCGGCGCTTGCGCGAGCCCGAACGCCTCGAGCCTGGCCCCTCGGGCGGGGACCTGACCCCACGCGAGTTCGAGGTGCTGGCGCTGCTCGCTCGGGGACTCGACAACACCGAGATCGCGCGGGCGCTCTACCTGAGCCAGCACACCGTCAAGAACCACGTCTCGAGCATCCTGCTCAAGCTCCAGGTCGAGAACCGCATACAGGCCGCGGTGCGAGCGGTACGCGGCGGTCTTGTCTAGAGGCTTCGCTTAGTCACCGGCCTGAGGACCCATCTACGGACACCGATCATCCGAAGAGCCGCTTCTCTTGGGCGAGGTGCGCCGCCCACTGGAGTCGGCGGGCGGCCGCGAAGTTGAGATAGGCTCGAAACGCGGCGCGCATCGCTTCGACGAACCCGTCCGCGGCGCGCGGATCGAAGCCTTCCTCCCACCACAGCCCGAGCACGCGGACGGTGCCCGCGCCGCGGTCGATCCGCGGCTCGATCCGGCCGACGAGCCGGTCGCGGAAGAGCACGGGCAAGACGTAGTACCCCCAGCGCCGCTTGCGCTCCGGGACGTACACCTCCCACACATAATCGAAGTCGAACAGCGCCCGGAGAAAGTCGCGGTCCCAGACGAACGGATCGAGCGGCGCGAGAAACGCGACTGACGCCGGCGGCTCGGGCGGCGCCGCGACCAGCTCGAGCTCCTCCCGAAGGACAAAGCGCTCGCCCCGCACGCCCTCAACCGCGACCGGCACCAGCACGCCCTCCTCGACGAGCTCGTCCCGCAGCTCACTGCGGGTGGGATCCCCCGGATGGTCCGGGTCAGGCCTCGCCGGACTGGTGCCGAGCCACAGCTCCGCTGAGCCACCGCTGCCCAGGAGGCCGTGCGCGCGGAAGCGCGAGAGGAGCTTGTGGCGGATCTGTTCGCGCAGCGGCTCCTGCCGAGCGAGTAACTCCTTCGGGAACAACCGCTCCGCGAGGTCGTAGTAGCGGCGGTTGCCATCACGTCGCGAAAGCCCCAGCACGCCCGTGACCGCAAATCCCTCGAGCACTGCGCGGACGACGTTCGTCGGCGCCCAGAACCAATCGACCGCTGCCCCGCGCTCGAAGTCCCGCGTCGAGAGCGGTCCGTCGGTCCGGATCCGCTCGAGCACCTGCTCGGCCACCTCCGGGTTCTCGGCCAGGATCCGGCGCCAGCGCCAGGGCGACCACCCCGTCGCCCGGAACCACGGCAGCTCGCGCGTCGGAAGCAGGCTGAGGCCTTTGTTGTAGGCCTCGAACAGCTCCCGTCGACCGTAGAGAAGCTCCTCGCACCACGCAGCGTCGTAGTCGGCCACCCGAGCGTGGAGCACGAGATCGTGGTTGCGACCCGCGACCGCCAACGGGTCGAACTGGATCGAGCCGAGCCGGCGGAAGACTCCGAGTACGGCATCGGGGCCTCCCTGCAGCGAGCGCGCGGGCGCGAGCAAGTGCCGCGTGACGAGAAAGCGCCGTGCGGCGTCAGCGGCGACTCTCACGCTCGGGACGCTACCCGAGCGTGCGAGCTCAGCGCGACGCGACTCCCACCGCAGTCGACGTCCTAGCGTGATGTCGCCGAGGAGTCGCTGCCGCCGGTCGGATCAGGTCATCCACCAGTGACGCCTCTCGGTGCGAGCGAACTTACGGCGGGCACCACTTAGCTTGCGAGCTTGTAGCGAGCGAGCGCCTCGCGCCGCGCAGCACGATGGTCAACGATCGGCCTCGGGTAGTCGACGCCGATCACGCACCCGGCCTGGCGTTGGACTCCTCCGGGCATCAGCGAGGGCTCGAACAGGTACCGGTCCGGGACGTCGCGGAGCTCGGGAACGTAGCGACGAACGTACGTGCCGTGGGGATCGAACCGCTGCTGCTGGCGGGCGGGATTGAAGATCCGGCGGTACGCCGGCTGGGGATCGACGCCGACGGAGGCGATCCATTGCCAGTTGCCGTTGTTGCTTGCCTCGTCGCCGTCGAGCAGCCACTGCATGAACCAGCGCTCGCCCCAGCGCCAGTCGACCCCGAGATCCTTGGTCAGAAACGAGCCGACGACGAGCCGGGCGCGGTTGTGCATCCATCCTTCGCACCGCAGCTGGCGCATGCCGGCGTCGACGAGCGGATAGCCGGTCCGCCCTTCCTGCCAGGCCTCGAAGCGGCGACGCGCGCGACTCCAGCGGATCGCTCCGCGGTAGCGGTCCTGGTGCTCGCTTCGGGCGTTGCCGGGGAAGTGCAGCAGCACGTGGGCGTAGAAGTCGCGCCAGCACAGTTGCCGCCGGAACGCATCCCCACCCGCACCGGACGGGAGGCGGTGCTCGAGCTCCCGCGGCGAGATGCAACCGAAGTGCAGGTAGGGAGACAGCGCCGAGCACCGCTCGCCCCGCAGGTCGTTGCGCCCCTGGTCGTAACCGTTGATCGGTCCGGCGAGAAAACCGCCCATCGCCTCGCGACCAGCCCGCTCTCCCCCGGAGGCCGGCGCGGGCACCGTGTCGCGCAGTCCCAGATCGGCGAGTGCCGGTATGGATCCCGGGTCGATGCCTGCCGGAAGCGGCGGCAGCGAGCGGGGAGCCGACAGCACCTCGCGTCGTGGACGATCGAGCCATGAGCGATGAAACGGCGTGAACACCGTGTACGGCTCGCCGCCACGGGTCTCGATCGACTCGAGCTCGTCGAGGACGAACAGGCCCGGTTGCGGGCTGACCTCGATTCGCGCCCGGGAGAGCGCCTCGATCGCGCCGCGATCGCGGTGGCTCGCGAACGGGCTCACGTCCGGGCTCATGAACACCGCCTCGGCCTGCGCCTCGCGGACCAGCGCCGGCAGCTCGCGCTCCGGCGCTCCGTGGCGAACCACCAGGCGGCTGCCGCGAGCACGCAGTGATCGGTCCAGATCGGACAGGGACTCGAGCATGAACTGCGTTCGCGGCCCGGAGGCGTGGCGGCCCTTCAGCAGCCGATCATCGAGGCAGAACACCGGCACGATGGTGTCGGCTCGATCGAGGGCAGCGCTCAGGACCGGGTTGTCGTGCACGCGCAGCTCGCGCCGAAGCCACACCAACACCGTCATCCGAGCAGCCGCGCCACCGCGGCAGTGCGGTAATCGAAGATCGTGACGAGATCTCGGCGCACGAAGGCCAGGTGCGCCAATCTGCCGAGCGGGCCGAGCGGCAGAGCGTATTCGACCTGGTCCCGGACCCGGGTGCCTCCCGGGACCGACGCGAACTCGTGCCGGTGGCGCCACAGTCGATATGGCCCCCGAAGCTGCCGATCGACGAAGCTCCGGTTCTCCTCCCATTCCTCGATCCGCGTGACCCAGCGCAGCGGCACCCGGCGGACTCGCAGGCGATACTCGATCAGCGTCCCGACGCGCAGCTCCAACGGCTCGGCAGTCGATAGCGCTAAGGCGAGCCATGGCGGCGTGATCCGCTCGAGGTTGCCGGCCCGCGAGAAGAACTCGAACACCTCGGCGAGCGGCCGGCCCACGACCTGCTCGCGATCGAGACGGTGGACGGTCACGCGCCAGGCCGCTCAGGCAGCCCGGCCGGAGGCGCCGGGGGCACTCGCCTGATCGACCAGCTGCTGGCAAACGTCCCACAGCTCCTGGCGCGCCTGCGGACTGTCCTCGGAGGCGCCGAGCAGATAATGGGTGGGGCGTGCCCGGCGATCGTGCCAGAACTTTCCCGAGCCGGCGAGCGGCTCCGGCGCAGCCCCGAGCCAGACGATCGTGTCAGCACCTTGCTCGGATGTGCGGATGATCGGCCGCGTGAGCGCACGGAACACGGGCAGCCACTCCCTGACGCCCTCGGTGTCGACCCAACCCGGATGCATCGCGTGGACTACCACCCCGGCCGCCCTCAACCGCTCGGCCCACTGCTCGGTGATCACGACCTCCTCGCGCTTCGTCCGCGCGTAAAGCCGCTTCGGGCTGTAGCTGGCCTGCTCGGATTGGACGTCTCCCTGCGGGATGCTCGCGCTGTACAAACCGCCTGAGCTGACGTTGATCACGCGCGCCGGCGCGGCGCGCTCGAGCAGCTCACGCAGCCCCTCGATGAGCGCGAAGGGTGCCAGCACGTGCGTTGCGAACATCAGCTCGTGGCCATCCACCGACCGCCGACGCTGATCGGGCATCACCCCGGCGTTGTTGACGAGGACATCGAGCCGCCGCTCCTCGCGCTGGAAGCGCTCCGCGAACGCCCGAACCTCGCGCAGGCTGCTCACGTCGCACGCGACGGGGCGCACGTCGGCGCCCGGTACTTCGCGTCGGATCTGGCGTACCGCCTGCTCCGCTCGCTCGTGATCTCGCCCGATGGCCCGAACGCTGGCGCCGAGTTGCGCGAACCGGATGCAGGCGGCCCGGCCGATCCCGGACGCGGCGCCCGTGAGGAGCACCGTCTTGTCGTCCATCCGCGGAAGGTCACTCGGCCAGTGGCCCAGTCGGCGGCGAGTCTCGTAGCCGACGTTCCCGTAACCCGGCGCGATGGTCCGGTCGAGCAACGTGTCGATCGCGGCGGAAATGCTGATTGCTGTCATCTGTCCTCGCTACCCGTACACTGTTGGTGGAAAACCTGAACACAGTGTAGATGAAGGTTACTTGAACGACCTCACGATCAGCCAGTTCGTCGAGCGGACCGGAGTCCTGGAAGGGACCCTCCGGATGTGGGAGCGGCGGTACGGGTTCCCGACGCCGCGGCGCCTGCCGAGCGGTCATCGCCGCTACAGCGAGGACGACATCGAGCTGGTGCGGCGCGTCGCATCCGAGCGCGCCGGGGGTATGTCGCTCGCCGCCGCGATCGCACGCGTCACGAGCTCGGATGCCATCGCGCCGTCGTCTGTTTTCGCGGCGCTGCGCCGGCGACGGCCGGATCTCGAGCCGCGCACGCTTCGCAAGCCGATGCTGATCGCACTGTCGCATGCGATCGAGGATGAGAGCCTCTCGCGGGCCGAGCGTCCGCTGCTGTTCGGCTCCTTTCAGACGCGTCGGTTCTATCGCCAGGCGCAAGCACGCTGGCGGGATCTGTCCCGGGGCGCCGAGCTGGCGGTCGCCTTCGCGGACTTCGACAGGGTGCGCACCCCACGCGACGGCCCGGCCGAGATTCCGGTCGACCGCAGCCATCCGTTCGCGCGGGAATGGGCCGTGGTTTGCTGCGCCGCCGACCACGCCGTGTGCCTCGCAGCCTGGGAGCCACCCGCGATCGTTCCCAGACTCCCCCGGGAGCGGATCCTCGAGTCGATCTGGAGCGTCGAGCCCGATGTCGTGTGGGAGGCAGCCCGCATTTGCGCCGCCATCGCCGCCGCCAAGCGACCGGCGCTGATCGACCCAGCACGGGCACGGCTCGAATCCGATCCCGGGCCGCCCACGCCGCAGCAGCTGCGGCTCGCGACGGCGATCACGAACCGGCTGCTCTCCTACCTCTCGTGACGGACCGCGCGGCGATCTGACCGGCCGGGCCGAGGCCGCTTCAGCGTGAGCACGCTGTATGTGCCCGCGGCCAGACCAAGCAGGCGTCGAAACCAGTTGGCGCCCGAGGCCAGCTCCTGATAGGCCCAATCGAGCAACGCCAGCTTCGAGACGAGCGCCGCCGTGTCGGCGCTCGCACCGTTCCCGGCGTGGGCGACGGCGGCGGCGAGCATCGCCGCGAGCAGAGGCGCGTTGGGGAACTGCACGATCGGAAAGCGACGAGGCATTGGCTCAGCCCCAACCGGCTCGGTTGGTGAGGTTGCGGGCCAGTTGGTCGTGGGCGGCGTCTGCGCCTCGCAGTGGCCTCGCGGTCCGTTCAGCGGCTTCGTCCCGGATCGCCCGGCTCGGACCTTCGCGCTCGAGCGCGAGCTCGACGAACGCGCGCATCCGCTGCTTCGTGCTGCGCAGGAACGCGCGGCGCTCGCGGCCCCGCAGCGCGAGGAAGCCCAGTCGCACGAGCGGGTTCTCGATCCGGGCGGTGCGCGATACCGAGTGCACGCGGAACTCGACCTCGCCGCTGTCAAGCCACTTCCACACCTCCCAGTCCATCTGTCCCATCTCGACGTGACCCTCGAGCGTGCGGTAGTTCCAGCCCCAGATACGCGCATCGCGCTCGTCGATCCGTCGCGTGAGCTCGTACACCTCACCGACGCGGACGCCGACGAACTTGTGGACCAGGCCCAGCGCCTGCAGCTTGAGCAGCATGTTCCGGTTCTCCAGCGGGACGGACGGATCGTAATAAGCGCGGACGATCGAAGGGTCCGCGAACTCATAGCCGCGCATCAGCCGCCGGGCGATCTCCCAGCTCCCCTCGGCCACCGGCAGGCCGCGTGGCTCGCCTGATAAGGGCTGGCGGAGGTCCGTGAAATCCCACCCGCTCGCCCGACTCGCGTGCGCGAGCGAGGCGGGGTCGAAGTTGAGCCCCCGATCGGAAAGCTCGGCCAGCATGCGCCGCACCCTTGGCGGCCCGAGCAGCGACTCATCGGCCATCGGGAGGATCCTCGATCCGGCGCGTGTCGATGGCCACGCCGCGTGTCATTCGGCCCCCGGAGAGCGCGACGACGCCCTCGAGGAACGAGATCCACATATGCGCCTGGACCTCCTTCGCCATGCGCAGCTTGTGGTACAGCAGGTTCGAAAGCCGGCTGCTGCTGCGAGCCCACGACTCGATCTCGAATCGAAGCACCCCGTGGTCACCGCGGACGCGAAATTCGATCTGTCCCGCCTCGAGATGGCCCTGCAGCGTCACCAAGCGAAATGACTGCTCGTCGAGCTCGATCACCCGTACTGGACCGTCCCACGGGCCGGGCATCCGAACCACGTACTCGTCTCCCACCGCCATCGTGCCGCGGTCGCCGAGGACCTTCTCGAAGCGAGCGAAACTCGTCGGCGCCGGCTTGTTGAGATTGCCCTGGACCGCCGTCATCAGCTCCTCCGGGGACAGTCGCGCACCGCGGATCTGGGTTCGGTAGCGGCGATGGAACAGCGGCCCGTGACCGTGCTCGGGGCCTTGCACGTCCTCGGTGCTGACGCGTGCCGGCAGCGTGAGCAAAGCGAAATCGTGGTCGCGTGACGAAGTACGCGTTTCGTGCCGATGAAGCGGCGTCGTGCGCCACATGTAATCCCACGAGGTCAGCCCGACGCCGACCGGCCAGCTCGCGGCCGTCAACCAGCGACGGGTCAGGGTGGGGCGCCTAGCCATGTAGCTTCAACATACTCGGAAATTAATCTCAACGGTCTGTTCAGATTTTAGCTAAGATCCGTCCATGGTGATCGCTCCCCTCCGTCGCGCCGGCGTCCGCGCGTGGCACATGCAGCTACTTTCGTTGTCCTCGGTCGGCCTCTGCATCGGCCTCTGGATCCGCGCCAAGACCGTGGACCAGGACGAACGGGGAAACGCCGAACGTCGCGCGCTGTTCGTCGGCCTGTGGCCTCCGACGATCTGGCTGATCGGCGACTCGCTCGAGCGCGGCGGATAGCCGCCCAGCAAGCGTTCAAGCAGTCGAGCAGCCACGGCGTAGGCACTTCGATTCTCAGCGGCCCGCGGTGCCGGCGGCGACGACGGTCACACTGCGCGCGCCGGCGCGGGCGGCGATCGAGTGGCGCGGTTTGACCAGCACGAGCTGCACGTCGCAGATCCGTCGCTCGGCGAAACCGCCCTCGCAGTAGGCGAGGTACAGCGTCCAGAGGCGGCGAAATCGCTCGTCGTAGCCCAGCTCGGAGAGCGTCTGGGTGTTGGCGGCGAAGTTCTGGCGCCAACGCCTGAGCGTTTGCACGTAGTGCGGGGTGAGGTCCTCCAGATCCAGCGTCTGCATGTCCGTGCACCGTGCGACGCGGCGGGCGATCACCTCGAGCGAGGGCAGGCAGCCGCCGGGGAAGATATGTGTGTTGATGAACGATTTCGACGCCTTCTCGACCTCGTAGGCGCGATCGTCGATGGTGATCGCTTGCAGCAGCATCGCGCCGTGGTCGGCAAGCAGCTGCGAGCACTTGTTGAAGAACGCGCCGATGTGCCGGAAGCCCACCGCCTCGATCATCTCGATCGAGACCAGCTTGTCGTAGCGGCCTTTCAGGTCGCGGTAGTCCTTCAGCAGGACGGTGACTCGGTCCTCCAGTCCGAGGCGCCGGACCTGCTCGACTACGTAGTCGTGCTGCTGGTCGGAGATCGTGGTGGTGGTGACGTGACAGCCGCGGGTACGCGCGGCGTGGATCGCAAACGCGCCCCAACCGGTTCCGATCTCGAGCACCCGGTCCTCAGCTACCGACGTCGAGTTTTTCGCAGACACGTTCGAGCTTTGCCAGCGATGCCTGCTCGAGCGTCATCGCCGGGTGCTCGAACAGCGCGCAGGAATAGCTCATCGTCGAGTCGAGAATCCGCGTGAACAGCTGGTTGCCGAGGTCGTAGTGGGCGGCGATGTCGCGCCGGCGACGGCGCCTGGTGCTCGGCCGGGGGAGTGCCCGGAGCCGCTGTGCGGGCGAGCGCAGCGGTGCAATCCAACTTCGCGCCCGATCAAGAGCGACGGCGTTGCGCGCCGCCAGCCTGATCAGCGCGACGAGATCGGGCGAGTCCCACCATCCTCGCGCGTACGCCTCGGCCATCCCCACGCTCCCCCGCACGAGGCTCCTCCAGACCCTCGGCGAACGAACCTCGACCGTCGCCGCCGGCGGCCCCTGACCGTACACCCGCTGCGCTCCGTCCTCGACCACGATCAGGCTCCCGACCCTGATCCTGCGAAGCAGGAGCGTCAGCCCGGCGCGACACAGTCGAGCGCTCATGCTCCGCCGGCTCCCGGGTGGCGGTGGACTTCCACGCCCGCAAGTCTCAGACGCAGCCCGTGCGCATAGATCAACGCCAGCACCCGGACGTTGGCCAGCGGGTAGCACGCGGCCATCCGGGCGAGGGAGACCCTGGTCAGCTCGCGCCGGCGGAGCGCGAGCGTCGCGTCGAATATCGCGCCGCCGCTCTGTCGGCTCTCGATGTGCACCGACAGGGTGTCCCCCGGGAGCGCGGCGCGGCACACGTAGCTCTGATCCATGCCCATGAAGGGCGACACGTGCAGCGCCTTTTCGAACTCGCCGGTGGCCACGCCCTCCTCGCTGCAGCCGGCGCGCATCACGTAGGCATGACGCTGCCCCCAGGGAGTGTTGGTCACCTCCGCGAGGAGCGTGTCGAGGTGACTGCCCGCGGAATCCAGGCAGTAGTAGAAGCTGACGGGGTTAAAGCAGTGCCCCCACGAGCGCAGCTGCGTGAGCAGCCGGATCGGGCCAGCGGGCCTGACCCCGGTCTGCTGCTCGGCGGTGTCGCGCACCGCCCGCTGCAGGGGCACGGTCGGATCGCCAAGATAGTCGCGGCGGCGGAAGCGCAGCACGCCGGCAGAGCGTGTGAGCAGGCGGCCACCCAGCAGTCCCGGGAGCTCGTCGAGGTCGATGTAGGCGAGCGCCAGACGGTGGCGGAACTCACGCCACGGCTCGTACCGGCGGTGGCGAATCGTCCCCCAGTAGATGCAGCTCGCAACGCTCATGGGCGGCCCCCGAACTGCGCGGCCACCCGCAGGCCGCTGCGCACGCCGTCCTCGTGGAAGCCCCAACCCCAGTACGCGCCGCAGAAATGGGTGCGGTTGCGGCCGCTGATCTCGTTCACCCGCGCCCGCGCTCTAACGCCGGCCTCCGTGTACACCGGGTGCGCATAGGAGATCGTGCGGATCACCTTGGCCGGATCGATCGCCCCGGTCCGATTCAGCGTCACGCACAGCTCACGCTCGGCGCTCAGCGACTGCAGGCGGTTCATGTGGTACGTCACGGCTGCCCGCCCCGGCGGCTCGTGGAGCAGATGGTAGTTCCAGCTCGCCCAGGCGCGGCGGCGGCGGGGCAGCATCGCGACGTCCGTGTGGAGAACCGCCTCGTTGGGCTGGTAGGGGATCGCCCCGAGGAGCTCGCGCTCGGCATCGCTGGCGTCGCTCAGCAGCTCGAGCGCCTGGTCTGAGTGAACGGCCAGCACCGCCTCGTCGAAGCGCTCCGCCTCGCCGCCACGCGGCTTGACGGTCACGTGGTCGCGTCCACGCGTGAGTTCCTGCACGGGAGTCCGCAGGCGCAGCCGATCTGAGAACGGGCGCGTAAGCGCCTCGACGTACCGCGCTGAGCCGCCGCGGACGGTGCGCCAACGCGGGCGCCCTCTCAGCGAGAGCATCCCGTGCTGGTCGAAGAACTCGGCCAAAAACCGCGCCGGAAAACTCCACATCTGCCGTGGATCGGCGGACCACACGGCCGAGGCCTGCGGCACGATCAGCCGGTCGATGAACCCGCGCGAGAACCGCTGCTCCTCGAGCCAATCACCGAGCGATGGCCCCGGCTCGTCGAGCTGCACGAGCTTCCGAGCGGCGCGGTTGAAACGGGCCAGGTCGGCGAGCATCCGGTGAAACGACGGAGTCAGCAGATGCGCACGCTTCGCGAACAGGCCGTTGGGGCTGGCGCCGCTGTACTCGAAGTCGCCGCGTCCGTCGCTGACGCCGAACGTCATCGTCGAGGGTTGCGAGGCGACGCCGAGACGCGCGAGCAGCGCTTCGAAATGCGGGTAGTTTCGATCGTTGAACACGATGAACCCTGTATCCACCTGGTGGGTCTCGTTCGGCGTATCCACCCGGATCGTGTTCGTATGGCCGCCGGCGTAGCCCGCCTGCTCGAAGACGGTGATCTCATGCTCGCGGTACAGCAGATGCGCGACGACCAACCCCGACACGCCGGCTCCGATGATCGCGATCCGCATCAGCGACTCGCCTCGCGGGTCACACATTCCTCCACTGTGAGGAGCACCATGACCTAAGCATAGCGTTTAGAATAGCTCAACGAGCTGTAGAGGATGACCACGCGGGTTCGCCGCCGAGAAACGGTCAGGCTCTACGTCAACGAAGCGCCCGTCGCCGACGGCTACGTCGACCTCGAGCGGCAACTTGCCGCCGCCCTCGCCCGGGATTGACTCACCTCCGCATCGCTATTTCCGCCGCACGACCACCAACGTGTCCACCTCGTGGGCGATCATCCAGTCTGATTCGGTCGCCCTGAACAGCTCGTCGACGACCGCAGTCGGGCCGGGGCTGCCGGCGCCGTCGGGGCGACCGGCCCTGGCGTCATGGAAGGCGACCGCGCCGGTGTCGCCGACGTGCGGATACCAGACATCCCAGTCCTCACGGCACGCTTCGGGACTGTGATCGCCGTCGATGAACACGAGGTCGACGGCGCCGCCGCTCCAGGATCGGCCGACGTCCTGGCTGCGCGCCAGATGCCACCGGATCGAGGGGCCGCCGCGCAGCGTTGCGCGCCACACGACCAATCGCGTGGCGGTTGGATTGGCCCGCCATCCTCGCACGAGCGCCGCTCCGCCCTCGAGGAACGGATCAACGAGATGCAGCTCTGCACTGCGCCCGAGCGCCCGGCACAAGACCACCGCCGAGGAGCCCTCGTAGACGCCGAGCTCGACGACCCGCCGGGCACCTGCGGCCAGGCGCGCGAGGACGGCCATCTCCGCCGCCGAGTTCATCGGGCGGGGTGGGATCAACCCGATCCCCAGGGCCAGGGCACGCAGACGCAGATCGTTGCGGAGCACGTCGGGAGCGAGCCCACGCAGCGCCTTGGGGGCAGGCATAGCCGACAAATTTATGGGAGCCGGACGTCGTGGTGCTCGCTCGCCAGGCGCCGCGCTTGTTCGCTCAGCTCGGCTTCCCTGACCGGCGTGACGATCGTCCAGTGGTGGCCGACCGGGCAGCGCTGGAATCTCCACCACCCGAGCCTGAGCGACTTCACCGATGCGGCGGGAATCCAGATCGTCGTGAACAGGTGGCCCTGGCGACAGCGGACCACCACATTGCCACCCAGCCGGTGCGCGCGCAGCCACAGCCCGAGTGTCTCGAGAACGACGGCTACGACCGTGATGAGGACCAGACGTCGAGCACCGCCGCCGTCACCCCGGTTGGAGAATCGGCGTCGGTGAGATCCGCGTAAGCCAGACATGGGGTGCCTCCGGTTTGCCGAGGTAAACTCTGATATCCAGCTGGCGAATTTTATCAACGATGATGATAATGCTCATCGCGACTGAACTGTGACCGGCGCCGACCTGCTCCTGCACCCCGTCCGCCTGCGCATCATCCAGGCGTTCCTGGGTGATCGAGCGCTGAGGACCGCGGAGCTGCGCCACGAGCTCCCCGATGTGCCGCCCGCCACTCTCTACCGGCAGGTCGCAATACTCGTCAGAGCCGGCGTGTTGACCGTCGTCGCCCAACGCCGTGTGCGCGGCGCCGTGGAACGAACCTACGTCCTGCGCGTAGCGGCGGCGAGCATCAACCTCGACGACGTGCAGGCGATGAGCCCCGATGATCACCGCCACGCGTTCATGGCCTATGTCGCGGGCCTGCTCGGCGATGTCGACCGCTACCTGAGCCGCGAGGACATCGACCCCCTGCGCGACGGCGTGGGCTATCGAATCGCGGGTCTGTGGCTGGACGACGACGAGCATGCCGAGTTCCTCCGCGACCTGGTGCGCGTGATCCAACCGCGCCTGGCCAACGCGCCCAGGCGTGGCCGACGGCGACGGATCCTCGGCACGGTGCTCCTCCTCGGCGAGGATGCCCCCGGCTGAGCGCCCAGCACCTCCGGCTCGCTCCGCGGCCCGGACCCGGGGCCGCGTCGCTGCTGCGCGCAGGATGTGGGCACAATATCCGCGAGGCGTTCGGAGCCGGTGACTCTGGCTTCCCGAAATCGAACCGTAAGGAGGCACCGAGGTGTCGGTCACAGACAGAACGCAATCGGCGGCCGCGCTCGACGCCACGAGCGCCGCGGACGTCCTGGCCTTCGCCAGCGAGCGCAAGGTGGAGATGGTCGACCTGAAGTTCGTCGACGTCCCCGGTACCTGGCAGCACATGACGCTGCCGTTCTCCGCCCTCGACGAGGGCGATTTCGAGACCGGGCTCGGCTTCGACGGCTCGTCGATCCGCGGCTTTCAGGAGATCCACGAGTCCGACATGCTCTTGATCCCGGACGCGACGACCGCGCTCATCGATCCCTACTACACACGCACGACGCTGTCGCTGATCTGCTCGATCGCCGATCCGGTGCTCGGCGAGCCGTACGGTCGCGACCCGCGCTTCGTCGCGCAGAAAGCCGAGAAGTACCTGGTCCAGAGCGGGATCGCCGACGTCGCCTACTTCGGCCCCGAGGCCGAGTTCTTCGTCTTCGACCACCTCGCCTACGAGCAGCGCGAGCACCGCGCCTTCTATGAGATCGACTCGAAGGAGGGATTCTGGAACACGGGCGAGGTCGGGACCCCCGGACCGAACCTTGCCTACAAGCTCCGCCAGAAGGAGGGCTACTTCCCGGTCCCGCCGGCCGACTCGCTCGCCAACCTGCGCGGCGAGATGGCGTTGACGATGGAGTCGCTCGGGATCAGGTGCGAGTTCCACCACCACGAGGTCTCATCGGGCGGCCAGGGCGAGATCGACATGCGCTTCCAGCCGCTGCTGAAGATGGCCGACCAGATGATGATCTACAAGTACGTGGTCAAGAACGCGGCTGCGGCGGCGGGCAAGACAGCGACGTTCATGCCCAAGCCGATCTTCCAGGAGAATGGGTCCGGCATGCACGTGCACCAGTCCCTGTGGAAGGACGGCGATCCGCTGATGTACGGCCAGGGCCGCTACGCCCACCTGAGCGAACTGGCGATGCACTACATCGGCGGGCTGCTCGAGCACGCGGACGCACTGATGGCGTTCTGCGCGCCCACGACGAACTCGTACCGGCGGCTCGTGCCGGGCTTCGAGGCGCCCGTCAATCTCGTCTACTCGGCCCGCAACCGTTCCGCCTGCGTGCGGGTGCCGATGTACCACGAAGCGCCGAAGACGAAGCGGATCGAGTTTCGCTCGCCGGATCCGACCGCGAACCCGTACCTCGCCTTCAGCGCGCTGATGCTCGCCGGGCTCGACGGGATCAAGCGCGGGCTGGACCCGGGCGAGCCACTCGACGCCGACATCTATGAGCTGCCGCCGGAGAGGCTTGCCTCGATCGGCCGCGTTCCCGCCTCGCTGGAGGCAAGTCTCGACGCGCTCGAGGCCGACCAGTCGTTCCTGCTGGAGGGCGATGTGTTCACCGCCGATCTGATCAGCTCCTACGTGCGCTACAAGCGCGAGGCTGAGGTCGACGCGATTCGGCTGCGGCCGCACCCGTGGGAGTTCGCGCTGTACCACGACGCGTAGATCCGCCAACCCCGAACGCGCCCTCGCTTACGCCGGCGCCGCGGTGGCGGCGAGCTGCCTGACCCTGGTCTTGGCAGCTCGCACCGCCTCGGTGAGCGTGTCGATGTCGTACACGCCGTAATGGCGGCGGCCGTTGATGAAGAAGGTGGGCGTGCCGGACACCCCGCTCTCGTCCGCGCTCGCCACGTCCTCGCTTACCCGTGCCGCGTACTCCCGCCGACGCAGCGCGTCCCTGAAGCGCTCGACGTCCAGCCCGAGCTCGTTTGCGTGCCCGACCAGATCGCGCGGCGCCAGCTGGTCCTGGTGGGCGAGCAGGATGTCGTACATCTCCCAGAACCTGCCCTGGGCCGCGGCGGCCTCCGACGCCTCGGCGGCGAGCTGGGCGCTGGGGTGGACGTCGTTCAGCGGTAGGTGCCGCCACACGTAGCGCACATCGTCGCCGTGCGAAGACAGCAGCTCGCGAATCACGCCCTCGGCCTGGCCGCAGTAGGAGCATTCGAAGTCGCCGTACTCGACCAGCGTCACCGGCGCATCATCCGGCCCCCGGATGTGGTCGCGATCGGGGTCGACCTCGTCCACGAGATCGAGGATATCTTCGGCGGTGCGGCCGATCTGTCGCGCGCGCAGCGAGCTCGGCAACCGCGCGACGATCTTGGTCACGACCCATGCAAACATCGGTGCCAGCAGCACCGTAGCCAGCGCACCGAGTCTGGCCTCGTCGAGCCGCTCACCCGTGAAGGCGAGGCTCGAGACCAGTAGCGAGACCGTGAAGCCGATCCCGGCGCACTCGCCGGCCACGGCGAGCACCGGCCCGCTGATCGGCGAGCGGGGCCCGTGCAGGGCCGGGCGGGAGGCGAGCCACGAGCCGGTGTAGATCCCGATCGGCTTGCCGAAGACGTACCCGAGCGCGATCCCCAGCGTGATCGGCGAGGAGATCGCGGCGGTGAGGAGCTTTCCGGTCAGGTGGATCCCGGCGTTGGCCAGCGCGAACAGTGGCACGATCACGTAGCTGGTCCACGGGTGCAGGTCGTACTGCAGCCGCTCATTGGGCGAGATCGCCGACTGCAGGCTCTGCTGCGCCGAGCGCGCCAGCTCCGGCGTCGGTTGCTCGCGGAACGATCGGGTCAGGGCCGTGGCCCGCTCGAGGTCCTCGCGTGACGGGGGGTACGCGCTGGTGGCCAGCCCGATAGCGAGTCCGGAGATGACCGGGTCGACGCCGGACTTGAACATCGCGAACCAGATCGCGATCGCCAGCCCGATCGAGATCGCGCTCCGTCCGAACGGCGCATAACGCAGCGCGACCAGCACCCCGAACAGCACGATCGCCACGCTCAGCGCCACCAGCGAGACGTGGACGGTGTAGACCGTGGCGATCACGACCAGTGCGGCCAGATCGTCGACGACCGCCAGCGTCAGCAGGAACACGCGCACGCGGACCGCGGCCCGCGGGGTCACCAGAGCGACCGCTCCGAGGGCGAAGGCGGTATCCGTCGACATCGCCGCGGCCCATCCATGCGCGCCGGCACGGCCGGCGTTGAACGCGAGATAGATCAGAACCGGCACCGCGATCCCGCCCAGCGCCGCGAACACCGGGATCGCCAGCCGCCGCCGCTCGCGGAGCTCGCCGAGGTCGAGCTGACGCTTGGCCTCGAGGCCCACGACGACGAAGAACAGCGTCATCAGGCCCTCGTTGACCCATTGGCGAAGGTCCGTGGCGATCCCGGCGGTCCCGATCCGGATCACGAGCTTCGTGCTCCACACCGACTCGTACGAGTGATACCCGGGAGAGTTCGCCCACAGCAGGGCCGCGATCGCGGCCCCCAGCATGACGATCGCACCACCGGTCTCGGTGCTCAGGAAGCTCCGGACCGGCGCGGCGAGGTTCCGGGCCCACGCCGTGCGCCCGCCGTAGCCGGCGGGCTCCGCGTCGGCGCTTGGTTCTATCGGCAGCGCGTCTGTGATCGCGAGATCGTAGAGGTCGAGATTCGACCACGGCCCGGGGGCGGCGACCGGAAGGCCGCCGCCCCCCAGCTGGTTAGCGTCCGATGCCGGGGAGAACCTGGGTGCCCTCGATCTGGACGGCCTGCAGGTCGTTCGGATCGAGCCGGAGGAGCCGCAGGATCGTCGGCGCGATCTGCGTCGTCTCCACCCACTGGTGCTCCACGCCGGGACGCACCGTACCCGGCGCGTAGACCAGGATCGGCACATCGCGGTCGGCCGGGTTGGCGCCGCCGTGCTCGGCGATCTTGCCGTGGCCGCCGGTGTAGACGACGCCCACCTGGACAATGCCCCACACCACGGGATGCCTCGGGTCAGAGACCGGCACGCCGAAGTAGCGCGCTGCCGCCCTGCCGGCGTAGATCTTCTTCAGTCCCGAGTGGGCCAGGGTGCGCGAGGCGAGGGTGACGGTGTTCCCGGTCGCGGTATGGCTCCACAGGTAGTTCCTCGCGAAGTTCGCCGCCGCCTGCGAGCGATCGGACAGCCACCACATGATCGCGTCGTCGTCGGTGCCGTATACGACGAGCGGGGGCGCTCCCGGATGGATGGCGTTCCACGCGGCGTTGACCCCGGCGATGATCGGACCGTCGTCGATTCGCGTCAGTTGGTCGGGATCCTGCGGGGACTGTCCGTGCTTGGCGGAGATGACGATCGCCGTCGAGTCGGTCAGGCCCTGGTTGTGGATCTCGTCGACCATCACCTCGACCTCGGCGTTGACGTAGTTCAGCGCCCGCACCAGCAGCGGCCCCGGCGTGGTCGTGCCGGGCAGATAGCCGCCGGTCAGGCCGTCCGAGGTCGGGAGCTTCTCGGCCGTCGAGACGGTCTGGAAGTTCATCCCGAAGATCGCCGGGACGCCGATCCTCTCGGTCCGCTGATGGTTGTAGCCGTCGATCCAGGTGAACGACGTCTAAGCTGGCTCTGCAACGCGCGTCCTGCGAATCGACGTACCGAGGTCACCTCTGGGGAGAGAGGGCGCGCTGGCGCGCGCCCCTGCGGGCTGCACAACACGAAGCGTTAGCCTTCACTGCATGAGCGAGAAGACGGTCTTCACCACCGAGCAAGCGCGCGCGACGGGTGAACAGATCGGCATCGACTGGGCCACCTCGCACTTCGACGTCGAGCAATTGCGGATGGGGATGGACGTCGAGCTCGAGCACGGCAGGCACGATCTCGACACGATTGTCACCGACGACGATGTCGTCGTGACGGCGAAAATCGCGCGAGCTCACCTCAATGAGTTTCCTGACTATTACACCCGCTTGGCCGTGATGGAGGCCGAGGCCGAGGCCTACTGGGCCGCCCGGGACAAATAGCGCGCTTCGGCCTCTCCCAGCACCGTCGCGGGCGGCTCGCCGTGTAGGTACTCGGCGGCGACCCCGCCCCAGTCCGCGCCGGCCCCAAGCTGCTCGAGCACGACCGCCACCATGCCGTGCATCCGCCGGATCAGGATCGAGTTGGGCGGCACCGTGAACTGGTTGATCTGGCTCTTGATCGCGGCCCGCTGTTCCTCGTCGAGAGGCTCACGGTCGGGAGGCTCACGGTCGCGGCCGCGACGCTCGCGCCCGGGCGCGAAGCGACGCTCGCCCGGCACGGCGTACCACTTGATCGCCCGCCGCATCAGTTTCAGCGCGAAGTCGGCGTCGACCGCATCGGCCCGGCTCGAGGGAAGGTAGCCGCCCGCGATCAGCGCGCCCTTCAACCCCGCCGGGTCCCGGTTGCGGACGGCGAGCGCGATCTCCCGTTCCCGCGCCACGCGGGCGCCGTCGACGCTGCGGACCAAGCCGAAGTCCAAGAAGCAGACGCGGCCGTCGGGACAGAGGAGGTAGTTGCCGGGGTGAGGGTCCCCGAGGGCGATCCGGTCGCGGTAGAGCAGACCGAAGAAGAACCGGAACACGATTTCACCGTAGCGGTCGCGAGTTGCCTCGTCGGCGCGGCGCACAGTCTCAAAGCGCTCCCCGTCGACGAACTCGGACACCAGCACCCGCTGCGTCGAGAGGTCCGTATAGACGCGTGGCACGCGGATGAACGGATGCCCGCGCATCAGCCGCTCGATGCGGCGCTGGTTCTGGGCTTCGAGCTCGTAGTCCAGCTCCTCCCCGATCCGCTCGCGCATTTCCACGGCCAGCGCCTTCGCGTCCAGTCCCGGGGCGAGTCGCTTGACGAGCGGCAGCAGCAACATCGCGTTGCGCAGGTCGGTCTCGACCGCCTCCGCCACCCCGGGATACTGGATCTTCGCCACCACCTCCTGACCGTCGAGGGTCGTGGCGCGATGGACCTGGCCGATCGAGGCTGCGGCAAACGCGCGCTCGTCGAAATCGGAGAACACGCGCTCGATCGGCGCGCCCAACTCCCGCCGCATGAGCTTCTCCAGACGCGCGAAGGGCACCGGGGGGACATCGTCGCGGAGCTCGGCCAGCTTGCGTTGCAGCTCGTCCTGCTGCTCCACGGGAAGGCCGTCGAACTCGACCATCGAGATCATCTGGCCGACCTTCATCGCCGCGCCGCGCATTCGTCCGAGCTGCTCGACGAGTTCGTGCACAAGCGCTGCGGTGCGGTCATTCTCGGCGGCGGCGGCCCGCTCGGGTGTCCTGACGCGGTTGGCGGTCCGCATCCCCGCCCACCGCAGGCCCTGTCCAGTCACCAGGCCGCCGACCCGGGCGGTCCGGGCGACGCGGCTCGTTGGGAGCTTTCGCGCCTCGGGCAGCGGATCGTCAGCCGGCACGCTCATCGTCGATCGAGCCTAGCGAGCCGAGGTGCGCGGCAGTTTCGCCTAGCGAGCTACGGCCCGGTCAGCCGAGCCGTGAACGTGGGATGGACGGTGGACGAACCGCATTCGGAGCCGAGGAGCGTTCCGCTGAGCAGACCGCCGGCGGCGAAGCGGCCGCTCCAGGCGGTCTCGGTGCCTTGCGCCGCGCCGATCGAGCCATTCGCCGCGATCAGGTAACCCACGGTCGGGAGCGGACCGATCTCGAAGCTGCCACCGCCCCCGGTCGGCGGCGGGCACGCGTAGGAGGTCGAGAAGTCGGTCTCGATCCGGCCGCCGTCGATCACGGTGAGCTTCACCGTGCCCGTCGTCCCGGCGGGCGGTCCGGCCACGGTCCCCGTCCACAACCCGTCGGCGACCGGGACGCGGTGCGCGGCGGCGAGCGCGAAGCGCAGCGTCCGCGGCCAGCCGGTGTGCGGGCACCCGACTCTCGTTGGCGACGCGATCGAGACCTCGCCGCGGCGCGGGCTCGAAAACGTGCCGTTCATGACCACCGGATACGGCTGTTTGGTGGAGGGCAGGATGATGAACTCGAACTGCCTCGGGCCGAGCGGGACGAACGGGCCGCGGAGCACGGTTCCGGGAGCGACGTACTCGACGTCCGGGACCATGCCGGCGTCCCACGTCTCGGTCCCGGCCGACCGACAGCCGGTCGGGAGCCCGAGCGCCAAATCGAGCACTACCACGTGATTGCCGTGGCGGACGAACTCAAGGCTCAGACGCAGCCCCTGCGGTCCCTTACCCTCCCAGTTGCCGAGCGTTGGCCGAATCGGGGTCCGCGCTTGGGACTCCGCGAGCGGTGCCCCCGCGATCACCGTGAGCGCCGCGGCTGCTAGTGCGGCACCGATGCGCCCAATCCTCACAACCCAGAAGCATAAATCCGAATCGGCGTCCCGCGCTGGCGTTCCGGGCGAGTGACCCCAGCCCGCGTCAGGTGAACGCGGAGATCCCGGTCAGGTCGCGTCCGAGGATCAGCGACTGGATCGTGTCCGTGCCCTCGTAGGTGGCGACGATCTCAACGTCGGTCAGGTGGCGAGCGACTTGATATTCGAGCAGCAACCCGTTGCCCCCGAGGATGTCGCGAGCCTCCGAGCACACGAGCTTGCCCTTCCTGACGTTGTGCAGCTTGGCCAGTGACGCCCGCGGAGCCGTCATCGCGCCACGCTCCTGAAGCTCCGCGAGGCGGAAGCAGACAAGCTGCATGGCCGTGGTCTCGGCCAGC
Source organism: uncultured Solirubrobacterales bacterium (assembly GCA_963767695.1). Taxonomy (GTDB): domain Bacteria; phylum Actinomycetota; class Thermoleophilia; order Solirubrobacterales; family Solirubrobacteraceae; genus Palsa-465. The sequence continues at coordinate 74,894 of CAVYFE010000013.1, forward strand.
ATCGTCGCGAGCTTGGCCTGCACGAGCTGGAACCCGGCCAGGGGCCTTCCGAACTGGGAGCGTTCCTTCGCGTAGGAGAGCGCCGCTTCCAGGCTCGCCATCGCATGTCCTACGCATTCCCAGGCGGCACTGCCGCGAGTTTGGCTGAGCACCCTGCTCGTATCCGCAAACGTGGACGCGTGCGCGAGCTTGTTCTCGAGCGGCACGCGCACGTCGCTGAGCGCGATCTCCGCCTGCCACACGGCCCGCTTGCCGATCTTGCCGGTGATCACCGTCTCGGCGTCGAATCCGGGCGTGCCCTTCTCGACCAGGTAACCGCCGACCTCGCCCTCACGGTCACGGGCCCAGATCACCGTGACGTCGGCAAACGACGCGTTGCCGATCCACCGCTTGGCGCCGTTCAGCACGTACTCGTCGCCCGCTCGTTCCGCGGTCGTTTCGAGCGACACCGAGTCGGACCCGTGCTCGGGCTCGGTCAGGCCGAAGGCGCCGATCTTCTCGAGCCGCGCCATCGGCGGCAGCCACTTCGCCTTCTGCTCCTCGCTGCCGAGCAGGTCGATCGAGCCCATCGCGAGCCCTGAGTGCACCGCGACGAAGGTGTTGATGCTTCCATCGGCGCGGGCCAGCTCGCGTGACACCAAACCGGCGCCGAGCCGCGACATCCCTGGGCAGCCGTATCCCTCGATCGTGGTTCCGATGACGCCAAGCTCGGCGAGCTTCGGCACGAGCTCAAACGGAAACTCCGCCCGCTCCCAATACTGATCGATGATCGGCAGCACCTCGATCTCGCCGAACGCGCGCACGCGGTCGCGGATCGCCCGCTCCTGCTCGGACAGGGTCTCGTCGAGCAGGTAGTAGTCCTCGGCCGCCACGCGCGCGTCACCGTCCGAGCGCCCGCGTTCGTCGTTCTCGGTGCTCATCTTCGCTTGTTCTACCCAACTCGGGCCGCTACGCGCGGACCGGGGACGGGAGCGCGTCGGCGCCGAGCAGGCGCTCGAGCTCGGTCCGCAGCCAACCGGCCGCTCCACCGTCAAGCGGCTGCAGCGGTGCGCGCACGTCGGGACGGACTGGCACGCCACGCAACCCCAGCGCTGCCTTGACCGAAGCCTGGAACGGGTGCTCGGAGAGCGCTCCGCGGAGCGACTCGACGAGCGCGGCGCGCTCGGCCGCGGGTTCGCGAACGAGCGCCGACACCGCCTCCGGAAACGCCGCGGCGACACCCGACACCGCGCCGACCGCACCGTGCTCGAGCCCCTGGCGGATGACGCTCTCGGCTCCGATGAAGACGTCCAGACCGGTCGCGAGATAGGGCTCGACGCGCTCGAACGGCGCGTCGGAGACCTTCATGCCAGCCAGGTTGGGCGCGCGTTCGCGCAGCCTCTCGACGACGACCACGGGGACCGCGTAGCCGCTGCGCTCGGCATACTCGTAGAGGTAGAACGGCAGGGGCGTGCACGCCGCCGCCGCGGCCGCGAAATGCTCGAGCAGCTCGCTCTCGTCAAATTGGAAGTACGGCGGCGCGATCACGGCTACCGCGTCTGCGCCGGCCTGCGCAGCGTGAGCCGCCAGCGCGCTCGTCTCGGCTGTGCTCTGCGCGCCGCAGTGGACGATCACCCGGAGCGTCCCGCCGGCGGCGGCCGCGAGCTCCGCGGTGCGACGCCGTTGGTCTTCTCCAAGGAGGATTCCCTCGCCGGTCGTCCCGAGCACGAGGATCCCCTCGATCCCGCTGGCGGCGTAGAACTCGAGCAGCGGCGCGAACGCGCCTTCGTCGAGTCGCTCGCCGCCGTCGAGCAGCGGCGTCACGGCCGCCGCGAGAGTGCCCGAGATCCGCGCTTCGTTCATCCCGGCATCGTGTCACGAATGGCGATCGGCCAGATCCACACCGCGAAGCTGTCAGGATGGGGCCATGGAGACCGCCAGCGTAGCCCTGACCACCGGGTCCAACACGATCGCCGATCTGCTTGCGCGCGCCGTCGAACTGTTCGGCGATCGCGCGGCGCAGAAGCACAAGGTCGATGGCCAGTGGCGCGATCTCACGTTCGCCGAGGTCGGGGAGATCGTGTCGGAGATCGCTCGAGGTTTGATCGATCTCGGCGTGGAGCCCGGAGAGCGGATCAGCATGCTGTGCACGACCCGCGTCGAGTGGGTCTGGTCGAGCCTCGCGATCAGCGCGGCCGGGGCCGTCGTCGTGCCGATCTACCCGACCAACTCGCCCGAGGAGTGCGCGTGGGTGGCCGGAAACTCGGAGTCGGTGCTGATCATCTGCGAAGACGCGAGCCAGGTCGCGAAGATCGAGGCCGTCGGCGACCAGTTGCCGAGCCTGCGCCGGATCGTGGTGATCGAGGGCGCCGATGCTGGCGAGGGTACGGTCGCGCTCGACGAAGTCCGCGCCAGCGGCCGTGCGCGGGAACGGGCCGAGCTCGACGCGCGGATCAACGCGGTGAGCAGGTCCGATCCGTACACGTTCATCTACACGTCGGGCACCACTGGGCCGCCGAAGGGCTGCGTCCTCACCCACGGCAACTACCGCTCGGTGCTGGACATGGTCGCCGATCGCGGCATCGTCTCGAGCCCCGACGACCTGATCTACTTGTTCCTGCCGCTGGCCCACGCGTTTGGGCTGCTGCTGATGCTGATCGGTGTGGACCGGGGCGTCGCGATCGCCTATTGGGGGGGCGACCCTACCAAGATCATCCCCGAGCTAGCCGAGGTACGTCCCACCTACCTGCCATCGGTGCCCCGGATCTTCGAGAAGCTCTACACGCTGGTCACCTCGCAAGCCGACCCCGCGCTCGTAGCCCAAGCGACAGCGGTCGGGTTGAAGGTCCGCGAGCTGGAGATGGCCGGCCAGGAGTTCCCGGAAGAGCTGCAGGCGGCTTACGAGGAGGCGGACGAGCGCCTGTTCAAGTTGGTTCGCGGGGCGTTCGGCGGCAGGCTGCGGGAGGCGGTCACCGGCGCCGCACCGATCGCGAAGGAGATCCTGGAGTTCTTCTACGCGGCGGGCGTGCCGGTGATGGAGGGCTACGGGATGACCGAGACCTCGACAACGGCGACCGGCATGCGACCCGGAGAGCACCGGTTCGGCTCCGTCGGCCGCGCCCATGCCGGCGTCGAGATCCGGATCGCCGACGACGGGGAGATCCTCCTCAAGGGCGCCAACATCTTCCAGGGCTACTACAAGAACGACGACGCGTCCTTCGGGGCCGTGGTAGACGGGTGGCTGCACACCGGGGACCTCGGCCACCTCGACGAGGACAGGTTTCTGTTCATCACCGGTCGCAAGAAGGACATCATCATCACCGCCGGCGGCAAGAACCTCACGCCGGCCAATCTCGAGAACGACCTCAAGCAGACGCGGTTTGTCTCGCAGGCGGTGATGCATGGCGACCGCAGGCCGTTTCCGACGATGCTGATCACGCTCGACGAGGAGGAAATCGTTCCGTTCGCACGGGCCCGAGGCATCGAGGACACTTCGATCGCGGCGCTCGCGCAACACCCCGACGTCGTCGCGCTGATCCAGGGCGAGCTCGATCGGGCCAACGCGAAGTACGCGTCGGTCGAGCAGGTCAAGAAGTTCTTCATCCTCGAGCATGACCTCTCCCAGGAGACCGGCGAGCTGACCCCGACGCTGAAGGTCAAACGCAGCGTCGTTCACGAGAAATACGCCGAGCGCTTCGACGCCCTGTATCGCTGACGCTCGTCCGGCACGCCGCCGGCGGACCTCACCCGTGCTCGGGCAGGATCAGCGCCGAGGGGTGGTGCTCGTCGCGCAGCACCTCGATGTCGACCGCTCGCAGCGTGGTTGCGGTGAGTGGATCCTCGCCGGTGCCCGCGTTGCGGGCATAACGCGGGTGTGCGCCCGAGGAGACCTGCAGGCGGATCCGGTGGCCGGAGTCGAAGCGATGAGCGATCGGCCAGAGGCCGAAGGCGACGTGCCACGCGCCGTCTGGGGACTGTTCGAAGCGCCCGGGCTCGACCCGAACCAGCGCATCGCACACGTTCAAGGAGGCGTCGTGGCGGTCAACATCGCACACGCGGGCGAACACATCGAAGTAGGGCGAGCTCGTGCTCAGCCACAGCTCGACCCGCACCAGGCCGACCGCTTCGAACACCGAGGGCAACGACGGAGTTGTGTAGGTCAACACGTCTGCACGTGCTTCGAGTACGCGGTTCTCGAGAACCGGCTCGCGCGCGAGCAGCACCGGACCGCCCACGGACGGTGTGGGGTCGAGCGGGTCGTAGCGGTACGGGTCGCCTCCGGCTGCGATCGCCGGCGGCCGAACGTCGAGCCCTCCATCGTCGGCCAGCCACAGTCGCCGTTCGCCGACATCGGGCGGCGGCCAGCGGGACAGATCGCGCCACCCACCCCCTGTCGGCTCACCCGTGACGAACAATCGAACCCTCGCGGGTCGAATGAGCCGGTCATCACCGAGCAGCCGCGCGCGCAGCCACGCCAGCCCTTCCCGGACCCCGGCGGCGACAAGGCCCGGTGCGGTGTGCGTCCACGGGCCGATTATCAGCCGCGGATCACGGCCGGCTGCCTGCAGAGCGGTGAAGTCCTCGAGCATCCAGGGCAGGAAGATGTCGTACCACCCGCCGATCAGCTGCACCGGGGCGGTGACGTTGGCGACGCCCGCGGCGAAGTCCCGCGCGGCCCAGTAGGCATCCTCGCGGGCGGGATTGCCCAGCCCCTCGCGAAACCATGAGACCTCGGCGCCGATCGCTCGCTCATCGAGGCCCGCGAGCGGCAGTTCGGACAGCAGCGCAGGCAGGCGACGGAGCCCGCGGGCGATCGCGACGGGGGCGAGCCGGCGCTCCTGCTCGGCGACCAGCACCAGCCACGAGGCCGCCGTCTCGAGCGACAGGCTGCCGCCGGCGTAGGTCTGGCCGTGGAACTGGGATGCGCTGACCTGAATCGCCAGCGCGGCCAGGTCCGGGCCAGCCTCCGGGGCGACCGCCCACTGGACCAGGCCCAGGTAGCTCGGGCCGAGCATCGCGATCCCCTCGGCGTGCCATGGCTGCGCGCGCAGCCAGCGCAGGGTGGCCAGGCCGTCGGCGCGCTCGTCGAACGGATGGAACTGTCCCTCGGAGCCGAACGTGCCCCGCACGCTCTGGATGACCACCTGCAGACCGCGCTCCGCCAGCAGCCGTCCGAAGATCAGCCCGACCAATTGCTGGCGCCCGTAGGGCGAGCGCACCAGCACGGTCGGCTGTGGCCGGTGCTGGCTCTCGCGTGAGACCCAGCGGTCCGCCAACAGCACCGCGCCGTCGTCCATCGCCACACGCAGATCGCGCTCGCACGCCACCGCATGCGTCTGCGCCCGCGGCAGCCGCATGCGCCGGGAGAGGATCTCGCTCGCCTCGCTCATCGTTTGATCGTAGGGATCGTCAGCGTCGAGCCCTACAGTCGTCCGATGTGCGACTCGGACGCACGCCCGCCAGCGAGCCGAGGCGGGCGACGAGGTAAGGTGGTGGAGTGGACGAGGGGCTTCCGATCGCCTACCAGGTGCTCGAAACGGGCATCCCTGTGTACGCGGATGATGAGGTTCAGGTGGGGACGGTCGACCACGTCGTCGCCGCTCCGGAGGAAGACATCTTCCATGGGATCGTGCTTCGCGCCGGCGGCATCCGACGCTTTGTGGCAGCCGACCAGGTCGCGTCATTGCACGAACGCGGGGTGGACCTGCGGATCAGCGCTGCGGCGGCCGCCGAGCTCCCCGAGCCGCACGGTGCGGCGCCGGCGTGGCGCGACCATGAGCCGGGCGCCAAGCCGAGTCGCTGGACGCACCTCGTCGACCTGGTGAGCGGCAAGGATCCACGCCGGCGCGACTGGACCGAAGAGAACTAGTGGGTCTCGCGGGTACGTGCCGCCGGGAAGGGCGAGACCCACCAGCGGCCCTCCGCCGAGGGAATCGCCGAACGTGCGACTGGGCCTCCACGCGCTAGGGATCGGGGCAGGCGCGCGCCGGGACGTCATCGATGCGGTCGCGGTCGCCGCCGAGGCGTGCGGGTTCGCGACGCTGTGGTCGGGCGAGCACGTGGTGATGGTCGACCGGTCTGCGTCCCGATATCCGTACTCGCGCGATGGGCAGATCGCGGTGCCTGCCGAGGCCGACTGGCTGGACCCGTTTGTGGGGCTGAGCTTCGCCGCCGCCACGACCACGGACATCCGCATCGCCACCGGGGTTCTGTTGCTGCCCGAGCACAACCCCGTCCTGGTCGCCAAGCAGGCGGCGAGTCTCGACGCTCTCAGTGGCGGACGGCTGATCCTCGGCGTCGGCGTGGGCTGGTCGCGGGAGGAGTTCGACGCGCTGGGCATCCCGTTCGCGCGGCGCGGCGCGCGGGCCACCGAATACCTGCGCGCAATGCGCGTGCTGTGGCAAGAGGACGTTGCGTCATTTGACGGCGAGTTCGTCTCGTTCTCCGCGGTACGGGTCAACCCGAAGCCCCTTCGGGATCGGCACATTCCGGTCGTGCTGGGTGGAAACAGCGACACCGCACTTCGACGTGCCGCCGCGGTGGGAGACGGCTGGTACGGCTTCAATCTCGCGGGGGTTGACGCGGTAGCGGAGCGGATCGCCGTTTTGCAACGGCTGTGCACAGAGACGGGGCGCGACTTCGGTGAGCTGAATTTGGCCGTGGCGCTGGACGGGGGTCAGCCCGGCGACCTGGCTGCCCTCGAGGACCTCGGCGTCAGGGAACTCGTGCTCGTGGAGGCTCCACCGGAGGATCCGCGTGCGGTCGCGGACTGGGTCAGTGCGCTGGCGAGCCGATGGAGTGCCGCGATTCGGTGATCCGCTCAACTGCCCAGTCGTCGGTGCGACCGGCCCCCGAGGTCACTCAGCGCCCGGCATTCCGATGATCTCGTCGAGGGTGCGGTCGGTGAGGACCGATTCGGGGCGTTCGGCGACGATGTCCGAGCCGGGACGTGCCTCCTCATCGCGGCGCTTGAGCAGCAGCCATTGCGGCTTCTCCCCGGGTCGAGTCCGCTGCAGAGCGAACCCGCCGCGCAACTTCTGGCCGTGCAGGACGAACACGGCGTGGCCGCGAGTGAGCGCCTCCGGCCACGGGACGCGGCCGCCTTGCTCGTAGGTGCCCCGATCCCAGACGATCACGCCGCCGCCGCCGAGCCCGCCCTCGAATGCGTTGTGCGCCTTCTCGTGATCGGGAACCTCGACCGCGAGGCGCTTGACCGCGGGATCCAACGAGGGGCCCTTCGGGACCGCCCACGAGCGCATCACCCCGCCGACTTCCAGGCGCAGGTCGAAATGGTGCGCGGTCGCCGCGTGCTCCTGCACGACGAACACTCCAGCGCTCACGCCGCGAATCGCGAACTGCTCGTGGCCCTCGACGGCGACCTGCTCGACCTCGACACCGGCAACCCGCGCCAGCTGCTGCCCGTCGCGAAGGAACTCCGCCAGCGTCTCGACCGCGGGCCGCTCGCCCTCGGCATGGACCATCAGGCTCCCGTCATCGGCGTTGCGCACCCAGCCCATGACGCCGAGCTCCCGGGCCCTGGCGAGGATCGCGTCGCGAAACTCGACAGCCTGCACGTCCCCGCGCACGACCGCGCGGATCGCCTCGGTGGTGCCGTTCACGCTACGCCTCGCGGGGGATCACGCGACCGGTATCGACTGCATCCCCGTCCCGCGTGTCGACGTAGACGACGAACACCTTGGGCGGTCCGCCAAACCACGCGCTCGTCTCGCCCTCGCCCACGTACTCGGCGGCCCGCTGTGAGCCATCCTGCTCGATCACCCAGACGGGCTGACCTCTGTGAAATTGACTGTCGCCGATGTCCGTCACCGATGCGACAGCATAGGCGCCGCCGAACGTGGGATCGGCAAGCTGCGTGAGTGCGACTGGGTAGAGTCAGGCAATGGCAGCCGCGCGCGGCCTCTTCTTAGCGCCGTTTGACGAGCTGGCGGGTCCGCGTCTGCTCGGCGAGCTCGCACAGCACGCGGAGGATCGGGGCTGGAACGGCTTCTTTCTCTGGGACCACGTTGCCTATCGACCACCGGTGCGCGCGATGCTGGATCCGTGGGTTACGCTCGCCGCTGTTGCCTGCGCCACGGAATCGCTGCGGCTCGGGCCGATGGTCACCCCCATTTCGCGGCGACGGGTGCAGAAGCTGGCGCGGGAGACCGTCACGCTGGACCACCTCAGCGGCGGCCGGCTGACGCTCGGCGTGGGGCTGGGAAGCGACCGCACCGACGAGCTCAGGCCGTTCGGCGAGGTCGTCGATGCGCGCGAGCGAGCGCGCCTGCTTGACCAGGGCCTCGACAGGCTGAACGCGTTCTGGACCGGTGAGTTCGAGCCGCTCCCGTTACAGCGGCCCCGGGTTCCTGTGTGGATCGCGGCGCGGTGGCCAAATCGACGGCCCGTCCGGCGCGCGGCTCGGTGGGATGGCCTGTTCCCGATCGAGCTTCCCGGGCCGGAGGCGCTCAGCGAGCTCGCGGACGAGGTCCGTGATCTGCGCGCGGGGCACGACGGGGCCTTCGACCTCGTCGTCGAGATTTCATCCGGCGCCGATCCCGACCCCTGGGAGGCCGCGGGAGCAACCTGGATCCTCACCGGCTTTGGCTCGCAGCCGCGGGCGGCCGATGTGCGGCGGGCGATCACGGCCGGGCCCCGGTAACCCCGCGATGAGTGGCACACGCGCTGGCGCAGCGACCGTCGGCGATACGGCGCCCGCTCACGTTCGTCAACTCGCTCCGCCTGGCGGAACCAGCCACGATCGAACCGATCCCTGGCCTCCTTGTTCCATCCCTACACGCCGAACGACGTCGCCCCGTCCGGCTACATCCGGGCAGCTCGAGCCGACCTTGCCCACGAGCCCGCTCATCCCTGCTCAGGCGAACACTGGGTTCCGCTGGGCCTAGTGGGACCCACGAGACGGCATCCGTCCGCCGGACAGGGTTGAATTCCCCGCCATCGTTGAAGATTCGACCCGCTGGAGGAATGTCGTGGCATTAACCCAAACGCAGCTCGTAAGCGCCATCGCCGATCGGGCGGAGCTGAGCAAGGCCGACGCGAAGCGCGCGCTGGAGGCCCTCGATGACATCGTGCTCGAGGAGCTCGGGAACGCGCAGAAGGTGCGGATCGGCGGCCTCGTGCAGCTGACGGTCCGTGTCAAGCCGGCGCAGAAGAAGCGCATGGGCCGCAACCCGGCGACCGGCGAGGAGATCACGATCGCCGCCAAGCCCGCAAGCGTCGACGTGCGCGCCCGCCCGCTGGCAAAGGCAAAGGGAGCGCTGCCGTCCGTGCAGAAGGCGCGCCGCCGGCTCGCTGCCTGACCGAACCCTGCCGCTCCTGCGCGTGGCCGCTAGTCGGGCACGAACAGACGCCCGCGCATGTCGTCCTCGCTCTGCGGGTTGAAGTCCCACAGGCCTCGCAGCTGAGCGCGCAGGTCATCCGGCAGGCGGTCGACGCCGGGTTGATCGACTTCGACCAGGTTGCCGGCGGGATCGCGGAGATAGAGCTGGACCACGTCCCCCGGTAGCTCGATGAGGTGGTTCCCGAATGCCCGGCGATCAAACGCGCCGCGGCGCTCAGCGGCGCGGTAGACCGGTTCTAGGTCGTCAACGGTAATCGCGAAGTGATGGTGGCTCGTCGGCTGCAGGTCACGCTCGAACAGGTGCAGCTGCGTGCTGCCCAGGCCAAGCCACTGGACGGGCAGGCCGAAGTTCGGCGTGGGGATCGGCTCCGCCCCGAATAGGTCGGCGTAGAAGTCGACCGACTCCTCCAGGTTGCGTGCGTTCACGCTGACGTGGTTGATCCGACCGCTCACGTGCGCTCCGTTTCACTCCTATCGACGCCCCCACCATACCTCGCTGGTCACGGCGGCAAGCGGTTGATCAGGGCGTGGCGCGCCTCGCCCACCGATTGGCCCAGGCGCCAATCGGTGCGAGCGCCTCGAGCAGCTCGCGCCCCTCGCCGCTGAGCCGGTATCCACCTGCCTCGGCGGTTACGATGCCCGCCTCGCGCAGCTCGCGGAGCCGATCGTTGAGCACGCTGGAGGAGATCTCGCCACAGCGGTGCTGGAGCTCGCGGAAGGTGAACGCCTCCTCGCCGCGCAGCTCCCACAGGATGCGCATCGCCCAGCGGCGTCCGAGCAGATCAAGCAACGCCATCTGCGCGCGTCCCGTGCGAGAGCCCCGCACCGGGCGTCCGGGGAGTGGGGTCCGCTTGCGTGCTTTGGAATTCGAAGCTACCATCTGGTCTGCTCTGATTTTCGAAGCAGGAGGATAGTCGATGACCGAGACCAATGGCCAGCCGCGGATTCCCCCGCTGGCGCCGCCCTATCAGCCGCAGCTGGCGGAGATGCTCAAGCGGTGGATGCCGCCGGGGAGCTCGCTCGAGCCGCTCGCATTATTTCGTACGCTCGCCGTCCACGACGAGCTGACCTCCCGAATGCGCCCGCTCGGCGCGGGGATCCTCGGGCATGGCCGCCTCGCGCCCCGCGACCGCGAACTCATCATCCACCGCACCTGCGCGCGCGCCGGCGCCGAATACGAATGGGGGGTCCACGCGATTGTCTACGGTCAGCCGCTGGGGCTCACCGACGAGCAACTCGCCGCGACCGTCAACGCGCCGGCGGACGATCCAGCCTGGTCAGAGCCCGACGCGTTGCTGATCCGCCTCGCGGACGAGCTCCACGACACGTCCGGCGTCTCGGACCAGCTCTGGGGAGAGCTCGCCCAACGGTTCAGCGACGACCAACTTCTTGAGCTGGTGATCACCGCCGGCTGGTACCGCCTCATCTCCTACGTGATCAATGCCGCCCGCGTCGAACGCGAGCCATGGGCAGCCCGATTTCCGACGCCGGGCGAAAAGACGATGCGAGCGCGAAACGCCTGAGGAGCGCGCAGTCGACTGTGCCTCAGCTCCGCAGTTCCAGCAACTCCTGGTAGAAGGCCAGCGACGCGTCCGCGATGCGTTGCACGATCGCGTCCAGACCGGGGCCGACCGGCACCACCGGCAGCGACACGACGCCGTGTCGGCTGACGTTGACGGCGGACTCGCGGCCGAGCCGCTCGGCGACCGCTTGCCAGCCGGCGGCCGCGCCGGCCTGTGCGATCGCCGCGCCGCCGTCGGTAACGGACAGGCGCCGGTCACGGCGCACGACGTGCACCAGCACCGGTTCCCCCGGCCGGTACTCGAGTCCGGTCTCAGTGAGCCCGTCGGTGCGGGGCTCGCCAGGCTCCGGCTCGCGCGCGCGCAGCGCGCGGACCATCTCCGGCCACGATCGGTATCCCCGCTCCACGGCGACCACGTGCTGGGCGTCGCTCAGCCGGAAGCGCTCTGACGCCCTGGTCCCCAACACGCCGTGAGCCCTGGCATCGGCTTGCCGATCGCCCGCCGCGAACGCGCGGGCGAGCCGCTTCGCGTCCTTCCTGCACTGCTCCAGATCCATGACGACCCTCCTCGACTGAGCCCGGCATCCGCTTCCTCGGGTGGCAGATGAGATCGTCAGCTCGAGCTGCTGGCGCTGCTTTGAACGAGGTGGGAGCATCCCTTCCCGCGGACTGGTTGCGCCCTCGCGCGCCGCCCGATTCTATGCTCCCGCGACGCCGCATAACAGCATGATCAGCTGTGGCTGATACCGCGCCACCACGGCGGTATTACTCTTGAACGCGATGCGTCGTCTCGTGATCCCGGGGCTTGTTGTCGCCGCCGCCGTCGCGTTGATTGCGCTGCTCGCCTTCGGAGTCACCGACCAAGGAGCCAACACCTCGATCGACTCTTCCCTGGCCCGGGGCATCGACCCGCCGGTGCCGGATGCCAGGATGGCGCTGCCGAGACTGGGTTCTGCGGGAACCCAGACCGTCGCCGGTCTCCGCGGCAAAGTCGTCGTGCTCAACGTGTTCGCGTCATGGTGCGATCCGTGTAAAGCCGAAGCGCCGATCCTCGAGCGGGCTCAGCGCCTGCTTGCCCGGCACGACGGCACCGTGCTCGGCGTCACCTATCTCGACAACTCAGACGACTCCGAGCAATTCGTCCGCCAGGAGCACATCACCTACCCGGTGGTGCGCGACATCAGCGACTCGTTCGTGCGGGCGTTCGGGACCACCGGCGTTCCGGAGACATTCGTGATCGACCGGCAGGGTCGGATCGCCGCGGTCCGCCGCTACCAGCTGACGGGTGGCTGGCTCCAGCAGACCGTGGCCCGAGTGCTCGATCGGCCCGCATAGAGGCGGGCGCTGGCATGAAAGGCGGGCGTTGGCATGAGACGCGGGGCGCTGGCATGAGACGCGAGGCGCTCGCAGTAGCCCTCGGGCTGACGTTGGCGCTGGCATCCGCCCAGGCGCTGGCGCCGACCGCGGCGGCGGCCGTCCAGCCGCGGGCGTCACTGACCGACATCGAAGGCGACGTGATGTGCGTCTCCTGCCGCGAGCCACTGGCCGTCGCCGAGTCGCCGCAGGCCTACGCCGAGCGGGGCTACATCCGCACCCTGATCGCGCAGGGCGAGACGAAGTCACAGATCGAGCGCGCCCTGGTCGCGCAGTACAGGACGGCAGTGCTCGGCCGTCCACCCGCCCGCGGCTTCAACCTCACCGTTTACATCCTCCCGCCGGCGCTCGTACTCGTCGGCCTGGCCGTGCTCGCGTTCACGCTGCCGAAATGGCGCCGGCGCTCCCGGGCTGCCGCCTCCGCGGCCGCACGTCCGCGAACCACTCAGCTGCCCCCCGACGACGCCCGCCGCCTCGAAGAGGACCTCGCCCGCCACCCGTAGCCGAACGAGCAAAATTCTCGCGCACCGGCCCCGGCGTCGCGCCCGCCGCCACCCCGCTACATCGACTCCGGCGCGCTCACCCCCAACAGCCCGAGCGCCAGCGCGATCGCCGTTTGCGCGCACGCGGACAGGGCAATCCGGAACGACTCGACCGATTCCGGCGTGGCGCCGACCACCCGGCAGTCCCGGTAGAAGGCGGTGAAGTCCTGCGCGAGCTCGAGTGAATAGGCCGCGATCCGGTGTGGGGCCCGGCGCTCGGCGGCCTCGGCGATCTCGTCTGGCAGCGCCGTCAGCTTCTTGATCAACCGTCGCTCGGAGCCGTGCAGCGCCCCGTTGCTCCAATCGGCGCCAGGGGCGAGCGCCTCGGCCACCCGGGAGGCCGGAAACCGAGCCAGCATCGACGTGAGCCGCGCGTGCGCGTACTGGACGTAGTAGACGGGATTGTCCGCCGACTGGCGGCGGGCCAGCTCGACGTCGAGTTCGAGCGTGCGATCGTGCGAGCGCTGGAGCATGAAGAACCGCGTGGCGTCGACGCCGATCTCGTCGAGCAGCTCGTCGAGCGTCACGAAGTCGCCTCGCCGCTTGGACATCGCGAACACCTCGTCTCCCGCGACCAGGTGGACGAACTGCAGCAGTGGCACCTCGACCGTCGCCGGATCGCCGCCCAGCGCCGCCATCGCGGCCTTGAGCTCGCGCACGTAGGCGTGGTGGTCGGCGCCGACCGGCAGCAGCTGGCGCTCGAACCCGCGTTCGCGCTTGTTCTGCATGTACGCGATGTCGGCCGCCAGATAGGTGGGCTCGCCGTTGGAGCGGATCACGACCCGGTCCTTGTCGTCGCCGAACTTGGTCGTCCGCATCCACACCGCTCCGTCGGATCGATACAGACATCCGGCCTGCTCGAGCACCGACAGCGCCCGCTCGAGCGCGCTCGGCGACCCCTCGTGCAGCGTCCGCTCGCTGAAGAACGTGTCGTAGCGGACGCCGTAGCGCTGGAGCGTCGCCTTGATCTGCTCGAGCAGCAGCTCGACCGAATGGTGGGCCAGGGCGTCGGCGCCGGCGTCGGCCGCGCCATCGATCCGCGAGGCGAGCCCGGCCACATATTCGCCCTGGTAACCGCCCTCCGGCACTTCCTGTCCGCGCGCCCGGGCACGCACAGATTCCCCCAGCAGCCGGATCTGGTTGCCCGCATCGTTGAAGTAGTACTCGCGCGAGACCACGTTGCCGTGGTGCTCGAGGATCCGCGCCAGGGCGTCGCCATAGGCGGCATGGCGGCCACTCGCGGCCACGAGCGGCCCGGTCGGATTCGCCGACACGAACTCGACCAGAATCCGTTCGGGCTGCTCGGCGCCACCGGCCCCCAGCCGGGCGCCCGCGCTGAGCAGCGCACGCAGCGCCCCGCGATGCCACTCGTCGGACAGCCAGAGGTTGAGAAAGCCCGGGCCGGCGATCTCGGTCCGCTCGAGCTCGTCGCCCAGAACTTCGGCCAGCTGAGCCCCGAGACGCTCCGCGATCACCCTCGGCGGCGCATCGAGCACCGGGGCGAGCAGCATCGCGGCGTTGGTCGAGTAATCGCCCTGTTCGGCTCGTTTCGGGCGCTCGAGCCGGGGCGCCACCGGCAGCTCGCCACCGCCGCCGCGGACCGCTGCCGCCGCCGCGCGCACTGCGCCCCGCAGGCTCTCCAGGGGGTTCTGGCTCACGCGCTCGGCCTCTGAGAGGTCACTGCTCACCGGTCGAGCGTACTCAGTAGTGATAGGGCTCGCCCGCGAGGATCTTGTGAGCGCGATAAAGCTGCTCGAGCAGCACCACCCGCGCCAGCTGGTGTGGCAGCGTCATCTCGCCCAGCGACAACCGGTGTTCGACGTCGTCGCGATCGAGCCCGTAGGGGCCACCGAGCAGGAACGCGAGGTCCGTGCCACTCCTGCGCCGCCCCTCCAGGAACCGGCTGAAGGCGATCGAGTCCATCGACTCGCCGTCGCGGTGGAGCAGCGACACGAACGCCCGCTGGGGCACCCGTCGTGCCATCTGCTCCTCCTCGCGCACCTCGATCACCTCGACCCGAACGTGGCGGGCGAGCAGCTTCCGGTAGTGCTGCACGTCATCGACGAACGGCGGCCGCAGTCGCCCCACAGCCACAACGACGATCCGCACGATGCTGGGATACTACGGCGATGGACGAACCCACCCCGCCCGAGCGTCACATCAACATTCACTTCTCGCCTGAGATCATGGCGGGCGTCTACGCGAACTTCGCGAACGTCAGTCACTCGGACTACGAGTTCACGATCACGTTCGCCCGCGTCGACCACGAGGTAGAGGACGAGGAGGTGCCGGGCGTCGTCGTCTCCCGGATCAATCTCTCCCCGAAATTCATGCGCGAGCTGATCGACGCGATGCAGGACAACTACTCCAAATGGCAGACCCGCGAGGGGATCAAGAATCTGCCGGAGTTCGGGGGACCTCCGAAGGAAAGTGATTAGGGGCGGGCGCTGGCGCGCCCGCCTGGTTTTGGTAGCTGACCGCGAACCCGATCCGCTCGGCGGTCGATGGGTGAGTCGCCAGCAGCCTGTGCACCCAGCGGGGCGGATCGAGATCTGCCACGTTCTGGAGCGCGATCGCCCGCTCGAACGAGATGAACGCTTCGGGTGCCTGCGCCAGCTCGAGCGAAAACGAGTCGGCACGACGCTCGACCGAACGCGACAGCCGGTTGCCGATCAGCCCCAGGGGCGCTGACACGAGTGCCGCCGCCAGCGCCAGCGGCGGGAGCATCGCGGCGCTGCCGCGCTCAGCCGAAAGCGTCCAGCTCAGGCGCTGGATCGCCAGCACCGCCGGCGGCGCCACGATCGCCGCGAACAGGATGCTGCGAGGCACGTCACGATGGCGCACGTGAGCGAGCTCATGGGCGACGACGACGCGCACCTCGTCGCGGCTGTAGCGATCGAGCAGCGTGTCGAACAGGACCACTCGCTTGGTCGGCCCGAGACCGTTGACATACGCGTTGGCGGCGGTGGTCCGGCGGCTGGCGTCGATCGAATAGACCTCCCCCACCTTCACCCCGGCCGTTCCTGCCAGCGCGAGCACGTCCGCGCGCGTCTCGCCCTCCGGGAGCGGCGTGAAATCGTTGAAGACCGGGTCGAGTAGGACCGGGGCCAGCGCCGCCAGCAGCGCCCCGAGGCCAACCGAGCCGGCAGCCGCGGGCAGCCACCAGCCGCGGGGATAGCGGCGCGTCACGAACACCACCGCTCCCCCGGCCGCGGCGGTCAGCGCGGCCTCGATGACGTTGGCCTTGATCAGGTCGAGGGCCCACCCCCGCCATGACTGCGTGGCCAGGCCGACCCCGATCGCTCTGCGGCGCGCCACCGCCGCGAGCGGCAGCGGCGGCAACGAGAGCGCGACACTCAGCCCCGCGCCCGCCACCGCACCCGCCAGCACCGGCCGATCGGGCCGCCGGCGCAGGATCCCGGGCGCGCGGCGGACGATCAGCCCGAGCGCGGCCAGATCGATCATCGCCCGTCCGGCGGCCAGCGCCAGCTGGGGCCGCGCAAATCGCGCTCCGCGCTCGATCTCGGTGGCGCTGAAGTACGCTCCAATCTCCACCGGCGCCGACTCGATCGTCCCGGTCCGCGGCGCCAGCAGGCGTCTTCCACCCTCGGCCACGGCCAGCGCGAGCGCCACCGGCCCAATCACGCTGGAAGCTCGACGCCGAGTCACCGGCGAGACTGTAGTAGGTGGCACACCACTGATGAGGATCGCAATCGTCTCCGATATCCACGGCAACCGGCAGGCCTTCGAGGCGGTTCTCGACGCGGTGCAGGAGTCGGATTGCGAGCGGATCTGGTGCCTCGGCGACCTCGTCGGGTATGGCGCCGATCCGGATGCCTGCGTGGAGTTGGCGCGGGCGAACGCCGCGATCTGCCTGGCCGGTAACCACGATCTCGGCGTCCTCGGCGTGCTCCCACTCGAGCAGTTTTCGCGCGGCGCCGCCCTCGCTGCGCACTGGACGCGGGACACGATCAGCGTCGACACGCGGGAGTTCCTCGCGGTGCTCGAGCCCGAAAAGCTCGACGCGGACGTCGGCCTCTACCACGCCAGCCCCCGCGATCCGGTGTGGGAATACGTCCTCTCCCCGCTTCAGGCCGACCTGTGCCTGGATGTCCAGCCCCACCGCGTGTGCCTGATCGGGCACTCCCATGTGGCCCTGTCCTTCTCGCGCCGGGACGGCGAGGCGGCGACTGGCGAGACGCGCGACGCGGACGAGGAGCTCGACCTCGAGGAGGGCGAATGGCTGATCAACCCGGGCAGCGTGGGCCAGCCGCGGGACGGGGATCCCCGGGCGGCGTGGCTCGAGCTCGATTTCGATGGGCGCACCGCGGTGTACCGGCGAGTCGACTACGACATCGCCGGGGCCGCCGCGGCGATCCGCGCGGCGCACCTGCCCGATTCGCTCGCCGAGCGGCTCGCCTACGGCCAGTGAGAGCTCTTTCATGCCAACGGCACCTAATCCGAACCCAGACCCGACAGCCTCTAAAGTGAGGCCGCGGATGCGCTACGCGCCCCGCGCTCTGGTTGCCGGCGGACTCGGCTTCGCCGTCTCGTGCCTCGTCGCCTGCGGCAGCGGCGGCGCCGGCCTGCTCTCGGGCGATCAGTCCTCGAGCCTGAACAGCCAGCTCGATTCGATCTCCGCGGCCGTGAACTCCGGCAACTGCGGGGGGGCGACGCAGGCGGTCGCCGCGTTCGCCCGCACGGTCACCAATCTGCCCGTGACCGTGAGCCTGACGCTCCGCAGGAACCTGCTGCAGGGCGCGAACACGGTGGGTGTGCTCGCCCAGCGAGACTGCTCCACGAGCTCGACGAGCCCCCGCACGAGCACCACCCCCCCAAAGACCACGACGACCACCGACGACGACGCCATCGACCAGCACCCACACCTCGACGTCGACCTCGACCTCGACCACCACCACCACGACCACGACGCCGCCCAGCACTACCCCGCCGCCTGCAACCAGCACCACCGCTCCGGGTACTACTACTACCGGCGGCACGGGCGGCGCTGGAATTGGCGGGGGCGGCGGGGGCGATAGCGGCGGCGGTGGCGACGGCAACAACGGCAACGGCGGAAACGGAACATGAACGCGACGACGATCGCAGGGCGCTACCGAGTGGAGGGCCGGCTCGGTGTGGGCGGGATGGCGACCGTCCACCTGGCGTTCGATCAACGCCTGGAGCGCTACGTCGCGCTCAAGCTGCTGGCCGAGCACCTCGCCGACGACCCGACCTTTGTCTCGCGGTTCCGTCGCGAGGCGCTCGCGGCAGCTCGCTTGGTCCACCCGAACATCGTCCAGGTATACGACTTCGGATTCGACGAGAGCCACCACCAGCACTTCATCGTGATGGAGCACGTTCAGGGTCATTCGTGCGCCGAGCTGCTGCGCGATCGCGGCCACCTCGAGGTCGATGAGACGGTCGAGGATGTCGGCCAGGCCTGCCGCGGGCTCGACTACGCGCACCGCAACGGCGTCGTCCATCGTGACGTCAAGCCCGGCAACCTGCTCGTCGCGGACTCCGGCGCAGTGAAGCTCGCGGACTTCGGAATCGCCCGCGCCATCGACCAGTCGAGCATCACCCAGGTTGGCTCCGTGCTCGGGACCGCCGCGTATCTGGCCCCTGAGCAGGCCCGCGGCGAGGAGGCCGGTCCCCGCGCGGACATCTACTCGCTCGGGGTCGTCACCTACCAGCTGCTCTCGGGGAGATTGCCGTACGAGGCGACATCGCTGTCAGAGCTGGCGCTCAAGCAGCAGCGCGAATACCCGATATCCCTGGACGAGCTGAATCCGAGCGTCCCCCCCGAGCTCGCCCAGGCCGTCGCGCTGGCGCTGGCGCTCGACCCGGAGTCCCGCCCCCCGAACACGATGGTGTTCGCCGAGGCCCTGCGCAACGGGTTGCGCGGTCGCGCTCCCTTGAGCGCCACTGCCCCCACCGCGCACCTGGGCACGAGCGCCGCGACGCGAGTCCTGCGCGGTGAGCCGACCGAGGCAACCCAGGTGACTCCCCGCAGCGCGCCGCCTTCCCGAGCTCGGCAGCTCGAGCCGATTCCCGCCGCCCAGCGCCAGCCGATTCCCCCCGCCCAGCGCCAGCCGACGGGCCCGTCCACCCGCGCCCCGTACGAGCGTCCGCCACAGCCACGGCGACGGCGTGGGTTTCGCCGGCTCATGGCCTTCCTCGCGCTCGCGCTCGTGTTCACGGCGGCGGTCGTGATCGCGGTCCTCATCGCGACCAGCACCTCCAATACCGTCGTGCGATACCGCACGGTGGTGGGCCACGACGCGCAGAGCGTGATCAACAGCGTGCGGAGTTTGGTCAACCAGTACACCAAATGAGGTGAGCCCAATGCTCCCCCATCTACAGGGATCCCGGCGCCGCGCCGGCGCGGAGCGCTGCTGCCACCTCGCCGAAGTGCCCCTGGTCGATGGCTTGGCGCAGGTCGGCCATCAGCCTGCTGATGAACGTCAGGTTGTGGAGCGTGATCAGGCGCAGGGCGGTCAGTTCGCGGGCGCGCAGGAGATAGTGGAGGTAGGCGCGGCTGTAGCCGCGCGAGCAGGCCGGGCACGGGCACCCGTCGAGGATCGGGTCCGATGAGTTGCGCCAGCGGGACTTGACGAGATCGGTCCGCCAGCGGCCCGCGGGGTCCGGGACCAGCGCCACCCCGTGACGGCCGAGGCGGGTCGGCAGCGCGCAATCGAAGGTGTCGATTCCCTGCCCGACTCCCGCCACCAGATCGTCGATGTCGCCGATCCCGAGCAGGTGGCGTGGTCGCGCCGGAGCGCGTCGCTCGAGTTCGGCCGTCGTCCAGCCGACGACCTCGCGCATCTGCTCCTTGTCGCGGCCGAGCGACCCGCCGATCGCGATCCCGTCGCAGCCGCTTGCGGCGACCGTGGCTGCCGATTCGAGCCTCAGGTCCGGTTCCACCCCTCCCTGCACGATCCCGTAGACGACCTGGGCGGCGGGACCGTGCGCGGTATGCCAGCGCAGGCAGCGCTCGAGCCAGCGGTGCGTGCGTGCCGTGGAGCGCGCCGTGTACTCGCGCGAGACGTGGAACGGGGTGCATTCATCGAACACCAGCGCGATGTCCGAGCCCAGCGCCGCCTGGACCGCCATCGAGCCCTCCGGCCCTAGGAATCGCTCGCTGCCGTCGAGGTAGGAGCGAAACCGCACCCCCTCCTCGGCGATCGAGAGGATCGCACCGTCGCTGGGCTCGCGGCTACGGCCGCGG
Organism: uncultured Solirubrobacterales bacterium; assembly: GCA_963767695.1. GTDB lineage: Bacteria > Actinomycetota > Thermoleophilia > Solirubrobacterales > Solirubrobacteraceae > Palsa-465. The sequence goes on from CAVYFE010000013.1 coordinate 94,897, forward strand.
CCCTTGATCTCGTCGGCCACGCCGCCGTGGCCCATCGAGAACACTTGAAAGCCGCCGGAGTCGGTGATGATCGGGCGCTCCCAGCGCATGAACCGATGCAGCCCCCCGAACTCCTCGATCAGCTCTGCGCCCGGGGCCAGGAACAGGTGGAACGTGTTGCCCAGGATCAGCTCGTAGCCGAGCGTCGCCACCTCGTGCGCTTCGACGGTTTTGATCGCTCCGCGCGTCGCCAGCGGCACGAACGCCGGGGTCCGAACCTCGCCGTGGCCCAGCCGTAACGTGCCCGTGCGGGCGAGCGAGTCAGTCGAGCGGGTCCGGACCGTGAACACGGCCCGAATCTACACAGGAGCCCCGCAGCCGCCGACGTTGGCGTTCTCGGAGGCGCCGAAGGGCCGGGAGGACCTTCCCCGACCCTTCCTTGCAGCTCGCGGCCCGGGCGCTTACTCCCGGCCGCGGACGGCGCGTTACGCCGTCCAGCATTACGCTGTTCAGCATAACGCTGCCGCCGTCGGCTACTCGGTGCTGTCGCCGGTGCCCGCGGTCTCGGAGCCCTCGATCGTCTTCGGCTCACCGCCACCGATCGAGATCGCCACCTTCCGCGGCTTGCGCTGCTCGGGCTTGGGGATCCGAATCTCGAGCACGCCGTTGTCGAAGCTCGCGCTGACCGACTCGGGATCGACGGGCTCGGGCAGGGTCAGCGACCGTGAGAACGAGCCAGACGCCCGCTCCACCCGGTAGTAGCCCTCCTTGCGCTCCTCGTGCTCGGCCTTGCGCTCACCGGAGATCGTCAGGACGTTGTCCTCGACCTCGATGTTCACGTCGCCCTCGTTCAGCCCCGGGAGATCGGCGCGCAGAACGAAGTCGGCGTCGGTCTCGACCAGATCCATCGCCGGAATCCATCGGCGGAGCGTCGAACCCCCGTTACCTGGCGTGGGCGCCTCGAAGAACGTGTTGAAAAGCCGGTTCATCTCGCTCTGGATCGTGTTCAGCTCGCGGACCGGCTCCCAGCGAATAAGTGCCATCTGAATCCTCCTACAGGAGATCTTTGTACCTGCCAACATTATATGAAATCTCAGTTGACCTTTGTCAAGTCTTTTTATGCGTTGAGGAGCACATCAATGCCTGGATCAGGCCGGCGCCGTCGCGACGCCGGCGCCTGGATCAGGCCGGCGCCGTCGCGGGCGAACATCGGCAGGGAGGGGGTGAGCCCCGACGATCTTCATGTTTGATTGCCCAAATCGTCCTGCGGGGCGGGCGAAATGGGCAACCGAACACGATCCTCGTGTTGGATCGCCCGAACCGTCGCTGCGGCCGGGCGAAATGGGCAATCGAACACGATCATGCGCCATGCGCCATGCGCCACGCGACCGCGCCACGCGCCACGCGCCAGCGCCGCGCGACCGCTGCCGGCCCCCCCGAAGCCCCCCCCCCAAAAAAATCATTTCACCCTCCGGCGGCCATCCGGGACCCCAGCAGGCTCCTACCGGGCGATCAGACTCTTCCCCGTCATCGCCTCGGGCTGCTCCACGCCCAGCACCTCGAGGACGGTCGGGGCCACGTCCGCCAGGATTCCCCCCTCGCGCAACTCGACCCCCGGCACGGTCACGATCACCGGTACGGGGTTGAGCGAGTGGGCGGTGTTGGGGCTGCCGTCGGGCTCGAGCATGTGGTCGGCGTTGCCGTGGTCGGCGGTGATGACGCACGCGCCCCCCGTCGAGTGCACGGCGCTGACGACCTCGCCCAGGCACGCGTCGACGGTCTCGATCGCCTTGACGGCGGCTTCGATCACGCCGGTGTGGCCGACCATGTCGGCGTTGGCGAAATTGATGATTCCGAACCTCGGCGAATCGCTCTGCCAGGCGTCCACAAAGGCCGCGGCCGCTTCGCGAGCGCTCATCTCCGGTTTGTGGTCGTAGGTGGGCACGTCGCGCGGGGACGGGACCAGCTCGCGACGCTCTCCCGAGCGCGGCTCCTCGTCCCCGCCGTTGAAGAAGTAGGTCACATGGGGGTACTTCTCCGTCTCCGCGACGTGGAGCTGACGCGCGCCTTGGCGCGCGATCACCGCAGGCAGCGTGTCCGCCGGGTGCTCGGGGGGGAACGCGACCGGGTACGGCCAGCCCTCCTCGTACTCGGTCATCGTCGCGTAGCGCTCGATTGCCTCGGTGCCGCCGCGGTCGATCTCCGAAAACGAAGGATCGGCCAGGGCGAGGGTGATCTCGCGCATCCGGTCGGGACGGAAGTTGAACGCCACCACGGAGTCTCCCGGCCGGACCACCGCCTCCTCCCCCACCAGCACCGGCTTGATGAACTCGTCGGTCTCGTCCCGCTCGTACGCCGCGCGGGCGGCCGCTTCGGCCGTGTCCGCCCGGTGCTCGGCGCGACCGTGCACGAGCAGGTCGTAGGCGAGCTGGATCCGCTCCCAGCGCTTGTCGCGATCCATCGCGTAGTAGCGTCCGACCACCGACCCGATCCGGCCCGCGCCGGCATCCTCCATCCACTCCTGCACGGTGGCCAGGTATCCGGCTCCGGACTCAGGCAGCGTGTCGCGACCGTCGGTGAAGGCGTGGAGCACGAGATCGGGCACATCGAGGTCGGCACCGAGGCGGATCAGGGCCTCGAGGTGGCTCCAGCCGGAATGAACGCCGCCATCGGAAACCAGCCCGATCAGATGGACCCGCTCGGCGCGGGCAAACGCCTCCCGCAGCACCTCATTGCTCGCCAGCTGGCCGCTGCGCACCGCCTCGTCGATCCGCGTCAGGTCCTGAACCACGATCGCGCCCGCGCCGAGGTTCAGGTGTCCGACCTCGGAGTTGCCCATCTGCCCCTCGGGCAACCCCACCGCTCGCCCGCAGGCGGTCAGCTCGGTGTGGGGATAGCGGCTCCACAGCTCGTCGAACACCGGCGTCTGCGCGAGCGACACCGCATTGCCCGGACCGTCGGCCTCGAGCCCCCATCCATCGAGCACGATCAGCGCAGCGCAGGCCGAGGGCAGCTCCGAAGCTCCCTCCACAAGCGCCATCACGCCGCGGCAGCGACGATCGCAGCGAACGATTGGGATTCGAGACTCGCCCCTCCGACGAGCGCGCCATCGATGTCGCCGAGCGCCAGCAGCTCCCGGGCGTTGTCGGGCTTGAGGCTGCCGCCGTACAGCAGCCGGGTTCGCTCCGCCTGCTCGAGAGAGCGGTCGGCCACGAGCGCCCGCACGAACGCGATTGCCTCCTGGGCCTGCTCGAGGCTCGCCACGCGCCCCGTCCCGATCGCCCAGATCGGCTCGTAGGCGATGACCACCTCGCCAAGTTGCTCGGTCTCGAGCTTGGCCAGGTCCTCCTGGACCTGATGGCGGAGCTTGCGCTCGGTGTCGCCTCGCTCCCGCTCCTCCTCGGTCTCCCCCACGCACAGGATCGGCTTCAGGCCCGCCTCGAGAGCCGCCGGTACCTTCAGCTGCAGAGCGCGATCGGTCTCACCGAACAGCTGGCGGCGCTCGGAGTGGCCGAGGATCACCCCATGCACGCCGATCTCGGCCAGCATCGGCGCCGAGACCTCGCCCGTGAACGCGCCCTCAGCGGCCTGGTGCATGTTCTGCGCATAGACCTCGACGCGTGAGCCGCGCGTCGAGTCGACCATCGCCGGGAGCGCGACGAAGGCGGGGCAGATCGCCACATCGACGCCGTCCGCGGTGGAGACGTCGGGCAGCAGCGCCTGAATCAGCTCCTCGGCCTCGCCGACGGTCTTGTACATCTTCCAGTTGGCGGCGATCAGCGGCGTACGCGGGCTCACTTCGCTCATGCCAGCGCCTCCACGCCCGGCAGCGCCTTGCCCTCGATCAGCTCGAGCGACGCGCCGCCGCCGGTCGACAGGTGGGTGACCCGGTCGGCCAGTCCGAACCGCCGCAGCGCCGACGCCGAGTCCCCGCCGCCGACGACCGTGGTTCCGGGAGCCTCGGCGACGGCCTCGGCGACGGCCCGCGTGCCGGCGGCGAACGGCTCGACCTCGAACGCGCCCATCGGGCCGTTCCAGAACACAGTGCCGGCCCCGGAGATCGTGGCCGAATACGACTCGGCGGTCCGCGGGCCGATGTCGAGTCCCATCATCCCGTCTGGAACGTCGATGCCGTCCACCGTCCGGCGCTCCGCTTCGGCGGCGAGTCGATCGGCGATCACCAGATCGCGCGGGAGCTCGAGCTCGGCCCGCGCCTCACCCTCGCGCTCGAGGATCCCCTGCGCGAGCTCGACATCCTCCTTGGCGCACAGCGACGCCCCGATCTCATGGCCCTGGGCGGCGAAGAACGGGAAGCACATCGCCCCCCCGATCAGGATCGTGTCGGCGCGCTCGCGGAAGCGGTCGATCACCGCGATCTTGTCGCTCACCTTGGCGCCGCCGAGGACCGCGACCAGTGGTCGGTCAGGGTCCTCGAGCAGCTTGGTGAGGGTCGTGACCTCCTGCTCGAGCAGCAGGCCGGCGGCGTGGTCGGGCACCAGCCGCGCCACGCCCTCGGTCGAGGCGTGGGCGCGATGGGCGGCGCCGAAGGCGTCGTTTACGTACACGTCGGCGAGCGAGGCCAGCTCGGAGGCGAGCGCGGGGTCGTTCTTGGTCTCCCCCGGCTCGTAGCGCACGTTCTCGAGCATCAGAACGTCGCCCGCGCCGAGATTGTTGGCGAAGGCCTCGACATCCTCGCCGACCACGCCTGGCGCGAGCGTGACGTCGGCACCGGTGAGCTCGGCGAGACGGTCGGCGGCGGCGCGCAGCGACAGCTCCGGCTCGCGGTCCTTGGGTCGGCCGAGATGCGAGACCAGGATCAGCCGCGCGCCGCGGTCGCGCAGCTGTTGAATCGTCGGCAGCGCGGCACGGATGCGCATGTCATCGGCCACCTCGCCGTGGTCGATCGGTACGTTGAAATCAACTCGCACCAACACCCGCTTGCCGTCGATGTCGCCCAGCTCCGCGAGCGTTCTCACAACAACCTCTGGACGAGGTCCGCAATGCGGTTGGAGTAGCCCCATTCGTTGTCATACCACGACACGACCTTGACCATCGTCCCGTCCATCACGGCGGTCAGCTGGGAGTCGAGGATCGATGAGGCTGGGTTCTTGACGATGTCGGAGGAGACGATGGGATCCTCGGTGTACTCGAGCAGGCCCTCGAGCGGCCCACTCTGCGCCGCGGTCTTCATCGCCTCGTTGACCTCCTCGACGGTGGTCTCACGGTTGCACTCGACGGTCAGGTCGACAACGCTACCGGTAGGGACCGGTGCTCTGACCGCGAAGCCGTGGAGCTTTCCGTTGAGCTCGGGGATCACCGCGCCGATCGCCTTGGCCGCACCGGTGGAGGCGGGAATCAGGTTGATCGCCGCCGCGCGCGCCCGCCGGAGGTCGCGGTGAGGCATGTCCTGGAGTCGCTGATCGGCGGTGTAGGCATGAATCGTCGTCATCAGCCCGTGCTTGATCCCGACGCTGTCGTGGAGCACCTTGGCGATCGGTGCCAGGCAGTTCGTCGTGCATGAGGCGTTCGAGATCACGTTGTGGCCGTCGCGCTCGTAGGCCTCCTCGAAGTTCACGCCGAGCACGACCGTCACGTCCGGATCGGTCGCCGGCGCGGAGATCACGACCTTCTTGGCGCCCGCCTCGAGGTGCTTGGAGGCGTTCTCGCGGTCGGTGAACAGCCCGGTCGACTCGATCACCACGTCGGCCCCGAGCTCCTGCCACGGGAGCGCCGCCGGATCGCGCTCGGCGAGCACCCGGATCTCGTTGCCGCGCACCCGCAGTCCGGTGTCCGTCGCCTGCACCTCACCCGGGAACGGCCCGTAATTCGAGTCGTACTTCAACAGATGGGCGATCGTCTTCGGATCGACCAGGTCGTTGACCGCGAGCCACTCGATGTCGGCCCCCCGCTCGTAGGCCGCGCGGAATACGTTGCGGCCGATCCTTCCGAACCCGTTGATCCCGACCCGTACCGACATACGCGTGCGATTCCCCTTTCAGGTTCGGCGGCCGAAACGCCGACTTGACTCGCCGGCACGGCGAAATCTACCTAAATCCTGCTCATCTCCGGGAGACGACCTCCACCCTGAGCCCGTCGGGGTCGCGCAGGTAGGCGGCGTAGTAACGGCGCCCGTAGCGCGGGCGCAGCCCCGGCGGACCATCATCCTCGCCGCCGTTGGCCAGTCCGGCGTGGTGGGCGCCGTCCACCGCCACCTTGCCGCTGGCGGCCAGCGCCATGTGCCCGTAGCCCGGCGCCGGCACCCGGCCCCGGACCACGATCCAGACGTCCGGGCCATTGATTCCGTAGGCGACGGCGCCGGAAGACTCGAACACCCGCCGCGCCCCCAGCGCGAAGAACACCGCGTCGTAGAACCGTGCTGAGCGTTCGAGGTCGGTGACCTCGAACCCGACGTGGTCGATCACGCCGGGCGGGTGATGTCGCGGTGAACGACTTCGACGAGGTACTCCCCCGCGGGGCGATAGCGCTCGGCCAGGTGCTCGGCGATCGCGACGGACCGATGGCGGCCGCCCGTGCAACCGATCGCGAGCACCAGATGGGCCTTGCCCTCGGCCAGATATTGCGGCAGCAGGTAGTCGAGCAGCGGGAGAAGCCGGTCGTAGAACGTCTCCAGCTCGCCGTCGCGGTTGATGAACTCGACGACTCTCGAATCGGTGCCGGTCAGAGGACGCAGGTCGCGCTCGTAATGGGGGTTGGGCAGGAACCGGACGTCGAGCATCACGTCGGGGTCGCGCACGGGGCCGTACTTGAAGCCGAAGCTCTCGAAGGTCACCGCCAGCCGACCCGGGGTGCGAGTCGGCAGCAGCTCGTCGGCGAGCTTTCGCCGGAGCATCGCCGCGGTCAGCCCCGTGGTGTCGATCACGACATCGGCCCGGCCGCGCAGCGGCTCGAGCAGCGCGTGCTCGCGCGCGATTCCTTCGGCCACGCTGCCCGAAGGGGTCAGGGGATGGCGGCGCCGGGTTTCCTTGTATCGCGTCTGGAGCGTGTCCTCGTCGGCCTCCAGGAACAGAACCCGGTGGCGAACTCCGCTCGAGCGCAGGTCGTCCAGCATCGCCGCCAGCCCGTCGAAGTAGCTCCCGCCCCGGACGTCCGAGACGACCGCGGCTCGCGCGACCTTCGAGCCCTGGTGGCGGAACAGGTCGACCAGCGTGCGGATCATCTCGGACGGCAGGTTGTCGACGCAGAAGTAGCCCTCGTCCTCGAACGCGGCCATCGCCGTGGACTTGCCGGCGCCCGAGAACCCGGTGATCACCACCAGGTCGGTGAGCGCCGAAATCGTCTCCTCGTCGCCCGAGCCCTGCTCGGCGAGCGCGGCCTCGACTTCCGACGGTGTGGATGGCGAGGCTTCCATATTCAAAGCTTGACTGTAACGGGGGAGGGCGCAGCCAAGAAGGCTGCCTGTAACGGCAGGCTTCCGCGCGGCGGGGCCCCGGCGGGGCGGCGTGTGGCACCATCCCTCCGTGCAGCGCCCCGGAGCTCTGATCGCGGCCCTGGCGGCGGCGGCCCTCCTGCTGCTGGCGGTGGGACTCGCTGAGCAGGCCGGCGCCCGCCCCCACGCTTCCAAGGCCGCAGCCCGCCCCCACGCTCATGAGGCGGGCGCCCGGCCGCGCGTCGCGGCCCATCCGGCCGACGCCGGGTCGACGCTGGCGGCAACCGTCGCCGCCTCCCCGACCGGGCCGCCGATGCCGCCTGGATTCCTCGGGCTGTCGCTGGAGTACAGGGCCCTACACCAGTACACCGGGCGCAACCCGCTCGCGATCAATCCGGTGCTGATCCAGCTGATCCGCGAGCTGACGCCGGGAGAGGCCCCGGTCCTGCGAATCGGCGGTGACAGCACCGACTGGACCTGGTGGCCGACCCGAGGAGTGATCCCCCGCGGCGGCATCAGCTACGCCCTGACCAAGGGGTGGCTGCGGACCACCCAGGCCCTCGCCGCCGATCTCGGCGCGAAGCTGATCCTGGGGACCAACCTCGCGAGCGACCGTCCTGCGCTCGCCGCGACCGAGGCGCAGGCGATCCTCCAGGGGATTGGCCGCCGCTACATCGACGCGCTCGAAATCGGCAACGAGCCGGACCTGTATGGCGTCTTCGCCTGGTACCGGGACCGCCGCGGCCGCGTGGTCCACGCGCGAAGCCGGGGCTACAACCTGAGCTCGTATACGAAGGACTTCTCCCGGTACCGAGCCGTGCTTCCGAAGCTCCCGCTGGTCGGTCCCTCGTTCTCGTCGCTGACCTGGCTATCCGGCCTGGGCCGCTTCCTCTCGACCGAGAAGAGCGTGCGGACGGTCACCATCCACCGCTACGCACTGCACAATTCGACCACCGACCCGACCAATCTGACCTACCCGTCGATTCCCGACCTCCTCGCCGATAACGCTTCCAGCGGCCTCGCCCAGCAGCTCACGCCGTATGTCCGGCTCGCGCATGGCCGTGGCCTCCCGTTTCGGGTCGACGAGATGAACTCGGTCTCGGGCGCCGGCCGTTTCGGCGTCAGCGACACGTTCGCCTCGGCCTTGTGGGTGCTCGACACGCTGTTCAACCTGGCCGCGGTCGGGGTCGACGGCGTCAACATCCACACCCTCCCGAACGCCGGCTACGAGCTGTTCACCTTCAGCAACCCGGCCTACGGCTGGCAGGCGTTCGTTCACCCCGAGTACTACGGGATGCTGCTCTTCGCCCAGGCGTTTCCGCCCGGCGCCCGCCTGCTCCCCGTGACGGCCCCCGCTGGCCCGGTCAAGGTGTGGGCGACCACCGCCCCGGACGGACACACGCGCGTCGTACTGATCAACAAGGACCCCGCCACGGCGGTGACGGTGCAGCTGAGCCTTCCCCAGGCCGGCGCTCCGGCCAGCCTCGAGCGGCTGACCGCGCCGAGCCTCGCGGCGACCGACGGGGTGACGCTCGCTGGTCAGACCTTCGGCGACTCGACCCAGACGGGCACGCTCGCCGGTCTGCCTCAGACCGAGACGGTTTATCCGCTCGGTGGGTCCTATGCGGTCGATTTGCCCGCGGGCAGCGCGGCGATGCTGACGTTTTAGGGCCGGTTGTGCCAGTGTGTGTACCGGAGCCGAACGTTCACCACAGCTGGCAAGCGTCGAGACCCCTGCACATCATCTCGAGATGGCACACGTCGAGCGCTCACGTTTCGTGACAGTTCACTTCATTTGAGACTAGCCATAGCTGACTAACTCTCCCTATCGGGGGGCGCGCCCTCCTGATCACTCGCAGAGGTTTTTCCCGTAGAGTAGGTAGCACCACCGAAAGTTCAGATCACGTTACGGCTCGTTGCGCGCGTCACTGGGCTCCTATATCCTGCGCGCGCCCGAATCGAGAGGTTCAATGGGCCGGCTGAGTGGACCGCGAGGCGGGCGTTCGCCCAATTGATCGCCGAAGTGTTCACCACCAAAGGGGAGTCATGCCCAGTCCACGCAGTTCTCAGCGCCGCGTCGGCGCTCACCGCGTAATACGGTCCAAGGCGATCGCCGTCGGTATCGCCATCCTGGCGCTGGCGGCGATGAGCGCGGTCGCCATCGCCGCGAGCACGACGCTGGCAACCCACAAGGCAACCGTCAGGGGGAAAACCAAAACGGTCCTGGTTAACTCCCGCGATGTGACGCTTTATACACTGAGCGGCGAAAGAGTCGGCCATGCGACTCGCCTCGAGTGCGTCAGCAGCACCTGTTTCAAGTTCTGGCCCCCGTACAAGACGACCCGGACCGCCAAACTGACAAAGGCGGCGGGAATCAGGGGCGTGATCGGGAGGCTACGCCGGGTCAAGGGCAACTTCTACCAGGTGATGCTCGACGGCCATCCGCTCTACACCTACGCCGGCGACAGTGGCAAGAAGGGCTCGGCAAAGGGGGAGGGGATCAGGGCGTTCGGAGGGACCTGGCACGTCGTCGCCCCGTAACGTAGCGACAGCTCATGGATCTCACGACGGCCGCGCCACCGAGCCGGGGCGCGGCCGTCCCCCCCGATTCCGGGCGCGAGTTCCGCGCGGGTTGTGCCTCGATCGGGGCGCCACTGTCGCTTGCCGATCAGATGTTCCCCGAGAGCGGCTGAGGTGGCGGCTGCTTCGCCGGCGGAGGGTCATCGGCGATCAGCTTGGCGATCGTGACAAGGCGGTAGCCGCGCTTACGCAGAAGCTGGACGATCCGCGGCAATGCTGCGACGGTCTCGGAACGATCGCCGCCGCCGTCGTGCATCAGGATGATCGCGCCGGGCTGCGCGCCGCTGACCGCGGTGTAAATGATCTTCGCGACGCCGGGACGGATGTAGTCGCTGGTGTCGACGCTCCAGAGAACCATCAGCAGCCGCTGGGCGCGCAGGATCTCCAGCGTTGTCGCATTGAACGAGCCATACGGGGGGCGAAACAGACTCGGGTAGGGAGCGCCCGCGCGGTGAATAGCAGCAGCCGCGTCGGCTAACTCCGCCACCTGCTCCGGCGCCGGGAGCAACCCGAGCGGTAGGTGGTATTCGGTGTGGTCGCCAACGTCGAACCCGTCGTGGGCCTCCTCGGCGACCAAATGCGGATAGATCGCAACCGAGCGACCGATCGTAAAGAACGTCGCGGACGCGTGCATCCGCCTGAGGATGCGAAGGATCGCCGGCGTGTAGTCGCTCGGACCGTCATCAAACGTCAGGGCCAGCTCGCGCCGGCGGTGGGTGAGCAGCCGGACGTACGACGTATGGCGGAGCACGCGACGGACAGCGAGCGCCTCCGTGCGCGCCGCCCGCGCGGGACTGGGCGGACGGTGAGCAGCCGGGGTCGTCACTGCCGGCTTACCGGCGGAACGCGCGTTGGTCGGGTCAGAGCGAGCAGGCCGCCTCGAACTCTGACCGCTCACAACAAAGCCACCGAAGAGCACAAGGCCGGCGACGAGCCCCGCGATCAACCCGTAACGCCGGCGCGCACGCCGGCGACGCCACGCCGCGCGGCGCGCGGTCAGCTGGGCGGGTGAGAGCGGCACGCCCGCGGGGCGAGGACGATTGCTGGGCCCCTGGGACTTCATCGGTGCGGCGATTTTGGCAGCGTCGGCGGATAGGCGCCGCCGCCGGTGACGGCGACGGTGGGAATCTCTCCACGGCCAGCCGCCCAGACCGGTTCGACGTCCGCCTGGCCTACACGCCGGTCTTGTGGAGCTCGCGATGGAGCTCGCGCGCCACCTTGCCCGGGATCCCCGGCACCGCCTCGAGCTCCTCGCGGCTCGCCGCCAGGATCGCATCGGGCGAGCCGAAGTGGTTGAGCAGCGCGCGCTTGCGGGACGGGCCGACGCCCGGCAGCCCGTCGAGGATCGACGCCGTCATCGCGCGATCGCGCCGGATCCGGTGATGGGTGATCGCGAACCGGTGGGCCTCGTCGCGGACGCGCTGGAGCAGCTGCAGCTCTGGCGTGTCATGGGCCAGCGCGAGCGGCGCGGCGCGGCCCGGGATGAACACCTCCTCGATCCGCTTGGCGAGCGCCACGACCACGACGCCGCGCTCGCGGAACTCCTGCAGCGCTCGGAGCCCGGCCGACAGCTGGCCCTTGCCGCCGTCGATCACGATCAGGTTGGGCAGCGCGGCAAAGCTCGGGTCGTAGTCCTTGTCGTGCGGAGAGACGTCGCGCTGGCGCTGCCAGCGGCTCAACCGCCGGCTCAGCACCTCCTGCATCGCCGCGAAGTCGTCGTGGCGCGGGGCCACGAAGTCGTCGTGGCGCGGGCCTGCGCCGTCGCCGTTGCCTGCCCGGGCCCAGATCTCCCCAGATCCGGAACCGGCGGTAGTCCGACTTCTTCGGCGCCGCGCCCTCGAACACGACCATCGAGGCGACCGTGTTGGTCCCCATCAGGGTGCTGATGTCGAAGCACTCGATCCGCAGCGGGATCGTGTCGAGGCCGAGCGCCGCCTGCAGTCCATCGAGCGCCTCCACGCGCTGCTGGCGCCGGCGTTCGGAGCGGAGCTTTTCCTGATCGAGGGCCAGGCGAGCGTTTCGCTCGGCGAGCTCGAGGATCCGCCGCTTGTCCCCGCGCTCGGCCGCCCGGAGCTCCACCGGCGCGCCGCGGCGCTCGCTCAGCGCCTGCGCCAGCGCGGGCGCGGGGGTGGGCGGGGATCCCAATTCCCGCTGGACGACCAGCAGCGGCGGAACCATCATCGCGCTGGCGTAGTACTGGAGGATGAACGCCTCCGCCACCTCAGCGATGCTCCCGCCCGCCTCGTTGTCGAGATAGAAGCTCTGCCGGTCGGAGAGCACCCCGTCGCGAACCTGGAACACTTGGGCGTTGGCTTCGGTCTCGGCCACCGCCACCGCGATCGCGTCGAGCGTGCCCACGGCCTCGTTGGCGACCCGCTGGCGCTCGAGCAGCGAGCGCACCGCGCGCAGCCGGTTGCGCTCGCGCGCCGCGTCCTCGAAGCGCTGCTCGGCGGCCGCCTCGTGCATCGAGTGCTCGAGCGCCCGCTCGATCTCCCGGTAACGGCCGGACAGGAAGGCGATCACGCCGTCGATCCCCCGGCGGTAGTCCTCGCGGCTGACGTACCCCACGCACGGCGCCTCGCAGCGCTTGATGTAGTAGTCCAGGCACGGCGATCCGCTGCGGCGCCCCGGCTCCGGTCCTTCGCAGGAGCGGAACATGAACACCTTGCCAAGCACCTCGAGCGTCGAGCGGACCCGCTTGGCGTTGCTGAACGGGCCGAAGTAGGCGCGGTCCCGGCGATGGCGCTCGCGCGTGAAGTAGACGCGGGGGAAGTCCTCGTCCAGCGAGATCGCGATATAGGGGTAGGACTTGTCGTCGCGCAGCCGGATGTTGAACCGCGGCTTGTACTGCTTGATGAAGTTCTGCTCGGCGAGCAGCGCCTCCGCCTCGGTGTGGACGACGAGGGCCTCGACGTGGTCGATCATCGGCACCAGGTCCCGCCCGGCCCGCGTGCTCGGGTTGGAGAAGTGTGACGCGACCCGCTTGCGGATCGACTTCGCCTTGCCGACGTAGAGCACCTTCCCGCGCGCGTCGCGGAACAGGTACACGCCCGGCTCGTCTGGAAGCTCGCGGCGCCTGTCGGCTGGGGCGATCGACATTTCACAATCGAGGATAGGTCGCATCCCCGGCCGGGCCCGGTCGAACCTCCGGAAACCCGGGTATATCCGGGTTTTGCGCGGCCCGTCGGTGAACCCTGTCAGTCGGCGGTGAACGAGACCAGCAGCCCGGCGATCGCCACCCCAAGCGCCGCGAGCGCGACCGTCTCGCCGGCACCTGCCGCCGGCGAGTTCGGGACGTAGCCGGGCCGGCTCGAGGATGGGTTGAAGATCGCGGCGCCGTTGGTCGGTGGGACGCTCAGCGCGTGGATCGTGAACGCGAGGCCGATCGCCGCCGCCAGCAGAGCGATGATCCGGGCCGGCCGGTTGCCGATCAACGCGACCAGCGCCAGCAGCCCCGCCAACAGCGCGAGGATCACGTCGGTGCTCGAGTACACCTGCCACGCGGTGGGATCGTGCGGAACCCCCTGAAGCTGTCCCGAGCTGCCCCACTCGGCCAGGAACGCGGGCGAGAACTGGTGGCTCCAGGTCAGGAACAGCGACACCAGCAGCGCCACCGCTCCGAACACGATCAGCCAGTCCGCGAGTACCTCTCGCTGTTCCTTGTTCACGGCCCCGCTTCGGATCGTCTCTCGCGGAGGGGGAGCCTGAGATCGCCGCCGATCTTCTCAGCCAGCGCCCGGCCGCCCCCGGTCAGTACTTCCGCGCCGACCAGACCACCGCGAACACGGCATACACCGCCCCGCCGATCAGCACGAACCAGGCGATCTCGCCGGCGGCGGTGCCGAACAGCCGCGATGTCGCGGTCAGCGTCAGCGTCGCGACAGCCGCGGCCACGTACAGCGTGGCCCGCTTGGCATCTCCGAGCGCATACAGCTCGAGGCGATGCTGGCGGTACATGAGCGACGCGACCCAGCCGATCGAGGCCAGAAACGCCAGCGACACGGCCTGGATCGCGACGCTGGCGCCCTTGCCCCCGCCCGGGATCAGGACCAGGAGCGCGGCGAGCGCCAGGACGATCACGACGTTGCGGACGTTCTTGTTCACGAGCTCGATGATGTAAGCGTACCGACGAGGTCCGGCGGCTCGCCGGCCGGTCCCCCGACGGCCACCGACTCAGCGGCGAACCGGTAACCGACGCCGAAGTGCGTGTGCACGTAGCGCCAGCCGGGCGAGGCGCGTTCGAGCTTGGTGCGGAGCTTTCGTACGAACACATCCACCGAGCGGTCTCCCCGAACCATCAGATATCCCCACACCCGCTGGTAGATCTCCTCGCGTTCGAGCACCCGTCCTCCGACCGATGCCAGCTGGTAGAGCAGCTCGTACTCCTTGCGCGAGAGCCCCGCCGGCTCCTCGCCGACGTAGGCGTCGAAGCGGTCGGGGCGGACGGCGAGCTCGCCCGCGACGATCGGCTCGTCCTCCACCGGCAGCTCCCCGGCCCGGCGCCGGCGCAGGACCGCCTGGATCCGCGCCACCAGCTCCTCGGGATGGCAGGGCTTCGTGATCCAATCATCGGCACCGCCCCGCAGCGCCCGGACGCGATCGGCGACCGGCGCGGGATCGCTGCACACGAGCATCGCCAGACCGGGCAGCGCGAGCCCGATCCGCTCGATGTAGTCAAGCCCGGTCAGTGCCGGGTTGACGATCAGCGCGTGGAGCCGCAGCGCGGCGAGCTGGTCCGGCCCGGCCGCATAGTTGAGCGCCTCGCGCTCCCAGTGCAGCGAACCGAACCGCCTGTCGAGCACGGTCTGCAGACCGCTGTCCTCGTCGATGAGCGCGACCCGGACACGCCCCGCATCGATTGGCGCTGCCATCTGATCTGAAAGTGTACGAAGCCGCCAGGACGCCCCGTCGGTGTCTCAGCCGCTGGTCGCCTCCCACTGGCTGTAGAGCTCCTCGACTGCCCGCTTGGCCCGGTCGTGGCGGGCGCTCGCGTCGGCGCTCTTCTGCGGCGTGGCCCAGGCCGCCGGATCGCCCAGCTCGTCCTCGAGCGCGCGCAACGCCTGCTCGGCGGCCTCGATTCTGCGCTCCAGCCGACGAACGTCGGGCTCCCCGGCGGAGCCGGTCGTCGCGCTCGACGGGGGGCGAAGCTTTGCGGGCCGCTTCGGCCGGGCAGAAGGCTTGGCGGCAGCATCGCTGGCGGCGCGCTCCTCGCGCACTCGCACGTACTCGGGCCATCCGCCGAGGTAGCTGTGCAGCTGTCTGTCCTCCAGGGCGACCGTGCGCGTCCCCACCGCATCGAGCAGCGCCCGATCGTGAGACACGAGCACCAGCGACCCGCTGAACGCTTGCAGTGCCTCCTCGAGCGCCTCCCGGCTCTCCAGGTCGAGGTGGTTGGTCGGCTCATCGAGGATCAGGACATTCGCGCCGGAGTGGACGAGGATGGCCAGCGACAGCCGCCTGCGCTCGCCGCCCGACAGGCCTTCCAAGGGCTTCTCCGCCTCCTCGCCGGAGAACAGGAACCGCCCCAACAGCGCGCGCGCCTTGTTGGGCGTGAGCCCGGTGGCGTGCTGCGCGGCCTCGAGCACCGTGCGGGCGGTTCCGGCTGAGATCTCGTCCGCGTGCTGGGAGAGGTACCCGAGCTTGACGTTGTGGCCGGTGCGGAGCCTTCCCACCGCCAGCTCGCGGCGGCCGGCGAGCGTCTCGATCAGGGTCGTCTTCCCGGCGCCGTTCGGCCCGACCAGCGAGACGTGCTCGCCCCGCTCGAGCCACAGCTCGGCGTCGTCGAGCAACACCTTGTCCCCGGCCGCGATCTGCCCCTCGCTCAGCTCGAACACCACCCGTCCGCTGCGCTCGGGCGCCTTGAACGCGAACTCCAGCGCCGCCCGCTCGCCCGCCGGCCGCGCCATGCGGTCGATCTTGGCCAGCTTCTTGGCTCGCGACTGGGCCTGGCGGGCTCGGGTCCCCGCCCGGAACCGGGTCACGAAACGCTCGAGCCGTTCGATCTCCGCCTGCTGGCGCTCGATCGCCCGGCCCAGCGCCAGGTCGCGGGCGGCCTGCTCCCGGCGCCAGGCATGCCAGGGTCCGGGAAAGTACCTCCCGCGCCCGGCTTCGAGCTCCAGCACCGAGGTCCCGACCGCTTCCAGGAACCAGCGGTCGTGGGCGACCAGCACGATCGCCGCATCGAGGCCGGTCAGGTGCTGCTCGAGCCACTCCAGCGATTCGATGTCGAGGTGGTTGGTGGGCTCGTCGAGCAGCAGCAGGTCGGGATTGCCGGCCAGCGCCCGCGCCAGCGACGCGCGGGTCAGCTCTCCGCCCGAGAACGTCTGCAGCGAGCGATCCAGCTGCGAGTCATCCCGGAACCCCAACCCGTGGAGCGTGGCCAGCGCCTCCTCGCGCCAGCGGTAGCCGCCCGCATGCTCGAGCCGCGCCTGGGTCTCGGCATACCGCGCGAGCGTCCGCTCGTCATAGGCGCCACCGGCCATCTTCTGCTCGAGCGCCGCGAGCTTCTCCTCGATCGAGACCAGCTCGCGAGCGCCCGACAGCACGTAGTCGCGCAGCGAGATCGCGCGCTCCCGGGGCGGGCGCTGGTCGTGCAGAGCCAGCTTCGTCCCCCTGGCCAGCACCAGCTCTCCGAAGTCGACCGAGGCCTCGCCCGCCAGCATCCGCAGCAGCGTCGTCTTCCCGGCCCCGTTGCGGCCCGACAAGGTCATCCGGTCGCGACGCTCGAGCTTGAACGAGATCCCGCGCAACAGCGGCGCTCCGGCGATGTCCTTGCCGAGGTCCGATGCGATCACTACAGCCATCGGGATGATGGTAGGAACCACGGGTAGGATCGAGCGCATGCGCGCTCCCGCCTGGCCGCCCGTGCCCCCGATCGAGATGCCGCCCGCGCGTACGGTGAGGGTCCCCGATCGCGGCGAGTTCTTCCTGCGCGACACCGGCGGCGACGGGACCGTGGTGATGCTCCTGCACGGCTGGATCGCGACCGCCGACCTCAACTGGTGGGCCGCTTACGGGGACCTCGTCCGGGCCGGGCACCGGGTGCTCGCGATCGACCATCGCGGCCACGGGCGGGGACTCCGTCCGCTGGTTCCGTTCCGCTTGGCGGATTGCGCTGCCGACGCGGCCGCGGTGCTGCGCGCCCTGGACGCAGCTCCCGCGGTGGTGGTCGGGTACTCGATGGGCGGCGCAATCGCGCAGTTGGTGGCGCGTGATCATCCGGACGTGGTCGAGGGCCTGGTGCTCAGCGGCACCGCCCAGCATTGGCAGGATCCCCCGAGCCGCCGCACCTTTCGGACGATGGGCGCGTTTGGCCTGGTGCTCTCGTTGGCGCCCCGGAGCACGCTCCGCGCCGGGCTCCGGCGCTCGGGAGTCCGCGAGGACGAGCGGTCGGTCTGGCTTCAGTCGGAGCTGATGCGTAACGGCGCTCGCGACATCGCCGAGGCGGGGCGCGAGCTCGGCCGGTTCGACTCGCGGCCGTGGCTCGGCACGGTGCGGCCGCCGGTGGCGGTGGTGCTGACCACGCGTGACGAGCTCGTCCCGGTCGTCAAGCAACGGGAGCTGGCGGCGGCCGCGCGCGCGCAGGTGTTCGAGGCGCCGGTCAGCCATCTCGAGGTCGGCTGGCGCGCCGAGCAGTACAACCCGGTCCTGCTAGGAGCGATTGCGGCGGTGAGCGCCGCCGAACCCGTTGAGGTCGCGTAGAAGGGGCGGGGGCCATCAGGTACGCTTGCGGTGCATGCGCCGGATGATTCGGATCCTCGCCGCGCTGTCGGCAGTAGGGGCCACGCTGCTGATCGTTGCGCCGGGCGCACTCGCCGCCACCGGCGGCCAGGGCTGGTACGGGGAGACCAACGACAAGGTGATCACCAACGCGATGTTCTTGACGATCGCCTTCTTCCCGGTCCTGATCGTGATCCTCTCCCTGGTCCAGTCGCGGCTCGACAAGCGCAAGCACAGCAAGATGGATGCCGCCAAGCGGAGGGCAGCGAACGTCGACTGGCGCGGCGGCTGGTAGCACCGCCTCGACGATGACGTACTTCGTCACCGGTGCGACCGGATTCATCGGGCGCCATCTGGTGGAGCGGCTGCTTCAGCGCAAGGGCAACTGCTACGTCCTCGTGCGCGAGGAATCGGCGGCCAGGCTCGAGACGTTGATCGCCGAGAAGTGGACTCCGGCCGTTCCCAGCGCCGCAGAACGGATCAAGCCGGTAATCGGCGATCTGACCGCACCCCGCCTCGGCCTCTCCGACGAGACGGTTGCCGAGCTGACCGGGAACATCGACCACTTCTTCCACCTCGCCGCCGTCTATGACATGACCGCCGGCGAGGAGCGCAACCGGATCGCGAACGTCCAGGGGACACGGCACGCGGTGGAGCTTGCCAACGCGCTGGAAGTCGGCTGCTTTCACCATGCCTCGTCGATCGCCGTGGCCGGCATGTACCGGGGGCTGTTCCGCGAGGACATGTTCGACGAGGGCCAGAAGCTCGAGCACCCGTATCACCTGACGAAGTTCGAGTCCGAGAAGATCGCCCGCACCCAGACCGCCGTGCCGTGGCGCGTCTACCGGCCCTCGATCGTGGTCGGCAACTCGCACACCGGCGAGATGGACAAGATCGACGGGCCGTACTACTTCTTCACGGCGATCAAGCTGGCCCGTCATTACCTCCCCGGCTGGTTCCCGCTGATCGGCCCCGAGTTCGGCTACACGAACATCGTCCCGGTCGACTTCGTCGCCGCCGGGATGGACCACATCGCGCACCAGCCGGGGCTCGACGGCCTCGTCTTTCACCTCTGCAATCCGAGGCGCCAGCGCTCCGGAGATGTCATCAACGCGTTCGCCGAGGCGGCCCACGCCCCGAAGCTGTCGATGCGGATCGACTCGAAGCTGATCCAGGCGCTGCCCAAGGGCACCTTCTCGATGTTGATGGCGCTCCCGGCCGCGAAGGGCGTCAGGCGCTCGATCCTGGCCGACTTCGGGATCCCCGATGAGGTGCTCTCCTACGTCGGCTTGACCGCCGAGTTCGACACGCGCGACGCCGAGCGGGCGCTCGAGGGCAGCGGGATCTTGGTGCCTGCGCTCGACAGCTACGCGGCCAAGCTGTGGGATTACTGGGAGCGCAATCTCGACCCGGATCTGTTCAAGGACCACAGCTTCGCAGGGGCGGTCAACGGCAAGACGGTGCTGATCACCGGCGCGTCGAGCGGGATCGGGAAGGCGGCGGCGATGAAGATCGCCCGCGCCGGCGGGATCCCGATCCTCGTGGCCCGCAGCACCGACAAGCTCGAGGAGGCCAGGCGCGAGATCGAGGACATGGGCGCTACGGCGTACAGCTACTCCGCCGACCTCTCCGACTCCGACTCGATCGACGGGCTGTGCCAGTCGGTGTTGGCCGACCACCCCGCGCTCGACATCCTCGTCAACAACGCCGGTCGCTCGATCCGGCGCTCGGTCGCGCTCTCCTACGACCGTTTCCACGACTTCGAGCGCACGATCAAGCTGAACTACCTCGGGACGATCAGGCTGATCATGGGGTTGCTGCCCCACATGCGCGACCGGGGGACGGGCCTGGTCGTCAACGTCTCCTCGATCGGCGTCCAGACCAGCCCACCGCGGTTCTCCGCTTACGTCGCCTCGAAGGCGGCGCTGGATGCGTGGACGCGGGTGGTCGCGTCGGAGACGATCGGCGACAACGTCCACTTCACGACGATCCACATGCCGCTCGTGCGCACGCCGATGATCGCCCCGACGAAGATCTACGACAGCTTCCCCACGATTTCCCCCGACGAGGCCGCCGACCTGATCTGCGAG
Organism: uncultured Solirubrobacterales bacterium; assembly: GCA_963767695.1. Lineage (GTDB taxonomy): Bacteria > Actinomycetota > Thermoleophilia > Solirubrobacterales > Solirubrobacteraceae > Palsa-465. The sequence goes on from CAVYFE010000013.1 coordinate 114,652, forward strand.
GCGATCCGGGCCAAGCCAAAGCAGATCAACACGCGCCTCGGGACGTTTGGCGAGGTCGCCTATGCGTTGTTCCCGAAGGCCGTCGACCAGATCCTCTCGACGGCCTACAAGGTGTTCCCGGATTCCGCCGCGGCCCGCGGTGAGACGGGCGTCGAGGAGCACGCCTCGACCGAGCAGGTGGCGCTCGCCCACCTGATGCGCGGCGTGCACTGGTAAGGGGCTCTGCGTCGAAGGCCGACGACCGGCGCGCTGTGCTCGCCGGCCTGCGCCCGGATAATCAACAACTCCTCGTGCTCGCCGGCGAGCAGCCTCTGCGCTCGCAGCCACGCCTCGCGCTCCCGCAGGCGTGAACCCAGCGGTCCTCGGTGGCGAGCGACGACAGTCGCGTCGAGACCGCGTTCCGAGAGCCCATCGACCGTCTCGCGTTCGCCGCAGACCGAGGAATGAACGAGCAACAGCACCCCTCCTGCGTTCAGGTGACTCGGCGCACTGGCGCAGATCCGGTCGATGAACGCCCGTCCGCTCGGACCCCCCTCCCACGCCCGCGCCAGCCCACGGCGGGGCAGCTGGGGCTCCGTACCAGGGAGATACGGGGGGTTAGAGACGATCAGGTCGAACCGCTGCGCGCCGACGGGCGCGAACAGGTCGCCGCGGAGCGCTCGCACCCGCACGCCGTTCAACCGCGCGTTGATCCGCGCCGACAGCACGGCCCGCCTGGAAACGTCGACGGCGGTCACGCGCGAGGCTCCCCGGAGTGCCGCGGCCACCGCCAGCACGCCGCTGCCGGTGCACAGATCCAGCGCCGCGGTTCGGTTGTCGATCGGCTCCCGCTCCAGGTATGCGGCCAGCATGAGGCTGTCGCTGTGCGGTTGAAAAACGCCTGGTAGGGGCAGAAGTCGCACCGCGCCGGAGTGCTATCCCGAGACCTTGAGCGGCAAACGTTGACCGGACCGAAGCCACCTGAGCCGCCCTCGGCGGCGGCTCTGCGGGCGGCGTTTGACGGCGCCTCGCCGTACACGGTCGGGATCGAGGACGAGCTGATGCTGCTCGATCCGGACACGTTCGAGCTGGTCCCGCGGGCAGCTGAGGTGCTCAGCGAGGTCGGCGGCGATGGGCGCTTCAAGCTCGAGCTGCCTGCCTCGCAGCTCGAGATCGTCACGCCCGTCTGCGCCGGCGTCGCCGACGCGGCGGCCGCGCTGCACGACGCTCGCAGCACGCTGGCGGCGCGGACGCAGGGGCTGGTTGCGCTGGCGTCGGCCGGCGCTCACCCCTCCAGTCCGGGGGTCGGCGCGCTGAACCGGCTCCCGCAGTACGAGCGCACGATCACGCAGTTCGGCGGGCTCGCCCGCCGCCAGCTGGTCTGCGCGCTGCAGGTCCACGTGTCGGTTCCAGACGCCGACCGGGCACTCGCCGTCTACAACGCGGCTCGCTCGTATCTGCCCTGGCTGGCCGCGCTGGCGGCGAACGCACCCTTCTATGAGGGCCGCGACACCGGCCTGGCCTCGGTCCGTCCGCTGCTCGGCCAGCTGCTGCCGCGGCAGGGCGTACCGCCCCCGATCGCGAGCTGGGAGGCCTACGCGGAGACCCTGCGGTGGGGAGCCGCGGCGGGCGCGTTCCCAGACGCGCGCACGTGGTGGTGGGAGCTCAGGCTCCATCGCCGGTTCGGAACGATCGAGTTTCGGGTTCCCGACGGCCAGAGCACGGTCGCCGACGCAATGGCCCTCGCGGCGGTCGCGCAGGCGCTGACGGCGTGGCTCGGCCAGCGCCATGACGCCGGCGAGCAGCTGCCGGTGGCGCCGAGCTGGAAGCTCGACGAGAACCGACGGTCCGCCTGTCGCTACGGCATCGAAGGGACGATGGCCGACCTCCACACCGGGGAGCCACGGGCGACCAGGGCCTGCCTGGAGGAGCTGCTGGAGATCCTCGAGCCGGTGGCGTCGGACCTCGGTGCGGCGCCGGCGCTCGGCCACGCAGCCGCGCTCGCGCGCGAAAACGGAGCGATCACGCAACGGGTCATCGCGGCCGAGGCGGGGGTCGCGGGTCTCGCGCGGTGGCTGGCGGAACGGTTCCTGGAGCCGCGGGCAGGGTAGGCCGAGCTTGATGGTGCGTCTTCCGCCACCGAGGGGGCCGATCAGCGAGCTGCTCCTCGAGGCGTTCGGCCAGGATCGGCATGAACTGGTCCGCGTCGAGCTGCCGCAGGTTGCTCGGCCGCTCGACGACGAGGATCTGCATCTCGCCCTGTACCTCTGTTACGAGCTTCACTACCGGGGCCTGCCGGGCGTCGATGAGCACTGGGAGTGGGAGCCGTCCTTACTGGCGCTCCGGGAACAGCTCGAGCAGCGGTTTGAGCGGGCGCTGCTGGACGCAACCCCGTTCACCGAGCGATCCGTTCCCGCCGAGGACATGGATCTGGCGCTGCGCGCGATCGCCGACGCGGACGGGCCCTCGTTGTCGTCCTACATCCGCGCCCAGGCGACGCTCGAGCAGGTTCGGGAGTTCATGGTCCACCGCTCCGCCTACCAGCTCAAGGAAGCGGATCCCCATTCCTGGGCGATCCCTCGCCTGTCCGGCGCCCCCAAGGCGGCGCTGATCGAGATTCAGAGCGACGAATACGGCCGTGGACGACCCGATTGGATCCATGCCGAGCTGTTCGCCCGAGCGATGACGGCCGTGGGGCTGGACGCCGGCTACGGCGTCTATCTGGCGGTGATCCCCGGGATCACGCTGGCGACCGTCAACCTGATGTCGTTGTTCGGGCTCCATCGCCGCTGGCGCGGTGCGATCGTCGGTCATCTGGCGGTATTCGAGATGACCTCCTCGATTCCGAACCGGCGCTACGGTGACGGGCTTCGAAGGCTTGGCCACGGCGGCGACGCAACGCTGTTCTTCGACGAGCATGTAGTGGCCGACGCGGTCCACGAGAACGTCGCGGCCGTCGATCTGGCCGGCGGACTGATCCGTCAGGACCCCCGCCTCGGCGCCTCGATCCTGTGGGGCGCCAGCGCCCTCGGAGCGCTCGACGCGCGCTGGTCCTCCCACCTGCTGAGCAGCTGGCAGCAACGACGCACCTCGCTGCTGCACGGGCTGGATCCGGCAGCGCTCGAGCCGGCCCTGGCCGGGCCGTAGCGCTCAGCCCGAGTTAGCCGGCGCGCGGAAGCCCACTAGCCGGTGGGTGCCGTCGCACAGCGGCTTGAGCCGCGACTTGCCGCAGCGGCACAGGGCGATCGGATCTCGATCTAACTCGAGCGTCTCGCCGTCGGGTCCGACCAGCCGGACCGGCCCCCGTACGAGCAGCGGCCCGTCTCGATACGGGGTGATCGTGACCATGTCCTTTGCCGTCATGGAAAGCCTGCTTCCCGCTGCAACACCGCCCCAAGCGCCACGCTTCGGGCTCGCGCCGAGCCCCACGCCCCGCTGCGGGCCCGGCGCGGCCGCCCGGTCAGATCCTGAACACGGGGATCAGCCGCTGCTCGTGCTCGGCCTCGATCCGCGCGATCACCTCGATGTGCTGCTCGAGCCCCGAGCCTCGCAGCTTCGTCGCCAGCAGCTCATCGACCTGGAAGATGCCGGCGCTGTTCGACATCGCGATCTCCACCCGCACGGCCCGGTCTCGGCCGGGCGAGATCTTGACCTCGTCGATCGCGTAGGCGGACAGCGAATGGATGTTCTGGTGGCCGGCCTCAAACGGGACCCGGGAGCGCCCGCGCGCCATGTCGAGCGCATCGGCAACTCGCACGATTCCCGCTTCGACCGTGAACGGAGCCCCCTGGCGGCGGTGACCGATGATCGCGTGCAGCGCCTCGGCGACGATGATCGATCGCTCCGGCTCGGAGTAGATCGGGCCGAGCAGCGAGCCGAGCTTGTCGGCGGTCAGGAACAGGCTGTAGCGCTCGTGGTCGTCGCGGTGGATCGACATGCCCACGCAATGGAACAGGCACCCGGCCGCGATCACCACCTCGGCATCGCGTTCACCCAGCCCGTAGTCGACGACGACGCTCGGCTGCACACCGCGGCGGAACAGCAGCCGCGCCAGGCGCAGCCCGATGTTGAGCACGATCTGGATGTGCACCCACGAGTGATCGCTCATTCCGAGCCGGCGGGTGGCGTTGACCGCGGAGACGTGCCACCAGGCCTTCACCTGGTCGTCGCTGTTGACCGCGTCGAGCAGCTGCTCGAGCCGGCGGTTGCCGCGCGTCGGGGCCCGGACTCGGACATCGGCCAGCGCCTCGCGCGGGGGCAGCGGCGGCGCCGCCGCGCCGTTCATCGTCCCCCCTTCAGCAGCACGCCCTCGCGCACGCCGCCGCGGCCGACCTGAAGCGGCGAGCCGAACAGCTCGGAGGCGGCTTGCAGGATCAGCAGTCCGGCTGGCAACAGCCGGACCCGTTCGACGTCCAGCGCGAACCGCTGCGCGATCTCGCCGGCTCGCTTGGATCCCAGCAGGGAGAGGGTGCGCGCGAAGGAATCGCCGTCCAGCAGGGGGCCGGCGAGCCTGCGCAGCGATGCCGCGCTGCCGCCGACGGCGACCGCCTCGGTGGGGTGCGGCGCCTCGATTCCTTCGAGCGCCTCAACGATGTGAGCGCGGGCGGCGGCCAGCTCCTGTGGCGCGGGTGGATCTGAGCGCAGGTAGCTCTCGGCGAGATCGCCAGAGCCCACGCCGAACGACGTGCACCACCCGACGTGATCGGGGACCGTCCCCACGACCAGCTCCGAGGAGCCGCCGCCGACGTCGACCACGCCCAGGCTTCCGTCGGGATCATGACCGAGCGTTCGCGCGACTCCGAGGAACGCGAGCCGCGCCTCCTCCTCGCCGGAGAGCACGTCGATCTCGAGGCCGCAGGCGCGTTGGATCGCGTCGAGCAGTGCTCGCCCGTTGCTCGCCCGCCGGATCGCGGCCGTCGCGACGCCGTGGATCTGAACGGCGCCGAGCTCGCGTGCCGTGCGGAGCTGTGCCGCGACGACCTCGACGGCCTCGGGGATCTTCCCCGGAGCGATCGCCCCATCGAGCAGGACGCCTCGCCCAAGTCGCGTGAATGCGCGCTCCTGATGGATCTCCAGCAACTGTTCCCCGTCGCACTCCGCGACCAGCAGCCGGGTCGTGTTCGAGCCGATGTCGATGCAGGCGCGGCGCACGCGTGGTGAACGCTATCGCCTGGTTGCCGGGGTTGGCTGTGACCCGGCTCGCACCGCCTCACGCTCGTCGGTGAGCCCCGCCACGAGCGGAGGCGCGGCGTCCTCGCGCAGCACGATCAACGCGCCCACCGCGACCAGCAGGGCCCCGCCACCTGCGACGGCCAGTGCCACGCGAGGGCCGGCCAGCGCCGCGATCGCCCCGCCGATCAAGATCCCCCCGCCCGGCACCGCCTGGAAGATCGACTCGTTGAGGCTCATCATCAGCGCCATCCACCGCTGCTCCACCTGCTCTTGCAGGGCCGTGCGCACGGCCACTGCCTCCACGCCGTTGGCAATTCCGGCCAGCGCGGAGCCGACAACCGCGACCGCCAGCGTAGGGGCCACCGCCATCACCAGCATGCCGGTTCCCAGCGACACCGCGCCTACCACGATCAACACATGCGACGGCAGTCGCCGCCAGCGGGCGTAGATGACGCTGCCGAGCACTGCCCCGGCCCCCCAGGCCGACAGCAGCGCCCCGTATCCGCCCGTGCCCGCGTGCAGCGAGTCCTGCGCGAACACCACCTCGACTGGAATCGCGATCGTGAACACCAGTACCGCGATGACCTGAAAGCCGACGATCGTTCTGATGCCACGGTGTGCGCGGACATGAGCGACTGCGGCGCGAAGCCGGCCGGCGGTGGCCGTCGGCTGCCCGGCCTGCTCGGGAAGTCCGCTCGCGGTCGCGATCGTGATCGCAATCGCCACGAACAGCACGCTGTTGACGAACAGCGCCGCGCTGGTCCCGCCGACGAGGACCACCGCCGCTCCGATCGCCGGCCCGGCCATGTAGCAGACCGAGAACGAGGCGTTCGTCAACGCGTTGCCCTCGCGCAGCAGCCCGGCCGGCACGGTCACGCCGACCGCGGCCGCGCGAGCGATCGGTCGCGCGCTCAGCGCGAGCACCCCGTCGGCGACCGTGAGCACCAACACCGGTGCCAGGGCGAAGTGCGAGACCAAGATCGCCAGCATCAGGAACGCGAGCGCCTCGAGGCCGTAGAGCACCGGCAGGACTCGGCGCGCGCCACGCTGGTCGATTCGGGCCACCACCGCCGGCGCGATCAGCGCCGGAAGGAACTGCGCCGAGAGGAAATACGCCATCGCCCCGACGGCGCTGCCGGTGCGGCGGTACACCAGCAGCGCCAGCGTCAGCGATCCGATCGACCACGCCAGCTCGTTGAGCGTGTACGCGGCGAGCAGCCGCCGGAAGGCAGGGAGTGTGAGAACTTTCCTCAAGGCGCGCAAAGTATCGGGCACGCAGACATTGGCATCATCATCATCGATGAACGATGCGGCGATCCAGGTCCGAGGACTGCGTAAGTCCTACGGCGAGTTCGAAGCGGTCCGTGGGATCGATTTCGAGGTGAGCCGTGGCGAGGTGTTCGGGCTGCTCGGTCCGAACGGAGCGGGCAAGACCACCACGGTTGAGGTGCTCGAGGGCTATCGCGCCCGCACCGACGGCGAGGTCAGCGTGCTCGGAATGGATCCCGGCGAGCATTCCCGCGAGCTCCGCGCCCGGGTCGGGATCGTGCTCCAGAGCACCGGCCTCTATCGCCACATCAAGGTGCGCGAGGCCCTCGCGCATTTCGGCGCCATGTATCCCCATCCACGGTCAGTCGAAGAGGTCATTTCACTGAGCGGACTGGAGGGCAAGGAGGACGCGCTCGCGAGGACGCTGTCCGGGGGCCAGCTGCGCAGGCTCGACTTCGCCCTCGCGCTTGTCGGCGATCCCGAGCTGATCTTTCTCGACGAGCCGACCACCGGGTTCGATCCGGCTGCACGACGCAACGCCTGGGACACGATCCGCTCGCTCAAGGGCCTCGGCAAGACGGTGCTGCTGACCACCCACTATCTCGACGAGGCGCAGGCTCTGGCCGATCGGGTGGCGATCATCAAGGACGGGCGGATCGCCGTCGAGGGGGCTCCGCAAGAGCTCGGGGCGAGCTCCGGCACGGCTCCGTACCGGGTGGCCTTCCGCAACGGTGGCGGGGTGACGATCGAGCGAGAGACCGACGATCCGACGACGCTGCTGCACGAGCTGACCGGAGCCGCGCTGGCGCGCGGCGAGCGACTCGAGGGGCTGACGGTCACCCGGCCGACGCTCGAGGATGTGTATCTCGAGTTGACTGCGGGCACCGACGATGCCTGACGCCGCGTCTCTCGCCTGGCGCCAGTACCGGCTCGAGCGCAGGCTGTTCTGGCGAAATCCGAGCGCCGCCTTCTTCAACTTCCTCTTGCCCCTGCTGTTTCTGGCGGCCGGCGGAATCATCCTCAGCGCCAACCAGAACCAGCTGAACAAGCTCGTGCCATCGATCGCCGGGATGAGCGTCATGTCGACGACGTTCACCGCGCTTTCCTACAACATCGTGTTCCTGCGCGAGCGCGGTGTGCTCAAGCGGATTCGCGGCACCCCGCTGCCGACGATCTCCTACCTCGGCGGAGTCGCCGCCAACGCCGTCACCAACACCGCGCTGCAGATCGTGATCGTCGTGGTCGCCGGCCGCTTGTTCTTCGGGATCGGATGGCCGAAGGACTGGCTCGAGCTGCTCGTGTTCGTGGTCGCCGGAGTCGTCTGCTTCGCGGCGCTGGGCGTCGCTTTCGCGCACGCGATCCCGAACTTCGAGTCGACCGCCGCGTACGTCAACGCGGTGTTCCTGCCCGTGGTGTTCGTCTCGTTCTACGTGTTCGACTCCAGCAGCGCACCCGCGTTCCTGCGCACGATCGCAGAGGCGCTGCCGCTCTACCCGCTGATTCACGGTCTCTCCGGCGCGATCGTCAAGGGCACCTCGCTGGCGACGAACATCAGCGACCTGGGCGTGATCGCGGTGTGGGCGGCGCTCGGGATCTGGTTGGCGATCCGGGGGTTCAGCTGGGAGCAGCGACGGAGCTGACGCCGGGGCCGGGGCTGGCGCTGGCGCCTGCCCGGCAGACGAACGTCGGCGGCGGGTCTCCGCGGACCTCGACCGCGACCGCCGCCAGCGGCGAGCGCTCCCACTCCTCCTTCAGCCACGAGTAGACGATCACGTCGTGCACGCGCTCGCCGTGGCGGTGCCAGCGCCGGAGCACCCCCTCGTGGCTGAAGCCCAGGCGGGCGAGGGCGGCCTGCGAACGTGGGTTGTCGAGGTCTGAATACGCGCCCAGGCGCTCGATCCCGAGCACCTCGAACGCGAGGTGGGCGATCAGGGCCTTCGATTCGGCGTTGGCGCCGCTGCCCCAGTGAGCGCGCCCGAGCCAGGTGCCGACGACAGCGCGCCGGTCGCGCCGGGCCAACTCGGAGATCCCGGTCACGCCGAGCGGGCCGCGGCGTCGATGGTCGATCAGGAAGTCGAGCCGCTCGCCACGCTGTCGTTCGCCGGCCAGTCCCTCGATGTAGGCCTCCGGCTCCTCGATCGACGTGTACGGGCCCCACGAGAAGAACCGCGTCACCTCCGGATCGGCGCCGAGCTCGTACAGGGCGGGCGCATCCTCGCCACTCGCGTAGCGAAGAGTGAGCGTCGGGCCTACCACCTCCACGGCAACGATGGTATTACTGAAGCTGTTGGCGACGCTGGCGCTGTTATACGACGTGCACGGGAATGTGATCGCGCTCAAGGCGGTGCTCGAGGATGCGCGGGCGGCCGGCGCCGATCGGTTCCTCCTCGGCGGCGACTACGCACTGTTCGGGCCGTGCCCCGCAGAGGCAGTCGCTGTCCTGCGCCAGCTTCCGAACGCCACCTGGATTCGCGGCAACGTCGACCGCTGGTGCGCGTTTCCCGACCAGGCCGATCCGGAGGAGCTTTTGCAGCGGGCGATCGCCGACTGCCGCGCCGCGTTGGGCTCGCCAGTGGTCGCCGAGCTCGGCGCCCTGCAGGAGCAGGTGGTGATCGACGGCACCCGCTACTGCCACGCCTCTCCGGTGTCGGACCTCGAGTCGTTCATGCCTGATCCGGGCGAGCGGGACGATCAGTTGCTGGCCGGCGCTGATGAGCGGCGGGTTGTGTTCGGGCACACCCACATCCAGTTCCGCCGCCGGCGTAAGGACAGCGTCGAGTTGATCAATCCCGGCAGCGTCGGCATGCCGCTGGACGGCGATACGCGCGCAGCCTACGCGCTGGTCTCCGAGGATGGCTCGGTGGAACTTCGCCGCGTCGCCTACGACCACGAGCGCAGCGCCGCGGCGCTCCGCGAGCGCTTTGGAGATGTCGACTGGGCCTCGCGCAGCGAGCGACGGCTCCTGGCCGCCGAGCTGTGAGCCGGACCAGGCGGGCTGGCGCTGCGGCGCCGGCGGGGCGGCGGGCGCTGCGGGCCCGTGGGATGATGCTCTCATGACCACTACGAGTCCCCCCTCCGGCCTCACCAACGCCGAGCTGATCCGCTGGACGTTCGAGAAGCTCAACGAGCACGACGTCGTGGCGCTCAGACAGTTCTGGACCGACGCGACCGTGGAGCGTTTTCCGGACCGCACCTGCCACGGCACCGAGGAGATCGCCCGGTACTTCGAAGGCGCCTTTGCCGCGCTCCCGGACTTTCACATGGAAGTGCAGGCGATCGCGGCCCAGGGCGACGACGTGTTCGTTCACTGGCGCTTGACCGGCACGCACGAGGGGCCGGCGCAGGGGCTCGAGCCAACCCACAAGCGGATCGAGATCGACGGCATGGACCACTTTGTCGTCCGCGACGGCGCCGTCGTGTCGAACTTCGTCGTCTTCGATCAGATGCAGTACGCCCGCCAGATGGGGCTGATGCCTTCTGACGGCTCGACGGCCGACAAGGCGCTGAAGGGTGCGTTCAACGCGCGGACGAAGCTGGCGGCGAAGCTGAAGCGCTGAGCCGGCTGAGCATCCCGCGCGGCTCGGGGCGAATTACGAGCCGCACACTGACCATCGCGACTACAGGAGAGCACCGAGTTGAGCTATGAGACCGTCATCTGGGAGCAGTCAGGCGCCGTTGGAAGGTTGACCCTGAACCGGCCTGAGACGCTCAACGCCTGGATCGCCGAATTCGGCCGGGAGCTGCGGCAGGTGGTCGAGCAGGAGGCGGCGCAGGACTCGGTGCGGGCCGTGCTCGTGACAGGCGCCGGCCGCGGGTTCTCCTCGGGCGCCGATTTGAAGGCCGGATTCGATCCCGCCGAGGACGGCAGTCCCGACATCAAGACCGAGCTACACGACATCTACCATCCTGTCATCGTCGGGATCCGGCGACTCCCCAAGCCCGTGGTGGCGGCCGTCAACGGCCCCGCGGTCGGCATCGGCTGCTCCCTGGCGCTGGCGTGCGATCTGGTCATGGCAGCGGAGTCGTCCTTCTTCGGACTGGCGTTCGTGAACATCGGCTTGATGCCCGATGGCGGCTCGACCGCGTTCGTGCCGCCAGCCGTCGGCAAGGCGAGAGCGTTCCAGATGGCCCTCCTCGGCGAGCGGGTACCGGCGCCGCAGGCCCTCGAGTGGGGCCTTGTCAACTGGGTGTACCCCGACAATGAGCTGATCGCGGAGGCCGATGCGCTCGTCCAGCGGCTGGCCGCCGGCCCGACCCGCTCCTATGCAAGCTCGAAGGAGGCGCTGAACAGATCCATCTACGGCGACCTCGACGGTCAGCTCGAGCTCGAGGCCGAGCTCCAGCACGCGCTGGGGCGCAGCCGGGACTTCATCGAGGGCGCGGCGGCGTTCGTGGAGAAACGCGAGGCCGCGTTCACGGGGAGCTAGCGCCGAACGCCGAGCGGGCGGCCCGCCCTCCCCGCCTGGCGCGTTCGGTGAAGCCGTAGGTACCCTGCTCGGCCAGCTCCTCGGCCGCCTCGACCAGCGCGCCAAGTGAGTTGAACGCGAACGCGCCGCCCACCGAAATCCGCTTGACGCCCAGCTCGGCCAGCTCCGCCACCGGCGGCAGCCCCGGCAGTGCCAGCGCGTTCAGCGGCAAGCCGACCGCTTGGACGACGGCCCGGATCTCCTCGGCGGTGGCGAGGCCCGGCGCGTAGAGCACGTCGGCGCCCGCCTCCTCGTACGCCTGCAGGCGGGAGATCGTGTCCTCGAGGTCGGGGTGGCCGCGAATATGGTTCTCGGCGCGCGCGGTCAGCACCAGGTGAACGGGACCGCGATGGGCCACCTCGGCTGCGGCGGCGACCCGCTGGGCCGCGAACTCGAACTCGTAGAGCGGGTTGGCCTTCTCACCGGTGAAGTCCTCGACCGAGCATCCCGCCAGACCCGCCTCGAGCGCGCGACCGATCGTCTCCGCTACCCCAGCCGGATCGTCGGCGAACCCGTTCTCGAGATCTGCGGAGACGGGCAGCTCCGTCGCCGCGACGATCGTCGCGGCGTGTGCAAGGGCCTCCTCGCGCGTGACCGACCCGTCGAGACGACCGAGCGTCGCGGCGTAGCCGCCGCTGGTCGTCGCCAATGCCTCGAATCCCAGCGAGGCGAGCACCTTCGCCGATCCCGCATCCCACGGATTTGGAATCAGCAGCGGCCGGTCCCGATGGTGGAGGGCCAGGAACCGCCCTGCCTTGTCGGCCTGGTCGCTCATCGACGCTCCGACCAGGACAACGTCCCACGGTAGCTTGGAGAAAGGGCGCGTGGGACGTTAATCGCGTCCCCGAGGCCGGTCACCGCCGCCCCCAGGCATGGCGCGACGTGCTCGACGTCGACCAACGCCTCCCATACCCGCTCGAGTGGGGCGGCGACGTCAAAGGACTGCTCTAGTTTCATGGCGAATCGCCTCCAGGTCTTGGGGAGTGTCGACGTCTCGGCCCGAGCACAGCTCGGAGCACTCGATCTGGCGCCCATTCAGCAGTTCCCGGGCCCCGCGATCGCCGCTCAGCCGCGCCAGCGCCTGCAGCTGCTGGGAACCGAGCACGGCCGGATGGCCGGGTTTGCCGTGATAGACGGCGCGTGTGCCGCCGGGCTGATCGACGAACAGCGCCACAACCTCCGTGGTGATCAGCGGCTCGTCGCCGAGCGTCACGACAACCTTCTCGGCGCCACGAAGCGCGGCGACGCCGCACCGCAGCGAAGCAGCTTGTCCCGATTCCCAGCCTCCGCACACCACGGATTCGGCGCGCCCGAAGTCGACCCGGGCGAGCAGTTCAGATGCCCCCGCCCCCAGCACCACCACCACACGCTCCAGCTCGGCGACCCCGCATTGTGCGCGGATCGCGTGCTCCAGCAGCGGCCGCCCGCCCAGCGAAGCCAGCAGTTTGCGCTCGGACCCGAAGCGGGTGCCCGACCCGGCGGCAAGGATCAACCCGGCAATCAGGCCGGCACCTCGTGGATCCGGCCCCGTGCGCTCACCAGTCGGCCGCCGTCACGGCCGTGGCGTGCCGCCACCACCTCGGCGAGGATCGAAAGCGCGGTCTCCTCTGCGCTGATCGCGCCGAGGTCGAGCCCCAGCGGCGCTGCCAGCCGCTCGAGCTCCTCGTCGGTGAAGCCCGCCTCCACCAGCCGCTCGCGCCGTACCGCTTGGGCGCGCCGGGACCCCATCGCGCCGATGAACCGGGCTGGGGACCGCATGGCGATCATCAGGGCGGCGTCGTCGAGCTTCGGGTCGTGGGTGAGGACGGCGATCGAGGTCGCGGGATCGATCCCACCGATCCGCGCAAACGCCTCCTCGGGCCACGCGGCGATCACCTCCTCGGCATCCGGGAACCGCTCCGGCGTCGCGAATCGCGCCCGCGGATCAACCACATAGGGTCTCCACCCGGCCGCCCGCGCCAGCGTGCACAAGTGCGCCGCGATGTCGACGGCGCCGAACAGGATCAGCCTGGGAGCGGGCGCGACCACATCGATGAACAGCGGGCCGCGGCGCTCAGAACGCTCCGCCCACAGCAGCTCGCTGGCGGCGCGGACCGCCTCGTCGTCGAGCTCGGGCGCGCCGAGCGTCCCCGAGCGCGCGCCGTCGGCCTCGACCAGCAGCTTCGCTCCCGGAGCAGCGCCTTCGAGCAGTGTCACCTCGGCGGCGCGGCCGCCTTCCTGGGCGATCTCCGTGAATCGTCCGGGCTGGAAGGACTGAACCCAGACGTCGATCTCGCCGCCGCACGGCAGGCCCACGTCCCAGGCGTCGGAGTCCGCGATGCCGAAATGCTGTAGTCGCGGCGCCGCCCCGCCGAGCACCTGCTCGGCGATCTCGACGACCGCCCCTTCGACGCAGCCGCCCGAGACCGCGCCGGCGACCTCCCCGCGATCGCTGATCGCCATCTTCGCTCCCGGCGGTCGGGGCGCCGAGCGCTGCACGTCGATGACCGTCGCGAGCGCGATCCGGTCGCCGCGCTCAGACCAAGCGCTCATCTCCTCAACGACGTCTTTCACTTCTCCTCCAGCGTCTCAGCAAGGTGTTCCAGTCACTCCAGGGTATTGCCTGCGAGCAACTCGTCCGCGAGCGAAGCGCCGATCCGTGCAGGCACCGCAATCGGACGTCTCGCAACCGATGTGCGTGCCTGGATCAAGGGCGCTCAGCGAGCACCTGGTAGATCGAGGCCCAGCCGGTCTGGAACCCCAGCCGCGCCGCCCGCAGGTACAACCCCCAGATCCTCGCCCGCTCCACGCCGGCGAGCCGAACCGCCTCGTCGTAGCGTGAGTCGAACCGCTCGATCCAGTGACGCAGCGTCTGCGCGTAATCGTCAGCGAGCCCCTCGACGTGGGTCGTCACCAATCCCGCCCGCTCGAGGGCGAGCTCGATTCGCGACAGCGGCAGCGGAACTCCGTCGGGGAACACGAACCGCTCGGAGAACGGGCCCTCGTCGGGGTCGTCAAAGTCCTTGAGCTTCGCGATGCCGTGGTTGAGAAGTTTTCCGCCGGGACGCAGCAGGGCGCCCAGCCTGGTGGCGTAGACGTCGATCCGCTCCGCGCCTACGTGCTCAACCATGCCGATGCTGGCGATCGCATCGAACGGCTCGTCGGCCACCTCACGGTAGTCGGCGACGCGGATCTCGACCAGGTCCGCCACGCCCGCGGCACTGGCTCGGTCCCGGCCCAGCTGTGCCTGTGGCTCGGACAGCGTCACCCCGAGGACCCGCACTCCATGGCGCGCGGCGGCATGCACCGCGAAGCTGCCCCACCCACAGCCCACGTCCAGCACGCGCTCTCCCCGCTTCAGGGCGAGCTTGGTGCAGACGAGCTCGAGCTTAGCCTCCTGAGCTTCCTCGAGCGTGGCGGCGCCGCGCGAGAACAGCGCGCAGCTGTAGGTCATCGAGCGATCCAAGAACAGCGCGAAGAACTCGTTGCCGACGTCGTAGTGATGGCGGACGGCACGGCGGTCGCGGGCGACCGTATGGCGCTCGCCGCGCAGCCGTAGCTCGGTGGCGGGCCGGCGCGGTGGCGCCAGGAGCCCGCAGGCGCGGACCAACGCGAGAGCGAGACGAGCCCGCCGGCGAAGCGGCAGCGGCGGTGGCTCGAAGGTGTCAACCATGAGCAGCGCCGCCTCGAGATCGTCGACCTCGATCAACCCTGCCACGTACGCCCGGCCCAGCCCCAGCTCTCCCGGCGCCCGCAGGACGTGGGCGAGCGCCTGGGGTGATCGAAACGTGAACGTCGGAGCGGGCGATTCGGTCGCCCGCACTTCGGTCCCGTCCCAGAAGCGGATCGCAAACGGCCGCGCCGGGAATGTACTTGCGAGCTCCCTGCGGAGCGGCTCGGTTTGGGACAGCACTGCGCGCCCTAAGCCTGCTGTATGAGTGCCTTGCGCTCCCGCCGCCCCGGGTCCACTCGCACCACCTCCCACGCCAGCCCAGTGACTTCGAGCGCACGGATGATCGCCGCCGAGGGGTCGATCTGCCAGCGGCGAAGGCCGTGCCGGTAGGAGGTCGGGAACGCGTGGTGGTTGTTGTGCCAGGCCTCTCCCCAGGTGGGGATCGCCAGCCACGCCAGGTTCCGCGATTCGTCGTCGGTGTCGTAGTCGCGCCGGCCGAAGAAGTGACACAGCGAGTTGATGCTGAAGGT
Organism: uncultured Solirubrobacterales bacterium; assembly: GCA_963767695.1. GTDB lineage: Bacteria > Actinomycetota > Thermoleophilia > Solirubrobacterales > Solirubrobacteraceae > Palsa-465. The sequence continues at coordinate 129,720 of CAVYFE010000013.1, forward strand.
GGCGTGATGCAGGAAGAAGATCCGCGCGGCGCCTCCCCACAGTAGTGCGGTGAGACCGCCGAGCACCGAGCCGCTCAAGGCGACGCCGAGCCCGAACGCTGCGGCCAGCCCAGCGATCACCCAGACGACGAACGTACGGTCGACGAACCGGATCAGCGGATCGGCGAGCAGGTCCTTCGCGTAGCGCTGCTCGTCCGCCACCTCCATATCGCTGAACACCCACCCGACGTGAGCGTGCATCAACCCGCGCACCGCCCCGGACCATCCGCAGCCGTGTCCGACGTGCGGGCTGTGCGGATCGCCGTGGACATCGGAGAACTGATGGTGTTTGCGATGAGTCGCCACCCAGTCGATCACGGGACCTTCCGCCGCGGCCGAGCCGAGCGCCGCGAACGCGGCCCGCAACCATCGGTTGCACTTGAAGCTGCGATGCGTGAGCAGGCGGTGAAAGCCGACGGTCACGCCGGCCCCGATCCCGACGTAGCAGACCACGAGGATCAGGATGTCCTGCCACCGCAGCAGATTCCCCATCCAGCCAAACCACATGCCGATCGCGACCATGATCGGCGGTACCGCCGTCACCACGCCGCTGGCGATCCGGTCCACGAGTGGCATCGAAACCGGCCGTACATGCGCTGCCGGCGATGAGGAAGAAGTTGATCCCAAGGTGGCTCCTAGTGCTGGTTTCCCAGGCGTGGCGGCGGCCCATCCAAGCGATCGCGTCAACTGAACGCCGCCGCTGCGCTGCACGAGCCAGTTGAGCGAAGGGCGCGATCCTAGCGGGATCCGCGGATTTGTAGGACGCGGGCCGGCTTAAGGGTCCGAGATGCACAGCGGGTTTTCGTCGCCGCGGCGCGCGGGGAGCGGCGGCGTGATGGGTGCGCACGCAGGTACCAACGGCTCAGCGGCGGTGGCAGCCGACCGCCGGTCGAAAGCCACGAGCCCGCGAGGATCAGCAGCAGGCCGGCGACGGCACCCGCCCCGGGCTGCTCGTCCAGCAGCGTCACTCCGAGCGCCACCGCGACAACCGGATTGATGTAGGTGATCACGGTGGCGCGGCTGGTGCCGGCCTCGCGGATGAGGACCGCGAAGATCACGAACGCGAGGGCCGTGCAGAGCAATCCGAGGACGGCGACCGACACCAGGGCCCCGGCTGTCGGCACCCTCCGCGGTAGGTCGACGAGGGCAAACGGAGCCAGCACCACCGACGCGATCGCCAGGCTCACCCCCATCATCGCCCGCGCATCGAGTCCGCCCATCCGGTGCTTGATGACCATCGGGCCGATCGCATAGCCAACCGCTGCGAGCAGGATCGCGGCCGTCCCGAGCAGCTCGTCCACCCGTCCGGCGACATCGATGCCAACCAGCGCGATTACGCCGCCGAACCCGATCATCAGGCCCGCCGCGCGCAACGGGGTGGGCCGCTCGGCGGCATCGAAGCGCAGCGCCAGGACCGCTCCGATCAGCGGCACCGACGCGATGATGATCGCGGTCAGCGATGACGCCACGTGTTCCTCGCCGGCCGCGATCAGGGGGAACGGAATCGACACCTCCGCGACCGCGTAGACGACCAGCCAGCGCCAGCGGCCCCGCACCGCGCCGAGCGTCCCGGCACGCCAGGCCAGCGCCAGCAGCACCGCCGCGGCCAGCGTCACCCGCCCCCACGCCAGCGTCGCGGGGGTCACGCCACCCCGGACCGCGATTTTGATGAACAGGTACGGGACGCCCCAGATCACGGACATCGCGGCGAATGCCAGCCAGGCGCGACGGCTCATCTCCACGACGATACATCGGCGCTGTCTCGGGGTAGGGCATGACCCATGCCACAGAAACTCAACGTCGCGGACCTCAAGCTCCGCAGCCCAGCCTTTCACCACCACGAGCGGATTCCGCCCCGCCACTCAGGCGACGGCGAGGACGTCTCGCCGGCCCTCGAGTGGTCCGGCGTCCCCGACGGGACGGCCGCGTTCGCGCTCGTCGTCGACGATCCCGATGCGCCGCTGGTCTACGGTTTCACGCATTGGGTGGCGTACGGAATCTCCGCTGATGCCACCGGGCTGCCGGAAGGCGGCGGCGATGTGACCCACGGGACGAACTCGCTCGGCAACCGGGGCTACAACGGTCCCGCCCCTCCCCCCGGCCACGGCATCCATCATTATTACTTCTGGATCTACGCGCTCGACGAGGATCTGGACCTGCCGCCCGGGCTCGACCGCGAGGCGCTGTCCAAGCAGATCGAGGATCACGTGATCGAGCAGGCCAGGCTTGTCGGCACCTACGCCAACGAGGGCTGAGTCGCGGCGGCCTCGCGGTCAGGAGGACCGCTGGTTGTATACCGCGGCCATCAGCAGCAGGCCGCCGTCGACGACGAACGACTCGCCCGTCACGTAGCTCGCCTCGGGCGAGGCCAGGAACGCGATCGCGCCGGCAATCTCGCTGGCATGACCGGGTCGTCCGGCGGGGATTCCGGGACGCGCGATCGTCTGGGGGTCCTGGTTGTGGGCGCCGGTCATCGGCGTCGCGATCTCACCCGGAGCCACGGAGTTGACCGTGATGCCGTACTCGGCGAGCTCCAGCGCCATCACCTTCGTCAGCAGACCGAGGCCGCCCTTGGCGGCGCAGTACGCGCTCGCGCCCCCGAGCGGAACGTGCTCGTGCACGCTGGTCACGTTCACGATCCGTCCCCGGACCCCTGCCTCCACCATCCGTCGGGCCGCCTCCTGGGCGGCGGTGAAGGGAGCGGTCAGATCCACCTCCAGGACCCGGCGCCAGTCTTCCACTGACAGCTCGAGAAACGGACTCGACCCACCGATCCCGGCGTTGTTGACGAGCACGTCCACGCCGCCCAGCGCCTCGGCCAGCTCTGCGACGACACGGGCTCCCTCGGAGGCGTCGCTCAGATCGACGTAGCGCAGCTCGGCGCGGCGGCCCTGCTCACGAATCTCGTCGGCGGTGCCCTCGGCGCCCTGCTGGTCGCTGTGCCAGGTGATGCCCATATCCATTCCGCGCTGCGCGAGTGCGACCGCGGTCGCTTTCCCGATCCCGGAGTCAGATCCGGTGAGGATCGCTACGGGCATCGGACCGAGTGGCTACCGCGTGGCGGTTAGGTATCGATCGACACTGGGGGAGCCGGCTCGTCCGGTCCCGCCGGTGCGCCGAGGCCGGCCTGCTCGCCCGGCCCCTCCGCGCCACGCGGTTCGAGATCATCGCCCGGCCCAGGTGCCCGTCCGCGCGACGGGTCGAGAGCCTGCGCGATGTCCTCGGCGAACCGCGCGAAGCGCTTGGACTCGGCCTCGCCAAGGGCCACGAGCTGCTCGCCCACTCCGCGCATGTCCTCGATCAGGCGCCGCCGCTCGCGCCAGATCGTTTCCGCGCTGTGGGTCAGCTCACGAGCCCGCGTCTCGGCGTCCTCGATCATCTCCTCGGCGTCGCGGCGGGTCGTCGTCCGCAGGTCGTCGGCCTCTCGCTGCGCCGTCGCCCGCAGCCGATGGGAATCCTGAGCGGCGCTCTGCCGGAGCTGCTCTGACTCGTGGGCGGCAGCCTCGCGGAGCTCGTGCGCCTCGGCGGCGGCCGTCTCGCGGAGCTCGCGCGTCTCGGCGGCAGCCGTCTCGCGGAGCTCGCGCGTCTCGGCGACGGCCGTCTCCCGCAGCTCGGTTGCCTCAGCAGCCGCGCGCTCGCGCGTCTCGGCCGCGTCGGTCGCGGCGCGCTCGCGGGTCTCCTCGGCTTCGCGCTGGCTGGATTCGCGCAGCTCCTGCGCCTCATCCTCGGCCCGCTGAAGCCTTTCGTCGGCCTTGGCCCGTGAGCGGGCCGTCAACTCCTCGGCGGATTGATGAGCCCGCTGGAGGATCTCCCGCGTCTCCTCGCTGACTTCGTCGAGCGCGTGCCTGATCGCGGACTCGGGCGATGAGGAGATCTCGAGCTCGGCGATCAGCCGGTTGACCTCCCGCACGTAACGATCAACTGCGACCCGCTCGTAGCCGCGCAGCGCGACCGGAAACTTGATTTCACGCACTCCTTTGACGATCCGCTCGCGCTCGGCCGGGCTCACCCGGTTGCTCTGAAACCGCGATCCCGAGCGCTGCTCTTCCTGCCCTGTAGGGCTCTCTTCGGCGCTCGACCTAGCCTCGCGCTCCCTCGCCGTGTAGGCCTCCGGATGCCCGGTGACGGTCCGCGTCTCCCGCTCACGCTTCGCCGGAGCGTTGTCGGCGCTCTGTGGGGTCTCGCCGCCGGTCTCGGTGCTCGAGTGGTTGCCACGGATCTCAGACTGCGCCATCTCGCATCAGCTCCCTTTTCTGTCGCTAGCAGGCGGATCGGTGGCGGAACTCGCGAGCCGCCCTGTCCATCAACCTACCCCTTCGGTCAAGCACTTGATGCTCGTGTGGCTCGGTCTGGGCGAGCAGCTCACTGAGGCCGTTTGCCGTGCCGCCTGGCCCCGTGATGTCCGTGCCCACCCGCGCCGAGGCGCACGCTCACGAGTGCGGCGCTCGTCGGCGCAACCAGGACCTGGTAACCATGGTCGGTCCGCGTGATCGTTTGGATCACGCGCCGGCCGTGCCAGCGGCCATCGTGGCCGAGTTGCTGGCCGGCGAGCGTCACGCCGGAGATCGACCTGGGCGAGGGCGCGAGCAGGCGCTCGACTCGCGCCGGAGCGGTCGTGGGCAGCCGCAAGCTGACTCTCGCCCCCCGGTTGCCCTTGTCGATCAGCAGCACGTGCAAGACGTCGCCGGACACTCGCGTCGCCCACGCCTTCAGATGCAACGCTGGGCTCGCGCTCAGCTGCAGCTGAACCAGCTGGGGATCGGGACTCAACGCCTTGGCGAACAGGATCAGGCCGTAGAGCAGCGGCCTCGCCCCCAACCCCTGTTCGCTCAGTGTGAACGCTCCGTTGATCGCATTCGTGCGAACGTGCACGTTGACGCCGTCGACGCCGACTCGCAGCAGTTCGAACAGCACGTCTGGTGCCCACAACGCGGTCGCGAACGTGTCGCTGATCCCTGGTACCCCCCGACAGGCGACGGAGTTCAGCTCGGTCAGCCGGAACTTGAGCCCCACCCGGTGCGCATCATTCACCGCGGGTTCGAGCCGCTGAGCGATCCCCGCAGTGGCGTGCTCGCCGAGCAGGCGCGCGATTGTCGGATAGCCCGGGGAGTGGTGTGCGGCGCACGCCGAGTAGAGATACCGGTGCGCGGTGACGAGGCCGAGCCCCGGATGCGGGCTGGCGAGCAGCGTCGAGATCCAGTCCACGTTGCGCACCGGATTCGCCAGCGCTGGCCCGTCGAGCGGGATGTTCGGGGCGACCCGGCGCAACGCACTGCTGTAGGACTCGAAGTCGTGGATGTAGGTGGCGGTTGAGAGCTCCTTGCGCAGGAACCCGGCGCTCAGTGGGGTTTCCGACAGCGTCGCCAACCAATCTCGGCGGTTGTAGATGTCCGGCTCGTTGCCGACCTCGAAGCCGACAATGCTCCCGCGGGGCAGGCCCGTGTCCGCTGCGCGGGCGAGCCGCGCGGCCTCGAGGGGCGAGCCGGTGATCAGGTTCATATCGAGGATCACCTGGAGATGCGCCCGTCGGATCAGCGTCCTGATCTGTCGCAACTGTGGCCGGGTCAGTGCGTAGAGCCACGGAGGCGTGGTCCGCATTCTCGGCTCCCAGAACGTGTGATCGGCTGAATCGCCACCGATCCGCAGCAAGAAGGGTCCGTCGCCGGGAACGTGGAGCAGCGACAGCACCCGCTCCAGCAGCGAGATCTGGCGCTCGTAGACCGGCAGCGCCCAATACTCGGTCGACAGGCCAAGGAATGAGCGCGGGACCTCAGTCGTCGTGAGCGGCGAGGCGATGCTCACTTCCGCCCGCCCGACGGTGCTGGCACGGTGCGAGCGGGCGATCCGCGCCGGCCGTGGTTTCACGTCGCCCCTTGTTCTTGCGGCGACGGCGCGGTCATGATCAGGCAGCGCGAACAGCACGGTGCTCAACACGGCGACGAGCGCCACGATCGAGACTGCCGCCGCCACCGCAAGATGCCAGAAGCGGCCCGCGCGGCCTGCCGCCGGTGCGTCGGGGATGCTGCCGTCGCGCGGCTGGGGATCAGGGGCACTCATTCGCTGCAGTGGGCGCCGATAACCAGCGGGTCGCTCGCCGGGTGCTGCGGCGGAGCATAGGCAAAACCGGCCTTACTCCCGTCCTTGGCGGCATGCATCATCAGCTCTTAACAGACGGTGGCAGACCAGCCGGTCAGGGGTATCCGAATCGAAATACACGCGGTTGCGTAGCATCGCCGGCATGGATTTGCCCCCTGGCCCGCGTGCTCCCGCCGCGTGGCAGACGGTCGCGTGGATGGCGCGGCCCGCGGCGTTCCTGCGGCGAGTCCATGAGCGTTTCGGAGATCCGGTCACGATCCGCACGTATTGGACCGAACAGCCGATGGTGCTGTTCTCGGGTCCCGATGCCGTACGCGAGGTGTTCCGCCTGGATCCGGAAACCGCGCCCGCCGGCCAGAGTTGGGAACCGCTGCGGCCGTTTGCCGGCCCGTACTCGATCCTGTTGCTCGACGGGCAGGAGCATCTGCGCGAGCGGCGCCTCCTGCAGACACCGTTTCACGGCGAGCGGATGCGCGCTTTCGCGCCGGTCATCGGCGACCTCGCGCGGGAGGAGCTGAGCACCTGGAGCGGGCGCGTGATCACGCTGGAGCGGATGCGTCAGCTGACGCTGGAGGTCATCCTGCGGGTCGTGTTCGGAGCTCGCGGAGAGGCGGAGATCACGCCGCTGCGCGGAGTCATCGAGGACACGCTCGGCGGCGTTCGCTCGCTCCCGCGGATGCTCGCGATGGCGCTCGTTCAACGCGATCTCGGGCCGCGCAGCCCCTGGGGGCGGTTTCGCGCGGCGGTCGAGCGCTTCGACGCGCTGCTGTTCGAGCTTCTCGCGCGGCGGCGCGCAGACCCCGGCGGCGACTCGGTGCTCGCCCTGCTGCTCGAGCAGCGCGACGAGGACGGCAACCCGCCAAGCGACCGGCACCTGCGCGACCAGCTGGTTGCGCTGCTCGTGGGCGGCCATGACAGCTCCGCGGCCTCGCTCGCCTGGGGGTTTGAGCGGCTCGCTCGCCACCCGAGCGCCCTCGCGCAGCTACGCGAAGGCGACCCTGCCTACCTCGACGCGGTCGTCAAGGAGGTCTTACGCCTGCGCCCGGCGCTGAGCATCGCTCCGCGCCTGCTGGTGGAGCCGACGAGGATCGGGGGCCGCACGTTACCCGCCGGGGTTCAGGTCGCCGCCTGCCTGTGGCTGGCTCTCCGCCGCGACGATCTCTGGCCCGGGGCATCGGAGTTCCGCCCCGAGCGATGGCTCGAGACCCCGCCGCCGAATCCGATGTCGTGGATCCCCTTCGGCGGAGGCGTGCGACGCTGCGCCGGAGCGCCCTTCGCCGAGATGGAGATGCGGGAGGTACTGCGCGCCGCGGCAGAGCTGACGATCCGGCCGGTCCGTCCCGAACCTGAGCGCACGCGGCGCAGCATGCTCGTGCTCACCCCCCACCGCGGCGGCGAGGTGCTCGTCACCTAGCGGTCCGACGGTCACACCCGAGCACCCCGCTCGCGGGCGATCAGCTTAGAGTTCACCCACCGCCCCGAGCACAGCGAGGAGATCAATGGGTTTCGATCAATATCACGAGCCGCCCGACGAACTGCCGCCCTCGACGCGGACATTCGCGCGCCTGTGCGCGTCGCTGACCGAAGAAGCCGAGGCGATCGGCTGGTACGAGCAGCGGCTGGCGATCGAGACCGATCCCGAGGCGCTCGCCGTCATGCGCGACGCGCTGGGCGAGGAGTACAAGCATTTCAGTATGGATCTGGAGTTCCTGCTGCGGCGCACTCCCGCGTGGCGGGAGATCGCACAAGGAATCCTGTTCAAGACCGGTGACATCGTCGAGCACGGTGAAGAGGCTGAGGCCGAGGCCTTTGAGGGCGGCGGTGCGGGGGCCGAGGGAGCGTTCAGCGCCGGCTCGTTAGGGATCGGGAGCCTGAGAGGAGCCTCGCGATGAATCATCTGCTTCGTGCCCATGCGCCAATCAGCGACGCCGGGTGGGCGCTGTTGGATCAGGAGGCCCGCGACCGTCTGAAGGCCGCGCTGGCGGCTCGCAAGCTGGTCGACTTCTCAGGCCCGCACGGTTGGGAGTACTCGGCGACGAACCTCGGACGGACCACCTCGCTGTCCTCGGCGCCGTGCCAGGGGGTGTCCGGCGTGCAGCGCCGGGTGCTGCCGCTGGTCGAGGTGTCGGCCGAGTTCGAGCTCTCGCGGGCCGAGCTGCGGGATGCCGATCGTGGCGCCGCCGACGCGGATCTCGAGCCGCTGGACGGTGCCGCCCATCAGATCGCGCTGGCCGAGAACATCGCGGTGTTCCATGGCTGGCAGGGAGCGATCGTCGGGATCGCCGAGGCCTCGCCGCACGAGCAAGTGGCGCTGGAGGAGCGCGCCGAGGGATACCCGCGGCAGGTGGCGGGCGCGGTGGAGCGTCTGCTCTGCAGCGGGATCACCGGGCCCTATGGGCTGGCGCTCGGACGCGAGCAATACCGCCGCGTGGTCGAGACCGCCGAGCACGGCGGCTATCCGCTGCTCGATCACCTGGCCAAGATCCTCGAGGGCCCGATCGTCTGGGCGCCGGGCGCCAAGGGAGCCGTCGTACTCAGCCTTCGAGGCGGTGATTTCCTGTTCGAATCCGGCCAGGATCTGTCGATCGGCTACCTCTCACACGACGGCGATGTCGTGCGGCTATACCTCGAGGAGAGCTTCAGCTTCCACGTCGCGACGCCCGAGGCCGCCGTCGCGCTGAAGGCTTAGTCGCAGACAGCGGACTCGGTGGAGATCGTGTACTCCGTGAGCGCAAGTGCGACGCCGAGGAGCAGGACCTGATTGAGTGCCCGCCATGAATTGGCGAGGCTGGGTTGGCGGAGGTCGTGCACGCGCATGCGTCGGGGTGGTTGCAGCGGCGCTGGCGTTCACGCTCGTGTCGGCCGCGAGTGCCGCCACCGCTGGCGCTGCGGCGGCCGGGTTCAGCGCGCACGGGAGCGTCGAGCAGGTGTACGTGACCGGTCTTCGTCCCGGCGCGCGGATGTCGCTCGTGGATCGCGCCGGCCGCAGGATCGCCACTCAGCGTGCGGATTCGCTGGGAGGCCTGCTGTTTCGCAACGTGAGGCCGGGAACCGGCTATCGCGTGCATCAGTCCGGGGGTGGTGCTGAGTCGGGGCCGCTGACGGTGCTCTCGACTCGTCCGCAGCCACCGAACACGGACATCTACAACCAGCAGATACCGGCGAGCGGCTACGGCTATCTGACCACGCGCGACGGCACCAAGCTGGCCATCGACGTGCATCCGCCGCAGGACGTGGCGAGCGTGCTGCCTGCGCCGGGCGGCGTCCATGTCCCGGCCGGGGGGCCGTATCCAACCTTGATCGAGTACTCCGGCTACGGGTACGCGGACCCGGCTGGGCCTCAGAGCGGGATCGCGATCCTCGCCAACCTGATGGGTTTCGCGGTGGTCGACGTGAACATGCGCGGGACCGGCTGTTCGGGCGGCGCGTTTGACTACTTCGAGCCGCTTCAGAACCTCGACGGCTACGACGTGATCGAGACGATCGCGCGCCAGCCGTGGGTTCTGCATCACAAGGTCGGGATGATGGGGATCTCCTACGGCGGGATCAGTCAGCTGTTCGTCGCGCAGACCGACCCGCCGAGCCTGGCCGCGATCTCGCCACTGTCGGTGATCGACAACACACAGACGACGCTGTATCCCGGAGGCATCCTCAACACGGGGTTCGCGGTCGCCTGGGCGAAGGAGCGCGTCAACGACGCCGAGCCGGCGTCGCCGGGCACGGGGCAGGCGTGGGCGTATGAGCGGATTCAGCAGGGCGATCAGACGTGCAAGGCCAACCAGGCTCTCCACGGCGAAGCGGTCAACCTGCTGGCCAAGGTCCGGGCCAACAGTCACTACCGGCCGCAGGTCGCCGACCCCCTGTCGCCGATCACGTTCGTTCACAAGATCAAGGCGCCGGTGTACATGGCTTGCCAGTGGACAGACGAGCAGACCGGCGGCCATTGCGCAGATCTGTCCGAGCACTTCACCGGCACTCAGCACAAGTGGTTCACCTTCACCAACGGCGCCCACATCGACTCGCTCGATCCCGCCACGTTCGACCGTTGGTACGACTTCCTCGAGCTGTTCGTCGCCCAACAGGCCCCGATCATCAACGCCGCGGCGATCCACGCGGCCGCGTCGCTGATCTACCAGCAGGCGATGGGGATACCCGGGGTGACGCTGCCCCTCGATCCGATTCAGGAACAGCCGACCTACGCGGGGGCGTTGGCGGCGTTCGAGCAGCTAAGGCCGATCCGCGTACTGTTCGACAACGGGGCGGGCGGAACGCTGCCGGGCACGCCGGTTCCCGGCTTCGAGCGGTCGTTCTCGAGCTTCCCCGTCCCCGGAACCACCGCCCGCTTCTGGTATCTCGCCGCGGACGGCGCGCTGGTCGATCGAGCGCCTCGGCGCCGAGGAGTCGACCGGTTCACGTGGAACGCCCACGCTCTGCCGCTGACCGACTTCAGCGGGGACACCAGCTCGGGCAGCGGAGGCCTGTGGACCGCGACTCCCGTCTACCACTGGCTGCAGAACCCACCCGGAAGCGCGCTGTCATACATCACGAGCCCGCTCGCCGGCAACACGACGGTGATCGGCGCCGGCGCCGTCCACGTCTGGATCGGTTCCTCGACCCCGAACGTCGATCTCCAGGCCACGATCAGCGAGGTCCGGCCCGACGGCAAGGAGACGTTCGTGCAGAACGGCTGGGTGCGAGCCGACGAGCGCAAGCTCGACCGCCGCAAGAGCACCCTGCTCGAACCCGTCCTCAGCCTCAGGCAAGCTGACGTCTCGCCGTTGCCGCGCAACCGCTTCGTCGAGGTCACGATCCCGCTCTATTACGAGGGACACGTATACCGCGCCGGCTCTCGGATCCGGGTGACAATCGCCGCCCCCAACGGCGATCAGCCGATCTGGTCCTTCGGCGAGACGAGCCCTGAACGGCGGGCGACGGTCACGCTCGCCCACTCCAGGCAGATGCCATCGAGCCTCATCCTCCCGGTGGTGCCGGGCGTCAGCGTCCCGACGGGGTTCCCTCCGTGTCCGGGCCTCAGAGGCGAGCCGTGCCGAACCTACCAGCGGTTCGTGAACCAAACTACCCACGCGCCCTGAACGGCGGCGGATTGACGCCACGCGGCGGCCTCAGCGTCGGTCCGAGGCCACCGCGCCGCTCTGTGTCCCTGCCCTAGTTACCCGGGCTACCCCCCTGCGACTGGGTGTCATCGCCCATGCCCTGCTGCTGGTCACCCTGATCGCCCATGCCCTGCTGCTGGTCGCCCTGGTTCTGCGGGTCGTTGGGGTCTCCGCCTCCCTGTTGCTGATCTGCCTGGCTCTGCGTGTCGCCCGAGCCACCGGTCTGCTGCTGGCCGGCGCCCTGCGAGCCACCGGTCTGCTGCTGGCCGCCGCCCTGGGAGCCACCGAGGTCGCCCTGGACCTTCTTCTCGACCCCCTGCTCGACCTTCTGCTCGACCTCGTCCTCTACTCCGGACATGTCTCCTCCTTTGGTGGATGGTTGAAGCGACCGCGACGTTTCCTGGTCTACCCGGCGATCGCCTCGGCAATCCCGGCGGACCACGATGCTGCTCGAGAACGCTGGTTATCCGCTTGTGCGGAGGCTATGACGCCGGCGCGGCGCTGTATTCCTGATCCGTGACGTGCTGTCCCCAGCTCACGGGGCTGCCCTCGTCGTCGACTTCTTGCATGGCGATGTGGGTCATGAAGCGGTCGGGTGCTGCGCCGTGCCAATGGTCTTCGCCGGGTTCGAAATAGACGCGGTCACCGGGCCGGATGATCTCGCTCGGCCCGCCGCGGCGCTGGCAGCGCCCGATGCCTTCGGTGACGTAGATGGTCTGGCCATAGGGGTGGGTGTGCCATGCGGTCCGGGCGCCGGGGGTGAAGTGCACGCTGCTGGCGGCTAGGCGCGATGGCGCGGCGGCCGTAGCGACGGCGTCGATGTAGACCGTGCCGGTGAACCAGTCGCTCGGGCCAGCTGTGGTCTCGAGGGAGTTGCGCGTGATCTGCATGCTGTTCTCCTGGGTCGTGGGCTTAGAGAGCTGCCGGCTGGTCCGGGAGCACCTCTGCGGAGCGGTGAGGAGCTCCGGGACGTGCGATCAGGGTGACGACGAGCGCGAGTACGAGCAGCATTGTGGCGGCGGTGAGCGCAGGACCCGAACCCGGGATTCGTCAGGCCGGCGGGTCGATGCCGAGCTCGGCGATCAGCGTCGTTCCGCGGGGGCCGTTGTTGCCGATCCGCTCTGGGACGGTCGCCCCGGCGGCGAGCAGGATCCCCACGATCTCGGCGTAGGGTTCCTTCGGGATCTCGTCCACCGTCTGCATCGTCGGGCCCCCCTCCGGCTCGTGACAATGGCGGGAGCCGTGCAGCGCGGCTCCGATTGCGCTGCCGCCGTCGCGGAAGCTGAGTGCCGCGCCGCGCTCGATCAGCTCGCGCGCCATCTCCACGCGGCCGCGCCAGCAGGCGTCGCGCAGCGGGATCTCCCCGCCGTCGGGATCGCCGTCGATCCGGGCGCCTGCGTCGAGCAGCCGGCGCATCTCCTCGAGGTGGCCGCCTTGGATTGAGAGCATCAGCATCTCGTCGAGCAACGACGGCGCGACACCCGTCGGCGCGCCCCGATCCTCAGCTGAGAGGTAGGTCCCGATCGCCCGGTCGTCGTCGGTGAGCGCGGACTCGTCGGCGCCGCGCTCGCGCAGGACCGCGGCGACCGCCTCCTCGCCCCAACGGACGGCGATTTGCAGTGCGGTGAGGCCGTGCTCGTCGGGCGCGTCCACCGGCGCCCCGGCGTCGAGCAGCGCCGCGACCGTCCGCGATGGCCGCCGGCGCCAGACCGCCTGGTGGAGGTGACCCGCCGAGGCCCGCGCGCCGTGCGTGCAGAACATCTCGACCATCTCAGGATTGGGGAAGTTGAGCGCCCGCCCGAGGTCGTAGTCGACGAGGTCCTGTCGGGCGCCGGCGTCGATCACCAGCATCGCGCACGTCGGGTCGGGGAACTCGCACGCGTGATACAGGACCTCGTTGCCGTGGTAGCCGTCGCGGTCGTCGGTCGGGTCCGCTCCCGCCTCGAGCAGCATGCGTGTCAGCTCGGGGTCGCCGGCGATCCCGGCCACCCCGTACAGCGCGACCTGGAGCCACTCGTCGGCGTTGATGAACGAGGCATTTGGATCGGCGCCGGCCGCGAGCAGGCGCCGCACGACCTCGCGGATCCCTGGCGCCCGCTCCGGGTCGCCGCGCAGCAAGCGTGAGAAGCACGCATAGAGGATCGGCGGCCAGCGGTTTGGCCCGGTCGCTTCGCTCACGGCAGCCGGCCGCGCCGCCAGTCGGCGTGAGACCTCGTCCGCCTCGCCGGTGGCGCACGCGCATGCCAGGTCGTGACGTGCCAGCGCAGGATCGACGTCGAGCAGCGCCCGGGCGCGCCGCAGGTCGGCGGAGGTGGCCGAGGCGATCAAAGCGGCCGCGCGCTCCGAAGCGGAGAGCGTGACCGCCTCGACGTGAAACTTCAGCCGCGGCCAGGAGCGGAAGCCGTATTCGCGCGCGATCGCGACTTGCGCGGCCGCGATCGACGGAAACTCGCCGGTCTTGCGGCGACGCTTCGCCTCATCGCGCAGGTGGCGGAGGTCCGGACGGGCAGGCAGCGAACGCGGCTCGGACATGACAGCTCCTCTCGGTCTCCGACGGGTCCGCACGCCGGGCCGGGAGTCACGTCCGTCACCGGGCATGGGATGCTCTTCACAGCTGGGCCTGAGGCCCTTTCCGCGGACCGGATGCGTCCTGCACGCCCGGACGACGATACCGGACCTACAAAGCGCCGGCGCGTGCCAGTGCCACGCCACTGCCTCGATCCGTTCGACCGCATCCTCTCGGCGGCGCCGGAGCGCCGCGGCCCCCGGGGCACCCGGGGGCTGCGACGCTGCGGGTCAACTAGTTACGGAGACGGTGACCCCCGCTTCTCGCTGAGCGGCACTGCTGAGGTCAGCCGTCGCGTGCACGACTGAATCGGTCTCGGGGGCCCAACTCGGCGGCGTGACCAAGAACGCGGCGCGCGGCGCCTGTCGGGGGCGGACTCGGAAGAACACCGTGGGCCCGAGCGCCCGGACTGACCAGCCCTCAGGTACCTGGAGCGAGAGCCGGACCGCCGTCAGGGTCTCGTTCCCGGACCGGGTAAGCCGCACCGTGACCTTCGATGCGCGGCCAAGACGCAGCTGCCTGGGAGCATGGACCACGACCTGGCGGGCCGCCGGCGTCTGGGTGATCACGTAGGACCCGCGCAGCGGCAGATTGGCCAGCGCCGAGGAGTCCCCGACGTACACCCGGTACAGGCCGAGGCTCTGGTTCCAGCCGTCCGCCGCCTGATCCCACCACCAGGTGTCCCGGGGGGTGATCGTGAAGTGGACCGGGGTGGACGCTCCCGGCGCCAGCGATACCTTCTGGAAGCCGACCAGTTGACGCGGCGGTTCATGCGCGGCGGCGGGGTCGCCCAGATACAGCTGGGCGACGTCCGCGCCGGCCCGGCGTCCGACGTTGGTGATCGTGGCCGACACGCCGACATCGTCCACGCCGCGCGTGGATGTTCGGTCAATCGTCAGATGACCGAACGCGAACCTCGTGTAGGACAAGCCGAAGCCGAATGGCATCAGCGGTGTGAGGTTCCTCGAGTCGTACCAGCGATAACCGACGTCGAGACCCTCGGAGTAGAGCACCTGGCCGTTGACCCCGGGGAACTGCGCGGGCGTCGAGGCGGGCACCTGGGACAGGCTGGTGGGGAAGCTCACCGGCAGGTGTCCGCTCGGATCGACCTTGCCGAACAGCACGTCGGCGAGTGAGGTGCCGCTCGTCTGCCCCGGATACCAGGCGTCGACGACCGACCCCACCTGCTGCAGCCATGGCATCGCGATCGGCGCGCCGGCATCGACGACGACCACCGTGTGGGGGTTAGCCGCGGCGACGTCGGAGATCAGCTCGTCCTGGGCCGAGGGCAGGTTCAGGCTGGGGCGGTCCGTCGCCTCTGACTCGGTGTCATCCGAGACCACGACCACGGCGGTCGACGCCGACTTCGCCGCCGCGACGGCCGACGCCAGGCCGGGCGCCAGAGCCGAGGGCGTGCCCCAGCTGAGTTGGCTCGACTCGCCGCTGCCGGCGATGGTGAGCGTGTACGTCTGGCCCGCGGTCAGATTGATTGCCGCTGAATACGTGCTCACGGGCGGTGTTCCGGGGTTGTCGATGAGCTCCTGCCCGTTCAGCGACAGGGTTTCGGGCGAGTAGCACGTGCAGGGATTGGTGAACGCGAATACGTAGGTGCCCGTCTCAGGCGCGGTTAGGGTGCCGGTGTAGCTGCCACCGAACGACGTCCCGCCGGACGGATACGCCGGTGACAGATCGCTCGCCGGGATCGCCGGCAGCGAGGTGTCGGTGGGCAGTCCCTGCGTGTAGGTGACGTGCGTTCCAGCGCCCGCCGCCGCCTGCAGACCCGCCAGCGGGGTTACCGTCGAGGACGGGACCACGTACGCGCTGCCACCGCCTTCGTAGGTGGGAGACGCGGACGCAGACGGTCCGATCACCGCCACCGTCCCGGCGTGGCCGGCCGACAGGGGCAGGATGCTGCCACGGTTGCGCAACAGGGCGGTTCCGCTGTCTGCCACCTGGTTGCCGAGCGCCTGGTGTGCGGGGGTGGTGACCGGCACGGTGGGGGTGGCCGCACGTGGCTGGCTGAACAGGTTGAAGCGGAACATCTCGGTCAGCATCCGCGCCACCATCGTGTTGAGCACCGCGCGAGGGATCGCCCCGGTGATCACCGCGGTCTCGAGCGGGGTGCCGAAGTAGGTGTTGTGGGGCTGCTCCTGGTCGGTGCCGTCCTGCGCACCCGAGGTGCTGTGGAGGGCGTCGTAGTCCGAGGTGACGAAGCCCGGGAAGTTCCACATATCCCGCAGCGTCGTTATCTCCAGATATGGGTTCTGGCAGCTGTAGTTTCCATTGACCGTGGAGTAGGCGCACATGACCGAGGCGACGTTGGCCTTTGAGACCGCGGACTCGAACGCCGGCATGTAGATCTCGTGCAGCGTCCGCGGAGTGACGATCACGTTGTCGGCCTCCGTGTTGCGGTTGGTCTCCTGGTTATAGGCGTCGTAGTGCTTGACCTGCGACATCTCACGCTGGCTCTGCACGCCGTTGATCTCACTCACCGCCAGCGATGAGTTGAGGAACGGGTCTTCGGTGAAAGCCTCGAACGACCGACCCCATCGCGGGTCGCGGTCGATGTTGACCGTAGGACCGAGATTGACGTCCGCGCCCTTCCCGGCCTCCTCCGAGCCAATCACCCGGCCGTACTCCGTGGCAAGCGAGGGATCCCAGCTCGCCGCCACGGCGACGCCCGCGGGCAGCTGGGTGACGCCGGTCAGAGCATCAGCCACGCCGGCCGGACCGTCCTCCTCGCCGAGCTTGGGGATGCACAGGCTCGGGATGCCCGGCATCCAGAACACATACGGGTTGGGCGAGGGATTGGGGCCCTCGTTGGTTGTGCCGTGACCTTCGACCAGGAAGTCCTCGTCAGCCACCGACATCCTGCTCATCAGCTGCGCCACCCGCTGCGCGATCGGCGCGGTGGAGGTGACCCATGGGCAGGACGGATCGCTAGCAGCGGTTCTCACGAGACCGTGGGTGCGCGGCCCACCCCCCGCCGCGCGCCCGCCGGCGGCCATGCCGGGCACAGCGCCGCCGGTGACTCCCAGGACGATGGCGAGCACGCCGCTGAGCACCAGCCACCTCGTCCGAACTTGAGATGACACGCGGACCAGACACAAACGAACCATTGCCACTCTCCCCTGCTGTGGACTGATAGGCCCGGCCCGGAGCGACAGAGTACCCACCCCCGAGGGCCCCCAAACGCAAACCGCCTCGATGGCCCGAGCTTGGTGCTACAGCCTAGGTGACTTCGTACTCGTCGCGGCGCCGCACCCACAACGGCCTGGAGGCGTCCTCGGCGCGTCCCTTCGGCGTCCGGTCCAGCAGGCCGTAGTAGGCCATCGCGGGCTCGAGGCCGCGGGCGGTCGTCACGTAGGTCCGGTACACGGTCCCGTCCGATCGCGCGTACGCGCTCAGGCCCGGACCCTCGGAGACGTAGCCCGCGGCATCCGTCCCGCACATGCGGGCGTTCTGCTCGACGGTGGGCGGGATCTCCCCCTCCAGGAACGGCTTCAGCTCCTCCTCGGTGTGCAGGAAGCCGAGGTCGCGGTTGAAGTCGCTGCCGCCGCTCGAGACCCAATCGATGCCCCAGCCCATCCGCTCCCTGTAGGCGAGGAGCTTCTCGAGCGGCGCACGGGAGGCGAGCAGCAGCGTGGTGTCTTTGGCCTTCAGGTGGACGACTTGGGGATCGAGCGTGTCCGTGATCGAGGAGCAGACCGGGCAGCCTGCGTCCCAGGACGGACCGAACATGAAGTGGTAGACGAGCAGCTGGGAGCGGCCGCCGAAGAGATCGGCGAGGGTTTTCGTCCCCTCCTCGGTCTCGAACCGGTAGTCCTTCTCGACCGGGACCCACGGCAGCTCGCGTCTCTTCCTGGCCAGCTCGTCGCTGCGGCGGGTGAGCTCCTTCTCCGCCTTCAGCAGCTCGTCGCGCTCCGCCCGCCACTCCTCCTGGGTGCCGATCCTGTGCTCGGTCATCAACGTGCCTCTTCCTGTCTGGGTCCGCTGGGGCAGTCTATGCAGTTGGCAAATAGCTACGGGACTTCATTGAAGAGGGCGCGACGCCTGCAGCAGATGCCGATTTGTCCGGGTTTGTCGTACACTGATGTCCGGTGAATCCGTTCAATTACCAAGGACCCGTAGCTCCAGCTCGGTTGATCAACCGGCGCGAGGAGCTCGATGCTCTCCAGCGCGCTGCTGCCGATCGAATCGCGATCCGTCTCGCTGCACCTCGGCGGTTTGGAAAGACGAGCCTCATCGATGCCCATGCTGCTGCTATGCGAGCCGTTGGCCACAGAGCGATCCGCGTCGACCTCTCGAAGGTCGCCACCGTCGCCGACGTCGCAGCGCGGGTTGCGCAGGCTTTCGAGGAGCTGCCATCCGATCCGCGTCGGGTGGTCCGCCGCTGGTCGGCTCGTCTTGGCGTGACGGCAAGGGTTCCAGGCGTGCAGGTCTCGCTCTCGTCGGCCGCAGCGCGTCCGCCGGCCGACGAGGCTCGCGCGGCGCTGCTCGAGCTCCTCGACGTGCCGCTCGGGCTCCACCATGCAGACGGAGGACTGACCGTCGTCTGCCTGGATGAGTTCCAAGACCTGTTGGTGGCGGACGACTCGCTCGACGGCGTCGTGCGCTCGGTGATCCAGCATCACAGCGAAGCTGCCTCATACGTGTTCGCCGGCAGCCAGCCGTCGCTGATGCGGGCCCTGTTCGCCGATCGCGAACGGCCGTTCTACGGGCAAGCTCGTCCGCTTGAGCTGCCGGCCCTCCCGGTAGACGAGGCGGCTCGAGATATCGAGGAACTGTTGCGAGCGGATGGGCTAGACGATGAGCGTGCCGTCGACGAGCTCCTCGCCCTCACGGCGGGTCATCCGCAACGCACGCTCCTGCTGGCCCACCACCTCTACAACGTCCTCGACAGCAGCGATCAGACCGAGGATCCAGCCGCCGCCGCCATCGATCTCGCGATAGCCGAAACCAGCGACGCCCACCAGTCCGTATGGGATGGCATCGGCCGCGTAGAGCGGGTCGTACTCGTCGCCTTAGCCGATGGTCAGGCCCCTACTGGCAGCCGGGTGGCATCAGAACACCGGATCGCGCGCTCAACCCTCCAGGACGCCCTCGATCGGCTGCTTTCCGATGAGCGCCACGTTGCGCGTGATGGCCACAGGCGGCCATACCTCCTTGACCCCCTCCTCGGCGAGTGGCTTCGGCGGCGGTGACGAGCGTGCCGCGACGCCACAGCAAGTGATGGTGGGTGCTTGGCCAAGCTTGACCAAGCTTGCTAGGATCATCTGCATGCGCGTCAATGTCGGGCGAGCGAAAACCGATCTCTCGAAACTACTCGCGCGCGTCGAAGCTGGTGAGGATGTCGAGATAGCGCGCGACGGCGTCCCGGTTGCGCGCCTAGTCCCGATCGATCCGTCGCCGGGACCCGGTGCCCGACTCCTGGCGGCGCGTGGATCGCTTTCGGGACACATCTCGATCGGAGACGACGTCGAGTTCACCGAGCAGGAGCTCGACGAGCTGCTCGGCGAGTCCACGTGAGGCTCTTGCTCGACACCCACGTCTTGCTGTGGGAGCTTGAGGGCACGCGAACCGTCGGAACCCGTGCCCAGGAGGAGATCGAACGTGCAACCGAGCTGGCTTTCAGCGTCGTGTCGTTCGCCGAGATTGGCGTCAAGGCCGCGATCGGCAAGCTCACTGTCCCGGATGATCTCCACGAGCATGTCATTCAAAGCGGCTTGCGCATCCTCGCGCTGGCCCCCGATCACGGGCTCGGGGTGGCGCACTTGCCGATGCACCACCGCGATCCATTTGATCGGCTCCTGATCTCCCAAGCCCGCAGCGAGGGTCTAACCGTCATGACCGGGGACAAGCGGTTCGCAAACTACGACGTCGAGATCATCGACGCGGGAGCCTGACACCGGACCAAGATGGCAAGACGACCGGAGGAGGCGTTCGCCTTTGTGACCGACCCGAGCCAGTTCTTCGAATGGCAGCAGGAGCTTTCCGCGGGGCCGGGCGGGTCGGTTTCGTAGGTCACCCGTCACTGATGGGAGCCCGAGCGCTGGACGTGGGCCATCGAGTCGGCCTATAGCAACGACTCGATGGCCCACGTCTACGAGCCGTGCGTCTCGAGACTGGCGAGGACCAGGATTCGGGGCGGCTCAACCAGGAGACCTGCTCGTGCGTCAGCTCGGGTACGGCGCCGAGTTGTTCTTGCGAGTCCCCGTGTAGCGCCCGGTCATCGGGACAGATCACCGGACGGGGGTTGCGGGACAGGTTGCGCTCCCGCCGTCCGGGAGACCGCGCCGGTTGCAGGGATGCCCGGACCGGTTCCGCTTGCGGGCGCCACCTGCGACGATCAAGCTCGCCGGTACCAGTCGCGACGAAGGAACAGATATGCCCGAGCAGGCAAGGCTGCGAGCCGACGATCCGTACAGCGGGCGGCAACCAACCAGTCACGAACGGCGCGCGGCCCAACCCTGGGATGCGTCGTACCTCGATGGGCCGCCGCCCTGGGACATCGGACAACCACAGCCGGCGATACGGCGTCTGGCAGACGAAGGCGCATTCGGCGGCGCGGTCCTCGACGCGGGATGCGGGACAGGCGATAACGCCCTTCACATCGCCTCTCTGGGCCTGCACGTTCTGGGAGTCGATGTGGCTGAGAGCGCGGTCTCGATCGCGCGGGAGAAGGCCGCGGCTCGAGGCATAGACGCCGACTTCGTGGTCGATGACGCCCTCCACCTGGACGGTCTGGACCGAGTGTTCGAGACGGTGCTCGATTGCGGGTTGTTCCATACGTTCGATAGCGATGAGCGGCGAGACTACGTGGCGAGCCTGGCGTCCGTGACGAGTCGTGGCGGAAACCTGTACGTGCTCTGTTTCAGTGATGTCGACCCCGAGACCGCCGGCCCGCATCCCGTCGGCCAGCAGGAGTTGAGGGCGGCGTTCAAACGCAGCAGCGGCTGGGCCGTTGCCTCGGTCAGTCCAGATCAGATCCAGGCAAGTTTCGCCCCCCAGGGCGCACCGGCTTGGTTGGCGAAGATCGAACGGATCGAGTCGCATCGCGGGGCACGCATGCGCTGAGGGATTCCCGGCCAGGGGTGTTTAGGTCATCGCGCAATCAGGAAGTATGTGTGTGAGTCATACATCTTCTTCGAGGAGCGAGATGAGCACCCAGGCGACGAGCAGCTTCAAGATCGAGGGTTGGGACGAGCAGGCCTATGTGGAGACTGAGGACGGGGGGAAGCTGACGCGTGCGCACGTCAAGCAGACCTTCGACGGCGACATCAACGGCGAAGGCGAGGTCGAATGGCTGATGTGCTATCGGCCCGACCGGACCGCTGACTTCGTCGGTCTTCAGCGCATCGTCGGGCGGGTCGGGGAGCGCTCGGGCAGCGTGGTGCTCCAGAGTACGGGCGCCTTCGACGGCAAGGAGGCGAAGGGGCCGTTGATGATCGTCGCCGGCTCGGGCACCGGTGAGCTTGAGGGCATCGCTGGGGAAGGCGAGCTGCGTGCTCCCCTCGGAGGCGAGCCGTCAGTGTCGCTCACCTACCGTTTCGACTGATCGTCGATGAGCGCGGTGACGGACATCGAGTCCGAGCACACCGCCAATCTGCTCGGCGCGGTCTCGCTGGTCCTCCACGACCGCTTCATGGAGGCCATCACTGAAGCGATCGGTCAAGGTGAGAGCGCCGCCGCGGCACTCTCCTCACTGGAGAACCTCGTCGATCAACCGAGCGTCGGACTGCTGCACCGCGTGCTCGGCTTGACGCCGTCGGGAGCGGTGCGGCTCGTCGACCGGCTCGAGGCGGAGGGCTATCTCGAGCGTCGAGGGGGAGCAGATGGCCGCTCGACGCGCGTGCATCTGACGCGCACGGGCCGCCGGGCGGCACGAAGAGGCGCGGCGGCGCGTGCCCAGGTGCTCGACCACGCGTTGTCCCCGCTCTCCGCTGAGGAGCGTCAAGTCCTCGATCGATTGCTGTCTCGGCTGCTCGTCGGGATGATGCGTGGCCCCGACGCGCGGCGTTTCATGTGCCGACTATGCGACACGCGGGCATGCGGCCACGCCGAGGGAAGGTGCCCGGTGAGAAACGCGGCGCGCGAACGGTTCGGGACCGCCAGCATGAACCCGCGAGGCACCCGCCAGTGAAGACCGCCGTCTCTCGGCCGCCGCCCGGCGGTGTGAACCGCATTCGGAGCATGTCGATGGTTATTTGATTGTGTAGCTGTAGGGGAGCGCCGCGACCTCGCTCCCGTTTGGCTCGGGGTTACCCGTGTTCAGGTTCACGACGTTCGTGTTGACCTGGAACTGGAACAGGTCCTCAGCGTCGATGTACAGCGTGCCGCTGTTCCGGGTGCCCGACGAACCCGTCGGCGTAATCGTGACCGTGATCGTCCCCGTCTGACCCGGCCCTATCACCACCGGCGAGAGGCCACTGAGCACCGACGGATTGATGCTGGCCTGCCACAGATCACCCGTCGAGGAGCTGACGGTCGGATCGAACGCGTCAGCGGTGGCCGTCATCCCCGTGGTCGCGTTCTCGTTCGGCACACCGCTGGCGCCAAACGGCCCCACGACGTCTGGCGCGACGTCCCAGGCGCCCGGCGCGACGGGGTCGGCCGTGAACGATGCGCTCACGCTGGTACCGGTGGTCGAGCCGATGTCGGGATCACCGGCCGGTGCCTGAGCGTCGAACTGGATCGGCGTCGAGCCGTCCGTTTGAGCCGTCGGATAGATCGCCGTGGTGTGCGTCGGGACCAGGAACAGCGGCAGCAGCGAAGAACCGGTCAGCGGCACCTGCGCCGTTGCGCCGTTCAACGAGACCAGACTCAACGTCGTGCTGGTAGGCAGCCGGGGGTCGGCGAAGTAGGCCGTGGGAGCCGAGCTCGTGTTCGTGATGTGCACCTGGTAGGTGTGCGGCTGGGCCGCCGCCAGGCGCGCGCCACCCGAGTCAGGCAGCCCGGCCGAAACGGGCGCGGTGGTCTCGCTGGTGCTCACCCCGAACGGCTCAGTGATGGCCGTCCCCGACACCTGCGGGACGAACGCGACGATCAGCGTCCACGCCCCCGGCACCGGCGAAAGCGCATGCACCTGGGCGCCGAGCTCGTTGGTGTAGCCCGGCGGCGTCGAGCTTGGGAGCTCATTGGCCCCCTGGCCTACGGCATTACCGTTCGGGCTCACCAGCCACATCGTGAACGGGTTGTTGGGGTTGTCCGCCAGCGTCACCGTCGCGTTCAGCTCCGGACGGCCGGGCGGGACATAGAGCTGGTAGTAGAACGTCTCGCCCGTCGAAGCCGAGCGGCCATTCCCTCCGGTCAGCGTCTGGTGGAACGACGTGGCGCCTTCGGGAATCAGGCTGCGCAGCGTCACGGGAGTGGTGGTCTGGCGCCCGAAGCCCGGCCCACGGTCGCCCGTGAACACGATCGACCCGACCGCGTCGCCCGGCGATGCCGGTGTGGACGCATGCAGAGTCACTCGCGCCGATTGCCCGGGCGCGAGCTGCAGCGTCCTCGGGCTGACCCGGCCGAACGGTACGTACCGGGCGACGTTGGCGCTGTAGAGGACGGGACCGTTGGTGCCGCCCGAAGATGTCTCGCGGCTCCACACGTACGCGGTCCAGCTGCCAGGGCGCGGATCGGTGACCTGCACATTGCCGTAGTTGCCGTCGCCCTGCGGCACCGAGTAGGCGGCCAGCCGCCCGAGCGGGTCGACGAGCGTCAGACGCACACGCGCAGCGAGGTCGGTGGTCGACGCGTTCTGGAAGGCCAGCGACACGCTCAGCCGGTCCTCGCCCCGCGGCACGCGGAACGTGAACGGCTCGTAGTTCGAGGGATGTCCCGCGTAGTCGATGGTGTGAGGACTGTTGGCATCGCTCAACACCACCGTGCCGCTGGCGAGCTGCGTGTAAGGACCGAGAGCACGGCTCGAGACGCCTACTGTTTGCGCTCGCGACCCTTCGTTGGTGACCGTTTCGGTCAGATTCTCCGGCGTGCCGGGCGGATCGATCGCGTTCAGCTGTGTCTGGCTCTTGACGAGCGTGTTCCCCGCTCCGGCAGGATTGCTGCCCGGCGCCCTGTAGGACTCAGCCGCCCGCACCGCCTGGTAGGCGTCGATCAAGCCGGCCCCCTGCTGGTCGCCCGGCGAATTGATGTCCTGCGCCGTGCTCGTGATGATCTGCTTGACGACCTGCGGGTCCGGCCAGGTGCCGTGGGTCTTCTCGTAGGCCTGGTAGACGAGCGCCGCCACGCCCGCGGTGAGTGGCGCCGCCTCGCTGGTACCACCGAAGAGAATCGCCGGAGTGGGGTTGCCGGCGTAGTTGAAGCAGTCCTGGTAGATGTCGACGGTGGTCGAGCACAGCGCCCAGTTCAGCTCACCCGGCGCCACGACGTCGACTGTGCGGCCGCTCTGCTCAAATCCCGAGGACGAGAACGAGCTGATGTCATTGTCCAGCCAGCCTGTAATCCCCGGGAATTGGGCGCCGCCGTAGCCGGCCTGAAGGAAAGACCGGTAGGTGGTGGTTGCGCCGGCTGAGATCACCGCCGGATCCGATGCCGGCGTGCCGATCGTGTTGGTCACACCGGCGTCCCCGCTCGACACGGTTACGGTGGTGCCTGCCGCGGTCGCGGCTTCGTCGGCCGCTTTAACCAGGTCGAGATCCGCCTCATCGTCGGGGTAGTCGTTGACGCCGAGCGACTCGTTGAGGACCTGAACGTGGTCGACGGTGACCGCGTAGTCGATCCCCTGGAGGAACGTCGAGTTGTAGTCGACGCCGTCAGGGTCGGCGACCACAAGCGCGGCGAGGCTCGCGCCCGGCGCCACACCTTGGATGCGGATCTTGCAAGGCGTCGTGACCGCGTCGGGGCCATAGCCGGAGGCGTCATACACCTCGCGCCCCTGCGCCGCGATCGAGGAGGCGTCGCCAAAGGCCTCCTCCCCGCCGGTGGGAGCGCTGGTGCCCGCGCCGGTGAAGTCCTTGTAGTCGACGAACACGGGTTGACCGTCAGGGCGAACGAAATCGAGGTTGTTGATATCCAGGCCGTCGGCCAGGATGCCGACGGTCACGCCGCTGCCGTCGATACCGAGCTTGCTGGCCGTGGGTGCAGACGGGTCATCCGAGGCGGCGTGGATGACTTGGAGGGCCTCGGGATTCAGCTGTACCTGGCCACTGGAGGCGCACACGGCGGACGAGGCGCCACTAGGCGGCCGATACCGCGCCCCGCCTGGCTTCTCGGGAGTGACGAGCGGCGCAATGCGGATCGGGAGGTCGGGGACGACCTGGGAGACGGCCGGGTTTGCCCGCAGCTTTGACTCCTCGGCGCTCGAGACCGTGGCAGAAATCGCGTTCAGCACTGTGAAGCTGTGTACGTGCTTGGCTCCGGAGGCGGCCAGCGAGGAGGTCAGCGGCGCCTGCGAGCGCACCACTGCCGCACGCCGGTCGGACTCGTCGCGACGGGTCGCGGGCAGGTTCGAGAGCTGATTTCGCAACACGATGATCGTTCGGTGCGTAGCCGGCTGGCTCTGAGCTCCTGCGGAGACCGACCCCGCCAGCTCGAATGCTGCGACGAGCAGCACCGAGACGCAGACACCAGCAAGTACCCTGCCTCGCGTCCTCATTGCAACCCCTCTCTCCTCATTGCCTTGGCGACACCCTACACCAG
>CAVYFE010000014.1:0-18897 GCA_963767695.1 uncultured Solirubrobacterales bacterium
GTGACCTTTCTCTCAGGTACTGGACGTGGCGGGTGCGCCCCCTTTTCTTGGCTAGACGAAGGTTGGAACCAGCGAGCGGCTACGCCCTGCTGTTGGCGAGGAGCAGGGCGCGGGGCCGCTGCCCCGGAAGACCTGCTTCTGCGCTGGTACGGGCATCGAGGCGCCCGGTTGTTGGGCTATGGATGAACTCCGTCGTGCGGTCACCCGTCCGCAGCGGGTGCGGCGACTCGTTGGGCTGATGGGCTGCCAGTTGGACGGGGCTCATCTGGTTCGTCGGGCAGCCGAAGGCGTTTGAGCGCGATCGCGTTGACCGCGACGATGACGCTGGAGCCGGACATCAGAGGGCACCGATCGCGGGGCGAGCGATGAAGCCGAGCGGTTCGAAGACGCCGGCGGCGACGGGGATCGCGAGCGAGTTGTAGCCGATCGCCCAGGCCGAGGTTCTGGTGCATCTTCGCGCAGGGTACCGCGGCTGATCGTGATCGCGGTGGCGACGTCGAGCGGGTCGGAGCGCATGAGCACGACGTCGGCGGTCTCGACGGCGACGTCGGTGCCGGCGCCGATCGCGATTCCGACATCGGCCTGGGCGAGCGCGGGGGCGTCGTTGACGCCGTCGCCGACCATGGCGACCTTGCGGCCCTGCTCCTGGAGCTCGTTGATTTTGCTGGCCTTGTCGGCCGGGCAGGACTTCGGCGATCACCTCGTCGATGCCCGACCTCGGCGGCGATCCGTCGGGCGGTGGCTTCGCTGTCGCCGGTCAGCATGACCGACTCGGACGCCGAGCTCGCGCAGCGCCGAGGCCGCGGCTTTGGAAGTCTCGCGCGGCGCGTCGGCGATCGCGATCACCCCGGCCGGCTGGCCGTCGAGCGCGACCTGGACGGCCGTCCGTCCTTCGCCGGCGAGCTCGGCGGCTCGCTCGGCGAGCCCGTCGAGGCGACGCCGTCGCGCTCGAGCAGCCGGCGGTTGCCGATCGCCACGCGCTTGCCGTCGACGGTGGCGAGCGACGCCGTCGCCCGGGAGCGCCTCGAACGCCTGCGGCGTGGCGGATCCAGGTGCCGCGCTCGGGCGGCGTTGACAATGGCCTGCGCGAGCGGATGCTCGGAGTCCCGCTCGGCCGGCGGCGACCAGCCGCGCAGCAGCTCCGCTTCGTCGATCCCCTCGGCGGCGGCGACTGCGACGACCTCGGGCTGGCCGCGGGTCAGCGTGCCGGTCTTGTCGAACACGACGGTGTCGATGGCGCGCCGCGCTCGAGCGCGGCGCGTGCTTGAACAGGATCCCGCGCTTGGCTCCCAGGCCGCTGCCCACCATGATCGCGGTTGGCGTGGCCAGTCCGAGGGCGTCGGGGCAGGTGATCACGATCACCGTGATCGCGAACAGCAGCGACTCCTCGACGTCACGTCCAACGGGCAGCGCCCAGATCAGGAACGTGATCAGTGCCCGCGCTGAGTGCGACGAGGACGAGCCAGAAGGCGGCACGGTCGGCGAGTCGCTGCGCCGGGCGCCTTCGAGTTCTGCGCCTCCTGGACCAGCGTCGACGATCTGCGCCAGCGCGGTGTCTGAGCCGATCGCGGTGGCCCGCGCACGCAGCGTGCCGTTGCTTGTTGATCGTCGCCCCGACGAGCATGTCGCCCGAGCGCTTGTGGACCGGCAGGCTCTCGCCGGTGACGGTCGACTCGTCGACCTCGCTCTCGCCCTCGATCACCTCGGCGTCGACCGGGACCTTCGCGCCGGGGCGGATCAGCAGCAGGTCGCCGACCGCGACCTCGGCGGTCGGCACCTCGACCGGCTCGCCGTCGCGCAGCACCAGCGCCTTCGGCGGGGCGAGGTCGAGCAGCGCGCGGATCGCGTCGTTGGCGCCGCCGCGCGCGCGCATCTCGAACCAGTGCCCGAGCAGCACGAACGTCGCGAGCATCGCCGCCGGCGTCGTAGAAGACATCGCCCGAGAGGCCGGCGGTGACCGCGACCGAGTAGACCCAGCCGATCCCGACCGCGACCGCGACCAGCACGCATCATGTCCAGCGTGCGCTGCCGCAGCGCCCGCCACGCGCCGGTGAAGAAGATCCGTGCCGCGTAAAGCACCGGGAGGCTCAGCAGCAGCTGCCACACAGTTGCGACCAGCCCGAACGGAGTCGCGAGCTCGTGGCCGAAGACGCTCTTGCCGACGCCCGACCAGGCAGGATCGGGAGCGTGAAGACGAGCGCCAGCAGAAAGCGGTTTCGCATCTCCGTGGCCATGTGGTCCATCGAGTGGCCGCCGTGCCCGCCCTCGCCGTGCCCCTGCGGCTCGTGCGCACGGCCGACCCCGGCCTCGTCATGGGCATGCTCGGGCTCGCCGGGCTCATGCAGCGGGTCACAGAGGCAGCCGGGCGTGTTGACCCTGCGCATTCGAACCCGCGGCGCTCGACCGCGCGGCGGAGCTCGTGCAACGAGGTCGCCGTCGAGTCGTAGCGGACCGTGGCTGTCTGGCCACCGGGTTTGCCTCGACCGAGAGGACGCCGCGATGCCGCCCGAGTGCCGCCTCGACGACTGCCTTCTCGCTCGCCCGGAACTGGCGCCCGACGTGCAGCACGACGCTGGCAGTCACCGCGCTGTCCGGGTGAATCGTCGGTGCGCTGGCTCGCTGAGACTCGGCCGGCATCGCTTTAGTGGTGGGCGTGAACGGCGCGTGAGTGATCGACCGAACCATTCGGCCGCAGGTAATGCTCTGGGTCCGCTTCGAACGCGTGCAGGCAGTGATTGGAGCAGAAGTAGAGCGTCTCTCCGGCGAACTCCGTCGGATACGGCCTTTTCGCGGTCGACCTTCATCCCGCACACGGGGTCGGTCGCGCCGCGGCGCGCGGTGAGCCAGAACAGGGCGGCGAAGATGGCCATGCCGAGCACGTTGAGCGCCAGCTTGTAGTTGACCTGGATCGGAGCTGAAGATGTCGGCACGGGTGGGACGCGGCCCGGTTGGGATCAGCCCGAGGCCGCTGAAGATGCCGTCGACGACCAGCGCAGCGATCACCATCGTCACGAACATCAGCGCGACGATCCTCACCGTGAAGCGGGTGCCGTAGTACTTGCGATAGATCAGCCAGGATCGGGAGAACGATCAGGTCGGCGAATAGGAACGCGAGAACGCCGGCGAACGAGATCCCGCCCGACCACAGGACGGCGGCCAGGGGGACGTTGCCGACCGAGCAGACGAAGCTGATCACCGCGATGACCGGGCCGATGATCACGTTCTCGATCGTCGGCAGCGGCGCCGGCGCGTTGTGGAGGAACAGGTGCTCGAAGAACCCGTTGCCGAACTGGGCGATGAACCCGGCGAGCAGGAACCCAATCGTGATCTCCTTCCAGAGCATCTGCCAGTCGCCGCGGAAGTTGTGAGCCACATCAGACCACGCACGGGCGCTCATCAGCCGCTCGCGCCAGGCCATCTGCTCGCCGGCCGCGTGGTGCTGGTGCCCCGTGTCGGCCTCGCGTGCGTGCTCGCGCGCCCGCGCCTCGAGCCGCGGGCTGACGAACAAACGCAGCAGCACCGTCATCAGCACGACCATGACGATTCCGCCCGACGTACTCAGCGAAAGTGAACTGCCAGCCAATCAGGACCCACAGCACCAGCCCCAGCTCCCACACCAGGTTCGTTGAGGCGAACTGGAACGCCAGCGCGGAGGCCGCGGATGCCCCCTTCTGAAACAGCGACTTGGCGATCGCGATCGCCGCATACGAGCACGACGAAGAGGCGGCCCCCAGCCCCGTCGCCGACGCGACTGGACGCGGTCCCGAGCCGCTCATCAGACGCTCGATCCGTTGGCGGGGAACCCAGGCCTGCACGATCGCGGAGATCGCAAAGCCGAGCACCAACGCCCACCACACCTCCCAGGCCATCAGGAATGAGTCCCGCAGGCCATGCCAGAGCACGTTCAAGACATCCATCACCGAGACGCTAGCAGATACCCCTAGGGGGTAGGAGTAGTAGTGCTACGATTTCGCCATGCCCAAGACCGAGACCCCGCCTAGGGGATACACAGCCAGCAAGGACCAACTGCTCGCGCGGCTGAAGCGCATCGAAGGCCAGATTCGCGGGATCGAGGGGATGGTCGAGGACGACCGCTACTGCATCGACATCCTCACCCAGATCAGTGCCGCTCAGGCGGCGCTCGACAAAGTTGCGCTCGGGCTGCTCGATGGGCACGCCCACACCTGCGTGATCGGTGCCGAGGCCGACCAGCAGAACGAGCGGACCGAGGAGATGATGGCCGCGGTCGGAAGACTCCTCAGACGGGGCTGACCGCCCCGGTCGGCGGTTAGGAAGCGTGTCGACCGCCGCCCTCGAACGTGAGGACGGCGATCGAGTTGGAGGAGGACAACAGTCAGCTCGAGCTGGCCGTCCGGTCGCTGGTGCTTCGGCGCAGCCTCGGCGCATTCAGCGCGAAAAGTGCTCCGAGCAGAAGCACGGCCAGGACCGAGATACCGACTACCGCTGCGGCGCCGCTTCAAGTTCATGTCGGGCGATCGACCGGGTTGCCTCCGGATCGGTCAGCGGGATCGCGTTCGGGCTCCCCGGGCGTGATCAGGCCGGTCTCGTAGGCGAGCGCGACGAGGCCGGCGCGGTCGTGGCAGTCGAGCTTGCGCAGGACGTTGCGGACGTGGGTCTTCGCGGTCAGGGGGCTGATCACCAGCCGCCCGGCGATCTCTTCGTTTGAGTGGCCGCGGGCGACGAGCAGCAGGATCTCGCGCTCGCGGTCGGTCAGCTCGGCCAGCACCGCTGGCGGGGTCTGCGGGTCGCGGCGGGCGGCGAACTCGGCGATCAGTCGGCGGGTCACTCCGGGCGACAGCAATGCGTCTCCGGCGGCGATCACCTCGATCGCGTGCAACAGCTCGCGGCGCGGCGTGTCTTTGAGCAGGAACCCTGAGGCGCCCGCCCGCAGCGCGCTGTAGACGTACTCGTCGAGGTCAAAGGTGGTGAGGACGAGCACCCGGGTGCGCCCGAGCGTCGGGTCGGCGCAGATCAGCTTCGTCGCCTCGATCCCATCGAGCGCCGGCATCCGAATGTCCATCAACACCACCTGCGGGAACGTGCGCCTGGCGAGGTCGACCGCCTCGCGCCCGTTGGCCGCCCGGCCGGCGACCAGCATGTTCTCCTGCGCGTCGATCAGGGCGCCGAACCCGTCACGAACCGCCGCCTGATCGTCGGCGACCAGGACACGGATCATCACACCGACCCGTACGGCAGCTCGGCGTCGACCGCAAATCCACCGCCTCTCGCGCCGGTGCGGAGGCTGCCGCCGACCGCGACCGCGCGCTCGCGCATCCCGGCAATGCCGATCCCGCGCACTGCGACGTTGCCGTTCGGCATCGTGCCCGGTCCGTTCTCGATCGCGAGCGAGAGTGAGGTGGGGTCGAAGCAGAGATCGACGTGGACGGCGGCGCCGGGCGCGTGGCGCCGCGCGTTGGTGAGCGATTCCTGGACGATCCTGTAGGCGGCGACCGACGCCGCCTCAGAGAGGCGGGCCGGTGGCTCGCCGCTGATCCTCAGCTCGGTATCAAGGCCGTTGGCGCGGGCGCGATCGACGAGCTCAGCGATGTCCCCGATGCCCGGGGTAGGCGCGCGCGGAGGCCTATCCGATCCGCTCTCGCGCAGCACGCCAAGGATCGCGCGGACCTCGCCGATCGCGCCGTGGCTGGCGGCCTCGATCCACTCGAGCGCTGCCCGGGACTCACCCGGCTCGGCGCGCTCGGCCGCGGCGGACGCTTGCACGTTGATCTCGGTCAGGGTGTGCGCCACGACGTCGTGCAGCTCGCGGGCGATCCGCAGCCGCTCCTGCTCGGCGCGCCGCTCGGCCTCTTGCTCGCGGGCGCGCTCGGCCAGCTCCAGGCGCTCGGTGAGCAGCGACACGTAGGAGCGGTGCGTGCGGACCTGCTCGGCGGCCAGCACCGGGATCGCGACCAGCAGGACGTGGCCGAGCGTCTGGAGGATCCCGGGGCTACCGGAATGGAGCAGCTCGGCGAGCGAGCACCGCCGCGACCGCCGCCAGTCCCGCGACGAGCCGCGCGCGCCCCCCGCGCCTCAGCGCCAGCGAGTAAAGAGCGACCGCGGGCGCGAGCACCGCCACTGTTGCGGCTGAGCGATCGATGTGGAACAGCACCGCGACGAGCGCTCCTGACACGAGAAGCGTCCACCCCGCCCACCGCCGGCGTCCCCACAGCACCGCGGCGGCAGCCAGCCCAAGCGCGACCGCCGCGAGCTTGGCGGCGTGGCCGCCGTGCAGAAGCTCACCCACGACGATCACGGCGCCTACCAGCATCGGCAGGGCCGCATCGAGCAGAGCTTCATGGCGGCGGAGCACCGCCACGCGAATCTAGCGCCGGCCGCGCCCAGCGCCATACCCCCGCAGGGGTAGATCGGATACCCCGCCGGGACGATGCGATGCAGTGCCGCCTAGCGCACTATGGACAGGAATGCAGAACTGCGAACCAGCCGCGCTCGCCGCCTCGGCGCCAGCGCGCGCAACCGACGCCGTCGCCGAGCCCGTCGTCAGCGTCAGGGGCTTGAGCAAGCGCTACGGAGACGTGACAGCGGTCGAGGACCTCGCGTTCACGCTCGAGCGCGGAACGATCACCGGGTTCCTGGGACCCAACGGCGCCGGCAAGACCACCACGCTCCGGCTGTTGCTGGGGCTGGCGGAGCCGACCGCCGGCGAAGCCTTCGTGTTCGGCCGCCGCTACCGCGACCTTCTTGATCCGATTCGCAAGGTCGGGGCGGTGCTCGAGTCCGGCGACTTCGATCCCGGGCGCTCTGGCCGCAACCACCTGCGCACGCTCGCGCTCGCGACCGGCATCCCGTATGAGCGGGTCGAGGAGCTGCTGGAATTGGTCGAACTCACGCGGGCTGCTGGCCGGCCGGTGCGCACCTACTCGCTCGGTATGCGCCAACGGCTCGGGCTCGCAGCGGCGCTGCTCGGTGACCCCGAGCTCTTACTGTTGGATGAGCCGGCGAACGGGCTTGACCCCGCGGGGATCGCCTGGCTGCGCGGGTTCCTTCACCGGCTCGCCGCCGATGGACGCACGGTCCTGATCTCAAGCCACGTGCTCGCGGAGGTGGCGCAAACCGTGCAGCGGGCGATGATCATCAGCGGCGGACGCCTGGCGGGAACCCTCGAGCTCGATTCGCTCGAGGACGGCGCCCGCTCGCTGGAGGCCGCGTACCTCGAGCTGACCGAGGCGCTGTCATGAATCGCCTCGTCCGAGCCGAGCTGCTCAAGCAGCGCAGCACCCGAGCCAGCCTCGTGCTGATGACCTCGATGGGCGGCCTGGTCCTGTTGTTGATCCTGCTGCACGTCCTCAGCCTCTCAAGCGAGCACGTCTCGACCTCAGACGGGCAGCTGAAGGTCGTCGGCTGGGGAACGACCGTCGGCGCGCTGTTCGCCGCGCTGCTCGGCGCGATGTCGATCACCGGCGAGATCCGCCACGGCACGATCCGCCCGACCTTCCTAGCCACACCAAAGCGGGAGCGGGTGATCGCCGCCAAGCTTCTCGCCACGACGTTCACTGGGATCGCGGTCGGCCTGCTGGCCGAGGGGCTGGCCGCGGAAACCGAAGCGGCCGGGCTGGCCGTACGCGGAATCCCAATCCAGCTGACCGGCGGTGACTACCTGCAGCTGCTCGCCGGCGGCGCGGCCGCGGCCGCCCTCTTCGCCGCGATTGGCCTTGGGGTTGGCGCGCTCGTGCACCAGCAGGTCGCCGCCGTCGTCGGCCTGACCATCTGGCTGATCCTGATCGAGACCACCCTGATCGGGAACGTCCCCTCAGCTGGCAAGTTCGCGCCCGCCGCAGCCGCCGGGGCGATTGCGGGCGCGATCCAGACGCAGTCCGCATCCAAACTCGTCGCGCCCGGGACCGGCGTGCTGCTGCTCGCCATCTACGCCGCCGTCGCCGCGACCGCGGGAGCCCTGCTCACCAACCGCCGCGACGTCGCGTGACGCGCAAAGCACCCGAGGAGCATGCGATGCACAACGCCCCACCCGACCCCAACACGCCCACACAACTCGAGGAAACAAGCCGCTTGCCCGAGCAGCGAGAGCAACACACGCCCGGAGCGCTCTCCCAGAGCGACCCCGAACCCAAGCCCTCCACCGGGCGCGTGCCGATCTGGCTGATCGTCATCATCGTGCTCCTCGTCACCGGGTTCGTGGTCCTGCACCTCACCGGCGTGGTCGGACCCGGAAGCCACTGACCCACCACAGCATCGTGAGCGAACGCGCCACCCATCTCTTCGAAGTCGCCGAAGGGCAAATCGCGGAGCTGCTCGCGCTCATCTCCACAGGGGGCGTAGCGCTCCTGCGCCGCCCGTGTCCTGGCCAAGAGAAGCTCGGGGACGGCACCGTCGCCGCCGTCGCATTGCATATCGCCACGACCTATCAACGGATCGCCGCCGTGATGCGCGGTGGCGGCGAGGGCGAGCATTTGCTCGCCGTGGCGCATAACCACCCAGCCAAGCTGCAAGACATCTCGCTGCACCAGCTGCTCGAGGAACTCGCGGCCGCCCAGCGCGCCCTCAGCCCGGTGGCCGATCTAACCGATGAACAGCTCGAGACCGTTCCACCCGCCAGCTCGGCTAGGTTCTGCGACGGGCAGCGGACACTCGAGCACGTCCTTACCGCGATGTTCAAGCACCTGGGCCACCAGGTCGACGCCGTGAGGGCAACTGCCGCCTGACGCATAGACGTCCGCTGCGGCGCGCGGGCGTTTGATCGATGCTGCGAGACGCACCGAGCTCAGCGAGCAGGGACCCTCCGCTAGGCCCGAGCTCATCATCTGAGCGTATGTTCATGCGATAATAGGATCATGAGCCACGGCGGCGATGCTGATCTGTCATTCCTCTCGGCCGAGACCGCGCGATCCGTCGCCGAAACGATGCAGGCGCTCGCGGCGCCAAGCCGCGTGCGGATCCTAAGCCGGCTCGCCGCGGGTCCCTGCTCGGTGGGAGAACTTGCCGGCGAGGTCGGCATGGAGCAGTCGGCGGTCTCCCAGCAGCTTCGTGTGCTTCGCCATCTCGGGCTGGTCGTGGGCGAGCGCGACGGGCGCCAAGTCATCTATGCGCTGCATGACGATCACGTCCGGGCGCTCTTGACCGAGGCCGTCTCCCACACCGAGCACCTGCGCCTGGGCCTGAGTGCCCGCCCCAGCGAGCAGGTCATCCCGGCGTGAGCGGCAACGCTCCGGCGCTGCTCGCCGCGGCCGCCGGCGTCGGGTTCGGGCACGCGATCCTCCCCGACCACTGGGTGCCGCTAGCCGTCCTCGGCCGTACCCGGCGCTACCCGCTCTCGCGCATCGCCCGGCTCTCGGGACTCGCGGGGGTGGCGCACGTCCTCGTGTCGATCATCCTCGGCGGCGCGATCATCGCCATCGGCCTGCAGTTCCGCCACTCAATCCAAAGCGCACAGGACACCATCGTCGGCAGCGTCCTAATCGCCACCGGCGTCGGCTTCGCGATCGTCGAGCTCACCGGCCACGGCCACCACCACCACCACCACGACCACGACGAGGACCCAGACCCCGCGCACGTCCACCACAAGCCCCCAGATAGCTCCCGCCGCAGCCGCATCCAAGGCCTGGCAGCGGTGATGGTCCCGTTCGGCGCGGCCGCCTCACCAGACCTCACGATCCTCCCCGTGTTCCTCGCGGCAGCGACGATCGGGACCGCGACCGCGCTCGGCTCGCTCGCCATCTTCGCCGCCGTCACCGTCGGCACGATCGTCGGTCTGACGCTCGCCGCCGCCCGTGGCGGCTACCAGATCCGAGCCCAATGGCTCGAACGATGGGGCAACGTTTTCACGGCCCTCGTGCTCGCCGTGATCGGTCTCCTCGTTCTACTCCAGATCATCTAGACCGCTCGCAAAGACCTCCTTCCGTCATCGCAGAGGTACCACCCATCGCATCTGGAATCACCTGCTTCGCGCGGATAGCGCAACGCTCGCTTTCGCGTTCGGGACGTTGGTCAACCGGACGCATGCGTTGCGACGAACGCGCAATTGGCGAATACGAGGTGCGCGGCGGCCGGACGCTCGAGACCCGCTTTGGTGTTAGCACGCGCCTTCGCGCTGCTCGCCGGACAGC
The DNA here is from genome assembly GCA_963767695.1 of uncultured Solirubrobacterales bacterium. Lineage (GTDB taxonomy): Bacteria > Actinomycetota > Thermoleophilia > Solirubrobacterales > Solirubrobacteraceae > Palsa-465. The sequence goes on from CAVYFE010000014.1 coordinate 10,101, forward strand.
AATTCTTCTGCTCCCTGCAAGAGGGTCAGCGGGCCGGCATCAGGCGCGAGCTCTCGCGTTTCGTCCGCAGCGAGAGCCGGACTGGGTGTCGTCGGGCGTGTCGCACTCCGATCGCGATGCGAAAGCGCCGCGCGCGACGCCCCGGTCAGAGTCGGCGGCGCTTACTCGGTTCGTGGACTGGCTCAGTGATTTCGGCGCGGTCATGGTCGGTGGGAGTCGGGCCCGGCGGCTGGCGGGGAGTCCGCCGATGCCGGCGCAGAGGTCCGAGCAGACTGTTTGAGGTCCGCGCGCGCAAACGCCCGAATGGGAGTACAGTGGTAAGCGAGCTGGCCCTGCGGCCAGGATTCTCACCCCAAGCCCGGATGCCACCGACGGCGCATTGTGCGTCACGAGGCGGGAGGCGTGGGCTACTGGTTTTGACTGCGGGGCCGGTGCCCTGCTTCTACAGGCGTCGCCCCACCGGCCCGGTGGCGTCGTCCCAATCTGGTTAGACGCGCGGGGGTTCTCGCCCTCGTCCTTTGCGCGCGGTCCCAACAGAGGGATGGGAAGGCGTGAAGACGAATGAGGTTGACGGAACACGATCGGGCGGCGCGTCGGCGCGGCGAGTTGGCTCGTGATCGCGGGTCGCGGCGGGTTTCCTCGGCGATCGATGCCCAGCGACGCTTGAACACCGGGCCGACGCACGGTACCCGGACCAAGGCGGACCCGGTTGGTCCGAGCGATCCCCGCTACGCGTACCTGACGCGAACGTACGACTAACGGGGACCTAGGTTTCGGCTGGCGCGCGATGAAAATGGATCGACCCCGAGTCACGGAAGACGACGACACCTCCGAGAGTCGCGCCTGCTCAAGGCACACGCTGTCGTGAGCGCCCGTTTGAGCCGGCAGACTGAACGCGAGACGGGACCAGATGTCAGTTGCGGAACTTCAGGAGCTTGAAGAGGTCAAGGGTCTGATCGCGCGCGGCCAGCGGGTCGGCGTGCTCACATACGCCGAGATCGCGACCTGCACGGCCGAGCTCGGCCTCGAGGACACCGACGTCGAGGAGTTGCACGGCCTGTTCGAGCGCTGTGAGATCGAGCTGGTCGAGGAGATCGATCCGGCCACTGCTGCGGGCCTAATCATCGAGCGCGCGCCCGAAAAGCGTGACCGCCGCAAGGCTCCGCTGGATCTGAAGCCGGAGGGGACGACCGACGGCCTGCAACTGTTCCTCAGGGGCATCGGCAAGGTGCGGCTGCTGACGCGCTCAGCAGGAGGTCGATCTCGCCAAGCGGATCGAGCGCGGGTCGTTCGAGGCCAAGCAGAAGATGGTCGAGTCGAACCTCCGCCTCGTCGTGTCGATCGCGAAGAACTACCGCAACCAGGGGCTGCCGTTCCTCGACCTGATCCAGGAGGGCACCATCGGCCTCGTCCGCGCGGCCGAGAAGTTCGACTACCGCAAGGGCTTCAAGTTCTCGACCTACGCGACGTGGTGGATCCGGCAGGCGGTCGCCCGTGCTCTGGCCGACAAGGCGCGGACGATCCGGATCCCCGTCCACATCGTCGAGAAGCTCAACCAGATCGGGCGTGCGGAGCGCAAGCTCGTGACCGGGCTCGGCCGCGAGCCGACGCCCGACGAGATTGCCGCGGTGACCGGCATCGAGCCCGACGAGGTCGCGTCGATCAAGCGCTCCGCGCAAGCGCCGATCTCGCTCGAGAAGCCCGTCGGCGACGAGGAACAGTCCGAGTTCGGCCAGCTGATCGCCGACGAACAAGCCGAGTCTCCCTACGAGCGGGCAGCCGAGATACTGACCAAGGAGGCGCTGCGCGAGGCGCTCGAGAACCTCAGCTACCGCGAGCGGCGCGTGCTTGAGCTGCGCTACGGCCTCGGCGGCGAGCACCCCTGCACGCTCGACGAGGTCGGGCGCACGTTCAACGTCACGCGCGAGCGCATCCGCCAAATCGAAAACCAATCGCTCAAGAAGCTCCAGAACCTCAGCGAAGCCCAGAAGCTGCGCGACGACGTCGAGATCGCTTCAGGCTATGCGCCAGGCTCAGGCCCGGGCACCGAACCTAGACGGCGCGGGTACGCGGTGACCGAGTTTGCCTGAACGAGCGCCCCCAAAGCGCGGGTGGTTGTTATCGTCGGTGATGGTTCGAGCAGTCGGCTCGGGCTGACACGGTGCCAGCGCCCGCAGTTGCTTTGACTTCCTCCGCGTTCGCAGCACCACAACACGGAGGACCAATCATGGCCACCGGAACCGTCAAGTGGTTCAGCGCGGACAAGGGGTTCGGCTTTATTACCCCCGACGACGGCACGAAGGACGTCTTCGTCCATCAGTCGGCCATCAACTCGAGCGGCTATCGGGACCTCGCCGAAGGCGCCAAGGTCTCAGACGAAGCCGAGGCCGGCGACAGAGGCCCGAAGGCCGCCAACGTGACCGCGCTCTAGGCACGCCTTCCGGCGTTTGAACATCCAGGCTCCGATCCGGCGGGCAGCACGGTCAAGCAACGTTCGGGCAGCGGCAGCGGGCGCTGGCCGTTGTCGCAGATCACTGACGCCGACTATCCTCGGCAAGTACGAACAATAGGGAGTGAGCATGGCCTTCAAAGTCGGCAAGCGCGTCGTAGCCGAGTCCGAGTCAACCGACCGCCGACCCCGCTCCGGTGTCATCGAGGAAGTGCTTCGCGGCGACCCCTCGCCTCGCTATCGGATCCGCTGGGATGACGGCCACGAGAGCATCTACACGCCCGCAAGCGGTGCCCTCCGAGGCGAACGACGCCCCAAGAGGCAACGGCAAGCGGCACCGCGACAACGCTAACCCAGATGTGACGATCCACCGCGCCGGCAAGAGCGACGCCGCGCGGGCAGCCGACTCCCCCATCAGGGACCGCGCACACCGAAGCCCTAGCGATCAGCCGGCCTCCCCGCGGACCTCGAGCACGCTGCGGTTTTGGAACGCGCGGAGACTCGGGCGACGCGCTCGCGAGGCTCCTGCTTGATCGGCTGGAGGCGGCAGTACGCGCCATGTTGGAGCTGGATACTCGCGGGAGTCGGAGGCGTCGATAACGCCGCTTCGCCTGGCGGAGCGGCAGCGACGATCAACGCGCTGGTGCGCTTGCTCGGCAGCGAGCAACGGGCCTGCAGCCAGCGGCGGCGGCTTGAAGCGGAACTCGCCGGCGACCTCGGGGCCGCGTCCTGCTCGAGCGGCAGTGTGCGGGACGGCGATTGGGCCGTCGCCGGCGAGCGCTTTGGTGGCGGAGCAGGCGTATGCGGAGCCGCTCGCCCTCGGCGGCGCACTTTTCAGTTCCTGGAAGTGACGCGGTATTGGGCTCGTGGCGTCACAGGGGTCGGGATCAGGTGCAACGTCTGAGGAACCGCCACCAAATAGGGCTTGGCCCATGCCAGCGGGGCGTCGCACGCGCGTGACATCACTATGCCGGGAGGGGCGGCTACACCTCGTCGAGAGGGCCAAACTGGCCCTCGGTGGGCTCCGCTCAGCAGAACCACGGCTCGGTGAGCCGTGGCCTCCCCTCGGTCGAGCCGGCGAGGATCGGCTCGGCGCGGCCGGCGGGCGACGGCGATCGCCCAGCCGCCTGGAGCGCCGCCGCGCGCACCTTCGCGAACGTCTCGGGGATCGGCTCGGAGCCCGCCGCGCTCTGCTCGACGAGCGCCGCGAGGCGGGCCTGGAGGCGGTCGCTGTCGGGGTCGATCGGGGTCCACCTGTAGCTGAGCCGCTCGGCGTCGTAGCCGCCGAGGTGCGGGCGCATGTCGGGGCGCTCAAGCAGCAGCGATCCCTCGGGGAGCAGCAGGCGGATCGTGTACTGGACCGGATCGACGTTGCCGACGAGGTCGTGCTCGGCCACGAAGTCGAGCATCTCGACCACGTCGCCGGGCGTCGTCCAGGGGGTGAACGGCATCCACGACGGGCGAATCTCGATCCCGTGCTCGCGCAGCAGCGCGATCGCCCGGGCGGCTTCCTCGGTCGTGTGGCCCTTGTCGAGCCGCTCGAGGATCTCGTCGTTGACCGACTCGAACGCGGAGACCACGAATAGGCAGCCCGCCGCGGCGAGCGCCGGCCACAGCTCGACGTCGCGCAGGATGTGCTCGACCTTCGTCGTGCAGTCGAAGGTGAGCTCGGGGAAGCGCTCGTGCATCGCCTGCACGACGCGCAGCGAGTGGCGGCGGCCGTTGAGGAAGTCGGGGTCGCCGAAGGTGATGTGGCGGGCGCCCAGCTCGACGAGGCTCGCGATGTCCCGCACCACGGTGTCTGCGTCGACGATGCGGATGCGCCCGTCGTAAACGGGGGGCACCGGGCAGTGGCGGCACCGGTGCACGCAGCCGTGGCTCGCCTCGACGTAGCCCACGAGCCGCTCGCCGCCTCCGAGCGCGAGGTGCGCGTAGCGCTCGAGCGGCGGCAGCAGGTCGCGTGCCGGCAGCTCGAACTCGCCCCGGCCGAGCTGGATGAGCGGCTCGTCGGCTCGTGCGTCGGGCGGACCGCCGGCCGCCAGCTCGCCGACCCACGCTGTCAGCGCCGGCTCGTACTCGCCGGCGATCGCGCGGTCGGCCAGCGCGCCGACCGTGAGGTCGCGGCTCACCGGCGCGTACAGCCCGTAGAAGCAGACCGGCAGCTCTGGGCGCGCGCGGCGAACGCCGGCCGCCGCCCGCATCGCCAGGCGCATCGCGGTGTGCATCGGCACCGAGAATCCGGCGGCCTGCGCCCACTCGAGTGCGCCGGCGTCCCAGCGCTCGACCGACAGGTCGAGGCAGCGCACCTCGTGCCCCGCCTTACGCAGCGCAGCCGCCGGTGAGGCCACGTGCAGCGGCTGGTGGCCGAGCTCGTAGGTCGAGACGAGCAGGACGCGCATCGCTTCGGAAGCCTAGCTCCGCGCCGCCGCGGGCTGCGACCGCTCACCGGCCGCGGGCTCGACGATGTCGATCTCGAGCCGCTCGTGCGCCGCTCGCAGTGCGTGCTCGACCTGGGCGGGCGTCTCGCCGCGGGCAAACAGGAAGCCGAGGTAGCGATCGCCCTCGGGCAGGGGGCGGACGGGACGGTCGTGGCCGATCGAGATCTCAAGCCCGGCGATGCCGGGCACGGCGCGCGCGGCGTCCTGGCCGCGCACCTCCCGCAGTACGCCCGCGCGGGGGATCGGAAGCATCATTACGCCCGACGCCGCCGCCTCGCGGCGGAGCTCGCCGAGCGGCAGCCCGAGCGCGTGGCGCAGGATCACCTCCTCGAGGCTCACACCGAAGCCGAAGCGAAGCGAGCGCGAGCACAGCCCGCCGATCGAGCGCGCCGCGAGCTCGAGCATCCACACGTGCCCGCCGTCCACGCGCAGCTCCGCGTGGACAGGGCCCTCGCGCAGCCCGAGCGCCGCGCAGGCATCCGCGGTCGTGCGGGTCACGGCCGCGACGATCTCGCCCGGCAGCCGCGACGGCGTGGTGAAGATCGTCTCCTCGAAGTACGGGCCCTCGAGCGCGTCCGGCTTGTCGAAGACCGCGAGCGGCTCGAGCGCACCGGCGCGCAGGAGACCTTCAACGGCCACCTCGGCGCCCGGCACGTAGCGCTCAATCAGCAGCGGCCCCTCAGGGTCCTCCCCAGCCTCGGCGAGGATCGCGCGAACCCGCGCGGCCGCCGCCGCCGCCGCCCGCGGATCATCCGCCCGGATCACGCCGCGGCTCGCCGACAACGACAGCGGCTTTACGACGCAGGGAAGCCCGACCTCGGCGGCGACCGCCGCCGAGTCGTCGCTCGGGCCGACCGTGCAATGCTCGGGCTGCGGCACTCCGGCGGCGGCGAGCGCTCGCCGCATCGCAGCCTTGTCGCGCGTCGCCGCCGCGGCCTGCAGCGGGTTGCCGGGAAGTCCCAGCCGCTTGGCCGCGAGCGCGGCCACGCGCACTCCCTGGTCGTCAACCGCCACCACCGCGTCGAGCGGCCTCTCCTTCGCCGCCGCCGCGATCGCTTCCGCGGCTACCTCCGGCCAGCGCAGGTCGAGCGTCAACTGGGTGTCGCCCATCGACACGAGCCGCCGCTCGGACGCCACCACGACCTCGGCCCCGAGCGCCCGGGCGGCGGTGAGGAAGTCGGCCGCCCGGTAGGTGGCCGTCGGCAGCAGGAGGAGCACACGAGCCACACCGTTAGCATAGGTCCGGACCGATGAGCGCCGACGATCAGACCTCCGGCGAGCGGTGGCTCGACATGACGAACGCCGCCTACGACAAGGTCACGGGCTTCCTGCTCCAGGCTGCCGAGCCCGAGCACCAGGCGATGTGGATCGAGGTGACCGGCACCTCCGCCAACCAATGGACCTGCAGCATCTCGCTCAAGCCGCTCGACGCGGCGGCGCCCCATGACGCCATCGTCCGCCACCGCGACCTCGCGATCGTGGTCCCCGAGCGCGACTTCGACAAGGTCCGCGGCGCGACGATCGACTGGCTAGACGACCCGTTCGGCACCAGCGGCCTGCGCGTAGACAACCCCAACACGCCGAGCCCAGCGATCGGCGCGCAACCGCCCGCCGACCTGAGCGGCGACGTCGCCCAGCGCGTGATCCAGGTGCTTGACCAGCAGGTGAACCCGACGATCGCCGCGCACGGCGGCCGCGCCGAGCTCGTGGCGGTCGAGCAGGGAACCGCCTACCTCAGGCTGGGTGGCGGCTGTCAGGGCTGCGCGATGGCCACCGTCACACTCAGCCAGGGGATCGAGAGGGCCATCATCCAGGCCGCGCCGGAGATCACGAGCGTGGTGGACGTGACCGACCATCAGAGCGGCACGAACCCCTACTTCGAGGCCGCGAAGAAGTAGCGACGGCCAACGCCACAGGGCGGGGGACGAAGCGGTCGCCTTCTACGAGTTCTTCGCCACGCCACCGCCCGCCTTCCGGGAGCGCACTCGCCGTGATCCAGGCCGGCCTCGACGTGAGCGACGAGCCCGCCGGAAGCCCGCCGCGTCGCTCGCCTCCTCCAGGCCTACGAGCTGCGGCTCTGGGACGCGCTCGCCACGGCATCTGACCCGTACGCCCTCGGGCTACGCCGGCCTGGGCGTCGAGATCGCGTGGGGAGTCCCTCGAGTTCCCGTGCACAGCACCGACCACCGCTGGTAGGCCGAACATCGGTCGGGGAGCTCGTGGATCGCGGGCCAGCGGGTCCGGACCGAGCGCGTCGAGCGCGCGCTTCCGCCAGACGTCGATACCTGGGAGGACTTCGCGGCGATGCGTCGCGTGCCGGAGCCGGCGCAGGACCCGGCCGAGTGGCCTACCCGCCGATGTAGGACATCTCGACCTTGGGCAGGCCGGCTGTCGCGGCCGTGCGCAGCTCCGAGTAGCGGTCCTCCCGCACGCGCCAGATCCTTCCGATCGCCGCGGAGATCTCCGCGTCGGAGGCGCCGTCGCGCAGCAGCGCGCGCAGGTCGTGACCCTTGATGGCGAACAGGCAAGTGAACAGCTTGCCGTCGGCCGACAGCCGGGCGCGCGTGCAGCCGCCGCAGAACGGCCGGGTCACCGACGCGATCACGCCGATCTCGCCGCTGCCGTCCCTGTAGCGCCAGCGCTCGACCACCTCCCCGGGGTAATTCGGCGCGACCGCCTCGAGCGGCATCTCGGCGTCGATCATCGCGACGATCTCCGCCGCCGGCACCACCTCGTCCATCCGCCAGCCGTTGCTGTGGCCGACGTCCATGTACTCGATGAAACGCACGATGTGGCCGCTGCCACGGAAGTGACGGGCCATCGGCACGACGCTGTCCTCGTTGACGCCGCGCTTGACGACCATGTTGATCTTGATCGGCCCGAGCTCCGCCGCGGCCGCGGCCTCGATCCCCGCCAGCACACGCTCGACCGGGAAGCCGACATCGTTGACGGCGGCGAACACCTCGTTGTCGAGGCTGTCGAGGCTGACCGTGATCCGCCGCAGCCCGGCGTCCCCGAGGGCCCGCGCCTTGCGCGCCAGCGCCGAGCCGTTGGTGGTCATCGCCAGGTCCGCGAGCCGGGGGATCCGCGCTAGCATCTCGACAAGCCGCTCCACCTCGCGGCGCACGAGCGGCTCGCCGCCGGTCAGGCGGATCTTCTCCACCCCATGCTCGCCAACGAAGATCCGCGCGAGGCGCTCGATCTCCTCAAACGTCAGAAGCTCGGCGCGCTCGAGGAACTCGTAGTCGCGCCCGAAGACCTCGCGGGGCATGCAATAGACGCAGCGGAAATTGCAACGATCGGTTACCGAGATCCGCAGATCGCGCAGCGGCCGGGCCAGCGCGTCGGTGACCGTCATCACGACCATTCTCCCACTCCCCGACACCGCGGAACAGGCGGCGGCCCTCGCGCACGTGGTGAACCCGCGCGTAGGACAAGCCGATGGCGGCTGCCGCGACCCGGCGCCGACTTGCCTGCCGTTCTCGTCGCGTGCGACGAGAACGGGGACGTCGAGCCGGCGGAGCGTGGGTTCGGCGGACGCGTAGGGGCGGTCGAGCTCGCGTAGTGGCCGGCTCGTTTCGTCTCTTCGCCGACTGAGGTCGGCATCCCTGAGGACGGGTTGGGCGGGCCGGGGCGCCGCAGCTGACTCACGCCGAGCGCTGCCCGCGACGCCCGCTCAGGACGACGAACGAGCTGCCCGGTGGACCTCGCCGTCCAGCAGTGAGACGACCGCTCGCCGGCGAAAGCAGCGCTCGGCACGGGTCCGCCCAGAGGCTCGCCGCAGTTCCCCTCCGCCACGAAAGCGGCCGTGATGGGCGTCGCTCGCGCTGCGGACGAGCAGCGGCAGCCCGCCGCCCGGTTGACAGATGGCTCCATCCGTGACCGAGCAGTCGTCTCGCCGGCCGTCGCC
>CAVYFE010000015.1:0-80336 GCA_963767695.1 uncultured Solirubrobacterales bacterium
GTTTGGACTAGGGGCCCTACCAGGTTACCGACTTCAGGCAAACTCCGAAGACCGTCACGGTTACTCCGGGAGTCAGTTGCTGGGGGATAAACTTCAGCGTCAAGAGGGAAACAGCCCAGACCGCCAGCTAAGGTCCCTAAGTGTTAGCTAAGTGGGAAACGATGTTCGAATGCCCAGACAACCAGGAGGTTGGCTTAGAGGCAGCCACCCTTGAAAGAGTGCGTAACAGCTCACTGGTCAAGTGTTCGAGCGCGGACAATGTAACGGGGCTCAAGCTAATCACCGAAGCTGCGGGTGCGTGAGGTCCTCGGACCGAGCGCGCGGTAGGAGAGCGTTCCGGCGCCAGTGAAGCAGCGGCGTAAGCCAGCTGTGGAGGCGGCGGAAGTGAGAATGCCGGCATGAGTAACGAAAGAGGGGTGAGAATCCCCTCCGCCGATTGCCCAAGGTTTCCTGAGTAAAGTTCGTCTGCTCAGGGTTAGTCAGGACCTAAGGCGAGGCCGAAAGGCGTAGTCGATGGCCAACGGGTTGATATTCCCGTACCACGTCGCTTCCGTTTGACCGATGGGGGGACGAGGAAGGCTATGGGATCCCAGGCGATGGTTGTCCTGGGGTAAGCATGTAGGGGTGGCCCTAGGTAAATCCGGGGCCGCATAACCTGAGGTGCGATGCCAGCTGGCTCTAAGCCGGCGAGTCCCGGATGCCATGCCTCCAAGAAAAGCCTCTAGGGAGGAAGCGCGTGCCTGTACCAAAACCGACACAGGTGGGCAAGTGGAGAACACTAAGGTGATCGAGATAACCCTCGTTAAGGAACTCGGCAAAATCGCCCCGTAACTTCGGGATAAGGGGCGCCCCAGTAGGGTGAACCTCTTCGCGAGGGGAGCCCGAGAGGGCCGCAGTGAATAGGTTCAAGCGACTGTTTACCAAAAACACAGGTCTCTGCTAAGTCGTAAGACGACGTATAGGGGCTGACGCCTGCCCGGTGCCGGAAGGTTACGTGGAGGTGTTAGGGCTTCGGCTCGAAGCACCGAAACTAAGCCCCGGTAAACGGCGGCCGTAACTATAACGGTCAGTAGAAAAAAAAAAAAAAAAAAAAAAAAAAAAAAAAAAAAAAAAAAAAAAAAAAAAAAAAAAAAAAAAAAAAAAAAAAAAAAAAAAAAAAAAAAATAGTGAGCTGGCTGTTACAAAATTCAGCTAAATGCTGGAACGCCTGAGTATCCCGCACTACTAGTTCCGTCCGATGCGGACGGTACAGTGACAATGTGTCGGGTGCAGGTAATCAGCAGGAAAGACTGTCGAGACAGGAGGCGAGACGCTCGCCAGAACAGTCCTCGACAGAATCCTCAGAGGCCATACGCTGAACGCTTCTGGCCGAAGCGAAGATATGGTCCGACCTCCACGGCGACGTGGAGAGCTAGACGGAACAGAAACGATCTAGCCCGCCGATTCGTCTCGGTGAGTAACAAGAGTGCCTAAGGTAGAAATCGCTGCCCCCCGCGTCGGTAACGGCGCGGTGCGCATCTGGCTATATGCTGGAAACCCCGAGAATCCGGCGCTACTCGCCGCGGCGACGCGGCAGTGACAATGCGACCGGTGCGGACAATCAGCAGGGAAGTCCTCGTGACCCCTCAGAGACCATACGCCGGACATCCGCGTTGCGGATGATGAGATGGTCCCGTCTGCATGGCGACATGCAGGGAAGACGTGCGTGCACTACGAGGAGACGTCTTCCGCCTCCCTTTGCCGGAGGTAAGAATCAAGCGAAATTCCTTGTCGGGTAAGTTCCGACCTGCACGAATGGCGTAACGACTTGAACGCTGTCTCAACGAGGGGCTCGGTGAAATTGCAGTCTCGGTGAAGATGCCGAGTACCCGCGGCTAGACGGAAAGACCCCGTGAACCTTTACTACAGCTTGGTATTGGGGTTCGATGCATCTCGCTCAGGATAGGTGGGAGGCTTGGAAGCGCCGGCTGCGGCTGGCGTGGAGCCATCCTTGAGATACCACCCTTGGTGTATTGGATCTCTAACAGTGCGCCGTGAATCCGGGCGCTGGACAGTGACAGGTGGGTAGTTTGACTGGGGCGGTCGCCTCCCAAAATGTAACGGAGGCGCGCAAAGGTTCCCTCAGCACGGTCGGAAATCGTGCGTAGAGTGTAAAGGCAGTAAGGGAGCTTGACTGCGAGACCGACAGGTCGAGCAGGTGCGAAAGCAGGCCTTAGTGATCCGGCGGTAGCAAGTGGAAGCGCCGTCGCTCAACGGACAAAAGGTACTCCGGGGATAACAGGCTTATCGGGCCCAAGAGTCCACATCGACGGCCCGGTTTGGCACCTCGATGTCGGCTCGTCGCATCCTGGGGCTGAAGTAGGTCCCAAGGGTTGGGCTGTTCGCCCATTAAAGCGGTACGCGAGCTGGGTTCAGAACGTCGTGAGACAGTTCGGTCCCTATCTGCCGTGGGCGTTGGAGAGTTGAGAGGATTCGTCCCTAGTACGAGAGGACCGGGACGAACGCACCTCTGGTGTATCTGTTGTCCTGCCAAGGGCACTGCAGGTTAGCTACGTGCGGATCGGATAACCGCTGAAAGCATCTAAGTGGGAAGCCGGCCTTGAGATGAGCTCTCCCATCCCCTTGAGGGAGTAAGACCCCTGGAAGATCACCAGGTTGATAGGCCGGATCTGGAAGGATGGTGACATCCGCAGGAGACCGGTACTAATGGGTCGAGGGCTTGACGGATATTGATATCCGTGCATTGGCACTGTGTAGTTTTGAAGGCCCGCGAGGAGCGGTCTCTACCGGTTTCCGGTGGCTATGGCGAGGGGGAAACACCTCTTCCCATTCCGAACAGAGCCGTTAAGCCCCTCAGCGCCGATGGTACTTGGCTCGCAAGGGCCCGGGAGAGTAGGTCGCCGCCGGTTATTAATCGACCCCGCCCGCGTGTGCGGACGGGGTCGTTTGTTTGTGGACTTCGAGCGCGAACAGGCCATGGAGGTCGCGCCTCCCCGATCAGTCGCGGGCTACGCGTGCACCACCGGGCGAGGCTCTGGTTCGGCCTCGATCGTCGGGCCCTGATCGCGGGCTTCGAAGAATTCCGCGCCTTCGATGCTGATGTGCGGGACGAGCCGGTCGAGCCATCGCGGCATGTACCAGTTGGTGTTGCCCATCAAGACCATCAGCGCTGGTACGAGCAGGCAACGCACGATCGTGGCGTCGAGGATGACTGCGACTGCCAGGCCGATTCCGAACTGCTTGACGGTCGGGTCGCCGTTGAGGACGAAGCCTCCGAATACGAAGACCATGATCAGAGCGGCGGCAGTGATCACGCGGCCACTCGTCACGAGTCCGGAAACAACCGAGCTCTTGTTGTCCTCGCCGGCGTGGACGTGCTCCTCGATCTGGCTCACGAGGAAGACCTCGTAGTCCATCGAGAGCCCGAACAGAATCGCGAACATGAACAGCGGCACGTAGGACACGATCGGCACGGAGCCGCTGAGGCCGATCAGGCCGTGTAGCCATCCGTACTGGAAGATCGCGGTCAGCACGCCATACGCGGCCCCGATCGACAGCACGTTCATCACCGCGGCTTGTAGCGGGATCACGACGGTACGGAAGGCGAGGATCAGCAGCACGAAGCTGAGGGCGATCACGACCAGGATCTGGAGCGGGAGCTTGCTCGAGATGTTCGACGCCAGGTCGACATAGCCGGCGGTGGTGCCGCCCACGTCGGCCTTCATGTCGGTGCCCTTCTCCGCCGCTGGGATGACGCTCGAGCGCAGCGTGTTGACGAGGTCCGCCGTCGCCTGCTCTGCGGGACCCGTAGTGGCGATCGCGTTGAAGTAGGCCGTGGTCCCGGGCTTGTCGATCTGAATCGGCGTGAGTGCGGCGACTCCGGAGGTCTTGGAGACATCCTGCTGCAGGGTCTGCAGCCGTGGGTCGCTCGCGCGCGAGTCGCCGGAGCTGCTCGACGAACCACTGGAGCCGCTGGCCGAACTCGAGGAGCCGGAGGAACTGCTCGAGCTGCCAGAGGAGGCCTTCGCGGGCGACCCGAGCGAGACCGCCACGATCAGGGGTCCGTTCACGCCTGGTCCGAAGTTCTTCGAGATCAGGTCGTACGCCCGGCGGGCTGTGGTCGAGGTGGACAGCGCGGCGACGTCCTTCTGGCCCAGGTTCAGCGACAGCAGCGGGATCGCTAGCGGGATCAGGATGACCAGGGCCGCCAGTCCCGCGATCACCGGCCGGCTGGCGACGTTCCGCGCCCATCTTGCCCACAAGCCCTGCTTCGGGTCGCGATGAGGACCGCGGACGCGCAGTGAGTTGATCCGCGAACCGGTGATCGCGAGCATCGCCGGTAGCAGAGTCAGTGCCGCCAGGACCGCGACGACGACCGCGATTGCGGCCATCAGGCCCATCGTCGTGACGAGCGGGATGTTGGCCACCGCCAGCGAGACGAGCGCAATCGTCACCGTCCCACCGGCAAATAGCACCGCGCCTCCGGAGGTCGCCGCCGCACGGGCGATCGATTCCGGCAGGTCAAGGCCGTCCTCTAGCCCGCGGAAGTGCCGAGTCACGATGAACAGCGCGTAGTCGATCCCGACGCCGAGTCCGATCATCGTGGCCAGCGTCGGAGCGACCGTAGAAACTGTCATCACGTGGCTGAGGATCCGGATGATCGCCAGCGTTGCGGCCAACCCCAGGATCGCATTGAAAATCGGCAGCATCATCGACACCACCGTTCCGAAGGTGAGGGTGAGGATCACCATCGCCGCGATGATCCCGATCAGCTCGCTGGACTCGGTCGATGGCTTGGACACCTTCTGACCAAGCTGGCCGCCGGTCTCGACCTGGAGCCCCGCCCCGTCTGCAGGCTTGGCCGCCGCGTTGATGATCGTCTGGGCGTCATCGACCGACAGCGCTCCTGGACTGACCGACAAGGTCACCGACAAGTACCCCGTCGCCTGATCCTTGCTGAGCGCTGAGGCGCCCTGCGAGGTGAGCGGATTGACCACGGAGGCTACGTCCGGCGCCTTCGCCACGTCGGCCGCGGCCTGGTTGACCGCGCTGGAGTACTTCGAGTCCGTCAGCTTCCCGCTTTTGGCGTGCAGCACGATCGGGCTCGACCCATTGGCCTGATTAGGAAACGATTTGGTGAGCGTGTCCGTAGCGCGCTGGCTGTCGGTCCCCGGCAAGGTCAGATTGTCATTGGTGTTGTCGCCGAGGCGGTGAGAAACCCCCACCAGGGCGATCGCCACCAGGAGCCAGGCGCCGAGAATCACGAAACGACGACGGACGCAGAACCGCGCCAACCCATAAAGCACACCTGTCATAGCCGACCCTTTCCTCTTCGCAGCTGTTCGCTGCATTGACTCGAGGAATGCTCAGGGCGACCCGGCGCTGATCACAAGGGGGAGCACCCGTGTGTTTACCCTACGGTTTCCGGGCCGGGACAGCCCGCCTGAGCGGTCCCGCGGCTACTCGCCGATCGCCGCCGGCAGCTGGAACCGAGAGCGGATCCCCAGCTTCTGGTAGGCGCTGCTCAGGTGGCGCTCGATCGTCTTCTCGGTCACGAACAATGCCTGTGCGACCTCGCGGTTGGTGCGACCTTCCACCGTTTGGCGGCATACCCGCCATTCCGCTGCAGTCAGCGCGCCAGGCCCGGTTAGCTCGGTTCGCGCGCGGCGCCCCGGCCCCGCCTGTAGCTCGTCCCGCGCGTTTTCGGCCAGGACGGTGGCGCCGCACTCCCCAGCAAGCTTCATCGCGCTCCGGTGAGCGTCTCGGCCCTCCCGCCGCCGTCCAGCGCGGGTCAGTTCTGCGCCGAGGTCCGCGAGCGCATGGGCGAGCTCCAGCCGCGCAAGACTGCGTTCGAGGACCGAGACTGCCTCCTGGAGCAGCGCGAGCCTGTCGTCTCCCCCGCTCGCCAGCGCAGCTGCCCGCAGCGACATTCCCAGCGCCCCAGGCGCGCCGACCTGGCGAGCCATCGCCAACTGCTCGCGTGCAAGCCTCGCAGCCTCCTGGGTCTCGGCCAGCGAGGCGAGCGCCGGAGCCGCGAACGCCTTCCAGTCGCTCGGCCATAGCAGACCAAGCGCCTGGAGCCGCTCGCCACACCACAGCAGGTCCGCGACACCCTGTTCGACATCGCCTTGGGCGATCCGCAGGCGCCCGCGCGCAATCAAGTACTCGGTGACGTGGGTGCGATCCTCAGCAATTCCTGTCGCGTCGCCCCTCTCGACCAGCTCGGCCGCGGCCGCGAGTTCTCCGCGCTCAATGTGCACGACGATCGCAACCGCTAGGAGCTCCAGCACAGCGAAATGCGGTTCCTCGACCAGCAGCAGCCCGGTCTCGGCTTCCACCTGTGCGTCGTGAAGCGAACCTTGCGCCAGCGCGATCGCAGCGCGGTGCTCGTAGATGATTCCCAGCCTCGTCGCATGCCCCTCGCGGCGGGCGCGTTCCAGTGCGATATCAAGCATCCGAACGGCCAGGTCATACCGCTCGCCGAGCCGCAGCGTCAACAGCGCCAGAAACGCGGCGTTCGTTTCCGCGCCGGGTGGGAGGCCGGACATCAGCGCGGCCTGCACTTCCTCCACCGCGGCTGCGGCCGGCGCTCCCCGGAAAAGCCTCTCTTGGGCACCGTGGATGCTCGCTACGGCCTCGAAGCCAGGATGACCCTCTGCATCGTCACGAAAGCGCTGCAGGTCGGCGGCGAGGCGGGGACGCAGTTGCGGGACGGCTGTGGCGATCATCAACAGCTCGGACCCAAGCTCGAGCGAGCGCTCTCGGTCGAGAGGACGAGACTCGTCGACGAGCGACGCCAGTGCCTCAACCGCGGCTTGCGCCGAGCGGCCGCCCGACACGATCGCGCATCGTCCGAGCGTGGACGCCGCGTCGGCGCGAGTCGTCAGCTGGGCGCTCGTCGCCAAGCACGCGCGCAGATGCTCTTCGGCTGCCTCGTACTGCATCGCGGCCACCTCGTAGCGCCCGAGGTCGGTCAGGATCTCTGCTCGCTCCTGTTCTCCAGGCGATTCGGCGAGGGCTCGACGCAGCCGCACGGCAGCTGCGTTGGGAGCGCCTCGGCGCGCGGCGGATGTGGCCGCCGCGCGGAGCGTCTGCACCCTACGCTGATCCCCAGTCGCAGCGGTCAACAGCAGGTGCGCGGTGAGACGTTCGGGCGAAGCGCCCTCTTGTGCCAATGCTTCCGCCGCCGCGGCGTGCCGCGCTTGGCGCTCGCCGGGCGCGAGGTCCTCATACAGCGCGGCGCGCACGATCGGATGAACAAACCCCAGGCGCTCAGCCCGTACGAAGATGTCAGCCCGGACCAGGTCATCTGCCGCCGCACGAGCCGCGTCCTCGCTCAGACCCGCGACGCGCCCGGCGAGCTGCATCTCGCTGTCATCTCCAAGAACGGCGACCACTCTGGCCAGCTCGCTCGCCGATCCGCCGAGCGTGGCGAGTCGATGCAGGACAAAACGGCTCACGGCGGCCGGCCCAACCGCTTGCACTTCACTCGCCGCAGCAGCCGAAGGCATAACCGCAGCCGCGTGCAGAGCTCTCAACAGCTCATGAAGGAAAAGCGGGTTACCGCCCGTCGCCGTGTGGCATGAGCGGCAGAACTCCTCGGCTGCCTCGTCGCCCAGGCGCTCCCGCGCCAGAGCCACAGCGGCAGACTCGCTCAGCGGCCGCGGATATAGCGCGATCGCTGCGGGACGTGAGGCCACCTGGGCCCAGAGCGGCTCCGCCTCGTCCACCGCCGAATCCACCGGACGTCCAGCGAGAAGCATCGCGACCGGAAGCCCCTCGATCCGCTGCGCCAGATAGCTCAGGAACCGCAGCGAGTCCCGGTCGACCCATTGGCAGTCATCGACCAACACGAGCAGCGGACTATGGTCGGCGAGATTCACGACCAGCCAGTACAGGCTGTGCAGAGCCTCGAAGCCTGCCTCAGCGGCCGGCGAGCGCCGCTCGTCGAGCTCAAACAAGCGCGCCGCGGGACCAGCGGCGCCGGCGAACAGATCGCCATGACCGGATGGTTCGTTGATCACGGGCTCCAACAGCTGGCGCACCACTCCGAACGCAAACGGCTGCTCGAGCTCTGAACCCCTCGCCTCAAGCGGCATCATTCGCGCCCGCTCGGCCGCGGCACGGGCCTCGCGTGCCAGTTCGGTCTTACCGACGCCGGCCGGCCCCTCGATCAGGAGCAGCGTCCCCTCTCCGGCGCACGCCCGATCGAATCCCTCACGGAGCGTCTCGAGCTCGCGCTCGCGCTCCAGCAGGCGTCCGACCGTCGTGAACGGCACGACCCGACGATACACCCAGCGATCTGGCCAGGATCAGCCCCAGGGAGAAACCCAGGGGAAAACCTTCGGGGATCCTCCCTTGTAAGAGCGGCGCTGCTGCCGAGATCCTCCTGCCACATGAAGAGCGTGAGCGAGCTCAACAAGTTGAAGGTTCGGCTGTTCTTCGAGGCAGTATTGAACGAAGGACGGCTGGAGCTGATCGACGAACTGGTCGGCGCCGATTACGTGGGCCGCATCCCCTGCCTCCCACGGAGAGTCCTCGGACCAGAGGGCGTGCGCCGGCTCCTGACAAGCCCCAGCTATCTCGATCTGTACATCAAGATCGAGGACCAGATCGCGGAGGACGACCGAGTCGTGACCCGGTGGCAAGCGACGGCCGAGGCGCGCGACGCTCGCACAGGGACCCCCGCCGCGCTCGCCCCTTGCTATGCGGGCATTTCGATCATCCGGCTCCTAGCCGGAAAGCAAGTCGACTCGCACACTGAATACACCGTGCAACCCGCAACGCCAGCTGAGAGCCGGTAAAGGTCTGATCCGTCGGTTACGCGTGGAGATCGCCACATGAACCGAGACCTGATGGTCATCTTTTTCTCCTCGGTGGTGGCGACCTTCAACCCTTCGCTGCTCGCTGCGGTCACCGTGATGCTGCTGCTCCCGCATCCGAAGCGGCTCATGTTGGGGTATTTGCTCGGCGCCTACACAGCGAGCATCACCGCCGGCCTTGCGGTGGTGTTCTCCCTGCACGGGTCAAACGCCGTCGCGGCCTCACACCACACGGCCAGTCCGGGGGAGGACATCTGCGCTGGTGCAGTCGCGTTGGCGATCGCGGTCTTGTTGGCAACGGGAAGTGACGCACCCTTGCGCAGGTGGCGGGCGCGACGAAAGGAGGCAAAAGCGAAGGATGGACGCGCCAAGCAGCCCTGGCAGGAGCGGATGTTGGGGAAGGGCTCCGTCGCAGTCACCTTCGCGGTTGGTGCCACGCTGAGCTTTCCGGGCGTCAGCTATCTCAACGCGCTCGATCACATCGTGAAACTCAATCCGCAAACCGTGCTGATAGTGCTGCTGGTCGCGTACTTCTGCGTAATGCAGCAGATCCTGCTCGAGCTGCCGCTGGTTGCCTACGCGGTGGCACCAGAGCGCACGCAAGTCGCGGTTTCCTCGTTCAGGGCGTGGCTGGCACGCAGGGGCCGGCGGCTCGCCGTGATTGGGCTGGGCGCAATCGGTCTGTTTCTAGTCGTGCGTGGGCTCGTGACAATTAGTTGATTGACCGCGCGACGATCGGCTTCGCACGGGCCCGTGTCCGGTGAGTATTCGTGGATCCCGGCTATCACGGATACTGCTGCCATGGCTGAGGAGACGTCCGATCGTTGGGACGCGCCGGCGGATGCGCCTTCTGAGCCGCAGATCACCGTCACGTTCTTCCCGCGCGCGAGTCACCATCTGATTCGCCAGCGACTCGCGAGCATCCGAGTCCTCGCGGACAGACGCGCCCTCGTCGCCCTGGTGCTCGGCGCCGCAGCGCTCGCAGCGATCACCGAGGGGGCGCTGCCAGCGGCCCGCACCAGCGCGCCGAGTGGCGCCCGCGCCCGTCAGGCGCGTGACGCGGCGCCGGCCCCGCGTCCGGCGCCGGACGCCGGGCCGGCGGGAATCGCTGCGGCATATGGGCCTCCGGTTCGGTGCTTGAGCATCACGATCGCGGCCAACAACCCAACGTACGCCCGCGCGCACGTGGATCGCAGAAGTGCGTGCGCGCGATACCACGGATACGTCAACGCCAGCTTCCACTGGATCGGTGGCGCCTGGCGGCTGGTGCTCGACGAGGGCCAACTATTCGTGCCCAATGACCTTCTTGCTCCCTGCGGTGCACCTAGGACTGCGCCGCCTCCACGAAGATGTGCTCAGAGCGCGAGGTGAAGACGGAGCGGGGCGACTTTCGCCCTACACAAGCCGCTGGATCCGCAGCCTCCGCACGCCGCGAGGAGTCTGGACCTCGACGACGTCTCCCGGAGCGTGGCCCAACAGCGCTTTGGCGACCGGCGACTGGTCGGACAGCTTGCCGGCCGATCGATCGGCTTCGGCGGCCCCGACCACCGTCCACGTGTGGACCTCGCCCGTTCCCTCATCCACGATCTCCGCCGTCCGCCCAAACGAGAAGGCGGGGTCGTCGGCGTTGGCGTGCACCACGACAGCATTCAAGAGCCGCTGGCGCAATCGCTTGATCCTGGTTTCGAGGTGCGCCTGGTCCTCCTTGGCGGCGTGATATTCGGCGTTCTCGCTGAGGTCGCCGTGTTCGCGGGCGGTGAGAATTCGCTGGGCGATCTCACGCCGGCCGGCCGTCTCGAGCTCACCGAGCTCGGCCTTCACGGCTTCGAGCCCCTCCGGAGTAATGGCTTCGCCACCGGAATCTGTGGACGTGGATCGATAACTCATCGACCACATCCTGCCAGGCTGCGCGATGGGGCGCCGGGCCGATGGGTGGGGCTCCGGACGTGACACGATCTATGGCGTGCGCGAGATGGTCGCCTTCTTTCGTGAGAACCCACAGGTGTTCGTCCTGCTGATGATCTGCCTGGTGCTCGGACTGGGGACGTTCCTCGCGGTGGTCTTCGGCCTGATCACCGCAGGCAGCAGCCGGACCACGGGCGAGCCGAGTGGCGTGATCGGGTTCGTCCTCGCCGCGAGCTAGCTGAGCTACCTGCTGATCGCCATTTTGATAGGTGGCGGGGATTTGGTTTGCAGAGCGGACCCTCAGCTCCGCGACGGCTGTGATCGGCCTGGGTGAGCGAGATTTGGCGCGCGGAGCGCGCCGACGGCCACCCCCCCGGGCGCGCGCAAGCGCGCCTCCTCACCCCCCATACGTTGGCTTAGCAAAGCTAGTGGGCGGCGGGATCACGGCGAGCCGCGCCGCTGCTCGCCCGGACCGGCGAGATGCAGTAGGCCGGACGCGCCGCAACGGTGCCCGCGCGGCGGGGGCGCTCCCAGCGGAGCGGGCGCCGATGGGGGTGAGATAGGTAGTTGGGTTGGTCGCCGCGCGCGTCGTCCGGCGGGTCCCCGAGTACGTCCTCGGTCCACCTCAGCCAGGTGCGCAGACGGTCAGCTGAAGCCTGGAACATATGTTCGTGAGAGTAGGGGACGGCTCGGACGGAACCGGTCCGCGGACTTGTGTCCACGCCGGTCGAGAGCCGCTCATAGGGAGGACCACACGTCGAGCTTGGTCCGCAGCCGCTCGAGCACCGCGTCGGTGAACTCCGTGGTCCCCGAATGACCGCCGAGATCGGGCGTCCTGACCCCGGCGGCGACGGTCTCGAGCGCCGCTTCGTAGATGGCGCGGGAGGCGCGCTCGCCCTCGGCTCCGTACTGGTCTGGAGCGTGGCGCAGCACGGCGCCGCAGGCGAGGATCATCGCCAGCGGGTTGGCGAGGTCCTTGCCCCGGAGCGCCGGAGCGGTGCCGTGGGGCGCCTCGGCCATCGCCACCGTCGTGTCGTAGTCCTCGTCGAACGCCAGCAGCACCGACTCGGCGCCCGCGATCGAGCCGAACATCGGCAGCACCAGATCGGACAAGCAGTCGCCGTCGCGGTTCAGGGCCGGGATCACCAGCGGGGCGTCGGTGGCGCCGGACAGAAGGCCCGCGTATGTCGCATCGATCAGCACCGGTTGGTAGGCAACGGCGGGATGACGACTTGCGGCCGCATCCAGTTCCTCCTTGAGCATTCCCTCGTAGACCGGCGAGACCGTCCACTTGGGGCCACCGTAGACGCGTGCATTCATCTTCTCCGCCGTGCGAAACGCATACTCGGCCACGGCCCGGCAGGTGGAGCGGGTGATCCGGTCGGTCCGGTATCCGCTCTCCTCGGGCGATCCCGGCTCGCCGTCTCGCCACTCCTTGGCGCCGTACGCGTCCCCGACCGCCATGCGCACGATCGCGATCGGGTGGTGGACGCCGGCGATCGGCGCGACTCCCGGCAGCCGCCGGCCGGTCCTGACGATCACCTTCCCGTCGATCTGCTCGCGCAGAATGCGGTTGGGGGACCCGACGTCGGCCGCCCCCTCCGGCGTGATCGTCGCGGCTTTGAGGCCAAGGCCCGTCTCGCGCATCGCGGCGGCGGCGTCGCTCACCACCTGATTGGACGTCGCCCGGCGGTTCTCCAGCGAGAGGTCGAATCGAACGTGCTCGAGCTCGAGGCCGATGACCGCCGGGTCGAGCAGGCGCAGCGCCTGCTCCAGCAGCTCCTGGCCGGTCTCGTCGCCCTCCAGGACCACGATTCTGATCGTCCCGGCCATCGCGGCGGCGCTGCGGCGCTTACGCCGCGCCCGCGGCCGGAAGCAGCTCCTCCCGCCGCCCGGTCAGCGCGTCGATCACGATCTGAAGGTGCTCGTCGAACTCGACGCCGAGATCCTCGGCGCCGTGGCGGAGCTCGTCCCGGTCCACCGCGGCCGCGAAGCTCGGCTGCTTGAGCTTCTTCTTGATCGACTTCGGGGACAAGCCGACCAGCCCGTCGGGGCGGACATATGCGCAGGCGAGCACGAACCCGGACAGCTCGTCGACCGCATAGAGCGTCTTTTCCATCGGCGTCTCACGCGGGACCCCGAGAAAATCTGCATGGGAGGCCACGGCCCGCACCAGCTCCGGCGGATAGCCGCGTGCCTCCAGCTCACGCAGCGCATACCGGGGATGGCCGTCTTCGAGGTTCGGGTAGCGCTCGTAGTCGAGGTCGTGCATCAACCCGGTGAGCCCCCACAGCTCGACATCGCCGCCGAAGCGGGGCGCATAGGCGCGCATCGCCGCCTCGACAGCCAGCATGTGGCGGCGCAGCGATTCGGATTCGGTCCACTCGCAAAGGAGGTTCCAGGCCTCCTCGCGCGAAATCTCCGGTGACATGAGTCCTACCCTAGCTGAGCGCTCCCGGCCCGGCCCCGAGTCCAAGGCCGCCCCGCGCCCCGAACCCCAACCAGAGGGCCTGATTGCCGCCCCGGCCGCGCCGCCGCGCGCGTCCGATCCAGCTACGCTGGGGGCCCCCCGCTCGAGAGCAACCAAGGGGAAGCTACCGATGGAAAAGTTCGTTATCGAAGGCGGGGTGCCGCTGTCTGGCACGATCGTTCCCGCCGGCAACAAGAACGGCGCGCTGCCGATTCTCGCCGCTTGCCTGCTCACCGAGGACGAGGTGATCCTCCGCAACATCCCCCGGATCAGCGACGTCGAGGCGATGACGATGTTGATCGAGAGTCTCGGTGCCAAGGTCAGCTGGCTCGGTCCCGGCGAGGTCCTGATCGACTCCTCGACCGTCGAGCGCCATCACGTCGACCGTGAGCTGGCGGAACCGATCCGGGCATCGTTCCTGCTCGCGGGCCCCCTGCTCGCCCGGCTCGGGCGCGCGCACATGCCGCCCCCCGGCGGCGACGTGATCGGTCGCCGCAGGCTTGACCCCCACCTCGATGCGTTCCGAGCGCTTGGCGCGTCGGTGGAGCACCACGGACCCGACGTCGCCCTGACGGCGCCGTCGCTCGGGCTCAGTCCGTGCGACTTCCTGATGGACGAACCCTCGGTGATGGCGACCGAGAACGCGCTGATGGCAGCCGCACTGACCCGCGGACCAACGGTGATTCGCAATGCCGCGTCCGAGCCGCACGTGCAGGATCTGGCGCGGATGCTGGTGGCGATGGGTGCCTCGATCGACGGGATCGGCTCCAACGTGATGACCGTCCACGGCACGGGTCGGCTGCGCGGGTGCACGCACACGATCGCTCCTGACCACATCGAGATCGGCTCGTTCATGGCGCTGGCCGGCGTCACCGGGGGAGAGCTCGTGGTCAAGGACACCCGTCCCGAGGACCTGCGGATGATCCGGCTGGTGTTCGACCGCCTCGGCCTGCGCAGCGAGGTGCGGGGCGCCGACATCATCGTGCCGGGTAACCAGAGGCTCGTGATTCGCAACGACGATGGCGAGTACATGCCGAAGGTCGAGGATGGGCCGTGGCCGGCGTTCCCGGCCGACCTGACCAGCATCGCGCTCGCCCTCGCGACCCAAGCCGAAGGGTCGGTGATCATCCACGAGAAGATGTTCGAGAACCGCCTGTTCTTCACCGACAAGCTGGTGATGATGGGAGCCGCGATCACGATCTGCGATCCACACCGGGCGATCGTCGTGGGGCCGAGACGTCTGCGCGGCCAGCGGGTCGAGTCGCCCGACATCCGCGCCGGGATGGCGATGCTGATCGCCGCGCTGTGCGCGGACGGAGAGACTCAAATCGGGAACGTCAGTCAGATCGACCGCGGCTATGAGCGGATCGATGAGCGCCTCCGTGAGTTGGGGGCGCGGATGGCGCGGCTGGACGACGTGCCATCGACCGTGTGAGCCGCACGAGCGGTCCGGGGCGGCTCAGCGCCAACGGCACGGCGAGCACGATGGTCGATCGCATTCCCAGCGGCACCCGAGACGTCCTGCCCGACGAGATGCGCGAGCTGCGCGCGATGACCGACCGCATCCGAGATGTGTTCGAGCGCGCCGGCTACGGGGAGGTCTACACGCCGGCGCTGGAGTACGAGCGATCCTTCAACATCGGGACGCAGCCGGCCTACCGAATGTTCGACGAGCATGGCAACGTGCTCGTGCTGCGCTCCGACATGACGGTTCCGATCGCGCGGCTGGTCGCAACCCGCTACGGACACGTGCCGCCACCGCTGCGCTTCTGCTATCTGGCCCACGCCTACCGCGACGTGCGCCCGCAGCGTGGCCAGACGCGAGAGTTCCTGCAGGCGGGGGTGGAGCTGATCGGCTCGGCGGGCCCTGAAGGAACGGCGGAGGCGCTCACGGTCCTGTGCGCCGCGCTCGACGCTGCCGGTCTCCAGAACTATCGCGTCGGTCTCGGCGACGCCTCGCTGTATCCGGCGCTGCTGGAGGCGGTGGGCGTCTCCGTCGAGCTCCACGATCGGATCCTCGGCGAGCTGGTGCGGCGAGATTTCGTCGGGGTCGAGCGCGAGGTACGGCAGCTCGGCCTTGCGCACGAGGCATCGGAGCTGCTGTTGGGGGTGCCGCGGACACGAGGGGGTCCCGAGGTGCTCGAGGGTCTCTCCGGGGCGTTGCACGATGCAGTGGGCGGGATGCGCGAAGTCCACGCCCTGCTCGCGCCACCGGTCGCCGCGAGGATCATCTTCGACCTGGGTCTGGTCCGCAACCTCGGCTACTACACCGGTGCGGTCTTTCAGGTCTACGACCCGGCGTACGGCGTTCCGATCGGCTCCGGTGGACGGTACGACGAGCTGCTGGCGGCGTTCGGTCGCTCGCTGCCGGCGGTCGGCTTCGCGCTGAATGTCGAGCGGGTGCACATCGCGCTGACCGGGGAGGAACGGTGGCCGGGTCGATGAGCGAGCTGCGCATCGCTGTTCCTCGCGGCGCGCTGTTCGCCGAGACACTCGATCTGCTCGACGGGCTCGGGATCGATACGCGCGAGGTTCGCGAGAACGATCGAAAGCTCCTGTTCGACCGGGCGGGGATCGTGACGATGCGCCCCTCCGACGTCCCGACGTACGTCGAAGCAGGCGCGGCGGATCTCGGCATCACCGGCAAGGACGTGCTGATGGAGCAGCCAGAACGCGAGGTCTACGAGCTGGTCGACCTCGGCTACGGTCACTGCCGGATGGTGCTGGCGACGGTCGCGGGGGAGGATCGCGCGGCCGAGGCGCTTCGCCGCCTCGGGGTCGTCCGGATCGCCACCAAATATCCGCGGATCGCGGCACGCCACTTCCTGGACACCGGCCGCCAGGCCGAGATCGTCGAGGTCAAGGGGTCCGTCGAGCTGGCGCCGCTGACCGGGCTGGCAGAGGGAATCGTCGATCTGACCGCCACCGGAACGACCCTCCGTGAGAACGGGCTCGTCGTGCGCGAGGAGATCGCGCTCAGCACGGCGCGGCTGATCGCAAACCCGGTGACCCACAAACTGAGAGCGCGCGCCGTCGACCAGCTACTGGAGCGACTGAATGCAATTTGAGCGGCTGCACGCCGGCGGGGAGCCGGGTGTAATCGCGGCCAAGCTACGGGGGCTGGTCCCGGCGCCCGAGCTGGTCCGCGACGCCGTCGCCGAGATCATCGCCACCGTCCGCTCCCAGGGCGACGCCGGGATCCGGGAATACACCCGCCGCTTCGACACCGCCGGCGCGGAGCTCGGCTCGCTGCGAGTCGCCGACGAGGAGCTCGAGGCAGCGGCCCGGGACCTCGATCCAGACGTGCGCGAAGGCCTCGAGCTGGCGATCGCGAACGTCCGCCGGGTTGCCGAGGCGGGGGTGCGCCCCGACACGACGATCGCGTTCGAGCACCACGAAGTCACCCTGCGAACCAGTCCCGTCGCGAGTGCGGGGGTGTATGTCCCCGGGGGCCGCGCGCCATATCCCAGCACGGTCGTGATGGGCGTCGTAGCCGCGCTCGTGGCCGGCGTCGAGGCGGTTTCGGTATGCGCGCCGCCGGGGCGTCACGGTGAGGTGGATCCGGTCGTGCTGGGCGCCTGCTGGCTGGTGGGCGCCCGCACCGTCTACCGGATGGGCGGGGCCCAGGCGGTCGCGGCGCTGGCCTACGGGACCGAAACGGTGGGGCGGGTGGAGGTGATCGTGGGGCCGGGGAATCTGTATGTCCAGGAGGCCAAGCGGCAGGTGTTCGGAGACGTGGGCATCGACGGATTCGCCGGACCCAGCGACCTGGTCGTGATCGCCGATCGGGATGCCGATCCCCGTCCGCTCGCGCTCGATCTGCTCGCGCAGGCCGAGCACGGGCCCGGCACGCTCGTGATCGCCGTCTCCGAATCTGACGCCGTCCTCGCCACGCTCGGCGAGCGGCTGGCGGCAGGGCCCGAGAGCCAGGCCGTGGCGCGCCTGGTCGAGGTCCGCGATCTCGGTCATGCGCTCGAGCTGGCCGAGGCGCTGGCGCCCGAGCACCTCCAGCTCGCGGGACGCGGTGCCGAGCGGCTCGCGCCGGCGATCACGCGTGCCGGCTGCGTGTTCGTCGGTGGCGCGTCGGGCACCGCGTTCGGGGACTACATCGCGGGCTCCAACCACGTCCTGCCCACCGGCGGCGCGGCGCGGTTCGCCTCGGCATTGAACCCCGCGCACTTTCGCCGCAGCTTCACCGAGGTGCGGATCGAGGATGGCTCGGCGCTGGCCCGGGCCGCCGCGCCGGTGGCGCGGGCGGAGGGTTTCGAGCTGCATGCCCGCTCGATGGAGGCGCGCATTCGCGACAATCCCAGCCGATGACGCGCACGGCCGAGATCGATCGCAAGACCGCGGAGACCGAGATCCGGGTGACGCTGGCGCTCGACGGGAGCGGAGCCGGCGAGCGCGAGACCGGCGTCGGCTTCCTCGACCACATGCTCGACCTGTTCGCGCGCCACGGTCGCTTCGACCTCGACGTGCGCGCGCGGGGAGATCTGGAGACCGGCGCCCACCATACGGTCGAGGATGTCGGGATCTGCATCGGACAGGCGTTCGACCGGGCGCTCGAGGACCGCGCCGGGATCTCGCGCTACGGCCAGGCGACCGTGCCGATGGACGAGGCCCGCGCGTCCTGCGCGATCGACATCTCGGGCCGCGGGCTGTGCCTGTTCGGGGCCTCGCTTCCACCGGGAGCGATCGGCAACTTCGATCACGAGCTTGCCGAGGAGTTCTTCCGCGCGCTGGCCACCAACGCGAAGCTGACCCTGCACCTGACCGTCGAGACCGGCACGAACGCGCACCACGTGATCGAGGCGGCGTTCAAGGCGCTCGCGCGGGCGCTCCGGTTCGCGATCGCGCAGGACCCCACCGAGGACGGGGTTCCGAGCACCAAGGGAACCCTCACATGAACGCCGACCCCGGGCCGCTGATCGCGGTCGTTGACTACGGGATGGGCAACCGCCGTTCGGTCGAGAAGGCTTTCGAGCACGTGGGGGCGCGCGCAGTCATCTCGCGCGATCCCGCGCTGCTTCTCAAAGCCGACGGGCTGGTCGTCCCGGGCGTGGGGGCGTTTCCGGTGGCGATGGGAAACCTACGCGAGCTCGGCCTGCTGGATCTGATCCGTGGGCGCGCGGCGCACGGGACGCCGCTGCTCGGGATCTGCCTCGGCATGCAGCTGCTGTTCGAACGCTCCGAGGAGCTCGGCCAGACCGCAGGGCTGGGTCTGATCCCGGGAGCGGTGACCCGCTTGCGGACGGGTGGACTGCGCGTTCCGCACATCGGCTGGAACGAGGTCACCTTCGAGCGCGAATCGCCGCTGACGGCGGGACTGCCCGCCGGCGGCTGCCCCTTCTACCACGTCCATTCGCTCGCCGCCCGACCATCCGATCCGCGGGTGGTGGTGGGGAGCACGGAGTACGGCGAACGGTTTGCGACGATCGTCGCCGAGGGCGCCGTGTTCGGGGTTCAGTTCCACCCTGAGAAGTCCTCCTCGCACGGCCTGCGGATGCTCGGGAGCTTCGCGCGGCTGTGCGCGCAGCAGACCGTCACGGCGCGACCGGCGGCGGCCCGCGCATGATTCTCCTGCCGGCGATCGACATCCTCGACGGCAAGGCCGTGAGGCTGACCCAGGGCGACTTCGAGGCCAAGACCGTCTACGACGCCGACCCGCTCGACGCGGCGAGGCGATGGGTGCAGGACGGCGCTCACGCCCTACACGTCGTCGATCTCGACGGCGCGCGCACCGGCACCCCGGCGAATCTCCACCACGTGGCGAGGATCGCGAGCGCGCTCGATGTGACCGTCCAGCTCGGGGGCGGGCTGCGCACGATCGAGGCGGTCAAGAACGCCATTGATGCCGGCGCAGCACGCTTGGTGATCGGAACCGCCGCCTACAGGGATATCGACTTCCTCGATGAGGCCGTCGCGCGGTTCGGCGAGCGGCTCGCCGTTTCCGTCGACGCCCGCAATGGGCGGCTGGCTGCCTCGGGATGGAGCGAGCAGACCGAGCTTCCGATCGAGTCGGTGGTCGAGCGACTGGGCAGGCGCGGGGTGCACAGGTTCGTCTACTCGAGCATCGACCGCGATGGCACGCTCAGCGGCCCGGACCTGCAGGCGGCGCAACGGATCGCCGACGCGGTGCGGGGGAGCTTCATCTACTCGGGCGGCATCTCCTCGCTGGACGACATCCGGGCGCTGACGGCGCTTCGCCAGGTGAATCTGAGCGGCGTGATCATCGGCAAGGCGCTGTACGAGGGCCGGTTCACCGTCGCGCAGGCGCGCCAAGTGCTCGACCGCTGATGCACTACAAGCGCGTGATTCCGTGCCTCGACGTCGATCGGGGCCGTGTCGTGAAGGGGATTGGCTTCGTCGATCTGCGAGATGCGGGCGATCCCGTCGAGCTGGCCTGCCGCTACGACGCCGCCGGCGCCGACGAGCTCGTGTTCCTCGACATCACCGCGACCTCCGACAAGCGCGAGACGGTCGTCGAGCTGGCCCGGCGGACCGCCGATGACGTGTTCATCCCGTTCACGATCGGTGGCGGCATCCGGTCGGTCGCGGACGCCCAAGCCGTACTCGATGCCGGCGCTGACAAGACCTCGGTCAATTCCGCCGCGCTGCAGCGGCCGGAGCTGATCGACGAGCTCGCACAGAGGTTCGGTGCGCAGTGTGTGGTTCTGGCGATCGACGCCAAAGCGAGACCCGATGGGGGTTGGGAGGCTTATCTGGCGGGGGGCCGAACCCCGACCGGACGGGAGGTAGTGAGCTGGGCGCAGGAGGGGGTTGAGCGGGGCGCCGGAGAGGTCCTGCTCACGAGCATGGATCGTGATGGCACCAGCGACGGTTATGACCTGGATCTGACGGCCGCGGTCGCCGAGCGCGTGGACGTGCCGGTGATCGCCTCCGGCGGCGCCGGAGAGCTGGATCACCTGACCGAAGCGATCGCCGCCGGGGCCGACGCGGTGCTGTGCGCGTCGATCTTCCACTACGGTCATCACACCGTCGCGGAGGTCAAAGAGCACCTCGCGGTGACCGGGGTCGCCGTGCGGCGCGGCTAGCCGAGGATCTGCTGGATCAGCTCAGCTGCGCGACGATCACCGGTGAGTGCGTCGGTGCAAGGCTGCCGCCGGCTGGCTCGGGCGTCACGAGCACCTGGCGCACGCCATTCAGGCTGCCGGTCAGCCCGATGTTGCCGGCGCCGCCAGAGGTGACGCTGAACAGCGTGCTCGTGGGCGATGGGGCGCCGTGGCCTCGCTGCAGCCAGACCTCGTAGATGTGACCGGCAGGAGGCGGCGGGAAGTGGCGGACGATCAGCTCTGCGCGTCCCGAAGCCACGCGCAGCTCGGCGCTCGCCGCCGATGCCGTCACCCTGGCCGGGATCACGCGCACGGCGCTGGATCCGCCAGAAGTCACGACCACGACGCCGATCGCGACGACCGCGAGCACGACCGCAAGCGCGCCGGCCAATGCCGGTCTCGGTAGCCGGATCCGTGACGCGAGCGGCGGCCGAGGGGTCTCGCCCTTAATCGGCTCGGCCCGCGCAGCCGCCAGCACGCGGTGACGGAGGCCTCGCGGAACCGAGTACTCCGGCGCCGCCAATGGCAACGTATCTGCCACCCGTTGCAGGGCGGCGACCTCGTCTCGGCAGACGACGCAGCGGGCCATGTGGGCCCGGAACGCCTCGGCTTCGGTTGCGTCCAGCGCACCCAGCACGTAGGCCGCGGCATCGCCGCTGCGGTCGTGATGCTCGGAGATCCCGTTTCCCACGTTCATCGCGCCGCCCGCGCCGTCATAGCACGACCTCCGCGGCGTCGCCAAACGCGACCCGCATCTTCGCCAATCCCAGGCGCATCCGTCCCTTCACGGTACCGGCCGGCAGGTGCAGGATGTCGGCGATCTGACTGTGCGTGAACCCGCCGAAATAGGCCAGCTCGATCACCTGTCGCTGATCGGCCGGAAGCTCTGCGAGCGCCCGGCGGACCTGCCTGGCATCGTCGCGGCGTTCGACCTCGTTGTCGGTCAGCTCCGGAGCCGCGAGCCGCTCGGCGAGCCCCTCGTCCGACACCACGCGATGGTCCTTCACCGCGTCCCGGCGGAACGCATCGACCGCCCGGTTGTGGACCGCGCTCAACACCCACGAGCGCACGCTGCCGCGTCCGCGGTCATAACGGCTGCCGGTCCGCCACAGTGACAGGAACGCCTCCTGGACGATGTCCTCGGCCATCGCCCGCCGGCCACACATCCTGTACGCGAGTGAGAAGGCCACGCCGGCGTGACGGTCGAAGATCACCTCGAACGCGCGGACCTCACCATCATGGACGAGCTGCATCAGGTCCTCGTCGGCGAGGGTCCGAGGATCCGAGGGGCGGGAGCGGCGGGTCGGTTTAAACACGTGAAGTCAGCAGATTCGATCAGGTCTAACCGTTCGAGACCAATACCTGTACGGAGCAGAGTGCACGAATGGATCACCACACGTGCGGGAGAAATGACCGGGTGCGGCCGACTGCGCGCTGCGCTCCGGCGGCCGGGCGTCAGGCGTGCACAGCCGGATGCGACCCGAGCAAAGCCCGGCCGATCCGGCAACAATGCAGTTCTGTTTGACCTAGCGGGTGAGTCGGCCGCGCTAGGCGGCCTCTTCCACATATCCCGCTGCAGCGCATGCATCGCAATACGCGGCGGGCGGGACGCGAGGCTCGTAGCAACCGGGCCGGCAACAGGTTGAAGACCGCTTGGGACGGCCCCGTCCGATGCGGGCGGCGGCGGCATCCTTGAGCTCCTCGCGCATGCGATCGAGCTCCGCCGCGTGGTCCGCGCAGAACCGACGGCCCTTCAAGGCCGGCTGCTGACAATGACTTCCACTACGACAGCGCATAGGCAACTAACAATAGCAAGAACCCCCGAACGCACGTTCCGTGGGCGATTCGTTGCGGACCCGCTCAGCGGTCTGGCGACGGGCGTTTCCGGCCGTGCGCGGGCGGCTGCCACTGGCTCCGCGATGGCCCTAGCGGGAGGCGCGCGCGGCGGCCCGCGGGTGCGTGCCGACCCGCCTGGGCAGCAGTTGGTAGAGCTTTGAATAGCCGCTCAGGTAGATCGCGCCGGGGTCGCCGACGACGGGATTGAAGGCGCCGTCGGGAAAGAAGAAGACCTGCTGCCCGGTGCGCGCATTCAGGCCGGTGGTCGTCCTCGAGCCGAGCGCCGAGTAGTAGACGACGTTGTCGACGATCGTCGCCGACCCCGAGATCCGGTTCCCGACCGGGTGCGTCCAGCGGATCGCGCCGGATTGCGCGTTGAACGCGTAGAAGTTCCCGTCGTAGGAGCCGACGTAAACCGTCGGACCAAGCCCGGGAACCTCAGCGACCGCCGGTGAGGCGTACACGTAGGCGCCGGTGGCCGTCGCCCAGGCCACCTGTCCGGTTCGGGCCGCGAAGGAGTACACGAACCCGTCGGTGTTCCCCATGTAGACGCGCCCGAAGGCGACCGCCGGAGTCGAGTAGAAATTGCCTGAGCCGAACCCGAAATGCGTGCCGCTGGTGCTGACGGCCCAGATCTGATGGCCCGTGTCAGCGTTCAGCGCGTACGCCCGCCCGGCGTAGTCGCCGAAGTACAGGATGTTGTTCACCAGTGCCGGGCCGCCCTTGACGGCGCCGCTGGCGTGGTAGGTCCAGTACACGTGACCGTCGCGCGCCCGCAGCGCGTAGACGTTTCCGGCCTGGTCGCCGAAGTAGACCGTCGTTCCCCACGTCATCGGCGACGACTCCGTTCCCGCCGGCACCGGATGGGACCAGACGACGCGGCCCGTCTTCATCGATACCGCGACGAGACTGCCGTTGCCAGGACTGTTGCCGGTGTTGGACAGGATCGGCACGAACACCAGCCCCTGGGCGACGCCGATCGCCGGAGAAGCCGCAGCAAGCGTCCCGATTTTGTGCTGCCAGATCAGACGGCCGTTCAGTTTGTTGATGGCCTTGATCGACGCGTCGTCGTCGAGCTGGTAAAGCGTGTTCTGATAGATCACGGGAGGGAACTCGAGCAAGGCATAGTCCTCGTAGCTCCATCCCACCCGGAATGGCGGCTGAAGCCCGCGGGCGGGGAAGAACCGGGTCCTGGCCGCGTCGTAGCCATACCGCGGCCACTCGAACGTGTTCACGACCACGCGATGCTTCGGTGGCGACGCCGCGGGGGTGGACGTCGTAGGGGCCGTGAACGACAGATTGGGGTGAGAAACGTTGCCGGGCGAGTGCAACAGGACGAACGCAACGGCGGCGCCGACGATCACGAGCAACACCGCCAAGGCCACGAGACCGACCCGCAGCAGACGCCCCGAACCGAGGCTCGGCATTGGTGGCATGCTAGCCACGCGGCTCCTCGCGGGCTCCGGGAGCAGCTCGTCGGCCAAGCGCGCGAAGATCCCCGCGTGGACGCTCCGCCGCCATCGGTCCTGATCGAGCGGTTGCGGGAACTGCCCGCAGCCGCGCCACTGCTCCCCCGCCTGGCGCGCACCCCCGGCGTCTACCTGGTGGGCGGCGCGGTCCGCGACCTACTGCGGGGTGGGGAGCCCTTCGACCTCGACCTGGTCGTCGAGGGTGATGCGGCGGCGCTCGCCCGGCGGCTGGGCCCGGCACGGGTCCACGATCGATTCGGAACTTCGACCGTGACGCTCGACGGCTTCAGCTATGACATTGCTCGCGCCCGGAGCGAGACCTATTCGCACCCCGGCGCGTTGCCGGAGGTGACTCCGGCGAGCCTGGCCGAGGATCTCCTGCGGCGGGATTTCACCGTCAACGCGATCGCGCTGGCGCTCGGCGGCGCAGTCGCCGGCGAGCTGCGCCCCGCGCCGAATGCGCTCGAGGACCTTCGAGCCTCCCGCCTGCGAGTCCTTCACGATCGCAGCTTCATCGATGACCCGACCCGGCTGCTGCGGCTCGCCCGCTACGCGAGCCGTCTGCGCTTCGCGATCGAGCCGCAGACGCTGAAGCTCGCCCTGGCGGCCGTGCGCTCGGGCGCCCTGCGGACCGTGAGCGGGTCGCGGATCGGAGCCGAGCTCAGGCTCTTGGCCCGGGAAGGCGATCCGATCGCTGCGCTGCGCCAGTTGAGCGAACTCGAGCTCGACGCCGCGATCGATCCGCGCTTTGGTCTGGCCGACCCGGAGCTCGCGCGGCGTGCCCTCGACCTGCTCCCCCTCGACGGACGTCGCGACCTGGTGGTCCTCGGCCTCGCCGTGCGCGGGATCGACCCCTCCACGCTGCGGCGGTTGCTCGACTGGCTCGCGTTTGAGGCCCGGGACCGCGACGTGATCGCCGCGGCCGCGTTGCGCGCGGACCCGGTGGCCGAAGCGCTCGCGCTCGCCGAACGGCCCTCGCAGATCGCCGAGGTCCTCACCGGCGCCCCCCCGGAACTCGTCGCGATCGCCGGCGCCCTCGGTCCGACCGATCAGGCCCGCGCGTGGCTCGAGCGTCTGCGCCACGTCCGGCTGGAGATCGACGGCGATGATCTCACCGCCGCGGGGGTCCCTCAAGGGCCGGCGATCGGGATCGGACTGCGCGCGGCCCTCGCGGCCAAACTCGATGGCACCGACAGCGGCCGCGAAGCCGAGCTCGAAGCGGCGCTGCGGGCAGCGACGAGCAACGGATAGCCTGCTGCGCCGAAGTATGCGCAGCGCACATCGGTCACCGGCCTAAAGTTGCTGACGACGTGAAGCTGCCCGCGCCCTTCTACGCCACCGGCGAGCATCTCGCGATCGAGCTGCCCGGGGCGCGAGCGCTGTTCACCACGCGTCGGGGCGGCGTCTCGAAGGGGCCGTTCGCGAGCCTCAACTTGGGGCGGCTGACCGGCGATGACCGTGCCGCGGTGAATCGCAACCGCGAGCTGCTCGCGCAGCAGCTGGGAGTGCGGTTCGCTCACGGCCGTCAGGTTCATGGCGCCGTGGTCACGCGGGCGATGGCTCCGACCGGTGATGGCGTGCAACCGGGTGAGGCTGACGGCCAGGCAACCGCGACACCGGGTGTCGGAGGACTGGTGCTGACCGCGGATTGCCTGCCGATCGCGATCGCGGGGGAGGGAGCGGTGGCGATGGTTCACGCGGGGTGGCGGGGGCTCGCCGCCGGCGTGGTGCTCGAAGGCGTCGCCGCGCTCCGTGAGCTGGGCGCGCGCGGTTCGCTGGCGGCGGCGATCGGACCCGGAGCCGGCCCCTGCTGCTACGAGGTAGGCGAGGAGGTGCATGCGACGTTCGCCGCTCGGGGCTCGGCTGTCCGGCGCGGCCAGAACCTCGACCTCAAGGCGATCGCCCGGATCGAGCTCGAGCAGGCCGGCGTGAGAGACGTTCGTGACGCCGAGCTGTGCACGATCTGCTCGGAGCCCTCGCTGTTCTTCTCCCACCGCCGCGATCGGGGGCTCACGGGACGCCAGGCGGGGGTCGCGTGGCTGAGCTGATCAGTGGCCTGCGCAGCCAGCGAGTGCGCGAGAACCTCGAGCGGGTCCGCTCCGAAATCGCCTCGGCCGGCCGGGATCCGCAGGAGATCCAGATCCTCGCCGCGGTCAAATACGTCCCGCTCCAGGAGCTGGGCGTGCTCGCCGACGCCGGGATCGAGCTGCTCGGCGAGAATCGCGCCCAGGATCTGATCGCCAAGGCCGATGCCTATCCCGGCCGCTTCACCTGGGACTTCATCGGTCAGCTCCAGAGTCGCAAGGTGCGGCAACTGATCCCGTACGTTCGCTATCTCGAGTCCGTGGCCAGCGACTCCGCATTGGCTCAGCTGAGCCGTCACGCGACGCCCGAAACGAAGGTGATGGTCGAGGTCAACGTCGCGGGCGAGCAGAGCAAGAGCGGTGTCGCACCGGCGGAGCTCGAGGCGTTCCTCGAGCGCTGCCCGGTCGAGGTCGTCGGGCTGATGACGATGCCGCCGTTCGCGGAGCAGGCGGAGGCTAGCCGTCCGTACTTCGCGGCACTGAGGGAGCTCGCGGAGCGCTATGGGCTGGGGCAGCTGTCGATGGGGACCAGCCAGGACTATCTCGTCGCCGTGCAGGAGGGGGCGACGATTGTGCGCCTCGGTACAAGTCTCTATTCCTAGAGCGGCCGTCGCGCGTCATAATCATGGAGGGAAACCTGGCCCTGAAGCGAACCTCCCGAGAACCATGGCCCTCCGTGACACCTGGCACCGCACGCTCGTCTATTTCGGCTTAGCCGAGGACGACGAGGGCTATGAGGAGGAGGTGGAGCCCTACCAGGAGCCGGAGGTCGACCTCCAGGACACCTACAGTCAGCGGCCGAACGTACGCCGGCTCGGCGGGCGACGACGTCGCGACGAGATCGACGACATCTTCGCCGATGATCCCGGCCCCGAGCGCCGGACGACCACGCTGCGGCCGGTGGGAGAGCGCGGCAACGGACGCAGCGGCGACGTCCGCGTGCACTTCGTCGCCCCCAAGAACTTCAATGACGTCCAGGACGTGGCGGACAAGTTCAAGGAGTCGATTCCGGTGATCCTCAACCTGCAGGGCGCCGACACGGACCTCTCGAAGCGACTCATCGACTTCTCGAGTGGTTTGACCTACGCACTGGATGGGGGAATGCAGCGGATCGCCGACAAGGTGTTTCTGCTCACTCCGCACAACGTCGAAGTTTCGGCCGAGGAGCGCGCTCGGCTGGTGGAGAAGGGGTTCTTCAACCAGTCCTAACGGGCGCCGCAAGGCGCGCGGCGCCGGAGCCCGTGGGCGGCTCCGGCGCCAATGTAGATTTCATTCCCATGCAGGTCGGCCTGATCGGAGCTGGCAACATGGCGCGCGCGCTCGCCCGTGGGTGGAATGAGCCGGTGCTGTGCTCGGACGCCGGCTCGGGTCGCGCTCGAGCTCTGGTCGCCGAGCTCGGCGGCGCCGCGCTCGACTCGAACGGGGCCGTCGCCGAACAGGCCGATCTGGTGGTGCTGTGCCACAAGCCCGGCCAGCTCCGGGAGGTCGCGAGCGAGCTCGCCGGGAAGGTCTCGGTTGTGGCCTCGGTGCTCGGTGGAACGCCGCTCGCCGCATTGCAGGATGCATATCCCGGAGTGCAGGTCTTCCGACTGATGCCGAACACGCCGGTCGCGGTCGGCCGGGGGATCGTGTGCTACTCAGCAGCAGATGATGTTGACGGGACCGTCGAGGCGGAGGTGATCGCGATGTTCGAGCGGATCGGGATTGTCGTCCCGGTCGAGGAGCGGCTGATGGAGGCCGCAGCGGCGGTGATGAGCGTCGGTCCAGCCTACGTGGCGCTGCTGGCGGAGGGGCAGGTCGACGCGGCCGTGCGCCGAGGCTTGAACGCGACGCTCGCCTCCCGTCTGGTCGTGGAGACGATGTCGGGGACCGCCGCCCTGCTCGCGGCACGTGAGTACGACACGCTGGCGATCAGGCGCGAGGTGACCTCTCCGGGCGGCACGACGGCGCGGGGGCTCGCGGCACTCGAGCGCGCCGGCGTACGGAGCGCTTTCCAGGAGGCGATGGATGCCGTTCTGATCGGCAGCGGACGCTGATGGCGATCCTGGCGCTCACCCGGGTGGACATCGCGAACTACGTGAGCGCCCTGTTCACGGTCTACATCCTCCTGATCTTCGCCTACATCCTGCTCAACCTGCTGTTCTCGTTCGGCGTCCGGCTCCCGTACTCACGCTGGTCGGACATGATCCTCAACTTCCTCCGCGACGTGTGCGAGCCCTATCTTCGGATCTTCCGCCGATTCATCCCGACGATCGGGATGTTCGACTTCAGCCCGATGATCGGGATCATCATCCTGTACTTCCTCGACACGATCGTGGTCAACGCGATCAGGGGCTGACCGTCCCAGGTCCCTCGATGGTGACTCACGCCTCGGCGACTTCATCGCTCGACGTTCGTCCCCGCGCCTACCTCCGAGCCGGGTTGCTGGTGGTTGCCGTGCTGGCCGTCGATCAGCTCACCAAGCACCTGATCGTCTCGGGCATCGCCGTCGGCGACGAGCGCAAGCTCGTGCCCGGCATCCACCTCGTCCACGTGCGAAACACCGGAGTGGCGTTCGGGTTCTTGTCGGGCGGCGGGGCGCTGGTGCTGGTGTTCACGCTGGCGGCGCTGGCGGTTCTGCTCGGCTACTTCCTGATGCGCCCGACTCGTCCCTGGCTCTGGGTCCCCACCGGGCTGCTGATCGGCGGCGCGCTCGGAAACCTCCTGGATCGCATTCTCCACGGCGCCGTCACGGACTTCATCAAGCTGCCGCTGTGGCCCGCGTTCAACGTCGCCGACATGTGCATCACCTTCGGGGTCTTGGCGCTGCTGTGGGTATTGGAGGGAGGACAGGCGGCTAATCGCTGAGCGCGCTCCGAGCTCGCACCTCGAGCTCGAGGTGCCGAGACGACGCCGCCGGGATGCGGCTCGACCGATTTCTCGCCCGTCGGCTCGGCTCCCGCGCGAAGGCGCAGTCCCTGATCGACGCAGAGCGGGTGCGGGTCGATGGACGGCCGCGTCTCAAGCGCCACCTGGTCAAAGTGGGCGAGCGGATCGAGGTCGACGAGCAGGGCTTGGCGGGCTCCGCGTCGTACGCGGCCTCCGCGTTGCAGGCTGCTTGCGCCGAGGCTCCGGCGCCGTTCGTGATTGCGTGGGAGGACGAGTATCTGCTGGTCGTCGACAAGCCCGCGGGCGTTGTCGTGCACCCCGCACGCGGGCACCAGACGGGAACGCTTGCTCAGGCCTTGCTGGACCTCGGAGCGCGCGGCGGCGAGGAGCCGTGGCGCGCGGGGATCGTTCACCGCCTCGATCGTGACACCTCGGGCCTGCTCGTGGTCGCCAAGCGCGACGATGTTCATCGGGCGCTGAAACGGCTGCTGGCGGCCGGTGGCCTGCGCCGCGAGTACCTCGCCCTCGTCGAGGGACATCCACCCGCCCGGACTGGGACGATCGACGCCCCGATCGGCCGCCATCGCCGCGATCGGGTGCTGATGTCGATCGATACCGACGAGCCGAGGGAGGCCCGCACGCACTACGAGATCGAGCGCCTGCTGCCCGAGGCGTCGCTGCTGCGGGTGCGATTGGAGACGGGACGCACACATCAGATCAGGGTTCACATGGCAGCGATCGGCCATCCCGTCTGCGGCGACCCGCAGTACGGATCGCCCGGGCTCTACGGGTTGGATCGCCAGTTCCTGCATGCGGCGCGGCTGGCGTTCGCGCACCCGATGACACGCCAGGCGATCGATGTGCGCTCGGGGCTGCCCGAGGACCTGGAGGCGGCGCTGCTTCGAGCCGCCGACGGTGGGATCTTTCCCACGCGGTGGCCGAGGTGATCTGGCTCAGGAGTGCCGACGGGGCGGCCCGTCCAAAGCCGCCCCGCCGAACGTTGCGAACCGAGCCACCGGAGGTAGGGGAAGGGAGGTTCGGCCCGCGTGGCAGGCCATCACCTAAGGTAGGGGAAGGGTGATAGGCCCGCTACATCTGAAAACGTAGCGCTTCGGCAATACTTGCGTAAACTTTTTAAAGAAGTTCATCGATAAACGACCCCGCGCGCGCGGATCGCGCCCTGCCTCGCCGTCGAAAGCGAGGTTCGCGAACACCGCCTGGCGGGCTGCATGTAGACCTACAAAAAGGGAGTAAGAGCAGTGGCTCAAGTTGGAATCAAGGAGCTGCTGGAGGCCGGAGTCCACTTCGGCCACCAGACGCGCCGCTGGAACCCCAAGATGCGCCGGTTCATCTACGGTGAGCGGGACGGCATCTACATCATCGACCTCCTGCAGACGGAGGCGCTGCTGGAGAACGCTCGCCGGTTCGCCTCGGACGTTTCGCGCCGCGGCGGGACGGTCCTGTTCGTCGGAACCAAGAAGCAGGCTCGGGATGCGATCCAGGAGATCGCGGACTCGGCGGAAATGCCCTACGTGAACCACCGCTGGCTGGGCGGCCTGCTGACCAACTTCCAGACGATTTCGTTGAGAATCAGGCGCCTGCACGACCTCGAGCGCTACGAGGCCGAGGGGCAGCTCCAGTTGCTTCCGACGCGTGAGCGGATGGCCGCTCAGGCGGACCTCGAAAAGCTCCGCGCCAACCTCGGGGGGGTCAAGAACATGCAGCGCGTCCCGGACGCCGTGTTCGTGATCGACCTGAAGACCGAGGCGATCGCGGTCCGCGAGGCGCAGCGGCTGCGGATCCCGATCATCGGCCTGGTCGACACGAACTGCGACCCCGATGGAATCGACTACGTGATCCCGGGCAACGACGATGCGATCCGCTCGTGTGCGGCCATCACCAGGGCGATCGGGGATGTGGTCGCCGAGGGGCACGGCGTGTTCCGCG
This sequence comes from uncultured Solirubrobacterales bacterium, assembly GCA_963767695.1. Lineage (GTDB taxonomy): Bacteria > Actinomycetota > Thermoleophilia > Solirubrobacterales > Solirubrobacteraceae > Palsa-465. The sequence continues at coordinate 30,475 of CAVYFE010000015.1, forward strand.
CCGAGGAGGAGCGGGCCAGGATGGAGCGGGAACGGCGCGAGGCCGAAGAGCGCGCCCGCCAAGAGGCCGAGGAGCGGGAACGCCAGGAGGCGGAGGAACGCGCCCGCCGCGAGGCGGAGGAGGCCGCGGCGGCTGCCGCCGAGGCGGAGGCCGCTCAAGCGGCTCAGGCGGCTCAGGCAGCTCAGGCGGCGCAGGCGGCACAGCAGCCGGTTGCACCGGCCCCACCGCCGGCCGACGCTGCCGCTGAGCCCCCGCGGACCGAGGCGGCGGTGGAGCCGGAGCCCGCCGCCGCGGCGCAAGCCGAAACCCCGCGGACGGAAGCGCCGGAGCCGGAGCCCGCCGCCGCGGCGCAAGCCGAAAGCCCGCCCGCGGAAGCGCCGGTCGCGCCGGAGCCGGAGCCCGCCGCCGCGGCGCAAGCCGAAAGCCCGCCGGCGGCCGAGCCGGCCGAGAGCGCCCCTGAGGAAGCGGCGGTGGCGCCAGCCACGGATGCGGACCCGGCCGAGGAATCCGAGAGCCCGCCGGCGCCCGAGCAAGCCGAGACCGCCGCGCGGCCCGAGGAGGACGACGACACGCCGACCGCGCCGAGCACCGAGGAGAACGCATGACGGCGATCAGCGCGAAGGACGTGAAAGCCCTCCGCGACCGGACCGGGGCGGGCGTGCTGGCGTGCCGGGAGGCGCTGTCGGAGTCCCAGGGGGACATCGACAAGGCGATCGAGATCCTGCGTGCGCGCGGCGCGGCGCAGGCCGCTAAGCGGGCGGGGGCGCAAGCGCGTGAGGGCGTGGTTCAGAGCTACATCCACGCCAACAACAGGATCGGTGTGCTGGTCGAGGTCGACTGCGAGACCGACTTCGTCGCGCGCAACGAGAAGTTCATCGAGTTCGCCCGCGACGTCGCCCTCCACATCGCTGCGGTGCCGGCGACGCTGGCGGTGAGTGAGGAGGATGTGCCCGCTGAGGACCGCGAGCGGGAGGAGCGGATCGCGACCGAGCAGGCCGCGGATCGTCCGGAGAACGTGCGCGAGCGGATCGTCAGCGGCAAGCTCGACAAATGGCTCGACGAGGTCGTGCTGCTGCGCCAGAAGCACGTCAACGAGGACAAGCACGCCGGCAACACGATCGAGGAGCTCCGTGCCGAGCTGGCCAGCGAGACCCGCGAGAACATCGTGATTCGACGGTTCGCCCGGTTCTCGGTGGGCGGCTAATAGTGGTGGACGGAGACTCCGCGACTGCGCCCGCCTACCGGCGCGTGCTGCTCAAGCTGTCCGGAGAGGCGTTGATGGGCGACTTGGACTATGGGACCGATCCGAAGCGGGTGCAGGCGATCGCCTGCGAAGTGGCCGCCGTGCATCGGCGCGGGGTGGAGGTCGCGATCGTCGTCGGCGGCGGCAACATCTACCGCGGACTGGAGGCCGCGGCGCGCGGCATGGATCGCGCGACTGGCGACTACATGGGCATGCTGGCGACGGTCCTGAACGCGCTCACGCTCCAGGACGCGCTCGAGAAGGACGGCATCGCGACGCGGGTGCAGTCGGCGATCCCGATCTCGGTGGTCGCCGAGCCGTACATCCGGCGCCGCGCGATGCGCCACCTCGAGAAGGGGCGGCTCGTGATCTTCGCCGCGGGTACCGGCAATCCGTTCTTCACCACTGACACCGCGGCGGCACTGCGGGCCGCGGAGCTCCACGCCGAGGTGGTGCTGATGGCCAAGAACGGCGTCGAAGGCGTCTACACCGACGATCCCGCGAAGGACCCGAATGCCCGGTTCATTCCCGAGATCACCCACAAGGACGCGCTCACCCGCGGACTGCAGGTGATGGACTCGACCGCGTTTGCGCTGTGCATGGACAACAATCTCCCGATCGTCGTCTTCAACATGGCCGACGGGCGCAACATCGACAAGATAGTGTCCGGAGAGAGAGTGGGGACGTTGGTGAGGACATGAGTGAGAGCGAGCTGATCGACGGACTGCTCGCGGACGCCCGCGAGCGGATGACGAAGTCGGTTGAGGCGACCCGGCACGAGTTCGGCTCGGTCCGTACAGGCAGGGCCAGCCCGGCACTGCTGGATCGGATCGCGGTCGACTACTACGGCACCTCGACGCCGCTGCGCCAGCTGGCGACGATCAGCGCACCGGAGGCTCGTCTGCTGACGATCCAGCCCTACGACAAGAGCTCGATCAAGGCGATCGAGCGGGCAATCCTCGAGTCGGACGTCGGGCTGACGCCCAACAACGACGGCAACCTGATCCGGCTGGGCATCCCCGAGCTGACCGAGGAACGGCGCAAGCAGCTGGTCAAGGTAGTGCGCCACATCGCCGAAGAGGGCCGCGTCGCGATCCGCAACATCCGGCGGGACGTGATGCACGACCTGCGCGAGCTCAAGGAGGCCGGCGAGGCGGGGTCCGACGACGAGCACCGGGCGGAGGTCGAGCTGCAGAAGGTCACCGACGGGCGGATCACCGAGCTCGACGAGGCGCTCAGGCAAAAGGAAGAAGAGATCCTCGAGGTCTAGCGTGGCCGAGGAGAAGGCCGGCGCCGACGAGAAGGCCCGCTACGTCGCGATCATCACCGATGGCAACGGCCGCTGGGCGCAGCGCCGCGGCCTGCCGGTCCTCGCCGGGCACGAGGCCGGGGCCGACGCCGTCAAGGCGCGCCTGCGCGATGCGGTCGAGCTCGGCGTCCAGGAGCTGACCGTCTACTCGTTCTCGACCGAGAACTGGCGCCGGTCCGCGGAGGAGGTTGTGGCGCTGATGGGGATGTTCGTTCGCCGGATCGAAGGGGAGACCCCCGAACTGCATGCCGAGGGCGTGCGGATGCGGTTCATCGGGCGGCGCACCGAGCCGGTGCCGCCCGCGCTGGTGCAGCGGATGGAGTGGGCCGAGGATCTGACCCGCGCGAACACCCGGATCACGTTGTTCATCGCGTTCAACTATGGCGGTAGAGCGGAGATCATCGACGCGGCCCGAACCTTTACCGGGAACGGCGAGCAAGACTTTCGCGCCCATCTGTATGCCCCCGAGATGCACGACCCGGACCTGATCATCCGCACCAGCGGCGAGCAGCGGATCTCGAACTACCTGCTGTGGCAGGGAGCGTACTCGGAGCTGGTGTTCCGCGAGGAACTGTGGCCGGACTTCTCGCGTCAGGCGTTCGAACAGAGCCTCGAGGAGTTCACCGCTCGCCGGCGCCGGTTCGGGGGACGCTAGAAATGGCCCAGGGGCGGAGGCGGTCGAGCCCGCGATACGTGCGGACACGTTCCCAGCCCCAGCAGCGCCACGCTCGTCAGAAGCCGTCAAGCGGAGCATCGGACCTGCTGGCCCGGATCCTCGTGGCGGTCCCGGCCGCGGTGGTGGCGATCCTGTTCATCGACTTCGGGGGGCTGGCGTTCGCGCTGTTCATGATGGTGATCGGCTGGGTCTGCATGCACGAGCTGTACCGGCTGCTGAAGCGCTGGAAGCCGTTGTCACTGGTCGGGTTCGCGTCGCTGGCGGCGATGGTCCTCGCCGCTCGCTACGGCACCGTGCGCGATGTCCTCGAGATCGGGATGGCGACGCTGCCGGTGCTGGTCGTGTTCGTGTTGGCTCGCCCGCGCCACGAGGGTGCGACGGTGGCGGTCGCCGGGACGCTTTTGGGCGTCTACTGGATCGGCTTGGCGTTCGCGCACGCCGTGCTCCTGCGAGAGCTCAACCACGGCAACGGGATCCTCATCGACGTGCTGGTGGGCACGTTCCTCGGGGACACGGCGGCGTACATCGGCGGGCGGCTGTTCGGCCGTCGGCCGCTGGCACCGCAGATCTCCCCGAACAAGACCGTCGAGGGCCTGTTCTGCGGGATGCTGATCGCGATCCTCGCCGTGTTCTTCGCGAGCCTGTACCAAACGTGGCTGACTCAGGGTGATGCGCTGCTGCTGGGGGCGGCCGTGGCGGTGCTCGCGCCGATCGGAGACCTGTTCGAGTCGCTGGTCAAGCGCAACGCTGGGCAGAAGGACGCCGGGACCCTGTTCGGCGCGCACGGTGGCGCGCTGGACCGGCTCGATGCGGTCATCTTCACGGTCGTCGCCGGTTACTACATCTGGATCGCCGTGATGCACTGATCGCCCGCGGCCTCCCGACCTACAATCGTGCTCGTGCCGCGTCGATTGGTCATCCTCGGCTCGACTGGCTCGATCGGCGTTCAGGCGCTCGACGTCGTGTCGCGAAGCGTGGGCGAGCTGCGGGTCGTCGGGCTGAGCGCTGGGAACGCGTGGGAGCCACTGGTCGAACAAGCGCAGCGATACGGCGTCAGCGCAATCGCGCTGGCTGACGCCGACGCAGCGGCGCGAGCAGCCGAAGCGTGGACCGATGGTCAGGTGCTGGGGGGACCGAACGGGCTGGTCAAGCTGATCACCGAGGCCGAGTGCGACATGGTCCTGAACGCGATCGTGGGCTCGGCCGGGCTGGTGCCGACCGTCGCCACGCTGGGGGAGGGAATCGATCTTGCGCTCGCCAACAAGGAGTCGCTGGTGGTCGGCGGGGAGCTGGTGATGGCGTTGGCCGAGGCGACCGGCGCGGCGATCATCCCGGTCGATTCCGAGCACTCGGCACTCCATCAGCTGCTCGCCTCCGAGCGACCGGGAACCGTCGATCGCCTGCTCCTGACCGCATCGGGAGGTCCGTTTCGGGGCCGGAGCTCCGCCGAGCTCGAGGACGTGACGGTGGAGCAGGCACTGGCGCATCCCACATGGGCGATGGGGGGCAAGATCACGATCGATTCCGCGACGCTGATGAACAAGGGGCTCGAGCTGATCGAGGCACACCACCTGTTCGGGACACCGTATGAGCAGATCGACGTCGTGGTCCATCGCCAGTCGATCGTCCACAGCCTGATCCAGCTGTGCGACGGCGCCACGCTCGCCCACCTCGGTTACCCGGACATGCGGGTGCCGATCTCGTACGCCCTGCACTATCCGGACCGCGTCGACGTTCCGGTGAGACGGCTCGACCTGGTCGAGCTCGGCAGGCTCGACTTCGAGGGGGTGGACGAGCAGACGTTCGCGTGCCTGCGGCTGGCGCGCGAGGCGGCGCTCGCCGGGGGGACGGCGCCATGCACGCTCAACGCCGCCAATGAGATCGCCGTACACGCTTTCCTGGGCGGCCGGCTTCGGTTCCTCGAGATCGCGGCGGTGATCGACGAGACGCTCGCGCGCCTGCCCGCCGGGCCGGTCCACTCGTTCGAGACGCTCGGGGAGGCAGATGCCGAGGCTCGCCGGCTGGCCGGCGAGCTGGTCGCGGCGCGGGCAGCGGCGTAAGAGACGGTCTCTCAGGGCTTCGCTGGCACTTACGAGCCCCCTGCCACACTAGGAGCACGCATGTCCTACGTCCTGGCTGCCCTCGGCTTTGCCGCGCTGATCATCCTCCACGAGGCGGGCCACTTCACGGCTGCCAAGGCGGTGGGCATGCGCGTGGAGCGGTTCTCGCTGTTCTTCGGACCGATGCTGTGGCGTGTTCGCCGCGGTGAGACCGAGTACGGGATCGGCCCGATCCCGCTCGGCGGCTACGTGAGGATCACGGGAATGAACCCGCACGAGGAGATCCCGCCGGAGGTCGTCGGCCGCGCGTATTACAACCAGCCGGTGTGGAAGCGGATCGTGGTGATCCTGGCCGGTCCGGCCGTCAACCTGCTGATCGCGTTCGTGATCGTGTACGCGCTGTTCCTGGCCAACGGTCAAGCGGTCCCCTCCAAGCAGGTCGCGGCGGTGCTGAAGTCGACGCCCGCCACGGGGGTGCTGCATCCCGGCGATCAACTGGTGTCGGTCGACAGAGTCACGGGCAGCCCCACCGTGCTGCGCAACCAGCTGGCCACGCACCGGTGCGCCGGTGCGCAGGTGAACGGCTGCGTCGCGGCCACCCCGGCGCGGATCGTGGTGCGCCGAAACGGACAGCTGCTGAGCTTCGAGCTGCGCCCACGCTACAGCGCCGCCGACCACCGCCCGCTGGTGGGTTTCGAGTTCGGCTCGGCGAAGCAGCCGATCGGGCCGGCCCATGCGGCCTCGCTGACGGTGTCCGGGCTGTGGTCGGTGACGACGCAGACGGTGTCGGTGGTGGCGCGGATCTTCGAGCCGCAGGAACGCAAGCAGCTCAACGGTGTGGTCGGCGGCTACACGATCACCCAGGAGTCGTTCGCGACCAGCACGACCCAGGCACTCGAGGTGCTCGCTCTGATCTCGCTGTCGCTCGCCATCATCAACCTGTTCCCGTTCCTCCCCCTGGACGGAGGACACGTGTTCTGGGCGCTGGCCGAGAAGGTCCGAGGGCGGCGCATCCCGTTCGAGGTGATGGAACGCGCCGGCGTCGTGGGATTCGTGCTGATCTTGTTGCTGTTCGTGATCGGCCTCAGCAACGACATCTCGACGCTCTCCGGCAAGGGGTTCAACATCCACTGATCGCCGCCCGCCGCTGCGATAGCGTTATTCGCTTCAACCCATCCAGGACGCGGAGGAGAGCATGGAGAGCAGCACGATCGTGGCGTCCGCCGGGCGTGCCGTCGATGCGCCGACCGTGACCGAGGCGCTGCGGCGCACGGCGGCGACCCATCCGGACATCATCGCCGTGCGAACCCCGGACGACACCGTCTCGCTGACCTGGTCAGAGCTGCTTGGTCGGGTCGATGCGGTCGCCGGCGGGTTCGTGAAACTCGGCGTCGGGCCCGGCGACACGGTCGCGATCATGCTCGGGAACCGGCCCGAGTTCCACATCGTCGATCTGGCCGCCGCGATGCTCGGTGCGACCCCGTTCTCGCTGTACGTCACATATCCGCCGGAGGAAATCCGCTACCTGTGCACAGACGCGGCTTGCCAGGTGGCGATCGTCGAGCAGTCCTACCTGCCGCTGATGCTCGAGGCGCGTAAGGGCCTCCCCGACCTCGAGCACGTGATCGTGGTCGACCGGGACGCGCAGCCGGGCACGCTCTCGCTCGCCGAAGTGGAGGGCTCGGATCCGGACTTCGACGTGCAAGGCGCGGCATCGCGGATCGGTCCGGACGACCTGCTGACCCTGATCTACACCTCGGGCACGACCGGGCCGCCGAAGGGGGTCCAGCTGTCCCATCACAACATCATGGTCGCGGCGAAGGCGACCGAGCAGATCATCCCGCTCGAGCCCGGCGGCCGGCTGATCTCCTGGCTGCCCGCCGCTCACATCGCCGAACGGATGGCGCACCATTACCTCCCGGTGATCTACGCGGGCTCGATCACCACCTGCCCGAACCCGCGCGAGGTGCTCTCCTACCTGCCGCAGGTCCGGCCAACCTGGTTCTTCGCCGTCCCGCGGATCTGGGAGAAGCTCAAGGCCGGGCTGGAGGCGATGCAGGCGGCCCAGCCCGAGGAGCAGCGTCAACCGGTTCAGGCGGCCCTTCAGGCGGCGGTCGAGCGGGTGCGGCGCCAGCAGCGCGGCGAGCCGGTGCCCGCGGCGCTCGAGGCGCAGGTCACCCAGGCCGATGAGCAGATGTTCTCGACGCTGCGGGCGATGCTGGGGCTCGACCAGGCGATCGCGGTCAACGTCGGCGCCGCGCCCACTCCGGTCGAGGTGCTGGAGTTCTTCCATGCGCTCGGAATCGAGCTGGCGGAGCTGTGGGGAATGTCGGAGACGTGCGGATTCGGAACCTGCAACCGGCCGGGCCAGGTCAAGATCGGGACCGTCGGCCCGCCGTCGCCGGGCGCGGAGCTGAAGCTCGCCGACGACGGCGAGGTGCTGATCCGCGGCCAGTTCGTGATGCTCGGCTATCGCAACCAGCCGCGAGAAGACCGCGGAGGCCCTCGACGCCGACGGCTGGTTGCACACCGGCGACATCGGGTCGATCGACGAGGACGGCTACCTGAAGATCATCGACCGCAAGAAGGAGCTGATCATCAATGCGGCCGGCAAGAACATGTCACCGGCGAACATCGAGGCCGAACTCAAGTCGGGTGGCCCGCTGATCGGTCAGGCGTGCTGCATCGGGGACGGACGGCCGTACAACACGGCGTTGATCGTGCTCGACGCCGACTTCGCGCCGCAATGGGCGGCCCGGCATGGCCTCGAGGGCAAGACGTTCGAGGAGCTGGGCGAGGAGCCGAGCATGATCGCCGCCGTTCAGGCGGAGATCGACGAAGCCAACCGGCACCTCGCCCGCGTCGAGCAGATCAAGAAGTTCAAGATCCTCTCCGACGACTGGCTGCCAGGCGGCGACGAACTGACCCCGACGATGAAGCTCAAGCGCAGGCCGATTGCGACGAAGTACGCGGCCAAGATCGAAACGCTGTACTCCGGGCAGGGCTAAACAGCACTAAACATTTACGCGCCCGGTTCTAAAGGACCGGGGCAGCTCGAGCGCCAGCGGCAGACCGTCCAGCCACCAGCAGATCTGGACCACCGCCGGGCGGTTCGCGTCGGTCAACGCGAACGATGGCGCGACCGCCCGGGCGCGCTCGACGAACAGCTCCACCGCCGGCGCCTCATCGACGCTGCCCGATGGGTTGGCGCCGTAGTCCCTGAGTGGCGCCGGCAACGCCAGCCCCGCCACGCGCCATAGCTGCTCGCGGGGAACCCCGAGGGGACGGCGCGTCTCGCCACAATCCGCAGCTCGGGTCTTACTGCCAGGAGCTCCGACACCAGCCTCGCGGACGCCTCGGCCACGTGCTCGCAGTTGTCGAGAACCAGCAGCGTGGCGCTGGCTGCGGGCAGGTAGGAGACGAGCTCTCCGATCGAGGTGCGCGCCGAGCGCGTGCTCAGGAGCATGTGGTCGATCGCGCCCTCCTCGACCGCGCCGAGATCCATCCACCAGACTCCGCCGTCGAACTGGTGCTCGCGCTGCCCGGCGAGCGCCAGCGCGAGCCTGCTCTTGCCCGCTCCCCCGGGGCCCGCAAGCGTCAACAGCCGGGTACGCGCCAAAAGATCCGTCAGCTCAGCGACTTCGGCGTCGCGGCCGACGAGGCGGGTCAGCTCGGCCGGCAGGCTGCCCGGGACCGGTCCACCGTGACGGCCGGGCACCAGCCGATCCGTCCGCTCCGCGATGCTCAACCCCAACTCGGTCGTCCTCGACGGTCTGACACGCGTCGTCATCAGTCCTGGCGCTCCGGTAGGGACAAACCTTGCCAGTAAATCTAGCGCCCGTCTAAAGCGAGCACAACGACGCCGGAGGCGTACTACCGCACGGTTATCGACACGTGGCGGCTGTAGATCGTTCCGTTCGGCAACAGCGGGTCGTCCGTGGGATAGCTCCAGCTCAGCCGCACAGTCCCGCTGGCCGGGAAGGTCACGTGCGTGTCGAAGTACCCGCGGGAGTTGGTGATCGCGACCTCCTCGACGGTCGTGAACGAGCCGCGGGAGCCGCGCTGGAACTGAATCTGGACATACTGCGGCTGGCCGGTGTCGGTGGCGGCGTACTGCGCCGGGCGCACGCATCCCCACACCTCGAGGCCCCGACCCCGTCCGGTGGACGTGCGCGGGAGGTAGAGCGGCATCCGGTAGGCGGTGTACGCCGGCTTGAGCTTGCCGGTCATCGTCAACAGGGCGCTCGCAAACCCGCCCTGGGGGAGAAACCGGGTCGGCGGCGGGTCATACAGCAGGTACTGCCCCGTCGACGCGATCCGGCCGCTTCGCCAGCTCAGATACTCCGCCCAGTTCAGGTAGTACGGCGCCGCCGCCGGTGCGACGTAGCGGCCGTGGTTCGGCGGGTTGGTGATGTACCCGAACTCGTCGTTGTAGATCGGCAGCCGCGCGTGCGAGCCGTACATCCGCTGGAGCCGGTCCAGCTCCGCCTCGAGCGCGGGGAGCCTCGGGAGGGTGGCGAAGTCCGGGTCCGTGGAGTGGTCCTCCGTCGGCGGCAGATCCTGCGGATAGGGATGGTCGCTGAAGCCGCTGGCCTGGAACAGCCCGGGGTTCTGGGAGCGGAACCGCAGCGAGCCCGGGTTGGTGGTGGGGCAGCCAACCGCCCGGGCGGCGGAGCCGCGCAGTTCGCTGTAAGACGAGTTCACGCAGTACAGCGTGCGGATGAACTGCAACGGCTTGGTCATCGAAAAGTCCCCGGGCAGCCCCTGGGGATGACTCGGCGTCGCCGGCCTCGGACCCAGGCCCCGCGCCGCCAGCTCACCGATCACGATCGTGTCCTGACCGTGGCCCGTCGCTTGTAGCCCCTGCCAGGCGGCGTTGACCAGGCCGCGGTACATGGCCGGCGCGCTCGAGACGGTGGAGCCGTGGGTCGCCTGCGGCCCGAGGTCCTCTCCGAAATTGGGCTCGTTCCAGATCGACCAGAAGCTGACCCGGGGCAATGGCGTGCTCGGATCATCGGGGTCCGGATAGGTGCCGCTGTAGCGAGTTCCGACCGCGCGCACGAATGCCCCGAATTTGGCCGGCGAGGGAAACCAGGCACGGTACGGGGTGATCGAGACCACGGCCGGAGCGCCAGGACCGTCGGCCCAGCGGGGGGCCGCTCCCGTGAGCACGAAGTCGACCCCGAGTCCCTCTGCTCCGGCATCGCGCACGATCGCGTCCAAGCGATCCCATGCCCCGGCGGGATAGTCGGCCGGGTCGGTCGCGTCGAACCCTTTCGGCATCCTTGGTCGAGTGCCAGTCGGGGGCGATCGTGTCCCAGTTCACGAACACGCGCACCATCCCGGCGCCGAGGCTGCGGAATGTCTGCAACGTCCGCATCGGGTGCGCAAGCAGATGAGCGTCGTCCTCGATGATCGCCACCTGGGTGGTGGAGGCGGCGGCGGGCGCCGGGGTGCCGAGGACATGCACCGCCGCACAGGCGGCGCATGCCGCGGCCGTGATCAGAGCTCGTCTGTGCAGTCGCATGTAGTAGGAGACAACAGGTCGCGGCTCGCCGAGTTGCGCCCACGAGCAGGATGTCCGGGGCTCTCGGCTGCCCCGGCGAGGCTAGACGATGGTCACGCGAACCGTCCGGCTGAAGATCGCCGGACCGTGCGGATAGGCCCACCGGAGCCTGATCGCGCCACTGCCGGGAAACTGCTGGCGGACGTCGAAGTAGCAACCGTCGCGGTCGCTCAGCGTGACGGTTCTGAGCGTCCGGAAAGCGCCGCCCGCTGCCGGTTGGAACTGGATCTCCACTCGCTGCGGCCGGCCGGTTTCCGATCGAGCATAGGGGGCCGGACGAGCGCAGCCCCACACCTCCAGCCGCTGGCGGCCGCTGGCCGAGGTGACGGGCATGTAGAGCGGCATCCGGTATGCGTAATAGGAGGGCTTCGGAGTCCCGGCGGCGGATTCGAGCGCGCTCGAAAACGTGCCGTTCGGCGCGTCGATGAGCAGATACTGGTCGTAGGAGCGCAGACGCGGGTTGCGCCAGCTCAGATACTCGGTCCAGTTCATGTAGTCGGCGGCGGTCTGCGGTGGAAGCGCTCTTTGCAGCGTCTCGGGGGGGTTGGTCTGCTCGCCGAACTCGGTCGAGTAGATCGGAAAGCGCGTGCTCGAGCCGTACACCTGCTGGAGGCGGTCGAGCGTGGCCTCCAGGTGCGGGAGGTCGGCGAACTCGGCGTAGTCCGGCTCCAGAGGCGGCGGCACATCCGGCGCGAGCCCCTGTGAATAGGGGTGGACCGCGACCCCGCTGGCGTGAAACAGGGCGGGATTGTCGGCGGCGAAGTGCGCCGAGCCCGCGGCGGACGTGGGGCAGCCCCGCTGTGAGGCGGCAAGTCCGCGCAACTGGTGGAAGGCGGAGTCGACGCAGTACAGGGCGCGCAAGAAGCGCAGCGGCACCATCATGTCGAAGTTCCCGGGGACATCCCCGACGGTGGCGCCGTCGGGAGCGAGCTCGCCGATCAGGATCGTGTCGTGTCCATGACCGGTGGCCTGAAGCCCTGACCAGGCCGCGTCCAGCAGCTGGCGGTAATAGAGGGGCGAGACCTCGAGCGCCCCGTTGTCGATCGCCTGCGGGGCGATGTCGATGCCGAGGTTCGGTTCGTTCCAGATCCCCCAGAAGCTGACCCTGGGCAGGTCCCGACCTGGATGCAGGGGATCGGGATATTGGCCGCTGTAGCGCCTTCCGACCGCGCGCACGAACGCGCCGAAATCGTCCGCCGAGGGCTTCCAGACCCCGATCGGTCCCGGCGGCTCGCCCGGCTGGGTGGCCCACACGGGCGCGGGACCCGAGAGCGTGAAGTACACGGCGATGCCGCGCGCAGCGGCATCGCGGACGATCGCGTCGTAGGGAGCCCACCCGCTGGCCGGATAGTCCGCGGGATCGGTGGCGTTGAACCTGTGCGGAGGCACCCGGGAGAGCGCGTCCGGCGCGATTGGCGCTCGACCGGCCACCGGGCCCCAGGCGAAGAACACGCGCACGTGGTCGACGCCGAGCCGGCGTAGCCGATCGAGCGTGCCCGCGGGATCGGCGAGAAGCTGGTTGTCGGCCTCGAAGATCGACTCCAGGGGCGTGGTGCGACTGTCCGCCGGGCCGGGCTTGGGACTCCCTGCGCAACCACCGAGCAGCGGCGCGAGCACCAGCACCGGCGCGGCGATCAGCGCGCCGCGGATGAGCCGGCGGTTTCGTTGCAAGAGCGGCTGGAAGAACGGCAAGCGTATGACACTACAATCGCGCGCCCATGGTCAGCACGGCCAGCAAGGGCGCTATTGCCGTGGCGGACTCACGCGCATGGACGCGCCGGATTCCGATCGAGTCACTGGTGCTCGTGGGTGTGACGGGCCTCGCCGGCGTGTTGCGCTTCGCCACGCTTGGCACCCAAAGCTACTGGTTCGACGAGGCCCAGGCGGCGCATGAGATGCAGCTCTCGTTCGGAGCGCTGCTGCACACGATCGGCGCCCAGGAGACCAGCCCGCCGCTGTACTTCGTCGTCGGGTGGCTGTGGGCGAAGGTGTTCGGGACCGGCGAGGCGGGCCTGCGATCGCTCTCAGCGCTGGCCGGGACCGCGGTGATCCCGATCGCCTACCTATGCGGGCGCGAGCTGGTCTCAAAGCGGGCCGGCATGATCGCCGCGGGGCTGGCGGCGCTGAACCCGTTCATGATCTGGTACTCGCAGGAAGCGCGGGAGTACATGCTGCTCGGAGCGCTGTGCGGAGCGTCGTTGCTGTTCTTCGCGCGGGCGCTGCGAGCACCCTCGACCCGGAACCTCGTGTGGTGGGCGGTGTTCTCGGCGCTGGCCCTGCTCACTCACTTCTTCGCCGCCTTCCTGGTGGTGCCGGAGGGGATCTGGCTGCTGCTGGCGGTGCGCCGCCGGGGCACGTTCGCCGCGGTCGGCGCGCTGGCCGCCGTCGGCGCCGCGCTGGTCCCGCTCGCGCTCAGCGACACCGCGCATCCGCTCGGGTGGCTCACCTCAGTTCCGCTGTCGACCAGGATCGAGCAGGTTCCGATCACGTTCGCGTTCGGGACGCTGTACCGGAGCTCGCTGGTCAACTACGGCCTGGTGGGCGCCGCGCTGTTCGCCGCGCTGCTGATCGCCCTGCTCGTCTCCGGCGCGGACCGCCGCGAGCTGCACGGGGCCGCCGTCGCGGCGGTGCTGGCCGCGGCGGTGCTGCTCGTGCCGCTCGTGTTCGCGGCGCTCGGGCACGACTTCTACATCTCGCGGGCGCTGATGCCGGCCTGGATCCCACTGGCGGTGGTGGTGGGGGCCGCGTGCACGGCCTCGCGAGCGCGCACCGCCGGCGCCGTGCTGGCGGTGGCGGTGGCGGTCTCGTTCGTGGTTGCCTCGATCCGGATCGGCGAGAACCCGCAGTATCAGCGACCCGATTGGCGTGGCGTCGCGGCCGCCCTCGGCAGGTCCGAAACCCGGCGCGCGATCGTCGTCTACAACGCCCAGCTCGCCACCGGCCCGCTCGCGTTCTACCTTCGCGGCGTCACCTGGAACCAGGCGTCCGGAGCGGCGGTCGCGGTCCACGAGGTCGATGTCGTGGGCAGCATGTTCGACAGTCCGGTCAGGACGCTGCCGGCCGGCGCCAGCGCGATCTCCCGCCGGCTGGTCGCGGGTTACCTGGTCGAGCGATTCGCGCTCGCGCAACCGTGGACCCTGACCCCGGCGGCGATCGCTGCCCGGGCCGCGACACTGGTCGCGCCGGCCCCACCTTCCTCGGCCGTGCTCGTCCAGCACCCGGCTTGAGATCGCCCCTCAGTTGCTAGCCTCGGCCGCCCTCAACCGGGACCTCTCCGCTTTGCGCTCCACGATTCGCTCGCATCGAATGCTCGCGCTGGTCGCCGCCCTCGTTGCGGTGGCGACCGGCCTCGTCGCCACCGTCCCCGCGCGGGCCGCGGGCGGCACGGCCCCGATCGCCGACTGCAACGCGCACAACACCCTCACGCGCACCTACAGCATCGCCGCGCTCGAGGACGCGCTGCGGACGATGCCGGCCGACGTCGCGGAGTACACCGACTGTCACGACGTGATCGAGCGCGCGCTGCTGGCCCAGGAAGGCAAGCTGCACCGTAGCGGGTCGGCGAGCGGCGCCACCTCGGGAAGCTCGTTCCTGCCGACGCCGCTGATCATCCTGCTGGTGGTGCTGGCGCTCGCCGCAGCGACGCTCGGCGGCCTGGCGCTGCGGCGCCGACGCGGGCTCTAGCCTCGGTGATCCTGTTCCTGCACAACCGCTACCGGACCACCGGGGGAGAGGAGCGGGCCGTCGAGGACCTGCTGTGGCTGGTCCGCGAGCGGCTGGGCGAGGACGCAGAGCTGCTCGAGCGCGACTCCTCGCTGCTCGGGCGTACCGAAGCGGCTGCGGGGCTGCTCGGCGGGGGCCTCGCGCCGGACCAGGTGCGAGCGGGCGGTGCGGCGGACCAGAGCGCGCGATCGTCCACGCCCACAACCTGCACCCCTCGTTCGGCTGGCGCGCGCTGGCGGCCGCCCGTGCGGCCGGGGCCAGCGTGGTGCTTCACCTGCATCAGTACCGGCTCGTGTGCGCGGTGGGGGTGTGCTTCACCCACGGCCGGGAGTGCACTCGCTGCCACGGACGCAACACGGCCCCCGGGCGTCGCGCTGGGCTGCCGCGGCTCGCGCGCCGAAGCGCTCGCCTACGGCACCTCGCTCGCGCTCTGGCAGCGGCGGCTCGCGGCCCAGGTCGACGCGTTCGTGGTCCCGAGCCGGTTCGCCCTGGAGCGACTCCATGCGCTCGGAGCGCCGATCGGCGAGGCGCATGTGGTGGCTCAGGTGGTGCGCAATTTCGCTTCGCAGTCCGCGGCGAGCGCCGGCGAGCACGCGCTCGTGACGGCCCGCCTGGCGCCCGAGAAGGGCGTTGACGTGGCGATCGAAGCGTGCCGGATCGCCGGGCTGCCGCTGGTGATCGCCGGCGAGGGACCGGAGCGCGCCCGGCTCGAGGCCCGGTTCCCGGGCGTCCGGATCGCCGGTCAGCTGGATGAGCACGAGCTGGCGAGCCTGCGCTCGCGGGCGGTGGTCGGGTTGGTGCCGTCGCGCTCGGGGGAGAGCTTCGGGCTCGCGGCGGCCGAAGCGATGGCCGCGGGACTGCCGGTGGTGGCCTCGCGGGTCGGGGCGCTGCCCGAGCTGGTGCCCCGGGAATGGCTGGTGGCGGCGGATGATCCGCCGGCGATGGCGGCGGCGATCGGCCGGCTGCGGGGAGCGCCAGGCGGCCGGGGAGCGGGCGATCGCGCGGGCGAAGGAGATCGCCGCACCGGAGATCGTCGCGCCGGCGCTGGCCGACGTGTATTCGCTCGTAACCTCGCGAAAACGGGTCTCCGTGGGGTGCTGACTACACTGAGCCCATGGCTTCAGAGCGCCAGGTCCGCGTGGGCGCAGTGCCGATCGGGGGCGGCGCGCCGGTCGCGGTGCAGACGATGACCAAGACCGAAACGGCCGATCTGCAGGCGACGATGGGCCAGATCCGGCGGGTCGCCGAGGCCGGTGCCGACATCGTCCGCGTCGCCGTCCCGCGCGATCGGGACGTCGAGGCGCTGAGGACGATCGTGCGCGACTCGCCGATCCCGGTGATCGCCGACATCCACTTCAACTACACGCTGGCGCTCAAGGCGCTCGACGCCGGCGCCCACTGCGTGCGGCTGAACCCCGGGAACATCGGCGGCCCGGACAAGGTCGCGGCGGTCACCGCCCGCGCCACCGAGCTCGGCACGCCGCTGCGCGTGGGCGTGAACTCGGGCTCGCTGCCCTCCCACCTGCGCCAGCTCGAGTACGACAACCCGGTCGAGGCGCTGGTGTCCGCGGCCGTGGAGACGGTCGAGCTGATGGAGCGGCTCGAGTTCCAGAACTTCAAGGTGTCGATGAAGTCGACGTCGGTGCCGAACACGATCGCCGCGAACCGGCTGCTGTCCGAGCGGATCCCGTATCCGTTGCACCTCGGGGTGACCGAGGCGGGCACGAAGTGGTCGGGATCGCTGAAGTCGGCCGTCGGCCTGGGGACGCTGCTGGCCGACGGGATCGGCGACACGATCCGGATCTCGCTCTCGACCTTCCACGCCGAGGAGGAGGTCAAGGTGGCGTGGGAGATCCTCAAGGCGCTGAAGCTCCGCGAGCGCGGCCCGGTGCTGATCGCCTGCCCGACCTGCGGCCGGCTGCAGTTCGACATGGACTCAGTCGTGGCCGAGGTGGAGCGGCGCTTGGAGGCTTACGAGGATCCGATCGAGGTCTCGGTGCTCGGCTGCGCCGTGAACGGGATCGGCGAGGCCCGGCACGCCGACTTCGGCATCACCGGGGCGAAGGACATGGGCATGATCTATTCGCGGGGGGAGCCGCTGAAGAAGGTGCCGACGGAGCGGCTCGTCGACGAGCTGTTCGCCGAGATCGACCGCTACTACGCCGCGGGCAAGCGGGTCGTGCGCGATGAGGAGCGCGCGGCCGAAGCGCGCGAGTGGCTGACTGAGAACGAGGACGCCACCGCGATGACGCCCGAGCGCATCGCGGCGATGGAGGCCGCCGCCGCCCGGGTGCAGCCCGAGCCGCCGTCCCTCGACGAGACGCTCTCGCCGGTCGCCGGCCGGCGGTTCACCCGGGCCTAGCCCGAGGCTGGCCGCGAAACGGGCCATATATTCCCGTAAGACGGCCAGCCCCCCGGGCGACATCCCAGGGCGCGCTCTGCGCGCCCCCTAAATATCAGCTGACCTTGCCGAAGGCGTCGGCCACCTTCGGCCAGTTGACCACGTTCCACCAGGCGTCGATGTAGTCCGGGCGCCGGTTCTGGTACTTGAGGTAGTAGGCATGCTCCCAGACGTCGACGCCCAGCAGCGGCGTCTTGCCGTCGCTGATCGGGCTGTCCTGGTTCGGGGTCGAGACGATCGCCAGACCGGAGCCGTCGTGGACCAGCCACGCCCAGCCCGAGCCGAACTGGCCCACGCCGGCGGCCTTCAGCTTGTCCTTGAACTCGTCGACGGAGCCGAACGCGGAGCTGATCGCATCGGCCAGGGGACCCTGCGGCGAGCCGCCCCCGCCGGGTGACATCCACTCCCAGAACAGCGAGTGGTTGTAGTGGCCGCCGGCGTTGTTGCGGACCGCGCCCCGCTTGTCCTCCGGGATCGACTGCAGGTTCTGGAGCACCTCCTCGACGGGCTTCTCGGCCCACTCCGTGCCCTCGAGCGCCTTGTTGGCGTTGGTGACGTACGCCTGATGGTGCTTGTCGTGGTGCAGGTGCATCGTCTCGTCGTCGATGGTCGGCTCGAGCGCGCTGTAGTCGTAGGGAAGGTCGGGAACTGAGTACGCCATCGGGCTGGCTCCTCGCGGTCGGCGGTGCGGTCGGTAGCTTCTTCTATCAGATGGCCGCGAGTAGGCTTTCGCGCCCCGCCGATGACCCGCCTGTCCAGCTACTTCCTGCCCACCGAGCGCGAACCCCCGGGCGACGCGCAAGCGATCTCGCATCAGCTGATGGTGCGGGCGGGGCTGGTCCGGCAGATCGGCTCCGGCCTGTGGTCGTGGCTGCCGGCCGGCTGGCGCGTGCACCAGAGGATCGTCCAGATCGTGCGCGAGGAGATGAACGCGATCGGCGGCCAGGAGATGCTGATGCCGGTGCTCCATCCGGCGGAACTGTGGCGGCGCACCAACCGCTACGACATCGACGAGGTGTTCAAGCTCAAGGATCGGCGGGGGGCGGACATGGTCCTGGCGTTGAGCCACGAGGAGGTCGTCACCGCCCATGTCGCCGCCGCCGTCCGTTCCTACCGGGATCTGCCGCTGATCCTCTACCACTTCCAGGTCAAGGAGCGTGATGAGGCACGCCCGCGTGCCGGTGTGCTGCGGACTCGTGAGTTCATCATGAAGGACTCCTACACGTTCGATCGCGATCGCGAAGGGCTCGACGAGGCCTACCAGAAGCACGTCGTGGCCTACGACCGGATGATGGACCGCTGCGGGCTGGAGTGGTACCGCGTCGAGGCCGACGTGGGGGTGATGGGTGGCTTCGGCGCGCACGAGTACATGGCGCCGTGCCCCGCCGGCGAGAACGACGTGGCGCTGGCGCCCGGCTACGCCGCCAACGTCGAGGTCGCCACCGCGCAGGCGCAGCCCGTGGAGCTTCCGCCGCCGCTCGATGCGCCCGAAGAGGTGCACACTCCGGGGATGACGACAGTCGAGGCCGTGTCGCGGGCGCTGGACGTCTCGCCGGGAGTGCTGCTGAAGGCCTACCCGGTGATCCTGGACGGGGACGAGTGGCGGCTGGTGATGGTGCGCGGCGATCACCGCGTCAACGAGATCAAGCTGGACCTTGCGCTGGGAGCCGCCTTCCGAGCCGCGCGGCCCGAGGAGGTCGCCGAGCGCCTTGGTCCGCCCGGGTTCATCGGTCCGGTCAGCGCACGGATGCCGATCCTGCTCGACCGCGCAGTCGAGCCCGGCGGCTACGTGACCGGTGCCAACCGACCCGACGCGCATCTGCGAGGAGTCGAGCCGGGGCGCGATTTCGAATACGAGCCCGTCGACGTTCGCAGCGTCGTTACCGGCGACACGGTCAACGGGTCCGCGATCCGGATCGAACCCGCGATCGAGGTCGGGAACATCTTCAAGCTGGGGACTCGTTACTCCGAGCCGCTGGGGGCCACGTACCTCGACGCGAACGGTCAGGAGCAGCTGATCTGGATGGGGTCCTACGGGTTCGGCCCGGCGCGGGCGGCGGCCGCCGCGGTCGAGCAGTACGCGGACGAGCACGGGATCTCCTGGCCCCGTTCGATGGCTCCGTTCGACGTCGAGCTGGTCGTGCTGGGCAAACAGGGGAGCGAGGAGCGGGGGTTCGCCGAGCGGCTGTATCGCGAGTTGCAGGACCTCGGGCTGGATGTCCTCTATGACGACCGCGACGCCGGCCCGGGGGAGAAGTTCGCCGACGCCGAGCTGCTCGGCTGCCCGGCGCGGGTCACGGTCGGGCGGCGGACGCTCCAGAGCGGCGAGGTCGAGGTGCAGGTTCGGCGAGGCCGCGAGGCGCGGACGGTGCCGATCGACGGCGCAGCGGAGGCGATCGCGGAGATCTGGCGGGGACTGCCCTGAGCGCTCGCGGCGGACTCACCAAGCGTCGCCTGTTCGGCATCGACCGCTCGGGGGCGGCACCCACCCAGACGCGCTCCGATCAGCCGCTCAATCCGTGGACCGTCCCAAACGCGATCGGGTTCGTGCGCCTGGCGCTGATTCCGGTGTTCCTGGCGGTCGCGCTCTCCAGCTCGGGCGGCCACGACGCGCTGGCGGTCGTGCTGTTTGCGGTGATCGGCTGGGCCGACTACCTGGACGGCTTCACGGCGCGGCTGACCGGCCAGTACAGCCGCCTTGGCGCGCTGCTCGATCCGATCATCGACCGGCTGCTGGTGATCTCGGGGATGGTCGTGGCGTGGCATTTCCAGCTCCTGCCGCGCTGGGCGATCGCGCTCGTGGTCCTGCGCGAGCTGTTCATGCTCGGACTCAGCCGTTACGGGATCAGGCGGGGGGTGGAGCTGAAGATCAACTGGCCGGGCCGGCTCGGGGTCGCGCCGACGATGGGGGCGCCGTTCTTCGCGATGGCCGGGCTGCACTGGCTGGCGCTGGTGATGCTCTACGTGGGCCTCGCCCTGTCGCTGCTGGCGAGCGCTCTGTATGTCCGTCGCGGCATGCAGGAGCTCCGTGAACGCAAACTCTCAAGCTCAGATTGACCCTCTGAGAAGGCTGGGTATACTCGCGCTTCACTTCGCCCTCGATATTGCCGGACTCGGGAGGAGCTAACGAATGGAAACGTTCCCTGACCTCGGCTCGCTGACCGACCAGGAGCTCAAGGACCTCATCAAGCAGCTGTCCGAGGAGGAGATGGAGATCTCCTACCGGCGGCGGATCCTGCACGGGAAGATCGACATCCTCCGGGCCGAGCTCGTGAACCGGCTGCGCAAGAAGGACGAGAGCGGTGAGCTCGTGATCTCCGGTGCCGACGTCCAGCAGCTGACCGACATCCTCGCGGGTCGCGTGCCGGCGGCCACAGACTCCGAATAGCGGACATCCGGCCGTGGCCCAGCACTGTCCAGAGTGCGGCTTCGCCAATGCAGACGGAGCGAACTACTGCCAGCGCTGCGGAGCGTTCCTGGCGCAATCCGACCCCCCGCCGGGTGCGACGACGGCCACCTACAAGGTGGGCGAGACCGGCGAGATCGAGGAAGTCGAGCTGGGCGAGGTGGTCTCGCGCGGCGCCGCGCTGGTGATCCGCTCCGGAGGCGGGCGGGCCGGTGAGAGCTTCCCGCTGGAGAAGGATCGGCTCACGGTCGGCCGCCGTCCCGACAGCGACATCTTCCTCGACGACGTGACCGTGTCCCGCGATCACGCGATCCTCGTGCGCCGCGGGAGCGACTACTACCTCGACGACTGCGGCTCGCTGAACGGCACCTACGTCAACCGCAGCCGGATCGAGTCACACAAGCTGGCCGACGGGGACGAGCTCCAGGTCGGCAAGTACAAGCTCGCCTACCTCAGCCGCTGATGGCCGTCTCCGAGACTCGCAGTCCCGATGTGGAGCTACCGGACCCCGCCGACGAGGGGGCCAGCCGGCCGCGCAAGGCGGTCACGATCGGGGCGGTTTGCAAGGCGCTGAACCAGGAGTTCCCGGACATCTCGATCTCGAAGATCCGCTACCTGGAGGACCAGAAGCTGCTCTCCCCGCGCCGGACGCAGGGCGGCTATCGCCTCTACACCCAGGCCGACATCCAGCGGCTGCGGACGATCCTCCGCCTCCAGCGCGACGAGTTCCTGCCGCTGCGCGTGATCCGCCAGGAGCTGGCTGGGGGACGGACCGACCGAGACGTGTCTGCGCCCGGTGAGCCGCGCTCGCTGCGCCGGGCGACGGTCGCGGTTCGCGACCCGGGCGCGCTGTACTCGCTCGAAGACGTGGTCGAAGAGACCGGGGCCGAGCCGCAGCTGGTCCGCGAGCTGGTCGATTTCGGCGTGATCAAGGGTGAGAACCGCGCCGGCGTGCGCTATTACGACGAGACCGAGCGCGAGATCGTCCGGGCGGTCTCCGAGCTGGCGCGCTACGGGGTCGGGGGACGCAACCTGCGCGTGTTCCGAAGCTCGGCCGATCGCGAAGCGCAGCTGTTGCAGAGCATCCTCGCGCCGGCGCTCCGCTCGCGGAACCCTCAGCGGCGCAAGGAGGCGGTCGAGGCGCTCGAGAACCTCGCGTCGGTGACCACGCACCTGAAGCACCTGCTGCTGATCCGCGATCTGCGCAAGATCACGACGTAGTGGGCCCCACCGACTAGCACCTCATCGGACGAGTGGACCTGCGCGCGTTCATCCGCGACATCCCCGACTTTCCGCGGCCGGGGATCGTCTTCAAGGACATAACGCCGCTGCTGCTTGACGCCGGCGCGCTCGATGCGGCCGTCGCGGGATTGGCCGAGGTTGCGCACCCGTTGGACGTGGAGTTCGTGGTCGCGGCCGAGGCCCGCGGGTTCATTCTCGGCCCGGCGCTCGCCCGGGAGCTCGGCGCCGGCTTTGTTCCGGCGCGCAAGCCGGGCAAGCTGCCCGATCAGACCGTCAGCGCGCAGTACGACCTCGAATACGGGATCGACGCGCTCGAGGTTCACGCCGATGCGCTCCCGGGCGGCGCTCGCGTGTTGATCCACGACGACCTGCTCGCCACCGGTGGGACCGCCCGCGCGCTGTGCGAACTGGTGTCCGGGCTCGGCGCCGAGATCGTGGCGTGCGGGTTCCTGGTCGAGCTCGCGTTCCTCAAAGGCCGCGCTCGGCTCTCGCCGCACCAGGTACACGCGCTGATCAAGTACGAGAGCTGATGGCGATCGCCCGTCGCACCCGCACGATCCCGGCCGCCCCGCAGCGGGTCTGGGAGGTGCTCGAGGATCCGCACCACATGCCTCGCTGGTGGCCGGGCGTGACGCGCATGGAGGGCGTCGAGGAGGATCGCTGGACGCAGGTGTTCAAGACCAAGAAGGGTCGCCCGGTGCGGATGGATTTCCGGCTGCTCGCCTCCGAGCCGCCATGGCAGCGGGCGTGGGAGCAGGAGCTGGTGGGATCGCCGTTCGAGCGGGTGTTGAGCGAGTCGATCACCGAGATCGCGCTCGAGCCGGAGGGATCCGGGACGAAGGTGACGATCGTGCAGCGACAGCGGCTGCGGGGCTACTCGCGCACCGGCGGATTCATGCTGCGCCGGGCCACCGGGAAAACGCTCGCCGAGGCGCTGGAGGGGCTGGATCGAGTCTGCGGGTGACGATCGTAGGGCGTGGGCGGGGTGATCAAGGCGCGCTACGAGAGCCCGGTCAGCTGGCCCTCGAGGACGATCGTGCCGGGCTGGGTGGGGTTTGCCTTGGTCTCCAGCGTCACCAGCAAGTTCTTGTAGTGAGCTGCGTTGCTCGGCAGTTGCCCCGCGGTCGAAAGGCGGCCGTTGCTGTTGACGCCCGGATTCACGAAACCGAGGATGTGGGCGTCCGTCGGCGAGTTGTAGAGCCACACCGCATAGGCATCGTGCTTGGTGTTCGGGGGCACGTCCTCGGCGACGATCGCGATCCCGTGGGCGCTCCCCTGCGCGAGTACTTCGGCGATCCCCTTGGTCTTGCTCGAGCCGCTGGGAGGCAACAAATTGATCTGACCGAGCACACGCGTCGCGGTCGTCGGGGTGGTGGTGGTCGGGGTGCTGCTCGCCGCCGGCGTGGAGGCGGCCGTCGAGGTGTGCTTGGCGCCAGAGCCGCCAGTCACCAGGATGATCACGACGACCACCGCGGCGACCACGGCCAAGCCACCGAGCCCGAGCAGCAGCGCGCCGCCTCGGCGGGAGCTGGGCCGCGCGGCAGCTGGCTCCGCTCCCGCGGGGCCGGTGGCATCGGGGTCGTCATCCCCCGTGGCGGCCGGCTGCGGCTCAGCGTGGCGGGCGCCCGCGGATTCGCCCCGCTCGGTCCGCTGCCGGCCTCGCAGTCCGCGGGCCGGCTCGGGCGGCGGCTCGCGTCTGCCAGCCTCGGCTGGAATGTCAGGGAGCGGCTGCGCCGCGAATGGCGCCAGCTCCGATGCCACCACGCGCGCCCACGCCCGCTCGGCCGGGGTCTGCGCCAAGCGATCACGCGTGGTCTCCGTGACCTGCGGGGGAAGTTGCCCCAACAGATAGTCGGTGATCAGCGCTCGATGTTCCGGCGGCACCTCGGTCTGCGGTCCGAGTGCATCGAGCGCCGAGCGCGCGCGCTGTCGGACGGCCGCCCGATCGATCGACAGCAGCCTGGCGATGTCGTCGTAGCTGCGGCCCTGCTGCAGGACAAGCTGCAGAACGGCGCGCTGATCGGCGGGCAGGTTCTCGAGGGTTGCCATCGGGGGGCGTAGCGTAGAGAAGCCCGCCGGGGAATGGGGTGCTACAAGAACCAATAATGTGCCGGTCCTGATGGATTCGGCGATTGCATTCCAGGTCGGCCAGGGATTCAACGGCTTGATCGGCCTCGAGGTGACCCAGCTGACCGATCAGGTCGCGTCCGGGCGAGTCGTCGTGCGCGACGAGCTCAAGCAACCGCAGGGACTGGTGCACGGTGGCGTCTACGCCTCGATCGCCGAGAGTCTGGCCTCGTTTGCGACTGCGATCGCGGTATCCCCAGAGGGGAAGATCGCCACCGGGCTGTCGAACCAGACGAGCTTCCTGCGTCCAATTACCAAGGGGGCGATCCATGCCGAGGCGGTGCGTAAGCACCGAGGCCGGACCACGTGGGTGTGGGAGGTGGAGATGTCCGACGACGAGGGCAAGTTGTGCGTGCTGACGCGGATGACGGTGGCCGTGAGAGACCTCGCGCCGTGAGAGACCTCGCGCCGTGAGAGACCTCGCGCCGTGAGAGACCTCGCGCCGGGGGCGCCTCAGTGGCCGGAGGCGCCGCGGCCGAGCCAGTAGTCGGCGAACTGGCGCAGGAGCGAGTCGGTTGGCGCGCTTACGTGAACCATGTGCGCCCACGCCAAGCCGAGCAGGCCGGCGGTCCCCGGCCGGCGCGCGAGGATCACGGCTTGACCCGCAGCGGCCAGTGCCGGTGTGAACGGTCCAGTCACCGTACGCGCCAGGCGCCGCAGTCCCGGCGGCGGATTGCGACCGCCGTACATGATCACCACATCGCCCGCCTCGAGTGATTGCAGCAGCTGGTCGTCGTTCAGTTTCGCCTCGTCGCGCCGCACGGGTTCGGGGACGTGCGCACCGCTGGTGGGCGGGTTTGAATCGTAGGCCGGATGCGGCTCTCCCGGCGCCAGGCGCGCATGGCCAAGATCACGAAACTGCTGGCCGGCCGGCGCCGACGGGCCCGAAACGCCCGCCTCGTCGCGCCCGGCGAAGAACCCGGACAAGGCGGCAATCAGTCCGATCGACAGGGCAAGTGATGCGACGACGATCGCCAGCCGCTCGAGAGCCGTCGTCAGCTTCACTCGGGGGTGGGAAGGGCGCCGGCGCGCGAGACGCTCGGCTCAGCGTCCCGGCCGTCGCTGCTGATCCCCGCGGCGGCGGCCAGCTCTTCGATCGAGGAGCGAAGCTCGTCCGCCAGCATCTCGACGTCCGCGAGCGCATCGTAGTCCGCGACCAGGCCGAAATTGAGCTGACCGTTGTAGCTCATGATCGCGATCCCGAGCGCGGTGTTCTCGGCCAGCGGCACCATTGGGTACAGAGCCTCGAGCTCGCGCCCCAGCATGTAGAGCGGGACCTGGGGCCCCGGAACGTTCGTCACGACCAGATTGAACAACCGTTGGCGAGCCTGAAGCCGCGCTGCCTGATCCATGATCGTCGGTGGCGCGAAGCCCGACAGCTCGGTCAGCACCTGCGCGCCGACCGCCTGGCCGGAGCCCTTGAGCTCCTGCATCGCGCCGCTGAGTCGCCGCAGCCGCTGCGTGGGGTCGGTCAGCCCGACGGGGAGCGGCGCCCACATCGCGGCGACGCGATTACCGAGCGCCCCGCGTTCGACATCGGCGCGAACGGAGACCGGGATCAGCGCCCTCAGATCGACGTCGGTCGCGTCGCCGTGCCGGCGCATGTAGCGCCCCAGCGCGCCAGTGACGACCGCAAGCACCACATCGTTTACCGTCCCGCCGAGCTCGTTCTTGATCGCCTTGAACTGCGCCAGATCGCTGCGCACCCAGGTGAACCGACGGTGCGGACCGATCCGGACGTTGAACGGACTGGGGGGTGCGGCTTGCAGTCCCGCCCAGGCCATCGCGCCGACCCCGACGAGCGCGCTGCCGATTCGCCGTGCCACCTGTCGCGGACCGCGCACCGTCGCCCGAATGCCGCGGACGATCTCACCTGGGACCGTGGCGCGCTCGAGCAGCGCGTCCGCCAGCAGCTGGGCGCTGCTCGGTAGCGGCTTCGGCACCCATTCGTGATCGGGCGGCGCAACGGGCATCGGGGCGGGGGAGGTGTCGAACAGAACCGTCGCGATGTCGACGCCCGAGACCCCGTCGACGAGCGCGTGATGGGTCTTGGACAGCACCGCGAACCGGTCATCGCTGAGCCCTTCCACGAGCCACAGCTCCCAGAGGGGACGCGCGCGGTCCAAGGCCTGCGAGAACACGCGGCCACAGAGCCGTTTGAGCTCCTCGTCGCCGCCCGGACGCGGCAGTGCCGTGTGCCTGACGTGGTAGGTGACGCTGAAGTGGGGATCATCGACCCACACCGGCCGGCCCTGGTTCAGCGGAACAAACGCAAGACGCTGCCGGTAGCGCGGCACCAGGTGCAGTCGCGAAACGATCTCGTCAACGAGGTCGTCGTAGGCCGGAGCGCTTCCCTCGAACACCATGCACGCAGCGACGTGCATGTGTGCCGCGTCGCGCTCGAGATGGAGAAACGAGCTGTCGAGTCCGGTCAGCCGATCCTGATTCGCCACGGGTCAAATTCTTGCAGGGCGCGCGCCGGTCCGGCCGCTCCGCGCGCCTGACGTGGGAAACTGTGTGAGTCGTTCTGACGCGGTCGCGACGGTTCGCCGATTGTGTGCCCTGTGCGGCACGACCTAACGAGGCCGGGCTCCTAGTGGCACTTGGTGAGAGGGCACAACAGGAGTCCCGGCCTCTAGGCCAAGACCTACGTTCGCCAGGTTCTGTCCCCGGGTCCCACGTGTCCTTGCCTGGACGAACTTTACCCGCTCCATGAACCGGTCCGCCAAGGAATGAGGCCCATAAAACAGGCCGTAGCTACGCATCTCGGGCCAATTCTCTGAATTACGTAAGTGTGATGGTGCTCACACTTATTCCGAAATCGCGCTGCCAACCTCCTTCGGTCGTACTTCGACTTGCCGAGTCGCCCTTGCACGGTGCGAGAGCGAACGGGGGACCCACTGCCGGTAGGGCAGCTTCCATCCGGCCGGGGCGAATCGACCGCCCGGCGA
The DNA here is from genome assembly GCA_963767695.1 of uncultured Solirubrobacterales bacterium. GTDB lineage: Bacteria > Actinomycetota > Thermoleophilia > Solirubrobacterales > Solirubrobacteraceae > Palsa-465. Next base: position 57,179 of record CAVYFE010000015.1, read on the forward strand.
TCAGCCGGCGCCGGTTGTAGCGACCGCCTCATCAGCACGACGAACGTGCGGTGAGCGGCGGCCGCGAGCCCGCCAGCTAACCCCGTAGGCCCCCGGTCGATGACCCATAGGAGGGGCCATCACGATGAGGTCTCAGCGCATGATGCGCAAATCCCGGTCGGTCCGCGTGGCCGCCGGGGCTTTGATGCTGACAATTCCCACCTCCGCGGTAGCGCTCGCCGCGGGGCAGGCTGATGCTCAGGGCGCGCTCCAGATCGACGTGAACGCTGATCATGTCGGCTTCGGGAAGCACGTGACGGTCAGCGGAACGGCGCCATCGGGCACCGCCGGCCAGTCGGTCGTGCTCGAGTTCGCACGCGCCGGGGAGACAAGCTGGCAGACGCTCGCCTCGACCACGATCTGCGGCGATGGCCACTTCCGATTTGTCACGCCGCTGCGCAAGTCGGGGCTGCTGCGAGCCGCGGCCTCCGGCGAGAACACGACCACCGACGTGGCGAGTGGAGAGCCCGTCAACACCGGTCCCGCCCCGCTCGACCCGAGCTCTGCCCGGCTGGTCTCGGTGGCGTCGAAGTTCCTGCTCCCCCGCCGGTCGATCGAGGTTCTAGACGGCCAGTCCGTCGGCGTGCGCGGGCGGCTATTGCCGGGCGTCGCAGGCCGCAAGGTGCGACTCGAGGGTCGCTCCGGCGGCAGCTGGCGCGTACTGGGCTCCGCTCGGACCGGTCCCCGAGGCGGGTTTCAGATCCGCTACCGGCCGAATGGCGCCGGGGGAGCCGATGGGCAGCAGCTGCGCGTCGAGTTTCGCGGCGACCACCTGAACACCCGCTCTGGCGGGGCCGCCGGTAGGGCGACCGTATTCACCGAGAGCGTCGCCTCGTGGTATGACGACGCCGGTTCGACTGCATGCGGCTTCCACGCCGGCCTCGGCGTGGCCAACAAGGTTCTGCCGTGCGGGACCAAGGTCACGTTCCGCTACGGCGGCAATACGGCGACCGCGGTGGTCGACGATCGTGGCCCTTACGTCGGCGGCCGCGAATGGGATCTGAACCAGAACACCGCCGGCGCGCTGGGGTTCGGCGGCGTCGGGACCGTCTGGTCGGCGTCGTAGCCTTCAGCAGATGCCAGGGCGCTGTGTCGCTCATCTCGACATGGACGCGTTCTACGTGTCCGTCGAGCTTCGGCGCCGGCCCGAGCTTCGAGGGTTACCGGTGATCGTGGCCGGAAACGGGCCTCGATCGGTGGTCACCACGGCGTCGTATGAGGCCCGTCGGTTTGGCGTGGGGTCGGCGCTGCCGGCCTCACGCGCACGCCGGCTGTGTCCCAGCGGGGTGTTCCTGGCCCCGGACTTCGCCTACTACCGCGAGGCGTCCGAGGAGGTGATGGCGATCGTGCGCTCACACGTGAGTGCGGTCGAGGTCGTCGGGCTCGATGAGGCGTATCTCGACCTGACCGGGCTGCCGGCCCCGCGCGCGGCGATGCGCCTGATCGCGACCGAGATCGAACGGGAGACCGGCCTGGGCTGCTCGATCGGGATCGGCCCGAGCAAGCTCGTCGCCAAGGTCGCATCCGACGCGGAAAAGCCGCGCGGCTTCGTCGTCCTGACCCGCGCGGCGGCGCGCTCACGATTCGCGACCGCGCCGTGCGGGCTGGTTCCGGGAATCGGCCCGAAGACGGTCGAGCGGCTCCGGAGCTACGGCATCACGACGCTCGCCGAGCTCGCCGCCGCTCCGCCGGCCCCGCTGGCCAAGCGGTTTGGATCACGGTTCGCCGCGGAGCTGCAACGGCGAGCCCGATTCGAGGACGAGGCGCCGGTCAGCGAACAGCGCAAGGTCATCTCCGAATCCCGCGAGACGACCTTCGATTACGACATCTCGGACCGTGCGCGGCTCGAGCAGATCCTCAAGGGGCTCGTGGAGCGGCTCTGCGCCGCGCTCGCCGATCAGCGGCGATGCGGTCGCACGATCGCCATCAAGATCCGGCTCGACGATTTCTCAACCCATACCCGCGCCCGTACGCTGAGTGATCCGGTCAGCTCCGCCGAGCGGGTGGGACCGGTCGCGTGCGACCTGCTGCGGCGGTTTGCGCCCCCGCGGCCGGTACGGCTGATCGGTGTGAGAGTCGCGGGGCTGCAGCCAGTCACCGACGATGCCGATGAGCAGCTGACGCTCGCGGTTTGAGCTCAGTACAGCGCCGACGCCAGGCGGCGGCGCGACTCGCGAGCCAGCGGATGCTCCACGCCGAGCTCGTCGAGGATTCCGACCACTACCCGGCGGATGTCGTCGCGCGCTCCGTCGGCGCCTGCAAGCGCGAGCAGCAGGAGATCGAGGGCCCGCTCGTGATCGCCGGCGTCGAGCGCCGCGAACGCGTCGCGCAGGTCCGGCTGATCGCCGCCCCGTACGAGCGCGCCGCCCTGTGCAAGCGCGCCGCCCTGTTCGAGCGGCCGCCCTGTTCGAGCGCGCCGCCCTGTTCGAGCGCGATCCGCGCCGCCAGTCCGTCGGCGGCAAAGCTGCCGGGGATCCGCTTGACCAGCTCCAGTGCCTCGTCGCGCTCGCCGCGGGCGTGGAGCAGCCGGGCCAGCGGGACGGCGGCGTCGGCGCGGAGCGGCTCGAGCTCCAGGGCGCGCCGCAGCGACTGCTCGTCGCCCTGGGCGACGAGCATGTCGGCCTCCGAGGGCAAGAGCGAATCGAGGAACTGCTCGACCGCCGCCGGCGGCTGGGCGCCGACGAACTCCGCGGCGAGTTGGCCGTCGCGAAATGCCTTGACCGCCGGGATGCTCTGGATCCGGTAGGTCCGAGAAACAACCGGGTTGGCGTCGACGTCGACCTTGGCGAGCTCGATCTTGCCGGCCCGGGCGGCGACGGCACGCTCGATCACCGGACCGAGCTGGCGGCACGGTCCGCACCACTCCGCCCAGAAGTCGACGACCACGGGCAGCGTGTGCGAGCGCTCGATGACGGCGGACTGGAAGGTGTTGTCGTGGACATCCATCTCCCATTGATGGTAGCCACCGCATCGGGATTGGTGGATCGGCTACAAACACGCTGTGGCCGAGCAGATGATCGACGGAGCCGGCGTACGGCTGGCGGTGGAGCGATCGGGCGATGGGGTACCCGTAGTCCTGCTCCACGGTCTGACCGCGACCAGGCGCTACGTGGTGATGGGCTCGAAGTTGCTCGAGCGGTCTGGCCACCGGGTGATCGCCTACGACGCCCGCGGGCATGGCCGATCCTCACCCGCTCCCGACCCGACTGCTTACGGCTACAGCGACCTCGGGAACGACCTCGAGGCGGTGCTCGACGCGCTCGGTGTGGAGACGGCGGTGCTCGCCGGCAGCTCGATGGGGGCGCACACGCTGCTGTGGCTGGCGCTGCAGCACCCCGACCGAGTGAGGGGTCTGGTTGTCATAACGCCCGCTTACGACCCGGACACCAACGATGACCCCGAGCGCATCGCGCGGTGGGAAGCATTGGCCCGCGGCCTGCGAGAGGGCGGTGTCGACGGGTTTCTGGAGGCATACGGCGATCCGAGCGTTCCGACGGCTTCGCGCGACACGGTCCTGACGGTGATTCGCCAGCGCCTGGCGCTGCACGAGCACCCGGAGGCCGTCGCCGACGCGCTCAGTGCAGTCCCGCGGTCGCGTCCGTTCGGAGCCCTGGCGGAACTCGGCGCGATATCGGTTCCGGTCACGGTCGTCGCCAGCAGCGACGAGCTCGACCCCGGACACCCGCAGTCGATCGGTGAGGCGTACGCGGCGGCGATCCCGGGGGCGCGATTGGTGCTCGATCAGCCGGGGCGATCTCCCATCGCGTGGCAGGGGACCCAGCTGTCCAAGGTGATCGCGGAGCTGGCGTCCGAGGTGGAGCTGGCGTGAGCGACGGCGCGTGAAGTCGACCGCGGACCAGCGCCGGCGCGGATCAACGTCCCGCACCTCTTCTCCGGGGTCCTGGCGCGGGACGTTTTCCAACTGAATCCGTCGTCTAGCCGACTGACACGTGCTCGATCCGGGCCCGGTTGCGGGCCAGGTATCCATTGCCGAGGAACTGGATCAGCACGCGCAGGCGGACCAGTCCGTGCCGGTGACCGGGACGATGGGCCAGCACCGTTTGGGCCGAGAACGTGCAGTTGGGCTGCACGGGGGCAAACTCGCGGGTGACCCGCCGCCTACCGAGGAACAAGCGCACTTCGGCTTGGCCCGAGCACGCGAACTGGTCTGGGATCGAGGCCGGTCCGATCACCCGCCCGGAGGTGGTGAACACGAACGGACGAAACCGGGCGTGGCGAGGGATTGTCCTGGCCCGCACCCGGGGCACGCTGGCGACACTCGGATATGTCATGAAGATCGCGTCGACGCCGCGCTCGACGACGCCGCGATTCACGGCCACGACCCGGTAGTGGAAGATCGTTCCCGGCGACAGCCCTTGCAGCTGCTCTGAAATCGAGACCGGGATGGCGCCGGCAGGCAATATCTGCGCGACCGTCTGGGCGCTGTAGGCGGGGCTCAACCCGTACTGGAAGTACCAGGTGGTCTTCTCATTGTTGGGATTGATCACAGCTGTGACGGTGGCGCTGTTGGCGCTGACGAGCGTGGTGGGGCCGGTCGCGGCATACGGTGGCGGATTGCCGCTGGTCTTGAAGCTCCGATCACGCCCGATCGCGCCGCCGGCCGTGCTGAGTGCCATCAGGCGGTAGTGATAGACGGTTCCAGGCAGCAGCCGGCGCAGCTGCAGCGACACCGCTAAGCTCGTGGTTCCAGCGCCCGCTGACCTCGCGCGGCTCGTCGTGCCATAAGCGTCGGTGAGACCCCATTGGAACACGTACGTGGTCTTGGCTCCGTTTGGATTGACCGCGCCGCGAAGCAGCGCACTCGACGTGGTGACCGACGCGGGTGACTCCGTCGCCACCGTCGGCGAGGACGCCGCGGCGGCGACCGTTACGAGCGCGGCGAACGCCGCGGTCATTGCGACAAGCACCTTCAGCTTGCGATCCATCCCTACCTCCTCAAAAAGGTCGTGCGCAGACGCTGAATACCCGCTCCCACTCAGAAGTTGCGCGGCCCGGTGCTGGTGGCGGTGTCGGCTGCCTCGACGCGACGGAGGGAGGCAATTGGGTGTTGTTTGAGTTTGGCTGGACGTGGGCCATCGAGTCGTGGATATAGGCCGACTCGATGGCCCACGTCCGGCGCTCGGCTCCTATCAGTGAGCCGGCCGGACTGTGACTTCGCGGTCCCGTTCCCCGTAGGTAGCCGCTCGTGCTAACGCGGTCACCGTCGCGTCGGCGATCGCTTGTGAGATCTGCGGAGATGGGGGTCAGCCAGGGTCACTCGTCTTGCTGGAGGTAGGCCAGCACGGCGAGCACCCGCCGGTGATCCGTGGAGGATTGCGGCAGGTCCAGCTTTGACAGGATGCTCTGGACGTGTTTCTCGATGGCACCGACGGTGAGCACGAGCGACTCTGCGATCCCGGTGTTCGACCTGCCCTCGGCCATCAGCGCGAGCACCTCACGCTCTCGAGGCGTGAGCCGCTGAAGGGGCCCGTCCTCGCGGCGGCGGCGGAAGAGTTGCGCAACCACTTCGGGGTCGAGCGCCGTGCCGCCGTCGGCGACTCGCCGGACCGCCTCGAGGAAGTCGACCACGTGCATGACCCGGTCTTTGAGCAAGTATCCGATTCCGCCGCCACGATCGGCTAACAGCTCCTCGGCGTAGGCCTGCTCGACGTACTGGGAGATTACGAGCACCGCGGTACCGGGTACGCGGCGGCGGACCTCGAGTGCCGCGCGCAGCCCCTCGTCGCGGAAGTTCGGCGGCAGGCGGATGTCAACCACGGCGAGATCCGGCTCCAGCGCGACGACCTCGCGGACGAGCGCTTGGCCATCACTGACCGCAGCGACCACCTCGATGTCGTTGTCCCGCAGGAGGCGCGTCATCCCGTCGCGCAGGAGCGCCAGATCTTCGGCGATCACGACGCGCATGGCAGCTGGGCGCGGATCCGCGTCGGTCCTCCTCGTGGGCTGATCACGCTCAGGGTTCCGTCGAGCGCCTCGACTCTGCGCCGCAGCCCGCGCAGGCCGCTGCCTTCGGGGTTGGCGCCGCCCACTCCGTCGTCCTCCACTTGCAGGTCGACGAGGTCGTTGGTCCGCGCGATCCTAATATCGAGCCGCCTGGCCTGCGCGTGCTTCACAGCGTTGGTCAGCGCCTCGGCTGCCACGAAGTACGCGGCGCTCTCCACCGCCGGCGCTGGACGCTCCTCCAGGTCGACGGACAACGTGACCTTCATCGGTGTTGAGTTGGCGAGCGATTGCAGCGCCGCCTCGAGCCCGCGGTCGGCCAGCACGGGGGGGTGGATGCCGCGCGCGAGGTCGCGAAGCTCCCGCAATGCCTGCTCGGCGCCTGTCCGTGCCTCGGCGAGCAGCTCGCTGACGCGCTGAGGATCGTCGGCCAGCTTCTGCTCAGCCATCCCCAAGCTCATGCCGAGCGCCACCAACCGGGCCTGGGCGCCGTCGTGGAGGTCGCGTTCGATCCGCCGAAGCTCACTGTCCTGGACGTCGACGGCTCCGGCGCGGGTGCTCTCGAGGGTTTCGATCCGCTCAGCCATTTCGGCGTGGCCCGGGGAAGCGAGCATTGCGGCGACCGCCTGGGCACCGAATACGATCACGATCGCGAGCATCGGCCAAACCGGCCAGAAGTACCCGTGTCCCGTAATCGCCCAGATCGCGATGAAGTACAGCGAGAGCGCGACACCCACGCCGGCGGTCCCGGTCAGCGCGCGACTGTTTCGAAAATGGCCGACCAGCGACGGCCGCTCGGCGATCAGCACGAACCAGCCGTGGATCCCCAGCGCCAGCGCGAGCGGGAGGGCAACCCAGATCGGCCAGAAGTACCCAAGTGAGGTCAGCGCCCAGATCAGCACGAGCACGGACACGATGGCCCCGTCGGTGACCGCGTGGACTTCGAGCGCGCGGCGCGGGGGGACGCTCGCCGCCGATCCCTCTTCGCCGGCGGGCGGCACGACGTCGGTCCCAAAGACTAGCCCCGTTGCGGGTACTCTGCCCCAGGTCGCGGTCGCGCCCGGGGCGCCGGTCGGGCTCCCCAGCAGCTCGGAGACGATCGGTCGAAAGATGGCCGCCAGTGGACTCACGAGCAACAGGGTCGCCGGCAGCAGCACCAGACCCGCCGGCACCAGTGCAAGCGAGTCGAGGAATGTATGGGGCCGCCAGATCCCCAGTTGCGCCCCGCCATGCACGAACGGCACCCAGACCGGCGCGAAGATCATGCCGAGCGCCGCTGCAAGCAAGCTCAGGAGCACAACTGCGATCGGGAACCCCGCGAACCACCTGATCAGCAGGAATGCCTGCGCCCGCCAGAAGCGGGCGTCGAACATCCCGCGCAAGCGCGCCCAGAAACCACCCCGCGTCGCCGTGGCTGCGCTCGCGTGGACATCGACGTCGAGCAGCGACCGCGCGAGCTCGGCCTCGACCGTCGCGAAGCCGCGGGTCATTGCGGCCAAGCCGATCAGCAGCGGGATCACGAATGGCGTGATCACCAGTCCCAGGCAGAGGCTCCAGACCGTCACCAGCGCCACAAACCAGGCCAAGCCGAGCGGGAGCGCCAAGAGCAGATAGACCAACCTGCGATAGGTCGTGGGATCGATCAGCGTGCGTCTTATCTGCGCCATCTCACACCCCGAATTGCTCTACGCGAGTGTAAGCAGCAACGCGAGGATCGCGGCCGATGCGCGGGGACGGGTGGTCGTGTACGCGTTCGTTCTTCGCCTGCATCATGGGTGAAGGTTCCCGCTTCCCGCCCGCGGGGCCAATGGAGGCCGCTGGCATCGCCTACTGCAGGTAACTGGCGTGCCTGTTGCTCGGCAACCGCCGGTGCTTGGTCGACCCGGTGATCGCACCGGTCGGTGACGATTTCTCGCGCGCTGAAATGACCCGTTTGTAAAGGTAGTCTTGACAAGGCCTGTTGTAAAGGCTACCTTGACGGGGTGCACGAGGCTCGTTCGCCGATCCAACTGGACCGTGAGGTGATGGCGCTGATGCTCGCGACGAATGTAAACCTGGTCGCGGATGTGCTGCGGGCGGACGAGGACTCGTCGGGCCAACTGATGCGAGCGATCGCCGCGACGCGGAGCCTGAACATGATCGTCGAGGACACTCTGCACGCGCTTGTCGCGCAGGCGCGCGCCGCCGGCCACACGTGGGGCGAGATCGGTGATGTGCTCCACGTCAGCCGTCAGGCCGCGTTTCAGCGCTTCGGTGGCGGTCGGCGCCCCGCCCCCGGGGACGGGGGGAGCGCGGCACCGGTGGAGGGTGCTGTCCAGCATGCCGTCCCGGTGCTGGAGGCGTTCCTCGACGGCCGCTTCGACGACGTACGATCGAGGTTCGGCGAGCGGATGCTGGACGCCTGCTCGGTCGAGCTGCTGACCGACGTGCGCGAGAAGGTGGCTCGTCAAGCCGGCGAGGTTCAAGCCCTCGGCACGCCGGTCGTGTCGGTGCGCGATGGCTACACCGTCGTCGACATCCCGGTTGCGCTCGAGCGCGCTGACGGGGTTGGTCGCGTCGTGCTGGACGCCGACCGCCAGGTGGCCGGGTTCTTCGTGCGTCCGGCGGAGGCTGTCTCGTGAACGAGCGCCCTCCACAACTGTCTCCGCGCCGGCTGCTGGCCGGACTCGTGCTGCCGCTGGCCGCCTACATGCTGATTCGCGCCGCCATCGGCTCGGCCACCGGCGCGCTCGCGATCACCGAGGCGATCCCTGCCACATGGCTGCTCGTCGTCGCGGTCACACGCCGGCGGCTTGACCCGGTCGCCGTCGTGTCGACGGTCACGGTCGCGATCGCGCTCGCCGCCTACGCGCTGACGGGCGGCGCCCCGCTCGCGCTCAAGCTCCGCCGCGGCGCGGTCACCGGCACGCTCGGCATCGCCGCGCTCGCCTCGGTCGCGCTCGGCCGTCCCCTGCTGGTGCTGGTCGCCGACCACGTCGCGAAGCGAAGCCCGGAGCGTCGAGCCGAGATCCACGCCAGGCTCGCAGACCCCGACGGGCGGCGGGCGCTGACGATCCTCACCGCGATCATCGGGCTCACCTTCGCGCTCGACGGCGCCAGCCAGATCGCGCTCGCTTTGACAGTGCCGACCGGGATGTTCGTCGCCGACTCGACCGGCGCGCGGATCGTCGTGCTCGGCACGGGCTTGATCGTCACGGTTTGGTATTTCCGTCGCCAGAAGGAGCGGCGGGACAAAGAGCGCCGACCGCCCGCCAGAGTCCAGCGCGGCGGATAAGACGGCCGCGTCAGTTCACGAGCGACGCCTCTCTGCTGCCGACCACACAGGGGCGGCGGTCATAACTTCATGGCTGCAGCGGCGACGCAGGGGAAGCGTGGCGTCAGCAATCGGAATTGGGTCAGTAGTCAGTGTGCATGGCGGCGCTCACAAGCGCGAGCGTTTCCTGGGCGATGGCTCGGACAGCGGCGCTGCCGTCGCGGAGGACCGCCCTGAGATAGCCGCGCTCGCTGATCAGTTCGACCCTGCGGGCGCGGATCGGACGCAGCCTTTCGTTGACGGCCTCGGTGGCCCGGCGCTTGAGCTCGGCGGCTCCCCGGCTACCGACCTGCTCGGCGACCTGCCGAGGATCGGGGTCTTCGCACAACGCGGACTTCCGAGAGCAACCGTGCGAAATCCAACGGTTTCTGTTTGTCGCCGTCCGTCCGGTCGGCACTTCTGCTCTCTCATCACCCGAGCGGCAGTCACCCGCGACGTGCGAGTCGCTGCTGGCCTTGCCCCAACGCGTCACACGCGTTGCGGCTATCGCTGCGCTCGTGCTTCGACAGAAAGCAGCGGTCCGCCCTCAGTGCCCCTACTTGAGGAAGGAGCAGCGGCGGCGTGATCTCCGTCAGGAACGTGCTGGCGGTTGTCTCTGTTGGCCACAACGGTCAGCGGCCTGGGCACGGATATCCGATGGCGCCGTCGGGCTCGAAGACCCCGCACCGCACGTGTGCGTCGGCGTGGCCTGACATGTTGAGAAGCGCTTGGGATCGAGCGTTGACCGGCAGCCGCTGATAGCCGGTGATCGTGGAGGTTGTGCTCAGGGCCGGCTTTCCCTGTGGGCCGATCGTCGTTGCGATCAGGATCGGCACGGAGGTGTGGGGGTTGATGAGTGCTCGCAGAGCAACTGTCCAGCGGCTGTCCGGCATGAGCAGACCCTTGGTTCCGTGATTCTCGAGGACGGTCGCTTTGCGCCCGGCGAGGACCGCTTGGCCGGCCTGGTGGAGTGATCCCCCGCTGGCGAGCCTGCGGAGGATCGCGACGGGGTCAACGGCTCGGAACCCGCACATTGTCAGGGCGGGGGTGCAGGTCGTCGGGGTGCGCGGCAGCACCCCCTTCGTGATCGTGTCTCCGAACTGGGGCGGCCGGTATACCTCGATGCGATCGGCGTCGACAGCGAGCTCGGCGCGGAGAAAGAAGCGACCCGAGCGACCGGCTTGGTAAACGAGGATGTGGGCGCGATTCCCGGCCAGCCAGACCTCCCAGCGGGTGTGGCGCGAGGGCCGTGCCGGTGGCTGTAGGTCTCGTTGGGCGACGTCGGCTACGTAATGAACGATCGCGTGGCTGCTGTCGGTTGCGGTGAGCACTTTCGCCGCGATCGAAGGTGCGACGGTCCGCGTGGCGAGCACGATCACCGCGATCACCGGAACGACTCCGAGCGCCACGAGCAGCGACTGTTGGAGCCGTGACCAGCGGGCTCGTCGCCGGGGCACCAGCACGGGCGGGACCGATCGCGTCCCCCGCGAACCGCGGTCGGCGTCCAGCTTGCGCCAAACGTCTTCAAGCGGAGGCGGTGGACACGCGGGCACTGGGTTCGCCGCCCGTAGGCGCTCAAGCAGATCGGTCATCTCGGTGCCTCCGTCGAGGTCGTCGTGATCGGCTCGGTTTTATCGACGCGGTCCAGGGCCGCGGCGAGCCTGCGACGTGCGCGGTGCAGTCGGACCGCCAGCGTGGCGCGGGAGCACTCCAATGCCGCGGCCGCGCGGGCCGGGTCTAAGCCCTCCCATGCGACCAGCAGCAGCACCTCTCGGTCGCGCTCTCCGAGCTCACAGAGCGCGCGCAGAAGCGAGCTCGGCGCAGACTCCCATTCAGGCGCGCGCGCCGGTTCGGTGTGGAGTCGCTGGACCAGCGCGCTGTGCCGTCTGGCCCCCCGACGCTGGTTTGCGATGATCCGACGAGCGCATGCCAAGAGCCACGGCAGCGCGTCAGTGGGAACGTCCTCGAGCCGTCGGCAGGCGACAACGAACACTTCGCTGACCGTGTCATCAGCGGCCGAGGCGTCGATCCGCCGCAGCGCGTAGGCCCTCATGGCGTCAGCATGCGCCTCGAACAGCGATCCCAGGCGCTCGCGACGCTCGCGTTCGTTCACACCCACACCATGTCCGCCACGCGCCCAGAATTACAGGATCGCGGCCCGCCAGCACATCGGCCGTGCCGCAACACCTCATCGCCCGCTCTTGGCTCCAGTCCTGCTTCCCGTTAGGAGGAGGAGGGCTCTCGTTCGCGGGCCAGAGTGTCGCATCCACCCGAGATTCCGCCAATGCGTCGACGTGGATTCTAGGCTTGTCCGGACCGGGCGCAGCATCCAACCGGTTGCCGGTTGTCGCACTCCCGCTTTCTGGCGATGCGGACTCCGCGATGGGGCAGCGTCGCTGCCGATGACGATCGGCGCGCAGGCAGAGCCTTTTCGTAATACAATAAGCCGGTGGAGATCCACGACTCGGCGCGCAAGCACGGTGTCGTGGAAGGCGCGATCGAGGACGCTGGCGAAGATCCCGACCGTTGGCTGGTCATCGGGCCCGATCGCGCTGGCAATCTGCTCGAGGTTGTCGTCATGACGACGGTCGAGGGCAACCAGCTTGTGATCCACGCGATGCCGATGCGCGACAAGTTCCGGAGGCTGCTGGAACCTTGAGCGAGCGTCGCGTGTACGGGCACACTGCCTCCGGCCGGCCGATCACCGACGCGGAGGTGGAGGCCTTGGCCGCCGAGGCCGAGGCAGGCTATGACGTCGACGCGCTGCTTGCACGGCGCCCGAAGCGGGGCCGTCCCGCGCTGGGCTCCTCGCCGGCGAGTGTCGAGTCCGTCCGGCTTGACCCGGAGCTGCGGCGGGCGCTGCTCGAGCGGGCCCGAGCCGATGGGACGACGACCTCCGAGGTCATTCGCGAGGCGCTGCGGCACATCTTGCACGCGGCCTGAGCGAGCGGAAGGATTGCGAATGTCAGATCGACGAGCCAGCGACGATGATCGGCTTGATCGAATGCTTCGGGCATGCGATCCGATCCGGGGCCGAGTGTCGGCGGGGCCGGGAATCGGGGCCGCGTTTGACTCGATGACTGCGGTGATCGTCACCGAGCCGCGCCGGGCTCCGCGGAGGCGGCGGTTTGCCACCCGGCCGCGGGGAGCGCTCGCTGGCTTCGTGGCGTTTGCGGTGCTGAGCGCGGGCGTGGCGGTGGCGGCGACGCAGTTGTTCATTCCCACCCACACCCACCAGTACGTGCCGAAGGGAATGGCCGTGGGCGGGGGACCGGGCGAGTTGCTGAACCTTAACGGGACCGATTTTCGCCAGATCGCGCTGCGGATCGCCTCGGACATTCCGTATCCGGCGGGATACGGATCGTGGCGGACTTCTGTGATCTCCTCAGAGTACGAAGAGCAACAGGACGCGTGCCGTGAATGGAACCGTATCGCCAACCCTGCCCGCGCGCCTGGGTGCACACCGAAGGCCCCCGCCGGTCAGCTGCACGGGGCCTTCGCAGCAAGCGCTTTTTGCGCGTGGGTGCTCACCTGGCGTCACGACATGATGGCCGGGCGGCAAGCGGCGGCCGCGCGCGACACGCGCGTGATCTCCGGCGCGTTGCGTTGGAAGGCGGTCACGGACTGGGATCCACATCCGAGCATGTCGGTGCCGGGCGACGGGGGCACGACCCACCCGAGCGCGTTTGGCTGGATGATCCCGTTCATCCGGTCCGTCGGCACCGGTGACCTGGCACGCGTGGACAACGCCATCGTCAGCGATGCGAAGTACGGCGGCCAGTTCGCGTTGTGGGTGAATACAGGCTTAGGCCTGAATCTCCAGGCTCGGCCTCGTTGGGCGTCCACTGCTGACCTACCTCGATCGCCACGGCCTGTGAACTCCTCGCGCGAAGCAACCGAGCGGCTGTTTTTCGAGCGGCAGGTCAAGGAGACCCGGGAGGACCTACTCGCGTACACGATGCGCCGGACAGCCAGCCCGGAGGACGCCGCCGACGTGCTGTCGGAGACCTATCTGATCGCTTGGCGCAAGCTCGGAAAGATCCCGCCGGGCGACAGCGCGCGGCTATGGCTGTTCGGCGTCGCTGCCAACGTGCTTCGCCGCGGAGCCCAGTACCAGCGAGCGGGTGAAGCGCTGATCGAGCGGCTAGCCAGCGAACCCCACGACACCGTGCGCACCGAATCCTCCGGACGCGAGGACTCGTCTATCGGAGCGCTGCGCGCCGGCCTGGCAAGCCTACCCCCGCGCGACCGCGAGATCCTCACCCTGACCGCTTGGGAAGGCCTGACGCCCAAGCAGATCGCCGCGGTCACCGGCCTCCCAACAAACGTCGTCCGTGTGCGCCTGCATCGAGCACGCTCCCGGCTCAAGCGCCGGCTCACCCACACTCAGATGACTCCGCCCGACACCGAGACAGCGATCTTAAGCGCAAGAAGCGGCTCACACTGAACAAGCCCGCCCCTCTCTTTGCGTCGGTCATACCCGACGGCTGTCACACCGGCCTCATCATCCGGTCGCTCACGAGGTCGACACGCGGGAGCCACAGGCCAGTACAAACAAGTGGGCTACGCCTCACTGAGCGCGCCGATGCTGATCGTCGCCGACGGCGCGCCTGGGCTGACCAAGGCCATCGAGCAGTGCTGGCCGGCGTCTGACCGCCAACACTGTTGTGTGCACCGCGTCAGGAATCTGCTGGCGAAGCTGCCCGAGCGCGAACGCGAGCGCGTCCGCCAGGCCTACTGGCAGGCGCTCGATGACGCCATCAACGAGCGCGACGCCAAGCAGCGACTACAAGCGATAGTAGATCAGACTCGACAAGGCCGGCTACACCGCCGCCGCCCGATGCCTGGCCGACGATCTGGACGCCCTCGTCGTTCACCTGCGCTACCCGACCAGACACCGTCGACGGTGGCGATCGACCAACCTGCTCGAGCGATCGCTCGGCGAGGTTAAGCGGCGCACCAAGGTCATGGGCCGCTTCCCCGGCGAGACCAGCTGCCTAACTCTGGTGTGGGCGGTTCTCGACCTCTTCATCAGCCACCAGACCAACGGGATCCGGTTCACCGAGCTCGACCGCCAACGCCTCAACCGCATCCGCTACCAAGAGCCCGACCAGTCAACCCCGAGGAGGTGACCGCCGCATAGACTCGTTCCGGGAACCTGAACCGCGGCGAATCCCTCCAGTCCGGCAGCGAGGGTTAGCCAGATTCCAGCAAGCACTTACTGCTGCTCGCGCGGGAAGGCAGGGCTGTCGAGGTGATCCGGCCGGGCGCCTCACGGTCGACCCGGTGGCGGTGCGCACCTTTGGCGAATCTCAGGTGCGTCTCCTCGCGTGGGGCGACACCCGCTCTTGCGTGCGTGCGCGTTTGTCGAGCGGGGGGTTCAGGAGTTGACTGATGGCGGTTTCCGCTGACCACCGCTCGTATTGCTCGCGTGACCATCCGCATGTCCCGACGATCGCCTCAAGCAGCATCTGCACTGGCCGCAGGTCCTCGAGCAAGGTCGTGTAGGCGATCCGCGCCGTAGCTCGGCAGCGTGCACGCGCATCGCGACGTCGGCGCACGACCGACTCAATGATGCCGGAACCCCCGATGAAGCCCGCGCCGGCTGGCCGGTGGTCGGCGGCACGGTGCCGCTGCACACGAACAGCTTCGACGACGCGCTGGCGCTCCCGACCGAGGAGGCGGTGCGCGTGGCTCTGCGCACCCAGCAGATCATCGCCGAGGAGACCGGGGTGGCGAACACGATCGACCCGCTCGGCGGCTCGTGCTTCGTGGAGGCGGTGATCGCCCGGACGTAGGAGCGCGGCGACGAGTACGTCCGCAAGATCGACGCGCTCGGCGCGTTGGTGCAAGCCGCCAAGGACGGCTTCCCGCAGCGCGAGATCGCCGACGCCGGGTTGCTGCAGCAGGACATCGACGCGGGCAGGCGGATCGTGGTGGGCCTGAACTCCCTCACCGAGGACGACCACGAGGAGACCCCGATCCTCAGAATTCATCCGAGCCCGAGCGCAGGCATGTGCGTAGGCTCGAGGAGATGAACGCGGCACCCGGCAGCCCGGCGGTGGAACGCGCACGCGTCGCGGCGGTGTTCACGCCGGGGCTGCATCCCAGCAGGCAATCAACTCAATCCGGGACGCGGTCGGCGCCTGACCGGCGGGCGTCGCGGTGCTCCTGTCGACTCAGTCGGGATGGCGCCCCCCGGCGGTGGTGGTCACGCGGTTAGCGGCCTGAAGCAGCTTCTCGACGGAGGTGCTTACCGCATCGGCGCTGTTCCACTTCCTGGCGCCGGGGAAGAAATTCAGCGACAGCATCACGTGGCCGTCAGGGCCGAAGACAGGCACGCTCACGCTGCGTAGCTCCGCGAAGCGACCGACCGTGAACCCGAGCGGGTCATAGGGGACGGCGCGTACCTTGCGCTTGTCTTCGTCGCTCAGGGCCGAGGCCGAGGCGAAGCGCCCTTCGCGCAGCATCCGCTCGACTTGGGCGTGCTCCGGTCCCTTCAGCCCCACCGAGTAGCCACGGGCGCGCACCTCGGCGAGGCGCCGGCGCAGCGTTTCGCGGTCTTCGGCGGATTCGGCGTGGGAGAGCCAGCGCTCAACCGTCGGCTGGTCGGCGTAGGCCATGAACAGGGTCGCGAGTGCCGGCACGGCGGGCGTGTGACCGCCGATGAACTCCGGCGCGCTGCCGCGCGGTTGGCCGGTGCCCGCCATCACGACGATGTTGTCCTCGACGTAGGCGACAGCAACACAGCGGCCGTCGAGGTTGCTGGCGACCCGCTCCATCTCGGGGCGGGCGTAGTCGACGAACCGCAGTTCTCTACCGAGGCGCGGATCGCCGCTCGCCATCGAGCTCGGCGTGAACCGGCCGTAACCGCCCTGGAAGAAGAGAAGCGGCAACGAGGAGCTCTCCACGTCGAGCTCGCGGACGAGACCGATCACGATTAGGTGGTCGCCGACATCATCCACCCTCCACAGGTCGCAATCGATCCACGCCACGACGCCGTCGACGATCGGCATCCCTGAGAGCGCCGTGCGCCACCGCAGCGCCTTGAACTTGTCGATTCCCTTCGTGGCGAACACGCGGCAGACGTGCTCCTGCTCCGCGCTGAGGACGTTGATGCAGAACTTGCCGGTCGGCTGGATCTTCGGCCACTCGTCGACGTCTTCGCCGGCAGGAATGCCACCAGCGGCGGCTCGAGCGACACCGACGTAAAGGTGCCGACAGCCAAGCCCGCGGGCTCACGCTCAGCCGTGAGCCCGGTTAGTCGATACGCCCGTCGGGTACTGCCCCAGCACCTGCCTGAACCACTTCGGGTCGACCCGCACGGAACTGCCACTGACCGTCATGTCACGAGCAAGATTGGCGTCGGGAGATACCCTAGCCAAGCACAGCTGCGGAGCCTCGTTGTTGCGTTCTCCAGGACTCCAGTCGTACGGCCGGCGTTGGAGAAAGCGACGAACGTGCGTCTGCAGCGCGGGGCAGCGCGGTGTAGCGTCCAGCCGGGTTCTGACGCCGAGCCTCGAGCGTTTCGCTTCCGCGGCTCGACTTATACCGGACGATCCATGGAGCCACCGCCCCGGGTCGTCACCAGCCAGTTTCGGTGACAAGCTGACGGGTACCGCTCGAAGGAGGCCCAAATGAACGTTAGCCATGTGTATTCGATCAGCGAGATGGTGGGGACCTCGCCTGACTCGATCGACTCCGCGATCGGCAACGCACTCGCGCGCGCTCGCAAGACGCTGCGGAACCTCGACTGGTTCGAGGTAGTCGAAATTCGTGGTCATCTCGGTGACGACGGCGAGATCAAACACTTCCAGGTGACGCTCAAGCTCGGCTTCCGCTTGGAGGGCTGAGCGATCGCGGCTCCCGTGCGGTCCGGACCGCTGTCGCCGTCCGGGTCATCGAGGTCGGCAGCATTGGTCCCGGCCCGTTCGCAGCAATGATGCTGGCCGACCTTGGCGCTGACGTACTGCGCGTCGAGCGCCCGGGCGTGCCCGGGCCGTTCAACAGCGGGCCGCACAACCTCCTGCTGCGGGGCCGGCCGTCGGTCGCCGTCGACCTCAAGCACGATCGGGGGCGCGAGCTCGTGCTGCGATTGTGCGCAGAGGCCGACGCCCTGATCGAGGGCTTCCGGCCCGGCGTGATGGAGCGCCTCGGGCTCGGGCCCGAGGCGCGCTTGTGCGAAACCCGCGACTCGTCTACGGCCGCATGACCGGCTACGGCCAGGAGGGGCCGATGGCGAAGTGGCCGGCCACGACATCAACTACATCGCGCTCTCCGGCGCGCTCGGCGCGATCGCGCGCCGCGGCGAGCGGCCCGTGTTCGCCGCTCAACCTCGTCGGCGACTACGGCGGCGGCGGCATGTTCATGGCGTTCGGCGTCGTCTGCGGCGCTGCTCGAGGCGCGCGGCTCCGGCCGCGGCCAGGTGGTCGACGCCGCGATGGTCGACGGGTCGGCGCTGCTCGACGATGCTGTCCACGGGCTTCGCGCCGCCGGGGCATGGAACGAGGAGCGCGGGCACCAACGTGCTCGACTCCGGCGCGCACTTCTACGAGGTCTACGAGACCGCGCGACGGCGGATACGTCGCGGTCGGCGCGATCGAGCCGCAGTTCTACGCCGAGCTGCTGGGCTGCTCGAGATCGATCCGGCCGAGCTGCCCCAGTGGGAGCCGCGAGCGCTGGCCCGAGTTCAAGGAGCGGTTCGCCGCTGCGTTCCGGTGTCGTTCGCGCGAAGAGTGGGCGGCGATGCTCGAGCCGGCGGAGGCGTGCGCGACCGCGGTGTACACCCTCGGCGAGGCCCACCGACACCCGCACATGGCCGCACGAGGGACGTTCATTGAGGTCGCCGGCGTGCTGCAGCCCGGACCGGCTCCACGCTTCAGCCGTACGCCCGGCGCAGTGACGCGACCTCCCTCGCCGAGCGGCGCGGACACCGACAGCGCGCTAGCGGCATGGGGTGTCGAAGACCAGGAACGTGCGGCGCTTCGAAGCGCGGACGCGATCCATTGACGAAGCGCCAGGGGTCACCGACCCACGTCCGGAATCACTTGAGCAGGAATCCCGCGTCGATCGGTAGTGCGACGCCCGTGATGTAGCGCGCGGCGTCGGAGACCAGGAACAGAATCGCGTTGGTCACGTCATCCACGTCGATCCAGGGGACGGGGATCGCGTTTGCGGCCACGTATGCGCTGTCCGGCTTCTCGGCGTCCTCGCGCGTGGGGTGCTCCAACTCGGGCATGAAGAGCTTCATGATGAACTCGTTCTGCACCATCGGCGTGTCGACGTTCGTGGGGCAGACTGCATTGACGCGGATCCGTTCGGGCCCGAGCTCGGCCGCGAGAGTCTTCGTCAGCCCGACTATTCCGTGCTTCGCGGCCGTGTAGTGCGCGAGGGTCGGGAGAGCCTTGAAACTTGCGACCGAACCGACCAGCACGATCGTGCCACCAGGGCCGTTGCTTCTCAGATGCGGCAACGAGGCCATGACCGTATGCCACACGCCGTTGAGGTTGATGTCGATCAGCTCGTGCCACATCTCGTAAGAGAGTTCCCCGCGGGCGCAATAGACGCGATCCCGGCGTTGGGAATCACGATGTCGAGGCGCCCCGGCCTCCGCGACGCCCTCGTCAACGACCGCTCGTACCGCGTCAGCGTCGCGAACATCAGCCTCGCGCGCGATGATCTTCCGGCCGGTCGTCTCGACCTGCCGGACGGTCTCAGCCAGGTCCTCTGGGCTCGCGCCGCCATAGGCGACGGTGTCGAGCGACCGATTGATATCGAGCGCGATGATGTCGACGCCGCGTTCGGCGAGGCGGACGGCATGATTGCGGCCCTGCCCTCGCGCGACGCCCGTGATGAATGCCACCTTGTCCTGCAGAGAACTGAATATGTCCGCGCCCATGTCCGCATTCCTCCCGTGCTCACCGTTCTCGGCCCGACACTAGCGTCGGCCCGAGCGGCCAGCGGCATTCGCGCGACGGGCGGTTGGACACGCGCACAACGATTCTCTTGCGGAGATCTACATCGGATCGCGGCGATATATCCTGCGGTGTGTCTCGGGCATCGCCGTGCGCCGCTAGGCGCGCCATGGTGTGAGCCCGTTGAGGGCGATCGAGTCGGAGGCACGGTGCGCTACATCCAGCTGGTGGAGTTCAGCAGCAACCATCCCGCAGAGGAAGTCCGGGCGGCGCTCGACGACTGGCTCGCCAGCACGCGCGGCAAGCGGACGCTGCAGACCGCGATTGTGGCGGTCGAGCACGATCAGCCGAACCGCTATTGGGAGCTGCTCGAGTATCCCTCCGAGGAGGAGGCACGCCACGCAAGCGAGCTGCCGGAGACGAAGGCAGCGTATGACAGGTGGCTCGGGCTGGTCGACGGAGAGCCGATCTTCCACGACCTCGATGTCGTCGAGCAGGTTGAGGATTAGGCCCGTCTCCAAATCGCGCCGGGACGGGCGCTCGCGAGTGCGCCGACCCGGCGCTAACGTCGCTGCTTTATCGCGAAACCGCAGAAGGAGGAGCATGAGCACTCACGCGCCCGACAAGACCCAAGAGGAGACGAACAAACAGATCGTCGCCGAGTTCATGGAAGTGTTCTCAACGGGCGACCAAGACAGGTACCTGGCGATGATGGGCGACTCCGCCACGTGGTGGGTCGGCGGCAGCATCGAAGGCATCTCGGGTACCTACAACAAGGAGGAGTTCCGCACGATGTCGGGCGGTCTCGCCGAGATCTGCAAGGGCGGCGCGATCGGCTTGAAGCCGGTGGCGTGGGCTGCCGAGGGCGACCGCGTGGCGGTCGAGACCGAGTCATACGCCGAGCTCAACAACGGCCGCGTCTATAACAACCTCTACCACTTCGTGTTTATCGTCCGGGACGGCAAGATCCACCAGATCAAGGAGTTCCTGGACACCGAGCACACGCGCGCCGTCTTCCTCGGCTCCGACGAGGAGTACAACGAGCACCTAGAGAGCCGCGCCTAGCGAGCGACGGCTTCACAGAAAGAAACAAGAGCGGCTCCGCCAGGGATGGCGGAGCCGCTCTGTTTTCGGAGGTCAGGCCGTCGCGGCCGCCGGGGTCAGTTCGCGGAGACGCGGAACGACCTTTTCGCCGATTAGGCGCAGGCTGCCTCTCGACGAGGTCGAACGGCATGCCGGCATACGAGACAGCCATCGCCGGCCGCAGATCGCCGGTCATCTCGACGCGCCTGGTCCACGTCTCGACGATCTGATCGGGCGTCCCCCACGCCTGGGACTGCACGAAGCCCTCGGCGGCCGCCTCGAGGCCGGCCTCGCGGATGGCGTTGGCGCCCGCCTGGTACGCCGTGTAGCCCTGTGTCTTGCCCCAGTGCTCGCCGGCGAAGTCGTAGTGCTTGATGACCGTGAGGAAGTACTTCGAGAGGTAGTGCCGCGCGACCTGCTCGGCTTCCTCGGGATCCTCGGTGGCAGAAGGTGAAGTCGGAGAACACCGGCGCGCCCGGGCTCCTTATCGGGGTGAACCTCGTGGAAGCGCTCCCGCCACGCCTCGACGGCGGCATGGTGCTGCTCCCACGGGAGCTGGACGAACGACATCATCGTGCCGCCGAGGTTGGCAGCCGCGATGCCTGAGTCCGGCGTCATCGCGACCGAGAAGAAGCCACGTTCGCGGAAGCCGCGCTCGGGCTTCGGATGGATCTCGGTGCGGCCTGCTTGAAGTACTTGGTGTCGTACTCGGCGACGCCGGTGTCGAGGATGTCGAGGATGATCTCGGGACGGCCTGGTCGAAGCGCTCGCGGGACTCGTTCATGTCGACGCCAAACGTCTCGTACTCCATTCGGGCCAGCCCGCGCCCAAAGCCCAGGAGGAAGCGATCGCCGAGAAGGATGTCGAGCATCGCGATGCTGCTCGGCGATGCGGGTTGGGTCGATCTTGTTCGACCACCATGGCACGATGATCGCGCCCGTTCCGAGCTTGATCCGCTTCGTCTTGCGCCGCTAGTGTAGGCAGAGGAACTGCATGTTGTCGGGCATCATCGGAATAGTTCGGATCGAAGTGGTGCTCCGGGAACAGGCGGAAATCGAGGCCCGACCTCCTCGGCGAGGAGCGGGATCTCAGCCTCCTTGCCGGAACATCTCGGCGTCCGACATGTCCTCGTGGGTGTTCTGGAAGATGAACTGCAGACCCACTTCTTTCATGAAACTCTCCTTCGCCTCGCTGTCGCATCCGGAAGCACCTGGGGCGGCCACGTGCCACGCACGGACCACAAGGTCTCACCGTACCCCCGCGGCGGCCCGGTATATAAGGCCATTGTGGGGAATCTTGTAGATCTCTCCGAAAGCCGAGCGGGTACGGCGGTCCGGAGCGGTCCCACAATTGCCGAGCGGGCAGGCGGTGCGGCTAACTTTTCGCCATGAGCTTCCGCGAGGACGAGACGCACTACCTGCTGATCCGTCCGGACATCGTCGTCAGGGTCGAGCGCGGGCTGGGGACGCTACTCGCGCCTGGGCTCCCCATCGTCTGGAGCCGACCGGGCCCCGGGCGGCGAGCGGCTGCCGCCGTGATCCTCGCCGACGCCCTGGGAAGCGCACCCCATCCCGCGCTCGTCCATGGCTTCACCGGCGATGTCCTCGACTACTACGGGACGGTTTCGGAGCTCGTGATCTCGCTCGATGAGGTGCTGGCGTGGTGCCGCGACCGCGGCTCCGAGGCTGGCCGCGGCCGGCACGCCGTCGTTTGCGTCGCTTCCCCAGGCGCTCGCGCACCGCGACCGCGAGCTCAGCGCCGGGCCGCGCCCAGGATGGCTCGCCATGTACAGGACGATCCACGGCGAGCCCGGCCTGGCCGAGCGCGGTTGAGGCGTACCTCTACGGGCGCAGCAGGCTCACCAGTTGCGACCGTTCGCCGACCAACCGCCGTCGACCGGGTAGGGTCAAGCCGGTGCAGAAGTCGCCGTCGGAAGAAGAAGAAGAACGCCATCATCGCGGCGATCTCCGTCGGCTGGCCAAGCCGCTTGAGGATGTGCGAGTTCGCGTTCGCCTCGCGCATCTCGTCGGTGATGTCCTGGAGGATTGGTGTGTCGATCGTGCCCGGAGCGATCGCGTTGACCGTGACGTTGTGCTGACCGTACTCGAGGGCGGTCTGCTGGCTCAGACCGATTACGCCGGCCTTGGCGGCGGAGTACGAGGCCAAGTTGTCGAGCCCCTTGATCGCGGCGAGCGAGGAGATGTTGACGATCCTGCCGCCGCCGCCCTCGATCATCTTCGGGATCGTGGGCCTGCATACCGAGCCACACGCCTCGGAGGTCCGTACCGATGACGGAGTCCCACCCCTCGTCGGTGAGCTCGACGACGTTGTCGGGCGAGAGCATGTTAACGACCCCGGCGACGTTGCCGAGAAGGTCGATCGCTGGAAGCGCTCGATCGTCTGCTCGACGATGCGTTGCCAGTCCTCTCGCTTGCGGACGTCCATCACGATGTGCATCGATTCGCCGCCCTGCGACGCTATCTCGCGCGCGGTGGAGTCGTCCTCCTGCAGGTCGGCGACCACGACCTTGGCGCCCTCCTCGCCACACCGCAGCGCGCACGCGCGGCCGATGCCCTGAACGCCCCCTGTGATGATCGCTACCTTCTCCTCGAGCCGGCGCATGCGATGACGTCCCTCCCTCGCTGGTGACAGTGAAGGTCAGTCTGTCCGAGCAGGGGCGTGAAGCGCCGCCCCCGTGAGTTGGCGGCTTGGAGGCTTTCACAGAGAGGTGACGTGTGACAGCCGGGTGTCACACCGTCAGCCCGAGCTTGCGATGGTCCCAGGTGACCCGACGCCGTTCGACGAACTGCAACGCCACCCGCTTTTCGGGGCCTGGTGCTCGACGGTCTCCCGCGCCTCCGGCGGCAGG
>CAVYFE010000016.1:0-202353 GCA_963767695.1 uncultured Solirubrobacterales bacterium
ACCTGCCGAGGATCGGGGTCTTCGCACAACGCGGTGAGCAGAACCAGGTTGGCGACCTCGGGGCCGGCTCTCGGGGTCGTAGGTGATGGTCGGATCAGCGTCGGTCTTGGCTTGCCGCAGGAGACGGGAGGTCTCATCGGCACTTGCGGCGAGCGCGATCGCATTATTGCGGCTCTTGCTCATTTTCCGACCGTCGGTTCCCAGGGGCATCCGTAGCATCGGCGCGAAATTGGTCGCTAAGCGTTAGACGCGGTTGGGCTCATCGGCGCCTCGTTCGCTCGGCGAGCCGACGGCGGCTGGCGAAGCGGCCGGGGCTGCAGCCACTCCAGATAGCCCGCCAGCGCCGCCTCGGACGCCGACACGACCGAGTCACCGCTGTTAGACGCGATGATTTCGGGCCGCTGCTCGTCTGGCATGGCGACATTAGACGCGACAGGCCGGACGGAACGCCGCGCCTAAAGAGGACTATGTTGAGCGGCTGTGATGTGTCATCGACGTAAGTAGCAGGCCTGCGGTTCCGTCCGGGGTGCCGCGTTAACGCGCTCTATTCATCCACTATGAGTCGGCGGCGACGTGTATGTGAGGGAGCTGGACCGGCAACGATCACGTATGCCGTGGCCCTCTCGGAGCACCAATGTGTTTGTTGCGCCCCCCTTGGTCCCGCCCCTCGAGGGGGGCAGCCGTGGCAGAACGCCTATGTCGAGAGTGTCGGCGGCCGCGTCCGCGACGAGCTCCTCAGCGTCGAGCTGTTCAGCTGTCTGGCGGAGACGCAGGTGCTGATCGAGAGTGGCGCCAGGACCGGCCACACAGCTCGCTCGGGATGACGGCGCCGGTCCCGGTCGCCACCGCCTGGTGCGAGGGGAACGCCGCGGCCGCGCGAGCGATCCCTACGATGGAACCTACCTATCACCCACCAGCTCTCACAGCAGGTGGATTGATCAACGGCTCCGGTCAAGACCATAATGTGATCGCGATGGGCTTCGAAATCGACCATGTGGGCGCAGTCGTTCACGTCGCAACTACAAGCAGCGAATGGAGCGCCGAAGCAACACTCTTTGCTGCGAGCGCGGATGGCAGCCGGATCACGGCGACGCACGCCCACATGGGCGCGGCCGGGCCGCGCCGCGGGATCGCGGCGATCACGAAGCGCTACGCCGGACCGCCGCTCCCGGAAGATCCCGACGCTCGCCGACGTTTCCTGGCTGCATACCGCAGTCAGCGTCACGACGTGGAGGACGCGATAAACCAGCTGCTTGGTCGAGATCCGGAGATGCATCGCCCGCCTCGCCTGAGCTGGGACCCTCTGATCGAGCTTCTCGCAGAGCAGGGCAAGGTCGTGTCTGAGGAGGAGTTGATCGCGATGCCATTCCTGTTCGAGTTTTCTTCAGAGGCGCTCGCGGCTCTTGAGGAGGGATAGACCGCCGAGCCGCGATCCTCAGCGTGAACGCGTTAGACCCAAATACTCAAGCGGTCACGTGCCTAGGTCCCACCTTGGCCAAGTTGGCAGGCCTCAAAAACGTACCGCAGCCGACCACGGCATCAAGTTCCTCCGTGACTAACGCACACACCCAAGGAAGGACAGCCTGATGCGGAAGAAGTGTACAGCAGTGATTGTCGCCCTGACGGCGGCTGGCGGCCTCCTGGCGACGTGTGAAGCCCTAGCAGCGTCCCCTGGCGAAGCAACGCCGCTGATTGAGAAGAATATTCCAAACACCAATTGTGGGGTTAACGCTTACGAGCCAACCATATCAGGCGGTCGGGCAAAGGGATCGGGTCTAATTACCTGCAGCAGCCGTTATAACTTGCAAATTGAGTCATGCATACAGGATAACACCGGCTCAGGATGGTCCACCATCAGGGGCAGCTGCGACACCAATCCTTCGAGTGGCACTGAGCGTACCAGTGAACTTGGGGCAACACCTTCGGCCGCTGAGCGACCGAGCGTTTACTACAGGACGTGGTCGTATGGATATGCGAGTGGCCACAGCGCGATTGTAGAGAGCGACGCGGTCTACTCGCATTAACGTCACTTATGGGTGAGTGGGTGAGTACATATTAGAACTACTCTGAGCTTCCCGCCTTCCGCGATTGTCAGGCTCGGCGTTCATATCGGGATCTCGCCTCGGCGGGTTCGGTGAAGTTCTGGAACGCCGAGCCACCGGTGCGAGCGGCCGTGCCGATGAGGTTCCCAGCAGTAACGGCGCAATTTTGTCCCATCGCGCTAGCCCGGATCGTCCATGAAGCAGGTGCGGCCCCGGTAATCGGGGCCGCGGACCTGTCCGCCTGAGCGGCGATTCTGTGGGTGTTCGACGTCCGCAGGGCTGCTCAGGAGATTCACCTTGAAGGTGTCAACGCCATGGGCGCAGTTTCACGGTAGATGTCGCCGCGGACGGAGAGGGCCTGCGGCGCCGCGCTGCTTTGCGAGGTCGCTGAGCAGGTCGGGCTCACCCGCGGGTTCTCAGTCGCGCTGGCTGGCGTTCGTGAGCGTCGCGGACGGCACGATCTGGTCGGGTGGTCCGCGATCTCGCGGTGATGCTCGCCGACGGCGGCGACTGTCTGTCTGACCTGCGGGCGGTCCGTGATCAGGAGCCGTTGCTCGGGCCGGTGAGACCCACGAGCCGCTTGCCGGGATACTGCGCGGTGGTGGCGCGCCGGCGCATTCAGCCCCAGGCGCAGATTGATGTTCTTGACCTTGCGCTCGCGCCGCTCCCGAGCTTTCAGTAGAGCAACGGCGCGTTTACTACTGAAAGCTCTAAACTCAACCACGGGAACCTGAACCGCGAGCGAATTTACAGCGGCAAAGGGACGCAACCCGCTCCGGCGTGGATGCTCGCGCAAGAGCGAAAGCGGGGCGCCCTCGCACTGCTGGATGCCGCCTGGAGGAGAAGTCTGATGCGCCCGTACGGCGTGGTCGAGAGTTCTGCCTGCTCGTGTGACGGGCAGTCACACAGAACCAGACGCAGCTACGTTTGCCGACCCATAGCGCCGCGAGAACCGACAAGGCCGTGCAGCAACTCACTACCTACGCGATCCGAGGATCGAGTGGGACCTCTCGGGCATGGCGGCGCTCCGGGGCACGGGCACCGGACGGCTCCTCGGCCATGGCCGGTTCGGCTGCGGCGGCGATCGCTTGCAGAGCCGCCAGGTGTCCGCGCAAGGCCGTGCGTCCTGGCTTGGTGAGCGTGACCTGCCGCCGAGAACGTGAATCCGCCCGCACACGGGAAACCCCCACGTACCCGGCTTCAGCGAGCGCTGACAGGTGCTTGCTCAGAGCCGAATCCGAGATTTCCAGGCTGTCCCGTATGTCGGAGAACGGCAACCACCGCACCGGCGAGAGCATCGCGCATATTTGTAGACGCAAGGGCGCGTGGATCAGCTCGTCGAACGCTGCTTCGCTCACCGTTGCCACGTCCGAGAGCCACGACGCCGATAGGAAGCTTGCGCGGCGAGCAGGCAGGCCGCAACGATCACAGTCACGGCTGCACCAAGTCCCCAGCTCGCAAGGGCCGAATTGCTGTGGCTGGCGAGCAGATGGGGGCCGATCACGCCGCCAGCAAGCACCGCGACAGAGATAAGCGTCACTTCAGTGACACCGCACTTAGGCTTCGGCCACAAACGCAACGAACGCCACTGGTTACGAGCGGACATCTTCAGAAGCTCAGCAAGGAACCACACCACCGCGATGATGGTCACCACGTTTCCCGGTCCCTCGTACGCGGGCGCGACCGTTTGCGCTCCGCAGAACACGCTCAACGCGAGGATGAACCCCGCTGGGAGCATCGCACGACGGACCGATGCGTCGTTTGCCTGGCGGGCGGCCCGTAGCTGCTCTCGGGCCGCGCCGGGAGGGACCGGACCCGACGACTGATTTTCCATACCGGAAAGTTAGCACGCAACTTGCCGATACGGAAAGTCACGCGAGCTTGTACGTCGTCGGCCTCGGCAGGAAAGCAGAGAGGTCAGCCAATTCCAAGTCCTCGGGTTCGGGGAAGACAGGGCGCTCCGGCGCGTATCGCCGGTTGAATCGACGCGCAATCGCACGTTTCTGCTCGACGTGGGGGAGCTGATCTGCGCCGACCGGCACGATCGTCGCCTGGCAGAAGAGAATGTCGGCGGCCTGATTCACGGGGTAGGTCAGCATGAGCCCGTTGAGCGCCGTCATCCCTGAGACGTCCGCCTCCTCCTTGACGGTGGGATTGCGGAGCAGTTCGGGCAGCGTGACCAGGCTCAGGAACGGCAAGAGCAGCTGATTGAGCTCGGGTACCAGCGAATGGGCGAAGATCGTCGAGCGCGCCGGGTCGATCCCGACTGCCAAGTACGAACAGGTGACCCAGGTGCAACTGTCCGGTCGGCCGATCACCGGTCAGCACCCGAGGCACGAAGTGCCGCGGGGTCACGGCGACGGCCGTATCGAGATGAGGCATCAGATGAACGACACGCCGCGGAGCATACGACGAGCGGGAACCGAACCGTTCAACCGCCTCCCATCAACGCTCGATAATCGATCTTATGTAGACCACTGTCGGAGGAACTCCTTATTGGTTCACCGGAGGGCGCGCGTGGCAGAAATCGAGCTCCTATTCCGCAGTCGAAGCTCGCAAGGCAGCGCTCATCCGGAGGGCCGCCGGCGCCGGCCGAGAACCTCTCGATCATGCACGACCCTCGCAGCGGTGCCCGGCGCCGGTCCGCTCAGGCCGCTTTGGTCTGCCTGCTGGCGCTCATCGCCGCCACGTTGCTGTTGTCAGCCACCGCCCTCGCCAGGCGTGCGACGCGGTATCCAAGCGGGGGCGGTGGTCTGGCGCCGACCCGGCGGCCGAAGCAGACGCTGCCACGACCGCCTTCCAAGAAGAGCGGCGGAACGTGGCTGGGCGGGTTCACGATCACGGAGTACTGGCCGGCGCCCGAAAGCTGGTTCGTCGGCCGGCTGGTCAGGACTCCCGGGCTCGCCGGCGAGCACCGGGTCGACTGGCTCTACTCGGCAACCGGGGTTTCGATGAACGGCGAGGGCATCGGCCTGGACGGCCGGATGTACCACATCGATTCGCTCGGCAACGGCGGCTGGGTGACCGCGGGCGGGGAACCGACCTCGCCATTCGATGGCTGGGCGGCGGGCGCGCCGTATTGGCGGGCGGGCGGCTACTGGCGCAGCCGCACCGGAGCCGTGACGTTCCCGCTGGCGGCCGGCGGGTGGTCGGCTGGCGCCGGAGGCCGTTACGTGCCGCTCGAAGGGGTCACGTTCGCGGGCGGTCCGTCACTGCCGCTGCACTACTACGAGTCAATCGCCGTTGACCCGGGCGTGATCCCGCTCGGCAGCCACGTCTACATCCCCGCATACCGCCGCGACGGCCACGGCGGCTGGTTCCTCGCCCAGGACACCGGCGGCGCGATCAATGGCGCTCACATCGATGTCTACCGCCCGCCACCGGCCGATCCAGCCGCTTCCGGCCAGTACTTGATCAAGCAACGTGTGCTGGTGATCAAGCCGCACCGGTGACACTCCCTGCGCCGCACTAGACTCCTAGATCGATGGCCAAGCAGCAACGTATGGTGCGGATCGAGCAGCGCAGTCAGCTGGCTGCGATGCAACAGCTCGAAAGCCGTTCGGATGAGGAACTCGAGGCCGAGACGAAATACAAGGCTGCTGCGCAGGCGATTCTCGGCTCTCGTGCCGCGGAGCGTTATGACGCCAAAGCCGCGCGCGCCCACTTCCAGCGGGCACTGGCGGCGGCCCGCCCCCAGGAGCGACTGCAGCTGCGGCGGATGGCCGATGCCTCGCTCGCCCTGGCCGAGCGCCGTGCCGATGACCTGAAGAAGGCAACCGAGCGCATGGGCGTCGAGGCGCCGACCAATCGCCAGCTGCGCGGTCTCAAGCTGATGGGCTTGGTCGCCCCCCCAAAGAGCGCCGGGATCCTCGCCCGGACCCGGGGCATCGTGATCGTGATCGCGTTGGTCGTGCTGATCCTCGCGCTCGGGTTCGGGATCGTGTACGGGATCGGGAGCGCGGCCGGCGGGATCTCCGTGGATATAGCGATCTTCTACGGCGTCCTCCTGGTCGCGATCGTGCTCGGGGTGCTCGCGTTCTTTGGTCGCCGGCGCCAGAAACGGGCCCAGGCAGCGCGGGCCGAGCAGATCGCGGCTCGGTCGCGCTGAAGCCCCGGAGGCATCGTGTGCGGCCGGTACACGCTTGCAATCCCTGATCCGGCGGCCGTCCGGACACGCTTTCCGGTCGGCGAGTCGATCGAGATCCGGCGCCGCTACAACGTGGCTCCCGGCGACGAGATATTGGCGGTGACCACCGATCGCGAAGGTCGTCCTCGCGGCGAGCTGCTGCGCTGGGGTCTTGTCCCCGCCTGGTCGAGGACGCCCGACACGGGCCTGAAGATGATCAACGCCCGCGTCGAGACGGTCGCGCAGAGACCAGCGTTCAGCCACGCGTTCGAGCGCTTCCGGTGCCTGATCATCGCCGACGGGTTCTACGAGTGGCACCGCCTGCCGAACGGTCCAAAGCAGGGGTTTCACATCACCCGCGATGATGGCGAACTGTTCGCGTTCGCGGGGCTGTGGTCGATCTGGCACGCAGCCGACGAGAGCACGCTGCGCACCTGCACGATCCTGACCACGGCGGCCAGCGCCGAGATCGAGCCGTTGCACGACCGGATGCCGATCATCCTCGCGCCCGAGGCCGAGGGGCAGTGGCTGGAGCGCGGCACCGACGCCGAGCGGCGGGCCGAGCTGCTGCGCGGCCTGGAGCCCTCCCGGATCACCTTCCGGCCCGTCGGCCCGGCCGTCAACGATGCCCGCTATGACGGGCCTGAGTGCCTCGAGGCACCGGTGCAGGCGCAGCCGTCACTGTTCTAGCGCCCGAGCCATGCCCCTCTCCCCTTTCCTCAGTCGATACGACCATGTGGTGCTCGATCTCGACGGTTGCGTGTGGGTCGGCGACGCCTGCACGCGAGGGGCACCCGAGGCCATCTCCGAGCTCCGCGCCGCCGGCAAGGGGCTCATGTTCCTCACCAACGATGCTCGCCGCTCGCCCGAGGAGTACGTGCGCAAGCTGTGGTCGCTCGGGCTCAGGGCGTCGCTGGAAGAGGTCGTGACCGTCGGCGGGTCGATCCAGCACCTGCTCGCAGAGCGCGGCGCTGGCCGAGCGACCTACGTGATCGGCTCGCCCGCGATCTTCCGTCACGTCGCCGACTCGGGTCAGCGGATCGTCAACGGCACCGACGGGGAGTCCGAGGCCGAGCTCGTGGTCATCGCGGGCCATGACCAGCTCGGCTTTGAAGAGCTGCGCGTCGCCACCCAAGCCGTGCTGGCCGGCGCGGAGATGGTTGCGGCCGGGCGGGATCGCACGTTTCCCGCCAACGACGGGTTGGTGCCGGGCACCGGCGCGATCGTGGCGGCACTGGAGTACGCGACCGAGAAGACGGCAACCGCCGTCGGCAAGCCCGAACCGCAGATTTTCTTCACTGCGCTCGATCGCCTCGGCCCCGGCAAGACGCTGGTCGTCGGCGACCGCATTGACTCCGATCTCGTGGGGGCTTCCGCGGCGGGGCTTGACGCGGCGATCGTGCTGACCGGCGTGAGCTCGCGCGCCGAGGCCGAGTTGGCCGCCGATCCCGCCCCGGTGATGATCGCCGAGGACCTGAAAGCGCTCACGCTGGCGACGTGAGGCTGGCGCTGATCGCCAACCCCGCCGCCGGCGGGGGTCGCACCGGCCGCGCGCTGGCGAGCGTGCAGCAGGCGCTCGAGCGGCTCGGACTCGAGTTTCATCTCGAGCGCACGGACAGCCTGGTTCACGCGCGGGAGCTGGCGAGCGCGGCGGCGGCGGCGGGCGAAACCGCCGTCGCGTTCGGCGGCGACGGACTGATCGGTGCCGTCGCCGACGCAGTACGGCATAGAGACGGCGTACTCGGGGTGCTGCCCGGCGGTCGCGGAAACGACTTCGCGCGGACACTCGGGATACCGCTGGAGCCCAGCGCCGCGTGCGGCGTCCT
Organism: uncultured Solirubrobacterales bacterium; assembly: GCA_963767695.1. Classification (GTDB taxonomy): domain Bacteria; phylum Actinomycetota; class Thermoleophilia; order Solirubrobacterales; family Solirubrobacteraceae; genus Palsa-465. The sequence goes on from CAVYFE010000016.1 coordinate 7,995, forward strand.
CGCCGCGGGCGAGGTGCGCACGGTGGATCTCGGCATCGCCGGCGCGAAGACGTTCATCGGGATCGCCAGCTGCGGATTTGACTCGGACGCCAATCGGATCGCCAACCAGACCCGCTTGGTGCGTGGGAACCTCGTCTACGCCTACGGCGCGGTGCTGGCGCTGCTGCGCTGGCGACCCGCGAGCTTCGAGGTGAGGATCGACGGGGCCGCCGTCCGCCGGGTGACGGGGTACACGATCGCAGCGGCGAATTCGAAGGCGTACGGAGGCGGGATGTTGCTGGCGCCCGATGCCTCCCTCGAGGACGGCCTGCTCGACATCGTGATCGTCGAGGATCTGCCGAAGCTGAGATTCCTGCGCCTGCTTCCAACCGTATTCAAGGGGACCCACGTCCGGCAGCGCAACGTCCAGGTCCTCCGGGCGAGCACCGTCACGATCAGCGCCGATCGCCAGTTCACGCTGTACGCCGATGGGGATCCGATCGCCGAGCTGCCGGTCACGGTCGGTGTGCTCGCCGGTGCGGTCCGGGTGATCGTGCCGCGGTGAGCGTTCTGGGGAAGATCGGCGCGGCGCCGCCAGTCGACTGCGCCCCGTCGGAGGCGGCGGGGACAAGGCGATGAGCGTGATCTGGCACGACCTCGAATGCGGGGGCTATGCGCAGGACCTCGCGCTGTGGCGATCGCTGGTGAGCGACCACGGGGACCCGGTGCTCGACGTCGGCGCCGGCACCGGCCGGGTCACGCTCGCGTTGGCCGGCGATGGGTACCGGGTCACGGCGCTCGATCGCGATCCGGAGCTCCTCGCCGAACTGGCCCGCCGCGCCGAAGGGCTCGACGTCGAGACGGTGCTCGCCGACGCGCGAGGTTTCGAGCTCCGGCAGCGGTTCGCGGTGTGCATCGTGCCGATGCAGACGATTCAGCTTCTTGGCGGCGTCGAGGGACGCGCCGCTTTCCTGCGCCGCGCCAAACGGCACCTGCGCGGCGGAGGGATTCTCGCGATCGCGATCAGCGAGACACTCGACCTGTTCGAGGTCTCCGACGGAGCCGCTCCCCTACCCGACATCTGCGAGCTCGGCGGCGTCGTCTACGCGAGCCATCCGACCGCAGTGCGCAGCGACGGTGACGAGTTCGTGCTCGAGCGCCGCCGGGAGATCGTCACCGCCGATGGGGCCAGGTCGGTGGCTCAGGACGTGATCCGGCTCGATCGTCTGAGCAGCGCACAGCTCGAGAAAGAGGCGGCCGGCAGCGGGCTCAGCGCGATCGAGACGCGAACCGTGCCCCCTACCCTCGACCACGTCGGCAGCCAGGTGGTGATCCTGCGTGCCTGAGCCGTTGGCGGCCCTCGAGGACGGCCTCGAGGCCGCCGCCCATCCGGACGCGCGACGCGCCGCCGGCCTGGAGCAATAGGATGGCGAGGCGCCCGGAATCGACACCTTCGACGGGCGTCAGCTCGAGATGAAAATCTCCCGTTCGATCTTGGCCGGTGGGCTTGCACTCGCCGTTCTTGCGCTCAGCGCCTGCAGCGCCGGCAAGCCCGACGCCACGGCCGACACACCCGCATCGACGACGACCGCCGCGAAGGTGCTCCCCGGCACCGGCAAGCCGCAGGTCACGATCGGCGACAAGAACATCACCGAGCAGTTCCTGCTCGGTGAGCTCTATGCGCAGGCGTTGAGCGCGCAGGGCTACAGCGTGCAGTTGAACCGCAACATCGGGCCTACCGAGGTGACGATGCAGGCCGTCTACAGCGGTCGGCTCGACATGTACCCCGAATACCTCTCGACCTGGAACGCCGACGTCGCCGGCTACCAGCGTAGCTTCAGCACCGCCGGGGCCGCGTATCGCGCCGCCCGGCGCTACGCCCGGCTTCACGGCCTCAGGCTGCTGGCGCCCACGCCGTTCAGCGACACCGGCGGGATCGCGGTCACGGTTTCCTACGGCGCCGCTCACGACCTGCGAACGATCGCCGATCTGCGCAAGGTCGCAGCCACGCTGACGCTCGGGGCGCCGCCCCAGTATCAGCAGGCGGCCGGCGGACTAGGGACGCTCGAGCAGGTGTACGGCTTTGTCCCGGCGACGTTCACGCCGCTGGCGATCGGGGCGCAGTACACGGCTCTGGACCAGGGGACGGTGCAGGCCGCGGAGGTCAACACCACCGACGGACAGCTCGCCGACGGCGACTACAAGTTGCTGCGTGATCCCGCCAAGGTGTTCGGCTGGGGCCAGGCCGTGCCGGTGGTGCCGCAGAAGGTCCTGCTGGCCGAAGGTCCCGCGTTCGCGGCCACGATCAACCGGGTCAGCAAGCTGCTGAGCACCGCCGCGATGCGGGAGTTGAATTCGGAAGTCGACGTCTACCAGCGCGATCCCGCGGTCGTGGCCAAGGAGTTTCTGCAGACCCACGGACTCGTGCCGCTGCCCACTTCGTAAAGGGTTCCCGCCGGTGGCGCGTAAGTCAGCCGCCGCTGGATCCGAACCCGCCCGCGCCGCGATCCGAGGCCGGGAGCACGTCGACTTCGGTCACCTCGGGCGCCTGTACCTTGACCACCACCAGCTGTGCGATCCGGTCGCCGGCGACAATTTCGAACGGCTCGGAGCGGTCGGTGTTCAGCAGCAGGATCCGGATCTCGCCGCGGTAGCCGGCGTCGATCAGCCCGGGCGCGTTGACCAGCGCGATCCCGTGCCGGGCGGCGAGGCCCGAGCGGGGCAGCACCAGTCCGGCCTCGCCGTTGGGGATCTCCACCGCGATCCCGGTGCGCACCGTGGCCCGCTCGCCCGGGGCCAGCAGACACGCCTCGAGCGCGTGCAGGTCAAGACCCGCGTCGCCTGAGTAGGCGCGGCGGGGCAGCGTCGCGCGCTGATCCAGGCGCAGTACGCGCAGACCCATCAGCGGCGGGGCTCGAGCAGGAACCGCCCGTAGCGCGCCGCGACGCTCGCCGGCAGGCGGGCCGCCACGCGGACGCCCTCGGGGGTCTCCTCGCGTTCGAGATCGCCCGCGATCTCGTGCAACTCGGCGAGGCGCCCGCCCTCGCCGAAGGGGATCAGCAGCTCGACCTCGTGCAGCGTCCGCGCAAACTCGTCCTCGATGCGCTCGGTCAACTCCGTGATCCCCTCGCCGCTGAACGACGAGACGAGCACCGCATCGGGATGCCGGTTCTCTAGCTCGGCTCGCCGCTGCGCTCCGATCTGGTCGGACTTTCCGAGGACCAGCAGCCGCGGAGCCTCCTCGGCGTCGATCTCGTGCAGCACGTACTCGACCGCGCTGGTCATCTCGAGCAACTCCTCCTCGGGCACCGAGGCATCGACGACGTGCAGGATCAGATCGGCCCGCCGAGTCTCCTCCAGCGTCGCGCCGAACGCCTCGACGAGCTGATGGGGGAGCTTGCGGATGAACCCGACGGTGTCGGTCACCAGGTAATCTCGTCCGCCGGTCCGGAGCACCCGGGTGGTGGGGTCGAGCGTCTCAAACAGCCTGTCGCCGACGCCCGCCGAGGACCCGGTGAGGGCGTTGAGCAGCGTCGACTTGCCGGCGTTGGTATAGCCGGCCAGCGCCACCGTCGGTAGGTGGGCTCGCTCGCGCTCGGCGCGCATCACCGAGCGGCTCGAATGGACGTGCTCGAGCTTTCGCTTGAGCGCCGCGATCCGGTCGCGGGCGAGGCGCCGGTCGGTCTCGATCTGGGTCTCGCCCGGGCCCCGGGTGCCGATCCCGCCGTCGATCCGCCCCGCACCGAGCCGCTCGAGGTGCGACCACAGACCGCGCATCCGCGCGAGGTTGTAGTCGAGCTGCGCAAGCTCGACCTGCAGCTTGCCCTCAGCCGTGTGCGCGTGAGAGGCGAAGATATCGAGGATGATTGCGGTGCGATCGATCACGGGTACGCCGAGCGCCGCCTCGAGATTGCGCTCCTGGCGGGGCGAGAGCTCATCGTCGCAGGCCACCAGGTTGGCGTCGGCATGCGCCAGGTCGGCCTTCAGCTCCTCGAGCTTGCCGGCGCCGAGATAGGTGTTCGGGTGGGGGTGCTCCCGACGCTGGATCATCTCGCCGACGGCGGCGACGCCCGCTGTACGCAGCAGCTCCCTGAGCTCCGCTAGCTCCGCCTGGTTACCGTCCGGCAGGGCCGCGATCAGGTACGCGCGCTGGCGCGGGCGGCCGGGCTGGCGCTGCCCGTCGGCGGTGAATGACGATCTCTTGGTGCGGCCATGACGGCTTTGCTGCACGGGGTGCATGGTAGCCGCGCCGCCATCGTCGGCCGGCGATAGCCGGCGTCGGCAGCGCCGTTATAACCGCCGGATCCGCTCCACCGCCTCGAGCAGGCGATCGTCGGGCGTGGTCAGGGAGATCCGAAAGAAGCCCTCGCCAGTGGCGCCGTACGCGCCGCCCGGAGAGATCGCGACGGCGGCCTGTTCGAGGACGTACTCGCAATAAGCGGCGGCCGAGCCGAAACCCTCGGGCACCGGCGCCCAGATGTAGATCGTGCCTTTCGGGCGGGTGACGTGGACGCCCGCTTGCACGAGCGCATCGCAAACCAGGTCACGCCGGCGCGCATAGACCGTGTTCATCGCCTGTACCTCGTCGTCGACTGCCGGCGATAGCGCGGCCGCTCCGGCCAGCTGCACGGCTTCGAACAACCCGGAATCGATGTTCGACTTCAGACGCCAGTAGTGCGCGATCGCTTCGGCATTGCCGACAATCGCGGCGCACCGCCAGCCGGTCATGTTGTAGCCCTTGGAGAGGGAGAAGACCTCGACCCCGACCTCCTTGGCCCCGGGCGTGGCCAGGAACGACGGCGCCACGTAGCCGTCGTAGGTGATCTCGCTGTAGGCGTTGTCATGGACCGCGAGCAGGTCCGCCCGCGCGGCCAGCTCGACGACCTGGTCGAAGAAGCCCGCGGGGACGATCGCCCCGGTCGGGTTGTTGGGGTAGTTGAAGAACATCAGCCGCGCGCGCTCGAGGTCCGCCGAGGAGATCGCCGCCAGGTCCGGCACGAAGCCGCGGTTGGGGTCCAGCGGCAGCAGGACGGGTTGCGCCCCGGCCAGCAGCGGACCGCCGGTGTATACCGGATAGCCGGGATCGGCGGCCAGCGCGACGTCGCCGGGATCGAGGAACGCGAGATTCAGATTGAAGATGCACTCCTTGGCGCCGATCGCCGGCATCACTTCGCTGTCCGGATCCAGCGTCACCCCGAACCGCCGAGCGTAGAACGCCGCCACTGCCTCGCGAAACTCGGCGCGGCCGCGGTTGGTCGGGTAGGTATGGGTGCTGGGATCGGCCACCGCCCGCTGGGCCGCCGAGACGATCGGCGCATAGGTGGGCGTATCTGGATCTCCGATCCCGAGGCTGATCACGTCGATGCCCGCGGCCCGCTTGGCGCTGACCTTGCGCTCCAGCTCGGCGAACAGGTATGGCGGGATTTGCTCGAGGCGCCTACTGGATCGCATTCAGCTCCTTTACGAACTCGTCGGCGAGCGCGCCGCGGAAAACCGGCACCGCCCACCCCGTGAGGTTGATGTGCATGTCCTCCCCGACCTCGACCTCGAGCTCGCCTCCGTCGAGGCCGACCGTGACCGGGGAGTCCCCTCCGTCCAGGACGTGGGCCACGGCGGCGCCGATCGCGCCGGTGCCACTGGACGAGGTCTCCCCCGCGCCGCGCTCGAAGATCCGCGCTCGCAGCCGACCCGGGCCGAGCACGGCGAACCAGGAGACGTTGGTGCGGTTCGGGAACAGCGGATTGCGGACGATCTCCGGGCCGATCGCCGGGAGCTCGAGGCCGGCGAGTTCCCGCTCGTCATCGACGAGGATCGCGCACTGCGGATTGCCCACCTGCACGTGCTGAAAGCGCCACCGCCGGCCCGCGGCCGCGAGCTCGCCACGGCCGTCGTCGGTCCCGGCGGGGTAATCGGCGCTCCGCACCCGTGCCCGGCCCATGTCGACGGTGCACGTCGTCTCGGAGGTGATCGTCGGGCGAATCTCGCCGGCGCCAGTCAGGATCGAGAACGTATCGGCGTTGGTCCAGCCCCGCCGGCGCAGGTAGAGCACCGCCTCCCGGGTGCCGTTGCCCGAAAGCTCCGCCTCGGATCCGTCGGGGTTGAAGATCCGCAGCCGGGCCACGTAACCCGGCTCGTCGGGCTCTGATAGGAGCAGGATCCCGTCCGCGAACACGCCCGTATGCGGCGCGCAGATGGCGCGCACACGGGCCGGTGTCAGCTCGAAGGGGAGCGCTGCCGCTTCGACGATCAGGTAGTCGTTGCCGAGCGCGTGCCACTTCTCGAACTCCACGCGGGCGCAGTCTATGTGGTGCTCGCCGTAGGTCCGGTCCCACCGCTAGTACCGTCGCCGGGCGATGGCTGCTCGGCTGCGAGATCCCCTGGTGCTCCTGGCGATGTTGACCGTGCTCTCGTTGGGGGCGCGGGTCGCCTTCTTGAGTGAGCCGTGCCGAAAGCCTTGCCGCTCGGCCGCAGACCACGTCCTGATCTTCGACGAGCAGTATTACGTCAACGCCGCGCGCGTGATCGCCGGCATTCATCCCCCCGCCGGAGCTCCCTACGCCCGCGCCCCGCTGGGCACGGATCCCAATGCCGAGCACCCGCAGCTTGCGAAGCTGATCATCGCCGGATCGATCGAGCTGTTTGGCGACGGACCGTTCGCGTGGAGGATCGGCGCCGTCCTGTTCGGATCGCTCACGCTGCTGGGCCTGTACGCCCTCGTCCGGGCCGCCGGAGGCGGCCGGTGGCTGGCGCTCGGGTCGAGCGCTTTGATGGCGTGCGACAACCTGTTCATCGTCCACGGTCGGATCGGCACGCTCGACATCTTCGCGGCGGCGCTGATGATCTGGGGGGCCACGTTTTACCTGCGGGGGCGGCCGCTCGCCGCCGGTGCCGTGATCGGCGTCGGGACTTGCATGAAGCTGGTGGCGCCCTACGTGCTGATCGCACTGGCGGTCCTCGAGCTGCTCCGATCCCGTACTGAAGGCCGCGAGGGCGAGGCCGATTGGCGCTCGCTGGGCGGTTGCGCGGTGATCGCCGCCGGGGTCTTCGTGGGACTGCTGGCAGTGCTCGATCGGATTGCGCCTGCCTACGATCCGGGGGCCGGCAAGCGGATCACCGGCGGGCCGCTCGCGCATTTGTCTCACATGGTTTCCTACGCGAGCACGCAGGCCAGTCCCGGCGGCCCCCATGGGATTGCCTCCTACCCCTGGCAGTGGCTCGGCGATTACAAGCCGATCGTTTACCTCAACATCAATCCCGCCAGGCCAACGCCGGGCCTGTCGGGGATCCACCCCGCAGCTCACTTTCTGGGCATGATCAGTCCCCCGATCATGCTGGTCGGGCTGCCGTCATTGCTGCTGGCGGGGCTGGGACTGCTCCGGCTGGGGCGGGCGCGTCCGCGGCGGCGTTGGCCGCCCCGGCTGCTGCGGCTGGCGCACCTGCTGCGGCCGGCGCACCTGTGGCGGCTGGCGCCCCGGCCCAGCGGAGTGGCAGTCGTGGCGCTGGCCTGGTTTCTCGGCACGTTCCTCCCGTTCGAGCTGTTGAGCCTGTTCTGGAGTCGCACCAGCTACCTGTACTACATGGTGATCGTGATGCCCGGGGTGTACATGGCGGCCGCCGAGCTGATCGCACGCAGTGGGGTTGGCCGCAAGGTGATCGCGGGATGGGCTTTCACGGTGGTCATGGCGGCGGTGCTGATGTACCCGTTCACGCCGCTTCCGTGAGCCACAGTCGCTCGATCTCCGCCGCCACCTGATCTGCCGAGCGCGCGGTGACGTCGATCACCTTCGCGCCGCCGAGCTTGCGCATCCATGTCAGCTGCCGGCGGGCGTAATTGCGGGTGCGCCGTTTCATCGCGTCGACGTCGCCGGTCAGCAGCTCTTCGAATCCAAGCGCCTTGCGCGCGGTGATCGACGCGCCGGCGGCGTTCGCGCGCCGCACCTCCCCGGCGGCACCGGCCGCGATCATCTCCTCCACGCGCTCCTCGATCCTGGCGTAGAGCTGCTCGCGCTCCAGCACCAGCCCGATCAACAGCGTCGGCACACGAACCACATCGGCCCACAGCTCCGACTCTCCCTCGGGCGGCTCGAGCTCGCCCGCGTCCAGCAACTCCAGCGCCCGCACGACCCGCTGACGGTCGCCCGGATCGATCTCCATGGCAGCCCACGGAGCCTGGTGCGCGAGGGTCGCGTGCAGGGCGTGCGGCCCGAGACGCTCGAGCTCGGCCAGCCACCGCTCGCGTACGCCTTCGGGCGGCGCCGGCCGGAGGCTCAGATTCGTCAGCGCCGCCCGCAGATATAACCCGGTGCCACCGACCACGATCGGGCGGCGGCCCGCGGCCAGGAGCTCATCGATCTCGGCGTGGGCCAGTTCCGCGTACTGTCCGGCGCTGAACCTGGCATCGATCGGGAGAAAGCTCAGCAGCCGATGCTCGAGCTGCGCCCGCTGCGCCGGGCCGGCGGTTCCGGTGAGGATCTCCAGCCCCGCGTAGACCTGCAGCGCATCGGCGGAAACCGCAACCGGATCCTCGCCGTGTGCACGAAGCCGGCGCGCGAGCGAGATTGCCACCGCCGTCTTGCCCACGCCGGTCGGCCCGAACAGCGCAATGACCTCCGGCCGGGACACCCCGCGCAGTATCGTGCAGCGATGACTGCAGGAGGACGTTCGTGAGCTCGCGCGTTGGCGCCTCGGTCTCGACCGAGCACGATCCGCTCGAGGCGGGCAGGGCAGCGGCGGCCGGGGCCGCTTCGGCGCTCGGAGACCCCGGTCCCGATCTGGCAGTGGTGTTCGCCAGTGGCGCTCACCTGGCGGCCCCGGAGGCGACGCTCGAGGGCGTGAAGTCGATGATCGAGCCGGGAGCCCTGATCGGCTGCGGCGCCGGGGGCGTGCTGGCCGAGGATCGCGAGCTGGAGTCGGGCACGGCCGTGGCGGTATGGGCGGCCTCGTTCGACGGTGCCGGCGCGGTGACCCCGTTTCACGCGACCCTGGCAGAGCATGGTGTGATCGATGGACTACCCGAGCTCGACGGCGCGAGTGCCGCGATCATGCTCCCCGATCCCTACACCTTCCCGACCGAGGGCGTGCTCGGGGAGCTCGCCGCACTCGCGCCCGCCACCCCGGTGCTGGGAGGTCTCTCGAGCGCTCGGACGCATGAGGGCGCAGGCGCGCTGTTCATGGATGACGAGGTCCATGAGGAAGGCGCTGTCGGGGTGCGCTTCGAGGGCATCGAGGTTCTGCCGTGCGTGTCGCAGGGAGCCGCTCCGCTTGGTCGCGAAGTGACGATCACCGCCGCGGAGGGAAACGTGATCCACGAGCTCGCCAGTCAGCCTGCGCTCGAGACGGTCGAGCGGATCATCGCCGAGCTGACACCGTACGACCGGGCGCTGATCGCCGGAGGGCTGCTGATCGGAATCGTGATCGACAGCGGCAAGCCCGAGTACGAACAGGGTGACTTTCTGGTTCGTGGCTTACTCGAGGCAGATCCGGAGTCCGGCCGGCTCGTCGTTGGCGCGGCGGTTCGGGAGGGCCAGGTCATCCGGCTGCACGCGCGCGATGCCCGCTCCGCCGACGAGGACCTGCGCCAAGCCCTGCGCGCGCAGGTTGAGGCGATGCAGAGCGAGGCTCCCGCGGGGGCGCTGGTGTTCTCGTGCAACGGACGCGGCAGCGCGATGTTCGGGCCCGGCGATCACGACGCGGCGATGGTCCAGCGTGAGCTGCGCGGAGCTCCCGCGGCGGGCTTCTTCGCCGCCGGGGAGATCGGCCCGGTCGGCCCGCGCAGCTTCCTGCACGGCTTCACGGCCACGCTGGCTGTGTTTCCGAAATAACCGAGTGAGCATCGTCCACGGCAGCGTTCTGGTGACCGGCGCGACGGGAGGGATCGGCGCTGCGATCGCGAGAGCGTTCTCCGCTCGCGGCGCGACCCTGACGTTGACCGGGCGCCGCGCCGAAGCGCTGGAGCGGTTGGCGCGCGAACTCGACGCACGCGCGATCTCGTGCGATCTGTCAGATCGCCACGAGGTCGGGCGCCTGGCCACCGAAGCGACCGGGGTCGACGTGCTGGTCGCCAATGCCGCTCTACCGGCGACGGGACTGCTGAGCGAGCTGGGGCAGCAGGAGATCGATCGGATGCTCGAGGTGAACCTACGTGCGCCGATCGCGTTGGCGCGTGCGCTCGCCCCCGGAATGATCCGCCGGCGGCGGGGCCACCTGGTCTTCATCTCCTCGCTGTCGGGAAAGGCAGCATCGCCGGCGTCCTCGATCTACTCCGCGACAAAGTTCGGCCTCCGCGGCTTCGCGCTCGGGCTCCGCGCCGATCTGCGGCGCCACGGCGTGGGCGTGTCCGTCGTGCTGCCCGGCTTCATCCGTGACGCGGGAATGTTCGCCGACGCCGGCGTGCAGCTTCCGCGCTGGGTCGGCACCCGTTCGCCCGAAGCCGTGGCCCGCGGGGTGATCCGCGCGATCGAGCACAACCGGGCCGAGCTCGAAGTCGCTCCGCCACAGCTCCGCCTCGGAACCGCTTTCGCGTCGGTCGCGCCGCAGCTGGCCGCGACCGCGAGCCGGATGATGGGGAGCGAGCGAATCGCCGGTGAGTTCGCCAACAGTCAGCGCGAGAACCGCTGAGCGATCGAGGCGCCCGGAGGCGGGCAGGGATCAGCTGCGGGCCGCCAGGAGGCGGGCCATAATCAGCTGCGGGCCCGCCAGGGGCGGGCTGACACGGGCTCCGGCTCACGGGTGCTCGCGGGCCCATCGGCGGCCGCCGGCTCGGGCTCACGGGTGCTCACGCGCCCATCGGCGCCCGCCGGCTCGGACTCCCGGGCGGCCTTGCGCTCGCTGGCGACCGTTTCCTGATCACTGTTCGTGTGACCATGCTCGCCGGTGACGTCCGCGAGCGCCGCGATCATCTCGTCGGCCAGACGAGCCCCCTCGTTCGCCCGCTCGGGTGTCGCCTGGACGCGCACGATGACGTCGTCGCCATCGAGTTCCTCGAGCAGTACCGACGCCGGGGATCGGATCGGCGTGGAGATCTGATCATCGAGCAGCGCCTGTACCTGGCTCGGACGGACCCCGGAACTGAGCCTCACCTTGACGTCGACCGACTCGGGTTCTCGCAGCGGGACGATCACCGCGGACAGAACGCCGTTGTTGGGAACCATGATGCGATCCTCGCCGCGGGCGATCGTCGTGTAGAGCAGGCCCAGCGAGCTAACCACGCCCTCGAGCTGACCGCCGAGGGCGCCGGCCTGCAGGCGAATCCGCTCTCCGACGCGGAACGGGCGGGCGGTCAGGAGTACGACGCCGGCGATCAGGTTGCCGAGCGTCTGCTGTGCCGCGAGTCCGAGCACCACAGCCGTGAAGGCGCTGCCGGCGATCAGAGATCCTGTGTTCACGCCCGCGACGCTGAGCGCGATGATCAGCGTGATGCCCATCGTCGCGAGCCGGATCAGGAAGCCGACGGTTCCGGCCGTTGCGGGGTCCATGCGTCGGAAGAACGTCGGTCCGGCAGCGCGACCGATGTCCCGGGCGAACGCCCAGCCGAGCGTGAGCAGCGCGATAACCGTCGCCCACTGGATCGGGGCGTCCCATCTGCGCTCGGTGTGCTTTCCGAGCAGGTCGACTCGGTAGTGGTAGAGCACGAGCACGCCGATCAGCAGCGGCAGCACCACGACGATCTCCCGCCGAGCGCGGTGCACCGCACGCCGGCTGACGTTGACGGTCAAGCCAACCTGCTCCCAGGCCTCGCTGCGGGTCTCGAACATCCGCTCGAGGTGCAGGTCCTTGGTGTTTTTGAGGCGACTTCTAATCATTGCTCGCTATCTGCCCGTTTGGAGGTCAAGTTACCTACCACCATCGACGAGCCTCGGTTTCACGTGGATTTCAGAACAGTCGCTCCTGCACGACCGGCTCGGTCGGTCGCCGAGGCTCGGCTGGCTCCTCGAATCGCGCTCGCATCCGCTGGCCCGGCGATAGATCTGGCCCTTTCACGAGGGCCGCCAACCGGCGGCGCTCCTCGGGGGGCGCATACGCACCGCGGCGGTAGAGCTGCTGGTAACGGGACACCAGATCTGGACGCTCAGACTTCAACCAGTCTAGGAACAACCCTTTCACATCGCCGCGCAGGTGCAGGGCGATTCCGGACACGTACGCGGCGCCGGCCGCGGAGGCCAGTTCGAGGATCTTGGCCACCTGCTCGGGCGCGTCATTGATTCCGGGCATCAGCGGGGCGACCAGGACGCCGGTGCGGATGCCGGCCCGCGTCAGCTCCGCCACCGCCTCGAGCCGTGCGCGAGGGTTGGGCGTGTGCGGCTCGGTCGCACGCCACGCTTGCTCGTCGAGGGTCGGGACCGAGAGTGCGGCGCTGAACTCCGTCCGCTCGGCGATCTCCTTCATCATCGCCAGGTCCCGCAGCAACAGCGGCGACTTGGTCAGGACCGAGCATGGATTGGCCGCGTCACGCATCGCCTCCCAGATCCCGGGCATCAGCTCGTAGCGGCCTTCGACCCATTGGTATGGGTCCGTGTTGGTGCCGAGCGCAACGTGCTCGCGGCCCCACGACGGCCGCGCCAGCTCTACGCGCAGCAGCTCCGGCGCGTTGACCTTGACGACGATCTCGCGCTCGAAATCGCGGCCGGCGTTGAAATCGAGGTACTTGTGCGTGGGACGCGCGAAGCAGTTATGACTGACCACGCCGTTGGCGATGAAATCGCCGGTTGCAGTGGTGATGTCGTAGAGCGGGATCTCGGCTCCAAGAGGCTCGATCTCGTCAATCCGCAGGTCGGCTGACGTCTTCACCATCTCGCCCTCGATCGACCGCTTGCGGGAGATCGCGGGATCGGTTGAGTGAAAGAACCGCAGGTGCTCGGCCAGACCCCCCCGGAGACGGACGGACGCCAGGCCGTTCTGGTTGGATGTCCGGTCGAAGCAGACATCGAATCCGAGTCTGCGAGCGCAAGCTTCGACCCAGGCCAAGATCTGCTGATCGGTGTTGCAAATGCGCGGCGCAAAGGCGCTCCTACTCCCCTCGGCGTCGAAGATCCCGGCGAGGAAGCCGCGGCACCAATCGAGGCTGGGCAGGAGCGGCCACTCAATCACGCTCGTCACGCGATCGACGAGCGCTCGGCTACTCGTCCCGGTGGCCACCATCTGCCGGTGCGTGGCCGCCGCACGCTGGAACAGCCGCTCGCTCGTTGAAACCCCCGTCGTCTCGAGGTACTCCCGGGCACGATGCAGCGGCTCGAGATCGGCGAGCGCGAGCCGGAACCGGTACACATCCCCGCTGGTGCGTCCGGGACGATCGTGGGCGCAGGCGCCGACGTGCGCGTCGCCACGCACGACGCCGCAGAGATACCCCTGCCGGTAGTCGTGATTCGCCACCGGTTGGGGCGCGAACCGTCCCGTTCCGATCAGGTGATCGTGCTGTGTGAGATGCGGCCGCTGAGGCGTTCCCGTCCCATCTGGGCGGACGTGCCTCCAGCCTCGGTTGGTCAAGAAGCGATGGTCGGCGCTCGCGATGACCTCGGTCCCGTCGCGCAGGACGACGCGATAGGCGAGCTTCACCGTGGTCCACTTGTCCAGGACCTCGGTCTTGGCGAACCGGCGATGGCGACCCTCGCGAACCGTCCCGTAGATCTCATCCCCAACCTCCAGTTCGGAGATGGGCTTGTGCCTCCCATCACCCGTAAGAACAGGCGTATGTCCCTCCAGGCAATAGCGACATGCGTGCGAACACCCTCGGTACGGGTTGATAGTCCAGCGGAAGGGAACCTGCGAGGCCTCGGGTACGCGGTTCAGGATCGACTTGGCTCGCACCTCGTAGAACCGGGTTGCGATCGCCTCGGGCGCGTCGAAATGGCGCACCACGGCCTCGTCGCGATAGCCGGGCAGGCGGGCTCGTTCTTCGGCATCGATGCTCAGGTTGCCCCAGCGCACGAACGCATGTTCGCACACGGACCGGACGGACCGAGGCCGACTCCGGGCACGCGACCAACTTTTCGGGCCGATACCGGATAGTCAGACGGCGGCGCGCGGCACGAGCGACTGCAGTCCAGACAGTGTCTGGCTGGTGGCGCTCGTGACCTCCACTTCGACCAGCTCGCCCGCAGCAGCGGCGCCGCTGAAGTTCACCACCTTGTTGTGGCGCGAGCGCCCGCGCAGGCGCGTCGCGTCAGTCCGCGAGGGTCCCTCGACGAGAACCTCCAGCGTGCGCCCGACGAATCGCTGCGCGCGCTGGCTCGCGCGGCGCTGGATCACCTCGACCAGCCGCTCGAGCCGCTCGACCTTCAGCTCGTGCGGGACCTGGTCGGGTAGCGTCGCCGCCTCGGTTCCGCGACGCGGTGAATAGAGGAACGTGAAGGCACCGTCGTATCCCACCTCCTCGGCGAGCTCGAGCGTGAGCTGGAAGTCGGACTCGGTCTCGCCGGGGAACCCGACGATGATGTCCGTGGTCAGCGAGCAGTCGGGCACGTGCTCGCGGATCATCGCGACCCGGTCGAGGTACCGCTCCCGGGTGTACGTCCTGCGCATCCGCTTCAGCACGGTGCTCGAGCCGGACTGGAGTGGCAGGTGGATGTGCTCACAGAGCGCTCGCAACTCGGCATGGGCGCGGATCACGTCCTCGCGCATGTCCTTGGGATGGGGGCTGGTGTAGCGGATGCGCTCGATGCCGTCGACCGCGTCGATCCGCGCCAGCAGCTCGGCGAACGCGCAGCGATCTTCGCGAGCGAGATCGCGTCCGTAGGAATTGACGTTCTGCCCCAGCAGCGTGACCTCGACCACGCCGTCATCGGCGAGCCTCTCCACCTCGGCCATCAACTCGGCTGGGGAGCGGCTCACCTCGCGACCGCGGGTCGAAGGGACGATGCAGTAGGAGCAGACGCAGTTGCAGCCGACGCTGATCTGGAGCCACGCCTGGAACGCCCGTTCCCGCTTCGCCGGCAGATGCCCGGTGAACCCTTCGAACTCGAAGAAGCCCTGCGCCGTGAGCGAGTCGGTGGTCAGGAACTCCGCGAGCTTGTGGACCTGGCCCGGTCCGAAGGCGACGTCGACGAAGGGAAAGCGGGCGAATACCTCCTCCTTGACCGACTGGGCCCAGCAGCCGCCGACGCCGACGATCCGGTCGGGTCGCTCGGACTTGAGCCGCTTGGCCTCGCCCAGGTGCGCGATGAAGCGGTTGTCGGCGTTCTCACGGATCGAGCACGTGTTGAACAGGATCAGGTCCGCATCCGCCCGCGCACCGGCCTGCGCATATCCGAGTGACTCGAGCATTCCCTTCATCCGCTCGGAATCGTGCTCGTTCATCTGGCACCCGAAGGTGGTCACGTGGTAGCGCTTCACCGGTGCTCGAAGAGTAGCGGCGTGAGCGGGGGCCAACCCGCCGCACGAGACTCAGCTCGGCGTGAACCGGGGCAGAGTCAGCTCCACGACGGCTCCGTGGCCGTGCGGCGCGTCGCCGGCGAGCACCTCGCCGCCATGCGCCTCGGCGATCGCGAGCACGATCGCGAGGCCCAGACCGGCTCCGCCCGCCGCGCGGGTTCGGGCTGGATCGACTCGGTGAAACCGTTCGAAGATGCGCTCGCGCCCAGCGGCCGGGATGCCCGGGCCGTCGTCGATCACGGCGAATCGCAACGCGTCGGGCGCCACCCGCTGGACCTCGAGCCGAACCAAGCCCGAACCGGCGGCAGTGTGATCGATTGCATTGCGTGCGAGGTTTCGGATCGCTTGCGCGAGACGGTCTGGGTCCGCCTCGAGCGTCCCCTCGGGGACCGGGCCGAGCTCGAAGCGGCGGTCGTCGATCAGGCTGACCCCGCCCCACAGCTCGATGACGAACGAATGCAGCGGGATCTGCTCGGTGCGCAGGAAGTCGGTCTGCTCGGATTGCGCGAGCACGAGCAGGTCGTCCACGAGCCTGCTGATCCGGGTGATCTCCGCTTGCACGAGCCGCTCGACCCGGCGAACCTCCGCATCCCCTGGATTCTCCTGGGCCGCGAGGACTTCGAGCTGTCCACGGATCACGGTCAGCGGCGTGCGCAGCTCGTGCGAGGCATCCGCGACGAACTCACGCTGTCCCGCGAATGCCTCAGCCAGCCGGTCGAGCATGTGATTGAAGGCTTCTGCCAGCACCCGGACCTCGCGACCTTGGCTGGGCGAAGCTGCCATCCGCGGTTCGAGGTCACCCGCGTCGACCCGGGCGGCGACCGCGGCCATCCGGCGAAGCGGCGCGGTCACCCGCACACCGGCCAGGTAGGAGGCCAGCAGGGCGATCGCGAGGGTCAAGGCTCCGGCCAGCACGAACGCGTTGGCGATCCCGCGCTGTGCCCGGTTCACCGACTGCAGCGGCTCACCGGCACCGACGATAACGTCCAGGCTGCCGACGCCCACGGGGCGCTCGAGCATCCGCATCTGACCGACGTCCGGAACCGGTTGCGTTGAGTAGCCGAGGCGGGGAATCTGGAGGCGCGTGCCCATGGCATTCTCGTGCGCCTGCTCGGCCGCCGTCTCGCCCTCATCCGGAGCGCCGCCGCCAAACACCTCGGGATGGTTGGTGACGGTGCCGGCGCCGGGGACGAGGACGAACAGCAGCGTCGAGGTTGCCTTGTAGGGCTGGTCGCGCAGATAGCGGCCAGCCGCGGAGGAGACGAGGGCTGGGTTGGCGCCGCCGAGCGGCCGCAGGAATTCCGATAGCTGCGTGGTGTCACCACGCAGATCCCGGTCGATCTGGGTTCGAATCTCGCTTCCGGTGCGCGTGTAGGTGACCGCGAACACCACGGCCGCCGAGACGATCATCACCCCCGCCACCCATGCTGTCAGCCGCCAGCGCAGGCTGGTCGGGAACCGCGACCTAATCGTCCGCACCGAAGCGGTAGCCCACCGACCGGATCGTGGTGATCGGCGCGTTGCCCTGGGCATCCCTCAGCTTGCGACGGAGGTATCCGATATAGACGTCGACCACGTTCGTCCCGGGGTCGTACTCGTAGCCCCAAACCGCGCGCAGGATCTGCTCGCGTGAGAGCACCTGGTCACGATTCTGAAGCAGGTATACGAGCAATTCGAACTCGGTTGTCGAGAGCCGGACCAGCTGCCGGTCGCGGCGAACCTCCCGAGACAGAAGGTTGACCTCGATGGCACCGTCACGCAGGCTCGTGGTGGGCACCTGCGCCGCGACGCGCAGCTGTGCCCTGATCCGTGCCACCAGTTCGCTCAGGGAGAACGGCTTGGTCAGATAGTCCACCGCTCCGGCGTCGAGCCCCGCGACGCGGTCCTCGACCTCTCCGCGTGCAGTGAGCGCAATCACTGGCAAGGCCGGCCGGGCCATTCTCAGCTCGCCCAGGACGTCGAGTCCGCTGCGGCCGGGAAGCATCATGTCGAGCACGACCAGGTCGACTCGTTCGCCGAGCGCCTTCTCGGTGCCGCTGGCGCCGTCCAGCGCAGTTGACACGTCGAATCCGTGAGCCGTCAGGCCTCGATCGAGAAAGTCGACGATTCCCGGCTCGTCCTCGATGACTAGGATCACGGCAGGCATGGCCCCGGGGACCGCATGGCCCGCGATGATATGTCGTGGGATTGCGGCCACATCTCGCTGAAGAGCTTTCTCATGGTGCGCTGAACGGCAGTTCAGACCCCGGCGAAATAGTTCCGGCGATGGACACCACGCAGCGGCGCACGAGCGCCCGAGAGAGCTCTCCTCGGCGCGGATGGCTGGCCGCCGGTCGACGCCGCCTGGCAGCCTTGACGGCGGGTGGCACGGGTGCCAACGAGCAGCTCACGAGTGCCAATGGCCTCCTGCTGATCTTGCTGTTCGCGGTGATCGGCGTGACGATCCTGCGCATCGGCCAGTTGATCTCCATCCACCTGTTCGTGGGGTTGTTGTTGCTCGGACCGGTGGCGTTGAAGATGGCCTCAACCGGCTACCGATTCGTGCGCTACTACATCGGTGATTCCATCTACCGCGCGAAGGGGCCGCCGGAGATCGGGCTGCGACTGATCGCTCCGGTGGTGGTCCTGACGACGGTCGTGGTGTTCGTCTCCGGGATCGTGCTGCTGTTCGAAGGGCCGAGCCATCGTGGCCAGCTGCTGTTGATCCATAAGGTGAGCTTCATCGTCTGGGCCGTGTTCGTCGGCCTGCACATCCTCGGCCACCTCCCGGCTCTGGGACGCTCGCTCCGTAGCACCCCGCAGACCGGGCCGGGCGGCTCGGCAGGTGCTGCGGGTCGCCTGATCTCGATCGCCGGCGCGCTGGTGGCGGGAGCAGTGCTGGCGATCGTGCTGATCCCCCAGTTCGGGATCTGGACCGCGCATGGCGCGCTGTTGCACCATCACCGCTGAGCTGCGAGTCAATTACCGTGCGTACTCGACCGCCCGCGACTCGCGGATCACCGTGACCTTGATCTGGCCCGGATACTCGAGCTCCTTCTCGATTTCACGGGCGATCTCGTAGGACAGCAGCGTCGCGGAGTCGTCGTCGATGTCACCCGGCGCAACCATCACGCGGATCTCGCGGCCCGCCTGCATCGCGTAGACCTTGTCGACCCCCTTGTGGCGAGTCGCGATCTGCTCGAGGTCACGCAGCCGCTTGACGTATTGCTCCAGCGACTCGCCGCGCGCGCCGGGCCGCGCGCCCGAGAGGGCATCGGCAGCTTGGACGATCACCGCCTCGATGGTCTGCGGTTCGACCTCGTTGTGGTGAGCCTCCATTGCGTGGGCGACCGCCTCGGGCTCGCCGTACTTGCGGGCAAGCTCGCCGCCGACGAGCGCGTGCGGTCCCTCGATCTCGTGCGTGACCGCCTTCCCGATGTCGTGGAGCAGCGCAGCCCGGCGGGCGGTCTTCGGGCCGGCCCCGAGCTCCTCCGCCATCATCGCCGCCAGCCGGGAGACCTCGATCGAGTGCGCGAGCACGTTCTGGCCGTAGCTGGTGCGGAACTTGAGCCGTCCCAGAAGCCTGATCAGCTCCGGGTCGAGACCCTGAACGCCGGCCTCGAACACACCCTCCTCGCCGAGTTCGACGATGTGGCTCTCGAGCTCGGACTTGGCCTGGTAATACATCTCCTCGATCCGCGCGGGATGGATCCGGCCGTCCTGGAGCAGCTTCTCCAGGGTCAGCCGCGCGATCTCGCGGCGAACGCCATCAAAGCCGGAGAGCACCACCGCCCCCGGCGTGTCGTCGATGATGAAGTCCACGCCGGTGAGGTTCTCGAGGGCGCGAATGTTGCGACCCTCACGACCGATGATGCGACCCTTCATGTCGTCGGCGGCGAGCTGGACGACAGACACCGTCGTCTCGGCCGCGTGGCCGGCGGCGAGGCGCTGCATGCAGACCGAGAGGATGTTCCGCACGCGTCGGTCCGCCTCGCGCTTTGTCTCCTCCTCGATCTGCCGGATGCGCCGCGCCGCGTCGTGCTTGGCCTGGTCCTCGACCTCCTTCAGCAGCAGCTGCTTCGCGCGCCCGGCGGACAGACCCGAGATCTGCTCGAGCGTCCGTTCGAGCTCATGGCGCATTGCGGCGAGCGTCTCGCGCTCCTGCTCGAGCTCGGCCTCACGGCGAGCGAGGTGATCCTCGCGCCGAGCCAGCGCCGCGGTGCGCTCCGGGAGCTCCGCGTCGCGCGTTGTCGTCTGGGCAACGGTCGGGGCAACGGTCGGGGCAGCCTCCGGCTCTACGACGCTCGCTCCGGTGGAATGCCCCCCACGACCGTTTACGACCGCATACACCCCAGCGGCGAGCACGAGACCCACCGCGATCAGCGCTGCGGCACCGATGATGTCCATGGTCGTTCCTCTCCTGTGCGGCCCCGGACATCCCGGGACCCACGCTCACTGCTTCGGTTTTGGAGCGACCGACCGGCCCGTGCGAATCGCACGAACGGATGCCGGATCAGGCGACCGAGTCGCCCTTCAGGCGGCGGCTAGCTGGCACTTTCTTTCGGTTTTCTGGGTGGGCGCATCGCGGGTCGACATGACCGGGAGAGCCCATTCGTAATCGCCGTCAACGCTGAGTCCGGGAATCCAAGTTCTACAAGATTTGCTGGTGTTTTGCGGCCCGCAGGCCGTTCGTTCGCTACTGGCATCGTAGTACCGCCGGCGAGTCCGCGCAATCCGCGTATGCAACAAGCGCGTCGAGTGCCACCTCGCTCTCATAGCCCTTTCGCAGTAGCACACCGAGCGCCCGTTCGCGTTCGCGGCGATCCCCCGGTGGCGCTGGGAAACGCCGCTTCAACAGCGCCAGCGCGCGGGCGATTTCGCCGCCGCCGGATGGGCCGTTGGCGAGCGCCTGCTCGATCAGCTCTCGGTCGATGCCTCGCCGCTCCAGCGTTCCCTTGATCCGTTCAGACCCCCATTGCTCGAGCTCGCGCTTGTCCTCGACAAATAGGCGGGCAAAGCGCACGTCGTCGAGATGGCCCTGCTCCGCCAGCAGCTCGATCGCGCCCTCGACCTCCTCGGCCCGGCAGCCGCGACCCTCCAGGTGGCGCCGCATCTCGAGGACCGTTCGGTCGCACCGATTCAGGTAGCGGTATGCAAGTGCGAGCGTCTGCTGCAGGCGCTGCTCGTCGGCGCGATGAGGGTTCGAAGCATCCTCGACGCTCATCGGGCGCCTCAAGCCGCAACCCGTAGGCCCTTTAGGCCGCGCGGGCTGGTCCCGGGAATCGGCCCGAAGACGGCGTCCGACCTCCGACTGCTTCCACCGCCTCCATCGCCGACCAATCGCTTCCCGAGCCGTTCTCTGCGTCCGGTTGGCGCTCACGCGACTCGATCGGCTTCACCAGATCCCGGCCGAGGCCCAGCGCCGCATAGATCTTGCCCTCGATCTCCCTGGCCACGTCCTGATGCTCGTCGAGGAACGCCTTGGCGTTGCCCCGCCCCTGTCCGAGCCGCTCCTCCCCATAGGAGAAGAACGAGCCTGACTTGGTGACGATCTTGTGCTCGATCCCGTAGTCGAGCAGGCAGCCGGAGGTGGAGATCCCCTTGCCGAACTCGATATCGAACTCGGCCTGCTTGAAGGGGGCCGCGACCTTGTTCTTGACGACCTTGACCTTGACGCGGTTGCCGACCGCCTCCGCTCCGTCCTTGAGCGTCTCGATCCGGCGGATGTCCAGGCGCTGCGAGGAATAGAACTTCAGCGCGCGCCCACCCGGCTGGGTCTCCGGAGAGCCAAACATTACGCCGACCTTCTCGCGGATCTGATTGGTGAACACGCACAGCGTCTGCGTGCGATTGAGGTTGGCGGCGAGCTTGCGCATCGCCTGGGACATCATCCGAGCCTGGGCGCCGACCGACTGGTCACCCATCTGGCCCTCGAGCTCGGCCCGGGGCGTCAGCGCGGCGACCGAGTCCACCGCGATCACGTCGACTGCGCCGGAGCGGATCAGCATGTCGACGATTTCGAGCGCCTGCTCGCCGTAGTCCGGCTGGGAGACGAGCAACTCGTCGATGTCGACTCCGATCTGGCGAGCGTAGAGCGGGTCCATCGCGTGCTCGGCATCGATGAACGCGCACACGCCGCCGAGCTTCTGCGCCTCGGCAATGACGTGATAGACGAGCGTCGTCTTCCCCGAGGACTCGGGACCGAAGATTTCGATGATCCGCCCGCGCGGGACGCCACCGATCCCCAGCGCGATGTCCAGCGCGAGCGCGCCGGTGGGAATCGCGTCGACGGCGACGCGAGCGCCGGGATCGCCCATCCGCATGACCGCGCCCTTGCCGAACTGCCGCTCGATCTGCGTGAGGGCTCCGTGAAGTGCGGCTTGACGCTTGGCATCGGACTTCGCGTCCGGCGAGGCGCCGGAGCGCGCGCCAGACTTCGCCTCGGCCTTCTCTTGCTCGCTCATCTTGGGTTCGGCTCCTTCTCTCGTGCGCGTTGAACCCACCACGGTAGGACGGGTGGCGGACGGAACCGACGGTAGATCGGGTGCCTGCCACGAAACAAGACTCGTTCATCACGCGCAGCGAACAAGTTGGTGACAATCGTGAACGGCGGGGCTGGCGCTTCGGCGAACCTGCTCCGACGCCCAAATCGAGGCACCGGTCCCACCGAAATGGGCGATCGCGCACGAAGATCATGCTCGATCACCCATTCGCCCGCCCAAGTCCCCGGTTTGGGAGATCGAGCAGGTTTTAGCGTCCACCCGCCTACCTAGCCGCTGCTTTCCTGGCGGCGGACCGCCGACCATGCTCGCGCAGCCTGATCTGCGCCTTTCGGCGCCTCGTCCGGGCCGCTCCTCACGACCAGATCGCGTCGAACGCGTACTGATCGAATGGCACGAGCCGGCATTCCGCGATCCGTCCCGCCCGGACTCCGAAGATCCCGATGGTCTCCCACGTCACCGTCTGCCCACCGCGCTGGGCCCTGCCGCCGGCGAGCTGCACGACCTCCTCGCCGATCATCGACATGGCGTGGACGGTCACGCGAAAGGTGGCGTCGGTCATCGCCGCGCGGCGCTGGAGGTAGTCGAGCACCGCTTCCACGCCCCGGTGCTCGCCGGCGATCGCGCTGTGCCCGGGGACGTGCCAGACGACGTCGTCGTCCAGCAGCTCACGCACCCCGTCGAGTTCGCCGGACGCGTAGGCCCTGGCCTGCGCCGCATGAAAGCGCCTCACCACCGAAAGCGGGTCGAGCGGGACGCCGGCGGATCCGAGCGAGATCCTCCTCTGCGGCTCGTAGCGCGCGCCGCCGGCGCCGAGCCGCGAACGGAACAGCGTCACCGTCGACCCGTCGAAGCTCGGATCAGGCGGCGGCGGAAGCTCGACTGATGAAAGCCGGGCCCCCCGCACCACCCGCCCGACCGTGACGTGGGCCAAAAACGGCCGCGGCTCGGGGACATACCAGCCGCCGGACTGCAGCTCGCGCGAGAGCTGCGCCTGCACCTCGGCCAGCGTGCCATGCGCGTCCTCGACCTCGACCGCAAGCACCCGAGGCCGCCGCGTCGGCAGCCAGACGGCGGCGCTCAGCGCGAGCCGCGGACGTGGCTGCGCGGCCGCTCGCTCGCAGCCCGCGGCGATCGACTCGACCTCGGAACCGAGGCGCCAGCCGAGGAAGCACAGCGTGACGTGCAGCGCATCCGGTGCGACCGGGCGCAGCCCTCGGAGATCCGCCAGCGCTTCGCGCCGCCAGTCGAGCAGCGCCTGGCGGATCTCGTCGGGCAGCTCGAGCGCCACGAACAGCCGGACGCGCTCCTCGCTCACGAACGGCCGGGTCCGCTGCCTTCGCCCGTCGCGGCCTCGACTGCGGCCTCGCCAGCCGCATCCGCAGCTGCATCGCCAGCCGCCTCGCCAGCCGCCTCGACGGCGACCTCGTCCGCGTCGCCAAGCAGCAATCGCCGCAACAGGTGCATCGCCACCGTCGTCGAGCGCTCGCGGATGTCGGCACGGCCGCCGGGGAGCCGCACACTTCTCGTGATCCGGCCGGCCTCGCGCGCGCTCACCGAGAAGCAGACGAGCCCGACCGGCTTCTCCGGGGTGCCGCCGCCGGGGCCCGCGATGCCGGTCACGCCGATGCCGAAGCCGGCTTGCAAGCGGTCAACCGCGCCGTCGGCCAGCGCCTGCGCGACCTCCGGCGATACCGCTCCGAACCGCGCGATCAACGCCGGATCGACGCCGACCAGCCCGACCTTGGCCTCGTTCGAGTAGGCCACGATCCCGCCCGCGAAGTACTCCGAGGAGCCGCCTCGCTCGGTCAGCCGCGCCGCCAGCAGACCTCCCGTGCAGGACTCGGCGACGGCGACGGTGCGGCCGTCGAGCAGCTGCGCGACCTGCTCGTCGACGGTCGAGCCATCGCGGGAGAAGAGGGTGCCGGCATGGCGCTCGGCGATGAACTCGACCAGCGCGTCATACGCCGCCCGGGCGGGCGGCTCGTAGCGCGTGGCTACCTCGATCTCGCCGCGGCGCAGACAGGTCGTGACCTCGAGCTCGTCCAGCGGCACGCCTGCGGACGCCGCCGCCCGCAGCGTGTTTGCGATTTCGGACTCCGGGATGCCGAACAGGCGCACGATCCCGCGCTCATAGGTGGTGGCGTCAGAGATGGCCTCGCGAAACGCGTCCGTCGCTCGGGCCGTCTCCCACATCGGCTGCAGTTCCCGCGGGGGCCCGGGCAGCACGACCACGGTCGGACCCCGGCGGCCTTGCGGTGCCACCACCAGGCCGGGCGCGGTGCCCACCGGGTCGAGCACGGTGGCGCCACGGGGAATCACCGCCTGCTTGCGATTCGATGCTCTGATCGCGTCCTGATCGAGGCCCGGCCAGCGCTTCATCATCGGGCGCAGGATCTCTCCGATCCGGTCCTCGAGCCGCGGGTCGAGCACCATCTCGCGGCCGGTGAACCGGCCCACCACCTCAGTGGTCAGATCGTCCGCGGTCGGCCCCAGACCGCCACTGGTGACGATCAGGGCCATCCCCTCTCGCTCCATGAACTCGAGCGTCGCGAGCAGGTCCTGCGAGCGGTCGCCGACGATCTGGATCATCGCCGCGTCGACCCCGATCTCGCGCAGGCGCTCGGACAGCCAGGGGCCGTTGCGATCGCTGATGATCCCGGTCAGAACCTCGGTCCCGGTGATCAGGATGCCCGCCCGTGGCGTCATCGACGGGCCGGCGTCATGGGCAGGTGGGCGGCATCGAGAGCGGGATCGGATGGGTTCCGGTCGGTTCGATCAGGAGACGAATCGCGGTTGACGAGGGGGCGACAGGGACGGGCTGACCGTTGACCGTCACGTGCACGGCGTTGTTGCCGAGCGTCAGCAGCAGCTTGCCGGCGATCTGCGCCGGAACCGTCTGCCCCGCCGTGTACGTCTGCTCGTTGATCAGCTTCGCCCCGGAGCCATCGACCAGGCAAACGTAGACGGTTCCCGTCGGCACGAGCTGGAGCTTGACAGTCGTTGGCCTGGGGGGCGGCGGACGCCGATGGCGCCGATGCGCCCGGCGCGGCGGGGGAGCGTGGGCGCCGGTCGTCGAGGCGGGCTTGTTGGCGCTGTTGCTGCCGATGATCGCCAGCGCGACCACGACCGCGACCAGGACCAGGCCGATCACAGCCCACGAGGGCAGCAGCGGGCCGCGGTCGGAGCGCTCGCGCGAGCGGGAACTGATCGGTCGCAGGTCGTGATCCGAGGGGCCCTCGTAGCGGCGTCTGAACTCTTCCACGAGCATCCGGCTGTCGAGCCCGAGGAAGTCCCCGTACGTCCTCAGAAAGCTCCTGGCGTAGACCGGACCGGGAAGCAGGTCCCATTCCTCGTTCTCGATCGCCCGCAGATACTTGGCGCGGATCTTGGTCCGGGCCTCGACCTCCCCGATGTCGATCCGCGCCCGAAGCCGTGCCTCTCGCAGTGTTGCACCGATCTCGGCCACCGCCAGAAGGCTAGACGTCTGCGCGCATGAAAGGCGGCCGTGAGCCCGCCAAAATCAGCCGCTAACCGCCCGGTTGCACAGGCATCCCCGGGCGGACGTGAATCGGCGCCCGGTGAGGCCGCGATCGGTCCCGCGCGATCTAGATTTGCTCATCGCCGCCAGCTGCCGGCAGGGCCTCGGCGCCGCCACCCACGGTGGCGTTCGCGCTCCCTCCGGCCTCGGCGAGGTGGACGAGGATCCGCGGCACGTCGGCCTCGCTGATCAGCACCTGCCGCGGCTTGGAACCCTCGTAGCCGGAGATGATCCCGCGCCGCTCGAGCATGTCGATCAGCCGCCCGGCGCGCGTGTAGCCGAGCCGCAGGCGCCGCTGCAGCATCGATGTCGAAGCGGTGCCCATCTGCGCGACCAGCGCGATCGCCTCCTCGAGCAGCGGATCCTCGTCGGGACGGAACTCCCCCTCATCCGCTCCGGCAGAATCCGCAGACTCGACCTCCTCGAGCAGCTCCTCGTGGAATTCGGGCTCGCCCTGGCGGCGCCAGGCATCGGTCAGCTCCGCGATCTGATCCTCGTCGATGTAGGCGCCCTGGATCCGCTGCACCTTGCTCGATCCCACGGGCGAGAACAGCATGTCGCCCTGGCCGAGCAGCGACTCGGCCCCGTTCTGGTCGAGGATCACGCGCGAGTCCGTCTGGCTGGAGACGGCGAAGGCAATCCGCGATGGCACGTTCGCCTTGATCATTCCCGTGATCACGTCGACCCGCGGCGACTGCGTCGCGAGCACCAGGTGGATCCCCACCGCGCGGGCCTTCTGGGCCAGGCGGATGATCGACTCCTCGACGTCGGCGGGCGCGACCATCATCAGGTCGGCCAGCTCGTCGATCACGCACAGCACGTAGGGAAGCGGCGGCTCGCCACGCTTCTCGCGCCCGCGGTTGAGCTCGGGCAGGTTGCGGGTCCGCGCCAGCGACATCGTCCCGTAGCGCTGCTCCATCTCCTTGACCAGGTTCTGGAGCGCGTTGGCGGCCATCCGCGGGCTGGTGATGACCGGCGTCAGCAGGTGCGGGATCGATTCGTAGTGGTTGAGCTCGACCTGCTTGGGATCGACCAGCACCAGCCGGACCTCGTGCGGCGTCGCCCGCAGCAGAATCGAGGCCAGCATCGCATTGACGCACGCCGACTTGCCGGCGCCGGTGGTCCCGGCCACCAGCAGGTGGGGCATCTTCGCGAGGTCCGCTCCGATCGCCCGGCCGGCGATGTCCTTGCCGAGCCACACCGTCAACGGCGACCACTCTGGCGGTGATTCCTGGAACACGTCGCCCAGGTGGACGATCCGCCGGCGGGCGTTTGGCACCTCCACGCCGACCGCCTGCTTGCCGGGGATCGGCGCGAGGATCCGGATATCGGTCGCGGCCAGGGCGTAGGCCAGGTCGTCCTTCAGCTGCGCGACCTTGCCGACCTTCGTCCCGGGCGCCAGGCGGAGTTCGTAGCGCGTGATGTGGGGGCCGGTGACGCGGCCGATCACCTTCGCCTCGATCCCGAAGTGCCCGAGCGTCTCCAGCAGCGTGCGCGCCACCTGCTCCTGACCCTCGGTATCGGGCTTCGCCGCCTCGCCCGTCGAGCGGGTCAGAAATCGCGCGCCCGGGATCAGCCACTGGAAGTCCGGGTCGTCTGTGACATGCGGGCGGTAGCGACCCTGGGGCGTGAGGTCCTCGGGCCCCAAGGCCCGCATGGGGGCCCGAGCCTCCGGCGCGTCGCCCTCGCGCTCGGCCTCCGAGCGCTGCGCCTCACGCGCCTGCTCCCCGGTCTCCTGCGCCCCGGGCGCGTGCACCCCAGGCGCCTGCATTCCGGGCGCCGGCTCCCCGGGCGCCGGTCCCCCGGCCTCGATCGGCGGAGCCTCCACGTGTGTCGCGCGGACCACCAGCTCAGCGGTGTCGAACTCTGGCGGGAGCATCGGCTGGCTGTCATCCGGGTCCTCGGAAAAACCACCAAGCGCCCGACCCGCCTCGGTGGCGGGACGCCGGACGCTCGCCGCGATCTCGTCCGTCGAGCGCTTCAGCGCGCGGCTGGTCCCGGCCACGCGAGCGCCGGTGACCCGGATGATCCCGGCGAGCGTTGCGCCGCTCACGAGGATCAGGCCGGCCGCGAGCAGGAACAACGCGAGGATGTGAGCGCCGACCGTCGAGAACAGGTGCGAGGAAAGCCACAGCTCTCCCTGTCCGAGGATGCCGCCGCGCGACTCGAATGCCGACGCGCGCCAGAACCGCGCCCCGTGCAGCGCGCCCGGCCCGAGCCCGAGCGTCCGCGCGGCGAGCGCGAGCGTGATCGCCCCCGTCAGGCACACCGTCCCGGTCCGCAGCGGCCGGCCGGGAGGCCGGATCTCCCTGGCCAGGACCAGCGCTCCACCTGCGATCAGCCCGGCCGGGACCGCGTAACCGACCGCCCCGAACACGAACCGCATGCCGGTCACGGCTCCGTCCCCGAGCGTTCCACCTGACCAGTGCAGGTACGCGACCGCGCCGAGAAAGATGCCGATCGCGATCAGGGCGAGCCCGATGATGTCGATGTGGTGGGGCTGGAGGTCGAGCCGGGGCAGCTTCGGCGGCCGGCTGGACAGCAACGAGCGCTTGGCGCGCTTAGGCGGCGGCTTCTTACGAGCCTTGTTCGAGCGGGCGGTGGTGGCCATGGCGTCCGATCGACTGGCTTCGACGGCCGCGACGCGGCTCCTGCCGTGTATCAAGCGCCACTAAATATCGGGCTGGGCCCACATTTCGGTCAAATACCATCTGGTGCGAAACCATGACCGATTACGAACGTGCACCGCGTGTCCTGGTCGTCGAGGACGACGACGCGATCGCCCAGGTCCTGCAGCGTTCTCTGCGGATGGAGGGCTACGACGTCAAGATCGCCGGCGATGGGATCAGCGCGCTGGACCTCGCCCACGGCTTCCTTCCCGATCTGGTGATCCTCGATCTGGGGCTGCCGCGGCTCGATGGGATCGAGGTGGCGAGGACGCTGCGCAAATCAGACGACGTTCCGATCCTCGTTCTGACGGCTCGCGACGCGGTCGAGGCGCGGGTGGAAGGGCTCGATTCCGGGGCCGATGATTACCTCGTCAAGCCGTTCGAGCGCCAGGAGCTGCTGGCCAGGCTGCGCGCCCTGCTGCGGCGCCGTCCTCCCCGGGGCCAGGCGACGCTCACGGTCGGCGATTTGAAGCTGAACCCCGACACTCACGAGGTGTGGCGCGGCGAGCGAGCGATGGACCTCACCCAGAGGGAATTCGAGCTGCTCGAGTACTTGATGCGCAACGAGCGCATCGTCATCTCGCGTCAGCGGCTGCTCGACGAGGTCTGGGGTTATGACCCATTCTCCATGACGAATACGATCGAGGTGTTCGTCTCCAATCTCCGGAGGAAGCTTGAAGCGGACGGCGAGCCTAGGCTCCTACACACGATCCGCGGCGCGGGCTACGTTCTCCGCGTATAGGCGGCTGCCGATCCGCTGGCGCCTCGCCGGCGGCTCCGCGGTGCTGACGTTCGTGATCCTCGCCTCGTTCGCGGGGATCGTCGGCGTGCTCACCACTCGGCAGGTGGTCGGCCAGTTCAACGACGAGGTCGGTTCGGCCGCCGACCAGCTCCAGCAGGAGCTGAACCGCAGGCTTTACTTCACCGGCGCCGAGCTCACCAACTGCGACCGCACCGTTCATCTCAGCGATTACGCGACCCCGGAACAGGCGCAGATCCGGATCTTTGACGAAAACAGCGGCGACCTGCTCTGCACCCAGCACAACGTGAAGATCAGGGGTGCGAAGGCGCCGCTGGCGACCGCGACGCTGCGGGCGATGCCGATCCAGTCACGCGGCACGATGACGGCTGACGGCTACCGAGTCGCGGTCCGCGAGCTCAGGGCCCAGCCAATCGGGGAGCTGAAGCTGCTCTATGCCCGCCCGCTTTCGGACGTGGACCACACGATGGCGCGCGTGCGCATCCTGCTGTTGCTCGGTGTCCTCGGCGGCACCGTGTTCGCCCTGCTCGCGGGGTTGTGGACAGCGCAGCGGGCGATGGGCCCGATCGCCGAACTGACCGAGGCGGCGCGTGAGATCGAGCGCACGCGCGACCCAAGCCGGCACCTGCCCAGGGTGCAGGCCGACGATGAGATCGCCGAGCTGGCGCGGACGCTCGAGGGCATGCTGGGCGCGCTGGACGCCGCCCGCAGCGAAACGGAGACGATGCTCGAACGCCAACGGGAGTTTGTCGCGGACGCCTCGCATGAGCTGCGGACGCCGCTTACGAGCGTGCTCGCGAACCTCGAGCTGCTGGCGGAGGAGCTCGACGGCGAGCAGGCCGAATCGGCGCAGGCGGCACTGCGCTCGACGCGGCGGATGCGCCGGCTGGTCGGCGACCTGTTGCTGCTGGCTCGCGCCGATGCGCGCCGTGAACAGCCGCGGCGGCCGGTCGACCTGGCCAACGTAATGACCGAAGCCGCGGCCGAGCTGGGGCCGATGGCGCTCGACCACGAGGTCTCGATTCGGGCCGAGCCGGCGCCCGTGGAAGGCGTCAGAGACGACCTGCACCGGCTGACGCTGAACCTGATCGAGAACGCGCTGCGCCACACCCCGCCGGGGACACATATCCAGGCGCAGACGGCCACCGACAACGTCGACGCGGTGTTGATCGTCGAAGATGACGGTCCCGGGATCCCTCCCGAGATCGAGCGGCGCGTGTTCGAGCGGTTCGTTCGCGGCGGCGGCGACGGGGGTCGTGGCTCGGGACTGGGACTGTCGATCGTGCGGGCCGTGGCTGAACTTCACGGCGGAGCGGTCTCGGTCGAGCGGGCCAGCCCGGAGCGCGGCACCCGGTTCACGATCCGGATTCCGGCCAGCCCCACAGCCGGGGGCGGGACGCCGGCGCCGGCTGATGAGCGGGTCGCTCAGACTTCGACCACCACCGGCAGCACCATCGGGCGCCGGCGCAGCCGGTCGTAGACGAACGCGGCGAGGTCGTCGTGGAGCGCCTGCTGGAGCAGGTCGATTTGCTGGATGCCGTCGCGTGCGGCATTGGCCAGCGAACGCTCCACCTCGAGGCGGATGTCCTCGACCAGCCCGTCGGCCTGCTCGATGAACGGCACGCCGCGGAAGATCACCTCGGTTGGCGCGACCGGATCGCCGCTCTGCTCGGACACCGTCGCGACGACGATGAAGATCCCGTCGGCGGACAGCATCCGGCGGTCGCGCAGCGCGACGTCCGCCGGGTCACCGATGTCGACGCCGTCGACGAAGATCATCCCCGACTGCTCGGGCTCGCCGAAGCGGGCGCCAGAGGAGTCGATCTCGAGCGGGAGGCCGTTCTCGCCGCGGAACAGATCATCCGGATCGATCCCGACGGCGTCGGCGAGCTGGGCATGCAGCTGAATTCGCTTGTAGTCGCCGTGCACCGGCAGCACGTAACGAGGCTTGACGAGATTGAGCATCAGCTTGAGCTCCTCCACGTAGCCGTGGCCCGAAGCGTGAATCGGTGCCTCTCGCGGGGTGATCACGTTGCAGCCGATGTGGTAGAGGCGGTCGACCGTCTCCCCCACCGCCCGCTCGTTGCCGGGGATCGGGGTGGCCGAGAACACCACCGTGTCGCCGCTTCGCAGCTTGATCGCGCGATGGTCGTTGTGAGCCATCCGCCGCAGCGCCGACAGAGGCTCTCCCTGCGAGCCGGTCGAGATCACGATCACCTTGTGCTCGGGCCAATCCTCCACTTCCTGTGGCTGGATCAGGATGCCGTCCGGCACCTCGATGTGGCCGAGGGAGCGCCCGATGTTGACGTTCTTGCGCATCGAGCGCCCGACCAGCGAGACCTTCCGGCCGAGCGACGCGGCGGCGTCGATCACCTGCTGGACCCGATGGATGTTCGAGGCGAAGCTGGTGACGATGATCCGCCCTTCGGCGCGCGCGAACACCTCTTCCAGATGCGGCCCGACCTCGCGCTCGGAGGGCGAGAACCCCGGCCGGTCGGCGTTGGTGG
The DNA here is from genome assembly GCA_963767695.1 of uncultured Solirubrobacterales bacterium. Lineage (GTDB taxonomy): Bacteria > Actinomycetota > Thermoleophilia > Solirubrobacterales > Solirubrobacteraceae > Palsa-465. Next base: position 39,296 of record CAVYFE010000016.1, read on the forward strand.
AGTCGCCGCAGAGCAGCAGCAGTCCCTCGCGCCCGAGCTCCGCGAGCCGCGACACATCCGCCGGCGGGCCGTCCACGGGAGTCTGATCGAACTTGTAGTCGCCCGTGACGAGCACGGTGCCCAGCTCGCTCCCGAGCGCGACCGCACACGAGTCCGGGATCGAATGGGTCATGTGGATCAGCTCGATCGTGAATGGCCCGGCGTCGATCTGCTCGCCCGGCTGCACGTCCTCGAGCTCGGCGTCTCGCAGCCTGTGCTCATCGAGCTTCGACCGCGCCATGGCGATCGTCAGCGGACCTCCGTAGACGATCGGAGCATGCTCGCCCAGCTCCCGCAGAACCCACGGGAGCGCTCCGAGGTGATCCTCGTGACCATGGGTGATGACGATCGCCTCGATGTCCTGGGCGCGCTCTCGCAGGTAGGTGAAGTCCGGGAGCACCAGATCGATCCCGAGCATCTCCGCGGTCGGGAACCGCAGTCCGGTGTCGATGACCACGATCCGGTCCTCGTACTCGAAGACCGTCATGTTCTTGCCGATCTCCCCCAGCCCCCCAAGCGGCAGGACGCGAAGGCTGCCGTTCACGCGGCCGTTGTCAACATGCCGTGGCGCTCGAGCAGCTCGCGCACCGTCGCGAGCTCCTCGTCGTCCAGCGCGATGTAGGGAAGCCTTGGTGCGCCGACATCGAGGCCGAGGAGGTTGAGGGCTGCCTTCAAGCTGCAGGCCAGTGGCGCGACCGACAGATCCCGATAGACATCCTGGAGGCTCGCGTCGATCTCCCGCCGGTGCTCGGGCTCGTCGACCATCCGATGGAACTCCTCGCCGAAGATGTGGCTCGCGGTGAGCACACCCCCGGCCTCACCCAGGTCGAGCACGTCGGCGAGCATGTCGTCGTTGCCCGCGTAGATCTGCAGGCCGTCGATCCTCGCGAGGTTTGCGGGATTGGCCTGCTTGACCGCGACGATGTTCTCGAGCTGTGCGAGCTCCGCGAGCAGGTCGTTCGACATATCCGAGGCGGTGCGCTGGGGGATGTTGTAGAGGACGATCGGGCGGTCGGTGCAGCGCGAGACCTCCTCGTAGTGGCGGACGATCCCGCGAGGGCTGGGACGGTTGTAGTAAGGGTTGACCGACAGCAGCGCATCGGGGCCGAGCTCGGTCGCCCGCTCGGTCAGCCACACCGCGTGACGGGTGTCGTTGGAGCCGACACCGGCGACGATCGTGCACTGGCCCTTCATCTCCTGTACTGCGAGTTCGATCACCCGCAGCTGCTCGCGGTCATCGAGCGTCGCCGCCTCGCCGGTCGTGCCGCACACGACCAGGCCGTCTGATCCGTGATCGGCCAGGTGGTGCATCAGACGGACTGCCGCGTCCTCGTCGACGCGTCCGTCGGCATCGAAAGGCGTGACCATCGCGGTCAAGATCGCGCCGAGGTTCACAGGCATGCGGATGTGATTATCGCACCGGCTCCCGGCGGTGACCGACGCGGTCCGGGGTTATTAGGCCCGGAGCGCGACTCGCAGTCCGGGGTTAGGCGCGGGGGCAAGGCGCGTCGCGAGGATCGGCTGCCGCTGCCCGCCGTTGTCGGCGAGGCGCTCGCTTGTATCTGTCGCGCCGCGCGAGCCACACGTCAAGGCGGGTGTTTCTGACGCTTCGCGCTCCGATCCGTCCGATCCGTGCCGACCTGGTCGGCGACCTGGCGCAGCGGGCGTGCCGGCGAGGAGGTGCGCTGGCGAGTGAGCTGTTGCGCGAGGGCGCGTCGCTGACGATATCAGTCAGGTGCTGCGCCACAGGGATCTGGCGACGACTGTGATCTACGCCAAGATCGACCTTGGGCGACTGCGTCAGGTCGTCCAGCCGTGGCCGGGTGCTGTGCGATGGGCGCACCAACGTTCTTGTCCACAAACGTGACCCTACGCCGCGGCGCGGTCGGTGAGCTTCCTGCTAGCCCCCCGCGAGACCTGTGCTGACGCGGTACGATCCGATTTAGGGTTCTAGGGATTGGAGAGTGGTATGCGCGCCACCGGGAAGGTAATGCTGCTCGGGTTGTTGACAGCGGTCGCGTCCGTCATCGGGCAGGCGTCAGCGGCAACCCCAGCAGGGAGCTCTGTGCGGTGCTCGTGGCACGCCCACACCGAGGGCCAGGCCTACCGATATGAGGGGACCGTAGTCGGGTCCGTCACATGCAGCCGCCCGTTTGGAAAGGGCAGCTACCACGAACGGTACCGGGACAACATCACACCGCCGACTGGCAGCGAGACCGGCTCATCAAGGCTCTCTTTCAAGGCCGGGACCGTTCGCGGCACCTATACGTTGCCTTCAGCCATGATTTCGGGCACGGCGCACTACCCGGGGACGTTTCACATCACCGGCGGTACCCGGCGGTTCAAGCATGTGAGGGGGACGCTGCATATCAGCTGCATGCACCTCGTGCCGCCGACGGTAGACTGCACGGCGTCCGGAAACGTGAGCGGGATCTAGTTCTCCAGGCCGCGGCGGCGCTTCCGAGGACTCGGGTTGTGACGCGTTTGGTCTGCTGCTCGGCATGGCCGCGACTATCGGCATGGCACTGGTTTCGGTGACGCGGTTCGACGGCCGACGAGGTAGCGCGCCGCGCGAGCGACCCCCACCCTTCGCGCAGGCTGCTCCCAAGCGACCACTGCGTCACCTCCGGGATCGAGCGCGGCCTGGGGCACCCGCTGTCCCTAGGGTCACCGGATGCCTCCATGGTGAGCCGGTGATGGTCGAACGGCCGCCTGAACGGGGCCCTCCCAGACGATCACGGTAGCGCCGCCGGTGCTCACCGCGATTTGTGGGTACGGTATGTCTTGTTGAGTTCCGAGCAGCGTGCGCGGCGGCGTTCACGAGCAGCTTCCCGTCAGCCGCCGGCTCGAGGTCACGAACGCGATTGACCATGGCTGACCAGGCGACGGTCGCGTCCCCGCCGCGTCAAGCGCGACCTGTGGATCGATCGCGAAGGACTCCGCGATCGCCTGCGGCCAGCCCCACTGCCCGGTCTTCGGGTCCCTCGCATCGGCCTCGGCCAGAATCAGTCGGCCCATCGCGCGTCCGCGCCCGCAGATCCGTCTGGGACCTATCTATCAGGATCATCCGGCACGCCTCGCGATGCTACTGCGACCGCTGGCCACCCCAGCCGAGGACCGACAGCGGCCCCATCCCGGAGTCCTCGTGGCGCGGTGGCGCGCTGGTCGCGACCGCGGGCCGCGGCGGGGCGGAGACGACGTGTGAGACGGGTGCGCCGGTCAGCTTCAGGATCCGCTGTGGCAGACCTGCGTGCAGCCACTTCGACAACTTGCCGGGCAGCGTTGAGACGATGATCTCGTCATAGCGCTTGGGGTCCCAGGCGTCGGTGACGGCGACGATCGGATCCGGCGCGCCGACCACGCCGTCGGCCTCGAGCCCGGCTTCGCGCAGGCGCTCGAGCGCGGCCGAGAGCATCTCGGTGGCGGCGGCGCGTCCACCCCCGAACGTGGTGGCAGGCACGACCAGCATGAAGCTCGTCGGTTCGCGCCGGGAGCGCGAGCTCAGCTCGTCCAGCAGCTCGGGCGAAGTCGCGGTCACATTGGCCACAACGAGGATGTTCCGCTTCCACGTCATTGACGATTCTCCGGATAGAACACGTTAGCGCTCACAACATACCGGCCGCGGGAGTGCCCAAACATGGCCATGGGGACAGCAGTTTCCGCCTTCCCGCGGCGAGCGATATCCAGCTGGATACATGTCCTGGCGCAGTCATGGCGCCGATTGCGAGCGCCACGTCAATCGAGCAGCTGCTCGAGCCCGATCGTGAGCGGCTCGGGCAGGCTCCCGACCCGCCGGATCGCCAGCAGTACGCCCGGCATGAACGATTCGCGGTCGGTCGAGTCGTGGCGGATCGTGAGCGTCTGGCCCACGTCGCCGAGGATCACCTCGTGATGGGCGACGAGGCCCGGAAGCCTGACCGAGTGGATCGGGACCTCGAGTTGGGCACCGCTCGCCGCGGACATCAGTCTGGCCGTCCGCGCCGCGGTCCCGCTGGGCGCGTCGAGCTTGCGGTCGTGATGGAGCTCGATGATCTCGGCGCGCGACATGTGTCTGGCTGCCTGCGCCGCGAAGTTCATCATCAGGACCGCGCCGATCGCGAAGTTGGGCGCGACGAAGATGTTCGCTCCGGCAACGCCCTGGAGCAGGGAAGTGTCGAAGCCGGTGGTTCCGATCACCACGTGGATGCCGTGCGCCACCGCCTCACGGGCGTTGGCCACGGCCGTGTCGGGCACCGTAAAGTCGACCAGCACGTCGGGCCGGGCCGCGAGCGCGTCGGCCACCGAGCTGCCGAGCGCCGGGTCCGCGCGGGCGGTCAGCTCCATGTCCTGCGAACGCTCGACGGCGCCGCACACGGTCTCGCCCATCCGCCCCGCCGCGCCGGCCACCGCGACGCGGATCACACCACGCCCGCCGCCGTGATCGCGCTCAGCGCTTCGTCCAACTGCTCCTCGCCCGGACCGATCCCGGCGCTCGAGAGCCGCTCTGGCGCCCACAGCTCCTGAACCAGGGCGGCGAGGTCATCGACCGTGACCGCGTCGATTCGCTCCACCACCTCGTCCAGCGACAGCAGCGGCGCGCCGGCCAGGATCTCCGAGCCGAGCCTGTTCATCCTCGCTCCGGTCGACTCCAGGGAGAGCACCACTCGCCCCTTCAGGTTCTCCTTGGCCCGGACCAGCTCCTCGGCGGTGGCCGGTTCCTCACGCAGCCGACTCAGCTCCGCGCCGACGACGGCCAGCGCCTCGGCGAGGTTGTCGGGCCGTGTTCCCACATACAACCCGCCCTGGCCGCTGTCCTGGTAGGCGCTCGTGAATGAATACACCGCGTAGGCAAGCCCTCGCCGCTCCCGCACCTCCTGGAACAGCCGCGACGAGGAGGTGCCGCCGAAGATCGTGTCGAGCACGCGCCACACGAACCGGCGATCGTCGTGGCGCGAGAGCCCCGGGCCACCGAGACACACGTGGTACTGCTCGGTGTCCTTGCGCTCGAACAGCCGGCGCGACCCGAGGGCGACCGGAGGCTCGCCCGGAGCCGTGCCGGCGGGAGCTGGGCGATCCGGAACGCGCTCGGCGGCGAGCTCGACGAGCCGGTCGTGGTCGACGGCACCGGCGGCGGCGATCACCACGTTCGAGGGACCGTAGCGAGCGTTATGAAACCTCGCGATCTCCGCCACCGGCGTATTCGCGATCACCGCGGCGCGGCCGATGATCGCGCGGCCGAGCGGATGATCTCCGAACACCGCCTCCCCGAGGACATCGAAGACCTTCTCCTGGGGATCGTCCTCGTACATGGCGATCTCCTCGAGGATCACCTCACGCTCGGACTCGACGTCATTCAGCGCGGGCCGGAACACCATGTCGGCCATCACGTCGAACGCATCGGCAAGGTGCTCGTCGATCACGCGCGCGAAGACCGAGGTGGTCTCCTTGCCGGTGCCCGCGTTGAGCTCGGCTCCCATCCCATCGAAGATCTGATCGATCTCCAGCGAGCCGTACTTGGAGGAGCCCTTGAACAGCAGATGCTCGAGCAGATGGGACAGACCCGCCTCCGCTTCGCGCTCGCCCCGGGAACCGCTGGCGATCCAGAACCCGAGCGACACGGACCGGACGGAGGGCATCGCCTCCGTCACGATCCGGACGCCCGAATCGAGCGTCGTCAGCCGGTGATCCTGCCTCACGGCAGGTCTACGAGCGCGGGCGGTCGGGATCCCGATCGCGGACCCGTCCGCGATCGCGGTCCCGGTCGCGGTCTCGATCCCGCGGCCCACGATCGCGCCCGCGATCGCGACCATCGCGTCGGTCGCCGCGGTCCCGCCGCGGCGGCCCGTTGTCGCCGGTGCCGACCGCTGCCAGCTCATCGACCGTCTTGCCGGCCACGTCGGGATCGCTCGCGAGCCGCAGGCCGATACGGCCGCGCTCGCGATCGACCTCGACCACACGGACCTCCACGTCGTCGCCCTTGTTGAGGACCTCTTCGACGGTCGCGATCCGGCGTCCGGGCGCGACGTTGGAGATGTGCAAGAGCCCATCGGTGCCCTTGGCGAGCTCGACGAACGCTCCGAACGCGGTCGTCTTGACGACCTTGCCGGTGAACTCGTCGCCGACCTCGACCTCCTTTGTCATCGCGCGGATCCGATCGACCAGCGCGTCGCCACGCTCACCGTCGGCCGCGTAGACCAGCACCTGTCCCTCGTCATTGACGTCGATCTGGGACTCGAACTCCTCCTGCAGGGCACGGATCGTCTCGCCGCCCTTGCCGATCAGCAGCCCGATCTTCTCGGGATCGATCTGGATCGTGGAGATCCGCGGCGCGTGCTTGGAGAGCTCGGTCCGCGGCTGGTCGATCACATTCGCCATCTCTTGCAGGATGTAGGTCCGTGCGGTCTTGGCCTGAGTCAGGGCGTCGCGCATGATCTCGAACGTGACGCCGGTGATCTTGATGTCCATCTGCAGCGCGGTGATGCCGCGGTCGGTGCCCGCCACCTTGAAGTCCATGTCTCCCAGGTGGTCCTCGACGCCGGCGATGTCGGTGAGGATGATGTAGTCCTCGCCCTCCTTGATCAGGCCCATCGCGATCCCCGCGACCGAACGCTTGATCGGCACGCCGGCATCCATCAGCGACAGGGTCGAGCCACACACGCTCGCCATCGAGCTCGAGCCGTTGGACTCGAGGATGTCCGAGACGACCCGGATCGTGTAGGGGAACTCCTCCTGGGTGGGGATCATCGGCACCAGCGCCCGCTCGGCGAGCGCCCCGTGGCCGATGTCGCGGCGCTTGGGACCGCGCATGAAGCCCGCCTCCCCGACCGAGAACGGCGGGAAGTTGTAGTGGTGGAAGTAGCGCTTGGCGGTCTCGAGCCCGAGCGTGTCCAGGCGCATCTCCTCACGTGTGGTACCAAGGGCCACGACGCTGAGGGCCTGGGTCTGCCCGCGGGTGAACAGCGCCGAGCCGTGTGTTCTGGGCGCCACGCCGACCTCGATCGAGATCGGACGGATCTCCTCCGAGCTGCGGCCGTCGGGGCGCTTCTTGTGGACCGCGATCCGTTCGCGGATCATCGTCTTCTCGAGCGTGTCGAAAGCCATCTGCGCGGCGGCGCGCCGCTCCGCGTAGCCCTCTGACTCGGGATCGCCCGCGTACTGCTCGAGGATCTGCTCCTCGACCGCCTTGGTGGCGTCCTGGCGCTCGAGCTTGTCCTCGACCTGCGTGGCGGCGTCCAGGGCGGCGCCGTGCGAGGCCTTGATCTGCTCGTAGAGCTCGGGGTCGGGTTGGGGCACCTGGACCTCGAGCTTCGGCTTGCCCGCCTGCTCGGCCAGCTGATGCTGGATCCGGCAAAGCTTCCTGATCTCCTCGTGGGCGATGTCCAAGGCGTCGAGGATCTCCGCCTCGGGGATCTCGTTGGCGCCCGCCTCGACCATCAGGATCGCGTCCTCGGTGCCGGCGACGATCAGGTCGAGATCGGTGTCCTCGACGAGGTCCTCCTCGCTCGGGTTGACCACGAAGTTGCCGTCGATCTTGCCGATCCGCACCGCGCCGACAGGCGCGGGGAACGGGACGTGAGAGACCATCAACGCCGCGGAGGCGCCATTCATCGCGAGGATGTCGTACGGATTGACGTGGTCGACCGAGATCGGCAGCGCCACGAGCTGGGTCTCGTACCGCCAGCCCTTGGGAAACAGCGGCCGGATCGGCCGGTCGATCAGGCGCGCGGTCAGCGTCGCCTTCTCCCCCGCGCGGCCCTCGCGCTTGAAGAACGAGCCGGGGATCTTCCCGGCCGCATACATCCGCTCCTCAACGTCGACGGTCAGCGGCAGGAAGTCGACGTCCCGGAGATTGCCCGCCGTGGCGGTACACAGGACCATGGTGTCGCCCGAGCGGACGACGACGGCGCCGGAGGCCTGCTTGGCCAACTTGCCGGTCTCGAACGAGATCTCCTTGCCCTCGACCTCGACGGACACGCGCGTAACGGCGTCAGACATATTCAATTCCCTTCTTGCTCCGCCCTTCGGTCGGCGAAGTGCTTCGTTTCTCTGTTTTGATCCGAACAGTGAAGATGGTAGCGGGCGAAGGCCGGTCTTCCCGGTTTGGGGAGGGGGTGGGGTGCCGCTTTCAGCGGGGCGGCGGCGGTCGGGATTGATGGCCGGCCGGCGCCGGGTCTGGGTGGCGCCGGCGGCGTAGCAGGTACCGCTCGTCGGGTCCCCGCGCGGCCGCGGGCGAACACCGGGCACCGAAGGGAGGGAGCCAACACGACCTTCAGGCTCGAGCGCCCAAATCGGGAGGCCGGCGCGACGAACAGGCGATCGAACCCGACCTTCATGCTCGAGCGCCCAAATCGGGAGGATCGGTGCGACGAAACAGGCGATCGAACAGGAGCTTCATGCTCAGGTGCCCAAACCGGGAGGATCGGTGCGCGAAATGGGTGATCGAACACGGTTCTCGTGCTCGAGCGCCCATTTCGCTGGGCTGACCGCTCGATTTGGGCAATCGAACACGCCGGCTGAGGCGGTCGGGGGTGGATTCATCCGGTCACGATCCTCGCCCATCTCACCGGGGCCGAAGGCGTCGATCGGCCCTCTCCTCGATCCGCCACGCTTCCCCGGATAACCGGACCAGCCAGTCCGCTTCTGCTAGTCTAAGCGGACCGCGAAGTCCAGTTTACACACCCCCCGGGGTAAAGGAGCCGCCGATGACCACGAATTCGCCCCCCACCAACCGCTGGCTGGTCCTCGTCATCGCGTGCCTGGCGCAGTTCATGGTCGTGCTCGACGCGACGATCGTGAACGTCGCGCTGCCGTCGATTCAGCGGGGCCTTCACTTCTCCCCCTCGAGCTTGGCGTGGGTCGTCAACGCCTACACGCTGGTGTTCGGCGGATTCCTGCTGCTCGGTGGCCGGGCGGCCGACCTGCTGGGGCGCAAACGGCTGTTCGTGGCCGGCGTTGCGTTGTTCTCGCTCGCATCGCTGCTGAACGGACTCGCCCAATCTTCGACGATGCTGATCGCCGGTCGCGCCCTTCAGGGCCTCGGCGCCGCGCTGGTCTCCCCCGCCGCGCTGTCGATCATCACCACCACGTTCACCGAGAACCAGGAGCGCACGCGCGCCCTGGGCGTGTGGAGCGCGATCGCGGCCGGGGGCGGGGCCGTCGGCCTGCTGCTCGGCGGGGTGCTCACCGATCTCGTCTCGTGGCCCTGGATCTTCATCGTCAACGTGCCCGTGGGCGCGATCACGCTGGCGCTGACGCTGCGGTTCGTGCCGGAGTCACGAGTGGAGGGACAGCACCGCGCCTTCGATCTCGCCGGCGCGGTCACCGTCACCGGCGGCCTCGTGGTGCTCGTGTACGGAATCATCAAGGCGCAGGCGTACGGCTGGGGCTCGGCACGCACGATCGGGACGCTTGCCGCGGGGTTCGGGCTGCTGGCGCTGTTCGTCGCGATCGAGCGCCGGAGCGTCGCGCCGCTCGTGCGGCTCGGCATCTTCCGGGTGCGAACGCTGGCGGTGGCGGATTCGGTGCTCCTCCTGGTGGCCTCGGGGTTGTTCGGGATGTTCTTCTTCGCGTCGCTGTACGTGCAGGAGATCCTCGGCTACAGCCCGCTGCGCGCGGGACTCGCGTTCTTGCCGGTCACGGGCGGCATCGCCGTCGGCGCGGGCATCGCCCAACAGCTGATCCGCCGGCTGGGCGTTCGCAACGTCGCGTTGATCGGGATCACCCTCGCGACGGCGGGGATGGCCTGGCTGGCCCGGATTCCGGTGCACGGAACCTACCTCGGCGACCTGCTCGCCGGCCTGCTTCCGATGAGCATCGGGATGGGGCTGGCGTTCGTCCCGATCACGCTGCTCGGCACGGGTGGGGTGCGCGACGAGGACGCAGGGCTCGCGTCGGGGCTGTTCAACACCGCCCAGCAGGTCGGCGGCTCGCTCGGGCTGGCGATCCTCTCGACGCTGGCGGCGAGCCGCGCGAGCAGCGCCCTGCACGGCCACGTCGGCGTGCTCGCGGCCCGAGTCTCGGGCTACCAGCTGGCATTCGGCGCCGCCGCGATCATGCTCGGCGCGGGTGCGGTGATCCTCGCGACGATGCTCCGCCGCCGTCACCTGGCGGCGTTCGAGCTCGAACCGTCCGCCGCCCCCAGCGCGCCGCCGGCTCGGCAGCCTGAACTGGCGCTGGAGCCATCCGGCTCCTCGGCGTAGGACAATGGTGGAGCGATGCCTTCCGAGGACAGGCGGCTTCGGGCCGATGCAGAGCGAAACCGGCGGCGGCTGCTGGACGCGGCCGAGGAGCTGTTCTGCGAGCGCGGGCTCGAGGTCGGGGTTGGCGAGATCGCCGAACACGCCGGTGTCGGCCGCGGCACGCTGTTTCGCAACTTCCCCTCCAAGGAGCATCTGATCGCGGCAATCGTGAGCGAGCGGATGGGCGACGCGGTCAACCGCGGGCGTGAGCTGCTGGACGCGGAGGACCCCGGGCAGGCGCTGTTCGAGTTCCTCGAGGAGATGGTCGGCCGCCAGCAGCTCGACCGCGCGTTGTTCGAGGCCGTGGCCGACACGTTTCTCGCCAATCCCGACATCCGCTCGGCCCACGCGGAGCTCGTCGGGGTCCTCGATGCGCTGCTCACGCGCGCCCAACAGGCGGGCGCGGTCCGCGCGGACGTCGGCGCGCTCGACGTGTTGATGCTGATCAAGGGCGTCTGGCAGGCGGCGAGCGCGTTCGCGCAGGTCGATCCGGGGATCGCCGAGCGCCAGCTCGACCTGGTGCGGGCCGCACTCAGCGCGGCCGGCGCCGAGGGCGCACTGCGCGGTAGGACGCCGACGCTCAACGACCTCGAGCGGGCATTCCCGGCACCTGCACCCGCGGCGCCGGCAGCGGCGAGCCGCGGGCGACCGGCCCGGGGCGCCGGCTAGCTCCGCCCCGGCCGCGGCGAGCCGCGGGCGACCCGCCCGGAGCGCCGCTAGCTCCGGGCCAGCAGCGGCACGTCGTGGACGATCTGCTGGGGCGTGAAGTTCGCCGGGTAGGCATCGGCCATCCTGCCGCTCGCGGTGATGCCGTAGACGATCGCGGTGTGTCCCGCGGTGATGTGGTCGGTGTCCACCGAGACGCCGATGTCCCACTGCTTCCAGATCCTCTGCAACTTCCTCACTCCTCCCAGCAGGTAGTACATCCTGCCGGTCGCGTCGCGCGCGGCGAGGAACTGCCTGACGGCCCGCGGCGTGTCGCGGCGGGGATCGACGGTGACCGCGAGAATCGCCACGTGCCGGGCCTCGGCGCCGAGCTGTCGTTGCGCGGCGGCGAGGTCTGAGACGATCAGCGGGCACACGTCGGGACAATGGGTGTAGACGAACGTGACCAGCACCGCCTTGCCTCGCTGTGAGGCCAAATTCACCGGGGCTCCGGTGTAGTTGTGAAGCGCGAGTGGCGGAGCGGGCTTGGCGGGACGCAGGATCAGGCCCTGGAGCCCCGACCCGATCACCCCACCCGAGCCGCCGGAGCCGGCATTCGAGCCGCCCGAGCCGGCGCTCGAGCCGCATCCACCGAGCACGACCGCCGCCGCCAGGACGGCAGCGAGCCGCCGGCCGATCATGCGTACTGCCGGCGCTCGGCCGGGATCGGCTCGTTTGGCTCGCCGAGCCAGCGGAACAGCCCAAAGAACACGTAGATGGTGGCGGCCAGCGAGCCGGGACCGAGCATCATCCCGGCCGCCAGCTGCTGATCGGTGAGCGCGGAGATGCCCTCCGGGCGGTTGGCGATGTGCGCGTAGGCCGGGTACAGCGGGTGCGCGGCGAACGCCAGCACCAGCGACAGCGCCCATCCCACCGCAGTGGAGGCCACGATGTAGTAGACGCGATGGGGGGCGCTGAGACGAATCCGTAGCGGCGGCGAGTGGAGAACCTGTGCCCACAACAGGATCCCAAAGAAGATAAAGCTCAGATGCTCGAGCGCGTGCAGGGCGGAGCTGCGGAGGGTCAGGTCGTAGGCGAACGGCAGGTGCCAGAAGATCAGGTTGACGTTGAATGCGATCCACGCCGGCAGGGGCCGCGAGAGCAGGCGGGCCGCGGAGCGCAGCGGCGCACACGCCGGCGCCCTGGCCACGCCCCGGGCGAGCTTGCGCCGCAGCCCCAGCGGCAGCGGGCGCCAGATCGACATCCACGGCGCGCCGAGCACGATCAGCGGCGCGGCGAGAGCCAGCAACAGGACGTGCTGGAGCATGTGCACCCAGAAGAGCTTGATCGAGAGCGAGTCGATCGGACTCGCCAGCGCCACGACGATGACCGCCAAGCCGGCGTAGAACGAGGCGGCGCGCCAGCGGGCCTCGGCTCCCCGCGGCCGGCGCAGCACGAGCGCCGCGCGGCGTTCTCCGAGCACGTGCAGCGCGAACGCCACGAAGACCAGCGTCAGCGGCAGATAGACGAGGCTCGGCACAACCCGGCGGCGAGCCTCACTCGCCGCGCGATCCGCGGCCGTTGTAGCGCCGGAAAGCCACGAACCAGACCACCAATGCGATCAGCGCCAGCCCGAGCGGCAGCACCAGCGTCAGCACCGCGCCGGAGCTGACGGCGTTTACCCGGGCACCGATCAGCAGTGAGGCGAAGGTGATCATTTGACTAGGTACAGCAGGATCCAGGCCACGAACTGGACTCCGGCCAGCAACATAAGGTAGACGACGCACGCGGCGGCCGATGCTCCCATCACGGCGCGGGGATCGGTCAGCTCGCTCTCGAGCGGCTCGGGATCGCCCCTGAGCGTCTGCGCCAGGAGGGTCTCCATCCAGTAGACGGCCCCCAGCCAGAACACCAGGAACATCGCCGTCCAGCCGACGAACACGCTGGCGTAGCCGCCACTCTGGGGACCGAAGCCGTAGGTGAAGTACTGGACGATCTGGATCACCACGAACGCGAGACCCAGGAACAGCGAGATCGCCACGCCCGCCAGCCAGGTCGTCCGTGGGCCGCCGTCCAGCGTCCGGGCCGCGAAGAAGAACGCCGCGGTCGCCCCGAGTACGCAGATCAGCAGCGCGATCCCGATGCCGGCCGCGGGGTGGGCGTTGTGGGGGCGCCAGTTGTCGTTTGAGTTGACGGTCTGCAGATAGAAGAACGCGAACACGAACGCGACGAACACGAACGCGACCGCGCTGGCAAACAGCCGCACCCCGACCTGGAGGTTCGCGGCGAGGATGCTCGGATCCTCGGCTACGGGCGCCCGCCCGGACCGGGGAACGGCGCTGACCGGCCCCTCGCCCGGCACCGCGCTCATGTGGTCCCTCCTTCGCCGGCGAGCACGGCCGGCCCGGTGAAGTCGCCGACGGCCGGCGCGTCGGGGACCCCGTAGGAGTACGGCGCGGAGTTGATCACCGGGATCCGCTCGAAGTTATAGACCGGGACCGGCGAGGGGAGCTGCCACTCGAGCGACTTCGACTGCCACGGGTTCGCCTCGGCCGGCTCGCGCCGGACCACGAGCGACCACACGAGGTTCGCGAGCATGATCAGCATCGAGATCCCGAGGGCGAAGGCCGCGAACGAGACGATGTCGTTCCAGGCGTGCAGGTTCGGGTTGTAGCTCGACACCCGCCGCGGCATCCCCAGCAGGCCGACGATGAACAACGGGAAGAAGGTCAGGTTGAAGAAGATGAACATCGTCCAGAAGTGGAGCCTGGCCAGCATCTCGTTGAGCTTCACGCCGGTCATCTTCGGCAGCCAGTAGTAGGTCGCCCCCATCAGCGCGAACACCAGGCCCCCGACGATCGTGTAGTGGAAGTGGGCCATCACGAAGAAGCTTCCGTGGGTCGTCACGTCGCTGGGGACGTCGGACAGGAACACGCCCGAGATCCCGCCGATCAGGAAGTTGAAGAAGAACGCCATGCAGAACAACATCGGCACCGTGTAGCGGATCCGAGCGCGCCACAGCGTGCCCATCCCGATCAGGAAGATGATCCCGGTCGGAATCGAGATCAGCTCGGTCGTGAACATGTAGAACGGGCGGAGGTTGGCGTTGATCCCGCTGACGAACAGGTGGTGCTGCCAGACCATGAAGCTCAGCAGCGCGACCCCGAACATGCCGGCGACCGCGACCCGGTAGCCCCACAGGGGCTTGCGCGCGAACACGGGAAGCAGCTCGAGCACGATCCCGAACCCCGGCAGGGCGAGGATGTAGACCTCCGGGTGGCCGAAGAACCAGAACAGGTTGTCCCACAGGAACGGGCTGCCTCCCGCGCTGGCGAGGAAGAACGAGGTATCGACCGTGCGGTCGAGCCCGGCCATGATCAAGGCCGCCATCAGGACGGGCGCGGCGAGCACGGCGAGGATCGAGGTGGTGATCACGCCCCAGAGGAAGATCGGAATCCGGTTGTAGTACATCCCCGGGGCGCGCAGGGTCATGACGGTGGCGATCATGTTCAGGCCGACGAGGATCAGCGCGATCCCGATCAACGCGAACGAGAAGATGTAGGCGTCCATCCCGCTGCGCGCCTGGATCGAGAGCGGCGCGTACCCGGTCCAGCCGGTCGGAAAGCCGCCCAGGAAGACCGCGGACATCAACACGAACCCGGCCAGGACCGTCAGCCACAGGGTCAGCGACTCGATCCGCGGGAACGCCATCCGGCGCGCTCCGATCATCAGCGGAAGCAGGTAGTTGCCGAACACCCCGAGCACCGCCGCCGACATCATCATGATCATCATCGTCCCGTGCAGGGAGACCAGCGTCAGGTAGTTGCCGGCGGGGACGAAGGTGGCGTTCGGGCTGGTCAGCTCGCCGCGGATCAGCATCGCGTTGACGCCGCCGACGCCGAAGAAGAACAGCACCGCGACGAAGTACTGGATCGCGACGACCTTGTGGTCGGTGCACAGGCGGAAGTACCGCCACGGACCGTGCTCCTCGCGCTCTCGCAGCGTCGCCGGTCGCCCCATCATCCTGCCCACCGGGTAGTTGAAGAACCCCAGGCCCACCAGCCACCCGAACGTCGCCAGCAGGAACCCGAAGAAGATCGCGACGTCGTCCTGGTCGGTGGCCGTCTGGCCGTAGAGGCTGTTGCCGATCTTCGTGCCCGAGCCAGTGCCCGACGATGTACCCGACGACGGCCCCGACGACCGCCCAGATGACGTTGAAGCCGAGGGCCTGCGCGCCAGCCGGTTGGCTGAGCGAGCTCGATGTCTTGCGGTGTGCCTGCGGTTGCGCTCATCTCAGAAGCTCTCCGTAGCGGCGTCGGGGAAGTAGTACGGGGGCGACCGGCGGTAGCTGCTTGGTGACTCCCGAGTAGATGCGCTGCTGGAGCGCGATCCAGGTGGCAAAGCCGGCCTGGCTCATCACCAGACCGGCCGCGGTCATGTGGCCGTGCCAGAGCCCGCACAGCTCCGCGCAGCGGATCTCGAAGCTGTGGACCGTCGGCGGCTTGACGAACGCGACGTTGTTGGTGCCCGGGATCGCGTCCGCCTTCACCCCGAGCCGCGTAGGCCCAGAAGCTGTGCGCGACGTCGAGCGAGGTGACGTTGAGCTGGACCCAGCGGTTGACGGGGAGCACCAGTCCGGCGTCTCGACGCCGCCGTAGGCCGGATAGCGGAACGTCCACAGCCATTGCTGGCCGATCACCTGCACCTGCAGCGGCCTGCTGCCGGCCGGTGGCTTGGCCAGCGGGTTGGGGCCCTGGCCGCCGCCGGCCCCGGCCGCGGTGGACGAGAACAGGTCGATGGTGCCGAACACCGCGAGCCCGAGGACGATCGCGGTGGTGATCGACAGCCACATCATCTGGATCCTTGGGTTGCCCTCGATCGGCGGGCCGTCGACGATCGCCGCCTCGCCGCGCGGCTGGCGGAAGACCGCCAGCGCGTACCCGAAGAACACCCACACGAACAGCACCACCGGCGTCGCCAGCGCGCTCAGCGTGACGTTGACGTCGTGCTGAGTCGTTCGACTGTGCGCTGGCACCGCCCGTGGGGGGAATGTGCGGCCCGATCACCCAGATCACGATCGGGACCATGATCACGGTCGCGACGGCCCAGATGACGAAGATCCGGATGCCGTGGTGTCGGTCGGAGGCACCTCCGGCGTCGCGTCGCCACCGCGCTCACGAGACCTCCAGCAGGCCGCTCATCCAGCCGATCGTCTGCATCGGGCCGCCGTTGCCGAAGATGAACGCCGCCGCGCACGGGACGAAGCACTGCCAGCGGTAGGTGCCAGGTCCCGGCGTCATGAAGCGGAACGTGATCGTGGTGTGGTCGTAGCTGAGGCCGCACGGCGCGACGCTGCAGGGGTTCTTGGCGGTCGTCGGAGATCCCCGCCAGCGGCACGCTCAGCCCGAGGTCGGGCACGGTGAACGTGTGCGAAGCGCAGATCGGCGTTGAGAACGCTGAATGGCCTGCCGTTGAGCGCCGCGAGCCCGCCCCTGGTGCCGCGCACTTGCGCGATGAACGGATTGCGGAGCCCGGTCGCGGTATCGAACTGGTAGATCGTGACCGTCACCAGCGTGTGCGCCGGGAGCTTGAAGATCGTGGTGTGGTGCCAGTGGCCGCCTGAGTCCTGGGCCAGGTAGCTGACCCAGTCGGGATCCGGGGCGTGGCCATAGGTCGGGACCGTCTGCAGCGTCAGCGTGGTGGCGCCGCTGCGCGTAGCAGCCGCCACCGCGGCCGGCGTGACCGTGAGGTAATCGGCCACGTACACATACGCGAGCACGGCAACCAGGACAACGGAAACGCTGATCGCGATCAAGCGCCCTCTCACGAGCGGGGGTTCTATCGCTTAGGGCGCCGCGATGCAAGTGCGACCCGCGACAAAAAACCGCAAACGACTCTCTTAGATTCGTGCGACATATCTCACAGCGTTCTCTTGCGCGTGGGGTGGACGATGGTCTGGCCCCCAAACGACTGGAGAAACTCAGATGATCACCGCCCTGACACTGAACATCGTTTTTGCAGCGCTCGCCTTCGCTGCGGTTCTCGGCCTCATCGCCTGGAGCATCGCCTCAGCGCCGCGCGACCGCGGCCTGACGCTGGGCCGTCGTGTCCACCGCGGACGCCGGGTGCCGGCGCCGTCGAGCCTCGCGCCGCAGCGCGAAGCAGCCTGACGCCCAGCTGAAGCAGCCTGACCCTCAGCCCGGACCCGCGAACAGCCCGTCCAGGCGCTGATCGTCGAGCTGCCCGGAGTAGGCGACGCCGGCGGCGAAGATCGTCGGCGTCGTCACCACCCCCGCTCGCACGCCGGAGCGGAAGTCCCGCTTGACGCGCGCCAGCACGGCGTCGCTGCGGCGATCCGCCTCGAAGCGATCGACATCGAGCCCCAGCGCCCGCGCCCGTTCCCACAGGTGCGGATCCTCCAGGCGGCCCTGATCGGCGAACAGCGAGTCGTGCATCGCCCAGAAGCGGCCCTGAAGCGCAGCCGCCTCCGCGGCGCAGGCCGCGGCCCAGGCGCGGGGATGACTGGAGCGGACCGGGAAGTGCCGGAACGCCGTCCGTAGCGGCCGCCCGGCGAGACGCGCGCTCAGCGCCGCGCAGTAGGGGCATTCGAAGTCGGCGTACTCGATCACCAGCGGCGCGTCGGGCGCGCCGTGGACATGATCATCGGCGCCGAGCGACGGGATCGGCGCCGAACGCAGGTCGACCCCTTGGCGCCCAGGGCCAGGTCCGCCGATCGCAACCTCCGGCCTCGGCGGCGCCGTCAGGCCCCCAGGCCGTCGAAGATCAGGTTCGCTCCGGGCAGCTCGGCCGGAGAAGCAGCTTGATAGCTCCACTTGACGACCGCGTCGGGGCCGACGATCACCAGCGCTCGCTGCGCGAAGCCGCCGGGGTGGTAAACGCCGAACGCGCGACAGGCCGCGCCCTTGGGCTCGAAGTCCGAGAGCTGCTCGATCGTGACGCCCAGCTTGTCCCGAAACGCCCTCTGCGCGTAGGAGGCGTCGCAGGAAACCCCGTACAGCGTGGCACCCCGCGCCTGAAAGTCCTCCAGCATCTCTTCGTAGAGGTTGAGCTGATCGGTGCACACCGGGCTGAAGGCGAACGGATAGAAGACCAGCACGGTCGTCTGCCCCTCGAGATCCGCGCGCGTGAATTCGCTGCCGTCCTCGCGCCGGAGCATGAACTCCGGGACCGGAGCTCCGGGCTCGAGCACGCCGGTGGCCTGCTCGGCGGTGCTCACCGTCGCAGGCCGAGCTCGCGGATCAGCGCCCGGTAGCGCTCCAGGTCGGTGCGCTGCAGGTATTTCAGGAACCTGCGGCGACGGCCGACGAGCATCAGCAGGCCACGTCGCGAGTGGTGATCCTTGCGGTGGGTGCGAAGGTGATCGGTGAGCGCGTTGATCCGCTCGGTGAGCAGCGCGACCTGGACCTCGGCCTTGCCGGTGTCCGCATCGCCCTCGCCGAACTTTCCGACGAGCTCTTGCTTGCGTTCCTTCGTCAGCGCCATGCGGCGGTTGAGGCTAGCAGAGCGGCTAGCACAGCTCTCGCGTCCGAGCGACGTCCTGGCGCATCTGCTCGACCAGCGCCTCGATCGTGTCGAACCTTCGCTCACCCCGCAGCCGCCGGAGAAATTCGATCCGGAGCGTCTGGCCGTAGAGGTCGACATCGCGATCGAGCAGGTATGCCTCGATCAGCACCCCGCGGCCGGTCCCGAAGGTGGGACGTACCCCGATGCTCACCGCGGCGCAGGCGCCATCGGCGCGGGCGACGTAGACGCCATGACCGGGACAGACGAGCGACTCGTCGGGAACCAGGTTTGCGGTGGGGAATCCCAGCTCCCGACCGCGGCGATCCCCTACGACCACCTCGCCCCTGAGCTGGAACGGCCCCCCGAGGAACCGGGCGGCGAGCTCGACCTCGCCGGCGAGCACCAGTCCGCGGATGTGGCTCGAGGAGACGATCTCGCCGTCGACCTCGACGAGCGGGACGATCCGGGTCTCGAACCGCGAGTCGTTGGCGAGCAGCGCCGGATCGCCGGCCGCCCGGTGGCCGAAGCGGAAGTTCTCGCCCACCGACACGTGCGCGGCGCCGATCCGCTCGACGAGCACGTTGTCGATGAACTCCTGCGGGCTCTGCTTGGCGAAGCTGTCATCGAACGGCACCACCACGAGCTCCTGGACGCCGAGCTCCGCGATCAGCTCGGTCTTCACGGCGAGGTCGGTGAGCCGCTTCGGCGCCGCCTCCGGCCGTATCACCAGCAACGGATGGGGCTCGAACGTGAGCACCGTGTCATTGCCGGCGATCACCTCGCGATGGCCGAGGTGGACGCCGTCGAACTCGCCCACGGCGACTCGCCGGGGACGCGGCTCGACGTCCGTGAGCTTCGTGACCCGCATCGGCGCGGAAGCCTACGACGCTTACCCGGTCGGGCGCAGCCCCACCACCGGGCCCAGCATCCCGTCGGCACGCGGCTGGGCCAGCGCGATCAGCCCGGCCTCGTCGGTCAGCCGGACAACTCCGTCCGCCGAGCCCGCCAGCGCCGCGCCATGGCTCGCCCGGCGCGCGTCCTCGGGTCCCACCCGCACCTCGGGGATGAAGCTGAGCGCATCGTTTAGGTCGATCATCCGGCGCGGATCGGCACCGGCCACATCGAAGGATCCGATCCGCAGCCGTCGCAGCTGCTCGCAATAGGCGTCTCCGAGCGCGCTGATCAGCGTGCGCACGTAGGTTCCCGCCGAGCACTCGATCAGGAACCGGCGGATCTCGCCGTGGCGCTCGAGCTCTTCGAACCGGTACACCTCGACCTCCCGCTCGGGCAGCTCGACCTCGACTCCGGACCGGGCGAGCTGGTAGGCGCGCCGGCCGCCCAGCTTGACCGCTGAGAACGCCGGCGGACGTTGCCTGATGACCCCGTGAGGCAGCTCCAGATCTCCCTGCGCGACCACGCCCGTGCTGACGATTTCTCCCTCGGGGTCCCCGGTGCTGGAAAGCGCGCCAAAACGCGCGGTCGCCTCGTAGGTCTTTGGCAAGGCCATCAGGAAGCGCTGCACCTTCGTCGCACGACCGACGAGGACCAGCAGCAGCCCCGTCGCGAACGGATCGAGGGTCCCCGCGTGGCCGACCTTCACGCCGCGCCCGAGCCGGCGTCGAACCTCGACCACGACGTCGTGCGAACTCACCCCGGGCGGCTTGTCATACAGGACGACGCCGGCGGCGTCCACTACACCGCCGTGAGCTGCTCGGCGACCTCGTCGCGCAGGAACGTCACCAGCTCGTCCCAATCCATCGCCGTGTTGAACCCGGCGGCTTGCCGGTGGCCCCCGCCCCCCTGCTCGCGGGCGATGCGGGAGACGTCGACGCGCGCGTCGCTGGCGCGGAGCGAGACCTTGCGCGGCCTCCCGCCGTCGCTGTCGCCCATCCGATCGCGGACCAGCGCGGCGACGGCCGTCCCCTCGACGGCGCGCAGGTAATCGATCACCCCTTCCGAGTAGCTCTCCTCGGCGCCGGACTCGGTGAAGTCCTCGGCGCTGAGCGCCGTCACCGTCAGCCGACCGTCGTCGTAGCGGTGAACCTTGGCCAGACCGCGCGCGAGCAGCGCCAGCTTGCCGTACGGGACGTCTTCGTACACGTTGCGGTAGATCTTGTTCACGTCGACGCCGGCCTCGATCAGCTCGGCGGCCATCAGGTGGGCCCGGGGACCGGTGTTCTCGTACATGAACCGGCCGGTGTCGGTGATCAGCCCCACGTACAGCGCCTCGGCGGTCGTCAGGGTCGGTGTCACGTCGACGCCATGCATCAGATCCCACACGATCTCGGCGGCGCACGAGGCCTCGGGGACGACCAGGTTGATCGTGCCAAAGCGCGTGTTGTCGTGGTGGTGATCGATGTTCAGGATGTGGGCACCCGGCCGCTGCAGCGCCTCCGCCGGATTGCGCTCGAGGCTGCCGCAGTCGAGGAACACGACCGTCCACTGCTCGAGATCTGCGGGCGGCGCGGTGACGAGTCCTTCGAGGGGAAAGAAGCGGTACTCGTGGGGCAACGGGAACTCGCTCTGATCGATGAACATCACGCACTGCTTGCCGAGCGCCGTGAGGATTCCCTGCATCGCGATCAGCGACCCGAGGGCGTCGCCATCGACGTTCTCATGCGTGACCACGATCAGCTTGTCGGCTCCGCGCAGCTCCTCGAGCACCTCGGAGCGGCTCGAGCGATCGCCGTTCTCAGCCACCGTCAGGACCCCCCGCGCTCGACGTCGTCGAGCAGCTGTGTGATCCGGATCCCGCGATCGACCGATTCGTCGTATTCGAAGGTCAGCGTCGGCGTGTGCTTGAGCGTCAGCTCGGACGCCAGCACGCCCTGCAGGAATCCGTGCGCGGAGCGCAGCCCATCGAGGCTCGCCGCGCGTACGGACTCGTCGCCGAGGACGCTGACGTACACGCGGGCGTGGCGTAGATCTGCGCTTGTCTTAACTCCAGTCACAGTCACAAATCCCACGCGCGGGTCCCGAAGATCCTTGGCGATGGCGTCGCTGAGGACGGTGCGGACGAGCTCGTCGACACGACGCATGCGGCCTGGCGGCATCCTATCCCTCCGCGCCGAATCGTGAGAAGACGTCGCCCAGATCCTCCACCGAGGCCAACACGCGTTCCACCCGCACGCCATCCGGGCAGCGTGCGTCGAGCCAGCGCTCGAGCTTGGCGACCGCCGCCGACAGCGTCGCCAGCGATCCGCTGGTCAGCGCGGCGGTCAGCGTGGCTCGTTGCCACAGATCGGCATGGCCGGTCTCCGAGACCGCGGCTCCGAGCCGTAGATGCAGTTGCGACTTGATTGATGACAGCTCCTTACGCTTGCTTTTGAGGCTGCCGGCCTCGGGAAAGTGCAGATGGATCACGAGCACGGCGACGAAGCCGCTCTCGGAGGACATGGCGGACTAGGCGAGCTCGCGCTCGACCTGGCGGGTGGCGTAGCACTCCAGCACGTCGCCCTCCTTGAGATCGGCGAAGTCCCTGAGCACGATGCCGCAGTCGAATCCAGCGGCGACTTCCCGGACATCCTCGTTGAACCGCCGCAGGCTCGCGACCTCGCCGTCGTAGACGACGGTGCCGTCGCGGATCAGGCGGACCTTGGCGCCGCGGGTGATCCGGCCGTCGAGCACGTGCGAGCCGGCGATCGTCCCCACGCGCGAGGCTCGGAACAGCTGGCGCACCTCGGCGCTGCCCAGCGTCTCCTCGACTTCCTCGGGCGCCAGCAGGCCCTGCATCGCGCTGCGGAGATCCTCGATCGCGCGGTAGATGACCGAGTAGTGCCGGATCTCGACGCCCTCGCGCTCGGCGGCGGCGCGGGCGTCGCCCACCGGACGGACGTTGAAGGCCAGGATCACGGCCTCGGAGGCGGCGGCGAGCATCACGTCGGATTCGGTCACCGCGCCGACGGCGCTGCGGATCACGCCGACCGACACCTCCTCCTGAGGGAGCTTGGCGATCTCGTCCTCGATCGCCTCGAGCGATCCGGCGACGTCGGCCTTCAGCACCAGGTTGAGCTCCTGAAGCCCGGCCTTGAAGATGTCCTCGAGCGAGACGCGCTTGCCGCTTTGACGTGCCAGCGATTCGGTCTTCAGCCTGGTGGCGCGCTCGCCGGCGAGCTGACGCGCACGGCGCTCGTGCTCGACCACGCGCACCCTCTCTCCGGCCTGGGGGACGCCGTCGAAGCCGAGGATCTCGACCGGCTCCCCGGGCAGCGCCTGCGATACGCGATTGCCGAGGAAGTCGTTCATCGCTCGGACGCGGCCCCAGTGCGCGCCCGCGACGACCGCGTCGCCGACCTCCAGCGTGCCGCGACCGATCAGGATCGTGACCACCGGCCCACGGCCGGGATCGAGCTTTGACTCGATCACGGTTCCTGATGCCGGCGTGTTGGGGTTGGAGCGCAACTCTTCGACCTCGGCCATCACGAGGATCGTGTCGAGCAGATCGTCGAGGCCCTGCTTGGTCCTCGCCGAGACGTCCACGAACTCGGTGTCCCCGCCCCACTCGACCGGCTGCAGGCCCAGCTGCGTCATCTCGGTGCGCACCCGGTCTGGCTGGGCGCCCTCCTTGTCGATCTTGTTGACCGCGGCGAGAATCGGGACCGCCGCCTCCTTGGCGTGGTCGACCGCCTCCTGGGTCTGCGGCTTGACGCCATCGTCGGCGGCGACCACGATCACGGCGATGTCGGTCACCTTCGCGCCGCGGGCCCGCATCGCGGTGAACGCCTCGTGGCCGGGCGTGTCGAGG
This sequence comes from uncultured Solirubrobacterales bacterium, assembly GCA_963767695.1. Taxonomy (GTDB): domain Bacteria; phylum Actinomycetota; class Thermoleophilia; order Solirubrobacterales; family Solirubrobacteraceae; genus Palsa-465. The sequence goes on from CAVYFE010000016.1 coordinate 62,465, forward strand.
AACGTGATCGTCTTGCCGTCATGATGGACCTGATAGGCGCCGATGTGCTGCGTGATGCCGCCCGCCTCTCCGGCCGCGACCTCGGTCTCGCGGATCGCGTCGAGCAGCGAGGTCTTGCCGTGGTCGACGTGACCCATGATCGTCACCACCGGAGGCCGCTCGACGAGCTCCTCCTCGGCGTCCTCGTAGACAGGCTCGACGACCGTCTCGTCCTCGGAGTGGACGATCTGGACTTCCTTGCCGAGCTCGGTGGCGAGCACCTGAATGGCCTCATCGGACAGCGTCTGAGTGAGCGTCTTGAGCTCCCCGAGCGCCATCAGCTTCTTCATCACCTCGGGAACCGGCACGTCGAGGTACTCGGCGACATCCTTGACGGTCGAACCCGAGTTGATCTGGATCGCGTCGGGTTCGGCGAGCGCCGCGCGCGAGGCGGCGGGACGAGCCTCGGCTTCCTCGTCGTAGACGCCGCGGCGGCGACGGCCGCGGCGCTGGCGGCGCGGAGGCTGGTTCGACTGCGCGGGGGCGCCGCCCGGGGCGCGCCGCGAGGCTTGAGAGTCGATCACCACGCGCCGTCGCCCGCCGGCGGTGCCCGGCGCGCGCTCGCCCTGCAGCGAGTCACGCGTGGGGCGCTTGTGATCGGGCCTTGACTCGGGCCGGCGCGGCGTCGAATCGGGCTCCGCCGAACTCGCGCCATCGGAGCGCGGCTCCGCCGAACTCGCGCCGTCGGAGCGCTCGCGGTTGGCCGCTCGCGGCGCGGCGGCCGGCCCCGGCGGGCGCTCGGCGCCAGGCTCCGGCGCGCTCGTCGGCTTGACCGAGGCATTGTCGCCGTTGCCGAGCACGCGCAGGGCGGTGGCCTCATCGACGCTGGAAGACGCCGCCTTCACGTCGATCCCGGCGGCCTTCAGCTTGTCGAGAACCTCCCTGGCGGGGAGCCCCCGATCCTTGGCAATCTCATGGACGCGCTTGTTCATCGACCTGCCAGTGTACGTCGCCTACGAGCTCGAACCGGCATCGGTTCTGGCGGCTGCGCCCTGGGCTGAGCCGTCGGCCCGCTCCGCCACCGGGCCCACCGCCTCCACCTGATCGGTGTCTTTGTTCGCAAGCGCCTGATGGGCCTCGATCCCGCAGTAGCGCGAACCGGGGAGCGCGGCGTTGGGGCAGCGGCGGCCGTTGGAGAGGATCGCGGCGCAGCGGCCCTGCGCTTCATCCTCGTCGTAGCCGTGCTCGGCCTCTTCGGCGGCGAACTCGGTCTCCGAGCGGATGTCGATCCGCCAACCGGTGAGCCGCGCCGCGAGCCGCGCGTTCTGACCTTCCCGACCGATCGCCAGCGACAGCTGGTCATCGGGGACGATCACCGTGGCCTGCTTGCCAGCGTCGTCGACCAGAACCTCCCTCACCCGCGCGGGCGAGAGCGCCTTGGCCACGAACCGCGCCGGTTCGTCGTTGTACGGGATGATGTCGATCTTCTCGCCGCGGAGCTCCGAGACGACCATCCGCACCCGAGAGCCGCGCGGCCCCACGCAGGCCCCGACCGGATCGACGCCGTCGACGTGGGAGACAACCGCGATCTTGGAACGGTAACCGGGCTCCCGGGCCACGCCCGTGATCTCCACCAGGCCGTCGGCGATCTCCGGGACCTCGAGCTCGAACAGCGACTTGATCAGCTCCGGGTCCCGGCGCGAGACGATGATGCTCGGACCCTTGGTCGAGTTTGAGACGTCCTTGATCACGGCCTTGATCCGCTGCGAGTGGTCGTAGCGCTCGCCGTCCACCTGCTCTGACTTTGGCAACAGCGCCTCGACTCGCTCGCGCAGCTGGACCAGCGTGTAGCGGGAGTCCGACTGCTGCACGATGCCGGTGATCAGCTCGCCGACGCGATCGCGGTACTCCTCGAACATCATGTCCCGTTCGGCCTCGCGGATCCGCTGCAGGATCACCTGCTTGGCGGTCTGCGCGGCGATCCGGCCGAAGTCGTGCGGGGTTACGTCTTCGGTCTCGATCTCGTCCTCGTACTCCTTGAGCTTCTCGAGGTCGATCTCGGGCTCGGAGGGCTCGCGCATCTCGCCGGTCTCGGGATCGACGGTGGGCTGCTGGTCGGTGCTCGCTTCGACGAGCAACTGCTCCTCGAGCTCGGGCGGAATCTTCAGCTCCCACACCTTGAAGTCGCCGCTGTCGCGATCCATCTCGACCTTCGCGTACGGCGCCGACCCAGGCGTCTTCTTGTACGCCGACAGCAGCGCGTCCTCGAGCGCCTCCATCAGCTTCTCGTGGGAGATGTTCTTCTCGGCTGCGAGGCCCCGTACCGCCTCTACGATCTCACGTGACATGGCTTCAGTCTCCGGGAACTAGGTTGGAGCGGGCGATCTGCTCGTAGGGGATCGTGACGATCCCGCCGCCAGCGGCGATCGTGACGTCCTCGTCGGAGGCGCCCACGAGCTCGCCGGTCAAGCTCTTGTGGCCATTCTTGGCGTCCCGCAGCCGCACACGGGCGTGGCGGCCGAGGAACCGCGTGTAGTGCTGGGGCTTGGTCAGCGGACGGTCCTGACCGGGTGAGGACACCTCGAGCGTGTAGCGCTCGCGGTAGTCGCCAAGCAGCCCCGTGACCCGCTCACAGAGGGCGAGGGTCACACCATCGGGGTGATCGATGAACAGGCGCAGGGTCGCGCCTGAGACGACCTCGGCGAGCAGCACCTCGACCTCCGGCTCGGCCCGGGCAAGCCGCTCCTCGATCTCTGTATGAAGTGCACTCACTTTCTCCTCCGTATCAACGTCATAAAAAAAGCGGGCCAGCGCCCACTTCCGGTACTACACCGGGAAGCGCCCGGCGCGCAAGCTCTGGTGGTCAGGTTAGCACCAGGTTCGCGGCCATGGAGCGAGTGGCGAGGGGCCTGCGCGCGGCGCCACGAGCGCCACCGAAGCCGGCGCCGGATGGCGGACGGTGCCCGCTCAGAAGTACTAGGACCCGGCCGCCGCCGCTCGGGCCCGATCGCGGTACACGCGATAGTCGCGCCGGCCCGGTTGCAGGCAGGCGGCGAGCGCCAGCGGCTTGCGCGCCTCGGCGTGACGTCCGAGCATCTGCAGCGAGCGTCCCAGGCAGAACTGCGCGTAGTCGTTGGTCGGGGCGCGCTCGATCACCGCTTCGAACTCCTGTGCTGCCTGTTCATAGCGCTGCACGTGGAACAGGGCGCGACCGAGCGCCTCGCGGATCGAGGTCTTGTCGGGAGCCAGGTCGCGCGCGCGAGAGAGGGGGATCGTCGCCTGGTGGTTGTGCCCGGCCTCGAGCAGCTCTGTCCCGCGTCGAAACAGGTCGTAGAGATCGTCCATCAGCTGGAGTGTAGGCCCCGCGCCGGGTGGTCCGAGACCGGCGCTCGCAGCCGCAACCGTGGCGGCAGCGCCCACAGCGCGCGCAACCGCCCCGCGACCCCGAGGCCTACGCGTAACTGGTTGCGCAGCGCCCGCCGCTGGGCGCCGGACGGAAGTCCGCTGGCGCCCGCGAACCGGGAGAGCCGAAGCGCGCGCACATATGCCTCGGCATCGGGGGAGCCGCGCAGCCGCTGCTCGAGCGCCGCGAGCGTGGTGCCGCCCGGCACGCGGCGTCCGCAGCGAGCGAACGCCCGCTCGAGCTCGGCCAACAGCTCGTCGCTGGTCGGCTCGTTCACGCGCAGCATCACGCGGAGGGCCAGCGCCAGGAGCGCCAGCGCCGCGAGCACCGCGATCAGCGCCGCCACCGGAACGCCACCGCCGCGGTGACTGCGCGCGCCGGTCGTCCCGGCTGCCGCACCCGACAGGCCGTGCGCGCCTGGCAGCGCCGTGGCGCTACCGGCCGCGCCCTTGACCGCGGGGAGCGGCACGTGACCGCCCAGCGCCGGCGCGGCCGCCGGCGTTGGGTCGAACCGCACCCAGCCGTAGTTCGGGAACCACGCCTCGACCCAAGCGTGCGCGTCGGTGTCGCTCACCACCCAGCTACGCGTGGCGTTGTTGTAGGTACCGGTCGCGAAGCCGGCCGCGACCCGGGCCGGAATCCCGCCCATCCGCAGCAGCAGCGCCATCGCGCCGGCGAATTGCTGGCAGTAGCCGCGCTTGGAGCTGAACAGGAAGGACTCGAGCGGGTAGCGGCTGGGTGGGGGGTTCTCGTCGTAGGTGTAGGCCCCCGAATCCAGGTAGCGCTTGACGTTCATCAGGTACGCGTAGGGCGTGGCGGCGCGCCGCTCGAGCCGGCGGACCAGCGCGTAGGCGCTGGCGTACGGGGAACTTGCCATCGCGATGGCGGGATTCGGGGTGCTGGGGCTGTAGGTCTCGCCGACGGTGGATCCGAACGGGGCGAAGATCACCTGCTGGTCGGGCGTCACCCCAGGGGCGCTCGGCGCCGTGGCATCGGCCGGAATCACGAGCGTCAGATAGGCGGGCAGCAGCACGTTCGGGTAATCGGTCCCCGCGGCGGCCAGCTGCGACGGCGACGGGGTCGGGTTATAGGTGCTGATGTCGTAGCTGTCCCCGGGGCCGAGTCCCGACGGATCGATCCAGGTGCCGTCGCTGATCCCCGCCACCGAGCCGACGACATGGGTGGGCGGGGAGGCGGCGAGACCCGCGGCGATCACATCGCTCGTCCTCATCGCACGGATCGTCACGTGCAGGGTCTGCGTCCACCGCCGCAGGTTGGCGGGATCGATCGAGTACTGAGCGTCCTCCGCGCCAACGCTCTGCGCCACCCATCCCCGGCCGTCGAACCCGTCCAGGTTCTCGGCCTTCCAGTACTCGGGTTTGGCCGCCTGCACGTCGAGCACCGGCCGTCCCGTGCGCGGCCAGTGCAGCGGTCCGTAGCGCTGGGTCCAGTCGAACGCTTCCGGGTGCCGCGGGGCGAGCGTGGACGCGAGCGCCTGGTAGTTCAGCCATGGCTTGTGGGTGTCGAGTGCGGGCGCGGCGACCATCGCCGCGACCCCGGCGACCGCGGCTATCGCGACCGCCGTCAGCACGTCGCCCTGCCTGATCCGATCGCCCCACATGAACGCTGCCACGAGCAGGAACAGGAGCATCCCCTGGAGGTAGGGCAGCGCCGGGCGCACCAGCGTGGACGGGATCACCGCGAACGCGATCAGCGCGGTTGCGGCGGCTGCCCGGCGACCGTCCCCGAGCCGCCGCGGCGACAGCGCGACGATCAGGGCGCCGTCGAGCAGCAGCACCGCTGCTCCCAACAGGATCACGGTCTGGATCCATTGGTTGACGCCGAGGTAGGGCAGCAACACGCGCGGCAGCCCTGACAGGCCCTGTCCGATTCCGTCGACGGTCACGGCGATGCGCACGTGCCTGACCCACGACCACGGAACGCCCGCCAGCGCGAACGCGGCGAGCACCGAGAGCAGCGTCAGCGCCGCCATGGCGACCCGGCTGCGCCCGTCGATCACGATCCCGGCGCCGACGAGCAGCACCGCCAGGCCGAGCAGGCCGAGCAGCCGCCAGACCGGCGCGGGGCTCATCAGGGTTCCCCACCGGAGCGCTCCGTACAGGCCAAGCGCGGCGAACGCGACCAGTCGCACCAGGGGCCGATCCCGCGAGCTCGCCGCCGCGCGCCTAGACCTGGCTCGGGTGGTCCCGGCCGGGACGAGCACGGCGACCTCGGAGGCGGCGCTCATGCCGCGGTCGGCTCCTTGCGCCTGGCGCGCGCGCCGAGCGCATATCCGTGGCAGCCGGCCACCTCGAAGCTCGGCCGCCCCGAGGGCAGCGGCTCGAGGTCCTTGGGCAGCACCACCACGACCGTGCCGTGTCCCGGCGCGGACAGCGCGCCGGGCAGCCGTTCGAACGGTTGCGCGGCCACGTAGTAAAGGGGTCCGAGCCGGGCCACGCCGTCGAGTAGCGGCGGCCGGGTGTCGGGGCCGCCCTCGACCAGCGCGAGCCGCGCGTGCGCCGCCGGCCAGCTCGCCAGGTCGGGCTCGATGGCGAGCGCGCGGCGCTCGCCCGGGAGCAGCAGGCGGCAGCCGCCCAGCCGCGCCAGCTCGATCGTCAACGAGGCGGCGGCCCGCACCGCGGCATCGAGCTGGTGCTCGTGACGGGCGCCCCGGGCGTCGAGCACGACCAGCGGCCGCGTGTCGCGATCGGCACGCAGCCGGCGTTCGAGCAAGCCGGCGCCCCGGGCCAGCGCCGGCCAGTGAATCCGGCTGGCCGGGGTGCCCGGGCGGTAGGGCCGCAGACCGTCGACGTCGATCGCCGCCATCGGCTCGGTGTGCGAGCGTCCCTCGGTCCGTTGAGGGGCTCGGCCGCGACCGCCCAGACCCCAGCGGACGCGCTCGGTACGGGGGAGCACCAGCAGCTCCTGCGGGCGTCCTTGCCCGTGTCTGGTCACGCTCGCCAGCTCGAGTGGGTCCTGGACGACCAACGACGGAGGCTCCAGCCGGCGCAGCCCGCGGCGCGCGAAGCGCGTGACAATTCGAACATCGGCGATCCGGCTTCCCTGGATCAGCGACAGCGGGACCTGCAAGAGGACCGGCCGAGGAGCCAGGGGATCGTGCAGCTCCGCGCCGGGCAGCCCGAGAACGCCGCGGCGCACCTCGATCATGGCCTCGAGCGGCTCGCCTTCGACCACCCGCTCGATCCCCAACCGCCTCGAGACGCGCGCCGGCCGGGCGCTCAGCCACACCCACGCCGGCGTCCCCAACCCGATCACCGTGAACGCGACCCCCGGCACGAACAGGGGGGCGGCGTCGAAGGTCAGGGCGGCGAGGGTCAGCGCCACGCCGGCCAGCGCAACACCGATCGCCCGTTTCACGTTGCCGGCCGCCCCCTCACAGCGCTCGGACGGAAGAGACGGCATCGACGATCACGTCCGCGGCGGCGCTGCGCGGACACTCCGGCGCCAGCAGCAGGCGGTGCGCGAGCACCGGCACGGCCAGCGCCTGGACATCGTCGGGCAGGGTGTGATCGCGCCCGCGCATCATCGCCTGGGCCTTGGCCGCCCGCAGCAGCATCAGCCCGGCTCTCGGGCTGGCCCCGAGCTCCACGCGTGGGTCCTCACGCGTGCGCCACAGCAGGCGGACCACGTAGTCGCGCAACGCGTCGGAGGCCTGCACGCGCGCCGCGGCATCCTGCGCCGCCAGCACCTCGGCGGCGGTGGCGACCGGGGACAGGGTCAGAACCCGATCGCCGGATTCGTGGTCGGCGAGCATCTCGGCCTCGGCTGTGCGCTCCGGGTAGCCGAGCGAGATTCGCGCCATGAAGCGGTCGACCTGGGCCTCGGGCAGCGGATAGGTGCCCTCGTACTCGATCGGGTTCTGGGTCGCCAGGACGAGGAACGGGCGCGCCAGCTCGTGGGTCTGGACATCGACCGTCACGCTGCGCTCCTGCATGCACTCGAGCAGGCCGGATTGGGTCTTTGGCGACGCGCGATTGATCTCGTCGACCAGCACGATGTTCGCGAACACCGGGCCGGGGCGGAACTCGAATCGCTGCTCGCGCTGGTCATAGACGTTGGTCCCGACCACATCTGCCGGCAGCAGGTCCGAGGTGCACTGCACGCGCGCGTACTGGCAGTCGATCGAGCGCGCCAGGGCGCGCGCCAGGGCCGTCTTGCCCACCCCGGGATAATCCTCCACGAGCACGTGCCCCTCGGCCAGCAAGGCGACCATCAGGTGCTCGAGCGTCTCACCACGGACCTGCACCGCCTGCGAGATGTTCGCCGCGATCCGTCGCGCGATCGCGGCTAGGGCGTCAGATTCCTGCGGCGCTGCTCGCGCTTGCTCTGACGGTTCCACCTTCCTCCTCCCTCGATCTTCGCAGACGCTCCACCTCGTCTAAGACGGCTTCGGCGACCTGTTGCTTGCTGGTACGCGCAACGAGCTGCTCGAGGCCGTCGCTGGACAGGATCGTTACTTCGTTCTCGGCTGCGTCGAAGCCGACTCCGGAGATCGAGATGTCGTTGACCACGACCATGTCGAGGCCCTTGCGTTCGAGCTTACCGCGGCCGTAGGAGACCGCATCCTCGCCGTGCTCGGCGGCAAAGCCGACGATCACCTGAGCGGGGCGCCGCCGGGCGGCCAGAGCGCTCAGCACATCGGCCGTCGGCTCGAGCTCGAGCGTCGGCACGCCCGCATCCTTCTTCAGCTTCTGATCCACGGCGGCGACCGGTCGGAAGTCCGCCACTGCCGCGGCCATCAGCAGCACATCGCAGTTCTCGAAGCGCTGCTCACATTCGCGCCCGAGCTCGGCGGCGGTGACGACCTCGACCACGCGGGCGCCGGGTGGCGCCTCTAGGCCGACGTTGGCGGCGACCACCGTCACCTCGGCCCCGCGCCGCGCCGCCTGGGCGGCGAGCGCGTAGCCCATCCGCCCCGAGGAGCGATTGCCGATGTAGCGCACGCTGTCGATCGGCTCCCGCGTGCCGCCGGCCGTGATCAGCACCCGCAGCCCCGCCCAGGTGGGGACGCTCAGCAGCATCTCGACGCTCGCCAGCAGCTGGGCGGGCTCGGCCAGGCGCCCGACTCCGTGCTCACCGTGCGAGGCCAGCTCTCCCTCCCCGGGCGCGATCACGGTCACCCCCCGGGCCGCCAGCCGCTCGAGGTTGGCCTGCGTCGCCGGATGCAGGTACATCCGGTTGTTCATCGCCGGCGCGACGGCAACCGGGCAGGCCGCGGCGAGGGCGGCGGTGCTCACCAGGTTGTCGGCCTGCCCCGCCGCGAGCTTGGCGATCGTGTTCGCGCTCCCCGGCGCGATCAGGTACAGATCCGCGCGCTCGACCAGCGCCAGATGACTGATCGGTGCCCGCTCGGGCAGCGGCTCACCCGGATATGCGCCGCGCGCGGGATCGGACTCGAATTCGTCGCTCAGCACCGGTGCCCCCGTGATTGCCTCGAACGCTGCTCGGCCCACGAATCGCTGGCTGGTGGGCGTCTGGATCACCCGCACGGCGTGACCCGCCTTAATCGCCAGCCGCGCCGTCTCGAGCGCCTTGTAAGCCGCGATGCCGCCGCTCACACCGAGGAGCAACCGGGCCACGTCCCGCCTACCGCCCGCCTACTCCGCCGAGCATGGATACCGGGCTCCTACCGGTAGTGGTACTTCAGCTTGCCCTGCGCGACTTCCTCGAGGGCGATCGTCAGATAGTTCTTCGACCGTGTCTCAACCATCGGCGGCGGGAACTCATCGAACGTGCCCTCGCCGAGGTTGTGGTAGTAGGAGTTGATCTGACGCGCGCGCTTGGCGGCGACGATCACACTCGCGTAATCGGAGTCGACGTGCTCGAGCAGCTTGTCGATTCTTGGGGAGATCATTGAACGGGATCCGTTTCCTAGGGGCCCCCAAGGTTAGCGTCCCGTTGGCCCGACAGCGCCTCCTGGACGATCTCGACCAGCTGCTCGGTCGCCTGCTCGAGTCGATCGTTGACGACAACGTGGGAGAACTCCGGCTGCGCCGCCAGCTCGCGCTGGGCGGTGCGCAGCCGCTCCTCCATCTGCTCGGGACTGTCTGTCCCGCGCCCGACCAGCCGTGCGCGCAGGGCCTCCAGCGACGGCGGCGCGATGAACACCGCGATCGCCTCGGGCATCGCTTCGCGGACCTGCCGGGCGCCCTGGACTTCGATCTCCAGCACGACCGGGATCCCCGCCCGCAGCCCTCGCTCCAGCTCCGAGCGCAGCGTCCCGTAGCGCCGAGACGAGTAGGTTGCGTGCTCGACGAAGTCGCCCGCGGCCACGTGCCGGTCGAACTCCGCCGGCGTCAGGAAGTGATAGTCCTCGCCGGGACGCTCACCGGCGCGGGGCGAGCGGGTCGTCGCCGAGACCGACAGCTCGAGCTCCGGGATCCGTTCCCGCAGTCCCCGGATCAAGGTCCCCTTGCCCACCCCCGAGGGCCCGGTGATCACGAACACCTTTGCGCGTCTCGGCACTGGCTGGCGTCGAGTGTCTGCTCAGCGGCGACGCATGAGCGCGACCAGCTCCCGCCGCTGGCGCTCGGACAGTCCGCCGATCGTCTTGCTCGGGGAGATCCTGCACTGCGAGAGGATCTTGTTGACCTTCACGCGCCCGTACTTGGGCACGGCGAGCAGGAGATCGAAGACCTTCGCCGTCTCGAGGTAGCCCGGTGGCTCGAGCAGCAACTCGTGGATCGGCTGACGACCGGCCTTGAGGTCGCGCTTCAGCTGCGCCCGGCGGCTGCGGATATCGTTCGCGCGCTGGAGCGCCTCCATCCTCTGCACGAGCGAACGTTCTGGCGCAGCAACGAGCTTCATAGGCGATTCACTGACCGGCGGCATGGGCGGCGACTATACATCTTGACGCCCCGCGATCAAGGTAAATCGGCGCAATTCGACTCGACCTCAGCTTGAGGTCGAGCATTGTCGAGGATGGTTCCGGTAATAGACAGCGTTTGCAGGGAGTTTAGGTCTGCTAGCGGCCAGCGGCGGGAAAACCCGCAGTTTCCGGCAAGCGATCGCCGCTGAGCCTCGAATTCTCCTCCTCAGCAAGCAGTTCGCGCAGCTCCGCGGCGATCCGTAGCGCCGCCGCCGGATCGCGAAAGCTCTCGGTGCCGACGGCCACCAGGTCTGCGCCGACCCGCATCAGATCTCGCGCGTCGCGGCCGCACTGAACTCCCCCCATCCCGATCACCGGGATCCTCACCGCGCTCGCGGCCGCCCGGACCTGGGACAAGGCGATTGCCCGGATCGCCGGACCGGACACGCCACCGGTGCCGCCGCCGAGCCACGGCGCGCCGGTCCGCGGATCGAGGGCCATGCCGCGGACCGTGTTGATCAGCGACAGCGCACTGGCCCCCGCGTCCTCGGCGGCCCGGGCCACGGCGGTGACGTCCGAGGCGTTCGGGGTCAGCTTCACGATCAGCGGCTTGGAGGTGATCGGTCGAACCCGCTGCCAGCAGCAGTCCCAGCTCGCGCGGGTCGGCGCCCATCACCAGCCCGGTTTCCACATTGGGACACGAGACGTTGAGCTCGAGCGCCGCCACCTCCTCGCGATCGGCAAACGCGGCCACCAGCTCGGCGACCTCGGCGCGGCTGAACCCCATCACGTTGACGATCAGCGGCACCGCGAGCCGGGAGAGCCGGGGAAGATCCTCGGCCAAATACCCCTGCAGCCCCTTGTTGGGCAGGCCGATCGAGTTGATCATCCCGCCCGCAACCTCCCACAGCCGCGGGGGCGGATTGCCGTGGCGGGGCTCGAGCGTCACGGTCTTCGAGACGAACGCCGCGAACGGGAAGCGCTCGATCAGCTGCTCGCCAAACGCGCGCTGGGCCGCGATCGCATCAAACGTCCCCGAGCCGTTGATGATCGGGTGCGCGAGCTCGAGACCGCACAGCCGGACGGTCAATGGCCAGCTCCCACGACGACGGCGCTGTCGAGCAGCTGGGCATCGAGCACCGGGCCGTCAAGGCACAAACGCAGATAGCCCGACCGGGTGGGGACCACGCATCCAAAGCACGCGCCAAAGCCGCAGGCCATCCCCGACTCCAGCGCGAGCTGCGCGGGAACCGCCTGTTGCGCGCACAGCGCGCGGACCGCCTCGAGCATCGCCGGCGGACCACAGGCACAGATCTCGACGCCCGGATCTTCGTCGAGCGTCTCCGCGAGCAGGTCGGTGACCAGGCCGTGATGGCCGACGCTGCCGTCGTCGGTGGCGATCACGGGGTCATCCAGGAGCCCCGCGCCGGCGGCGCGGCCGGCGTCACGGAATCCGAGCAGCACCGGCGCGCGGGCCGCGAGCTGGTCCTGCAGGATCGCCAGCGGGGCGAGCCCCACCCCGCCGCCGACCAGCAGCGGCCGCCGCCGATCGCGCGGCTGGCTGAAACCGGAGCCCAACGGCCCGACGAGCAGCAGGTCGTCGCCGGGCCCCAGCTCGCACAGGCGGTTGGTGCCGGGACCGACGTCCTCGATCAAGAAGTGGAGCTCTAAAGGACCAGCCGGATGCGGTTTGGCGGCCCGAAGGACACTGAAGGCCCGCGGCAGGAACGGCCGCTCGGCCTCGCCCCCACCCCACCTAGTGGCTGCGGCGAGCATGTAGAACTGGCCGGGCTGCGGGCGTGGGCCACCGGGGTCGACGCACCGGATCACGATGTAGGCGCCGTGCTCCTCGCGGGCGCTCACCGGCACGCGGCGGCGACCGAACGGAGCGGTGACCCGCTCGCTCACCTGACCTCGCTCGGTCGCTGGTCGTGAATCTCCTGGAGTGAGATGACCTCCGGGCCACGGGTGTCGCGCCGGGCGGCGGAGATCGCGCGGGCGGCCGCCATCCCGCCGGCCATCGTCGTGACGCACGGGATCCCGCGCGCGACCGCGGCCGTACGGATCTCGTAGCCGTCGGTCCGCGCGCCGGTGCCGATCGGGGTGTTGATGACGAGATCGACGTCCCCGCGCTCGATCCAGTCGACCACATGGGGGGAGCCCTCGCCGATCTTGTTGATCGGCTCCGCCGGGATTCCCATCTTGCAGATCGCCTGCGCGGTGCCGCGCGTGGCGATGATCCGGAACCCGAGGTCGTGCAGCACGGTCGCGATGCCGGTCGCGGCGGGCTTGTCGCCGTCGGCGACGGTGATGAACGCCGTGCCCGAGTTCGGCAGCCCCGCCCCGGCGGCGGCCTGCGCCTTGGCGAACGCTGTCGGGAAGTCGTGGGCGATGCCCATCACCTCGCCGGTCGAGCGCATCTCCGGCCCCAGCAGGGAGTCGGCGCCGGCGAACCGATCGAACGGAAGCACGGCCTCCTTGACGCACACGTGGCCGCCTCCTCCGCTCCATCCGACCGCTCCGTCGCGCTCCGTCTCCACCGGCAGGTCGAGGTCGGCCAGCCGCTCGCCCAACAGGATCCGGCAGGCCAGCTTCGCCAGCGGCCGCCCGATCGCCTTGGAGACGAAGGGCACGGTTCGGGAAGCACGCGGGTTGGCCTCGATCACGTGCAGTCCCTCGTCGCCGTGGATCGCAAACTGGACGTTGAGCAGTCCCACGACGCCCAGCGCGCGGGCGATTCCCTCGGTCTGGGCGTTTATCTGAGCCAGCATCTGCGCGCCGAGCGCGTGCGGCGGCAGCACGCAGGCGGAGTCCCCGGAGTGGATCCCAGCCTCCTCGACGTGTTGCATGATCCCCGCGATCCACACGTCGGTGCCGTCGCTCAGGGCATCCACATCCACCTCGATCGAGTCCTCGAGGAATCGGTCCAGGTAGATCACCCGGCCCGGCTCGGCGTCCACGCGATCGAGGTACTCCTTGAGGCCGGCCACGCTGTAGACGATCTCCATCGCCCGGCCCCCGAGGACGTAGCTGGGCCGCACCAGCAGCGGAAACCCGACCGACGGGGCGCAGTCGAGCGCCTCCTGGGCTGAGCGGGCGGTGGCGAATGCCGGCGCCCGGTAGCCGAGGCGCTGGAGCAGCGCCCCGAAGCGGGAGCGGTCCTCGGCCAGATCGATCGACTCGATGCTGGTGCCGAGGATGTTGATGCCGGCCGCGTCCAGACCGGCGGCCAGCTTCAGCGGCGTCTGACCGCCGAACTGAACCACGATGCCCTCGGGCCGCTCCACCGCGCATACGCCGAGCACGTCCTCCAGCGTCAGCGGCTCGAAGTACAGCCGGTCCGAGGTGTCGTAGTCGGTGGACACGGTCTCCGGGTTGCAGTTGATCATCACGGCGTCTCGCCCCGACTCGCGCACGGTGTGGGCGGCATGGACGCAGCAGTAGTCGAACTCGATCCCCTGCCCGATGCGGTTCGGCCCCGACCCGAGGATCACGACGCTCGGACGGTCGGCTCGCTGGACCTCGTGCTCCGGGCCCGACGGGCCGGCGCGCTCCCAACCGGAGTAGTAATAGGGGGTGCGGGCCGGAAACTCGGCGGCGCAGGTGTCGACGGACTTGAACGTCCGCTCGCCGGCGAACGGCGCTTGCGGATCGGCCACCAGCTCAGCGAGCTCGTTCAGGAACCACGGATCGATGCTCGTGCGTTGGCTGAGCTCGGCGAGCGAGGTGCCACGGCGAAGCGTCTCCAGCAGCTGGTCGAAGCGCTCCGCCCCCGCCTGCTCCAGCAGCGCGAGCAGCTCCCGATCCTCCCCGGGGAAGCGCGGGCTGACATCGAGCTCTCGTGAGCGCATGGCCTTGGCGAACGCCTGCTTGAAGGTCCGACCGATCGCCATCACCTCCCCCACCGACTTCATGTGCGTGGTCAGTCCCGGCTCGGCGCCGGGAAACTTCTCGAACGCGAACCGTGGCCACTTGACCACGCAGTAATCGATCGCGGGCTCGAAGCTCGCCGGCGTGGCCCTGGTGATGTCGTTGGGGATCTCCTGAAGCAGGTAGCCGACAGCGAGCCGCGCGGCGATCTTGGCGATCGGAAAGCCGGTGGCTTTGCTCGCCAGCGCGCTCGAGCGCGACACCCGCGGGTTCATCTCGATGACGACGATCTCGTCGGTCTGGCGATTGACGGCGAACTGCACGTTCGAGCCGCCGGTCTCCACCCCGACCGCCCGGATCACGGCGATCGCCTGGTCGCGGAGCTGCTGGTACTGCTTGTCGGTGAGCGTCTGCTGTGGCGCCACGCACACGCTATCGCCGGTGTGCACGCCCATCGGATCCAGGTTCTCGATCGAGCACACGATCACCACGTTGTCGGAACGGTCGCGCATCACCTCGAGCTCGAACTCGCCCCATCCGAGCACCGACTCCTCGAGCAGCACTTGCCCGATCGGTGAGGCGGCCAGCCCGCGGCCGACGACCTCGGCGAGCTCGGTCTCGTCGCGCACGACGCCGCCGCCGGTGCCGCCGAGCGTGAATGCCGGCCGGACGATCAATGGCAGCCCGACCTCGGTGACCGCCGCCTTGGCGTCCTGGATGCTGTGGGCGATCGTGCTGCTGGGAACCCGCAGCCCGGCGCCGGTCATCGTCGCGCGGAACCGCTCGCGGTCCTCGGCGCGGTCGATCGCATCGTAGTCGGCGCCGATCAGCTCCACCCCGTGCTGCTGCAGGATCCCGTCCTCGTGGAGCGCCTTGGCGAGATTGAGCGCGGTCTGCCCGCCGAGCGTCGGGAGGAGCGCGTCGGGTTGCTCGCGCGCGATCACCTGGGCGAGCGGACCCGGCAGCAGCGGCTCGATGTAGGTCTTGGTCGCGACCTCGGGGTCGGTCATGATCGTGGCCGGATTGGAGTTGACCAGGACGACCTCGTAGCCCTCCTCCATCAGCACCTTGCACGCCTGCGTCCCGGAGTAGTCGAACTCGGCCGCCTGCCCGATCACGATCGGCCCCGAGCCGATCAGCAGGATCTTGTGGATGTCGTCCCTACGCGGCATCCCGAGAGTCCTCAGCCCCACCACCGGGCGCCCGGAGGGCGCCCTCTAAAAACCGGTCGAACAAGTAGAGGGAGTCGTGGGGGCCAGGGCCGGCCTCCGGGTGGTACTGGACCGTGGCGCCCGGCACGTCGCGCAGCGTGAGCCCCTCGACGGTGCGGTCATAGAGGTTGATGTGGGTCAGCTCCGCGACCCCGAAGTCGGTATCCCAGCGAACCGGCTCGTCGTCCTCGATCGTCCTGGCGCCGTCCGGTCCGAGCACCGCGAAGCCGTGGTTCTGGCTGGTGATCTCGGTGCGGCCGGTGATCAGGTCTTTGACCGGATGGTTGGCCCCGTGGTGGCCGAACGGCAGCTTGTAGGTCTCGAGCCCGACCGCCCGGCACAACAGCTGGTGGCCGAGACAGATGCCGTACACGGGACGTCTGCCGACGAGCTCGCGGACGGTATCGACGAGATACCCGAGGGCGGCCGGATCGCCGGGGCCGTTGGCGAGGAAGATGGCGTCGGGATCGTTGTCCAGGAGCGCCGCCGCGGTCGTGATGCACGGGTGCAGCTCGATCGTCGCCCCGCGCTGGCGCAGGTTGCGGATGATCGAGCGCTTGACGCCGGTGTCGATCATGGCGATCCGCGGCCCGCCGCCGGATCCGTGCGCTCCCAGGATCACCGGCTCGGGCGGGGTCAGCGCCCGGGCGAGATCGCGGCCCGTCATCGGCGGCTCGGCCGCGACCAGCTCCCGCGCCCGGTGCTCGGGCACGTCGGCCGGAAACACTCCGCCGCGCATCGCGCCGCGGTCTCGGATGTGGCGCACGAGCGCGCGAGTGTCGAGCTCGCTGATCGCCGGGACGCCGTGATCGGTCAACCACGACAGCCATCCCTGCTCGGCGCTCGGCGCATCGTCGCGGTCGACGGCGGCGCGCATGATCGCGGCCCGCGCGTGGATGCGGCCGGATTCCATCGCCTCGCTGGAGACCCCGTAGTTACCGATCTGCGGGTAGGTGAAGGTGATCAGCTGGCCCGCGTAGCTCGGATCGCTCATCGCCTCCTGGTAGCCGGACATCGAGGTGGTGAACACGATCTCGCCGGTGGCGTGGCCATCGGCGCCGCAGGCGACGCCGTCCCACCGGGCCCCGTCCTCGAGCAAAACGTAGGCGCCGGCGCTCATCTGGCGCTGAGTGCCCGCGCCGGCGCGAGCATCCGCTCCCTGAACGCGATCGCGCCGCCCGCGAGGGTGAGCACGACGCGGCTGTGCAGGGCACGGCCGTGAAAGCAGCAGTTCGACGAGCGGCTCACGTAACCGCCTGAGCCGACCTCCCAGCTGGCGTCAAGATCGACCAGGCACAGGTTCGCGGGCTCATCGGCAGCGATCCGCGGGGTCGGCAGTTCATACAGCGCGGCGCCGGCGGTCATGCGCTCGACGATCGTCGCGAGGTCCAGCTCGCCGGGGATCACCAGTTCGGTGTACAGCGCCGCGAACGCGGTTTCGAGGCCCGTGGTCCCCATCGCCGCCTGCTCGAACGGGACCTCCTTCTCATGGCTGGCGTGCGGGGCGTGATCGGTGGCGATGCAGTCGATGAGACCGGTCCGGACTGCCTCGATGAGCGCTTTGCGGTCGGACTCGGGGCGGAGCGGCGGGTTCATCTTGAAGCGGCTGTCGAGCGTGCGGACGAGATCCTCGGTCAGCGTCAGGTGGTGCGGGGTCGCCTCGGCGCTGACCCTCCCGCCGGCTGCCTTAGCGGCGGCCAGCGCCTCGACGGACTCCACGCAGGAGAGATGCTGGAAATGGACGCGGGCGTCCTCGTAGCGGGCGAGCGCGGCGTCGCGGGCGACCATCGTCGACTCTGACACCGACGGGATGCCGGCCATTCCCAACCGGGCGGATACGGCTCCCTCGTGCATCGCGCCATCGCCCGACAGCTCCGGATCCTCCTCGTGCAGCGCGATCACGCCGCCGCACAGCCGCTGATACTGGAGCGCCTTGCGCAGGATCCCGGCCGAGACGACCGGCTTGCCGTCGTCGGTGAATCCGAGCGCGCCGGCGTCCCGGAGCTCCGCCATCTCGGTCAGCTCCTGGCCCGCCAGCGCGCGGGTGATCGAGCCGAGCACTCCGACCGGAACGCGGGCCTCGCGTTTGGCGGCCTCGAGCAGCGAGCCAAGTACCGCGGCGTCGTCGAGGACCGGGTCGGTGTTCGGCATCGTGATCACCGCGCAGAAGCCGCCGGCGGCGGCGGCCTCGGTGGCGCTCTGGAGATCCTCCTTGTATTCCTGACCCGGGACCCGCAGATGGACGTGCGGATCGACGAAGCCCGGAAACGCGTGCTTGCCGGCCGCGTCGATCAGCTCGCCGTCGGGCGGTTGCGGCAACGAGCCGGACGCTCCCAGCTCCGCGATCCGGCCCGCGCGGATCAGGATGTCGGCCGGCTCGTCGACGCCGGTGCGCGGATCGAGCACGTGAGCGCTGCGGATCAGGGCCTCGGCGGGCGGGGCGGAGCGGGCGAAGAGCCGGTTCGCGCTCATGCCACTGCCGCCAGGATCGGGGAGCCGACGAGCAGCTCGTAGAGCACCGCCATCCGAACCACCACCCCGGCCTTGACCTGATCGCCGATCAGCGCTTGGGGGGAATCGATCGCTCCCGCGGACAGCTCGACGCCGCGGTTCACCGGTCCCGGGTGCATCAGCAGCTGGTGCGGACCCAGCCGCTTGTCGTTGATCTGATAGCGGGCCGCATATTCGCGCAGCGAGGGGACGAACGATTCGCGCATCCGCTCGTGCTGCATCCGCAGGACATACACGACGTCGGCCTCATGCAGTCGCTCGAGCGTGTCGCTCGCCGCGCAGCCGAGCGCCTCGATCTGCCGGGGGATGAGCGTCGGCGGCCCGGCGACGGTCACCCGGGCACCCATCCGGCTGAACGCCAGGATGTTCGAGCGGGCTACGCGGGAGTGGAGCACGTCGCCGACGATCCAGATGCTCGCGCCGTCGAGGGAGCCCAGCCGGCGACGGAGGGTGAACACGTCGAGCAGCGCCTGGGTCGGATGCTCGTGCTTTCCATCCCCGGCGTTGATCACGCTCGCGGCGGTCCAGCCGGCGACCAGCTGGGCCGCGCCGGCGTGCGGGGAGCGGATCACCAGTGCCGCCGGGTCGTAGGCGGACAGAGTCTGGACGGTGTCCTTGAGCGACTCGCCCTTGTCGACGCTCGAGCCGGCGGAGCGGATGCTGACGACATCGGCGCTGAGCCGCTTGGCCGCGAGCTCGAAGCTCGAGCTGGTCCGGGTGGAGGCCTCGTAGAACAGGTTGACCACGGTGCGCCCCCGGAGCGCGGGGACCTTCTTGATCTCCCGGCCCGACACCTCGGCGAACGATTCCGCGCGATCGAGGATCCGCTCGATCCCGGCGCGGTCGAGATCGTCGATCGAGATCAGGTGGCGGCCGAGCCGGGGGGTCACGCGGCCTTCACCTTCTGCGGGGGCTTGGCGGCCGGCCCGATCGTCACCTCGTCGAAGCCGTCGATCTCCTGCACACGAACGTTGACCCGCTGGTCCTGGGAAGTGGGGATGTTCTTGCCCACGTAGTCGGGCCGGATCGGCAGCTCGCGATGGCCGCGGTCCACGAGCGTGGCGAGCTGCACCCGGGCGGGACGGCCGTAGTCGAAGATCTCATCGATCGCGGCGCGGACCGTGCGCCCGGTGTAGAGCACGTCATCGACGATCACGATCGTGCGGTTCTCGACCGTGAAGTCGAGGTGCGTCGCGTGGACGATCGGGGCGCTCGGTCGGATCGTCAGATCGTCGCGGTAGAACGAGATGTCCACGAACCCGAGCGGGACCGAGGGCGCCAGCAGCTCGCCGGTCAGGACGTGGAGCCGCTGCGCCAGGTGCGCGCCGCGGCGCTGAATGCCGACCAGCGCGACGTTTCCATCCGGATTCTTCTCGACGATCTCGTGAGCGATCCGCACCAGCGTGCGGCGCATATCATCGCGATCCAGGACGACCGTGGCGGCTTGCAACGTGCTCCTTCCTGGCCTCACGGGACCGGGTTAAAGGGGCGGACTTGACGGAGCGTAGCAGTGGTGGCGGCGGGATTATGTCGCCCGGAGGTCACGTTTTGCGAGGCTGGCCGTTTTAGCGAACGTATGGTTCGCTAAAACGGCCAGCCTCCCCAGCTCGGGCGCGGACGGCGCTCAGCTTGCCGCCGCCTCGGCGTTCGCCGCAGCCGGCGCCGGCCGGTTTGCTTCCTCGATCTCGCTCCACCGCCTCAGCTGCGGCAAGCCGCGCTCTGGGAACGGAATCTCGATCGTGTCGAAGTCGCGGGGCAGGACCGTGGGCGCGAACACCGCCCGGGCCTCGTCGCGCAGCAGTCCGGTTGGGTAACGCGTCGAGAAGTGCGTCAGCGCCAGCAGCTTGACCTCGGCGTCACGCGCGATCGCCGCCGCCTGCGCGGCCGTCGAGTGGCCGGTTTCCGCGGCCCGTTCCTGCTCCTCCTCTGCGAACGTGGCCTCGTGGAGGAGCACGTCGGCGTGGTGTGCGGCGACTCGTAGTGCCTCGCAGGGCAACGTGTCCCCGGAGATGACGAGCTTGCGCCCGGGCCGGGGAGGGCCGACCACCTGCTCGGGCCGGATGCCTTTCACCGTCTCGCCGCGCTGCAGGCGCCCGAACTCCGGTCCCGCGGTGAGCCCCAGCCGGACGGCTGCGGTCGGGTCAAATGGGCCAGGCCGCTCGTGCTCGTAGACCACATATCCGAACGCGGGACCCCGGTGGGAGACCGGCACGGGAGCGATCCGGTAGCCGTCGCGCTCGATCACGTCGCCGGTCGCGAGCTCGGTCAGCCGGAGCTCGAATCGGACGCGGCCGAATGCCCGCAGGGCAAACACGAGCACCTCGCGCAGGCCCGGCGGCCCCTGGATCGTGAGCGGCCGGTCGCGTCCGCGGAGGTCGAACGTCTTCAGCATCCCCGGTAGCCCCAGCCAGTGATCGGCATGAAAATGGGTGAGGAAGATCTCGTCCAGGTCGGCCAAGCCGACCGAGCTGACGAGCTGGCGCTGGGTGCCTTCGCCGCAGTCGAACAGGATCCGGTCACCGCCGCGCCGGACCAGGACGGCGGGCAGGCCCCGGCGCGCGGTCGGAATCGAGCCGGCGGTTCCGGCGAAGAAGATCGAGAGGTCCATCGGCGAGGCAGTCTGTCAGCCGAGTGCGATCAGCTCGAAGGTCACGGCCCGCCGCTTGACGTGCGCCGCCCCCATCGTGTGTCGCGGAGCTCGCCGGCGCTCGGTCGGGCTGCCGGGATTGAAGATCTGAAAGCCGTCCGGCGCGCGCTCGTGGAGCGGAATGTGCGAATGGCCGAACACGACGGCATCGGCCTCCGGGAACCAGGCTCGAAGCCGCTCGAGACGCCGGCGCGCGGGGCCGGCGTCGTGCACTACGCCGATCCGCACGCCGCTCGCCTCGACCGTCTGCCGGGTCGGCAGGAGCGCTCGCAGCTCGGCGTCGTCAACGTTGCCGTAAACGCCCACCGTTCTGCCATAGGACTCGAGCTCTCTGAGGACTGAGAGCCGCATGAAATCGCCGGCGTGGACGATCAGGTCCGCGGCCTTCAGCTTGCGGACGGCGCTCACCGGCAGCTGCCTGGCCCCTCGCGGCATGTGGGTGTCGGCGACGATCGCGATTTCCATTGGGGCCAGCATGCAGGATCGCCGCCGGGCGCGCCGTGGCGGCGGCGACCGTCAGTGGCCGGCGCGGCGTAGCGGTGGCGAGGAGTCAGTAGCGGGACCCGCGCCGGGTCCTCTAAGCTGCTCACATCCCCCCGGATCGGGGGTCATCCCGCGCCCGTAGCTCAGGGGATAGAGCGTTCGCCTCCGGAGCGAAAGGTCGCAGGTTCAAATCCTGCCGGGCGCGCTGCGAAGCTCCTGCCAAGCGCTGATCGATCGACCGGCAGCGCTAGGCCTGGTCGCGTCGGGGTTCGGGCGGAAGCTCCTGCAGTGCTTCGAGCTCGAACCGGAGCAACTGGACCAGCCTGCTGTCTGGAATCGTCTGCTCGAGCATGACTAGCGACTTTTGGTAGCGCCGAAGCTTGACTTCAGCGTCGCGTCGGTCAAGCCCTCCGGCAATCAGCGTGCGCAGCTCGCGGACCTTGCTGACCTTGTCGGCCGCGTAAACGACCGGGGCGTAGCCGCCGGCTCGCCGGACCCGCTCGCGGGTGTCGTCCTTCTGGCGCTCTTCGTCGTCGATCGAGGGGTCGTCGCTGACCAGCGCAACGAGGTCGCTGACGGGTGCCCCGAACCGCGCTCGGAGCTCATCCCGCTCCGCCGGCGTGTCCTCGAGCACGTCGTGCAGGACCGCGGCTGCGATGACGTGATCGGGGCAGCCAGAGCGCTCCAGCAGCGACGCCACCTCCAGCGGATGGCATCAGAAACGGGGGTGATCGCCGTCACGGCGCTGGCCGGCATGACGCTCGCGAGCTAACTCGGTGGCGGCCTGGGTCAAGGGCAGGCCCTCCAGGAAGCTCAGGACGAGATCCGGACTGGGCTCCGAGGACGCTTGGGTTCGCGCGTGCTCCATGGTCGGTTACTCGTGCAGTTCGCCTGCATCAACCGATCCAGGGTGTGCTGACGCCGTGTTTTGCTGGCCAGAAGACATTGATGTTCCCTCGTGGACTGTCGTTCGCAACCACGACATATCCCGGTCGAGTGCGCGATCGCGCCGGCGCCGCCCCGAGGGCCGACTTCACGCCACGGTGCTCGCAGCTCCTACGTCTAACCCGGGCGCCGAATCCAACCTCCGGGTCACGGGATTGTCGAGGGGGGCATCTGCATCGGTCCGTGGCCGGCCTGCGCGTTGGCGATCGCCGCGGCGGCGTCCGCCGGAGTCATGAAGCCGGCAGCCACCTCGGCATTTGCCGCGGCGGCGTACCTGGAGACGTAGCTGGCCAATGTCGGGTACAGCCCTTGCAGGGTGGAGCTGCTCAGGTCCGTGAAGTACCCGGACAGCAGGCAGAGACCGGCGGAACGGACGGCGGCGTTGTTGATGCTGCCGGTGCTGAGCGCGGTCAGTGCGCTTTCGACCTCACTCACGATCGCGGCCGGGTTCAGATCGGTCGAGCTCGTGGAGGAGAAGTTGATCGGCGAGTAGTCCTCCACCGGGACCTGGACCTCGGGCAGCCGGATCCCGCCCTGACCGATGCCGTACTGGTCGCTGATGACGAGGTCATCGAGACCGAAGGCGACGGGGATTGTGGAGATCGGCTGGGCGTGCGGCGCCGGCACGCCAGTGGTGAGCCAGCTCTGCAGGTCCGCCATCGCGGCGTCCTCGACCTCGAACAGGGGCATGTTGTTGACCTGGTTGATGCCGTCGAGCGGCGTGCCGGTACCTTCGATGGGGGTGCCGAACACGCATTTGGGGATCGGAACGGTCGGCTGCTCACGGGCGATCGTCTCCAGCTCATACGTCGCCTCGTGGGCGTCGATGTGCGCGGCTCCGGGCAGCTCCCACGTACGCAGGTAGTCGTTGTCCGGCTGTCGGGCGGCGCCGGCATCGAGCTCGACGATGTCCCCCTGGGTGTTGAGCTGGATGAACGGTGCCGTGTTGTCGGTGCGGATCAGGGCCGGGAACGGGCTCGTCGAGATCAGCCCGTTGCCCAGCGGCGCCGCCGTGACCGCGCGCCCGACGGCCATGAAGCCATCGAACGCGTGCGTGAGCGGCTGAATCGCGTTCACGTAGGTGTCGATGCGGAACGCCGACTGCGAGTCGCCGGTGGCGATCAGCTTCTTCGGCTTCAGTCCCCCGAGCAGCGTCGCGCTGTCGGCCTTTACGGCCTGGGCCGCCTGCGTGAAGATGTCGTACGACTGTCCGTCGTTACTGTCGCCGAGCGCCCCGTAACGCTGCGGATCCCACGTCTCGAGGTCGCTCATGCCGGATGTCTGGGCGGTCACCCCGACGTACGCGTAACCCTGGCTGAGGAGCTCGTCATAGAGCTCCGACCACACGGGATCCTGGTCACCGCCGGTGGTGTCGTTCAGCCACTCGAACACGACGGTGCCGTTGAACTTCGCCGGGTCGGTCGGGTAGCGCACCAGTAGCCGGGTGCTATACGGCACGTTGCTCTGCGCGACGGATGCGCTCCACCTGCCGTCCGAGGACCAAAAGCCGTTCTCCCGGTACACGTTGGCCCCCCCTGACATCCTGAATTCCCGCTCCACGTAGCCCAAGGCACTCAGATCGATCGAAGGTGCTCCCGCGATGGCCGGCGTTGCCGGTACCGCGTCGTACGGATAGCCATGCTGCCCGCTTCCAGGTGCGATCTCCGTGATCGAGGGCAAACTCGCCCGGGCGCTCGCCGTCAAGAACAGCATCGAGACGACGATCGCGGCCACGATCGAGACGCCGAGGGCGCCGGTCGAGTTACGGCTTCGGTGCGTCATGACACCTCCAGTCAGTCGAGTAACGAAGCGGATCGGCGGCGCGCAAGCGGCGCGTGCCGACGACCATCAGACCGCATCCTCCGCGAGTCACACTGCCTCCATCGGCGGAATCTGTAGCACTGCCAGACCAGTTTCGGTCGGGAACTGTAGCACTGCCATACCACTCTGTGGCGTTTTGTCGGGGGAACCGCGCCGCGCCCCGCCGGCGCCCGCTTGCGATCGGCGGCCCCGCGCCGGCGGCTCCGGTCCGGACAGGCCTCGATGCGAGAATCACTTCGATGGGATCAGCCGCCGAAGCACCTCGCCGCTATCGGGGTGTCGCCGCGTCTGAACGCCGCGCTCAGCGGCGCGAGCGATTCCTGGAGGCAGGACTCGAGCTGTTCGGCACTCGCGGCTACGCCGGGACTTCGATCCGCGCGGTCAGTGCCACCGCGTCCCTCAACTCGCGCTATTTCTACGAGTCGTTCACCAGCCGAGAAGATCTCCTGTACCACGTGTACCGGCGCATCGTTCGCGACCTTGCGGCGCGCGCAGCGCAAGCGGTTGCGGCGGCGGACACGATCGAGGACAAGGCGCGGGCTGGCCTGCGCGCGGGATGGACGGCGCTCACCGAGGACCGGCGCAAGGCGCGGGTGGTCGCCCTGGAAGTCGTAGGTGTGAGCGACCGCCTCGAGCACCTGCGCCGGGAGACGAGACACGCGCTCGCGGATCTGACGGTTCAGGGCGCCCTATCGGTCGCCCCCAGCGACATCCGGCTCCGGCTCGACCCGGTGCTGACCGCCCGCGCGCTGATGGGCGGCGTGGTCGAAGTCCTGGCCGACTGGATCAACGGTGACGTCAATGCGTCGGTGGACGAAGTGGTCGAGCACTTCACCCGCCTGTTCACGGCGGCGGCGTATGCCGCTGTCGCCCCGGCGAGATCGCCTCCGGGCCACTCAGCCGCTCCGGACCACTCAGCGCCCCGCGCTCCGGGCCGGCCAGCGCCCAGCGCCCCGGGCCAGTCAGCGACCCGCGCGCCGTCCTGACCTCCAGCCAAGCCAGTGCCAGCGGACCCCGCTCCGCGCGACGGCACATGTTCCTCGGGCCGATCGGGTAAAGACAGGGGCGACACCAAGGAGGACCCATGGTCACAGCATTGATCATCATCGTCGTACTGGCAGTCGTTGTTCTAGGCGTGATCCTCGGACTCAACCTCTGGGGGATCCGGACCCAGCACGGCGATCGTCGTCACGTATTCGGACGCCGCCGGCGCGGCAGCGCGCCGTGAGGAGCGCTGCCGCCGCGCGTCACGAGCGCAGTCACTTGAGCCTGATGCCGACCAGCCAACCGGGCGCTTGCTTGCGGCCGGGTGCCGGGATCTGCCAAGCGACGCGCAGTCGGTGCGAGCGCGGCCAGTGACGCGGGCGATGGACCTTGCCGAGGCGGCAATCCGCCTTGGCCAGGGCCGTCTTGACGTTCGCGAGCACCAGGAAGCGCAGCCGCGGAACCACGCACGGGACGGCGGGAAACGGTGACAGGCCGGCGTCATCGACGGCCACCGCCTGGGAGCGAGCCCCGCCGAACATACGGCGGGCACCCGAGAACGTCCAGTACATGTGGGACGGCAGGCCCTCGACCACGGTTCCGTTCGCCGGCACGGGGTTCAGGTGGGCGGCTGGGTTCCCGAGGTTGTCGAGGTCCCACTGATCGACCGCCACGTACGGCTGCACGCCGCCGAACAGGCCCCAATTGGTCACTCTGAGCGGTGCCCCACCCGCTACTCGATACACGGTCCCGGTGGAGCTCATCAGAAACGTGCCGTTGACCGGGAACGGGCACAGCGACTGATATTGCGTGGACGTGACGATCGTGGCCGGCTGGGCTCCGCCGACCGTGCTCCAGTCGGTCACGAACAGTGGCGCACCCCCGGCGATCCGGTACAGAGCCTCGGAGCCCACCACCTGGATGAACGTGCCGCTGGCGAACTGAGCCGAGCAGCTCGCGCCGGCGGTGGCCGCGTCCAGGTAGTCGTGGTCGATGTTGAGCGTGACCCCGCCCCACCGCTCGTTGCCGCCGCCGTCGTACTGGTGAATGCGCTGATGGGATGACCAGTAGCTGCTCGGCACGCTGGGGTCGCTCGTCACCTGCTGGCCGTTCCAGTCGGCGATCCAGATGTCGTCCGGTTCTGCATAGCCGGTGCCGTGGTTGCTGACGAGGTCGGCAATGCCAGAGCCGGTGCTGCTGTAGACGCCCGACAGGTAGCCGTGGGAATGAAGCTCGTTCGTCCAGCCGGCGAGAAAGGCAAGCACGGCCGAAGTGTTTGCGGTCGTGTGGGGATAGGCCTCCATGTCGTCGTAGATCGGGTTGCCTGACCCGATCCCCAGCAACTGGGCTCGAGCGATCGCGTCGGCCGCGGCAGCCGCCCCCTGAGCGCCTGCGCTCCCAGCGTTGATCGCGGCGCAACCGCACTCGTTCCTGGGCGCCTGGAGCCCGACGTAGATCATGATGAGGTGCCATCCCGCCGCGGTCTCCTGGGCGGCCCAGGCGGCCGTGAGGTTCGACTGCGAGCAGGCCATGTTGGCGCCGCCGAGGTAGACGCCGACCGCGCGATAGGGAGATGACCTCCAGGCGGCCATCGCGGTGGTGCTCGGGGTCGAGCAGACATCGAAGCCAGGGCCGGTGTAGACGGCGCCGGCGGCGATCGCGCGGGGTCGCGCCGTGGCCGCGGTCGCGATCGCGCCCGCACCCGAGCGGCGCCGCAGTTCGCCGAGGCTACTCGCTCCCAGCGCTCGCTCGATCAGGCGAGGTTGATGGGCCCAGGTCGCGGTGACCAGCACCCGGTGAGCGGGGACCGGGAACTCGGTCGAGGTCCCCTCGCTGCTGCGCGCGCGCGGACTCATCACCGGCGGCAGCGCCGATCCGAGCGCACGGCCTGCAGCCGCGGCGCCAGCGCCGATCGGTTCCACCAGGATCGCCTCGGTGCGCCCGATCGCGTGCGCCGGGCACCGCTCATTGCCGCTCGGCTGACCGAGATAGACCGCGTGCCGGTCAAATCGCACGCACACCCTCGGCCGACCGCTCAGGTCGAAGACCTGCCAGGACGCCGGGACCGTGAGCTTGTAGCCGTGGTAGCTCACCACCCGGCTCGGCCCGTCCGCGTGAGCCGTCGACGCGCCAAGCAAGGTCGCGAGAACCGCCAGGAGGCCCACTACCCTGGCGCCTCGCGAACGCCGCCCCGCGCTCAACATGCTCCTGCTACAGGCCAGCAATGTCGCGGGCGATCCTAACGGATCGCGCGCTCGCGGTCAGTCCCGACCGCGATGCCCCGGTTCGTTATCAGTTCTCGAACCCCGAGGGCAGAGAAGCCAAGGGGTCAGTCCTCGAAAACGAACGCGTCAACCGTCTTGGTCAGTTCCAGTACCCGCTGGACCTGCCGCGGCCCGCGCCGGAGGGCCAACTGATAGCCATCCGATTGGGCGCGCTCGCGCGCCAGGAGCAGTGCCCGCAGGCCGGTGCTGTCCATGAACTCGAGGCCGCTCAGATCGATGACCAGCTGGCGGGGGTTCCCGGATTCCGCGGTCTTCAGTTCGCGGGCGAAGGCTGGCGCGGAAGTCAGGTCGAGTTCGCCGCGCAGGGTCAGCACTACCGCGTCGCCGTCACCGCTGCTATCGATTACGAGCTGACCGGGAATCGGTGTATCAGGACTGCCCGAGTCACTCACGACGGCCACCATCATCCACGATCGAGGCGTCGGGTATCAACCGGTTCAGGTAGAGGCTCAATGAACACACCGTTCGGATTAGCTGCGCTGGTTCAGGGGGCAACCGATGAAAGTCAGCCTGTCCCCGCTCTGAAGACGCTGCCGCCTACCCAAGTCGGACCAGCGGATGCATCCATGAATCTAGCAACGGGTCGCATCGAGCCGCTGTCAGCAGGCCGCACGAGCGCTAGACGAACAGCCGCGGGTCGGCGGTGACGATGCCGTGCACGCCGAGCGAGCGGAGGCCCTGGATCACGTGCCGTTCGTTCACGGTCCAGGCGTACAGGTGGCCGCTCCGGGCGATGACATCCTCCAGCAGCGCAGGGTCCACCAGCCGGTGCTGAGCCATCACCGCGTGCCAGCGCCGGCAGGCCACCCCGGCAAGCACCTGCGAGCGCCAACCCCGCCACCGCCGGCTCAGGCGCGCGAGGGGACCACCGATCGAGATGCCGGCGCGCGCGGACGGCTCGAGCACCCGCACGTGGTCCAGGACGTCGGGCACCTGGCAGGAGATGAGCGTCCGTTCGAGCAGCCCGGTCCGTCGCAGCGCCTCGAGCACGGCGGCCTCGCAGCCCACGTGCTTGAGGTCGACGTTCAGCTCAACGTCGCGGAATCGGCGGCTCGCGAGATGCTCGAGCCCCCGTCGTAACGACAGCTTGCCACCTTGGCGCGCATCTAGGATCGTGTGCGCCAGCAGTAGCTCCCCCCGCCAGGCACGAACGTCGAACTCGACCACGTCCACACCGATCTCCAGTGCCGCATCGAACGACTCGAGCGTGTTGGCCGGCGCCAGCGCGCTCGCGCCCCCGTGCCCTATCCGCTGGCAGAGCGCCCCGTTCATATGCTGCAAGATTGCATCTTTCGCGGCGGAACCGGAATCGAGGCGGCCGCACCTGACCGGCCACGGCTCGCCAAGGATCACGTATTCCAGAAGGAGGAGAGGACGAATGACCGACACTTCATCCGCGTCGAGGCTCACCGCCTCGACCGTGGCGGCGCTGCCCGGCTCCGCCGCGGAGCGATTCGGTGACCGCGTCGCAGCGCGATACAAGCAGGACGCAGCGTGGCAGGAGCTCACGTACGCGCAGGCGGGCGAGGCGATCGAGGAAGTTGCCCTCGGCCTGGTGGATCTCGGCATCGAGGTCGGCGATCGCGTGTGTCTGCTGGCCGACACCCGCTGGGACTGGACGCTCGCGAGCTACGCGATCTCGGCGGCGGGCGGCGTGGTCGTCCCCGTCTACCCGACGAACTCCCTGCAGGAATGCAAATGGGTGGCCGGCAACTCCGGTGCCCGGGCGATTGTGTGCGAGAACGAGGGCCAGAAGGCGAAGATCGACGAGGTGCGAGGCGAGCTCGACGATCTGGAACACGTGATCGGCATCGAGCCCGGCGGTGGCGAGGTCTCGATCGGCGAGCTGCGCGAGCGGGGTCGTGGGCGCGACGCGCAGGAGCTGGCCGCCCGCCGGGACCGGGTCGACTCCGGGGATCCGTACACGATCGTCTACACGTCCGGAACCACGGGTCCGCCAAAGGGCGTGGTGCTCACGCACGCTAATGCGATGTCGGTCTGCACGATGGTGGAGGAGCTGGCGTTCGTGGCGCCGGGCGAGAGGTCGTATCTCTACCTCCCCCTGGCCCACGCGTTCGCGCTGACCACGCAGCTCGCCTCCTACGACCAGGGCACGATGATCATCTACTTCGGCGCCAACAGCAGGCAGATTCTCCAGGAGATCATCGAGACCAAGCCGACGTATCTGCCCTCGGTCCCGCGCATCTTCGAGAAGCTCTACGCGGCCGCGATGGGAATGAAGCAGCAGGCCAGCGACGAGGACAAGCAGCGCCTCGAGCAGGCGATCAAGCTGGGCGTCGAGGTCCGGCGGCGCCGACAGCACGGCGAGGACGTGCCGGAGCAGATGAGCAAGCCGTTCGAGCAGGCCGACAGCGAGATATTCGCGCGCGTGCGGGAGCTGTTCGGCGGCGAGCTCCGGCAAGCGGTCAGCGGCGCGGCGCCGATCGCCCCGGAGATCCTGGAGTTCTTCTATGCCGCCGGGGTGCCGGTGTTGGAGGGGTGGGGCATGACCGAGACCACGGCCGTGGGAACGGTTGGGACGCTCGATCACTTCAAGTTCGGCACGGTGGGACGTCCGATGCCGGGGGTCGAGCTGCGCACCGAAGACGACGGCGAGATCCTGATGCGGGGCCCGAACGTGTTCCGCGAGTACTGGAAGAACCCCGAGGCCACGCGCGAGACCCTGCTCGATGGCTGGGTGCACACGGGCGACCTCGGCGAAATCGACGACGAGGGCTACTTGAAGATCACCGGTCGCAAGAAGGACATCATCATCACGGCCGGAGGGAAGAACCTGACGCCCTCCAACCTCGAGAACGACCTCAAGCAGTCGCGGTTCATCTCGCAGGCCGTGATGCACGGCGACCGCAAGCCTTATCCCGTGGCGCTGATCACGCTCGACGAGGAGGAGATCGGCCCGTGGGCCAAGCAACAGGGTCTTCCGGACGACATCTCCGAGCTCGCCAACAACAGCCAGGTCCGCGAGATGGTCCAGCGGGAGCTCGATCGCGCCAACGCCAACTACGCCCAGGTCGAGCAGGTCAAGAGGTTCACGATCCTCGACCACGATCTGTCGGTCGAGTCAGGCGAGCTGACGCCGACGCTCAAGGTCAAGCGCAACGTGATCAACGACAACTATCAGGAGCTGTTCGAGTCGATGTATTCGTAGGGACCGCGACGGCCGCACCGTTCTCCATCGCCACGGATTAGTGAATTGGGGTGTGCGCCCGCGCCGGCAGGTCGAGCTCGAACAGCCAGAAGTCACGGCCGATGACAGGCACTGAGACGTTGTAGACCGGCACCTCGCCGATCGCTCCCTGGAAGGTCCCCGCGTGGGCGTGGCCATGGAGCACGAGGTCCGGTTCGTGCTCGGCGATGGGGGCAGCCAGGCGATCGGTCCCGAGGAACGCGTAGATGCCGGGCGGCTCACCGGCGATCGTCGCGGCGGTGGGCGCGTAGTGGAGCATCGCGATTCTCGCCGGGCACAGCGCGATCTCGCGCAGCCCCTGGTCGAGCGCCGCAACCTCCCGGGACGTCTCGCGGTAGACCTCGCGCAGCAACGGCTCACCGAAGTCGGGCAGATGCGAGCCCGGGAACCCCCCCACGAACCCCTTGACGCCGACGACGCCGATCTCCAGCCCGCCCGCCTCGCACACCGCCCAGTCGCGGTCCAGCACGCGGATGCCGCCGGATTGCAGCGCCTCGAGCAGCTCGTCGTGTCGGTTGGCGTGCCAGTCGTGGTTTCCGAGCACCGCGAACACCGGTACCTCGAGGACCCGGCACGCGTCGGCCAGCACCGCCGCCTGCTCGGGTTCACCGTGGGTGGTCAAGTCGCCACAGAGCAGAACGATGTCGGCGCTGCCGCGCAGGGCATCGACCGAACGCCTGATTTCGTCTCGCCGATGCTCGGAGCAATGGAGATCGCCGGCGGCGGCGATTCGTAGACAGCGGGTCGCGCTGGAGTGGCTCATGTCCATCCTCGCAATCAACTACCCCAATGCGGGTATCTCCATAGGGCGATGACCCCCGGAGAGGCATTCGAACCGCTGGCCACCACGCTGAGGATCGCGGTCGCGGCGTTGCGCGACGCGCGCGTCCCGTTCGTGCTCGGCGGAAGCCTTGCTGCCTGGGCCCGCGGCGGCCCTGAACCCCAGCACGATCTCGATCTGATGGTCAAGCCCGCCGACGCAGACGCGGCGCTGCAGGCGCTCGAACAGGTGGGCATGCGTCCCGAGCGGCCGCCCGAGGAGTGGCTGTACAAGGCGTGGCACGACGACGTGATGATTGACCTGATCTTCATGCCGTCCGGCCTCGAGATGACCGACGAGGTGCTCTCGCGGGCCGACACGCTCTCGGTGCTCGCGGTGGCCACGCCCGTAATGGCGATCGAGGATGTGCTCGCCACCAAGCTGCACGCGCTGGGGGAGCATGCCCTGGATTACACGAACCTGCTGGCGATCGCCCGTGCGGTCCGGGAGCAGATCGACTGGCCGCAGCTGCGGGCGCGCACTTGCGACTCCCCCTATGCGCAGGCGTTCTTCACGCTCGTCGAACGGCTCGGGATCGCACCCGCCCAGGGGAAAGCGGCAGGTGCGCCGGTCAGTCGCGTGCGCGTCGTCCCGGACGGCGCCTGAGTCAAGCCGGCGACGTTGCTCAGATCGCCGGCGGGCTCGGATCCGGCGGAAGCGGGTTCGGGTCCGGCGTCGGCGTCGGTGGCTGGGGATCCGGCGGCGCCGGCGCTGGCCCCGGTCCCGGAGGCCCGGGGCCGGGCGGTTGGGGATCGGGTGTGGGGGGCGAGATGCTCATCACTCGGCGACCTCGGCCTACCCGATGCCCGCGTGTAGCAACCACGATGGCGGGGTACCCGGAGCGCGAGATGAAGCTGCTCGTCCTCACCAGCGAGCCGATCTCGGTCCGGCAGCTACGTGATGCCCTCCCGGGAGACGTCGATCCGGAGCGCGCGGAGGTGATGATCGTCGCCCCCGCTCTGCAGGAGAACCCACTGAAGTTCTGGTTCTCCGACGCCGACGAGGCGATCGCCAGAGCCGAGCGGGTCCGGCAGGAGAGCGTCGAGCGGCTCGGTGCAGAGGGTGTCGGCGCGAGCGGCGATACGGGCGAGAGCGATCCGGTTGCCGCGATCCGAGACGCGCTGCAGACGTTCCCGGCAGACAGGATCGTCCTGTTCACCCACGCTGACGACGAACAGCGCTACCGCGAAGATGTCGACGAGCACGAGCTCCAGGAGCAGTTCGGGATCCCCGTCGACCGTGCGCTGCTCTCAGCCTAAGCGCCTCCGAAGCTCCGACGCATTCGCCGGCGCGAATCCCTCCCAGTCGTTGTTGAAGTAGGCGTACACGTCGGTCTGGCGCCGCCACTGAGCGAGCCGCCGGGACCACTGCTCGAGCTCGGTCGCGGAGTAGTTGCCCCGGCGCCCCCGAGAGCCGGCGTGGAAGCGCACGAACCGCCACGGAGCGGTCGCCTCGTAGCTCTGAAACGGCCGCTTCGGATGATCGCCGATCGCCAGCGCGACACCGTGCGCGCGCAGCGCCTCGAGCACCGCCGGCACGAACCAGCTCTCATGGCGGAACTCGATCGTGTGGCGGCCCGGCGGCAGTTGCTCGAGCCAGCCGTGCAGCCGATGGTCGTCGCGGCGGAAGTTCTCGGGCAGCTGCCACAGAACCGGCCCGAGCCGCTCCGCCTCGATCAGCGGTGCGAGCGGCTCATAGAAGCGCCTGATCCCCTCGCCGATCTCGACCAAACGCTTGATGTGGGTCAGGTAGCGACTGGCCTTGACCGAGAACAGGAAGCTCGACGGTGTCTGCTGCACCCAGCCGGCGACCGCGTCACGGCGCGCCAGCCGGTAGAAGGTCGAGTTGACCTCGACCGTGTCGAACGCTTGTGCGTAGAGCTCGAGCCACCGTCGTTTGGGCTCGCGCTCGGGGTACAGACGGCCTCGCCAGTCGTCGTACATCCATCCCGAGCAGCCGATGCGTATGCGTTTCATGGCGGGGGTAGGAGTCCAATGCCGATGAGCCTATTCGACGATCAGCCCTTCGCGCCCCCGGATCGTCCCACCCCCCCGGTCCCGCAGCGCCCGACTCCGTCCAACCTGCGCGAGGCCATTCACAGCTGCCGTGCGTGCGACCTGTGGGAGGGGGCGACCCAGCCCGTGGTGGGCGAGGGCGCCCGCCACGCGCCGCTGATGCTCGTCGGCGAGCAGCCGGGCGACCGCGAGGACATCGAGGGCCATCCGTTCGTCGGTCCCGCGGGGAAGGTGCTCGATCGCGGGCTCGAGCAGGCGGGGGTCGACACGGATCAGGTCTACATCACCAACGTCGTCAAGCACTTTCGGTACAAGGCGCGCGGCAAGCGGCGGATCCACCAGAAGCCCGACCGCTGGCAGGTCTCGGCCTGCCTGCCGTGGCTCGAGGCCGAGATCGCGATGGTCCATCCCACCGCCCTGGTGTGCCTGGGCGCCACGGCGGCGCAGGCTCTGCTCGGATCGCAGGTTCGGATCGGGCGCGACCGCGGTCAGCCGATGGAGTCAGAGCTCGCCGAGCTGGTGACCCTGACCGCGCATCCATCCTCGATCCTGCGAGCACAGGATGAGCAGGAGCGTGAGCAGGCGATGGCGCAGCTGATCGCCGATCTCAGGAACGTGGCCGAGTGGCTGAACGCGAGGTAGTCGTCGTCACCGGCGCCTCGGGAGGGATCGGCCGCGCCGTGGTCCGGGAATTCGCCAAGCGCGGTGCCGCGGTCGGGCTGATCGCGCGCGGCCGCGCCGGCCTGCAGGCGGCCGCGGATGAGGTCGGCGAAATGGGTGCAACCGCCTGTTCGTGCCCGGCCGATGTCGCCGACTTCGAGGCGATGCGCAACGCGGCGGCGGTGATCGAGGAGCGGCTGGGCCCGATCGACATCTGGATCAACAACGCCATGACCACCGTCTTCTCGTTCTTCGACGAGATCACTCCGGACGAATACGAGCGGGCCACGCGAGTCACCTATCTCGGCACGGTGTGGGGTACCAAGGTCGCGCTCGACCGGATGCTGCCCCGCGACCGCGGGACGATCGTCCAGGTCGGCTCGGCGCTGGCCTATCGGGGCATCCCCCTGCAAGCCCCGTACTGCGGCGCCAAGCACGCGATCAAGGGCTTCCAGGAGTCAGTGCGCTGCGAGCTGCGCCATCGCGGCAGCGCCGTCCACGTCACGATGGTCCAGCTTCCGGGGCTCAACACGCCCCAGTTCAATCACTGTCTGAGCAAGCTGCAGCGCCACCCGATGCCGGTACCCCCGATCTTCGACCCGGAGGTGGCGGCGCGCGCGATCCACTGGGCGGCGCACCACCGCCGCCGGGAGCTGTACGTCGGCTTTCCGACCGTTTACACGATCATCGGCAACAAGCTCGCGCCGTGGCTGGCCGAGCGGTATCTGGCCAAGACGGCGATCGACGGGCAGCAGACCGATCAGCCCGTGCCTCGGGACCGCCCCGCCAACCTGTACGAGCCGCTGGACTCAGATCACGACGAGGGCTCCCACGGCATCTTCGACGCGCAGGCCCACCCACGCAGCGAGCAGGCGTGGCTCAGTCGCCACCGGATCGGCTCAGGGTTGGTCGCTGGGGCGGTGCTGGGCGCCGGCGCTCTGACCCTGGCGCGCCGACTCGCTTGAGGTCGAGCTGCTCGGCGAGCCGCGAGGCGAGCGCCATGATCGTCAGCGCCGGGTTGGCCGAGCCCTGCGTCGGCATCACGCTGCCGTCGGCGACGAACAGGTTCGGCACCTCCCACGCGCGATGGTCGGAGTCGACGACGCTGCGCTCCGGGTCCGATCCCATCCGGCAGCCGCCGACCAGGTGCGCGTAGCGATCGATCACCAGCACGTCCTGGGCGTCGGCCGACTCGAAGATGTCGTGGAGCGTCCGCTTGGCGAACGCGATGTTCTTGCGGTCGTTCTCGCACTGGCTGTAGTCCATCCGGGCCACCGGGATCCCGTTCTGGTCGGTGACCTCGGGCGCGACAGTCACGCGGTTCTGCGGTAGCGGCAGCAGTTCGCACAGCACCCCGAGCGTGTACCAGTGGTTGTAGTCGCGCATGTACTCGCGCAGGGCCGGGCCCCAGTGGCCGTCGGCGAGCACGTGCTGGGCCCACTCGATCGGGAGCGGGCCGACCGTCTGGATCGAGAAACCGCGGGCGAATCCGCGCCCGGGATCGGTCTCGTAGAACTGCTCCGAGGAGATCTCGGGCGGGGGCGCCTTGTACATCCGCATCTCATCGGGGAAGCGACCGGCGACCTGGGTGGCGCCCTGGACCATCACGCAGCGGCCCACCTGGTCGTTCCCGTTGGCCAGCCCGTTCGGGAATCTCCGGCTGGTCGAGTTCAGCAACAGGCGCGGGGTCTCGATCGAGTAGCCGGCCACCGCCACCGCCTCGGCGCGCTGGAAGTGCTCCTGGCCATCGTGGATATAGCGCACGCCGGTGACGCGACCCGACCCGTCGTCGATCTCGACCTTGGTGACCATGCAGTGGTCGCGGATCTCCGCGCCGTGCTCGATCGCGTCTGGGATGTGCGTGACCAGCGGCGAGGCCTTCGCATTGACCTTGCAGCCCTGCAGGCAGAACCCGCGGTAGATGCAGTGGGGCCGGTTCCCGAAGCTGCCGTTGGTGATCCCGACGGGGCCCACCCGGATCTCGATGCCGAGCTTCCGTGCCCCCGCCCACGCGGCCTCGGCACCACCGGCGATCGGGTGCGCGGTGTGGGGATAGCGGTGGGGATCGCCCCACGGCCAGTGATCGCCGGCGACCGGCAGCTCCAACTCGAGCCGCTCGTAGTGGGGCTTGAGCTCGTCGTAGGAGATCGGCCAGTCCTCGCCTACTCCGTCGCGCGAGTGGACCTCGAAGTCGGAGGGGTGAAAGCGGGGGCAGTAGCCGGCGTAGTGGACCATCGAGCCGCCCACCCCCTTGCCCGAGTTGTTCTTTCCGAGCTCGACCGGATCCTCACCGCCGATCACACGCTTGTCGGTCCAGTAGAGCTTGTGCGAACCCGCCTCGTCGGAGACCCAGTCCTCGTCGGGGTCCCAGAACGGTCCCACCTCGAGCACGACGACCTTCCATCCGCGCCGCGCGAGGCGCTGAGCGAGGGTGCCGCCCCCCGCCCCGCTCCCGACGATCAGCAGATCAACCGGATGGTCGTCGTCGTAGTGCGCCATACGCTGGCGCGGCACGGCTCGGCGATGGACGTCGAGCAGGAACGCCGAGTCATTCTCGGGCGGACGGAGCGCCCCGCGGAGCATCGTCCGCATCCCGTGGAGCCGGGAGCCGGCGCTGCTCACGTGCCCCGCACCCCGCGCCTGCGGGTGTCTTTGACCGG
The DNA here is from genome assembly GCA_963767695.1 of uncultured Solirubrobacterales bacterium. Classification (GTDB taxonomy): domain Bacteria; phylum Actinomycetota; class Thermoleophilia; order Solirubrobacterales; family Solirubrobacteraceae; genus Palsa-465. The sequence goes on from CAVYFE010000016.1 coordinate 98,796, forward strand.
ATCGCGCTCGAACGCCGGCGCCCCCTCCCAGCTCTCGCGTTGACCGGCGCCGAGCCGGGCGTAGCCGCGCGGGTAGGCAGGACCTCCGAAGCCGATCTCGTTCCAGGCCCAGGGGTGTGAGTAGAAGGCGCTCAGCACGGAGCGCATCACCACGCTCCAGGCGCGGGACGGCGGCAGCTCGTCCCACACCTCGCCGTGGAGCTTGCCCTCCGAGAAGGCCTGGACGACCTGGGTCTGGATCTCCTGCGACGCCGTGGCGAAGGCCTCGGTGCCGTGCTGGCGAGCCGCCGCGTCGAGACCCCCGGCGACGCGCCGCCACGTCTCGCCGTCCTCGGGCATGTCCGCGAACACGAACCCGTCGAGCTCGCCCGCGAACAGCTTCGCGTCAACCATGTTCAGGACGGGGACTCGGGGCTCGCGGTCCTGCGCCATGACCACGTCGCAGAAGGCGCCGAGCGTCCTCGCCTCCTCGGTCGTGAAGAAGCGAATCGGTGGCACCTGCTCGACTCGTTCGAGCACCACGCGACGGGTCACCTCGTCCCAATGGTCGAGCTCGTCGAGCACGTTGTAGTCGGGGTAGCGCCCGTGCATCTGGGGGGTCACGCCGTTGCGCTGGCGCGGCAGCTCCTCCGGCGATGCCGGCTGGCCGTCGCTGCGGCGGTTCGGCAGGTGAGCTGCCTGGCGGAAGTCCCGGCTCGCCATCAGTGCTCGCGACCGAGTACCGCCGCCGCCAGTCCCATCCCGCCGACCAGCGCCAGCGACCCTGGCGCCAGCAGCGGCGGGCCCATCACGATGTTGAACAGCGGTTCTCGGAAGCCGCCCGGCTTACGGGCCACGCCGCGGACGTGCGTCACGACGCCGACGACCCCGTCGAGGCAGTACAGCGCCGACAGCGCCGGAAGCCAGGTCTTGGCCGCCCGCTCCGAGCGCATTCCGGCCATGCCGGCGACCGTCAGCGCCGGCGACAGCGCCACCGGCGTCCACATCCACTTGTCGCCGAACGAGCCCCGGAAGTGCTCGAAGTAGATCTCGAGCCCGAGCGGCAGCGCGCTGAACGCGGTCGCCCCGGCCAGCGTCCGCTGGGCCCGGCCGTGGCTGACGTTTCCCCACCAGCGGCTGACGCCCCGTTCGGGAGGCGTCGTGCGCCGGATCGGAAGTCGGCCGCCGAGAGGCTGACTAAGCCGCATAACGCTCCGCATCCGCACGCTTGAATTCGAGCCCGATGCCCGGCCGGCCGAGGTCGGGGTGGAGCGCTCCGTCGCGCGGGCGGACCACACCGTCGAACAGCAGCTGCTCGATCCGGACGTGATCGTGGAAGTACTCCAGGTGCACCAGCTGCTCGAGGGCGAGCCCGGGATGAAGGTGGATCGAGGGCCCGCAGTGCAGCGACATCGGCATCGATCTGGAACGGCACAGCGCGCCCGCCCGCAACAGCTCGGTGATCCCCGCGCACCGGGTGACGTCGGCCTGGAGGACGTCGACGGCGCCGGCGTCGAGCATCCGCTCGAAGTAGACGGCGTCGTAGCCGTATTCGCCGGCCGCGATATCCATCCCGGCCGGGCAGCGATCGCGGAGCAGCCGCAGGCCCGGCAGGTCGTCGGACGAGACGGGCTCCTCGAACCAGCTGACCTGGCACTCCTCCCGGAACCGCTCGGCGAGCGCCAGCGCCTGCTTGCGCGAGTAGGCGCCGTTGGCGTCCACGAACAGCTCGACGTTCGGCCCGATCGCCTGACGCGCGCAGCGCACCCGCTCGGGGTCGGCGGCCGGTGAGGACCCGACCTTCATCTTCACGCGCGGAATGCCGCGCTCGGCCCACCCCGCCAACTGCTCCTGAAGACGCTCGATCTCGTAGGCGGTGAAGCCACCCGAGCCGTAGATCGGGACGCGATCGTGGGCCATCCCGATCAGCTTGCAGAGCGGCAGGTCCAGGACCCGCGCCTTGAGGTCCCACAGGGCCAGATCGACGGCGGCGATCGCCATCGAGCTGATTCCGGGCCGGCCCAGGTTGCGGATCCCCCGGACCATCGCCGCCCACGCGGCCTGCGGCGCCATTGCGTCGCGCCCCCGCACGATTCCGGCGAGTTTCGATTCGATCAGCTTCGCCGTGGAGACGTCGGCGTACGTGTAGCCGACTCCCCGCTCGCCGGCCGCGTGCGCGTGGACGACGACGATCGTCGTCGAGTCCCAGGACAGCGTCCCATCCGCCTCCGGCGCGTCGGTGGGAACCGTGTAGGCGCCCACCTCGAGGCCCTCGACGGGAGCCTCGACGCGCTCCGGGGCGCGTGGCTGAGCGCGTGCTCCGGGCTGCTGGAGACCGGAGCGCGCGTGGGTGATCCGGCCGCTGCTCATCGCCCCGGTAGGAACTCTTCAACCTTCTGCTTGAAGGATTGGGTCACGATCCCTCGTGCGTCGGGGTCGCCCGCGAGCAGTGCCGAGCTGAGCGCCTTGGCCTGCTCGAGCGTGATGTGCGGCGGCAGCGGCGGGACCTCGGGATCGGTCACCGCCTCGTAGACCACCGGCCGGTCGGCGGCCAGCGCCTCATCCCAGGCCGCCCCCACCTGGTCGGGGCGCTCGACCCGGATCCCCTTCAGCCCGAGCAGCTCCGCGTAGCGGGCGTAGGGGAAGTCGGGCAGGTCCTGTGAACCTTCGAACTTCGGGTTGCCCTCCATCGCCCGTTGCTCCCAGGTGACCTGGTTGAGGTCGCGGTTGTTGAGCACCAGGATGATCAGGCGCTGGTCCGGCCAGCGGTCTCGGTACTTGGCGATCGTGATCAGCTCATTGATTCCGTTCATCTGCATCGCGCCGTCGCCGACGAGCGCGAACACCGGCCGCGTGGGATGGGCGAACTTCGCGGCGATCGCATACGGGACCCCCGGCCCCATCGTCGCCAAGGTGCCGGACAGGGAAGCCATCATCCCTTTGCGCAGCTTGATGTCGCGGGCGTACCAGTTGGCCGACGAGCCCGAGTCCGAGCTGATAATCGCGCCGTCCGGCAGCCGCGCTGAGAGCTCGTGGAAGACGAGCTGGGGGTTGATCGGGTCCGCTTCGAGCTGCGCTCGATGGTCCATCAGGTTCCACCACTCGCTGATCTCGCCCTCGATCTGCTCGCGCCATGACCGATCTTCCTTTCGATGCAGCCTCGGCAGCAGTGCCCGCAGCGTCTCCGCGCTGTCGCCGACCAGGTTGACCTCCATCGGATAGCGGATGCCGAGCATCTTGCCGTCGATGTCGATCTGCACCCCGCGGGCGTTGCCCTCCTCGGGCAGGAACTCAGAGTACGGGAAGCTCGAGCCGACCATCAGCAGCGTGTCGCACTCCTGCATCAGGGTCCAGCTCGGCTTGGTTCCGAGCAGGCCGATCGAGCCGGTCACATACGGAAGGTCATCGGGCAGCACGGCCTTGCCGAGCAGCGCCTTGGCGACGCCCGCGCCAAGCGTGTCCGCGACCGCCTCCACCTCGTCGGCAGCGTGGAGCGCTCCCTGCCCGACGAGCATCGCGACCCGCTCGCCAGAGTTCAGCACCTCGGCCGCGCGATCGAGGTCTTCGTCATGGGGCAGCACGCGGGGCGCCTGGTAGCCGGGGCCCGAATGGACCGTGCCGTGCTTGTGCGGCGGCTCCGGCACCGCCGGCGCGTCCTGGACGTCGTTGGGAATGATGATCGCCGTCACGGTGCGCTCGTCGAGCGCGATCCGGAAGGCGCGATCGATCAGGTGGCGGACCTGGGCGGGCGCCATCGCGATCTGGACGTACTCGTGCGCGACGTCCTTGAACAGCGTCGTCAGATCGACCTCCTGCTGGTAGTTGCCGCCGATCCCGGCCCGCGCCTGCTGGCCGACGATCGCGACTACCGGATGATGGTCGAGCTTCGCGTCGTAGAGCCCGTTGAGCAGATGGATCGCACCCGGGCCCGAGGTGGCCAGACAGACCCCCACCTCGCCCGTGAACTTGGCGTGCGCACACGCCATGAACGCCGCCATCTCCTCGTGGCGGGTCTGAATGAACTCCGGCCGCTGCCCGTCGCTCGACCGGCTGAACGCGCCGAGGATGCCGTTGATCCCGTCTCCGGGATATCCATAGATCCGCTTGACGCCCCAGGTGGCAAGGCGCTCGAGCAGGTAGTCGCCGACGGTCTCGCTCATTCGCGTTCAGTTCCTTTCGTTCGGGCCCGCGGTCATCCAGTGCGAGCTACCCGCGCCGTCTCGACCTAATCAGGCGCGGTCACAGCGCGCGCACCGCGTCCGCCAGCGCGACGGCCGCGTCGATGTGGGCGAGATGGGTGAGTCCCTGCGGGAAATTGCCCAGCAGCTCGCCGCTGTGCGGATCGATCTCCTCGGAGTACAGCCCGAGGTCGTTTCCGATCGCGATCGCCTTGTCGAACACGGCGCGCGCTTCGTCGAGCTCTCCCTGGTGGGCCAGGCACTCGGCCAGCCAGAACGAGCAGCACAGGAACGCCCCCTCGCGGCCGGGGAGGCCGTCCGAGCGCCGGTAGCGATACAGCAGCCCCTCGCCGGCGCCGAGCTCGTCGCGGATCGCCGCGGTGGTGCGAACCATCCGCTCATCGCGCCAGTCGACGAACTCGACGGTGGGAAGCAGCAGCAGCGAGGCATCCAGCTGCTTGCGACCGAAGGCCTGCACGAACACCCCTCGCTTGCGGTCATAGCCGCGGTCCTCGACCGTCTCGCGGATCTCGTCGCGCGCTTGTTTCCAGCGTCTGGTGGGAGCGCGGCGCATGCACTCCTCGGCGAGCCGCAGCCCCCGGTCCAGCGCCGACCAGCACAGGACCTTCGAATGCACGAAATGATCGGGCTTGCCCGGCCACTCCCAGATTCCGCAGTCCGGCTCTGACCACTGCTCGGCGGCGTGGTCGATCAGGGAGAGCAGGAACCGCCAGTCGTCGTCGTCGGGGGAGTGTCCGCGGCGGTGCCAGCGCCAGGTCAGGTTGACCAGCTCGCCGTAGGCGTCGAGCTGGCGCTGGGTCGCGGCATCGTTGCCGACCCGCACGGGCGCCGAGGACCGGTAGCCCTCGAGACCCTCCACCACCTCACCCACGAGCCGGCGCTCACCGCCCACCCCGTAGAGCACCTGGAGGTCGTCCGCGTGGCCGGCGGCCGAACGCATGATGAACGCGCGGAATGCGTCCGCCTCATGTTCGCAGCCGAGTTCGGCAAATGCCCGGGAGCTGAAGCTCGAATCCCGGACCCAGGCATAGCGATAGTCCCAGTTGCGCGATCCACCGAGCGCCTCCGGCAGCGAGGTGGTGGGCGCGGCCACGACGGCGCCGGTCGGAGCGTGGGTCAGCGCCTTGAGCGTGAGCGCCGAACGGCGCGCGGCGGGCTCGTCGCGCCCCCCCAGGTGAACCGTCCGGGACCACTCGCGCCACCAGCGGATGGTGTCCTCGAGCCGGGCATCGAGCGCCTCGGCATCGGGGTCCTCGGGACCGGCCGCGTCGACCAGCTCGGGCGGGCAGTAGGTCAGCAGCAACCGGGCGCGGTCGCCCACCCCGACCGTGACTCGTCCGACGATTTCGTGCGCCGGGTCCTCCTCGAGCTCGTGATCGCACCACACGATCAGTGCGTCGTTGCCCCCGATCACGCTGTGCAGACGGTGGCCGTGGCGCCTGATCCACGGCCTGACCTGACCGTAATCGAACCGTACCGCCACCCGCAGCTCGAACTCGATCGCCCCCCGGCGCCCCTCCATCACACGAAGAATCTGCCGTTTCGGAGTGGCCTGGGTTTCGTCACCGACGATGAAGCAGTCGATCAGCCGCGCCTCTCCCGCCGGTCCCTCGATCGTCGTCTGCAGCACCATGCTGTCCTCGAGATACGCGCGCTCGTACTGCCAGTCTCCCCGTTCGGTGGGAACGATCGAGCAGTGCCCCCCGCGCTCGAAGTCGAGGATCCGTCCGAACGCGCTACCGGAGTCGAAGCGAGGCAGGCAGCACCAGTCGATCGAGCCCTGGCGCGAGACCAGCGCAGCGCTGTGGCAGTCGCCGATCAGCCCGTAGTCGCCGATCGAGGGGTACTGATCAGCTTGGTTCACGCGACTGCCACTACCCGCAAACGATTCATTGAGGACCCCCGCGGGTAGAAACCCCGCGATGTGGCTCTACATGATCGCGATCGTGATGGTCCTGCTCGGGATCGTGGTCGGCCTCGCGGGGGGCGGGATCTTCACGATCGTGCTGATCCCGCTTGGACTGCTCGTGCTCGCCGCGGCGGTCTTCTTCTCTGCCGCGGGGCGCAAGGCGCAGGGCGCCGGCGGTGGCGCGACCGACGAGACCCACGTCCCTGAACGGCCGCTGCCCCACGCTCACCCCCAGTCCAGCGGCCGGGCTCCGACCTCGCCCGAGGGGCTGGCCGACGCTCGCCGGGCGGAGCAGTAGCCCTCGTTTGCTCTCTCCCTGCCGACGGGTAGCGCTAAGGGTGTAAACGACCGATGGGAGCAGCCCGTGGGCATCACCGACAAGGTCACCGGCCGCGTCAAGAAGGCAGCCGGGGATATCACTGACGACGCCTCGCTGCGCCGTGAGGGCCGCCAGGAGGAGCGCAAGGGCGAAGCGAAGGACGAGCTCGCGCGGGACCAGGAGCGCGCCGATGAGAAGGCCGAGGAGGTCGCGAACCTCGAGCGCAAGACGTCGTAGCGGTACCGAATCACGACACCAACCAAAGAGCCCGGCCTCGCGCCGGGCTCTTTTTTATTTAGGGGGGTTTTGATGAGGGCCGGACTACTCTGGGTACTCCTGGCCGGGGACGGTGCCGAGTGGTGGCTCGGTGGGCACCGACGTTGTCCGGTCGGGGCTCTCGCCGAGCATCTCCACGGCCCCGTCGGCACGGCGGGCGATGACGGTTCCCTGCCAGTCGCGGAGCGGATGCAGCTCGCTGCGCTGGAGCGAGCGGCACGCGCTGCGCGTGATGAGGAACACGATGATCGGGATGATCCACACCCCGAGCCGCCAGAAATGAATCTGTGCCTTGTAGGAGATATCGAGGCGGAAGAACAGCCGATCGGTCGACCCAATCGCGAAGATGATCACCACCCAGCTGAGGAACGCCGCGCCGATGGCGGTCCGCAAGGGCCGGTCGCGCGGCCGGTCCAGGAGATCGTGGCGCAGGCGATCGCCCATGAGCCGGCGCTCGAGCGCCGGCCACGTGAACATCACGCCGAACACCACGAGCGGGAACAGCGCACCGCCCCAGAACGGGTTCGGGATGATCGTGTGGCTGCCGATCGCAAGCTCATAGTTGGGCATCAGCCGCAGCGCCCCGATCAACCAGCCGATATACCAGTCGGGCTGCGCGCCGTTCTCCGACAGGTACGGGTGATAGGGGCCCCATTGCCACACGGGGTTGATCTGAATCAGACCCCCGATCAGGAACAGGATCGCGGCCACGGCCAGCAACAGGCCGATCGAGCGAAGCGCGTAGGCTGGCCACATCGGGGTTCCCACCACGTTTCGCTCACGCCGACCCGGACCCGGAAACTGCGAGTGGTGCTGGCGCATGATCATCGCCAGATGCAGCGTGATCAGCACCGTCAGCGCGGCCGGGATCAGCAACACGTGGACGATCTCCAGGCGGGGGAGAAACGCGCCCGTGCCGGGGAACGATCCCCCGAAGACCAGGTACGAGAGCTGCGCCCCGATGAACGGGATCGACATCGCCACCGAGTAGGCGATCGCCAACCCCATTCCCGACAGCAGGTCGTCTCCCAGCGAGTAGCCGGCGAATCCCTCGAGGATCGCCAGCATCAGCATCAGCAGCCCGATGTAGTAGTTGAAGTCACGAGGCTTGCGGTACGCGCCGGTGAAGAAGATCCGCATCAGGTGCAGCACGATCGCCGCGACGAACACGTCCGCTGCCCAGTGGTGGACCTGCCGGAACAGCAGCCCCGCAGGGACGCTGAAGCTGAGGTCCAGCACCGACCGATACGCCTCGGACATCTGCTCGCCCTGGAGCAGCCCGTAGGAACCGTGGTAGATGACCTGTGAGTCGCTGGGGATGTAGTACAGCGTCAGGAAGATCCCCGTCCCGACCAGGATCACGAACGAGTACAGGGCGACCTCGCCGAGCAGGAACGACCAGTGGTCGGGGAACACGTAGCGCAGGGCCGCTTTGATCCCGTTCGCGGCGCCAAGGCGCTGCTCGGTTGAGCGCATGATGCGCACGAACCGCCGGCGCAGGATGCGATCGACGAGGTTCACGACTCGGAGCGGTGGACGTTCCACCACGACGGGCCGATGTCCTCGTGGAACGGCCCGGCCGCCAGCAGATAGCCCCGCGAATCGATCATCAGCGGCAGCTGCGGCAGCGAGCGCCCGGCCGGGCCGAACAGCAGCCGGCCGCCTTCACCGGGCGAGAACGTCGAGTAGTGGCAGGGACAGGTGAACGCCGGACCGGTGCTCGTGGACTCGAACGTCGGGTAGCGGTACAGCGAGATCGCGCATCCGGCGTGCGGGCAGATCTTCGAGTAGGCGAGGATCCCGCCCGGCGCCCAGCCCCGGCGCGCCGCCGGCAGGTCGAGCTGGTCGGCGAGCAGGCGCACCACGATCAGTCCCGCGCCGAACGCCTCCGGATCGCCGCCCTCCGGCAGCGCGGTGTACATCGAGCCGACCTCGATGTTCGAGGCGAGGTACGGCCTCGCCTCGTCGTCGATCAGCCGCACGCCCCGGTGCCAGGGCGTCTGGTGAATCCCGGTGAGCGTCGGACCCAGCGAGGCAACCGGCGCCGCCGCGGCGCTCACCAGCGCTGCGCCCGCCAGGCCGCCGGCCCCGGTCAGCAGCACCCGGCGGGAGATTCCCTCTCCCCCGCTCTCGACCAGCTCCACGACCTCCTCGGTCTGCGCCTCGTTGAGTAACAGCCCGCGCTCCTCCACGGCGGTCTCCTGCGGGACGACGAACTTGCCTGCGACGATCGCCGCAGCCGCCAGCAGCGCGAGCGCGAGGCCGATCGACAGCCCCAGCAGCTGGGTGTTGTGGCTCAGCACGATGTAGATCACGGTGAACGCAAAGCCGCACACCGCCCCCGCCAGCAGCAGCATCGCGACCACGGTCTCGGCTCGGCGGCTCGCCGGGACGATCCGCTCGGAGGGGTCGACGTCGGACTCCGACGATTGCCGCGGCGGAGACCTCCTCGAGGCTGCGCGCCACGTGGTGCGCAACGCCACCACCAGCCCGAGCAGCTTGGCCAGGCGGGTGACGGGTTTGGGTTCCTCTGGGCTCATCGAATCAGCTCCTTCATGCCAAGCGCTCGCCGATCAGGCGGGCCACGATCACCATCGCCGCGAGCGCCAGGAACCAGGCCACGACCCCCTCCGGGATCGGGCCGATGTTGTAGATCCCCCAGCCACCGGCGTTGTCAGGGTGCCTTGTCCACAACACGTAGCGGGCGATCGAGTCGAGCTGGTGCTGGTCGATCTGCTTGTAGTCGAAGTGGGGCATCAGGTAGGGACCCATGCGGACCGCCTCCGCGATCTCCTGAGCGCTCGCATCCTGCAGGTCCGGGACCTGGGCGCCGATCGTGATCCCACCGCGGGCCACGATCTGGTGGCACCCCGCGCAGTGCAGCGTGAACAGGTGAAAGCCGAGCGCCAGGTTGCCGTTCGACGGGTTGGCCGTCGGCGCCGCGGGACCGCCGAACTTGCTGATGTAGGCGATCAGGGCGTCAATCTGCGGACGCTTGAACAGCGGGGTGGCGCGGACAGGCTGATCGCGCGGGTCCTGCAGGGGCATCCGGCCCGTCGACAGGTAGAAGTCGACCGGCCCCGGACCGACCCCTACTAGCGACGGCGCCACCCCCCGCTGGCCCTGGAGGGCGATGCCGTGGCACGACGAGCAGGAGTTCTGGTACAGGTTGTAGCCCTCGGCGATGAGCGCCGGGGAGGTCGGAAACCGTTGGGTGGGGGCTCCCGGTCCCGGCGGGTCGGGCGCCTTGTTGGGCGCGGCCGGCAGCGAGGTTGGCGGGCCGCCGCGCACCGGCTGGCCAGATGAGGCCGGGGCGGCGAGTCCGACCACCGCCAGCGCGCCGAGCACGAGCGCAGCCGCGACGCGCAACGCCGGCGGAATCCGGGACCGACGGGTGAGCCAGCTTCGGCCGGCCTGCATCACGGCTCGGCTCCCCCCGAGGGTGGCCGTGAAACGGGAATATATGGCCCGTTTCGCGGCCACCCCCCGGTGGTGGGCGGGTCGCTGCGCGCATCACGGGCCTGCTGGCGGTGCTCCTCGGCGACCATCGCGGCGACTGCGGACCAGAGGCCGACGGCGACCATGATCGTGCTGCCGAGCACCCACATGATCGCACCGGCCTGCTGCTGATCGATGACCGCCGAGACGCCGAGCGCGTGCGCGGGTGGCCCGTAGGCCGGGTAGACCAGCGTGGGGTGCCGGTTCAGGTAGGCGCCGATCAGGACCATCGGCAGCATCGCCGCGAGCAGGTACAGCAGCCGCCCGAACCCGCCGAGCCGCCGCGCCGGAGACGGGTCGCCGTCGAGCAGCGGCCACCACATCAGCGATCCGGCGATCAGGTAGGAGAAGTGCTCGGCGTCGTGCCAGGCCGGGTGGCGCAAGGTGGCGTCGTAGAACGACGGCACGTGGGTGATCAGGACCACCACGGTGAACGCCGCCAGGCACCACAGCGGGCCCGTGAACCGGCGCGTGCGGTGAAGCGCCGCGGCGAGCGTGCGCCGCTCCGGCGCGGGAAGCGCTCGCAGGGCCAGCAGCGCCGGTCGCCCTCCCAGCAGCAGCAGCGGCGCAACCATCAGCAGCAGCAGATGCTGAACCATGTGGACCGACAGCAACCGGTCATCGAACGTGTCCAATCCCGACTCGAGCGCCACCACCACGACCGCGATGCCGACCACGAACGAGCAGGTTCGCCGCACCGGCCAGCGGCGTCTACAGCGGTGGACCCCCCACAGGTACACGCAGGCGAACACCGCGGCCTGGACGCTCAGCGCCCAGTCGAGCTGCCAGTGGCCACTCAGCAGCCCCAGCAGCGAGGGCCGGTTCATGTCCGGCGCTCCTGGGCCGCGCGCCTCCGGGTCACAAGCTCTGACCGGCGCTCGACCGTGAGCCGTCCGATCGAGATCACCAGCAGCCCCGCGCCGAAGTAGATCGGGAACGTCCCGAACACGAAGCCGAACAGGATCGACGCCACCGAGAGCCCCGCGAGCACGGCGCCCAGGCTTCCTTGGGGAACGGTCTCCGGCTGGGGGTCGAGCCCGGGAGGCCCGCGCCTGAGCGCCAGTCGACCGGCGAGCGCGATCACCAGTCCGGCCGCGCTCCAGACAGCGAGCACCGCGAAGCCAAACATCCCGACCTGAATCGCATCGCCAGTCCAGATCCAGTTGATCGTCCCCAGGATCAGCAGCACCATCCCCCAGGCCAGCAGCGGGATCGCGCCGCCCTTCATACGGCGGCCCGTTCAGGCGCTCGGTCCTCGGCCTCGTGGCGCAGATCGAGGAGCGGCGCGTAGGAGCGGATCGGTGGCAGCGGCCGGATGAAGTTGTGCGCCGGGGGCGGTGATGAGGTGGACCATTCGAGCGTGTGTCCGAGCCACGGGTCCTCTCCGGCGGACTCGCGTACGCGCAGCGAGACCCACACGTTGATCAGGAACGTCAGCACGCCCAGGGCGATGATTCCAGCGCCGATCGACTCGATCAGGTTCAGCGTCCCCCAGCTGGGGTGCGTCGGGTAGCGCGAGATGCGCCGCGCCATCCCGTCCTGGCCGAGGAAGAACATCGGGAAGAACGTCATGTTGGTCCCGATCGCCATCACGATCAGCTGGATCTTTCCGAGCCGCTCGCGCAGGAGCGCTCCGGTGACCTTCGGGAACCAGTGGTAGACGCCGGCGAAGAACCCGAAGATGCTGCCCGCGAACAGCGTGTAGTGGAAGTGGGCGACGATGAAGTACGAGCCGTAGGCGTGGTAGTCGAGCACGGGCGAAGCGATGAACACCCCGGTCAGCCCGCCGATCAGGAACTGGACGAAGAACGTCAGCGCGAACAGCATCGAGGTGCGCAGCACGATCGCGCCACCGATCAGCGTCGCCACCATGTCGAAGTACTCGATTCCCGCCGGGATCACCAGGGCCGTGGAGGTGAACGCGAAGTACTCGTTGGTGACCCCGCCGGTTACGAACATGTGGTGCGCCCAGACGCTCATCGACAGCGCCGCGAACATCATCATCGAGGCGACAAACGCCACGTAGCCGAACCACCGCCGGTGGGCACCCACGGCGATCGCCTCCGCCGCGGCACCGAGATACGGGAAGAACATCACGTACACGACCGGGTGGCCGAAGAACCAGAACAGGTTCTGATAGTCGATCGCCCCATTGAAGCCGTCGTAGATATGGCCGCCGTGGCGGTCGATGTAGAGCAGCGCCATCGCCACGATCAGCATCGGGAAGGCGCCGACCACCATCAGCACGCTGACCAGCGCCGTCCACGTGAACACCGGCATCCGCAGCAGCGACATTCCCGGTGCGCGGCGGCGGGCGATCGTCGCGACGACGCACGCGCTCATCAGCAGCATCCCGGTGGCGGCGAGGATCACCGCGATCACCCACAGGTCCTGGCCGACGCCTGGCGTGTTGAGGCCGTTCGAGAGCGGCGCGAAGGCGGACCAGCCGGCCCGTCCGGGGCCGGTGCCGGTGAACCATCCGAACTGCATGACCAGGCCACCGCACAGCCAGATCCAGAAGCCGCCGAGCGCGATCCGCGGCGCCGCCACCGACACCGCGCCGATCTGCAGCGGCACCAGGTACAGCGCCAGCGCAATCGCCATCGGCGTGACGAACAGGTAGATCATCGTCGAGCCGTGCATCGTGAACAGCGCGTTGTAAGTGTCGTCGGAGACGAAGTGCTCGTTGGGCTGCGCCAGCTGCGCGCGCATCAGCAGCGCGAGCACTCCGCCGAGGAGGAAGAAGGCGAGCGAGCAGAGACCAAGGTTGAGGCCGATCCGCTTGTGATCGGTGCTGGTCAGGGCCCCCAGCAGACCCGGGATACGCAGCGGTGTGGGAGCCACGGTGGCGCCGGCGCTCATTACACCGGCGCCCTTCCGCGGCTCCGCGCCCAGGTACTGAACTGGGCGGGACTGACCGCGTGCACGGTGAACACCATGTCGGCGTGCCGCAGGCCGCAGAACTCGGCGCACTCGCCTGAGAACACGCCCGCGCTCGGGAACATCAGCGTCACGGACTCGGTTGCGCCAGGAATCAGATCGCGCTTGAAGCGCAGGTAGGGGATCCAGAAGGAGTGGATCACGTCGACCGAGGTGAGGTTGAAGCGGATCGCCTCGCCGGTCGGCACGACCAGCTGCTGGCGCCCGACGGTTCCGCTCCGGACGCTGAAGCCGGAGGCGGGCAGCGCGAACTGCCACTCCCACTTGGCGCCGGTCACGTTGATCGTGAGGCTCGGACGCTCCCGCGCGGAGACGGTGTCGACCTGGTGCTCGGCGGTGTAGGTGACGTAGAGCAGGAACGCGACGACGACGGCGAGCAACCCCGCATAGGCGCCTTCGAGGCGGTTGTTCTCATGCCAGCGGGCCGCCTCGGCGACGGGCCGCCGCCGGTAGCGGAGCACTGCGACCACGATCACCGCGAAGATCACCACGAACACGCCGACCGCGATCGGCACGTAGATCCCGAACACGCGGTAGTACTCGTGGCGGGTGTTGACTAGCGCAGGAGAGAGCAGCGGGAGACCTACCAAGGCGGCGGACGTGATCGTTGTTACCCGGAGATCGGAAGATCTAGCCGGGGCGGTACGCCGGATGACCGGTTCAGGCCGACGTCGCCGGCGACCCGAGACGGGGATCCCCCGGGGCCACGTTTGGATCTGTCCGCGCGGCGCCGCGCCGTTCGCGGCGCTCGATCAGCTCCCGTTGGGAGCCGACCACGTACTGGGGGTCGCCGGCGGAGCGGAAGCCGGCCCGGAACACGCTCCAGCGGGTGGCCAGCGCCCCGAGGGACAGGAGTGCGCCTGCCGCCGCCGCCGCGCGCCGGGATGAGCCACCGCGCCTGTACAGCAGCATCCCCCCGGTGACGATGCAGGCCCGGCTGAGTTGCGCGGATGCGACGGCAGCTCCATGCCTGTAGGCATGGCCGTGCTTGCCGAGTCCCAGCACCATCAACTCCATCAGGGGTCCCTCCAGCACGGCCGCGCCCAGCGCCAGCCGCCGTGCCGCCCGAGCCCGTTCCGGCGGCGTCACGGCCACGGCGATGCCGCCGGCGCTGAGCGCCGCTCCGGACCCGAACACCAATGGCAGCAGCCGGTACGAGTGGTGCCAAACCGGAACTGCGGTATTGGCCAGCAGCGCCGCCGTGTAGGTGGACAGCGGCAGCCCCAGGAGGGCGGCGGCCGGTTTCGCGACCTTCGCCGCCCGCGGGAACCACCCCGTCCAGGCGTTGACGGCGGCCACCCCGGTGGCCGTGCCGCTGCCGGCCAGGATCCAGGAGCCGACGCTCATCGGCGAGGTGACCTTGAACATCCGCAGCATGTTGAGAAACCGTCCCGGCCTGCCGAGGTCGGAGATGAGCAGCGCGGGACTGACCGTGAGCGAGCCGAGCGCCACCGACCAGGCGCGGCGGGCCAGCAGGTCCTCGCCGCGGAGCTCAGACAGGTACGCCAGCCCCGCCGAGGCGCCGCCGACGCCGCCGGTGAAGAAGTAGACCGGGATCTCCCAGCGCCACACGGGCTCCTTGATGACCGGCTGACCGTGGTAGGAGCGGGCTTCCGGCCACGGTCCGCTGTCGCCGGAGTAGCTCATCGGCGACCGCCGAGCACCGCCGCCGCGAGACCGACGCCGAGCGCCACCGCCGCGGCCGCGGTCGCCGACCAGATCGACCCGATGTCGCGGACGGTGTCGACCGGATCGGGCGGAAGTCCATAAATCTCCGGTTCGTCGAGCAGCAGGAAGAACGCTCCCGCGCCGCCAATCCCATCGTCATCGTCGGCGAGATAAAGCTGCGCCTTGTCTTGACCGGCCGCCCGGAGATGGGCCAGCCGGTGCTCGGCTCGCTCCCGCAGCTCGGCGAGCTCCCCGAACTGGATCGAGTTGGTCGGACAGGCCTGGGCGCAGGCCGGCTCCTTGTCGTCCTTGAGCCGGTCGTAGCAGAGCGTGCACTTCCACGCCCGTCCGTCGTCCTCACGGCGATCGATGACGCCGAACGGGCAAGCCGGAACGCAATATCCGCAGCCGTTGCAGACGTCCTCCTGCACCACCACCGTGCCGAACTCGGTGCGAAACAGCGCACCGGTGGGGCACACCTCCAGGCACGCCGCGTCGGTGCAGTGCTTGCAGACGTCGGAGGCCATCAGCCAGCGGATGCCATCGCCCTCCTGGTAGGTCTGGACGCCGGCCTCGATCGCGCCGGCGCGCTCGGCAACCTGGACCAGCGAGCCTCCCTCGCGGGCGTCCGCCGGCACCTTCTGCTCGACGAACGCGACGTGGCGCCAGGTGCTGGCGCCGAGATCGACCGTGTTGTCATAGGACTTGCCGGTGAAGCCCTGGATCGACATCGGGATCTGATTCCACTCCTTGCACGCCACCTCGCACGCCTTGCAGCCGATGCACACGGAGGTATCGGTGAAGAACCCCATCCGGGGCTTGGCCCGGTCGCCGTAACTCTGCGGCCAGACGTGGGTTTCGAGCTTCACAGTCTTGACCCCCGCTCGGCGACGGTACTCCTCGACAAGCTCTAGGCGCGCCTTACCGCGGGGCCGCCGCCCGGGCCGGATGTCGCAGGTGGCGGCCTTGTACTCGCTGATGTGGACGTTGTTGTCAAGGGCAAGCGGGAGCAACTCGTTGGCCGAGTCGCCTGTCACGATCCCCACCCCGCCCCAGTGGTAGGGCGCTCCGACCAGATGCATCGTTCGGGGGCCTGGGATCTGATCATGCTGGCTTGACCCGCTCGGTCACCATCACCCGGGCCTCGACCGCCTGGCGGGCGGTGATGATCGTCGCCCATCCGCCGTGCTCCAGGCGGCGCTCTGTGGCGAGCTGCGGCGAGACCTCGCAGAAGAACTCCGGCTGGAGCTCCGCGAGGTAGGGAACCGTGCGGGACATCCCGCCAGCCGTGTGGTGCTCGGTCAGCCGGTACGTAGTGAGCACGAACGGGAACACCTCCGTCCCCTCCTCCCCGTGAGTCGGGTTGTAAGGGTTCTCGGGGCGGTGGAACACCTGTCGTGTCGGATTCTGCTGCTGGGCGTAGAGCGGGTTTCCGAACGGCGACTCCTGTGGCTCGTAGTGCGCGGGAAGCGGGCCGTCGACGAGGCCGGTCGGCGAATAGATCCAGCCGCGACCATCCGGATGCAGGATGAATGGCTTGTCGCCGGCGATCCCCTCCATCTTCTTGTCATTGCGCTTGGGCCTGTAGTCCGGGGCCTTGGTGGCCGGAAAGTCGGGCGAGTCGCCGAGGCTGGCCCACTTGCCCTCCCCGGCATCCCACCACACATAGCGCTTACGCTCTGACCACGGGTTGCCCTCGGGATCCGCGGAGGCGCGGTTGTAGATGATCCGAGTGTCCTTCGGCCATGCCCAGCCCCATTCGTGCGCGATCCAGTTCTGCTCGCTGCGCGGTTTCTTGCGCGCCGACTGGTTGACGCCGTCCTTGTAGATGCCGCAGTGGATCCATGAGCCGCACGTCGTCGAGCCGTCGCCCATCAGCTCGTCGTAGCTGGACAGGAACGAGCCGACCCGGCCATCCGGGCCGGGTGCCCGCTTGCGGCCGGAGATCTCCTGCAAGATGTGCTCAGCGTCCGGCTCGCCGTGAGGTCCCTGGAGCGGATAGTCCCAGGTCAGATCGAGGATCGGGCGATCCCTCGGATCTTCCGATCCAGCCAGTTTCTCGCGGATCGCCTTGCCGAGGTGGTAGATCCAATGAAGCTCGGAGCGCGCATCCTCCGGCGGCTCGCACGCCTTGTGGTGCCACTGCAGCAGCCGCTGCGTGTTGGTGAAGTTGCCGTCCTTCTCCGTGTGCGCGGCGGCGGGCAGGAAGAACACCTCGGTCTGGATGTCCTGCGCGCGGACCTCGCCGGACTCGTGCTCCGGCGAGTCCTGCCAGAACGTCGCGGACTCGACGGGCTGGAAGTCGCGGACCACCAACCAGTCGAGCTTCGCCAGCGCGAGCCGCATCAGCTTCGAGTTGGCGGAGCCGACGGTCGGGTTCTGCCCGACGCAAAACATGCCCTTCACCCCGCCGTCGAGCATCTTCAGCATCATCGCGTAATGGGAGTGGTCACCGTTGATTCGCGGCAGGTACCGGAAGCAGAACTCGTTCTCCTCGGTCGCCGCATCGCCCCACCATGCTTTGAGCAGCGAGACGAAGTAGGGGCGTAGATCCCCCCAAGCGCCCGTGTCCGGCCCGTTCAGCTCGACGAACTTGTCGAGCGACGGGTGCCGTTGTGGATGCGGCATCGGGATATAGCCGGGGAGGATGTTGTACAGCGTGGGGATGTCGGTTGAACCCTGGATGTTCGCGTGTCCGCGTAGCGCCAAGATCCCGCCTCCTGGACGCCCGACGTTGCCCAGCAACAGTTGGATGATCGATGCCGCCCGGACGTTCTGGACACCAACCGTGTGCTGCGTCCAGCCGACCGCGTAGACGATCGCGGAGGTGCGCTCGCGGCCGGAGTTCTCACACAGCGCGCGGGCGACCTTGAGGAACTCCTCCGGTGAGCAGCCACACACGTCCGCGACGAGCTCTGGCGTGTAACGGGCGAAGTGCCGGCGAACGATTTGCAGTACACAGCGCTCGTCCTGCATTGAGCCGTCGAGGTCAGGAGGCTGGCCGCCGGCCAGTCTCATGCCGTGCGCGCCGTGAGCCTGTTCGCCGGAGACGTCCGCGCTCTGCTTGGTGGCCCCGGCGGTTGCCTCACCGCCGGCCTTGTTGTAGCTCCAGCTCTCGATCCAGTACGTGCTGTCGTCGGGATCCCAACCTGAGAAGAAGCCACTGGTGTCCTCGGTGTCCTGAAAGGCCGGATCGATGATCACTGGCCCGTTCGTGTAGTGCTGGACATACTCCGGGAACCAAGCGTCGTGCTCGAAGATGTACTTCACGATCCCGCCGAGGAAGGCGATATCGGTGCCAGCGCGGATCGGCACGTGCAAATCGGCCATCGCGCTCGTACGCGTGAATCGTGGATCGACGTGGATTACCTTGGCGCCGCGCTCCTTGGCCTCGATCACCCACTGGAAGCCAACTGGGTGCTGCTCGGCCATGTTCGAGCCCATGATCAGGATGCAGTCGGAGTTCTGCAGGTCCTGCTGGAACGTGGTCGCTCCGCCGCGGCCGAATGAGGTCCCCAGACCGGGGACCGTCGAGCTGTGTCATATCCGAGCCTGGTTCTCGATCGACAGTGCGCCCATCGCGGTGAAGAACTTCTTGATCAGGTAGTTCTCCTCGCTATCCAGCGTCGCCCCGCCCAGGAAGTGGATCCCGAGCGTTCGATTGAGCGGCTCGCCGTCATCCGTCTCCTCTTCCCAGGTCTCCCGACGGGCGCGGATCGTCCGCTCCGCGATCATGACGGTCGCCTGCTCGAGGCTGATGTACTCCCAGTCGGTCCCGCCTGGTCGGCGGTATTTGACCTTCGTCTCGCGCATCGGCGAATTCACGAGCTTCTCGGACGCGGCGCCCTTGGGACACAGCCGACCGCGTGAAATCGGGGAATCCAGGTCGCCCTCGATCTGGACGACCTTCTCGTCCTTGACGTACACCTTCTGGCCGCAGCCGACGGCACAGTATGGGCAGACGGACTGGACCACCTTGTCTGCCGTTGCCGTTCGCGGCATGAGCCGCTCGGAGCGGACCGATTGCGCTGCCCGGCCCAGGCCGAACGGATCGCCTGCAAGCTGGCGGAGAAACGGTGCGACCAAACGGCGGCTTAGCATCGGCATCGCCCTCTTACCCCTCGGTGTATGCGGCCTAACGATCTCCGGTTGCGCTGGATCGCGAGAGGGTAACTGCGATGACATGTCTACCGATGCCCCGATCGAAAGGGCCCTGGCGGCAGTGACCGCCGGAGTCAACGACCAAGGGCTCGAACGATTCGACACCCGCCGCGTCCAAGCGATCGTCACCGAGGCGTTTGGCGGCGAGCAGCGGCTGACCGTCGACGACGGCGGCGGCCTGCACGACGAGTCTGGCGACCGAATCGGCGCGATCCGGCGAACCGACAGCGGCGAGTGGATCGCCGAGCGCCAGAACCCGTCGGCCGACCGCTCGGAAGCGCCGGTTCCGTCTCCGCCGCCGCAAGGCGCGCTGCATCGCGTGCTGAAGAAGATCAGAGTCGCGATCTCCTAGTGGCGCGAGCGACGGCTCGACGAGCAGCACCCGAACAACCACAAGGAGATCTGGCAGACACTTCGGGCGCACGTCTCGGATCGTGCAGGCCCGAGGCGCCACCCTCGTTGGGAACCCTTACGATGTGCCGATGGGGAAGCTGCTCCGTCGGACAGCTGCCGGCGACGAACTGCTGGCCGAGTGGACGCGGTCCGATCAGGGCTCGATCGAGTCTGCACAGGCGGCATACCGGCAATGGCTCGATCAGGACTACGAAGCGGTCCAGAGCGACGGCGTCTACTACGAGCCGGTGAGCGGCGACCGGTTGCCGCTCGACGCCGAGCAAGTGATCCTGAGCACCGCGATGGGCGGCGGCTAGCTCGCGGGCTCAGCGAATACGCCGGCCCATCTCGGTCGTGTCGTAGCCGCCGAGCTGCTCAACAGAAGCACGAAAATCAGGCGACTCCAGTAGCTGCCAAAGCGGCTCAAGCAGTGGGCTTTCTACTGAGTCGGACTCGAGCACCAGGTCATAGGGCTCGGACGTCACGGGCACGAAATCCAGCTCGAAGGCGCGAGCGGCAGCACGGATGCCCATGCCGCAGTCGGCGCGGCCCGCGACAATCGCCGCCGCCACGGCCAGGTGCGTCGGCTCCTCGCGCGTGTAGCCGCTGATCTTCGCCGGGTCGATCCCCTCGCGCGCCAGTTCGAAGTCCAACAGCACGCGCGTGCCGGCACCGCGTTGGCGGTTGACGTAGCGCAGGCCGGGGCGTGCGAGATCCGCCACGCCCTGTAGATCCAGGGGATTACTCGGCGCGACCAGCAACCCTTGCTCGCGGTGAACGAGACGAATCACCGCCGCCGGACGGTCGGGCAGCAGCCGATCGAGATATGGAAGCGTGTACTGGGCGGTATCAGGGTCAAGCAGGTGCGAACCGGCCAGGTGGCAGAGGCCATCGCGGACGGCGATCAGACCTCCCATCGACCCGACGTTACTGGAGGCGAGCGTCAGCTCCGGGTGCTCGATGCGTAACGACGAGGCGGCGAGATCGAGGATTAGGTCGTGCGATCCGATCGCGACGATCGTGTGATCGATCTGGGTGAGGCCACGCAGCAGCGTGACCTGTACCTGCTCGCCGGCGTGGTGGCCCTCGACGTCGGTGGGAACGATCAGTAACCCGTCGGCGCGAACCAGCGAGGTGAGCACACCCGCTCCTCGCGGCATCGGCGAGGCGACGAGCGATCCTCTTACGCGTCCCAACCTGACCCGTACCCAGTCGTCCATCCCGATCACCGAGGAGAGCTTGCGGGCCAGACGCGCGTCGGTCACGGGACGCGGTGTCGTCGATGCGCCCTCGAGCTCGGCGAGCAGCGGAGCGGCAAAGATGTCAAATGTCAGCGACGCGGACACCGGATATCCCGGCGCCCCGAGCACCGGGACGGACTCGATCGCGCCGAGCACGACGGGATGGCCGGGTCGCACGGCGACACCGTGTACCGCCAGGACACCCAGCTCGTCGACCAGCGCCGCGG
Organism: uncultured Solirubrobacterales bacterium; assembly: GCA_963767695.1. Lineage (GTDB taxonomy): Bacteria > Actinomycetota > Thermoleophilia > Solirubrobacterales > Solirubrobacteraceae > Palsa-465. The sequence continues at coordinate 119,606 of CAVYFE010000016.1, forward strand.
TGTGATCGTCACGCCCGGCGCTTGATCCGGCTACGACGATCAGCAGATCGCAGCGTTGGACGGCGCTGCGGATCGCATCGGTCAGGCGCTGAGGGTCGTCGGGCTCGATCGGCATCACCAGGGCTTCGCAGCCGAACTCGCGAGCCTGTCCCGCGAGCATCAGGGAGTTGGTGTCGAGGAGCTCGCCGGCCGACAGCTCGCTGCCGATCGGCCGCATCTCGTCACCGGTGGGAAGGATTCCCACCACCGGCGCCCGGCGGACACAGGCCTCGGTGGCCCCGGCCGCGGCGGCCGCGGCCACGTCGACGGCGCGGAGGCGATGGCCGGCCGGCAATAGGAGCTCGGTGGCGCTGACGTCTTCCCCGATCGAGCGCACGTGCTGGTACGGCGCCACCGCCGCCCGCAGCTCGGCGCGTCCGTCCTCGTGATGAACGTCCTCGCGCATCACTACGGCATCGAACCCGTCGGGCATCGGGTCGCCGGTGTCGACGACGACGAACGAGCCGGCGTCGAGCAGGAGCGCCGTGCTCTCGGCGGCGCCCACCGTGTCCGCGGACCGGACCGCGATCCCGTCCATCGCCGCGGCGTCGAACGGCGGCGACGAGCGAGCCGCCCAGATCGGCTCGGCGGTGACGCGGCCGATGGCCTGTTCGAGCCCAACGAATGACGACGGCACTCTCGACGGGCACCCCGCCGCCGTGCAGCACCGGCGCCACTCCTCGAGGGCGCGAGGCAGCGGAACGTCGCGCAGGAACGGCGCGGCGCCCTCAGGCATACGGGAAGACCTCGACTTGCGCGCCGGCCGCCAGGCCGGTCGCGTCGTCGGCGACCAGGATGTAGCCGTCGGCAGCGGTCAGCACCGACAGCAGCGCCGACGGGCCGAACAGGGGCTCGGCGTCGAAGCCCGACAAGCGAACCTGCACGACGTCGAGTCGCCCCGCCGCCGAGGGCAGGTCGCGGGTCAACCGGGCGCGCACCGACGCGGGACCGGGCTCGGCCGTCCAGCCGCCGGCACGGCGGACCATCGGCATCCCGATCAGCCGGAAGACGACCAGCGCCGAGCGCGGGTTGCCGGGGAGCCCGATGATCGGGATCCCGCCGCCGTGCGCGAGCAGCGTAGGTTTGCCCGGCTTGATCGCGAGCCCGTGACACCAGATCTCCGACCCCTCGAGCGAGGCGACGGCGGCAGCCGTCTGGTCGCGCGCCCCGACCGAAGACCCGGCGCAGATCACGACCACGTCGCTGTCGGTCACCGCACGGGCGAGCGCGGTCTCGAGCGCGCCCGGATCGTCTGGGACGATCCCGGCGCCGCGCGGATCGCCGCCCGCCTCTCTGGTGAGAGCGCCGATGGAGACGCTCAACGCGTCGCGGACGTGTCCCGGTGCGAGCTCCGCGGTATGCGGAGGACTGATCTCGTCGCCCGTGGGGATGATCGTCACGCGCGGCGCCGCGTGGACCTGTACCTCGTTGATGCCGGCCGCGGCGAGCATGGCCACGTCCTGGGCGCGCAGAGGTCGTCCTCCGGGGACCAGCCGAGCGCCCGGCGCGGCGTCCTCGTCGCCGCGCACCACGCCCTCGCCCGGTGCCACGGGGCGCACCACTTCGATCGTTCCCGGCAGCGCCTCCTGGGTGTGCTCGACCATCACGACCGCATCGGCGCCGGGCGGCAGCATCCCGCCGGTGGGCACCGCCACCGCCGCCTCGGAGGTCACGCGGGCGTCGGCGCCGGCGCCCATCCGCACCGTACCCGCGACGCGCAGGTAGGCGGGGATCGCCTCAGACGCCCCGAACGTGTCAGACGCACGCACGGCGTACCCGTCGACGCTCGAGCGGTCAAATCCAGGCAGCGCCTCGCGCGCGACGATTTCGTCGGCCGGCACGCGTCCCCAGGCAGCCTCGAGCGGCACGGCCTGCACCTTGCTGCGGTGCTCGGGACGAAACTCGCCGAGCGCGTCGGCGACCGTCCTGGCCGTGAAGAACTCCCTCCCGGCGGTGGCCATGTGCGCTCAGGGCGAAGCGGGAGCGCGGTGCATGCGCAAGACGCTTCTGACCGGTCCGAGAGCGACCTGCCCGAGCCCGCAGATCGAGGTCAGGCGCATAGTCTCCTCCAGCTGCTCGACGCGCGGGTCGATGTCGCGGGCTCCGGCACCCCGCCCGATAGCGTCGGTGAGGATCCCGTGCGCCTTGTGGGAGCCGACCCGGCAGGGTACGCACTTGCCGCACGACTCGTTGCGAAAGAAGCGCAGCACGTTCGTGGCGGCGGCGAGCAGGTTCGTGCCTTCACCGATCACCACGACCGCGCCCGAGCCGAGCATCGATCCGGCGTCCGCCAGGGGCTTGAAGTCCAGGGGCACGTCGAGCTGATCAGGTCCGAGGAAATTCGATGACGCGCCGCCGGGCTGAAACGCCTGTAGTTCCATGCCGTCGACAAGCCCGCCGGCCAGCTCGATCAGCTCGCGGGCGGTCGTTCCCATCGGCACGCAGTACACATCGGGGCGGGCGACGTGGCCGGAGATGGCAAAGAACTTCAGCCCCACCCCGCCGTTGATGCCCTGATCCCGCCACCACTGCGCGCCGCGCTCCAGGATGATCGGCACGGCCGCGAACGTCTCCACCGAGTTCATCAGCGTCGGCTTGCCCCAGAGACCGTAAACGGCGGGAAATGGGGGCTTGTTGCGCGGCTCGCCGCGGTGACCCTCCATGCACTCCAGCAGCGCCGATTCCTCGCCCAGGATGTAGCCGCCAGGGGAGGTGAAGATGTCGATATCCAACCGCTTCCCGGACCCGAGCACGTCTGGGCCCAACAAGCCCTCGTCGCGAGCGCGATCAAGCTCGGCTCGGACCGCCTCCGCCTCGGGTCCGTACTCGTGGCGTATGAACACCCAGGCTTGCTCGGCGCCGCAGGCGAGCATTCCCGCCAACATCCCTTCGATCAACAGGTGGGGCTGCTCGGCCAGGATCACGCGATCCTTGAACGTCCCCGGCTCGGACTCGTCAGCGTTGCAGATCACGTACTTCGGTTCGTTCTCCTGGGCGGCGACCATCTCCCACTTTCCGCCGGTGGGAAATCCAGCGCCGCCCATTCCCCGCAGTCCGGATTCTTTGAGCGTCTCGATCGCCTGCTCAGCGGCCAGCTCGCCCACGATCATGCTGCGGACGCTGGCGTAGCCCGGGCGCCCGGATCCATCTGGATAGGGGTCGTTGGCCCAGTGACGGCGCGCCTTGTCACCCGCGATCACCGAAACGCCTCCGGCTCGTGCCGCTTCGACCAGCTCCGAAACGCTGGCGGCGGCCACCGAGTGCTCCTGGACCGCGGCGGCGGGGGCGATGTCGCAGTGCCCCAGGCACGAAACTTCGTTGATCTCTACCTCGACATCGTCGCCGTAGCGCGCGTGGATCGCGGCGATCTGCTCGTCCGCGGCGTGCAGCCAGCAGGTCAGGTCGTGGCATACGGCGACCTCGACCTTGGCTGGCGCATCCACGCGGAAGTGGGGATAGAACGAGATCAGGCCTTCGATCTCATACAACGGCCGGCGCGTGTCGCGCGCCAGAGCCACCAGCCGGTCGCGCGGCAGCCACCCACGCTCATGCTGGATCGCGTTCAGCGCTGGGATCAGGCTGGGACCGGGAAACTTTCCTGCGCGCGCCTCTCGGCCAGGGACCCGTCCATTCGTGATCGCCATCAGCCGCCGGCCCCGGTCGTCGCCGGAGTGCGGACGGCTTCGACGCGGACCGCGCAGAACTTGAACTCCGGGATCTTGCCGAACGGGTCGATCTCATCGATCGTGAGCAGGTTCGCGGCTGCCTCCCGGAAGTGAAACGGGATAAAGCAATTCCCAGGGGCCTCGCGATGCGAGACCCTCGCCTCCAGCTCGATCGATCCCCGTCGGGATGTCACGCGGGCGAAAGACCCATCCGCGATTCCCAGGCGCTCGGCGTCGCGTGGGTCCAAGTAGACGGTCGCTTTCGGCGAGATCGTGTCCAGCGCAAATGAGCGCCTGGTCATAGAGCCCGTATGCCAGTGCTCGAGCAGTCGGCCCGTGTTCAGGACAAACGGAAATTCCTCATTCGGCAGTTCGCGAGCCGGAAGCCACTCGGCGGGCACCAAGTGAGCCAGACCATCGTCAGTATTGAACGATTCCTGGAACAGAACGACCGTGCCGTCGGTCTCCTCCGGCTCAGGATTCGGGTAAAGCTTGCCGGTCAGCCCCAGGTTGTCATAGCAAAGGTTCGTGTAATTGGGCATCAGCGCGACCAGCTCGTCGAAGATCTCGCTGGTCGACTTGTAGTCCATAGTCAGCCCGATCCGGTTGGCGACGTCCTGGATGATCTCCCAGTCGACGCGTGCCTGGCCGGGCGGCTCGAGCACCTTGCGTCCCCGCTGCACGCGGCGGTCGGTGTTGGTGTAGGTGCCGTCCTTCTCCAGGTACGAGGATGCCGGCAGGACCACGTCGGCGAACTCCGCCGTCTCGGTCAGGAAGATGTCCTGCACGGCCAGGAAGTCAAGTGCAGCGAGTGCCTTGCGCACCTTGTTGATGTTGGGGTCGGAGAGAAACGGGTTCTCGCCCATCATGTACATCCCACGCACGCCGCCGGTCAGGGCAGCGCCGACGATCTCGGTGACAGTGAGGCCTCGGTTCGGATCAAGTGAGCGGTCCCAGGCGGTCTCAAATCGCTCTCGCACCGCCGCCCGGTCGACGGGCTGGTAGTCGGGATAGAACATCGGGATCAGCCCCGCGTCGGACGCCCCCTGCACGTTGTTCTGTCCGCGCAGAGGATGAAGTCCGGTACCGGTCCGTCCGACGTTGCCGGTGATCGAGCACAGGGCGATCAGACAGCGAGCGTTGTCGGTACCCGTGGTGTGCTGAGAGATACCCATCCCCCAGTACACGACCGCGGCCTCGGCGTCTCCCCACAGCCGCGCGACCTCGCGGATCACGGCCGGCGCAATCCCGCAGATCTGCCCTGCCCGCTCGGCAGGATACTCCTTGACCATCTTCGCCAGCTCGCCGTAGTTGCTGGTCCGCTGGGCGATGAACTCGCGATCGACCAGCCCGGCGGCGATGATCTCGCACATCAAGCCGTTGTAGAAGGCGACATCGGTGCCTGGCTTGATCTGGCAGTAGATGTCTGCGTGGTCGGCCACGCGCTCACGCCGTGGATCGACCACGATCAGCTTGGTTCCGCGGCGCCGAGCCTGCTTGAAGAACGACGAGGCGACCGGATGGTTGGCGGTGGTGTTGGTGCCTGCCAGGATCGCGACGTCGGCGTTGATGATGTCGCCGTAAGTCGTAGAGACCGCGGCCGAGCCGACCCCCTCAAACAAGGCGGCAACGCTGGAGGCGTGACACAGGCGCGTACAGTGATCGACGTTGTTGGTGCCAAAGCCGGCGCGGATCAGCTTCTGGAACAGATAGGCCTCTTCGTTTGAGCACTTCGCCGAGCCGAAGCCGGCGATCGCGCCCGAGCCGTACTCGTCGCGGATCGCCACGAGCCGTCCGGCGATCCGATCGAGTGCCTCCTCCCAGCTCGCCTCACGGAAGTGGGGCATCACCTCGTCGTAGTCGACCAGACCTCCTGGCTTGCGCCGGCCGCGCCCTTCACCCTTCACATCCCCGGACAGTGCGCCTTTGGGGTAGGACCCATCGCGCCGGATCAACGGGACCGTGAGGCGCTGGGGTGATCTCGCGTAGTCCCACCCGTAGCGCCCCTTGACGCACAGCCGGCCCTTGGACCCGGGCTGGTCGCGGCCCTCGGCGAACGCGATCGCCTGTCGCTCCTCATCGACGTGGTAGGTCAACGCGCAGCCCACGCCGCAGTAGGGACAGACCGTGTCGACCTGCCGCAGCTCCGAGCGGGGTCGGATCGGGACGTCGTGCAGCGGCTTGTTGGTCAGCGCCCCGGTCGGGCACGCGGCGACGCATTCCCCGCAGGTGACGCACGACGAGTCCCCCATCGGATCGTTGAGGTCAAACGCGATGCGGGTGGCGTAACCCTTGCCGCTGCGGCCGATCACGTCGTTGCCCTGGATGTCATCACAGGCGCGCACACAGCGGTCACACAGGATGCAAGCATCGTGGTTTACCGAAATCACCGGGTTTGACTCGTCGATACCTCTTCCGTGGGCCTGCGGCACTCCGTCATCGTGCTTCTCCAGGCCGTACGTGCGGACGAGCACCAGCAGCTCGTTGTCGGCCGTGGTGGTCTCCTTGGGGTCTCGCTCGGGAGCGGGTTGGTCGGCCAGCAATAATTCGGTCAGGGTCGACCGCTGGCGCTCGAGCTGCTCATTGGTCGTGCTGACCTCCATGCCCTCCTCGCACGGACGCACGCAGGCGGCCGCATACACGCGGGCGCCGACGTCGACCACGCACATGCGGCAGACACCGACCGGGTCATAGCGAGGGTCGTGACACAGCACCGGGATCTCGATCCCGAGCTCGGCCGCCGCGTCGAGAATCGTCGTCCCGTCGGCGACTGTCACCTCCTGCCCGTCGATTCGCAGCGTGACGTTCTTGGTTACGGCGGTGGGGGTGGCTGAAGCGGTGGCCACGGGCTCCTCAACTCTCGCTCGCTACGCCGACTAGTCGATCGGGCAGCAGGTGCTCGAGATCCAACTCTATTAGCGTATCGCGGCGCGGCTCTCCGCTCAGCCCCAGACCACGGCGGCGATAGTAGGCGTCGATCATGCTCGTCAGGCGCGCTGGAGTGAGGGTCGCGGTGCGCCCGGAGTCGAGCTCGAGCGACTGCGTGAGGAAGCGCTCGGGCAGCCAATCCTCCGCGCGCGTCCACCCCTCCCGAAGGTTGAAGAGACGCTTGGCGAGCACGATCCGGCGCGCAGTCTGCTCCAGCTCGGCCGCATCGACATCCCAGCCTGTGACCAACTCGAGCAGCGCCGACCACTCCGAGAACGGGTCCTGGAATACGCCTCGCAGGAACTTGCACAGAATCAGCGAGTCCATGATCGCCGCGCGATTTTCGGTCTCGATCGCGCCCGCGACTTGTGGATCGCCGCCGGCCAGGCGGTCGTAGCGGCCTGACAGGTCAAACTCGTAGGCACCCGAACGGTTGTGATCCGCGCCGCGCGCGTTGACCGATAGACCAAGCGCCATCGCCTGCAACGTCCGCGGCTCATACCCCGGTAGCTCGAGCCCCTTCACGTGCGCCGCAAACGCTTCTGAACCCTGCCGGACGCGGCTCGACGCCAACCGGGACCCCTCGGCCAGCAGATCACCCAGGCCCTCGCGTGCGCCGATCTCCTCGATCGCTCGCAGCAGCGCATCAGCGTCGCCGAACCGCAGCCACGGCGCGTCGATCAATCCCGCCTCGGCGCTCTCCATCGCCCAGGCGATCGTTCCCCCGGTCGAGATCGTGTCGATGCCGAGCTCGTCGCAGCGCGAGCTTGCCGCGATCACCGCATCGGCGTCGCTGACGCCACAGAGCGGGCCCAGGGCGAAGACGTTCTCGTATTCCATCCGCGTGTTCTTGCCGCCAGGGCCGCGGTACAGGTGTTCGCAGCCGATCGAGCACGACGCACACGAGCTGCGGGCGACCTGGCGCAGCTCAGCGACCTCCTCGGCTCCGAGCGACGGCGCGCCCGAGAAGCTCGCGGCGGAGAAGTTGCGGGTCGGAAGCGTTGAGATCGCATTGAACGCGAGCAGATTGGCCATCGTGCCCAGCTCGCGGTACTTGGCAGTGGCAGGCCCAAACGATCGGCCTCGTAGATCCCTCGCCGCGGCCAGCACCCCCGCCGGATCCGAGGAACGGACCTTGCGGGAGGCGCGCACCACGACCGCTTTGCACAGCTTCGAGCCCAGCACGGCGCCGAGACCGCCCCGGCCGGCGTGACGGCCGTCGTGAGAGACCGTCGCGTAGCGGACACGTCGTTCTCCCGCAGAGCCGATCGCCGCGACGCGCCAGGCTGCCCCCATCCGGTCACGCAGTCGGCGCTCGGCCTCGGCAGCGGACAGGCCCCAGAGCTCCCCAGCCGGAGCGAGCGATGCCGAGCCGCCGTCGATCACCAGGACCGAAGGCGCAGTGCAGCGGCCGCGCAGCACGATCGCGTCGTGCCCGGTGAGCTTGCCGGCGATCGCGAAATGGCTCGAGGCGAGGGCGTCGGTGAGTCGGCCGGTGAGTGGCGACTTCGCCACCACGGCGAACTTCGCGCTCGTGGTCAGCGGCGTTCCCACCAACGGCGAAAAGACGAACATCAGCGGCGCCTGCGGCGCGAGCGGATCGACCCCGGGTGGGCAGCACTCGTGCATCAGCCACGCTCCCAAGCCCGCGCCCCCGATGAACGATCGAAGCACCGACTCCGGGAGGCGCTTGACCTCCGTCCGGCCGCCGTCCAGATCGACGATCAGCGCCTTGCCGAAATAGCCACCGGGGAGCGCGCTCGCCATCGCATTAGCGTACCGCCGGCACGACGCGGGGAATGCGAGAGAACCGATCAGCCGCCCGCGTCGGCAGCCAAGAACGCGAGCGCGTCACCGGCCGCCAGCGGCAGCTGCGGGTCATGACTGATCTGATCGCCGTTCAGCGCCGCGACCATGTGCTCGTCTAGCCTCAGGCCTACCGCCACGGCGGCGGCCCCAAGCGTGCACGCCCGAACCGTTTCCCGCCGCGGGCCCGTCTTGGGCGCCAGCGTCCCGAACCGCTCGACCTCCACCTCCGGCGGCGGAAGTGCCCGGGCCTCCCGGTAATCCGCCGGCTCGTTGAGGTTCTTGATCGAGCTCAACCACGGGTCTAGCCGCGCCAAGGCCGGATCCTCGAGGAGCGCCGGCTCGTCCAGCCGCAGAACCCGGCAGCGATCAAAGACGAAGGCTGGCTTTAGACGATCCTCAGCGATCAGCTCCTCGACGACGCTGAGCAGGCTTGTCCGATAGGCGGCGGCCAGCGGCTGTCGATGCCCACCGACCTCCGGCAGGACCACATCCTCATCGTCGCCCAGCGCTCCGATGATGCGCGCCACGAACGCTGGGTGAAGCAGCGGCACGTCGGTCGAGGATAAGTACGCGACCGATGCGCGATCGCCGATGGCCCGCAGGCCACCGGCCAGCCCCTGGAGCGGACCGCGACCTTCCCTGGTGTCGTCCACGACCTCGACGGCCGGATCGAGCTCCGGCAGGGGCTGTCCACCAGCGCGCACGACGATCACAGGACCGTCCACCGCGCGGGCGACTATCCCGGTGACGCGGCGAAGCAGCGTTGAGCCGTGCCACTCCAGCGCGGCTTTCGCTGACCCCATTCGGGATGATCGGCCGCCGGCCAGAACGATTCCCGCCGCGTTAAGCATCTGTCCGATGGTAGATGTGCGACCGCGACTTGCCACCGCGCGCACCCGGACCAGCTCCGCTCCGCCGGGAAGGCCGATGCCCGAGGCTATCAACCTGCTCGAGCGTCGTGGCGGGCCGCGGCTGATCCTGCGGGTCTTCGTGATGCCGGCCGGACTTCGGGTCAGTCGCCTGACTCGGATCGAGCCTCGCGGCGGGATGACTGATCCGCCGTCGCCGGATCGTCGGATTCGGGCGGAGACTCACGGCCAGTCGACTGATCTGCCGGCGGCGAGTCGTCGGATTCGGGCGGGTTGGCGCCGGGGACCGACGGGTCCGATCGCTTCTGCTGCCAGTCCTGGCGCGCGTCCTGAACCTCGTCCCCGAGCCGCTTGCTGTGCTGCTCGAGCTCGTCGGCGTCTTGTTCGAGACTGTCGGCCAGTTCGCCGGGATCCCGTTCGCTCATACAGTCGGGCTACCCGGCCAGCCATGGGTTGTACCGTCGAGCGGAATGCCGGGATCGTCTGGTGGGTAGACGCGCACCGTGGCGGTCGCGATCCTCGACATCGACGGAACCCTCGTCGATACCAACTATCACCACGCCGTCGCCTGGTTCCGCGCGTTTCGCCAGCACGAGATCGTGCTGCCGATCTGGCGAATCCACCGGCACATCGGAATGGGCGGCGACCAGCTGGTCGGGGCGCTGACCGACGAGCAAACCGAGCGCGACAAGGGCGATGACATCCGCGGGGCGGAAAAGACCCTGTATTTCGAGCTGATCGACGAAGTGGAGCCGATGGATGGCTCGCGTGAGCTGATCGAGGATCTCAAGCGGCGCGGCCACACCGTGGTGCTGGCAAGCTCGGCCAAGGAGGACGAAGTCGACCATTATCTGGATCTCCTCGATGCTCGTGAGCTCGCCGACGCGTGGACCACGTCCGCCGACGTGGAGTCGACCAAGCCCGAGCCGGACCTCGTCAACGCGGCGTTGACGCGCGCGAAGGCGCCGGCCAGCGACGCGGTGATGGTCGGGGACACCCCGTGGGACGTCCATGCCGCCGGCAACGCCGACGTGCCGACGATCACCGTGCGGACCGGTGGGTTCGGCGCCGAGGAGCTCCGCGAGGCGGGAGCCGTCGCGCTGTTCGAGTCGGTCAGGGAGCTGCTCTCGAAGCTCGATCAGACCGATCTGCGATGACTCCCGGCGTAATCGCAAACACCCCGTAATCGCGATTCCTTGCAATAGCGACCGGCTCGGCATAGCGTCCCGGCATGGCCGACCCCGCTGCGATTGCCGCTCGCGTGCGGGGAGTCAGCGACTCTCTCGAGGCCGGTCAGTGGCGAACCGTGGCGATCATGGGCCGCGGTCGATGACCGTCGCCCCGCGTTTCATGCATTTCGCCAACGTCGGGACGTGCCCACGCTGTTCGGCCAATCGCCCACAAGGGTGAATCGGTGCCGGTGAAAATCGTGTTCAGATGCGAGGTCTGCGGGGCGAGCCCGGATCCCGAGACCCAGCTGGCCCTGGAGCACCAGCTGCTCGATCTGCGCCACGGCGAATACGTCGACGCCGAGCCGGGCCGTTGGCTGACCTGGCACGGCCGCGGCGTGTACGGCCCGCACCGCTACGCCTGCGGCGAGCATCGCGGCGAGCTCAAAGCGCTGCTGCGCGAGCATTACGGCAATCTCGGCTGGCATCCGTGGGCCAAGGGTCCGCATCCGTGGGCCGGCCGGCGCGGGACCGACCGGGCGCGGCGCTTTGCCCGTACGCTCCGGTCGACGTTCGGGGCGCCCGGAGGCTAGAGGGCCTTACTCGCCGAACTCAACTTCCTCGGCAGCAAGCTTCCGCCCGGCGGCACCACCCACAGCCGCGGCGCCAGCTCGAGCACGGCGTCGGGATCGAGCTCCGCGACCTTTTCGACCCCTGCGCGTTCCATCGTCTTTGCCAGCCCACGCCAGGCCGTCGCCACGCCGGCCACCCTGGCGGTGGGCCCCCAGCCGACGACCGATCCGAGCTCGTCCGCCCGCTCCTGACACCTGACGCAGCGTCATCTCGCCGAACGGCACGCTGGCGCTGCCGCTGAACACCGGCTGGGCGAGGATCTGCTCGAGCTGCTCTGAATTCGTCATTCGCGCCCTCACCTCGCTGGTCGCGTCCTGACCTCGCTAGTCGCCGGCGGACCCGGTTGGGCGCCTGGAGGCCTCGCCAGGCGTCTGGCCGCGACCGCGGCCTGGCCATACGAGATCCCGCCGTCGTTCACCGGCAGCTTCTCAGGAAACAGGACCCGCAGGCCGGCCGCGCTCAAGCGTTCCCCCAGCCCCGAGAGCAGCCGCCGGTTCTGGAACACCCCGCCGGAAAGGACGACCAGCTCGGTCGAGTGCTCGGCCGCGGCCCGTACGCAGGCCTCGAGCGTCGCCGCCGTGATCGCGGCATGAAACCGGCTCGCGATCACCCCGACCGGGACACCGGCGCTCGCCTCGAGGCAACCGCGCGGATCGTCTCGCGTGGATCGAGCACGAGCATCGCCGTCGTCAGTCGCGCACCGTCAAGCGGGTATGCGCCGCGCGCCGCGGGATCGCAAGCCCGCTCGAGCTCGATCGCCGCCTGGCCCTCGTAGTTGACGGCGGGCGGATCCCGCACAGCGCGGCGACGGCGTCGAACAGCCGGCCCATGCTGCTGGTCAGCGGCGAGGCCACGCCACTGCGGATCAGCCCGCAGACGTCCCGCCAGGCTCCCGCCGAGACCTGGGCGGTGAGCCAGGCGGAAGCTCGGGAGCAGCGCCGTCGTGTGCGAGGAGACCGGACGGACGCTCGGGAGCAGCGCCGTCGAGAGCGGCGCCAGCCAAGCACAGGCCATCCGCCACGGCTGCCGGATCGCGCGCTCGCCGCCGGGAAGGCGAACCGGCCGCAGCATCCCCACCCGCCGGAACTCGGAAAGGTCGCCATAGAGCAGCTCTCCTCCCCACACCGCGCCGTCGGTGCCGTATCCCGTGCCGTCGAAGATCACGCCGACCGCGGGCCCTTCGAGGCCGTGCTCGGCGAGGCACGCCGCCAGGTGGGCGTGGTGGTGCTGGACTCCGATCAGCTCGGCGCCGTCGCATTCGAGCGCGTACTTGGTCGACAGGTACTCGGGGTGGAGATCGTGCGCCACGATCGCGGGCTGGACCGCGAACAGCCGCTTGAAGTGCTCGATCCCGTCGGTGAACGAGCGCAGCGTCTCGTAGTTCTCGAGGTCGCCGATGTGGTGGCTGACCCACGCCCGCTCCCCGTTCGCCAGGCAGAACGTGCTCTTCAGCTCCGCCCCGCACGCGAGCAGCGGCGAATTCCGTCCCGCCGGGCAGCGACAGGCTGGCCGGCACGTACCCGCGCGAGCGGCGCAGCAATCGCGGTGCGCGGCCGACCGCCGACGGAGCACCGGCCGCACGACCGAGTCGTCGGTCCGCGTCTCGATCGGCCGATCGTGGACCAGGAACAGGTCGGCCAGCCCGGCGAGCCGCTGCCAGAGCGTCCCCGTCCTCGTAGGCGATCGGCTCATCCGAGACGTTCCCGCTGGTCATCACGAGCGTCGTCCCCACGTCGGCGAGCAGCAGGTGGTGAAGGGGCGAGTACGGCAGCATCACGCCCAGTTCGCCGGCCCCGGGCGCCACCGCATCGGCGACCGCCGCGCCGGCCACGCGAGGCGCCAGCACGATCGGACGCTCGGGCCCGAGCAGCAGCGCCAGCTCCTGGTCCTCGAGCGCCACCAGCGTGCGCGCCGCGGCGAGCGAGCCGGCCATCAGGGCAAATGGCTTGTCCTCGCGGTGCTTGCGCGACCGCAGCGTGGCGACCGCATGCTGGTCGTCGGCTCGGCAGGCCAGATGAAAGCCGCCGATTCCCTTCACCGCCAGGATCGCGCCGTCCCGCAGCGCAATCGCCGCCGCCTGCACGTGATCGCGCGCACCGGCCACCGTGGCGGGGTTTCCGGCCGCCTCGAGCAGCGCCACTGCCGGGCCGCACCGGGGGCAGGCGTTCGGCTGAGCGTGAAAGCGCCGGTCGGCCGGATCTTCGTATTCGCGCCGGCAACGCGCGCACATCTGGAAACGCGCCATCGTCGTATACGGGACGGTCGTACGGGATCCCGCGGACGATCGTGAACCTGGGTCCGCAGTTCGTGCAGTTGATGAACGGATAGCGATGGCGCCGGTCCCAGGGGTCGAACAGCTCGCTCAGGCAGTCCTGGCACGTCGCGCTGTCCGGGGTGACCGGAGCGTCGGCAAGCTCTCCGCGAGGGCTCGCCCGGATCTCGAACGCGCCGGCGCCCTCCGGAGCCAGCTCCTCGGCGAGCGCCCGCTCGACCACGGCGAGTGGCGGCGCCTCGGGGCCCAGGCGCCGCAGGAACTCGCCGACCGCCGCCTCGCTCCCCTCGACCTCCAGCAGCACTCCGTGGGCATCGTTGAGCACGAAGCCACTCAGTCCGAGCTCGCTCGCCAGCCGGAAGACGTAGGGCCGGAAACCGACTCCCTGGACGGTGCCCGTGACCCTCACCCGGGCACGGCGACGGGTCGGCGTCGAGGAGACCACCGTCACCCCACCAGCTCGCGGAGCGCGTGGTAGGCGCTCGCCTGCGCCTCCTGGATCCGGGGAATGTGCTCCGAGCGAGTGACGATCACGTGGTCCGCGAGTTCCCCGGCGGCGACCCGGCCGCCGTCATAGCCCACCAGGGCCATCGTGCCGAGCCGGCGCCGGCGCGCTTCGGCCAGCGCCTCGATCACGTTCCCCGAGTTGCCCGAGGTCGAAAACGCGATCAGCGCGTCGCCGGCTGAACCGTAGGCGATCACCTGCCGAGAGAAGATCGCATCGGTCCCGATGTCGTTGGCGATCGCGGTGAGGATCGACGGATCTTCGGTCAGGTCGATCGCCGGCCACGCCGGCGCGGATCCGAGCGGCGTGCGGAAATCCGCCACCGCATCCATCGCGTCGGTCGCAGAGCCGCCGTTGCCGAGCGCCAGCAGCTTGCCCCCGCGCTCGAAGCTGGCCCGGATCATCGCCGCGCCCTCCACCAGCGCGGGCCGGTTGTCGGTGAGGGTCTGGGCCCGTAGCGCGCCGATCTCATCGGCCTTCATCAGCACCGAGCGCCGCACGTCCTCGACGACCGGCTCCAGCTCGCTCTCCTGCTCGCCCAGGAACGGGTAGAGAAAGCTCGACGCGCCAGCGTCATGGACGCGGCGGGAATCGCGTCCGGACAGCAGCCCGCGGTGCTCGAAGAACACATGTACGAGCTCCCACAGCACGTGATACAGCGTCTCCACCAGCTCCTGGCGGATGAACGGGTCGCTCGTCGGCGGGTCGAACTCGTGCTCGGCGCCGGCGCCCGAGAACGCGACGGTCAGACATCCCCGGGCACGCGCCAGTCCGATCGCGCGGGCGGTCTGGCCGCCGTCCTGCTCGGCGCCGAACGCGATCACGATGTCCTCGTGCTCGGCCAGCAGCGCGAGCTGTGAGGAGAGCTCGGCGCCTTCACCGGTCAGCGCGAGCGCTGGAAGCGCTCGCTTGCCGACGATCACCGGGTGCACGAATTCCACCGCCACATGGCGGGCGTCGGACCGGGCCGGCGGCGAGCGCCCGAGCGCGATCAGCCGCCCGCCGCGCGCGAACCGCTCCGCCAGCAGGTGACACAGGCGAGCGAGCCGCTCGGCTTGCGCTTCGAAGAACCTACGGTTGCTCTCGGTGCGGCGCGAGAGCAGCGCCTCGAGCCGGCGTGCCGGGTCGGCGGCGAGCGCCGCTTCGCTCACGCAGGTATCTCCTCGCGTGCCGTGATCCGCGCCAGCCAGTCCCGCCACGCCTCGATCCCCTCCCCCGTCCGCGCGCTCACGGCCAGCGTCTCCACGTCCGGGTGAACCTGATCGATGTTGTAGAGCAGGCGGTCGAGATCGAACTCCAGGTGCGGCAGCAGGTCGATCTTGTTGATCAGGACGAGCTCGCAGGTGCGGAACATCAACGGGTACTTGAGCGGCTTGTCCTCACCCTCGGTGACCGAGCACACCATCACGCGCGCGTCCTCGCCGACCCGGAACTCCGCGGGGCACACGAGGTTGCCGACGTTCTCGATGATCAGCAGATCGATCTCCGCCAGCGGCAGCGACGGGACCGCCGAACGGACCATGTTCGCGTCCAGGTGGCACTCGCCGCCGAAGCTCGGGGCGGTGTTGAGCTGCGTGACCGGGATGTGCAGGCTGGCGAGCCGGTCAGCGTCGATCGAGCCTTGTACATCGCCCTCGAGCACGCCGACGCGGACGCCGTCGAGATCCCTCACCACGCGCTCGAGCAACGTCGTCTTGCCGGCCCCGGGAGCGCTCATGAAGTTGATGACCTTCACCCCGGCCCGGTCGAAGTCCGCACGGTTGGCGGTCGCGATCGTGTTGTTCGCGTCGAGGGCCTCCTCGACGACGGTCACCTTCGTGCGATGCATTCGGCCTCCTCGACCTCGATCGACTCGACTTCAAACTCATCCCCGCTGGCGATCTCGACCTCGCTGCCGCCACAGGTTGGACAGCGGAACGCGGGGATCTCGATCGCCCACTCGAGCCCGCACGGCTCGCAGCGCAGCCGCGCTTGCACCACCTGCTGTTCCAGCCGCGCGCCCTCGCACACCGTGTCGCGCGCGACGAACTCGAAGTAGAACTCGAGCGTGTCGGGAATCACCTGGCGCAGCTGACCGACCCGGAGGTTGACCACCGACACGCGCCGTCCGTCGGCGTGCTTGGCGACGGTATTGACGACCGCGCTGCTCAGGGAGAGCTCGTGCATGCCTCTTTAGCGCTTGTCACCTGACCGGCTCAACCCGCAGCTCGCCCACCGTCTCGACGACCAGATCGACCGCGCGGTCGACTGCCTCGCGGACCTGATCGGAGAGCCCCCAACCCATCTCCTCGATCTCGGCCGGTTCGCACGCGATCACGATTACCCGTCCCGGCCACGCACCGATCGACTTCACGAAGCGCAGCACGGTCTGGGGATCCATGCCGTGGGGGTTGATCACCTCGCCGTCCTCGATCCCTCCCTCGACCGAGTCTTCGCTCGGCTCCATCACGTACAGCGTCCCCGGCTCGCCGCCCTGGCGGCTGACATCGAGGATCACCAGCGCGTCGTAGCCACGCATCACCTCGTAGGCGAGATCGAGCCCGCCGGTCCCGGCGTCCATCACCGACACCCCGGCCGGCAGCTCGCGCTCGGCCAGCCGCCGCGCCACCTCGCCGCCAAAGCCGTCGTCCCGCAGCCAGGCGTTGCCGACGCCGGCGATCAGGATGCTCCGCAGCGACTCTGAACTCACGTCTGGATCACCTCCACCTCATGGGCAAAGAAATACACGTAGCGTCCCGTCTCCCGCATCAGATCTTGGCCCGGATCGTCATCGATCGTCAGACCCAGGTGCGTCTTGCCGTCGTAGTCGGTGAAGATCCGCTCGATCGTCGCGGTGCGCCCGTCGAGCAGCCGCGCGTGGAGGTCCGCCTGCGCGCCCGGTCTGACCAGCACCTTGCCACCGCGGCGAAAGCTCTGTGAACCGACGTCGACCTGTTCCTCGCCGGCGCGCGGATCGATCAGTCCCGGGGGTTCGCTCGGCGGCTCATCGGTCTGCGGATCGCGCACCGTCACGCGACCGTGCAGCGCGATGATGTCCTGCGGGCTCGCCGCGGCAGCGCGCGCGACCATCTCCCGGACGGCGGGATCCTGGCGCTCGATTTGTTCGCGCTCGGAGTCGCTGAGCGCCTGCACGTGCAGCAGCAGCGCCTCTTCGATCTCGGTCCCGTCGAACAGCGAGCCACGACTCTCCGGGGCGATCTGCGGGTGGTCCGGGAGCACGATCGCGCTACCGATCACCACGTCGTCGCTCGGGCTGGCGAGCACCGGGAAGGTGTTGACGCTCTCGCAGTTGCGCTCGAGCGAGGAGATGAACCGGCCGCCGATCACGCCGAGGATCGGGTGCGTCGAGATCAGCGAGCGCCCGAGCGCACCGCCGCGGTCAAGTCCACTGCGGACCACGGTTCGATTCTCGACCCGCAGCACCGCCTCGTGGAGCCCGTCTTCGAGCGGTGTGACGCTCAGCGCCATCCCCACCACCAGCGCGGCACCGGACTCACCCTGCACGCGGACCTCCTTCTCGGCCCCCGCCACCGCCAGCGCTCCCACCATCGCGCCGGGAAGCTCCACGCGCTGCGCCGCCGCCTGGTGGCGCTCGCCGCCGGCGATCAGGAACCGCACCTCGGCACGAAGCACCGCGTCCGGCGGCGCCACGAGCGCGCACCGCAACTCGAGATGATCGAAGGTGGTGGCGAGTCCCGACGCATACGACGGCGGGTAGACGATCCCGAACGGCGTCGGGGTGGCGTTCTTGACCGCGCCGGGCGTGTAGGGGTACAGCGCATATCCCTCGTACAGGAGCGAGTCGACGAGCTGCTCGAGCGCCTCAGCGCACGACGCGCCTCCTCGAGCAGCTCGGCGACGCACGCGTCGAGCGTGGCCAGTCCGCGCCTGAGCTTCTCGCGCTGCAGCGCCTCGAGCGTCTGCGTGCGCAGCCCCAGCCAGCCCGTGTTCGGGTAGTAGTGCTCGATCGTCTCCTTCCACACCGACACGGGCATCCTGAAGTCGATCGACTTCGTCCACGGAACCAGCACCATCTGGAGCCCGCCGTCCTCACCGGGGTAATAGATCATCCCATTGAAGTGCAGGGCCAGCGGTGCGTGGCCGTCCGGGAGCGAGCGCAGGTACTTGCTCGCGGCCAGCTCCATGTCGTAGCTGCAGGAGATCGGGACGCGCGACCGTGGTCATTGCCCGTGAACGCCGGCACGACCACGTCGAGCTGGGAGAACACGAGGCTCCGCGTGGTCACCGCCCACCGTTCGGGCGCCCCGAACAGCTCGAGCAGCCGCTCCCGGGTCTCGTCGTCGTAGCGCCGGCGCGCCGGCTCGATCATCAGCTGGATCCGCAGCGCGATCATGTAGATCTGACGACCGCTCGGCTCGCTCACCTGGAGGTCGAGGGTGAGCATCGGGGTGGCGGCGTAGCGGACCGGGCGCGCCCCCAGCACCGCGAACTCGGGGTCCGGAACGAACGGGCCGGGCTCCGGCGGGTCGCTCGCCTGCGCACTCACGCCGGCACCGCCTCGGCGCGCAGGCCCGCGAAGAAGCGGGCGACCGCCGCCTCGACCGCCTGTCCGCCCGAGATCCCCTCCCAGCTCGCCTTGACGGTCCCGGTCAGCGCGTAGCAGCGGTCGATCGGCGCGATCACGTAGATCGGTGGATCGGCGAGGCGGTTGACGATCAGTCCTTCGATGTCCGCCTCCATCCGCTCCAGGACCGGGTTGAGCTCGAGCATCCTGCTCCAGGATTCGAAATGGAGCTCTGACTCGGTCGCGCCGGCCGGGCTCGGGTACATCGCGACCACGCAGGCGGTGACCGTCGATTGCATGAAGAACGCCAGCCCGATCGGGATCTGGAAGCTCGCCCACAACTCGTCGGGTAGATCGAGCTCGCCCAGCCACAACGTCCGCTGGCCCGTCGGACGGTAGTCGCCCTCCCCCGAGCGCATCCCCCAGCAGGCCTCGCAGGTGCAGACGATCCGGCGCTCGACCAGGTGCAGCAGGTGGCGGTGATCGGCGGGAATCATGATCCCGCACAGATCGCACGCCTCGTCCTGGCCTGACCCGCCGTTGGCCGGGCGATCGCCTGTCGGGGGCCTCGCGATCGACCCGCCGCTGGCCCGGCGATCCCCGGTCGGGGCCCGGGCGATCGTCCGCAGCCCCCCGACGAGCTGCGCGCGCTTGCGCGCCGCCATCGCATCCGCCGCCCGGCGGCGCCCGAGCGGCTCGCTCATACCGCCAGAGCCACCTTCACCCGGTCCTCTTCGCGCAGCAGCGGGACCGGCTCGAGCTGGAGCCGGTCGTCGTCCATCGAACGGCCGGCGCGCGGGAGAAAGAACGAGCGGGCGCAGTTGGGGCACGACAGCGCTCCGGAGCGCAGCTGCCCGTCGTGGAGCGGTCCGCCACAGCTCGCGCAGGCGTCCCGGTAGGCCAGCAGCGTCCCTTCGACGCTGGCGATCATCAGCTCGGTGCCCTCGACTCCGATTGCCACGATCGCGCCGTCGGACAGCTCTCCGACCGCCACGTCGAACCACGACGGCTGAGCCGGGGGTGCCGACATCACGACCGGAAGCTCCATCCCGGTTGGCGCCGAGCCGGTCACCATCGGCAACCCTTGTCCGTCCATCGTCTGCGGCGCCACGCCTTCCACCTCGAGCCCCTCGAGGTCCGGCGCGGCCTGTTCGAGCGCCTGCTTGATCGCCAGCTCGAGCGTCACCGATGACGCTGCGCAATCCGAGCAGCTGCCGCGTAGGTGGATTCGGGCGATCCCGTCCTGCAGCGACAGCAGCTCGACATTGCCTCCATGCGACTCCATGTACGGCCGGACCGAGTCAAGCGCGTCCTGCACCCGGACCTCGAGCGGAACCGGATGCAGGTCGTGAATCAGCAGCAGCGTGGCGAGGAATTCGTCTTCGGTCAGTCCGGCGGCGATTCGCTCTCCGCTCTCCCCCGCGTTCAGCACGCGATCGAGCATTCGCTCCAGCCCCGCGCCGTACATCTGCACGACCGCCGAGACGAGCTCCTCCGCGATCCGTTTCGTGGTCGGGTCGCCGGCGGAGTCGAGCCGCTCCTGGAGCGCCTGCACACGTTCCAGGAGCGCTTCGGCTTGACCCTCCGCCGGTTCGGTGGCCGCCGCTTGCATCGCTAGGCCAGTGCCGTTGGCGTGTGGATGACCTTCCGCACCTTGCCGCCACCGGTGTACATGTGCACTCCGCACGGCAGGCATGGATCGAATGAGCGGACCGCCCGCATGATGTCAACGCCCTTGAAGTTCTCGGGCCCGTTCTCCTCGAAGATCGGCGTGTTCTGCACGGCATCCTCGTATGGCCCTGGCGTGCCGAAGCTGTCTCTCGGGCTCGCGTTCCACGGGGTCGGCGGGTAGGGCTGGTAATTCGCGATCTTTCCTTCGCGGATCACCATGTGGTGTGACAGGACTCCCCGCGCGGCCTCGTGGAATCCGCAGCTGACCGCGCTCTCTGGAACCTTGAAGTTGTTCCAGCTCTTCGTGCGTCCCGCCTGCACCTCCTTCATCGCCCGCTCCAGGCAGTGCAGCGCGATCAGCGCGCTGTACGCCTGGTGGTAGGTCCGAGCCCGGTCGCGCTCGATTGCGTTGGACTTCTCGGGCACGTGCCACTCGAGCTCCATCTCCGGCATGTTCGGAGACCGGGGCAGGACCATCTGCAGCGAGTGCCCGGTCGCCTTCGCGTATCCGAAGTCGACGAGGCCCGCCTTGGCCGTGCACCACTGGCGCGCGAACGGGCCGCCGCCGGTGTCACAGCAGACGTGCGTGTCGCGTCCGCTTGTCATAGATCCTCGGCGAGACGACCCATGTGTACTTGTCGGTGAAGTCGCGCTTCTGCGGCCGCGGCAACGTGACCTTGTTCCAGGGATGGTTCTTGTCGACCGGGTTTCCGAGCGGGTCCTGGGTGACGAAGGTCGGCTCGTTCTCCCACGAGTCGAAGTACGAGGAGCCGAGCAGGATCCGGATCATCAGGTTGATCTCTACCAGGTCGGTCGAGATCAGCTCTCCTCCGATCGCGACGCCCGGCGTGATGTACCGCTTGCGCCCCCACTCGGTCATGTTGCGATAGTTGTAGTCAACGTAGTCCGGGTCGTCGAACGAGCCCCAGTTGACCAGGTTCGTCTCGCGGAAACCGACCATGTCGTAGCCGGGCAGCTCCTGCAGGAAGAAGTCGTACAGGTCGTCGTGCATCGGCACGCTGCGCTTGACGTAGTCGAAGTAGCGCATCAGCCGCACGTAGTAGTCGGTGCACGTCTGGTGGGTGATGTCAGCGCTGCAGCCACCCGGCATGATCGTCGAGGGGTGGGTGTGGCGCCCGCCGAACAGGCAGTACATCTCGCGCGTGTAACGCGCCACGTGCAGCGTCTCCAGGTAGAACTCGCCGGTGAACGGGTTCAGTGCCCGCATGATGTCGGCGATCGTCTTGTAGCCGTGGATGTCCTGCCCGGGGGCCGGCGTCTTCTCGGCCTTGGCCAGCAGCGTCGGATTGGTCTCCTTGACCATCTGCTCGCAGAAGTCCACGTTGGCCATGCAGTCGTTGAAGATCGCGTGGTCAAAGATGTAGTCCGCTGTCTCGGCGAGGTTGAACGCCAGGTCGCCGAGCGGCGGCGGCTTGACGCCGTAGGCCATGTTCTGGTTCAGGCACGAGCACGTACAGTGGTTATCCCCGCAGATGCCGCAGATCCGGCTGGTGATGAAGTGGGCGTCGCGAGGATCGATTCCCTTCATGAAGATGTCGAACCCGCGGAAGATCATCGAGGTGCTGTAGCACTTCAGCACCTGCTGGTTGGAGAAGTCGATCTCGGTATGGATTCCGAGACTGCCGACGATCCGGGTGATCGGATCCCAGGCCATCTCCTTGACCATGACCTTCTGCTTGGGGGCGGTTTCTGTCGCCATGTGCGCTTTCTCCTCAATCGGTCTCGTGCGTAGAAGCTTCTAGCGGTCTGCGGATCCGCCTCACCAGCGGGGGGCGTAGCCGGACGTCAGCTGCCTGCCGCGACGCCGCCACTCCGGCTCCTTGTCGTACTTGGTCTTGATGTGGCGCTGGCGCATGTAGCGCACGATCGGGCCGTAGCTGAACTTCATGATGTTCGCCGCAACCCCGCCGAACCTGTCCTCGTCCATGAACGGCATGTACTTGTCGGGGAAGCCGGGCATCGTGCAGGCCATGCAGATCCCGCCGACGTTCGGGCAGCCACCGACGCCGTTGACCCAGCCGCGGACCGGAACGTTGCACTTCACCACCGGGCCCTTGCAGCCGAGCTTGACCAGGCACCGGTGGTCCGAGCCGTACTCGGTCGCGAACTCGCCCTGCTCGGAGAAGCCGGCGCGGTTGCAGCTCTCGCGCACCGTGCGCCCGAACAGCCACTTCGGGCGCAGCGCCTCGTCGAGCTCCGGCGCGGGCGCCAGACCCGCGAGGTGAAGCGCGAGGTACAACAGCGTCTCGGTCATGTTGTCCGGCTGCGCAGGGCACCCGGGGATGCACACGATCGGCAGCCCCGCCTTGGACCTCCAGCTCCACCCCAGGTAGTCGGGCACCCCCATCGCCCCGGTGGGGTTGTTCTTCATCGCCGGGATCCCGCCGTAGGTCGCGCACGTCCCGACCGCGACCACGGCCGCCGCCTTCGGCGCCAGCCGGTCGAGCCACTCGTTCATCGTGATCGGCTGGCCGGTGGAGGGATTGACCCCGAACGCCGTCCAGTAGCCCTCGCCGTTGATCTCCTCGTTGCCGAGCGAGCCCTCGATCACGAGCACGAACGGGTCGAGCTTGCCGTCCTCGGCGTCGAACCAGGCCTGGGCGTAGTCCTGCCCGTTCTCGTAAGCGACCACCTGGTTGTGGACGACCACTTTGGGCATCCCCGGGATCGCCTGCAGGATGATGTCCTCGAGGCTCGGATTTGTCGCAGAGGTCATCGCCACCGAGTCGCCCTCGCAGCTGAGACCGGTCGTCATCCACAGGACATGCGCGGTGACCGCCTCCGTCTCCTTCTGCTTCGCATAGGGGCTCGCCATCGTCGCCATCGCGTCTCTCCTCTCGCTCAACAAATGCGGGGTAAGGGATCCCCGACCAGCTGGTCCATGACCCGCCGGCCACCAAAGCTCGTCTGCACCAACACCATTCCTGGAGGCTCGGTCCGCACCTCACCGATCTCAGCTGCCTCCTCGCACCCCGGGACGCTGCGAAGCGCCGCCAGCGCGCGGTCCGCCGCCTCGGCCGCCACGAACGCGACCAGCTTGCCCTCGTTCGCGACGTACATCGGGTCGATCCCCAAGATCTCCGCCGCGCCGGCGACCGCGGGGTGGACCGGAATCTCACCCTCGCGCACGATCATCGCGACCGACGAAGCACGGGCGAGTTCGTTCAGGACCGAGGCCACGCCGCCGCGCGTGGCGTCGCGCGCGCAGCGCAATTCGGGACCGGCCGCCTCGAGCATGGCGTCGAGGACCGGCCACAGCGACCGGGTGTCGGATTCGATCGACGCGTCGAGCTCGAACTCGCCGCGCGCCAGCATGATCGCAGTACCGTGCTCGCCGATCGGGCCCGACAGCAGGATCCGGTCGCCGGGGCGCAGGCTTGACGGAGACAGGCTCGCGCGGGGGTCGCGCCGCCCGATGCCGGTCGTGCAGATGTACATCCCGTCGGCGTGGCCGCGCTCGACGACCTTCGTGTCGCCGGTGATGATCTGCACGCCGGCGGCGCGGGCGGCCGCCGCGATCGCCTCGACCTCGGCGCGAAGCTCTTCCGCCGGCAGGCCCTCCTCGAGGATCAGCGACAGCGACAGCGCGACCGGCCGGGCGCCCGAGACCGCGAGGTCGTTGACGGTGCCGTTGACCGCCAGCTCGCCGATCGAGCCGCCGGGAAACCGCAGCGGCTTGACGACGTAGGAATCGGTGGTCATCGCCAGCTCGGCCGCGCCGATCGTGACCGCTCCGGCGTCGGCCATTTGCTCCAGCGCGTTTCCCCCGAAGGCCGGCACCAACAGACCCTCGATCAGCCCCTGGGTGGCCTTGCCGCCGGCGCCGTGCGCCATGTTGATCTGGGCGTCGCGAAACTTGGCCCGCTTGCCGCGCGCAGTCTCGATGATCCCGAGGATCTTCTGCTCGCGGTCGGAGATGACCGTCGGGTCGGCCGTCACACCACCTCCCGCTCGCGCGCGAAGCGCCCGAAGTTGTAATACGCGGCGCACGCTCCCTCGGAGGAGACCATGCAGGTGCCGATCGGCCGCTCCGGCGTGCAGGCGGTCCCGAACACCTTGCACTCCCACGGCTTGATCACGCCTTTGAGCACCTCGCCGCACTGACACGCCTTCGGGTCCGCGACGCGCACGCCGGGGACGCTGAAGCGCCGCTCCGCGTCCAGCTCCGCATAGGCCTCCGAGAGCTTCAGGCCGCTGTGCGAGATGAATCCCAGGCCCCGCCACTCGAAGTGGGGCCGCAGCTCGAACACCTCGGCCATCACCTCGAGCGCCCGCAGGTTCCCGTCGTAGGGGACGACCCGCTTGTACTGATTCTCGACTTCGCACCGGTTCTCGCGCAGCTGGCGGAGGTTCATCGAGATTGCCTGCAGGATGTCCAGCGGCTCGAACCCCGCGATCACCACCGGCCTGCCGTAGTCGGCGGGGATGAACTCGAACGGTCGCGCGCCGACTACCGTGGAGACGTGGCCCGGCCCGATGAACCCGTCGAGCCGCAGGTCGGGAGATTCGAGCAGCGCCCGCAGCGGCGGCACGATCGTGACGTGGCTGCACATGCACGAGAAGTTCTCCACCGCCTCCGCCCGCGCCCGTTTGAGGGTCAGCGCGGTCGAGGGCGCGGTCGTCTCAAATCCGATCGCGAAGAACACGACCTCGCGGTCGGGGTTCTGCTTGGCGATCCGTAGCGCGTCGAGCGGCGAGTAGACCATCCTCACGTCGGCACCCACGGCCTTGGCGTCGAGCAGGCTGCCGTTCGATCCGGGCACCCGCATCATGTCGCCGAAGCAGGTGAAGATCACCCCGTCCTCGTGCGCCAGCGCGATCCCGTCGTCGACGCGGCCCATCGGGATCACGCACACCGGGCATCCGGGGCCATGGACGAGCTCGACATTGGCAGGCAGCAGGTCGTCAACGCCGTACTTGTAGATCGAGTGGGTGTGGCCCCCGCACACCTCCATGAACTTGTAATGGCGGCCAGGCTCGACCAGGGACAGAATCTCGCCGGCGAGCGCCCGGCCGAGTTCGGCATCGCGGAACTCATCTACGAACTTCACGGCGCCTCCAACCTCGCGATCGCGGTGCCCGCGTGCACGAGCAGCTGATCTCCCGCCGACACCGGCGCGACGAGTGCGATCTCCACGGTGGCTCGTCCGCCATCGTGGCCGCCACACAGCGCCAGACCCCGCCGATCGTCGACCCGTAGAACTACCATCGGATCGCCATCGTCACCGCAGGTGATGCAGTGCTGCGAGCCACAGACCGGGTCGGATGCGGCAGCGGTGTTCATTCGATGACGCTGGCTTTCAGCTCCTCGAGCTCCTGCTCGTAGTCAGCCCCCATCCGGACGAGCAGGTCGCGGGTCGCGCGCGCCTCCTCCTCGTCGACCTGGGAGATTGCGAACCCGACGTGGATCAGGACCCAGTCACCGGGGCCGATTGCGCCATCCAGCAGTCCAACGTTGACATTGCGGCGAACGCCCGCCACGTCGACCTTGGCCAGGCTGTTGACCTCGTCGACGATCTCGATCACCTGACCGGGAATCGCCAAGCACACGCGGTCGTTCTATCACCATGGACCGGGTAGCCGGGGCGGCACGGTAATGCCGCTTACGCGATGCATCAGTAACCATGATTACCCGATGGAAAAGCCCTAGACTCGCCCTAAAGCTTCTCATTGAGGCTTCACCGGTCGGCGGACGAGAGGTTTAGATGCCTGTCGAATCTGACATCCCGGAGCGTGGTCCGATTCGGTGGCCGCCGGTCGCCGACCCAGCCGCGCGACGGCCCGAGTCGGCTTCGCTCTACACGTATCTGCTCGACGCGGACGATGATCTCGCCCAGGAGTTCGATATCCGGATGCGGGTCGCGGCCCGCCAGGTCGCGACAGTCCGCGTGATCGCCGCCGAGGTCGGCCCGTGCGACCTCGAGCCATGGTTTCAAGCCGTGGGAGGCGGTCCGGGCCTGCTGATCCTCGATGGGCTGGTCGCGTTCGAGACCGGTGTCGGCGATCGCGTCGCGTGCGAGCTGACGGGCGCTGGCGACCTCCTCCAGCCTCCGTCTCCGAGGGCCGAGCAGCTGATCGAGCAGCGTGACGCGTGGCGGGCGCTGTGGCCCACTCGCTTCGGGCTGCTCGATCAGGAATTCAGCGAGCGCGTCCGGCCTTGGCCGCAGATCGCATTGGCGCTGCTGCGCCGAGCGGGAAGGCGGATCGCGGACGCGGACGCGTTGCGCGCCATCGCCTGCCAGCCGCGGCTGGAGGTTCGCCTGACGCTGTTGATGTGGCATCTGGCCACGCGCTGGGGCCGGGTCGAGCCAGGCGGCATTCGCCTCAGCCTGCCGCTGACCCACCGGCTCCTCGGCCAGCTCGTCGCCGCCGAGCGACCATCGGTGTCGCATGCACTCGCGCGGCTGGCTAGCAGCGGGCTGGTCACTGGAAGCGCCTGCGACCTGCATCTCAACGGCACCCTCGAGCAGCATCTCGAAGCGCTGATCGACCGCCCCAGCTCCCTCGCCGAGCGTACGCGACGCGCTCGCGCGGCGAAGACCCGTCAGATCGCGTAGCCGTGCGAGAGCTCGAGCACAGCGCCGGGGCCGGGGAGCGATCGGGCGAGGAGCTCCGCGGCCGGCCGATCAGCGTCCTCTGGCTGACCAGCGGGCTCGGCTGCGACGGCGACTCGTTCGCGATGACCGCGGCGACCCATCCCAGCCTGGAGGACCTGCTGCGGGGCTGCTTTCCGGGCATGCCGCCGGTGATCGTCTACAACCCCGTGTTCGCCTACGAGACCGGCGACGAGTTCCTGCGCGTGTGGTTTGACGCGGCGGCCGGCAAGCTCGAGCCGTTCATCCTGGTGCTCGAGGGCTCGGTCCCAAATGAGGAGATCAACGGGGATGGCTACTGGGCCGCGTTCGGCACCGACCCGATCACGCGCCAGCCGATCTCCACCTGCAGCTGGATCGACACGCTGGCGCCGAAGGCGGACGCCGTGCTGGCGATCGGGACATGCGCCGCGTACGGCGGAATCCCCGGGATGCGCAACAACCCGACCGGCGCGATGGGCTTGCGGGACTACCTGGGGTGGCGCTGGAGCTCGCGGCGCGGGCTTCCGATCGTGAATCTGCCCGGCTGCCCCGTCCAGCCCGACAACATCACCGAGACGCTGCTCTGCATGGCGCTCCACCTGGCCGGGATCGGGCCGCCGGTCGACCTCGACGAGCAGGGCCGGCCGGAGCGCATCTTCGGCCGGACCGCCCACGAGAGCTGCAATCGCGCCGGGCTGGCCGAGCACGGGGAGTTCTCCGAGACGCATGGCGACGGCCGGTGCCTGGTCAAGTTGGGGTGCAAAGGGCCCGCGGTCAAGTGCAACGTCCCGATCCGCGGCTGGGTCAACGGCGTCGGCGGCTGTCCCAATGTGGGCGGGATCTGCATGGCGTGCACGATGCCCGGCTTCCCCGACAAGTACATGCCGTTCATGGAGCCCGACGGTGCCAGCCGCCTGTACTCGAGCGCCGCCCGGTTCAGCTACGGACCGGTCCTCAAGTACCTGCGCGAGCGGCGGATCCGCCGCACCTTCGACGTCGAGCCCGAGTGGCGCCGGCGCAGCTCCGAGCTGACGACCGGCTATCAACGGTCGGCGGCGGCCTAGACGGATCAGGTGAGCGCCAGCAGGCACACTCCTCCGAGCACGCCGGCGCCCGCCGTCCACCAGGCGATGTAGTCGCCGATGTGCCCGGAGTGCAGGTGACGCACTCCACGCAGCGCAACCCGAGCCGGCCCGCGGATCGCCCGCGGCAGCGCCTCCCGCAGCGGTCGCCCGAACAACCCGAGGGCCGCCGCGCCGACCGCGCCGATGACGGCCAACAGCGAGTACGCGACATCCTTCGTCTCGATGTGGCTGGTCGTGACGGTCGGCCAATGCACGTGGCCGAGGCCGAGCACCCACTGCGCATAGGCGCGGTGATCGGCAAAGCGCGCCGCTGCTCGCTCGACACCGGGGACCGCGCCCGGTAGCAGCCCGATCCCTGCCGCGAGCGCCAGTAATACCGCCGGAACCACGATCATCGTCGCCGGCGTGCGATCTCTGGGCCCCCGCTCCTCGTCCACCCGCTCCTCGGCCGCGCGGGACTGGCTCGGATCGGGGCCCTCGGATGGACCCCACCCCAGGAACACGCGCCCGGTGACGCGCAACACGGCGCCCCCGGTCAACGCCGAGACGAGCACGAACACCGCCACCAGCCAGCCGTAGCCGGCGTCGGACGAGGCGCCTTCGATCAACGACTTACCCTGGAACGCGGTGAATGGCGGCGCCGCGGCCAGCAGCAGCGCCCCGATCGCCATCAGCACGCCGAGCACCGGAATCTCTCGCCCGCGCCCGCGGAGGTCGTATTCGTCGATCGTCGCGAAGCGGTGCAACAGCACACCGGCGCACATGAACAGGGCGGCCTTCGTGAAGCCGTGTCCGACCACGTAGACGGCCACGCCGGCGACGCCCTTCGGGCTGAGCAGCGCGACTGCGCACACGAACAGCCCGACATGACTGATCGTCGAGAACGCCAGCAGCCGCTTGATGTGGCGCTGCATCGTGCACATCCAGGCGCCGAGCAACGCCGTCACCACCCCGAGCGCGATGAAGATCGCGCGTAGCGAGGCGACGTGGGGGCCGAGCGCTCCGGCGAACACCTGCCAGTAGAGCCGCGCCACGGCGTACACGCCGAGCTCCACCATCACCCCGGAGAACAGCACGCACACCGGGACCGGCGCGACGGCATGCGCATCCGCGAGCCAGAAATGAAGCGGCACCACCGCCGCCTTGGTCAGGAAGCCGACAAACAGCAGCACCATCGCCACGATCACCAACGGGTCGGCCCGATGCCCGTCCAGCGCCGCGCCGATCTGCGCCATGTTGAGCGCACCGGTACGGGCGTACAGCAGCGCCACGCCGATGAACATCGCGTAGCCGCCGATGCTGTTGGTGATCGCGAAGTTGATCGCGCCCTGGATTGGCGCCCGCTCTTCGATCTTGTAGGCGGTGAGCGCATAGGCGACAGCGCTCATCAGCTCGAAGAAGACGACCAGGTTGAACAGATCACCGGTCAGGCAGAAGCCCACCATCCCCGCCATGAACAGCAGCATCAGCCCGTGGAACAGCCCCTCGATGGCGTCGAAGTAGCGCAGCGAGTACACGAGCGCCGCGGTTACGAGCAGGGCCGCGAACGCGGCCATGCCGGCTCCCATCGGGTCGATCGAGAGCGAGATCCCGATCGCGATGCCCCGCCGAGGCCGAAAGCCGCCGAGCCAGTAGGCGAACGGCTCGCGCCAGGCGTGGACCGCGAGCAGCACGCAGATCGCGGTCACCGCGACGGCGGCGATCACCCCTACGCTGTCGTTGAACCAGCGTGGCGAGAAGAATCCGACCGCGACCAGCAACGGCCCGGCCAAGAACGGAATCACGACCGGAAGGGCGGCCAGATGGGTCATGAGGGGCTAGTCCCTCAGGGCGCGCAGATCGGCCGGATCAACGCTGCCGAAGCGCTTGTGCGCCTGCACCACGAGAGCCAGCAACAGAGCGGTGACGGTCGCCTCGATCACGACGTCGGTCAGCACCAACACCTGCACCACCGGGTCCACGAGCTTCGAGCTCGTGGGGATGTCGGCGACGATCGGCGCCTTGCCGCCGGAGCGGTAGCCGATGCCCAGGAGCACCAGGTAGGTCGCGGACTGCACGACCGTCAGGCTCAGCACGGTGCGGACCAGGTTGTTGCTCGAGACGACGCCCCACAGGCCGACCACAAACAGCCAGGTGGCGACGATGTACGGAAGGAAGCTCAACCCTCAGCGTCCCGCCGCTCGAGCAGGTCCTGGTCCAGGAACTCGGTCCACGTCAGCAGGAACGCACCGGTCACCTCGAGGCCCACCGCCAAGCTGTTGAGCGGCATCATGCCGCCGGACAACAGCTCGCCCGGCGTCCCCAGCGGCAAGAAGTTCTTCAGATACACCGAGGCGAAGATCAGGCCGCCGAGGCCGATCAGCGTGTACGCCGCGGCGCCGAACGAGTCGAGCGCCTCGAGCGACCACTCCGGCGCGATCCGCTTCAGCGTCAGGTAGCGCCCGGCGAGCAGGATCGCGACCGGTCCGGCCGCCAGCACCACCCCACCCTGAAAGCCGCCGCCCGGCGTCAGCTGTCCGTGGAGTACGACGTAGGAGCCGAGCGCGATCAGCAGCGGGATCAGGATCAGCGATGTGACGCGCAGCGCGTCGCTGGCCCCCGCGAAGCGGTGATCCTCGATGCCCCGGCTTCGCTCACCTTCCTCCTCGTCGCGCATGTGGCGCAGCAGCAGCGCGACGCCGGCCACGGAGGCGAACAGGATGAACTCCTCGCCGAGCGTGTCGAACGCACGGATGTCGAAGTTGAGCGCCGTGACGATGTCCGTCGCGTGGCGCAGGCCCGGCTCGATCCGGTTGACGAGCAGGCCGTACACGCCGTGGTAGTCGCCGAATGCGGGCAGTCCGTGCAGGCCGAACAGCAGCACGACAGCGAGACCGGGGCCCGCAAACGCGAACATCCCGAGCCTGACGCGGCGGCTCACTCCTCCGGCTCCTCGTGCTTGTCTTCGCGCTCCTGCGTATGGATCTTGCGCAGCGCCGCGAGGATGATCAGCGGCATCGCGATCGACGTGACGACAATCTCCGACAGCGCCACATCGGGGGCCTGGAAGGTGAAGAACAAGAACGTCAGCGCGATCCCGTAGATCCCGAGCACGAGCGCCTGGCGCAACGGCTCGGGGGTGAACACAACCGCGCCGCCCCCCAGCGCCACCAGCACCAGTGCGGCGAACTGAAGCGCGGTCATCGTTCAGCTCTCCTTTTCCTGTTCGATCCCGGCACGCCATTCGCCGCGGTCGCGGACGCGAAAGCTCCGCGCGGTGGTGTGTACCACGACCGGCCCGATCAACACCAGCAACAGCCCCGTCGCCAGCGCCTTGTCGCCGATCAGCGAGAACGACTCGTTCGCCAGGATCGAGATGCCGACCAGTAGCGCTCCGTAGCCCGCGAGCCCGACGTAGTGCAGCCGGTCGTACACGTCGCGCATGACCGCCACCCCGATCACCGCGAACAGCTCGAGCAGCGCCCCGCACACGAGCACCACCGTGGCGATGATGTGGCCCGCACTCACAGGTCCCGCTCCATCATGCGCGCGAACACGAGCGCCCCGATCATTGACAGCAGCGCGAACACCAGTGCCAGATCGATGAACGGCTGGCGGTGATATCCCTCCGAGAGCAGCATCAATACGGTGGTCAGCAACGTGCTGGCGACCTCGAGGGCGGCGAGCGCGTGGGTCGCGCCGGCCAGCAGACAGACCCCCAGGCACGGCACCATCGCGCCTGCCAGCACGATCGCCGCGATCTCCCACTCGTTCATCCGAGCCCTAGGACGTCCAGCTGCTCGCGGCCGCCCTGCCGGCGGAGCTGATGGACGAGCAGCAGGTCACGGTCGGAGTCGACCCCGATCACGATCGTGTTCGGCGCCAGCGAGCCCAGCGCCTCGGCCACCGCTCGGCGTCCGGCGTCGCGGGGGACCTCGTCGCTGCCGGCGTTGAACGGGACGGCGCGGAACGCTCCCCGCGTGCGCTTGCGGCGCAGCAGCTGCGCGACCGCCTCCGAGCACAGAAACCAGATGTGGACCGGCACGCTCAAGGCGATTCGCCAGCTGCGCGCCAGCCACTGGGGCCGGAACGTCGCCTCGGTGAACGCCTGCTCCCGGGAGATCACGAACATCGCCGCCGCCAGTACCGCCACCCCTGCCAGGACGTACACCTCGACCACGTTGGGCGTGTCGATCAACAGCAAGTAGAACGACGCCCCGAGCGCGAACCCGATCAGTGCCAAGCCCAGCCGACGCATCAGCGCACCCGCGGTAGCACCCGTTCGCGATATGCCTCGAAGAAAGCGTCCTGCTCCGGGCCGATCTGGTTGACGTAGAGCTCGTCGAACCCGGCCTCCGAGTAGGCCTTGATCGCCTCGACGTGACGATCGACGTCGGGACCGCACGGGGCCCCCTCCGCGAGCATCTCCTCGGTCACGAGCTCGCTGGCCTGCTCGAAGTGCTCGGGCGTCGGCAGCACCTGCGCCAGCTCACCTGGCAGCCCCTCGTTGGGCCACAGCCGATGGACGGTCTTGCGCGCCCTGCCCTCGTCCTCGTCCCAGCACACCTTCAACCCACCCTGCACGAAGGTCCCGGTTCTGGAGCGCGAGCGGAACAGCTCCACGGACTCGGCGTCGGGGCCGACGGTGCAGTAACCGTCGCCGATCCGCGCCGCCAGCTCAACTGCCTTGGGGCCGAACCCGGATATGACGATTGGGGGCCGCGTATCCGGCAGGTCGTACACCCGGCAATGCTCGAGCCGGTAGTGGCGGCCGCGGTGGTCGGTGACCTGTCCCTCCCACAGGGTGCGGATCACGTCGACGGCCTCCTCGAGCATCTCCAGACGCTCGTCGGCCTCGGGCCAGTGATCGCCGAAGATGTGCTCGTTCAGCGCCTCGCCGGTCCCCAGGCCAAGACAGAAGTTGCCGTCGAGCAGGACCCCGGACGTCGCGGCGGCCTGCGCGATGATCCCCGGGTGGATGCGGATCGTGGGGCACGTCACCGCCGTGGTCACCTTCATCCCGTTGGTCGCCTGGGCAATCGCCCCGATCGTCGACCAGACGAACGGGCTGTGACCCTGCTGGTTGTTCCAGGGGTGGTAGTGGTCCGAGATCCAGAGGCCCTCGAAGCCGGCCTCCTGGGCCTTGACAGCCTGTGCGACCAGGTCGTGAGGCCCCCATTCCTCGCTCGAGAGGAAGTAGCCGATCTTCATCGTCGCTCCTTTGCGTCACCGGCGGTATTGCCCTGACGCCGAGAGTGCTAATCAGCCACCGGCGGCGAGACGCAGCCGTTGTTGCAATCGAGGCGACGTGGGTAAACCTGATCGTTGGAGGAATTCACCGCGGAGAGCGAGGCGACGGCGTGGGAGAGATGCGGGTACAACGCGGCCGACGGTGAACGGCGATCGAAGCGCGGAGACGAACAGCGCGCCCAAGCCGCGCGCCCGACGCGAGGCTGACGCCCGGCGCCAGGCCGAGGAGCACGCGGAGCAGGCCAGGGACAAGGTTGCCTCACGGCGGGCCAAGCAGAGCGGGGCAGCGGGTTGGGTCTCCGACCGCGCCTCGAAATGGACGCTCGACGGTCCCGACTGGAAGTTCATGGAGCTGCAGAAGTACTTCTGGAATCCGCTCATGGACTACTGGTTCCGGATGGACATCGAGGGCTGGGAAAACATCCCTGACCCGCCCGTCCTGCTGATCGGAATCCATTCCGGCGCTCCGTTCGTGTGGGACGCTTGGACCGTAGGCGCGCAGTGGTGGCGGTACTTCGGCGAGTCCCGCAAGCTCCACGGCACCGCGCACGATGCACTGATGGCGATGCCCGGCTTCGGCTCCTACTTCCGCAAGATGGGGGTGCTCCCAGCGGCGGCCGACAGCATCACGGCCGCGCTGGCCGCCGGACACGACGTCGCGCTGTGGCCGGGAGGCGAGATCGACTCGCTGCGCCCGTGGGTCAAGCGCGACGAGGCGATCCTCGCCGGCCGCACCGGGTTCATCAAGCTGGCGATCCGCAGCTGCGTCCCGATCGTTCCGATCGCGACGGTCGGAGGCCCGGACTCGATGCCGGTGCTCGCCACCGGCAGGCGTCTCGCCCAGACGCTCCAGCTGGACAAGCTGGCGCGCCTGAAGATGTTCCCGATCGCGCTGCAGGCCCCGTGGGGCGTGTCGCCCGCGCTACTTCCCGAGCTTCCGCTGCCCACCAAGATCCGGACCGCCTTCCAGCCGCCGATCGAGTTGGACTGTGATCCGGGGAAGGCCGAGGACGACGAGTACGTGAAGGAAAAGTACGAGGAGGTCCAGGGCACCATTCAGAGCGGGATGGACGCCCTGGCGCGCCGGCGCCGGCTGCCGCTGTTCGGGTAGTCGCCGGCGCCGGTCGCCCGTTCGGGAAGTCGCCGGCGCCGGCGGGTCGCCGGCCCGATCGTCGGTGGAGATCATCTGCCTGTATGGCAAAAGATCTCCATCGACCCAGGCTTGGGACGGACCCCCAGGCTCAGGCTTGGGGCGGGCCCGCCAGGCCCAGGCTTGGGGCGGGCCCGCCCGGCCCGCCCCGTACCCCTCACGACCTAAGCGTGCGCCGGTTCGTGTGCGCCGCTGCGGTCTGCGCCTTCCCTGGCCGCCTCCGCCTGGATCAGCTGGCGGTTGACGTGATCCCAGTCGAGGTTGCGGAAGAACGCCTCGACGTACTGCTTGCGTCCATCTGGGGTGGCTCCGTGATCCCGCGCATAGGCGTGCTCGTATACGTCGAGCGCGAGCACCGGGACCATGTTGTAGACCGCCCACAGGTTCTGGGAGTCCATGATGTAGTTGAAGATCGACCCGTCGTTCAGGTCGTAGCCGACCATCACCCAGCCCCGCGCCGCGGTTGCCGCTTTGCGGATCGCCTGCTGCCACTCCTTCAGACCGCCGTTGAACTCGCCTTCCACGAGCTCGGCGAAACGACCCGACGGCTCACCGCCCTCTCCTCCGAGGTGACCGAAGTAGAGGTCGTGGTTCTTGTAACCCAGCAGCGCGAATGTGTAGTCGACCGAGACCGCGCGCAACTGTGAGTAGACCTGATTGCCCTCGATCTCGGAGTAGTCGAACTCGTTCAGCAGCTTTCGGCACTCGTTGGTCTTCTTGATGTATCCCTCGTAGAGCTTGTAATGGTCCTCCATCGTCTGCCGAGAGATGCCGTCGAGGTCCTTCTCGAAGGCCGGGAACTTGCGTGGCTTGATTTCGTCCCAGGGCATCGGGCTCCTTTCGCTTGGATACAGTCGAACACAATTGGCATACCCGGCGCGGACCGGGCCAAACGAGTTACTTGCGGCGGTCGACGGCCCGCTGAAGCTGAGCTTTGTTCATGCTCGAACGGCCTTCGATCCCCAGCTTCTTCGCCTCGTTGTAGAGCTGCTCGCGCGTACGACCTTTCGCACGGTCGGTGCCCGAACGCTGCCCACCGCGACGCGATGAGGACATGTCCTGAATCGAGGTCCGCGACTTCGTCCGAGATTCCCCAGCGCGCGCGCGCTCCTTGTTCACGGTACGCGCGGCAATCTCCTCGGCCCGGGGCTCACTGGTGCCGCGTTCGCGCTGGCTTTCCTTGATGTGCTCGTATTGTCGAGCCCGCTTGGTTCCTTTCTTGACGCCGCGTGGTGGCACCTTTCACCTCCGTCTCGAGGGTCGCGATTTGCGCAGATGATTCAAGGGAATTCCGAACCACAGGACGCTGATCCCAATCGCCGTGAACGCGCCGGCGACGCCGGCCGTGACCCCTCCGAAGACGACGTGCGAGATCAGCACCAGGATCCCGGTGAAGCCGGCCGTGAGGAACATCGCGGCCACGATCATCAGCCGATTCCCGAGCTGCACGATGAAGGACTTCTCCTGTTGTCGGAACAGCAACCGGTGATGGATCGATGGCGCGATCAGCATTGCCGCAGCCACGGCGATGCACAGCAGCGTGACGAAGTAGACGTAGCGGTCAAATGCCGTGACGTGCTTCCAGCCGGTCTGAAACGGCACCACGAGCAGGAACGCCAGCAGCACCTGAATCCCGACCGACGCGACTCGCATCTCCTGGACGAGCTCGATCGTATTGCGGTCAAGCCGCTCGCGCTTCGTTTCGTCGCGGCCATCGTCCGCGGGTTTCTCTGCCCGTTGATCAGTGGCGGTCCCTGTCATCTGCACGGGTTGGGCTACCCGACGCGAAATGTCTGAAATCGCCGCGGTTTCACCTCGGCGCCGCTTCGGGTACTGAGCACGGGGATGGCCAGCGACGGCGACAGCGCCACGTTCGACGTGGTCGTGGTGGGCGCCGGTCCGGCCGGCGAGGTCGTGGCGTCCAGGCTCGGCGAGCGGGGGCTCAAGATCGCCCTCGTCGAACAGGAGCTGGTGGGCGGCGAATGTGCCTACTGGGCCTGTATCCCATCGAAGACGCTGCTGCGCCCGCCCGAGGTCCGCTACGAGGCGCAGCGCGCCGCTGGTACAGCGGCACCGGATCAGCGCTGGAGCGATATCGCCGCCTACCGCGACTACATGATCCGAGACCTCGACGACAGCGAGGAGATCGAGGGATACGAGAAGCAGGGCACCCGGGTGTTCAAGGGCCGGGCAAGGATTGCACGGCCCCGGGCGAAGTCGAGGTTGCAGACCAGATCCTCCGCAGCGATCGGATCGTGCTCGCGACCGGCAGCGAGCCGAGCATCCCCGCGATCCCGGGGCTCGAGGAGACCGGCTACTGGACCAACCGCGAGGCCACGACGATCAAGGACGTGCCGGGCAGCGCGATCGTGTTGGGTGGCGGGCCCGTCGGCATTGAGCTGGCGCAGCTGCTCGGGCGCTTCGGGACCGAGGTGCATCTGTTCGAGTCAAGCGACCGGCTCCTCGCCCGCGAGGAGGTGCGCGTCAGCGAGCTGATCGCCGGCGGCCTGCGCGCGGACGGCATCGACGTACGCCTCGGAACCGAGCTCGACTCGGTCGGCCTGCGCGGCGGCCGCCGGATCGCGCACCTGTCCGGCGAGACCGTCGAGGCGGATGTACTGATCGTCGCCACCGGCCGAGCACCCCGAGTCAAGGAGCTGGCGCTCGAGCGCGTCGGGCTCGAGCCGGGCGATCGCGGAATCGAGATCGATGAACGCTGCCGCGCCGGCGAGGGAATCTGGGCGGTCGGCGACGTGACCGGGGTGATGCCGTTCACGCACGTGGCCAAGTACCAAGCGCAGATCGCGGTCGCCGACATCGCCGGCGAGACCGCGCGCGCTGACTACACCGCCGTGCCCCGGGTGGTGTTCTGCGATCCCGAGGTGGCGGCGGTCGGTATGACCGAGGAGCAGGCTCGCGGCGCCGGGATCGACGCGGTCAGCGCCCACATCCGGCTCCGGGAGGAGATCGCCCGCCCCTGGACCTACGAAACCGAGCCGCGCGGCGAGCTGGCCGTGCTCGCCGATCGACACCGCAACGTACTGGTGGGCGCCTGGGCCGTGGCGCCAATGGCCAGCGAGTGGATCGGCTACGCCGAGCTGGCGATCAAGGCACAGATCCCACTCGCGGTGCTGCGCGACACCGTCCCCCAGTTCCCGACCTACACCGAGGCATACCTCAAGGTCCTGGCGCAGCTCGAGACGTGAGCGGCGGCGCCCCGGGATGCCGGGGCGCCCGCCTAGACCGATTTACGCCTCTGCCCCGGTCTTCGAACCGACGCGCTGCTCGTGGCGACCCTCGGCGAACTCCTCGACGATCTTCGCGCAGAACGCCGGTAGGTCATCCGGCTTGCGGCTCGTCACGAGGCCGTTGTCGACCACGACTTCTTCGTCGACCCACTTTGCCCCGGCGTTGCGCAGGTCCGTCCTGAGGCTCGGCCACGAGGTCACGGTACGACCCTTGGCGACATCGGCCTCGACCAGCATCCAGGGACCGTGGCAGATGATCCCGACCGGCTTGTCCTGCTCGAAGAACGCGCGCACGAACGCCACGGTGTCTTTCGTCGGTTCGCAGGTGATCGGGATTCGCCACTCCGCCGGGAATCACGAGGCCGTCGTAGTCGGAGGCGTCCACGTCGGAGGCGGCGTGCTGGGCCTCGATCGTGTCGCCCTTGTCCAGATGATTGAACATCTGCACCTCGCCCTTGTCGAGCGAGATCAGGTCCACTTCTGCTCCGGCCTTCTTGACGGCCTCGAGCGGATCGGTCAACTCGACCTGTTCTACCCCCTCGGTGAACAGGAATGCCACTCGCTTGCCCTCGAGCTCGTTCGCCATCCGCATCATCTCCCTTCGCTTCGGTGTCCTCCGGCCCTGCATTCGGGCTACCCGAGCGCGAGCCGTCGAAACGGCCGCGCCGGCTGGATTGGACAGCTCATGCGCGGCGGCCCACTACTCTTGTACTCATGCTCGGAATACGCCACAAGACCACGTTGATCGACTCCTCCGACGCGCTTGCAGGGCGCGACCAGGAGCTGCCAGTCGCAGAGCGCCACGCCGTGCTCGGCACGCCGATGAAACCCCCCTTCCCCGACGGCTTTCAGCAGATGTTTGTTGGGATGGGCTGCTTCTGGGGAGCTGAACGCGTGTTCTGGCAGGCGCCGGGCGTGTACACGACGGCCGTCGGCTACGCGGGCGGCTTCACCCCCAACCCCACCTACGAGGAGGTTTGCAGCGCGCGAACCGGCCACGCGGAGGTCGTGCTCGTCGTGTTCGACCCGTCCCAGACCTCCTACGACGAGATGCTCCGGCTGTTCTGGGAGAACCACGATCCCACCCAGGGAATGCGCCAGGGCAACGACGTAGGGACTCAGTACCGCTCAGCGATCTACTGGACCACCGAAGAGCAACGCGACGCCGCCGAGGCTTCCCGCTCGGCTTACACCGAGCGGCTGCGGGCGGCGGGATATCCGGACATCACCACGGAGATCAAGCAGGCCGGCCCCGTTCTACTACGCCGAGGACTACCACCAGCAGTACCTGCACAAGAACCCGTGGGGCTACTGCGGCATCGGCGGTACTGGCGTCAGCTGCCCCGTGGGGATCGCCGCGGCGCGGGACTAGTAGCCTCCGGCCACCGCCGGCAGGATCGTCACCTCGTCGCCATCGCTCACCTGCGTATCGAGGCCGTCGAGGAAGCGGATGTCCTCGCCGCCGACGTAGACATTCACGAACCGCCTCAGCCCGCCGTCCTCCGCGATCCGGCTGCGGAGCTCCCCGTAGCG
Source organism: uncultured Solirubrobacterales bacterium (assembly GCA_963767695.1). Classification (GTDB taxonomy): domain Bacteria; phylum Actinomycetota; class Thermoleophilia; order Solirubrobacterales; family Solirubrobacteraceae; genus Palsa-465. The sequence goes on from CAVYFE010000016.1 coordinate 158,532, forward strand.
CTCGTAGAGCGAGTCGAGCACCTCGCCAACCGTGGAGCCCTCCACTTCAGCCGTCGACTCACCGTCGGTCGCCGCACGAAGCTGGGTTGGGATCTTGACGCTGACCGACATCTCTCCGGGAGTCATATCAGGCGGGGATGCGGACGCAATCGCTGGCCTCCTCGAACGAGGCGAGCGTGGGTTCGATCTCCAGTGTCTGAAACGTCCCGCGGGCGCAGTCGAGCGTCTTCAGGCCATCACCGGTGATGTACACCACGATCCGCTCTGAGGGACCGACGTCGCCGCGCTCGGCCAGCTTGCGCAGGACGGCCACGGTCACGCCTCCGGCGGTCTCGGTGAAGATACCGGTGGTCCTCGCCAGGAGCTTGATCCCCTCCCGGATCTGATCGTCGCTGACCGAGTCGATCGAGCCGTGGGTGTGCCGCGCCAGGTCGAGCGCGTAGGCGCCATCGGCCGGGTTGCCGATCGCCAGCGACTTGGCGATCGTGTCCGGCTTGACCGGCTGACAGAAGTCGCGCCCCGCTCCGAACGCGGTGGCCACCGGTGAGCAGCCGTCGGCCTGTGCGCCGTTGAATCTCGGCAGCCTCCCGTCGACCAGCCCCAGCTCCAGCCACTCCTCGAAGCCCCGCGCGATCTTCGTGAACAGCGAACCCGAGGCGATCGGGGCGACCACCCGGTCGGGCAGCTTCCAGCCCAGCTGCTCCACGGTCTCGAACGCGAGCGTCTTCGATCCCTCCGCGTAGTACGGGCGCATGTTGATGTTCACGAACGCCCATTCGCGCTCTCCCGAGACCTCGGTGCACAGACGGTTGACGTCGTCGTAGTTGCCGCGCACGGCGACCAGGTTGGTCCCGTAGATGCCGGTCGCGAGCACCTTCTGCTCTTCCAGATCCGCGGGGATGAACACATACGACTCAAGCCCGGCTGCCGCGGCGTGCGCGGCGACCGCATTGGCGAGGTTGCCGGTCGAGGCGCAGGCAACCGTCTGAAAGCCCAGCTCGCGGGCCCGGGCGAGCGCGATCGAGACGACACGGTCCTTGAACGAGTGGGTCGGATTGGCGGCGTCGTTCTTAATCCACACCTCGTGCAGGCCGAGCTGCTCGGCGAGCCGGTCGGCGCGCAGCAGCGGCGTCCAGCCCGCCGGGAGCGCCCCCCGCGGGGGTGCCTGGACGGGGAGGAAATCGCCGTAGCGCCACAACGAGTGGGGCCCGGCCTGGATCCGCCGGCGCAGCGCGGCCGGATCGATTTCCGGGCGCGATGCGTACGCGACCTCCAGCGGCCCGAAGCAGTGCTCACAGACATACCGCGCGTCCAGCGCGTAGGTGGTCTTGCATTCCTTGCAGCGAAGCGACTCTGGCGGCATATGTAAAAACCTCCGCCGGGGTCAGTGGTCGGAGGTCGTGAAACCGCCCTATCCACATCTCCCAGGCTTATCGTTGGAGCCTGATGGAATTGGCACCGTTCCCTTGCGGGAGGTTGCCGGGGCTTCACAGGGCCAGTCCCTCCACCCCTCTTGATGCGTACAGCTATGTGCGTGGCAGTATACCCAGAGAGTCGGCCGATTGACGACATCGTGTTGCGGTCAACGTCCGGCGTAACCGCCGCATCAGCCCGGTGTTCACCACTCTGCCATGACCGCGACCTCAACCGACCCGCTTGCGCGCCTCGAGGCGGCGCTGGCGCCGGGCCGGACAGCCCCGAGCAAGCGGATGCTGATCATCGTCAATCCGTACGCGACGACCGTCTCCGATCGCCTGAAGAACCTCGTCGTCTACGCGCTGCGGGGCAGTTTTCACGTCGACGCGATCGACACCGAGGCCCGTGATCACGCAACCGAGCTGTGCCGCGAGGCGGCGCACACCGGCTACGACGTCGTCGTCGCGTTCGGCGGCGATGGAACCGTGAACGAGGCGGCGAATGGCCTCGCCGGGTCCGACACCCCGCTCAGCTGCCTTCCCGGTGGCCGTACGAACGTGTATTGCCGGATGCTCGGGATCCCCACCGACGTGGTCGACGCGACCGAGAACCTGCTCCAGATCGCCGATGACTGGCGCCCGCGGCGCGTCGACATCGGCTACGTCAACGACCGCTACTTCCTGTTCTCGGCGGGCGTGGGACTCGACGCGAGCGTGGTCGAGCGGGTCGATGCCCATCCTCGCATCAAGGCCCGGCTCGGCGAGTGGTACTACACCTGGACCGGGATCAGGACGTTCAATCGCCGCTACCTGTTGCGACCGCCGCGACTGGCGGCCGACCTCGCGGGCGAGCAGGTGAAGGGGGTCACCGCGATCATTCAGAACGCCGCGCCGTACACGTACTTCGGCAACCGGCCGGTGCACATGGGCGAAGGTGCGGCGCTCGACAGTGGGACGCTGGCCGGCGTCGTGCTCACCCGGGCCTCCCCGATCGACATTCCCACGGTCATCTGGCGGGCCCTCTCCGATCACGCCCGGCTCACCCGTCACCGGCGGGTACGGCCGTTCAGCGATCTACGCGAGCTCCGAGTCCACTCGCTCGACGAACGCCCGCTGCCGCTCCAGGTCGATGGTGACTACATCGGCGAGGCGCGCGAGGCCGTGTTCGGCGTTAGGCCCGGCGGCATCGCGGTCGTGTCCTAGCGTCGCGATTCATCGCACGTTCCTCCCCAGACCGTTTCGGCGGCGCCGGCGCCTATGATCGCCGCGTGCGGCGGGCCGCGTTCATCTTTGCCTGCTTGTCGGTGGCGATTCTCCCCTCGCTCGGCGGCGCGCATGCACTGAGCGGAGCTCCCGCGCGCCCTGCCCGCGGTCGGCATCCGGCCTCGCCGTTTTGCGCGCCGCGTAAGTCATCCGGCTGCTGCCCCATCTTCCCAGCCAACAACCCGTGGAATCAGCGGGTCGATCGGCTGCCGGTCGCGGGCGATTCGGCGAAGCTGATCGCGAGCATCGGGCTGGATGATCCGGTGCATCCGGACTTCGGATCGGGCCTGTACGCCAGTCAGCCGATCGGGATCCCGTACGCGATCGTCTCCAACCGCACGCCACGCGTACGCGTGAGCTTCGATTACGCGAGCGAGTCCGATAAGGGTCCCTATCCGATCCCGGGCAACGTCCCGATCGAGGGAGGCCCTCACTCGACTGGCGATCGCCATGTAATCATCGTCAATCGCGACACGTGCAAGGACTATGAGCTATTCGCCGCCTATCCCGAGGACGGCGGCCGGCGCTGGCACGCGGGATCAGGGGCGATCTTCAACCTCCGCTCAAACCACCTGCGGCCAGCCGGATGGACCTCCGCAGACGCCGCCGGGCTGCCGATCCTGCCGGGGCTGGCGCGCTACGACGAGGTGGCGCGGGGGTCGATCGACCACGCGCTGCGATTCACCGCCCCCTGCACCGCCAAGGCCTACGTCTACCCGGCCCGTCACGAGGCGTCGACGTGCAGCGGAGCGAACCTGCCGCCGATGGGACTGCGCGTGCGGCTGAAGGCGGCGGTGAACATCTCGGGACTTCCCCGGCAGGCCCGGATCGTCGCGGAGGCCTTGAAGCGATACGGCATGATCCTGGCCGACAACGGGTCGCCCTGGTACATCTCGGGCGCGCCCAACCGGCGCTGGAACAACGACGCGCTCCATCTGCTCGACCGCCTGACGGGCCGCGACTTCGAGGTCGTCGATACGCGCTCGCTTCCGCATCCTGGACTCTGATCGGGCCGCCGCCACCGTCATGGGGGCGAGACCGTGGTGCCGTCGGCCTCTGGTGGACATGAGCGGATCCTCCCCTGCCGGAGGGCGACACGGCGAACGCGCGAGCGGAGCGAGAGCCCGTTTGACCGAGCGTGACCTGCGCCTGCTCGAGTTCATCGCCGACCACCGGCTGGTACTCGCCGCCCATGTGCAGACGCTCCTCGAGGCGTCGGCGGCGGTGACCTACGGGCGCCTGCGCTCGCTCACCACCGCCGGCTATCTGAGGCAGCGGAAGGTGTTCCACCGCCAACCGGGGTGCTACCAGATCGCCCGCAAGGGACTCGCCGCGATCGACAGCGGCTATCTGCCGCCCCGTATCGACCTGGCCTGCTACCAGCACGATGTGGGCGTCGCCTGGCTGTGGCTCGCGGCGCGCAGCGGCGCGTTCGGCCCCACGCGGGATGTGCTGTCGGAACGGCGGCTGCGCTCGCATGACGCCTCGCCGGAACGCAGCTCCGAGCCGCTCGGCGTGCGCCTGGGCGGCTGCGGGCCCGGCGGCCGGCCGCGCCTGCACTACCCCGACCTGCTGATCGTCCTGGCGGCCGGGCAACGGGCGGCGGTCGAGCTCGAACTCACCGCGAAGGGCAGGACGCGGAGAGAGACGATCCTGTCGGGATACGCGGTCGACTCGCGGATCGACGCGGTTCTGTACCTGACCCAACATCCGGGGATCGCCCGATCGGTTCGGTCCTCGGCGAGGATCCTGGGGATTGCGAACCGGGTGCACGTCCAGCCGTTTCGCTGGAGCCCGGCGGCGATGGGCGCGGCCGCGCCGGTCCGGGCGATGGGACGCGAGACCGCGCCGGTTCGTGCGACGCGCGCGCCCCCGCCGGTCGGGTCTACCGATCGCCCATACGTGCACCGGGAGATCACGCGATGAGACCTCCGGAGGACCGGCGCCGTCGCTCCTACCTGCTGCTGTTCCTATTCGTCGCGTTCATGCTCACGCCCGCCTCGCTCGCGCCTGCGTGGCTGATCGGCGGCGGCGTCCTCGCGGCCGTGATCGGGGCGCTCCGAGCCGGACGGCGTCGCAGCGCCCGGCGCGCCGCGGCCGCACGGGCGAGCGACGCCACCGTCCTGGGCTCCAACCGCCAGGGCCAGGAGGTGCTGCTCCACGACGGGCAGTTGACGGCCCATGGCTTGATCCTGGGCGCCAGCGGCGCCGGCAAATCGACGACGCTGCTGGCGATCCTCACTGATCACATCGAGCGCGGCCATCCCGTCGTGGCGATCGACATGAAGGGCTCGCCCGCATTCGCCCGCCAGCTGGCGGATGCCGCGGCCGCAGCCGGTCGGCCTTTTCGGCTCTGGACGCCCGACGGGCCAGCCGTCTGGAACCCGCTCGCGCATGGGAACGCGACCGAGCTGAAAGACAAGCTGATCGCCACCGAGCGCTTCACCGAGCCGCACTACCAGCGGGCCGCCGAACGCTACGTGCAGGCGGCGCTCCACGTGCTGCACGAGGCCCATCCAGCGCAGGCGGTAACGCTCGACGAGGTGGTGGGCGCAATGGATCCCCGCCGTCTGGCCGGGCTGCTTCGCCACGTCCCACGAACGCGGGCGCAGCAGGTGCAGGAGTACCTCGCCGGGCTCACCCCGGACCAGCTGAGCGCGATCCGCGGCCTGGGGACCCGCCTGGCGATCGTCAGCGAATCTCACACCGGCCGATTCCTCTCCCAGGCCCCGGCGCCTGGCGCGGAGTCGATCGACCTGCGCGCGGCCGCGGCGGGCCAACACGTGGTCCTGTTCAGCCTGAACTCGAGCACCTACGGCAAGCTTGCCGCTCAGCTCGGAACCCTGGTGGTCCAGGACCTGGTCACTACCGTCGGCCACCGGCTCGCGAGCGGTGCGGCGGCGCGGGACGGCCCGGCGATCATCGGTATCGATGAGTTCTCCGCTCTCGGCGCGGATAACGTGATCTCGTTGCTGGCCCGCGGGCGCGAAGCCGGCGCAAGCGTGTTGCTCGCCACGCAGGAGCTCGCGGATCTGGATCGTGCCGCCGTCGGGCTCCGCGATCAGGTACTCGGCAACACGGCCGTGAAGATTGCCCATCGCCAGGATGTGCCCGCGTCCGCGCAGACGGTCGCCCAGATGGCGGGCACGGTGACGCGCTGGGAGGAGACGAGGCAGACCGGCGGTCGACTGTTCGGTGGCTATTACGCAGGACGCGGAACGCGACGCCAAGTCGAGCAGTTCGCGGTGCACCCCAACGAGATCAAGGCGTTGGGCACCGGGGAGGCGGTGCTGATCGTCAAGCAACCGCGCGCGAGTGTGGCCACGATCCGGGTCTCGCAGGCGCGGCGCGGCAGGGACGGACCGGTGCTCGGCTGACGCGACGATTTACGCCCGTCGCGGGGGGACCACGCACAGGAACCCGAGCGGCTCCTCGCCCATCGTCTCGAAGCAGTGGAGCTCCTCGCCGGCGACATACACCACATCGCCCTCGCCGAGCTCATGGACCTCCTCGCCGAGCGTCACCCTGGCCTTGCCGCGGAGAATCATCACACCATGGTCGTGCGCGTGGCGCTCCCGCGCCGTTGCCCCGCCCGGCGGCACCTGGAAGTAACGGATCGTGTAGTGGTGGGCGCCGTCTGCGGCTCCCACGAGCTCGTGCTTGAGCACGCCGGCAAGCTCAGGACCGGCATACGGCTGCATCGGAACCCCCTCCCAGCCGGCCCCGTCGCGGCGGTGGACAACGCTCATCGCGGCCGTTCGATGTCGCGGAGCGTCACCGATCGATGTCGCCGGGCGTCACCAAGATGCGAACTCACGCCGCTCCCGGCGTGACCCGGAACGCGTCGAACACGGCGTCGATGTTGCGTAGGCGGTTGATCGCCTGGTCCAGCGCGCGCGTGTCCCCCACCTCCACCACAAAGCGGTTCTTGACCATCGGGTGGTTGACGGTGCAGCGCGCTTCGAGGATGTTGATGCCGGCCTCGGCAAAGGTCCGCGACATGTCCTCCAGGAGGCGATGGCGATCCCAGCCATCGACTTCGATCTCGACGCGGAACGAGGTTTCCGCATCGCCGTCCCAGGACACCGGCGTGAACCGCTCCGGGTCCTTCTTCAGCACCGCCACGTTGGGGCAATCCTCGCGATGGATCGTGATCCCGCGGCCGAGCGAGATGTAGCCCACGATCGGGTCCCCCGGCACAGGCCGGCAGCATTTCGCCATCCGCAGCATCACCTCGTCGATGCCCTCGACGACGATGCCGTAGCGGGACGACGACGTGGTCGGCCGCGAGCGGCGTCGGCGGGTCTTGAGCAGGTCGTCGGTGGCGGTCGGCTCGGATTCCGCGGCCTCCCCCTGCTTGAGCCGCTGCATGACCTTGTTGACGACGACCTTCGCCGAGATCTTGGCACCGCCGAGCGCGATATAGAAGTCCTCGGCCTTGCGGAACCCCATCTCCCGGATCACGTCCGCAAGCAGCGGCGAGCCGACCAGCTTCTGGGCGGGAAGGCCCTGCTTCTTCAGGTGCTCCTGCAGCAATTCGCGGCCGGTGTGCTCGCTGTCGCGGCGGGATTCGGCCTTGAACCACGCCTTGATCTTGTTGCGGGCGCGCGTGGTCTTGACGAGCGCGAGCCAGTCGCGCGACGGTCCGCGCTCGCGCTTGGAGGTCAACACCTCGACGATGTCGCCCGAGCGCAGCTGGTAGGAGAGCGGCACGATCTTGCCGTTGACCTTCGAACCGACGCAGCGGTGACCGACGTCGGTGTGGATCTCGTAGGCAAAGTCGAGCGGCGTGGCGCCGGCCGCCAGCGACTTGACCTCCCCCTTGGGGGTGAAGACGAATACCTCGTCCTCGAACAGGTCGACCTTGAGGGTTTCCATGAACTCGCGCGGATCGGAGAGATCCTGCTGCCAGTCGAGCAGCGACCGCAGCCATTTGAGCTTGCCGTCGGGGTCGCGCACAGTCGCCGAGCCGGCCTTGCTCGGATCGTCCTTGTACATCCAGTGAGCGGCGACTCCGAACTCGGCCATGTCATGCATCTCACGCGTGCGGATCTGGATCTCGAGCGGCCTGCCCTCGGGTCCGATCACCGTCGTGTGCAGCGACTGGTACATGTTGAACTTGGGCATCGCGACGAAGTCCTTGAAGCGGCCCGGCAGCGGCTTCCACAGCGAGTGGATGACCCCAACCGCTCCGTAGCAGTCCTTGACCGAGCCCACGATCACCCGCATCGCCGTGAGGTCGTAGATCTCGTTGAACTCGCGCCCCTTCTTCGTCATCTTCGAATAGATCGAATAGAAGTGCTTGGCCCGCCCAGAGATCTCGGCCGCGATCCCCAGCTCGTCGAGCTCCTTGGTCAGGTAGTCGCCCGCCTGGTTGACATAGCGCTCACGCTCGGCGCGCTGCTGGGCGACGAGACCCTTGATGTCGTTGTACTTGCGGGGATGCAACGTCTGGAAGGCGAGATCCTCGAGCTCCCACTTGATCGCGTGGATGCCGAGGCGATGGGCGATCGGGGCGTAGATGTCGAGCGTCTCCCGCGCCTTCTCGTTCTGCTTCTGCTTGGGCATCGCCGCGATCGTGCGCATGTTGTGCAAGCGATCGGCGAGCTTGATCAGGATGACCCGGATGTCGGTGGCCATCGCCACCATCATCTTGCGGTAGTTCTCGGCCTGCGCCTCGTCACGGGACTGGAAGGTCAGTCCGGTCAGCTTCGTGACGCCGTCGACGAGGCCGGCGATCTCCTCCCCGAACGCCTCGCGGACCTCCTCGAGCGAAGCGCTGGTGTCCTCGACCGTGTCGTGCAGTAGCGCCGCGCACAGCGTCTCGGTGTCGAGCCGCATGCCCGCGCAGATCTTCGCCACGCCGACCGGATGGATGATGAAGTCCTCGCCGGTCTTCCGGCGCTGATCGGCGTGATGGACGCACGCGTAGACGAACGCCTCCTCGACCCGCGCGCGGTCGACCGCGACGGCGGCGTGCTCCGCGTGCTCCTCGACGATCGCAAACAGATCTCCGAGCAGCCGCCGCTCAGCCCCCGTCAGCTCGGCGCGCTCGACGGCGTCGTGTGTCCCGGGGTGCCCGACGCTACCGACCGGCGGCCTGGAGGCGAGCAGCGTTGACGCTTGCGCGCCACCCCCAGCCTCGCGGCCGCCCGACCGGCTGCCGTCGCTCGCGCCGGCGCCGGCGCCGGCGGTCAGGCGCTCAGAGGGAGATTTTTGCTGGTCAGGTATCGCCGTCCATCCTCGTATCGAGCTGCGTAGGCCCGGTAGGCCGGCGAGCGTTCGAGCGTCGTCCGCTCCCCGCCCGCGACCGCCAGGGCCGGCAGATCCCGGTCGAGGCTGACGAGCTCGAGCTCCGCGAGGACTCTGACCAGTCTGCCGGCGAGCCGCGCCGGACGGCCATGGGCACCATCACCGCGAAGCAGGTGCTCGAGCTCCTGACCGGCCACCCTCTGCCGGCGCTGGAGGCCCCGGTAGAGAGCCACGAGTGAAGCGCGAAGGCCGAACTCCAGCTCGTGCATCTGCTGTGCAAAGCGTAGCTCAGCCTCACTCCAGCACAAATGGGTGTATCCGCAGCCCTCCCGGAGCCGGTCCGCGCCGTGGGCGCCCGAGGGCGGATCGAGCACGACGAGGTGGGCGTAGGGGTTGCTCAGCGTGGGGTCGAGCTCGAGCCCGTGATGACCGACGAGCGCGAAGCCGCCCACGCGCGCGCTCAGCCCCTCCAGCCGGCGAGTCACGTCAGCACAGACCGCGAGCACCGGTTCGCCGCTGGCAATCGCGTCGGCCAGCACGGCGAGCGGACTGGCGCCGCGTCGATCGAGCACGCGCCGCTGCCCACCCATGCTTGGCGCGCTCGAGATTCGGGGCAGCGGGCCGTCGAGCTCGTCGAACGCCTGGTGTAGATAATCGCCGGTCTCGCGCAGCACCTCGATCGGCGCTGGCGCACAGGGCCGAGCGTGCCGAAGGACAAGACGCGGCTCCACGGCCCCGTTCCAGACATTGCGCTCGAGGCGGAAGGTGGCATCGGCCGGCTCCCCGGGCGCCACGTCCAGACGACCCTCGCAGCCGAAGGCGACCGCCCGCGCCCGCGCTCCTCCAGAACTGACCGAGAAGCGCGCATGCCGCCCCTCCCCCATCGCGCGCAGCTCGCCGAAGCGGGCTCCCGGCACGAGCAGCCTGGGGCTGGGATTCCCGGCTCCGCACGGCTCCAGCAGCTCCAGCTCCTCGGCCAGCGTCAATCCGAGCTCGGCCCCCGAGACGACCGCGTCCACGCGTTCGACAGGTTGCAGCAGGTCGGGCGTCAGGAGCTGGGCGGCATGGTCTTCGATCGCCGTGCGCAACGCGTCCAAGCGATCACTCGCGACGGTCAGGCCCGCGGCGGCGCGGTGGCCGCCGTAACGTTGGAGCTGGTTGGACGCGGCGTGCAACGCTCCGAGCAGGTCAAACCCCGGGATGCTGCGGCCCGATCCATGACCCATCCCGTGCTCGTCCAGGGCGATCAGGATCGTCGGTCGATGGTGCTGCTCCACCACCCGCGAGGCGACGATGCCGATCACTCCCGGATGCCAGTCCTCAGCCCACAGGACGTACGCCGGTCGCACGCCAAGGCTTGCCACCTGAGCCTCGGCCTCCCACGTGATGCGCTGCTCGACCCCGCGGCGTTCGGCATTGACCCCGTCGAGCTCGACCGCGATCTCCCTGGCCCGCTGCGGATCCTCGGTGAGCAGCAGCTCGAGGCCGGCGTCGGCCCGGCGAATCCTGCCCGCGGCGTTGATCCGTGGCGCCAGCCGGAAGCCCAGGGCACCGGCGTCGATCGCGCTGGGATCCACCCGCGCGACGGTCATCAGCGCTCGCAGCCCCGGTCTGGCGGTCCCCGCCAGCGCCGCCAGCCCCTCGCGAACGAGGCGCCGGTTCTCCCCCGTGAGCGGCATCAGGTCAGCGACCGTCGCGAGTGCCACGAGTTCGATTTCATCGGCCGCGGTCGGCGCGGCGAGGGCTTGGGCGAGCTTGAACGCGACGCCGGTTCCGCACAGATCGCGGCACGGGTATCGGCACACGCTCGGGTGAACGATCGGGCAATCGGGCAGCTGGCCGTCGGCGCGGGGGGCGTGGTGGTCGCTCACGACAACGTCGATGCCCGCCGCGCGGGCAGCCGCCACCTCGCTTACCGCAGTGATCCCGCAATCGACGGTGATCAGCAGGTCGGTGCCGCGGGCGGCGAGCCGCTCGACAGTCGCGATCGAGACGCCGTAGCCGTCGTCGATGCGATCCGGCAGGAACCAGCCGACGTTCGCGCCGAGCGAGCGCAGTGCGCGGATCATGATCGCCGTGGCGCATACGCCGTCGACGTCATAGTCGCCGTGAACCACGATCCGGCGGCCGGCCTCGATGTGGCGTGCGATCAGCGAGACCGCGCCGTCGATCCCGTCAAACGCGCTCCACTCGTGGGCCTGTAGCGCGTCGAGGAAGGCGCGCGCGTGGCCCGGGTCGCCGAGGCCCCGGCGCACGAGGAGCTGGGAAACGACGTGACTGACGCCCAGCTCCCGCTCCAGGACCAGCGCTGCCTCGAAGTCGTAGCGGGGGACCTCGAGGGTGGGTGTTGGGGGCCGGCCGGCTGGCGGGTCGGGCCGGTGGCCGGCGATCGGGTCGGGTGGGCGGGCGGCGGGAGCGGCCGCCTCCGGGGCCACCTCTAGTGGTGGGGCCGGCGGCTCCGGAGGTTGCGCTGCCAGTGCCGCGGCCTCAGACATGGCGGCAGCGTACGGGGGGCCCCCGACGGATCCGTGGGTGCTACAGGCCAGTTACTCCAAAGATGTGACGTCCTGTGACGAAGTTGTCTCGCGTTGCCGCCGGTGAGGACTTCGTTTGTTGTCGGGTCGCACTCGGTCGCGGCTGGGGTCGTCGCTCGCGTGGCACGGGGGCGAGGAAGCAGCGCCCTGGTGAGGGCGCTGGGGCTTCGGTGAACGCTCGGACCTGCTCGTTTGCCCAATTCGTTGCGAGCGACGAGCGAAATGGGCGATCGGACACGGTCTTCATGCACGATCTCCCACTTCTGTAGGCCCCGGTGCTGATCTGGGCGATCGAACATGGTCTCCATGGCCGATCCCTCACTTCTGTTGGGCGAGCTTGATTTAGGCGATCGACCAGCACAGGCCAGCGCGCTCTGCGACCGCGCGGTTCCCGGTGCGAGGCGACCGCGCCGCCGGGCGCCGACTCAGGTCAGCCCGATATCCCCGATGCCTTGGGCGCGCTCACGGCGCATTCCGGCGAAGTACACGAGCGCGATCCCGATCAGGGCGCCGGGGATCGCCTCGAGCGCCGTCGACAGATGGGTGTCGTGCCGACCGGGAATGGTCAGGCCATTGACCAGCAACCCGAACACCACGGCGCCGATCAGCGCGCCGATGAATGCGCCCACAATTCCGCCCCAGAAGCGGTCCGGGAGCCAGATCGTGAAGTGCCAGATGGCCAGTCCCATCATCACCCAGGCCAGCATCCCCATGACTACCTGCGCCTCCCGTGACGGCGGTTTCGTGGCCGGGCCTTCGACGGACGCTTGGGCTTTTGCGCCGGCACCATGCCCTCGTTCTCGGCGATGTCGGGCGCCGGTAGAGGCGGTTGGCGGTCGTCCGGGAGCGCGACGCCGTCGCCGGCGGGCGGTGGCGCGCCGTCGCCGGCGGGCCGTGGTGCATCGTCGCCACCGGGCCGTGGCGCCCGGTCGCCGGTCGGCTTCGCTCCGCCGTCGCCGGACCGTGCTGCGCGGTCGCCGGTCGACCGCGGCGCATCGCCGTCGCCGGTCGGCCGCGGCGCATCGCCGTCGCCGGGCCGCGGTGCGCCGTCGCCGGCGGGGCTCGGTGCCGGATCGCCGACCGGCTTATGTGCGCCGTCCCCGACCGGCTTAGGTGCGCCGTCCCCGACCGGCTTAGGTGCGCCGTCTCCGGCTGGCTTCGGTGCCCCGTCCCGGGCTGCCCGTCGCCCTCCGCCACCGCTTCGCCGTGACGGTTTCGTGGCGGGAGTCGCCTCGGCCTCGGGACTGTGGGCGAGGCGCTTGGTGAGCGTTGATGTATGACGCGTGGGCAGTCCCTGCTCCACCTCGAGGTCACGCTTCATCTGCTCGAACTCGGCGGCTGAGACTGCTTCGGCCTCGGGAGTGGTGAGGCGCCCGGCCCGCCGCGGACGCTTCTGCACCGGTTCGACGTCGGCGCCGCTGCTTGCGTATGCCGGGACGGCCCCGAACTCGTCCTCGATTCGGTGGCGCCGCGCGCGGTAGACCGGCTCGCGCTCCTTCCAGTGGGTGAGCACCGGCGAGGCGATGAAGATCGACGAGTACGCGCCCGACGCGACGCCGATCAGCAGCGCGAATGCGAAGTCCTTCAGCTCCCCGCCGCCGAACAGCAGCAGCGCCAAGATCGGCATCAGCGTGCAGGAGGTCGTCGCGATCGACCGGGTGAGCACCTCGGACATCGAGCGGTTGACGATCTGCGAGAACGCGGCGCGGGGCATTCGTGGCACGTTCTCGCGGACGCGGTCGAAGACGATGATCGTGTCGTACAGCGAGTAGCCCAAGATCGTCAGCAGTGCGGCCACGGTAGCCGTCGTCACCTGGCGACCGGTCAGCGAGTAGACGCCGGCGGTGATCAGCAGGTCGTGCATCAGCGCGATCAGGACCGGGATCGCGAACTTCCACTCGAAGCGCAGCGCAACGTACGCCGAGATCACCAGCAGCGAGGCGATGATCGCGACCACGGCGCTGTTGGCGACGGTGCGGCCGAACGTCGGGCCGACCGAGGTCGAAGCGAAGGTGTTGGGTCTCAGCCCGAACTTGCTGCCCAGCGCGGTCTTCACCTGTTGCACGCTGCCGGGCTGGAGCTGCTTGGAGGAGATCTGGAAGACGTTGTTGCCAAGGCTCTTGTTGGTGACCTTCTGGACCGTCGGGTTGGTCGCTCCGGCCGAGCTCATGATGGAGGCGATCTGCGCCTGGGTGGCGGAATGCTCGAGGCTGGCGGTGATCCGCGTCCCCGAGGTGAAGTCGATCCCCAGATTCAGCCCTCTGCCGCCGATCGCCAGCGCGCCGACCAGCAGGATCACGCCCGACATCGAGAAGAAGTACCGCGAGGCGCCCATGAAGTCGAAGCGCCAGACCCGTTTCTTGCCCCCGGCGCCGAGCGCCGACGGCCGCGAGATCACCCGCGAGCTGCTCATCGTCATCAGGATCGCCTGGGTCGCCATCACCGCCGTGAACAGCGATACGAAGGTGCCGATGCCCAACGTGAACGCGAATCCCTGGACCTCCGAGGTCGCGAGCACGAACAGGATGAACGCGGTCATGATCGTGACCACGTTGGCGTCGATGATCGCGGTCAGGCCCTTGCGATAACCGGTGACGATCCCCTGGCGGATCGAGCGACCGGCGCGGATTTCCTCTTTAACGCGTTCGAAGATCACGATGTTCGCGTCGGCCGCGACGCCGATCGTCAAGATCAGACCCGCGATCCCCGGCAGCGTCAGCGTGATCGGGATCAGCTTGATCAGCGCGTAGAAGTAGAGGGCGTAGACGGCCAGCGCCGCGACCGCGATCAAGCCGAGCAGGCGGTAGTAGATCAGCAGGAAGATCGCGACGACCAGCAGCCCGACTGCGCCGGCGAGCAGGCCCTGGTGGAGCGCCTGCTTGCCGAGCGTCGCCGAGACCTGGGACTCGGAGATCAGCTTCAGGTTGATCGGCAGCGCGCCGAGGCGCAGCTGCGTCGCCAGATCCTGGGCGGAGGTGGTCGTGAAGCCGCCGGTGATGTTCGCGCCGTTGCCACCCGTGATCCCGTCCGGATACTGGCGGAAGTCGATCTGGGGGACCGTGACCAGCTTGTTGTCGAGCGCGACGGCGAAGTGCTGGTTCAGCGAGGTCGACCCGATGCTGGCGAGCTCACCCCGGCGGGCGATCTCCTGGGTGACCTTCTGGAACTTCGAGCCCCCGCTCGAGGTGAAGCCAAACGTGACATCCGGGCTCCCCGACTGATCGGTGCTCTGCTGCGGGTTGGTGATCTCGTTGCCGGTCAGCGCGACGTTGTCCTTGAGCACGTAGAACTCCGCCGACGGGCTGTAGAACGGCGTGGTGTGAGACGAGCTGACATCCGCCGCCTGGAGCACCACCGTCCCGGGGGGCACTCTGAGCACCTGGCCCTCCGCGGCGCTAACTCCCGGGGGGAGGCCCGTGTTCAGGTCCGACAGGCTGTCGTCCGGCCCCGACAGGTAGCAGCGCTGGCCTACTGGGACCGTCGTCCCGTAGAACTTCGCGGCAGCCTGACAGGCCGGGCTGCCGGGAGCCCCGAACATGTAGTACTGATAGCCGAGATGGGAGCTGGTGGACGAGGCCACCGGGGGTTGCGTGGAGGCCAGCTTGACCGCGTTGTAGAGGGGAACGCTGCCGCCGCCCGGATTTCCGGGGCCGCCGCCGCTCCCCTGGCTCATCGTCACGGCGGTCGGATCCTGAGGCTGGAGCTGACTGGCGACGGTCTTGCCGTTCGGCGTCAGGACGTTCGCCTCCCAGTCATAGAAATACAGCTGTGCCGTCGAGCCGACCAGCCTCTCCGCGCGAGAGGTGTCCTGGACGTCCGGCAGGCCCACGGTGATCAGGCTGTTGCCGGTGGTCTGGATCTCCGGCTCTGCCACGCCCAGCTGGTCGACCCGCTGGCGCATGATGTTGACCGCACGGCTCAGGGCAGCCTGCGTTACGTGTGGGGTCTGGGGCGTCGGCTGGCCCTGATAGACAAGCTGCGTACCGCCCTTCAGATCGAGCCCGAGCCGAGTCGGGAACTGCGTCAGGACGACCCCCGACGCCACGATCAGCCCAATGACGAGAATCAGGACGAAGCCGTAGCGCTGGCGATCGGTCATCAGGGTCTGCGGGTGCTAGGACGAGTGATGATTGGTCGGCGTGAGCACCACCAGCACGCCGCCCTCCTCATCATCGTACGCCGGAAAGATGTCGGCGACCGCTCTCGCCGGCAAGTCGTGCTCGGCGTTCACCTCGACCGGCTTGCCCTGGACTCGAACCTCCCACTCGAGCGCGGTGCCGACGTGGTCGGTCCCATCGTCGAAGCGGAGGCCCAGAACCTCGTTGACGAGCCGTCCGATCGCCTGCTCGGTCTTGATCCCTGTCAGCTCGAACGAGCCCCGTCCGCAGTCGACGACGCGGCCGTCCTTGTCGCAGGCGAAGAACGCTGCGTTGGGCGCGGGGTAGTAGTCGTCGAGGAGCTCGAACAGGTACGCGAAGCCGCATTTTTCGCATCCGCGCACGTCGCTGCGAAATCCTTCGTTGCGGGAGGTGGCCATTGATCGGTGGCCGCAGTGGGGACAAATGAAGTAGTGCTCGTGTGCCATGGGGGTTGGTTGAGGATAGCCAGCGGGATCCTGCTGCAGCCGGGGCCGCCCCGCCCCCCAACGTGCCGGCGCTCCGCGCGAGGCACGTCGTCGGACGGTAGCGCTCCCGCCGGGAAATTGCCCCCGGCCTGGGAGCCGCAACCCCATCATGTCCTTCTCGCTTAAGAGCTAAAGAAGAGTCATCGGCCCGGGCGGCCGTAGACCCAGGTGCTGGTAGGCCCGCTTGGTCGCCGCTCGGCCTCGGGGGGTCCGTTCGATCAGGCCGCGCTGCAGCAGATAGGGCTCGTAGACATCCTCGATCGTGTCCTGCTCCTCGCCGACTGCAACCGCGAGCGTGGACAGGCCCACCGGCCCGCCGTCGAACTTCTCGCAGATCGCGCGCAGGATCTCGCGATCGAGCCGGTCAAGCCCCTCGTGGTCGACCTCGAGCAGGTCGAGGGCTTCGCCGGCGACTCGTTCGGTGACCACGCCGCTGCCCCGCACCTCGGCGTAATCCCGCACGCGCTTGAGCAGCCGGTTCGCGACGCGCGGCGTGCCGCGGCTGCGACCGGCGATCGCGATCGCACCCGGATCATCGATCGCCACTCCGAGCAGCCGCGCGGAGCGGCGAACGATCTGCGCTAGCTCCTCCGGACCGTAGTGCTCGAGCCGATGCTGGATTCCGAACCGGTCGCGCAGCGGAGTGCTCAGCAACCCGGTCCTGGTCGTAGCACCGATCAACGTGAACGCAGGCAATTCCAGCGTCACGACGCGAGCCCCGGCGCCCTGCCCCACGGTGATCGGCAGGCACCGGTCCTCCATCGCCGGGTAGAACGTCTCCTCCAGGGCCCGCGGCAACCGGTGGATCTCGTCGACGAAGAACACCGATCGTGGCTCCAGCGCGGTCAGAAACGCCGCCACGTCGCCTTTGCGCTCGAGGGCCGGGCCGGCCGTCTGGACGAATGGGACCTCGAGCTCGGCCGCGAGGATCTGCGCCAGCGACGTCTTGCCGAGCCCCGGCGGCCCGGCCAGCAGCACATGGTCGAGCGCCTCTCCCCGCGCCGCTGCGGCGGCGATCGAGACGGCGAGCTGATCTTTCAGCGGCTCCTGGCCGACGAAGTCCTCGAGCCGTCGCGGCCGCAGGGAGCGGTCGAGCTCGTCCTCAGGCAGCGCCTCGGGTGTTTGCACCCTCGAATTCATTGCCGGGCGGTCCTCAGCGCGTGCGCGATCAGGTCCTCGGGGCGCTCGCCGGGGGCGCCGTCGAGCAGCTCGTCGGCCTCCTGGACGGTGTAGCCGAGCCCCACCAGGCCCTCGCGGGCGAGCGCCCGCGGGTCATCGCTGCGGGTAATCGAGATCGCCTGCTCGGGCAGCGTAGTCCCAACCTTCTCACGCAGCTCGACGATGATCCGCTCGGCCGTGCGCTTCCCGATTCCTGGAACCGCCTGGAAGCGCGCGGCGTCGCCGGCGGCGAGCGCCGCCAGCAGCTCCCGCGGCGGACCGCCCGATAGCACGGCGAGCGCCACCTTCGGCCCTACCGACTGCACGCCGAGCAGCATCAGAAACAGCTCGCGTTCCTCCTCGGTCGCGAATCCGAACAGGTGAAGCGCGTCGTCGCGGAGCACCAGATGGCTGTGCAGGACCACCTCCTTGCCGACCGCGGGTACGTGCCGGAGCGTCTCCGCCGACACCGCGAGCCGGTAGCCGACCCCGCCGCAGTCGATGACCACGTGATCGACGCGGCGCACGGCGACCGTTCCCGAGACGAGCGCGATCATGGCAGCGAACCCGCGCGCGCCGGAGCCTGGGCGACCGCCTGCGCCAGCGGAGCCCGGTTGAGGTCGCAGATCGCGACCGCCAGCGCATCGGCGGCGTGGTCGGGCGCCGGCGGCGCATCGAGGCCGAGTAGCCGCGCCACCATCCGCGCCACCTGATCCTTGCCGGCGCGGCCGTGCCCGCAGACCGCGCCCTTCACCTGCTGAGGCGTGTAGGAACGCGAGGGCACGCCCCGCTGGCCGGCGGCCAACAGCACCACCCCGCGCGCCTGTCCCACCGCGAACGCAGTTCGCACATTGGCGCCGAAGTACAACTCCTCGATGGCGATCGCCTCGGGCGCGTGCGCGTCCAGCAGGTCGCCCACGCCAGCGTGGATGTCCGCGAGCCGGCGCTCCGGCGGCAGGCCTGGCGGGGTCACGATCACGCCCACCTCGAGCGCCCGTAGCCGCGAGCCGGCGCACTCGACGACGCCAAAGCCCGTGCTGGCCGTGCCGGGATCGATTCCGAGGACGATCATGCGGCAAGGATTCTGCGCGGGGCGCCGGACGCCTCCCCGGGTCGCCGCTCTGCCCGGCGTCTACAAGATCGCCGGCGCGTGAGCGCACCCGGAGGGTGGCCGCGAAACAGGCCTATGTTTCCCGTTTCACGGCCAGCCTCGAGGAAACGCGCTGCGAGCGGGGTCTGCGGCGGCCCTACTAGCGGCCGACGCAAGCCATCGGCAGGCCGGCCGTCCAGGCGCGGTAGATGCGCCACGGGCCGACCCTCGCCACGAGCTGGATCCGGTTCAGGCGGGGATCCACCGCAGGATGACCTCCGTCGATCGAGTCGCGAGGGCCGACGAACATGACACCTGGGCGACGCATCGATGTGCCAACCCGCTCGAGGGTCACGTGCAGCTTCCACGCCAGCGCCGACTGGGCTGAGTGGTTGATCGCGGCGAAGCTCGATCTGCAGGGATACACCGCGTCGTGACCACCGGCTGCCGCGACCGCCACTGTGAGCTGATTGAAGCGCGTCACGGCTTGTGCGGCGGTCGGTTTCGCCGCCCGCGCGGCGTCGACGCGGGTGATCGTGAACGGAATCGAGACCACGACCAGGATCGCCACGGCAGCCCAGGCGACCCGCGAGGCCGTGGCCACGCCACGAAGCGCGGCCAGCCGGTCGCCGATCAGCCGCGCCACCCGCACCACTCCCACCCCGCCCAGCACGCAGATGATGCCCGCCGCCGGCAGGTAGAACCGTTCGAGACCGGGATATCCGTCGAGCGTCATCGCGACCACCAGCACCCACCACGAGGCAGCGGCCGCGGCGAGCCCGAGGATGACTCGATCGCGCTCGCACCACCAGCTGATCGCGACCGCGACCAACGCGAACACGAGCGACGGCAGGACCTGCAGATCAGCCCCCCGGCGCAGCACCTCGAGGAACGGATCGGACCCGAGATGACCGTTGTACGCCTGGGCGTGGCTGGCGGCGAGCAGCGGCTGACCGGTGCTGATCCACGGGGGCACGAACCAGAAGAACGGGATCGAGAACCAGCCGGCGAGGATCAGGATCAGGAGCCACGGGCGCGGCTGACGGCGCCACAGCCAGATTCCGTACAGGAAGATGAACGGCCACCACTCTGGGCGGATCAGGGACGCGGCCACCCCGAGCAGGAACGCGAGCACGTGGCGGCCCGCCAGGTGACGGTCGATCGCCCACAGCGAGAGTCCGACCAGCAACGGCTCCGAAGTGCCGCGGAACATGTAGTAGAACCAATCCTGGGTGAGCAGGATCCCAGCGGCGGCCAGAAGGCCCGCGGCGACCGGCTCCCAGCCAGCGACCGCCGCGCCACCGACCCCACCCACCTCCCGACCCCAGCGACCGCCGCGCCACCGACCCCACCCACCTCCCGACCCCGAGCGACCAGCAGCGACCCGAGTCGATAGGCGGCGATCAGCGCCATCACACCGCCGGCGCGCGCAGTGATCACCCACAGCGTCGGGGCAGCCGCTCCGAACAGACCGAAGACGGCCGTGAACATCACCGGCAGCGGCTTCCAGGAAGGGCCTCCGCCGACGAAGAAGCTGAGGTGCGGATCGAACACCTCCCGGCCCCACACGATCCAGGACCAGGGGTCATAACTGGCCACCGTCGGCAGTATTGCCGCAGATAGCGCCGCCAGCGCGAACGACACCACGAGCGAGAGCGCGAACGGGGAGGCAGCCGCGGTGCCGGCGGCGGGGATCCGCGAGCGCGGGGCGAGCCTGGGTTTGCTCGCCAGTGTGCTCACGGACTCGAGAACCGGCAGCGCAAGAGCGTGCCGACGACGCGGAAGCCGTCCACGGCGGTGAGCTTCTTGCCCTCCTCGTTGGAACGGGCGCGGTAATGGACCGGGATCTCGAAAATCCGCTCGCCGCGCTGGACCAGTCGCGCTGCGATCTCCGGCTCGATCGAGAAGCCCGCGGAGGTGAGCGGGAGGCTACGGAAGATGTCGGTCCGGATCATCTTGTGGCAGGTCATGATGTCGTGCAGGTAGACGTTGAACAGGATGTTGCACGCCAGCGTCACGCCCTTGTTGCCGAGCACGAACAGAAACGAGTGGCTGGTGTACCCGTCGAACGCCCGCACTCCGAAGGCCGCGTTGGCACGGCCGTCGAGCAGCGGCGGCATCAACAGTCCCAGATCGGCCGGGTCGTACTCCAGGTCGGCATCGAAGATCGCCGCGTATTCGCCCTGAGCGCGCGACAGCGCAGTTTGGACCGCTGCGCCCTTGCCGCGATTCTCGGGGTGCTCATACAGGCGTACACGGCCGTCCCAGTCAACGTCGCGGAGGATCTTGCGGGTTCCGTCGGTCGAGCCGTCGTCGACCACGATCAGCTCGAACTCGGCCGGCAATTCGGTGGCCAGCACCTCGGCGATCGCGCGCTCGACGCGCTCGCGCTCGTTGTAGACGGGCATCAGGATCGAAAGCATCTGAGCGTGGTTCGGAATCGACTGAGGCGGTGCCGGCACATGGACAACCGCGAGGATGGGCGATGCTAGCGGACGCCGCCCCCGTAAGAGAGGATGCTCGCATGGACTTCGAAGCCGCGGGACTGCTCGAGGGTCTGCAAGGCGAGGACCGGGCGGCGCGCCTGCGGCTGCTCGAGCAGCTCGCCAGCGACGGGGTAGGAATCGATGAACTGAAGGCGGCCGTAGCCGAGGAGCGGCTCGCCCTGTTGCCGGTCGAGCGGGTGCTGGGCGGCAACCGGACAGCCCGCCAGATCGAGCAGCAGACGGGAGTGCCGGCGGAGCTGATGCTGCGGATCAGGCGGCTCACCGGGTTGCCGGAAGTGGACGCCGATCAGGCCGTATTCGGAGACGAGGATGTCCAGGCCGCCAAGTCGATCAAGCTGTTCATCGACGCCGGCCTGGGCGAGCAAGCGATCGCGGAGCTGACCAGGGTTCTGGGCGAAGGGATGTCGAGACTGGCCGCAACCGTCACGGCCGGCTTCGCGAACGCCTTCCTGAATCCCGGCGACACCGAGGAGGATGTGGCGCTGCGGTTCGCGGCGCTGGCGGAGCAGCTGTCGCCGGCGCTCACGCCGGTGCTCCTAGCAGCGTTCAGCGCACACCTGCGCGAGAGCGTCAGGCGCGGCATGTTGGGACGAGCGGAGCGAGAAGCAGGCGAGCTCGCCGGAGCCCAGGAGATCGGGGTGTGCTTCGCCGACCTCGTCGGTTTCACCCGGCTAGGAGCAGAGGTCGAGGTCGAGGATCTGGGCACCGTCGCCGGACGGCTGGCTGAGCTCGCGACAGAGCAATCGGCGGGTCCGGTCCGGTTGGTCAAGACGATCGGCGACGCGGCGATGTTCGTGAGTCCACAGATCGCGCCGCTGGTGGACGGTGCGCTGTCGCTCGTCGAGGCCGTCGAAGCGGCCGAGCTCCCGGCCGTGCGGGCCGGCATCGCCAGTGGTCCCGCGACCCTGCGCAGCGGCGATTACTACGGAAACTCGGTCAACCTGGCCAGCCGGGTTACCGGGATCGCCCGCCCCGCGAGCGTCCTGTGCACCGAAGCGGTGCGTGACGCCGCCGCCGATCAGTTCGAGTGGTCCTTCGCCGGCCGGCACCGGTTCAAGGGCCTCGCAGAAGCGATGCCGCTGTACCGGGCGCGGAGGTTTGACGGCTCGAACGGGGTTACGAAACCGCGAGCAGGTCGACGACGAAAACGAGCGTCGCGTTAGCCGGGATCGTGGGCGGGCTGCCAGTCTTCCCATATCCGAGGCTCGGCGGGATGATCAGCTCGCGCCGGCCGCCCACCTTCATGCCGGGGATCCCGTTGACCCACCCGCTGATCACGTTGCCCGTAGTCAGCGCCGTGGTGAAGGTCTGGTGTCGCTTCCACGAAGAGTCGAACTGCTTGGCGCCCTTGTAGAGGACGCCGACGTAGTTGACCGTGATTGTGCTGCCGGGCGTGGCGGTCTTGCCGGTCCCCTTGATCAGATCCTTGACCACCAGGGTCTTCGGCGCCGCGGTGGTCGGTACGGCCACCACGGGCTCCTTGGACAGCGGCGAAGGGGGCTTGGGGGTCGCCACCGTGGTGGTGGGGGTGGTCGGCGTCGTCGTGGCGGTGCTCGTGGTGGCCGAGACCGGCGGGGCGGTCGCCCCCGCGGAGGGGGCCGCCGAAACACCCGGCGCCTGCGAGCTCCCGCACGCGGCCAGGCCGAGTCCCAGCAGCGCCACGGTCGATGTCGCGATGATTCGTTTGCTCATCGAAGGCGGGGAGGGTAGCGGGCGCCCTGCGGTCTTGCGTAAGAAATTTGATCAGCCGGCGATTCGCTCGAGGACCGCGGCCTCGACGTCGAAGTTCGCGTGTACCGCGGTGACGTCGTCGGACTCCTCGAGCGTGTCGATCAGCTTCATCAGCTTCGCCGCATCGGCGTCCTGTACCGGAACCCGTGATTTTGGGCGTTGCGTGACATCGGCGCTCTCGATCTCGACGCCGGCCTGGTCAAGGGCTTCACGGACTCGTCCGAGGTCGGCGGGCTCGGTGATCACCTCGAACACGTCGTCGTCGAGCGAAATGTCCTCCGCGCCCGCGTCGATCGCCGGCATCAGGTCGTCCTCGTGGTAGCGGCTCGCATCGACGACGATCACACCCCGCTTATCGAACAGATAGGAGACAGATCCCGGCTCGCCGAGGTTCCCGCCGTGTTTGGAGAGCATGTGGCGCACGTCGGCGCCGGTCCGGTTGCGGTTGTCGGTGACGGCTTCGATCAGCAGTGCAACGCCGCCGGAACCGTATGCCTCGTAGAGCACAGTCTCGATCTGATCGGCGTCGATCCCTTCCCCGGTTCCCTTGGCGATCGCGCGATCGATGTTGTCCTTCGGCATCGACGCATCGCGGGCCTTCTGAATTGCCAGCGCGAGCCCCGGGTTCCCGTCTGGATCGCCCCCGCCCTCGCGGGCCGCGACGGTCACGGCGCGCGCGAGCTTCGTGAACTGCTGGCCGCGGCGCGCGTCCACGACGGCCTTCTTGTGCTTGATCGAGTGCCATTTTGAGTGACCAGACATCAGCGTCAAGTCTAGATAGGCTGCGTCCATGAACCCTGAGATCTTCAAGGCCTACGACATCCGCGGCCTCTATCCCGACGAGATCGATGTCGAGGGCGCCGTCGCGATCGGCCGGGCATTCGCCCGGGTGATCGCCGAGCTCGAGCACAAGCCGACCGCTGAGCTCCAGCTGGGACTTGCCCACGACATGCGGCTGAGCGCGCCGGAGCTGGCCGCGAGCTACCGGGACGGCATGTGCGGCGAGGGAGCGACGGTGCTCGACGCGGGAGAGGTGGCCACCGAGATGCTCTATTACCTGGTCGGCTCACGCGAGCTCGACGGGGGACTCATGTGCACCGCGTCCCATAACCCCAAGACGTACACCGGCGCGAAGCTCGTCAAGCGCGGCGCGATCGCCCTCTCGGGCGACGCCGGGATCGCAGACGTCAGGGCCAGGATCGAGAACGGCCTCGGGGAGCCACCGGGCGGCGGCGAGGTGAACGAGGTCGACATCTCCGAGGAGTTCCATCGCGCCGCGCTGAAGTTCATCGATCCCGCGGTAATCAAGCCCCTCCGGGTCGTCGTCGACGGTGGCAACGGCATGGCGGGTCCGATGGTCGGACCGCTGCTGGAAGAGCTGAGACTCGACCTGATCGAGGCCTACTGGCAGCCCGATGGCAACTTCCCCGACCACGAGCCCAACCCGATGCTGCCCGAGAACCGCGAGTTCATCATGAGGGAGGTGGTGGAGCGCGGAGCCGATCTCGGCATCGCCTGGGACGGCGACGCCGATCGCTGCTTCTTCATCGACGATCAGGGCTCGTTCGTGGACGGCGATTTCCTCACCGCGCTGCTGGCGGAATCAATCCTCTCCAAGCAGCCCGGCGCCACGATCCTGTACGACGTCCGCGCCAGCCGCGCGGTGCCCGACACGGTGGAGCGCGCCGGCGGCACGGCCCTGATGAATCGCGTCGGCCACGCGTTCTTCAAGACCCGGATGCGCGAGGAAGGTGGCGCGTTCGGTGGCGAGGTGTCCGGCCATTACTACTTCCGCGACTTCTACTGTGCCGACTCCGGAACGATCCCGGCGCTGCTGATCCTCGAGCTGCTGTCAGCCCGCAACGCGCGGATGTCCGAGCTGCTCGAGCCCTACCGCTCGCGCTACTTCATCTCCGGCGAAATCAACTCCGAGGTAGCCGATCAGGACGCGAGGCTCGAGGAGCTCTCCTCGCGCTACGCGGACGCTCACCAGTATCGGCTCGACGGCCTCTCGGTGGAATACGAGGACTGGCACTTCAACGTCCGTCCGTCGAACACCGAGCCGCTGCTGCGGCTGTGCCTGGAGTCGCTTCGCTCGCGCGAGGACATGGAGCGCCGCCGCGATGAGGTGCTCGCCGTGATCCGGGCGTGAGCACTCCCGAGCGGGACGCGCCGGCCGGCTCTGCCGCCGACTCGCTCGCGCTCGCCGCTCGCGCCGGGATTCATCGTCTGGCCATCCCCACCCCGTTCCTCGTCGGTCGTGTCAACTGCTACCTGATCGAGGACGAGCCGCTGACCCTGGTCGACACGGGTCCCAATTCCGGCAAGTCGCTCGACGAGCTCGAGCAAGCGCTGGCCGAGCACGGGCGCGCGATCGAGGACCTCGAGTTGATCGTGATCACCCACCAGCACATGGACCACCTGGGGCTGCTGGAGATCCTGGCGCGGCGCTCAGGAGCCGAGGTGGCGGCGTTCCACGAGCTCACGGGCTACCTCGAGAACTTCGGCGCCAGCGCTACCGCTGACGATGAGTTCGCACGGGCGACCATGCGCCGGCACGGCGTCCCCGAAGACCTCGCCACCGTGCTCGGCGCGGTCGGATCCGCATTCCGGGCGTTTGGATCCAGCGGACGGGTTACCCGCCCGCTCCGCGAAGGCGACACGCTGGCGTTGCGCGACCGCCGCTTCCAGGTCTTTCACCGACCTGGCCACAGCCCTTCGGACACGCTCTTCTTCGATCACGATCGGCGGATCCTGCTCGGCGGAGATCATCTGCTAGCGCGAATCTCCTCCAATCCGGTGATGTCGCGTCCGTTGACAGGCGATGCGGGCAGCATCCGGCCGCCGGCGCTGCTCAACTACATGGAATCGCTGCGAGCCACGCGTGAGCTCCCAGTCGAGCTCGTGCTGCCCGGACACGGGGACCCGATCGTCGAGCCCGCATCGCTGATCGATGAGCGGCTGCGAATGCACCAGCGCCGGGCACGCAAGGTGCTGCGGATCCTCGGCGGCGGTCCGTTGACCGCCTACGAGATCGCCGTCCAGATGTGGGGAAACGTGGCTGTCACCCAGGCGTATCTGACTATCTCAGAGGTCCTTGGACACCTCGACCTGCTCGCCCGGGATCAGCGGGTGCGCGAGCAGCAGCGAGACGGCGTCGTTCGGTTCGAGGCACTGGACCCAGCGCTCGGGTAGAGACAGCCGCCCAGGCTGGAGCTGATCAGGGGTAGGCGGAGTTCCCCGGTCTCAGCGGTGAGACCGTCGCAGTGCGGCACTCGTAGGCCCCTCCCGGGATCGTTGCCACAAGCATCCCGGTGTCGTCGGGGGCGATCACCTGCAGGCCGTAGGCGGTCGTGCACTGGGCGGTCGAGGTCACGCCGTGCGTGACGCCGAGGCGGAAGGAGGCGCTCGATCCGGGTGCGAGGACGAGCTTGACCACCGGCGCCGTCCCGAAGAAGTCGTGGGTGGCGCGGCTCGAGATGGTTGGCAGGGCGTGGCCGGCCCGGTCCAGGAACAGCACTCCGGGAAATCCGAACGTGTGGCAACTGCGGCCGCTGACGTTACGCACCGCGAATCCGAGCAGGCCGTGGCCGGTGGCTCCCTGCTGGCCGAGGAACGAGACGGACAGATCGGCCGCCACGCATGGCGGCGGCCCGGCGGTGGTGGTCGTCGAGACGGTGCTGGTGACGACGGTCGTGGTGCTCGCCTTCGAGGTCGTGCTCGTGGGCGAGGTCGTGCTCGTGGGCGCTGTCGCGCTTGCCGGGGCTGTCGTGGTCCTGGCGGCGAAGCTCGCCGCCGGCGTGTCTTGGCGCGTGGCGGTGGCCGTATGGTTCGATCCGCCGCAGGCGCTCAGCGCCAGCGCGAGCAACGCGGACAGGATGGCGGCACTGATCCTCATTGGCTGTGATGTTCGGGCTCTTCGGGTCGAGATCCTGCCGAGGCCCGGTGCGGCCGAGGGCCGATTGGGATGCCAGTATCCCAATCGTGCCGAGGGTCGAAATCCCGCGCAAAGACCTCGAACGGGCCGAGGCGCTCGGCGCCTCGCTGGCGATGCGAGACCCGTGGTGGGCGCCACAGCTGCTGGTGGCGGGCGCGATCGCGCTCGATTTCTTGCTTCCTAATCAGCTGGCGATCGGTCCGAGCTGGCTGCTGCCAGGCGTCGAGGGCTTGCTGCTGATCGGCCTGTTGGCCGCAACTCCGCGCCCCCATCTGCGTCACTCGCCGCAGCGGCGACGGCTCGCGCTCGGCCTGACCGGACTGGTCAGCCTGGTCAACTTCGTCTCGCTGATTCTGCTGTGCCACTATCTGCTGCACCACGGCACCGTGCAAGTGAGCGGAAACGCCCTGATCCGGTCCGGAGTCGTGTTGTGGGTCACGAACGTGCTGCTGTTCGGTCTCTGGTACTGGGAACTTGACCGTGGCGGCGCCTTGGCCCGCGCGTTGTCGATCTCCGCCGTGCCCGATTTCCTGTTCCCGCAGATGACCGATCCGAAGTACGCGGCGCCCGACTGGCTGCCGGGGCTGGTCGACTATCTCTACGTCTCGTTCACGAACGCGACCGCATTCAGCCCCACCGACACGATGCCGCTTACGCCGATGGCGAAGTCATTGATGGGCGGACAGGCACTCGCTTCGCTGATAACGGTTGGGCTGGTCGTCGCAAGGGCAGTGAACATCCTGAGATGAGCGCAGATGACGGGCGCTACGGTAGCCCGATGCAGACGCCGGCGGACCAGCCCGTGACCCGCCCCCCCGGCACCCACGATCCACGGCCCCGGCGCAAAATCGACTGGGAGCTTGTCGCGTGCGGCCTCCGAGGACACGCGCTGGTCGGACTCGACGCCGCCGAGGTGCGACCCCAGGACGGCTCGGTCGTGCGCGAGTACGGTGACCTTCGGTGGCATCGGTGCCTGCGCTGCGACAGCTGGGTGGTCCTTCCGCTGCCCGAGCAACCCGCACGAGCCCATCCTCCCGATCGCGACGAGATCCAGATCCCGCCGCGCGGCAAGGCCCTGCGTGACAAAGTGGTACTGCGGCTGATCGCGGTCGACCGGGCGATTCACTTCACGATCCTGGTCCTGCTCGGGATCGCGGTGCTCCTGTTCGCCGGCCACGAGACCAGCTTGCGGGACACGTATTACCGGATCCTCACCGACATCCAGGGCGGAGTCGCGGGCGGACCGGTCCAGAACTCGGGTCATGTGGGGATCCTGCACGAGTTCGACAGGCTCTTCTCGCTGCGCTCGGGCACGTTGCGCGCAGTGGGGGTCGCGCTCCTCGCCTACGGAGTGCTCGAAGGCGCTGAGGCGGTCGGCCTGTGGCTGACGAAGCGATGGGCCGAATACCTGACGTTCGTGTCCACGACGATCCTGCTGCCGCTCGAGATCTATGAGATCGTCAATCGCGCCAGCGCTCTGAAGATCATCGGATTCATCATCAACGTGGCGGTCGTCGTCTACCTGCTGTTCGCCAAGCGGCTGTTCGGCCTGCGCGGCGGCGGCGCGGCCGACGAAGCCGCGCGGGCACGCGATGTCAGCTGGAAAGCGATCGAGCAAGCGACGCCGCCCGAGGCCGCGATGGCCGCGCACGGCGTGGATCGCCGTTGACGGCCGAGGACGACACGCTCGAGGAGGCGATCGGGCGGATCGGTGCCGATCTGGCCCAGGCATTTCCGTCCAGCAGCCGCCATCCGCTGCGAGCGCTCGATGCCCGCGCGATGGAGCTCGCCTCCAGCGACCGCGAGCTGCGGGCGGCGCTGTTCCGGTTCGTCGATGTGGTGCCGGCATGCCGCTCGCTCGATGACCTCGCGCGCCACCTGACCTCGTTCCTGGAGGAGGTTCCCGAGGCGCCCCCGCCGATCTCGGCGGCGATGCGGATCGCTCACACCAAGGCGGGACGGACCGCGCTGGGCGTCGCGGCGGCGGGTGGTGTCAGGCACATGGCGCACCGATTCATCGTCGGCGAGGACCCGCACGGCGCCTTGGGAGTGCTCCGAGGGCTGTGGGAGCGCGATGTCGGCAGCTCGGTCGATCTGCTCGGCGAGGCGACCGTGACCGCAGCCGAGGCCGACCGCTACGCGGACCGGTGCACGGCGGCGCTCGAGGAGCTGGCGCTCGCCGCCGGGCGCTGGCCGAGCCGTCCGATGCTCGAGCGCGACAGCACCGGCCCGATCCCGCGGGCGAACGTGTCGGTCAAGGTCTCCGCCCTGACGCCGATGCTCCGACCCGACGCCCCCCAGATCGGCCGGCGTGACGCGGCCGGGCGGCTGCGGCCGTTGCTCGCCCGGGCTCGAGATCTCGGTGCCCACATCCATATCGACATGGAGTCGCTCGATTCGCGCGAGGCGGTATTCGAGCTCGTGCTCGAGCTCCTCTCGGAGGAGGAGTTCGCGGCGGGGCCGTCGGCCGGCGTCGTGCTGCAGGCCTATCTGCGTGATTCGCCCGAGCAGCTCGACGGGATCCTCGAATGGGCGTCCTGCAGTCAGCGTACCCCCCCGCTCCAGGTCCGGCTCGTGAAGGGCGCCTACTGGGATCACGAGCTCGTCGAAGCCCGCCAGCACGGCTGGCCCGCGCCGGTGTTCGAGGTCAAGGCGGACTGCGACCGCAACTTCGAGCAGCTGACCAGCAGGCTTTTGGGGGCCCGGCCCACCGTGCGGGTCGCGGTCGCCTCCCACAATCTCCGCTCTGTATCGCACGCGATCGCGGTCAACCGGCTGGCCGGGGGCGAGGATCGCGATCTGGAGCTGCAGGTGCTGCGGGGGCTCGGCGACGAGCTCCAGGGCGCACTGGCGGCCGGGGGCTACCGAGTCCGGACGTACTGCCCGGTCGGCGATCTGGTCGCGGGCATGGCATATCTCGTGCGCCGGCTGCTCGAGAACACCAGCAACGAGTCGTTCCTGTCCGAGCAGGCGCGCGGCGTGCCGCTCGAGACGCTGCTGGCGCCACCGTAGGCTCGACCGCAGCCAGGCATTACCTTCTCACTACGAGCCAACGCAGGAGTCCGGCCGGAGACTGTGCGCGCTGACCCACAACTCGGCGGTTACTTCCTGACACCAGCCGCCTCTGAGATCTGATACTCCGATGCGAGGGGCCGTTCGTTAGGGTCGTAGGTGCGTGTCTGACCTCCCGACATTTGCCAACGAACCGGTGTTGGAGCTGCGCCGCGCCGCCGTCCGCGCGCAGTTGACCGACGCGCTCGCGCAGATCGACCGGGAGCTGCCGCTCGCGGTGCCGGTGATGGTCGGCGCGGAGACGCGCGACGCCGCCGGGTCGGCGATCGAGTCGACGGACCCCGGCGAGCCGGACCGCCTCGTGGCGCGTGCCGCCCTCGCGGGAGAAGACGATCTCGCCGCGGCGATCGCCGAAGCCCAGGCGGGATTTCGCCGCTGGCGCCGGCAATCCGCCACCGAGCGGGCAACCGCCCTGATCCGGGCCGCCGCGTGGATGCGAGAGCGGCGACTCGAGCTGGCCGCGCTCGAGGTCCGCGAGTGCGCGAAGCCGTGGCCCGAGGCGGACGCAGACGTCTGCGAGGCGATCGACTTCCTCGAGTACTACGCGCGCGCCGCGATCGAGCTGGAGCGGGGCAGGCCAGTGCTCCAGGTGCCGGGGGAGCGCAACGAGTACCACTACGCCGCCCGCGGGGTGACCGCGGTGATCTCGCCGTGGAACTTCCCGATCGCGATTCCCTGCGGGATGACCGCGGCGGCGCTGGCGGCGGGCAACACCGTCGTGCTGAAGCCGGCCGAGCAGTCGCCCGGCTGCGCGTTACGCCTGGTACAGGCGCTGCGCGCGGGTGGCGTGCCGCCCGCCGCGATCTCGCTGCTCCCGGGGGAAGGAGATCTCGGTGCGGCGCTGGTGCGCCGTCCGGAGGTCTCGACGATCGCGTTCACCGGCTCGCAGCCCGTCGGCCTGGAGATCGTCCGCGCCGCCGCCGACACCGTTCCCGGCCAGAAGCACATCAAGCGCGTCGTCGCCGAGCTGGGGGGCAAGAACTGTGTGATCGTCGATGCCGACGCCGACCTCGACGAGGCGGTCCCGGCAATCGTCTCCTCGGCCTTCATCTACGCCGGTCAGAAGTGCTCGGCGGCGGCGCGGGTGCTGGTCCACGAAGCGATCGCAGACCGGCTGATCGAGCGCGTCGCCGGTGCCACGCGGGTGCTGGTCGTCGGCCAGGCCGGCGACCTCGGGACGGAGGTGCCGCCGGTGATCGAGCGCTCGGCGCAGGAGCGGGTGACGAGGTACGCCGAGCTGGCCGAGCGCCAGGGCACCGTGGTCGCGCGGGCCGAGCCCGTGCCCGAGCGAGGCTGGTTCTGCCCGCCGACGGTCGCGACCGATCTCGAGCCGGGATCGCCCGTGCTCGGTGAGGAGATCTTCGGGCCACTGCTGGCGATCGAGCGGATCCGCGACGTCGACCACGGCTGCGAGATCGTCGACGATCTGCCGTTTGCGCTTACCGGAGGACTGTTCGCTCGCGACCCCTCGACGGTCCGCTACGTCAGCGAGCGGACCCCGGTGGGGAACCTGTACGTGAACCGGGGGATCACCGGGGCGATGGTCGGCCGCCAGCCATTCGGCGGCAACCGCCTGTCGGGAAACGGCACCAAGGCCGGCGGGCCGGATTACCTGCTCCATTTCGTCGAGCCCCGCGCCCTGACCGAGAACACGATGCGCCACGGCCTGGTCGTCTAGCTGGATCAGTTGGCGACGCCGCGAGCCGCCCGGTGCCGTGGGATCCGAGATCAGGGGCTATACGGCCGTCGAGGTCTTGATTTCTACGGCGGATCGTTCGATCATCGGGGATGGGAATGGTGTTTGCACCCTCAGAGGCCTGGAAGATGGCGCTGGCGATCGCGCTGGTGGCGGCGATCTTTATCAGCCTCTACGCGCGGGCACCCCGACGCGCGATTCCGGGGACTGACCTGCGCCGGCTGGTGCTGTCCGCGCTCGGGCTGTATGGAGTCGGCGGCCTGGCTTCGCTCGCGCATCATCCGATGCTCGCCGCGGTGGTCTACGCGGCCGGAATCGTGGTTTGTGCGTTCGCCGCGTGGCTGTCTCGCGGCAGCGACTCGGAGGATCCTCCAGGTGGCGAGGAGCCGGTCGATGAGCAGCCGCCGCCGGAGCCCGACGGCCTGCCGACGTTCGACTGGGAGGTGTTCGAGCGGGACTTCCGGACATACTCCGAGCGCGAGCCCGCCGGGATCGACTGAGCTCATCAGGGTCGCCCGTTCAGGCCGAGCAGCAACTCGTGAAGGCGGGTCTCACCGGCCAGCTCCGGGTGAAAAGCAACCGCGACCACATTGCCCTGCCGAACGGCAACCGGGTGGCCGTCGACCTCCGCAAGCACCTCGACCTGATCGCCGTGCTCGGCGACCCACGGCGCGCGGATGAATACCGCATGAACCGGCGCGCCGCGGACGGCGCTCACGTCGAGGTCCGCCTCGAAGGACCGCAGCTGGCGGCCGAACGCGTTGCGCGTCGCGGTGATGTCGAGGACGCCCAAGTGGTCGCGGTCGAGCATGATCATGCCCGCGCAGGTGCCGAGCACCGGCGTTCCCTCCCGGATCAGCTCGCGCAGCGGCTCGGCCAGGCCCTCCCGCTCGATGCCGAGCGTCATCACCGTCGACTCGCCGCCGGGGATGATCAGCGCCTCGAGCCCGTCGAGGTCGGCGGCCACCCGGACCTCTCGCGGCTCGGCGCCCAGCGCCCGCACAATCTTGGCATGGGCCGCGAACCCGCCCTGAAGGGCGAGGATGCCCACGGGACGGACCGCCTCCCCAGGTCTGAGCACTGATTTGCCTACCAGCCGCGGGGCGCGAGCAGCTGCTCTGTCTCGAGCTTGGAGGTCTCGAGGCTGACCATCGGCTGCCCGAGCCCGGTCGACGCTGCAGCCACGCGCGCCGGGTCGCCGTAATGCGTCGTCGCCTCGACGATCGCCCTCGCCCGGCGATCGGGGTCCTCCGACTTGAAGATGCCCGACCCGACGAACACCCCTTCGGCGCCGAGCTGCATCACCAGCGAGGCGTCCGCCGGCGTCGCGATCCCGCCGGCGCAGAACAGAACCACCGGGAGCCGGCCCTCCGCCGCGACCCATCTGACGAGGTGAAGCGGGGCGGCGAGCTCCTTGGCGGCGGTCGCCAGCTCGTTGTGATCGAGCCCGGTGAGACGGCGGATCTCGGATCGGATCAGCCGCAGGTGGCGGACCGCCTCGACAATGTCGCCGGTCCCGGCCTCTCCCTTGGAGCGGATCATCGCGGCGCCCTCGCCGATCCGGCGCAGCGCCTCGCCAAGGTTGGTGGCACCGCACACAAACGGGACCTGGAAGGCCCACTTGTCGACGTGATTGGCCTCGTCAGCCGGGGTGAGCACCTCGGACTCGTCGACGTAGTCGACCTCGAGCGCCTGCAGCACCTGCGCTTCGGCGAAGTGGCCGATACGCGCCTTCGCCATCACCGGGATCGTCACGGCTTTCTGGATGCCCTTGATCATCTCCGGATCACTCATCCGAGCAACGCCGCCGTCCCGACGGATGTCCGCGGGCACGCGCTCGAGCGCCATCACCGCCGCGGCGCCGGCGTCCTCGGCGATCTTTGCCTGCTCGGGTGTGACCACATCCATGATCACACCTCCCTTGAGCATCTCCGCGAGGCCGGCCTTTACCGTGAAAGTGGCCTCGTCGCGGGGAGTTCCGTTGTCCTCGCTCATCGGATCCCGAGTTTAGCTTGGCGGTAGCGTGTGCCGTTGTGCCTGAGGGTTCTGTCTTCGTCCCGCGCGATGGACGGTTCGTCGCAACCGAGCTCGCGCGCGGTCCCTGGGACGCTCGCTCGCAGCACGGTGGGGCCCCGGCGGCGCTGCTGATGCGAGCGTTCGAGGAGCTCCCCGCGGGCGGGGGACTGCTGATCAGCCGCGTGACCTACGAGTTCCTGCGCCCGGTCCCGCTCGGCGAGCTGTCCGTGAAGGCTGAGATCGTCCGGCCGGGGCGGCGGGTGCAGCTACTGGAGGGATCGCTGAGCGGCGCCGACGGGACCGAGCTGGTCAGGGCCCGCGCGCTGCAGGTCCAGCGGGCCGACGCCGCGATCCCCCGAACGCCGCCGCTGACCCCGCCGCCGGGGCCCGGCGGAGGGACGCGAGAGCGATTTCCAGCCGGCTCAGCGGCCGATGTTCGCCTCCGAAGCGGTCGAGATCCGGTTCGTGGCCGGAGCGTTCTACGACGGCGGGCCCGCCACGGGCTGGTTCAAGCTGCGCGTGCCGCTGGTCGCCGGCGAGGAGGCCTCGCCGCTGCAGCGGCTGGCGGCGGCGGGCGACTTCGGCAACGGAATCGGCTCAGCGCTTCCGTGGGAGAGCTACCTGTTCATCAACCCCGACCTAACGCTGTACATCGACCGTCCGCCGGTCGGCGAATGGATCTGCCTCGATGCGCGGACGATCGTCGCTCCGGACGGGATCGGTACCGCCGAGAGCGTCCTGTACGACGAGCGCGGGCGAGTCGGACGGGCGATCCAGGCGCTGCTAGTCGCGGCTCGGTGAGCGGGCGCCAGCCCGTTGTCGAGCGCCGGCCCAGGCGCCAACCCCCCCTCCTTATTCGTGGTGGCCGCCGACGCCCTGGCCTGCCTCGTGGATCACGCCAGACTCCGCTGAGTCCTCTCCCTCGGCGCGCTCGCCGGCATCCTTCTGCTCCGCGCGGCCGCCGCCGGCCCTGCCATCGCCGGTCTCGTCGCCCTGCTCGCGCAGGTAGGACAGCAGCCCACCCGCGATCAGGATCTCGCGCTCGTGCTCGGAGAAGTCATGACTCAGCGCCAGCTTCTCGTCAGTGTCCTCGATCCGCGCGGTGATCGTCTCCGATCCGTCGTCCAGCTCGCGCCGAAGCTCAGGCAGCTTCCAGCACTGACCGACCTCCGCCTTCTCGTAGTCCTGCTCGTCGGCGAATGTCAGCGCGACGATCCCCTGCGCGATCAGATTGCGGCGGTGGATGCGGGCGAACGACTTGGCGATCACGGCCTTGACGCCGAGGTGCAGGGGCGCAAGCGCGGCATGCTCGCGCGAGGAGCCCTGGCCGTAGTTCTCGCCGGCGATGATGAACCCGCTCCCCCATTCCTTGAGCCGCTGGCGGAACTCGGGGTCGCGGTGGCGCAGCGTGAACTCGGCGATCGCCGGCACGTTTGAGCGGTACGCCATCACCTCCACCCCGTCGGGCGCCAGGTCTCCGGTCGAGATGTCATCGGGCTGGACGGTCGCGACCCGGGCCTCGAGCGACTCCGGTAGCGGCTTGTGCTCCGGCGGGCGCTTGATGTTGGGCCCGCGCGGGATCTCGATCTGCTCGGCTTCCTGCTCGGAGGCGGGGGCGAAGATGTGCACGTCGTCGACATAGGGCCGCAGCTCGGGCATCGGCAGCAGCTCCGGCGGATCGCCGTACTCGCGTGGATCCTCGATCTTGCCGCTGAGCAGCGACACCGCGGCCACCGCCGGAGAGCACAGGAACACTGAGTCCTCGGGCGTTCCCGACCGGCCCGGGAAGTTGCGGTTGAAGGTACGCAGCGAGTTGGCATCCGACGGGGGCGCCTGCCCCATCCCCACGCATGGTCCGCAGACCGGCTCGAGCATCCGCACGCCGCCGTCCGAGAGCTGACGGTAGACGCCGGACTCGGCGATCGCGGCCAGGATCTGTCGCGAGCCGGGCGTCGCGGTGGCGCTGATCCGGGGATGGACGATCTGACCGTCGCGGTCGGCCAGCACAGCTCCGGGCAGCGCGAGGTCGTTGTAGCCCGAGTTGACCGACGAGCCGATACACACCTGGGCGATCGGCGTGCCGGCGACCTCCTCAACTCCGACCACGTTGTCGGGGTTGTGCGGCTTGGCGACCAGCGGGCCGAGCTCGTCCAGGTCGATCTCGACGCGGTCGTCGTACTCGGCGTTCTCGTCGGGGCCGACTTCCACGAAGTCCTCCGCGCGTCCCTGGCGCTCGAGCCACTCCTTGGTGCGCTCGTCGGGCGGGAACACGCCCGCGGTCCCGCCGAGGTCGGCGATCATGTTCGCGATCGTGGCGCGCTCAGGGATAGAGAGATCGTGCATGCCTGGCCCGGTGAATTCGAACACCTTGTTCTTGCCGCCGCTCGCGCTCAGCCGGCGCAGAAGCTCGAGGATGATGTCCTTGGCCTGGACCCAGGGACGGCGCAGGGCCCCGTCGAGGTGGACCTCGACGACCTCCGGACAGGCGATCTCGTACGGGTAGCCGCCGAGCACGACCGCCACATCGAGTCCCCCCGCCCCGATCGCGATCATGCCCATGCACCCGGCCTGCGTGGTATGCGAATCAGCCCCGAGCATCGTCTGCCCGGGCTTACCGAACCGCTCCATGTGGATGTAGTGGCTGATCCCGTTTCCCGGCCGCGAGAAATGCAATCCGTATTTGCTGGCGAGGGCTTGGAGCATGCGGTGGTCGTCGGGGTTCTTGAAGTCGAGCTGGACGACGTTGTGGTCGACGTACTGAACCGCTCGGTCGAGCTTCACCCGCGGCACCCCGAGCTCCTCGAACTGCATCAGCGCCATCGTCCCGGTGGCGTCCTGCAGCAGCGCCTGGTCCATCCGCAGCGAGATCGGGCACCCGGGCTTGAGCTCGCCGTCCGCGAGGTGATCCTGGAGGATCTGGCGGGTCAGGTTCTGGGCCATCGCTGCGGTTGTTCGGTACCCACCGTAGCGCCGGCGCTAACGGTCGTAGGTAGCGCTCGCTCGCGCCACGACGCTGCCATCGACCTGGGCGCTCGCGCTCGCGCGCAGGCCGTGCGCGTCGGCCCGCACCTCCAGGAACCTCCCGACCGCCACGGGAGCGCTGAACTCGATCCGGAGCTGCCGCGCGCGCGCCGGCGGCCCGCAGGCGAAGGCCATCGCTTCGCTCAGCGCAGCGGCCACGATCCCCTCGTGCGCAAATCCGCGCTGCGCGCCCTGGTGGTCCTGCTTGATGAAGCACCGGCCCGCGACCGTCTCCGGCGTGGTGCGCTCGAGCTCCAGCAGCAGCCCGAACAGGTTGTTGCGCCCACAGCCGAAGCACAGCTCGTGGTGGACGAGCGGCATCGGCGAATCGTTACTTCAGGCGGAACGCCTTGATCCGCACGTCGTACTGCTGCGCATCTCGCGCGTAGACGCCGTAGGCGAGTGCCTGGATCAGCGCCAGCAACGCCGTGTGCGAGCGGACGAAGGCGGGTGTGTTCGACGAGTAGTAGAGGCGAATGCGAGCCAGCCGCGCCACCTCGGACAGCGTCGCGTCGGTGATCGCCAGCGTCGGCGCCTTGCGGTGGCGTGCGAGCTTCATCGTCCTCGTGATCAGAGGGTGGGGCCGGCCGGCGGACAGGCCGATCACGAGCGTCTGCTCGTCGATGCGGCTCAGCCGACCGAGCGCTTCCTGGGAGGGACTCGCCACGATCTCGGCCCGCAGATCGAGCAGCATCAGCAGATGGCGGAGATAGCTGGCGAAGAACGCCATCTGGTCGGTGCCGGCGATCAGCACCTTCTCGGCCGAGACGATCGCGTCGATCGCGGCCTCGACGTCGGAGCGCGAGAGCTTGTGCGCGGTGTCCTCGACGTTGACGTGGTCGGCGGCGAGTGCCGCCTCGAACTCCGTGTGATCCAGGGAGAACAGCGGCGCCGCGGTGCCGACGCCACCGTTGACGCCCGCCGGCCGGCGCCGGTACTCATCGCGTGCGGCCTGCTGAAGCTCGGGGAACCCCTCGAAGCCGAGCGCTTGCGAGAACCTCACGACCGTGCTTGATGAGGTGCAGGCGCGCCGTGCCAGCTCCTCGGCGGTCTGGAACGCCGCCTCGTCGAGGTGGTCGACGATGTACTGCGCCACGTCCTTCTGCGAGCGCGAGAACTCATCGAAACGAGCCCGGATGTAGGCGGACAGGGCCTGGTGGCCGTGCGGCGGCGTGGCCGCGACGATCGGCGAAGATGTTTCCTTCATCGGCAGCGGTCTCATTCGACGCCGCCGGGCAGCGTTCCTTCAGCCCACGTTCCCGAGTGTCGTGATTGGCCGATCCGGGCTGATCTTGGCGACCGCCTCGAGGCGGTGCTCGGCGGTCTCTAATCGCCCGGCCGCGTCAGGCGTTCCTGGTTCTGCTTACGCTCGGCGAGCACCTGGGCGATGATGTAGACGACCAGGAGGTTGACGAGCACCCCAACGCCGAGGAACGTCGCCAGCAGGGCCAGCGTTTGACCGAGCGCGTCCGCTGAGACCAACATCTCGTACGGCAGCCTACCTCAGCGCACCGGCGCACGCGCTCGGCGCCCGCCGGCGGTGATAGCTTCGCTCCACGCACGGCCCGGTAGCTCAGTGGTCAGAGCAGCGGACTCATAATCCGTCGCGCGCAGGTTCGAGTCCTGCCCGGGCCATGGGAAATGGGCTGGTGCTCAAGGGTTTTGACGGATTCGTCGTCTGTCACAACTTTGAAACATGTCCCCAATATGTCCCGAGATCGGCGTACGATCTCGGTATGGCTGCTTCACCTCGTCCGCCTACCGGGCACGTCTTCCGGGTCGAGCGGGCACGCGGACCGGCGTGGTACACGAAATACCGGCTCCCCGACGGTCGCCAGGTGCAGAAGAAGCTCGGGCCAGCGTGGACGTCACGTGGCCGTCCGCCGAGCGGCTACTTCACGAAGCGGCTCGCCGAGGACTGGCTGCGCTCGACGCTCGAGCAGGCCCGCCGGGGCGAGCTGCCCGGAATGGTGCGCACCGGAGCGACGTTCGCCGATGCCGCTGCTGAGTACCTCCGCTACATCGGCGAGGACCGCGGGCGGACGGCATCGACCGTCGAGGACTACCGGTCGATCATCCGCGTCCACCTGTTGCCCGCATTCGGTGGGATGCGCTTGGAGGAGATCACCGCTGGCGACGTCGAGACGTTTTCATCGGTGCTGTCGGGGCGCGTGCATCACGGCCGCCGGATCACCCCGCGGACGCGGAACAAGGTGCTCAACGTGCTGCACGGTGTTTTCGCGCGCGCGAGGAAGGCATGGGGCGTGCGGACCAACCCGGCGGCGGGGGTCGAGCGGCCCCCGCAGCGGAGCAGCGGCGACATCGACGTGTTCTCGCCCGAGGAGGTGTGGGCGCTCGTGCGAGCGGCGGCCGACGAGCGAGATGCGGCCATTTACCTCACGGCTTCCTTCACCGGCTTGCGGATGGGCGAGCTGCGGGCATTGAGATGGCGCGAGGTCGACTTCCCGCGGTCGGTGATCAGGGTTCGCGCCAGCTATGCCGCCGGCGAACTGAGCGTCCCGAAGTCGGGCAAGGTGCGCTCGGTCCCGATGGTCGTGGAGGTCGCGCAGCAGCTAGCGGCTCTGTCTGAGCGGGGCGACTGGACGGCCGACGACGACCTCGTGTTCGCCGAGCGGGACGGGAGCTGGTTGAACGACGACCGGATCCGGCGCCGTTACGAGGTGGCGTTGACGCACGCTGGCCTCCGGCGTCTTCGGTTTCACGACCTCAGGCACACCTTCGGCTCGCTGGCGATCACCCGCGCCGACATCGTGGAGGTCCAGGCCTGGATGGGCCACGCCGACATCCAGACGACGATGCGCTACCTGCACTACCGTGACCGCGGGCAGGCTGCCGAGCGCCTTTCGGACGCGTTCCGGGTGCCGCCGGCAGCTTCGCCGATGGTGAAGTCGTAGATGCCGGACCCGCGGGTCGGCCAGCCGCTGCCTCGCGCGAAGGACGCGTACACATCGGAGAAGAAGTGGAGCGACTGGATCCTGGCCACGCCGGGCCATGGCGCTGACTGGCGGCGGGTGTTCGGTGCGATCACGTGGAATGACGCGTGGGACGCGGTCTTGATGGGGATCGAGCTGGCACCGATCTCGGACGTCCGGATCCTTGGCGAGGTCGGGGTCAGCTGCGGCGTCGACCTCTCGCTGATCATTAATGGCCGAGCCGCGACCGTACGGACGGCGTGGCACTACGTGTCGCCCGACGCGGCTCCACGCCTGGTCACCGCGTACCCGACGACCTAACATGAATCCATGGCCACGATTCGAGAGATCTCCCAATACGACACCGTCGAGCTGATCGAGCCAGTCGACTCCGCACCTGCGGGAGCCCGGGGCGCCGTCCTAGAGCTCCTGCGCAACGGTACCGTTGCCGAGATCGAGATCACAGAGCCCGAACTGGCCGGCCTCGATCGGATCGTGTACGCGCCGCTGGCAAAGCTGCGGCTCGTCTCGTAGACGCGCCGCGGCGCGAACGAGGCGAGATGTCCGCAGATGTCCCTGCTCTCCGTGCGCCTCCACACCTGAACCGAGGCGCCGCCGTTCCGAGGGCAGGCCAGCCTTCAACGGCTTCCGCCGATGGCCACCGCGCCCAGCCCAGTTCAGGACATCTTCGGACATCTTCGGACGGGAGCACCTGGTGCGTAGAGTGTGATCCTGTCCGGGAGAGCGTTGTCGGTGGACTGGGTTCGACGTGGAACGGGGCGAGCTCCGGGCACCGGTCGCGGGCGCGCGTTCTGGCCATGGGGCAGACCTTCGTTGGCAAGCCCCAGCCGGGAAGCGCAGG
Organism: uncultured Solirubrobacterales bacterium; assembly: GCA_963767695.1. Lineage (GTDB taxonomy): Bacteria > Actinomycetota > Thermoleophilia > Solirubrobacterales > Solirubrobacteraceae > Palsa-465. The sequence continues at coordinate 198,643 of CAVYFE010000016.1, forward strand.
CGCTTAGCTTAGCTAAGCTTAAGCTAAGCTAAGTGACTGGCGGTGAGCGCGGGGATTCCAGACCTGACTCGCGCGCGCCGGATTCGTCATCGCGCACGGACGCGCGATCGAAGCCCATACGTTCCGCGCGCGCCTGACTCGGACGTTTCGCAGAGCAGGGCCATGTTCCCTCGCGCGCGACGTCCCGCCCGGCACGGACGCCGGGCCCAAAATCCGCGCGCGACCGAAGCCGTTCACCGGCGATCACGCGCCGCCCTCTTCGGTGCTCATAACCATGCGGCTGGAGCAGCCGCTCCCCATGAATGTCGAGCACGATTCGCCGCAATCCCTTTGTCGCCTTTGCACTCGTCCGGGCCGGCTGGCGCCGGGCGACTGCGTTGGTGGGAAGCATTCGTCCCACCCCGGGCCGCGCCGGCGACTCCTACTGGGCGATTGCACAACTCTGAGGCGACATCGCCATCGTCCGCGGGCGCTTCCCCTTCCGAAACGCGGGGCCGCTTGCTGAAGGGCCTGCTCGAGAGGTACCAGCTAGCACCGCCCGTGGTTAACGAACTCCGGGCGTTCGCTCCCGGTCGTAGACCGATCCGGAAGCCATCTCACAGGAACCGGTGGGGCCCCGGCAATCGGGCACTCGTCTCGCCATATGGGCCAGATCCGCGCTCGCGGGCCGCGGCTCTCGCGGCGACCCAGGACGGATCAGTTCGCCGGTCGCTAGGCCGATCGAGTTCCAACCCGCCGTACGGCGGCTCGCCGGACAGCCCACTCGTCAGATCACCATCCCCTGGTCATTCCTCCATCAGGCCATCCCGGGGCCGGTGACCGTGGGCCCTCGCAGCGGCCGCCTTTCAAGAGCGTCCTCGAGGATCAACAGCACTCGGTGAGCATCAGGTGGCCGAGGAAGGTCACGAGGGCCGTCAGGCGCGGGGGCGTGCGACCCTCGAGGTTCTCGCCCGGCAGACCGGCGATGTGGAGGGTGTAGAGCATTGCGCGGGGGTCGTTGGGTCGGGGTGGACGGACGGTGCGCGCGCCGGCGACCAGCCGGCGCAGTGCGGCGGCCTGGCGCGCGGACAGCTGAAACGACTTCCGCGTCGCGCCCGTCTGCTCGCCGATGAGCGTCGTGAGCACGGCCGCCCCGTTCTCGTTGACCGACACGGTCTGCCAGAGCAGGCTCTCGGGCGAGTACTCCCGCATGGTGACGAGCGCATCGCTCCGGAACGAGAAATGTGTCTCCGAGCCCGAGGCGGCGGGCTCGGACGCGGAACTCGCGTGTGGGGCTGACGTCGCCGCCGCGGTGGGGGGGCCGCTGGAGTGACTTGCGCCACTTCCACAAGCTGCGACCATGACTCCCAGCACCGGGAGCCAGGCAAGACGTAGGCATCTCGTAGCCATGCGAGCCACGATGCCCAAAGCGGCCGTGCGAAGCACGCTCAGGTGACCATCCCCGGCACGGAGCTCACCCACGATGCCCGCCGTTTGCTCGTATGGCGGGCGGCCGCTCGGCGGCGCCGACGCCGGGGTGTGACGGATGCTTGTTGTCGGCGTAGTCTGATTGGTATGCCTGCGTGGGACCTTCGACTGGTGTGGTGTCGGCGCAGGAGTTCCGGCTCCGCTGTCGGGGTTCACTTAGGCTGTAAGTAGCGCGTAGCACGGGAGGTCGGAATGGGCTCGCGTCAGAACATAGTCCTCACTCTCCGAGAGCGACTCACGCGGATTCTCACCAACCCCCACGCTCAACATGTGCTCGATCCGAGCCTCTACCTCCGCCGACGTCTCTCCTATGTCAAGCGATTCTCGCTGGGAGCGGGCATAGGTCAGGTAAGGCATCGCGTCGGGGCGGTTCCTTTGATGTTCGGGTCGATGTTTCGGCTGCGGCCGGGATGCTCGGGGATGGTTGCGTCGTGTGACCGCTCTGTGCCTAGTGCCGGCAGCGATAGGAGTTGGTGGAAGCGCCGCGCGAGGTGTCGTTTGAGACAGCGGAGGGCCCCTTTCTTGGTCTTGCCTTCGGCTTGTTTGCGTTCGAGGAACGCCTGGGTCCCGGGGTCGACGCGGGCGCGGGTGACCGCGACGACGTGCAGGGCACGGTTGAGCTGACGGTCTCCGCCACGATTCAGGCGATATTGGCGGTGCTGCCCGGAGGAACACGGGATCGGTGCGATCCCGGCCTGCAGCGCGAAGCTCGCGTCGCTCTTGAACCGTTTGGCGCCGGCGGTGCGGCCGATCATGATTGCCGCGACGAGCGCGCCGCAGCCGGTCTCCTCAAGCAGCCACGGACGCTGGGCTTTGATCAGCGCGAGTAGTTCCTGCTTGAGCGCGTCGATCTCGCGGGTGAGTTTTCGGATCTGGGAGACCAGCTCGCGCGCGACCCGCGTCCGGACGCTGACCGCCAACCGCCGCAGGCGTCGGTCGACGCGGTCGAGCTCGCGCGCGTGCGAGAGAGCGCTTGGTTTCAGCGACGCCTCGAGCTCGGGACATAGCTGGACGAGATGCCACCGCAGCCGGGACTGCATGCGAGTGCGCTCAGCAACGAGGTGCTGGCGGTGATCAGAGAGGAGCCGGACTTCCATCGCCTGCTCATCGAGGTACGCGACCGGGAACTCGTCGACGCCGTCCTTGACCACCGCGCGGGCGATCGCGAGCGCGTCGATCTGATCGGACTTGCCGGGCTGACGCTCCCCGCGGCGGGACGCGCCCATCCGGTGCGGCGGCACCCTGACAACGCGCTCGCCGGCGGCGAGCAGCGCCTGCTCCAACCGCCGCGAGACGGCGCGGCAGTCCTCGATCGCCCACACCCGTTCTGCATCCAGCCCGCGAGCCCATTTGACCGCGGCAAGATGCCCTGCCTCATCCGCCTTGATCTCCCGCTGGCCGCGCACCCGGCCCGTGCCCTCGTCGACCGCTGCTAGCGCGTGCGAGCCCTTGTGCGTGTCCGTCCCGATCACGATCATGTGCACCGTCCCTTCGTTTGGTTGACCACCGATGAAGCGGATCTCGGCGGACAAACCTCAGTTGGGGCGGTTGCCACGCTCCTATCAAGTCACGCCGAAGGTCCTCGGGCGGCGACGGGCGACAAGACGAACGGCAAGTCAGGCCGACCGGCCGACAGGCGGTACGAGAGTCAGCCCGCCGCCAGCCCGAGACCTACTTGGCAGGTCGGACGTCACCGACCTTGATCGAAGACGATGACACTGAGGCGGTACGGTGCGTCTCACGGGTCGCGGTAGGGACGGCCATTGCTGGCCGCCCCCCGCGCAGATCCCAGCGTGCGGAACTACCGCACTGGGCTCCTCGCTTGGGTCTTGGCGTTGAATCGCGCGTCAGGCCAGGGATGCACGATCCGGGCCGGTGGGAGCCATCGAGACGCCAGGCGGCTTCGTCGTTCCCAGGCCAGGTTCGTGCGTTGACTGCGGCGCCGAAGCGCCGTGAACCAGTGACGCTGAACTTGGTCGTGGAACGTGCTGACCGCCCTGATGTTGCCGGGCACGGCGTAGTAGCGGTAGTGCCCTTGCACCACGCGCCCTAACCACCGTCCCTGCTCGGGGATGGGCAGGTGTCGGCGTCGCTTCTGTTCTTCCTTGATCGCCTTTAGCTTCGCCCGCATCCGCTTCTTCTCCGTCACGCGCCGAAGCGCGAAGCGCCCGTGCCTGTCCTTCGCGCACATGTGCGTGAAGCCCAGGAACGTGAACGTCTCCGGCTTGCCAAGTCCCCGCTTCT
>CAVYFE010000017.1:0-386921 GCA_963767695.1 uncultured Solirubrobacterales bacterium
GCCAGATGTACAGCTATCACGTGCTCCTGCTTCCGATCGCGGTGGTCGCGCTCGTCGTGGCACACGTCCTGCTGGTGCGCAAGCACGGCGTCGTCCCACCGTTTGAGCTCCCGTCGAGCAGCGCCACGCGCCGAGAGGCCACGGGCGAAACCGCGCCGGTGGAGCAGGAGACGGCGTCGTGAGCAGACAAGAGCGCCACCGGCGCGAAGACGAGGCGGCCAGGGAATGGAAGGGGGGATATCGGCCATACGATCTGGTCAAGGAGGCATCGATCGCGCTCGGAGTGGTGCTGGCCCTGGTGGTGGTGTTGACGATTTTGTTCTCCTCGCCAGATCTGAAGCCGAGCACGGTCCAATCATGGTCGCGTGGGGACCCGGTCGATTTCGTGACCACCGCCACCACCGAGCTCGATGGCTCCAGCACCACCGGCAGCTACGGGCCGCCGTATAACCACGCCTCGAGCGGGCAGCGCATCGCGTTCATCCATCTGGCGAAGTGGTTCGGGGTAAGTCACCCGATCAACACCGCACAGGACTTCGTGCTCGGGCCACTGCGCTCGATCACCGGCCAGCCCGCGCTGCAGAGTGCCGTCTCCACCTACGAGGCTGCGCCCGCGAACACGCAGGCGAAATGGACGAGCGCGTACGAGAAAGCGCTGGCCAACGCGACCGCCACGCCAGACGGCGCGATCTCAGTCAAAGCCGGCGACTACGGGCCACTGCCAACGATGATGGGATCACTGCTGACGCTTGCACAGAGCGGAGGTCTTGACGGTGCGCTGCTGACCAGCAAGCAGTTCTACCAGACCGATTACACCAAGCCGCTGCTGTTCATGGCCGACGGCGGCGTGCTGACGAACCGTGCCCAGCAGCAGCATCTGCTCGGCACCCAGTGGGGGATCATGAACGAGACCGGCAGCTACCCAGGACAGGTGTGGCTCTGGCTCTACACCTTCTGGTATCAGATCAAGCCGTTCTCGACCTCGGCCAATGCGGACATCCTCGTCTTGGCCGTCATGGGAGTGCTGAGCCTCGCGCTCGTCCTGATCCCGCTGATCCCCGGCGTTCGCGACATCCCGCGCTGGGTCCCGATCTACAAGCTGATCTGGCGCGATCACTACCGTGCGCTGGCCCGGTAGCGGCGCGCGGACGTTTGGAGGAGCGCGGCGCGGTCGAACGGACGTCCCACGGTACGTCAGTAGCGCGTACGGACGCGCTCACGTAGGCGCGCCCGATGTCGAAACCCCCGGCACGGCAATAACGTGACTGACGTGCCTCTGCGCCTCACTCCGAACGCCGCCGCCCGCCGCCGGGTCGTGATCGCGGGTGGAGGCGTTGCAGCCCTGGAGTGCCTGATCGCGCTCCGTACGCTCGCCGGGGAGCGCGTCAGCCTCGAGCTGATCTCACCCGAGCGAACGTTCGCGTATCGGCCGCTTGCCGTCGCTGCCGCGTTCGGCGCGGAGCCCGGGCCCGGCATCGACCTCCAGGACTTGGCGTGTACGACCGGTGCCACGTACACGACAGACGCGGTCACGGCGGTGAACCCGACAACCGGCGTCGTGACCCTGGCGAGCGGCAAACGGTCCAGCTATGACGTGCTGGTGATGGCTCCCGGCGCGCGGGTGCTCGACGCGATCCCCGGCGCGATTGCGTTCGGGACTTCGCGTGGGACCCGCCGGTTTCGAAGCTTCATCGCCGAGGCCGAGCACGGGCGCATCTCCCGGATCGTGTTCGCAGTACCCGGCGAGCTCGCCTGGCCGCTGCCGCTCTACGAGCTCGGGCTGCTCACCGCGGAGCGTCTCCATGCCGCGGGTGCCTCGGTCGACATCACTCTGCTCACCCCGGAGCCGGCCCCGCTCGCGATGTTCGGATCGCGCGCGAGTGGCGCCGTGCGTGAGGAGCTGCAGGAGGCCCGCATCCACTTCAGACCGCGCCTCCAGGCTCGGGAACTCGCCTGGGGAGGGCTCCTGGCCGGCCCTGGGAACGTACGAATTCCGGCCGACGCCGTGGTCACCGTACCCGAGCTGCGCGGTCCTGCGGTCGAGGGTCTACCGGCCGACGAGCGCGGCTTCCTACCCGTCGACGCACATGGCCTGGTGAGGGGCACCACGAACGTGTACGGGGCCGGGGACGCGATCGCCTTTCCGATCAAGCATGGCGCCCTCGCCTCCCAGCAGGCCGACGCCGCTGCCGAAGCGATAGCCGCCCGCCTCGGCGTCCAGCTCGACCCGTCGCCGTTCCGGCCCACCCTGCGCGGGCTGCTTGTGACCGGCGGCCAACCGGGCTACATGGAGGCGGAGGTCGCCGGCGACGGCACGCCGGGGGTGCTCAGCTCGCAGCCGCTTTGGTGGCCACCCGCCAAAGTCGCGTGTCGGTATCTCGCGCCGTATCTGACCGGTCAGATCACCGGCGGGCCCACTCTCGCGGACGGCATTCCAGTGGAACTCGATTTCGAGCCTGAGAAAGCGGGCGTGTGAGGCGGCCTAGCGCCGTGGCGGACGGACTCCGACTCAGCCTGGACGCAATGGAGACCGAAGTCTCGACCAACGCTCCGATCACGATCGTGCTCGCGGACGACCATCGGGTCGTGCGTTCCGGACTGCGCATGGTGCTCGACGCGGAGGATGGCTTTGAGGTTCTCGCCGAGGCGGGCGACATCACCTCGACCGAGCAGAAGGTGCGCGGCTACCACCCGCGGGTGCTGGTCCTCGATCTGAACATGTCCGGAGAGTCGAGCCTTCCAGCGATTCCGCGGATCCGGTTGATCTCGCCGGAGACGCAGATAGTCGTGCTGACGATGCAGAACGATCCTGCGTTCGCGCGCGAAGCACTGCGGTCCGGCGCTGCCGGCTACGTGCTCAAGGAGGCCGCCGATTCCGAGTTGGTCCAAGCGGTCCGGCTCGCATCCAAGGGGCGTACGTATCTGAATCCGGAGCTCGGCGCGCGAGTGGCAGCGCAGCCGCTCGAGCCGCCGGGTCCGCCCGACGATCTCTCTCCGCGAGAGATCGAGGTCCTCAAGCTGATCGCGCTGGGTCACACCAACGGCGAGATCGCTGCGACCCTGTATCTCAGCGTGCGCACGGTCGAGTCGCACCGCGCGCATATTCAGCAGAAGACGAATCGCACGACGCGCGCGGAGCTCGTGGCCTACGCCCGCCAGCACGACCTGCTGGACTGAACCTTCAAAACGCGTTCAGCTCACGGGCGAAGAGTGCCTGCGCCTCGGTCAGGTTCTTCAGCCATTCCTGGTCCGTCAGTCCCGCGACCTTAAGCTCGAGCTCGGTCGCACGGTCGACCGCCTTCTCATAGGAGTCGAGGAACGCGTTGTCGGCCTCGCTCTGGGTGGTGGGCATCGTTTGCTCCTCGTGCCTCGGGGGGTGAGGTGCTTGCAATTTAGCAAAGAGGTTGCAAATACGCAAGCAGCGTGCGGGCGCTCTGGACCTGCTCGCCGCGCGCTCCAGCACTCCGTGGACGTCACCGGTGGCTTCGTCCGTTGGCTCGTCGGTAGGAACCACTGATGTCTCGCCGACCGCAAGCCCCCGATACTTTCCATGATGACCACGCCACCGACGGGAAGCCTCCCGTATCCGCGCGAGCATGAGGCTGACGTGGTTCTGCGCGACGGCTCGACCGTGCACGTACGGCCTGTTCGCGCCGGCGACGAGGCGGCGATTCGCGCGTTCCTGACGACGGTCTCGCCGGAGTCGATCGCGTTCCGGTTCTTCGGCATGCCCAACCTCGAATGGGTCACGACCTGGTCGGTCGACGTCGACTACGCCGACCGCTTCGCACTTGTCGCCGAGAGCGGCACGCCGCCCTTGATCATCGCCCACGCAGCCTACGTTCGCGAGCGCGCGGAGCGCGCGGAGGTGGCGTTCCTGGTCGCCGACGCCTGGCAGGGGCGCGGGATCTCGACGATCCTGCTCGCCCACCTCGCGGGCCTGGCCGAGCAGCACGGCATCTCGACGTTCACCGCCCAGGTGCTGCCTGCCAATCACCGCATGATCGAGGTGTTCCGCGAAAGCGGCTTTCCGGTCGAGCTGCGCTCCAGTCCCGACGCGATCGGGATCGAGCTGCCCACCTCACTCTCCTCCGAGGCGCTCGCGCGCTTCGAGGAGCGGGAACGAACCGCGGCCGTCGCGGCCGTACGCAGCGTCCTCGAGCCGCGCTCGGTCGCGGTGATCGGCGCGTCTCGCAGGCGGGGGACGATCGGCGGCGAGATCCTCCACAACCTGCTCTCCGCTGGGTTCAACGGCGCCGTGTACGCGGTCAATGACCATGCCGATGTCGTCCAGTCGCTGCCCGCCTACCGCTCCGTCGGCGACGTTCCCGCCGAGGTGGACCTTGCGGTGGTGGTCGTCCCAGCCGAGCATGTCGTCGGAGTGGCGCGCGACTGCGCCGCAGCCGGCGTGCACGCGCTGCTCGTCGTCTCCTCCGGCTTCGCGGAGGCGGGCGCGGAGGGAGCGCGCCGCCAGGAAGAGCTGCTCGAGGTGTGCCGCGGCGCCGGTATCCGAATCGTGGGCCCAAACTGTCTAGGGGTGCTCAACACAGCGTCACAGGTGAGCCTGAACGCCACCTTCGCTCCCCATCCTGCGCTCGCCGGGTCGCTCGGCTTCATGTCGCAGAGCGGTGGCCTCGGCATCGCGATCATCGAGGCGGCCGGCCGGCTCGGGATCGGCCTGTCCTCGTTCGTGTCGGTCGGCAACAAGGCGGATCTGTCCGATGACGATCTGCTGCGCTACTGGGAGCAGGACGACGGCACCGACGCGGCGCTGCTGTACCTGGAGTCGTTCGGAAACCCGCGTAGGTTCGCGCGCATCGCGCCTCGGTTCGCTCGTCGCAAGCCGCTGCTCGCGGTCAAGAGCGGTCGCTCGACCGCCGGGGCCCGCGCCACCTCCTCGCACACCGGGGCGCTGCTCTCGGCCTCCGATGTGACGGTCGACGCCCTGTTCGAGCAGGCCGGTGTGATCCGCACCGATACGCTGCACGAGCTGTTCGGCGTCGCAGAGCTGTTGACGACGCAGCCGGTGCCGCGCGGCGACCGCGTCGCGATCGTCACCAATGCGGGGGGGCCGGGGATCATGTGCGCCGATGCCTGCCAGGCCGACGGCGTCGAAGTGCCCGAGCTGCCCGCCGAGGTTCAAGCGCAGCTGACCGAGTTCCTGCCGCCCGCAGCGTCGCTGCGCAATCCGGTCGACATGATCGCGACCGCGTCCGCCGAGGACTACCGGCGCACCCTCGCGACGCTGACCGACGCGCAGGTGTGCGATGCGATCCTGGCGATCTTCGTGCCGCCGCTGGTCACCCAGGCCGGCGACGTCGCGACCGCGATCCGCGAGGTCGCCCAGACCGAGCCGACAGTGGCGATCGCCGCTGTGTTCATGACCAGCGAGGGACCACCCGAGGAGCTGCGCTCCGACAGGGCGCGGGTCCCGGGCTACGAGTACCCCGAGGATGCGGCGCGCGCGGTGTCGCTCGCCGCAAAGCACGGCCGCTGGCGGGGCCGCCCCCAGCAACCGGCCGTGATGCCTTCGGGCACTCGCCCAGAGGAGGCGGCGGCGATCCTCAGCGAGCGGCTCGCGGCTGGGTCGGGATGGCTCGCCCCCGCGCGGGTGGTCGCGCTGCTGGGCTGCTACGGCTTGCCGCTGATACCGACGCTCGTCGTGGCCGGCGCGGAGCAGGCCGCCGCGGCCGCCGCCGAGCTCGGCGTGCCCGTCGCGCTCAAGGCGAGCGCTCCGGGTCTGGTCCACAAGACGGATGCCGGCGGCGTGAAGCTCGACCTCGATGGCCCCGACGACGTACTGGCGGCGGCCGCCGAGATCGATGCCGCGATCAGGAGCGCCGGACGTCGGCTTGACGGCTTGATCGTGCAGCCGATGGCGCCCTCGGGCGTGGAGCTGATCGTCGGCGTCGTCAACGATCACAGCTTCGGGCCCGTCCTGGCTTGCGGCGCGGGCGGGACAACCGCAGAGCTTGTCAAGGACGTCGCAGTGCGAATCACCCCCCTGAGCCCGATTGACGCCCACGAGATGATCCGCTCGCTGAAGACCTTTCCGTTGCTCGACGGCTATCGCGGCGCGCCGCCGTGCGACGTCGGTGCGATCGAGGACGTGCTCGCGCGCGTGAGCGCGCTGGTCGAAGCCCACCCCGAGATCGTCGAGCTGGACTGCAACCCGCTGATCGTCGGGCCCGAGGGGGCGGTGATCGTGGACGCGCGGGTTCGCGTGGAGAGCGCGCCCGCACCCCCACCTGTGCCGTCGCTGCGAGCGTAGGTTCGAGCGACTGGCGATGGTCTCCAGATCTGCTCCCGCCCTTGGTGCCCATGGGTCTCCCCGCGCCCGAGCGCTCCGCGTGCTCATCGTGGGTGGCGGCGTAGCAGGGCTGGAGACGCTGGTCGCGCTTCGCGCGCTGGCGGGCGAAGCGGTCGACCTTCACCTGCTGTCACCCGGAGACGATTTCGTCTACAAGCCGCTCGAGGTTCTCGAGCCGTTCGATCCCGACGCGATGGTCCGGATTCCCTGGGCGCGGATCCTTGCCGACCAACGCGTCAGCCGTCTGGCGGACACGTTGCACGAGATCGACCTGGATGCCCACCGGGTGATGACGGTTAGCGGGCACGCGCTCGGCTACGACCTGCTCGTGCTTACCCCCGGAGCAAGCCTGCGACCGTCGCTGGGCGGCGCGATAACGGTCGGATCCCCAGGCGCGAGTCAGCTTCTGCGCCAGCTGCTCGAGATGATCGCCGCCGGAACGATACAGCGCGTCGCGTTCGTGGTCCCGCCGGGCGCAACCTGGACGCTGCCGATCTACGAGCTCGCGCTGCTCACAGCCCGGTTCGCGCGCCGAGCCGGGGTCGAACCGGGGCTGCTCCTCGTCACCGCCGAGGGGCAGCCACTCGAGGTATTCGGCGCCGAGGCGAGTGAGATGGTCAGCGGGCTGCTCGCGGAGCACTCGATCCGTGTGCACACGAACGGCTTGGTCGAGCGCCGAGCCGCCGGACGTCTGTGGCTGGAGCTCCCGGGAGACGTACGGGTGGACCGGATCATCGCGCTGCCACGGCTCGAGGGCCCGAGGATCGAGGGCCTGCGAGCCGACGGCGCCGGATTCCTGCTGGTCGACGAACACGGCCGCGTACGTGGTGAGGACGACGTCTACGCGGCGGGTGATGCGATCGCGTTCCCGGTCAAGCAGGGCGGCCTCGCCACGCAGCAGGCCGACGCAGCCGCGGCCCAGATCGCTGCGAGGGCCGGCGTGGAGGTCGAGCCGAGGCCGTTCGAACCCGTGGTTCGCGCGATGCTGCTCACGGGCGGGGCCCCACGGTTCCTGCGTCGAGCTCTCACTGCCGCTGCCACCGAGTCCGAGCTGAGCGACGAGTCACCCTGGTGGCCGGCGGCGAAGATCGTCGGACATTACCTCGCTCCCTACCTCGCCGCTCACGTCGAATGGGCAGGGCGAGGGGGAAAGTACTGACACCGATCGCGCCTCGTCCCCGATTCACCGTGCACCAGCAGCCCATAGCTTCAAGCACATGAGCGACAACTTGACCGCGCTCGATGCGACCTTCCTGGAGCTCGAGCAGCTCGACGAGGGCGCGTTGATGAGCATCGGCGGGGTGATGGTGTTCGATCCGCTTCCGGAGGGCGGCGCCCCAACCGTCGATCAGGTGTGCGCGGATCTCCTCGGGAAGCTGGATCAGCTGCCGCGATACTCGCAGCGACTGTCCGCGGTGCGGACGGGAGGATTCGCCTGGCCGCACTGGTCAGCCGACGAACGCTTCGATGTCCGAGCGCACGTCGGACACGTCGCGCTGCCTGATCCCGGCGGTGATGCCGAGCTGTGCGAGTGGGCGGCCGACTTCTATTCACATCGTTTGGACCGCACGCGGCCGCTATGGGAGATGGTGCTGATCGAAGGCCTCGAGCACGGGCGCTGGGCGCTGGCGCACAAGACGCACCATTGCCTCGTCGACGGCGTCGGGTCCGTCGACGTCAGCTACCTGTTGCTCGACGCGGAGGCGACTCCCGGCGAGCGTCCGGCCGCTGTCCCTCCCTCGCAGAGTCCCGGGTCCGCGCTCAGCTCGCTCCTCCCCTCCCCACCGCAGCCGATCGCGCAGGCAACCCAGGCCGGAGCGCACGCAGCGCGAGCGGGGATCAACGCCGCGCTGCACCCTCGTGAGGCATTGGCGCGCTCACGTTCGCTCGCCGAGCTGATCGTCCGCGATGAGGTGATCGGGGCCCCCCGCACGTCGCTGAACCCTCCGATCGGCTCGACTCGGCGCTTCGCGGTCGTACGGGTCCCCCTGTCAGAGCTGAAGGCGATCCGCCACCAGCTCGGTGGATCAGTCAACGACGTGGTGCTCGCCGCATGTGCGTCGGGTCTGCGACGCCTGCTGCTTGAGCGCGACGAGCAGCTGCCACCGCGAGGACTGCGCGCGATGGTGCCGATCAACCTGCGTCAGGGTCCCGAGCGCTTGGGGCTCGGCAATCGGATCAGCTCGCTGTTCGTCGAGCTGCCGGTCGCCGAGCCCGTCGCAGACGCGCGCTATCGGCGGATCGTCGACTCGACCCGCCGGCTGAAGCACTCCGGCGCCGCGGCCGGCGCGAGCACGATGCTCGACCTGACTTCGCTGGCACCGCCGGTGCTCCACGCTGCAATCGCGCGCTCGCTGTACGCAACGCGCCTGTTCAACGTGACGATCACCAACGTTCCCGGGCCGCAAATGCCGCTATACGCACTCGGTGCCCAGCTGCGCGAGGTACACCCGGTGGTCCCGTTGGCCGCCGAGCACGCGATCGGAATCGCGATCTTCTCCTACAACGGTCTCGTGACATTCGGCGTGATCGCCGACTCCAAGTCGACGCCCGATCTCGACGTGCTCGCGTCCGGGATCGAAGCGGGGATCGCGGAACTGCGTGTTCTCGCTCGCAGAGCTGCCAATCCCCGGACCAACAATTGAGCCGCCGACTGTCATTACCAGCCGGGTGACCTCGTCGAGTAGGTAGTTCCGTGCAGCCCACTACGGCACAACGCTGATGGCGCTGAGGCTTCGGTGCCGGACCATTCATGTGCGCGGGCCTGCGAATCGGCCGGCTCAATTTCACACGAACAAGAAGGAATTCAAAACCAACCATGTCTCGTAAGGTGTTCGACATCCTCACCAGTGCCGGCGGCGCGGTCGTCGTCGTCACCCTGCTAGTGGCGGGAGGTCTGCTGACCTGGGGTCACAGCTTCGTGGTCGCGTGATGTTCAAGAACGTCCTCGTCGGTGTGGATCAGCATCAGGGCGGGCCAGCGAGGATCGCCACGGCGCGGTGGCGGCGACAAGGGCCTGAGCGAGAGGCATGAAGACCAGTGACACGCGAGTGGAGGCGCTGAGGTGAGCGAGATCCAAGACATCGTCGCCAGGCAGATCCTCGACAGCCGCGGGAACCCCACGATTGAGGTCGATACTCGGCTTTCCTCCGGCGCCTGGGGCCGCGCCGCGGTTCCCTCCGGCGCCTCGACTGGGACGCGCGAGGCGCTGGAGCTTCGGGACGGCGAGCCCATCTTCGGTGGAAAGGGCGTGATGCACGCGGTCGATCACGTCAACGGCGAGGTCGCGGAGGCGGTTCGCGGGCGGGACTCCCGTGATCAGCGGGAACTGGACGAGCTGCTGATCGCCCTCGACGGTACCGAAGACAAATCGCGGCTCGGCGCCAACGCCATCCTCGGGGTGTCGATGGCGCTGGCTCGGGCGGCTGCGGCGGACGGCAATGTGCCGCTGTGGCGCCACTTGGGGGGCAACGGCGCGAGCCTGCTGCCGGTACCGATGATGAACGTCCTCAACGGCGGAGTGCACGCCGACAACCCGGTCGACTTCCAGGAGTACATGATCGCTCCCGTCGGCGCGAGCTCCTTTGCCCAAGCGATCCAGATGGGCGCAGAGGTCTACCACGAGCTGAAGCGCGAGCTCAGGAGCCGCGGATTGGCTACTTCGGTTGGTGACGAGGGAGGCTTTGCGCCCGCGCTGGACACCAATGAAGCGCCCCTGGAGTTGCTCGTGAGCGCGATCGTGAGCGCCGGGTACCGACCCGGCGACGAGGTCGCGATCTGCCTGGATCCCGCAGCCAGCGAGTTCTTCCATGACGGTCGCTACGAGCTCGCCGACGAGCGGCGGTCGCTGTCCTCCGAGGAGATGGTCGACTTCTGGGCGTCGATCGCCGATCGCTACCCTGTCCTGTCGCTGGAGGACGGTCTGGCGGAGCAGGACTGGGAGGGCTGGCGCCGGCTCACGGAGCGGCTCGGCTCCCGGCTTCAGCTCGTCGGCGACGACATCTTCGTCACCAATCCGGCGATCCTGCGCCAGGGCATCGAGCGCGGCGTCGCGAACTCGATCCTGGTCAAGCTCAACCAGATCGGGACGCTCACCGAGACGCTCGACACGATCGCGATGGCCCGCGGTGCCGGGTACCGGGCCGTGATCTCACACCGCTCGGGCGAGACCGAGGACACGTTCATCGCTGACCTGGCCGTCGCGTCCGGCGTCGGGCAGATCAAGGCCGGCGCACCCGCCCGATCCGAGCGGGTCGCCAAGTACAACCAGCTTCTGCGGATCGAGGAGGAGCTCGGCGAACGCGCACGTTACGCCGGACGCGAGGCGATGGCGCTGTCATGACGGGCTAGGCGTCTGCGAGGCCGTCGTCGGCTTGATAACAGGCCGCGTGGTAGAGCAGGCCGCTTGCGCCCGTCGACAGGCCGGGGTCGGCCGCGCGAGATGATTCGCGGATGCCGCCAGCAAGCACGTTGATCAGCGGCTCGTAGACGCCGATCACATCGCCGCACGACTCGCATCGGGGCGGCATGGTCGTCAGTTTGCGTTCCACCGGTGCACCTCGCCTCGCAGCTTCGGACCTGCCCACCCCCCCGCCATCCGCAAACGGACGCAGACGGGGGTGGCCGACTACCGAATTCAGTATTTGGTACGGATACCCGCCCGACCTGGTCCGCTGCGTCGAGACTATGCTCCGGACGGGGTATGAGCAACCGGTCAGACGATGCCAGGACCCGGCGCCTGCTCGAAGTAGGCCGAACGCTGGTCGCCGAGCTCGACCCCGAGGCGGTGCTCGACCGGATCCTCGAGGAGGCTCGGGAGATCACCGGGGCGCGCTACGCGGCGCTCGGGGTTATCAACGAGCAGCGCAGCGAGCTCGAGCGGTTCCTGACCGTGGGTGTGGACGACGCCACACATCGAGCGATCGGAGAGCCGCCTCACGGTCGTGGCGTGCTCGGCGTGCTGATCGAGGATCCCCGACCGTTGCGGTTACCCGACGTCGGGCGCCACCCGCAGAGCTACGGGTTCCCGCCAGGTCATCCCTCGATGCACGGTTTTCTCGGAGTCCCGATCGTGATCCGGGGCGAGGCGTGGGGAAACTTGTACTTGACCGAGAAGCAGGGGGGCGGGGAGTTCAGCGAGGACGACGAGGAGGCGGCCATGATCCTCGCCGACTGGGCCGCGACGGCGATCGAGAATGCGCGTCTGTATCAGAGCAGCGAGGGTCGCCGCCAGCAGCTCGAGCGTGCGGTCCGCGGTCTTGAAGCCGCACGCGATATCGCGGACGCGATCGGCGGCATCGGCGATCTCGAGCAGGTTCTCGAGCTGATCGCCAAGCGTGGGCGTGCTCTGGTACAGGCACGTAGCGTGCTGATCATGCTGCGCGAGGGCGACGACCTGGTCGTGGTAGCGAGCGCCGGACATGCCCATGAGGCCCGCGGACGTCACCTCCCAATCGCCGGATCGACGTCGGGTCACGTGCTCCAACGCGGCCGACCTGAACGGATGATCGATGTCGCGTCGCATCTGCGAATCAGTCCCGATGAGCTCGGGGTCCCGGAAGCACGCACGGCGCTGCTGGTGCCGATGCTCAACCGCGGGACGGGCGTCGGCGTGCTGGCCGCGTTCGACCGCGGCAGCGCCAGCGACGCGTTCACCCCGGCCGATGAACAGCTGTTGCGAACCTTCGCGGCGTCGGCCGCAAACGCAGTCGCGATCAGGCGAAGCGTAGAGGCGGATCGGTTGCGCTCAGCGATCGCCGCGGCGGACGCCGAGCGTAGACGCTGGGCACGCGAACTTCACGATCAGACCCTGCAGGCGCTCGGCGGCCTGCGAGTGCTCCTCGCCTCGCCGCTGCGTCACACCGATGCTGCCGCGAACGAGCGCGCGATGCGCCAGGCCGTCGAGGACCTCGATCTGGAGATCGAGAACCTGCGCTCGATCATCACCGACCTCCGACCATCGCTGCTCGACGACCTCGGGCTGCTCCCGGCGATCAGGGCTCTGGTCGACCGCCGCCGCGAGGCTGGGCTTCAGATCGCGAGCGAATTCGCGCTGCCGGACCCCCAGCGCGGCGGCGACGGTCTCGCCCCTGAGCTCGAGACGACCGTCTACCGGCTCATTCAGGAGGCGCTCACGAACGTGGTCAAACATGCGCGGGCGAGCAGCGCTCGAGTTTCCGTCGGGCTCTCAGGAGGAGAGGTGATCGTCGAGGTCCGGGACGACGGCGTCGGCTTCGACCCCGGCGCCAAGACGACCGGATTCGGCCTCGCCGGCATGAACGAGCGCGTGTACCTGGCCGGCGGCACACTCGAGCTGACCTCCAATTCGACCGGCAGCCTGCTGCGAGCCCGACTCCCAATTACGTCGTCCGGTGGGCAGGCCGGCTCAGCCACCGATCAGTCGGTTTCGTAGCGCGTAGCGCACCAGTTCGGCGCGGGTGGTAACCGCGAGCTTGTGATGGATCCGCGCACGATGCGTCTCCACGGTACGCCGTGAGAGATGAAGCTTTCCCGCGATCTCCCTGCTCGTATGGCCGAGCGCGATCAGGCGCACGACCTCGATCTCCCTCGGGCTCAAGCCGTCGCCGCGGACCGACCGCCGGAGGGCGTCCAGGGCCGCTTGCACCTGCGGGCTGATGTATTCCTCGCCGTGGGCGGCGTTGCGGACCGCGCTCGGAAGCTCGCTGTCAGCCTTGTCCTTGAGCACGAAGCCGACGGCGCCGGCGTCGATCGCCTGGTGGGCAAAGACGGCGCTGGTATCCATCGTCATCACGACGATGTCGGTGTCGGGCACCTGTGCGCGTAGCCGGCCGATGGCCTCGATGCTCGATCCGTTCGGCATCTCCAGGGCGAGTATCAGCACATGGGGCAGGTGGCCGTGCACGTGGCGCATCACCGTCGACAGGTCACTCGCCTCGGCGATCACCTCGACGTCGTCCTCGCCATCCAGCAACAGCCGCAGAGTGCGACGCATCACGGCGTGGTCGTCGGCGAGCACCACCCTGATCGGCGTCTGGGGCCGGAGCGAGCAACCAGCCGAGCCGGGCGCTGAAGCGAGATGCAAAGGCGCCGACATACGGGCCACGGTAGCCTTCGCGACGGCCGGGGACGTCCCGGAAAAAGCGTGCACGTCCTGTGGAAAAGCACTGATCTCTAGAGGGTCCAGAAGTGCCCGATGTGTGCGGCGATGCGCGATGTCACAAGCGGATCAGGCGCGATCGACTCCGCTGTCCCCTCGCCGTCGAGCGCGGCGATCGTCGCGACCACCGACTCGGCGAGCGCTGGAGGATCGTAGCCTCCTTCCAGGACCGCGCCGACCGGCGCGCCCGCACTGGCGGCCATGTCGCGTACGTGACATGCCATCTGCGCGAAGCTGCTCGCGTCGAGCAGGCAGCCGCCGAGCGGATCGTCGCGGTGGGCGTCGAAGCCGGCAGAGACCAGCACGAGTTGTGGCGCAAACTCGGACGCTGCCGGGAGGATCACGTGCTCGAGGACCGATAGCCACACTTCCTCGTCGGATCCCCGAGGCACCGGTGCGTTGATCGTGTAGCCGAGACCATCCCCGGAACCGGCGTCGCCAACCGCGCCCGTTCCCGGGAATAGACCGAGTTGGTGGATGCTCGCGAACAGCACGTCGGCGCGGCGGCGGAAGATCTCCGCGGTCCCGTTGCCGTGGTGTACATCCCAGTCGAGAACCAGGACCCTGTCGATGCCGAGCTCGGTTATCGCGACCTCGGCCGCGATCGCGATGTTGTTGAACAGGCAGAACCCCATCGCCCGTTCGCGCTCCGCGTGATGCCCTCCCGGACGCGTGACGCAGAAGCTCTTGCTCGCCTGACCGGCAACCAGCGAGCGCACCATCGCGCAGGCGCCGCCGGCCGCGTGCAGCGCCGCCCGGTAGGAGGGTGCGCCGACGAACGTGTCGGCATCGAGCTGGCCGCCGCCCGCCGCACACAGCTCCCGGATCGCATCGACGTGAGCGGCCGTATGCACCAGCTCGAGCTCACGCCCGCTGGCGGCCGGCGCCTCGCGCCGCTCGCACCCCGGCCAGCCGGCGTGCTCCATCGCCGCCTCGACTGCTTCGATCCGCGCCGGGACATCAGGGTGCTCGGGCGAGCGCGCGCTCGGATCGTGCTCCAGTGAGGAGGCGTGGTGGAGGTACAGCACGTGACCGTTCACCGTATTCATTCGATGGGTTCGAATGACCCCGTGCGTCCCCGCAGCGGAGCAGCGGCAACCCCGGGTCAGACATGCGGATTTACCCTGAGACGGCGCCGGCGGCCGCGCGGGCCTGCCGGGCGATCTCAAGGTCCTCACGCGCCCGGACCACGAGTGCTCTCGCCTCTGCTCCGGCGCCGGTGATCTCGGCATCGAAACTCGCACTCGAGTTGTGCCTCTCGTCGAGGGCGAGACCGAGAAAGCCGAGCCCTGCGACCGTACGGGTGCGAATCGCCGGTGCTCGCTCTCCCACGCCGCCGGTGAATACCAACGCGTCGAGCCCGCCCAGCGCGGCGACCATCGCCGCGATCCCGGCACGCAGACGGTGCACGTAGACGTCGAGGGCGAGGAGGGCACTGCGTTCATCGGCCTCCACGCGCAACAGTACCTCGCGCATGTCGGCGCTACCGGCTAATCCAAGCAAGCCCGACTCGTGCTCGAGCGCTTCCGCCAGCTCCCGCTCGCTCACCCGGGCCCTCTCCATCAGCCAGAGGAGTAATCCAGGATCGACGTTCCCGGAGCGCGTCGCCATCACCAGCCCCTCGAGCGGCGTGAAGCCCATCGTCGTATCCACGGAACGGCCGTCGGCGATCGCGCACAGCGAGGCGCCCGCGCCCAGGTGGCAGCTGACGATCCGGAGCTCCGATGCCGTGACCTCCAGCATCTGTGGCGCGCGTCGGGCGATCCAAGCGTGCGACAGACCATGGAAGCCGTAGCGGCGCAGGCCCCAGCGCTCACGCCAGACGGCCGGCAGCGCGTACGTTTGGGCGGCCGGCGGCAGGGTCGCGTGGAAAGCGGTGTCGAAACAGGCGACGGCCGGAACCCCGGGGAGCGCCTCGGAGACGGCATCCAACGCGGCAAGCGACTTCGGCTGATGCAGCGGAGCCATCTCGACGAGCTCTCGCAAGGCAGCCTCGACGGCGGCATCGATCAGCACTGCGTCGCGAAAGCGCTCGCCCCCGTGGACGATCCGATGTCCGACGATATCCGCCTCCCCGAGGCGGTCATCCAGCGCCGCTCGCAGCTCCACTGGGTCGATCGCGGTGCCCGGCGCCGAGAGCTCGCGCTCAGCCAGCGTGCGATCGTCGTCATCGATCAGGCTCAGCTTGACGCTGCTCGAACCCGCGTTGACGACGAGGATCTGCACTGAGGCTCAGCGTCTCGCGTCTGGCCAAGTCCAGTCCCGCACGTCGGGTGGGTCGTCGCCGACCTGGCGCGTATAGGCGCGGTGGCGAAGCCGTACATCGACCATCTCCTGGCGCAAGTGGGCGGCCCGTTCACCGAGGCCCGGCACCCTGTCGATCACGTCGATCACCAGGTGGAAGCGATCGAGGTCGTTGAGCATCACCATGTCGAACGGCGTCGTTGTGGTGCCCTCCTCCTCATAGCCGCGTACGTGGATGTTGTGATGGTTGGTGCGCTGGTAGGTGAGCCGGTGGATCAGCGACGGGTAACCGTGGTAGGCGAAGATCACCGGCCGCGCGGAGGTGAACAGCGCGTCGAACTGAGCGTCCGACAGGCCATGTGGATGTTCTGTGTCGGGCTCGAGGCGCATCAGGTCGACGATGTTGACGACGCGCACCTTCAGTTCCGGCAGGCGCGCGCGCAGGATCGCGGTGGCTGACACGGTCTCGAGGGTGGGGATGTCACCCGCGCATGCCAGCACTACGTCGGGCTCTATGCCCTCGTCGTTGGACGCCCAGGCCCAGATCCCGATCCCGCGCGTGCAGTGCTCGACCGCTTCCTCCATCGTCAGATAGTCGAGCGCGGGCTGCTTACCGGCGATGATCAGGTTGACGTAGTTGCGGCTCCGCAGGCAGTGATCGGCGACCGACAGCAGGCAGTTGGCATCCGGAGGCAGGTACACCCGGACGATCTCCGCCTTCTTGTTGACGACGTGGTCGATGAACCCCGGATCTTGATGTGAGAAGCCGTTGTGGTCCTGGCGCCACACGTGCGAGGAGAGGAGGTAGTTGAGCGAGGCGAGCGGCCGGCGCCAAGGGATCTGGCGGCTGACCTTCAGCCACTTGGCGTGCTGGTTGAACATCGAGTCGACGATGTGGATGAACGCCTCGTAGCAGTTGAACAGGCCATGACGGCCGGTCAGCACATAGCCCTCGAGCCACCCTTGGCAGAGATGCTCGGAGAGCACCTCCATCACGCGGCCATCCGGCGCGAGGTGATCGTCGGTGTCCAGCAGCCGAGCCTCCCAAACCCGATCCGTGGCCTCGAACACCGCGGACAACCGGTTGGACGCCGTCTCGTCTGGGCCCATGAGGCGGAATCGATCCGGGTTCGCCCGCATCACATCACGGAGCCACGCGCCCAGCACACGCGTCGCTTCGCTCGAGGTCCGCGCCGGTGCCGGGACGTCGACCGCGTAGTCGCGGAACTCTGGCAGCTCGAGCTCGCGCAGCAGCAGGCCGCCGTTGGTGTGCGGGTTGGCGCTCATGCGCAGCTCGCCCGCCGGCGCGAGCGCGGTTAGGTTGGGACGAACCGCTCCGGACGCGTCGAACAGCTCCTCGGGCAGGTATGAGCGCAGCCATCGCTCGAGCGCCGCCAAGTGCTCGGGATTGGTCCGCACTTCTCCCAGGGGCACCTGATGGGAGCGGAACGAGCCCTCCGCCGGCAGCCCGTCGACTTCCTTTGGCCCGGTCCAGCCCTTCGGCGTGCGCAGGACGATTATCGGCCATCGCGGCCGGGTGGGCGTTGCATCCGAGCGGGCGCGCCGCTGGATCGCCGCGATCTCCTCCAGCACCTCGTCGAGCGTCGCGGCCATCAGCTGGTGCATCGCCTCGGGCTCGGAGCCGTCCACAAAGCGCGGCATGTAGCCGTAACCCTCCAGCAGTGAGCGCAGCTCCCCGGGCTCGATCCTGGCGAGAACCGTCGGGTTCGCGATCTTGTAGCCATTCAGATGCAGCACCGGCAGCACCACTCCGTCGCGGGCCGGGTCAAGGAACTTGTTCGAGTGCCAGCTCGCCGCCAGCGGCCCGGTCTCGGCCTCGCCGTCCCCCACCACGCACACGGCGAGCAGATCGGGGTTATCGAGCACGGCCCCGTAGGCGTGCAGCAGCGAGTAGCCCAGCTCGCCGCCCTCGTGGATCGAGCCGGGCGTCTCGGGCGCCACGTGGCTGGGGATTCCGCCGGGGAACGAGAACTGGCGAAACAGCCGTCGCAGGCCCTCCTCGTCACGGCCGATGTGGGGGTAGACCTCGCTGTAGGTGCCGTCGAGATATGCGCTGGCGACCAGACCGGGACCGCCGTGGCCTGGTCCCGTGACGTAGATGGCGCTCAGCTCGCGCGCCCTGATCGCGCGGTTCATGTGCGCATAGATGAAATTCAGCCCCGGGGTCGTTCCCCAGTGGCCAAGCAGCCGTGGCTTGACATGCTCTGGGCGCAGCGGCTCCCGCAGCAGCGGGTTGGCGAGCAGGTAGATCTGGCCTACGGAGAGGTAGTTCGCGGCCCGCCACCACGCGTGGATCGTCTCGAGTTCCTCGACGGAGAGCGGGCCCGAGGGAGAAACGGGCGCAGAGGTCGTTGTCATGCACATCATTTACCCACACGACCGCACCGGGCGGCCGTCACGCTCGATGCGGCCGAGGCCCAGCACGGGACGCTTTTGCCCCCACGACGAGGCGCGATGCAGGGAGTGGCGCGCGGCTGAACGTCTCCGAGCTCATGCGAGACGTTGGAAATCCAAACCCTTAGGTCTCGATCAGGCCGTGCTCGAGTGCGTAGCGCACGAGCTCCGACCGCGAACCCAACAGCAGCTTCTGCTGGATGTGGGCGCGATGAGTCTCGACCGTTCGCACCGACAGGTACAGCGCGTTGGCGATCTCGGCATTGGTGTGGCCGAGCGCGATCATCCGCAGCACTTCGACCTCTCGCTCCGAGAGGCCGCCCGGCAGCCCGGGCGGCGGTTCGGCGGCGACGCGGGCGCCGAGCCGCGGGTTCAGGTAGGTGTCGCCGACCGCAGCGCGGTGAACGGCCTCGACCAGCTCTGACTCGGCCGCTTCCTTGAGCACGTAGCCGAGCGCGCCAGTGCTCAGCGCCTGGCGAGCGTATGCGGGCTCGTTCTGCATCGTAAGCACCACGATCTGCGTGTCCGGGCACTCGGCGCGGATCTCCGGAATCGCCCCAAGACTCGGTCCTCCAGGCATGTTGAGATCGAGTACCAGCACGTCTGGATGATGGCCGCGCGCATAGCGGCGGGCGCCGTCGAGGTCGGACGCCTCCGCCACCACCTCGAGGTCTTCCTCGGCATCGAGAACCTGGCGCAGCCCACGGCGAACGACCGCGTGGTCGTCCGCGATCACAATCCGGATGGTCGGCGGGGAGCCAGCTTCGTCACGCCCTGCGCTTGAGCCGGGCGCGTCAGTGCCGCGCATCGGCGTCAACGTACCGCGTCGTGATCGCGCGACTCAAGGTACGGGGCGAGGTATTTGGCGGCGATCTTCGTTGGTGGCGACCAGGTTGGGGTGTCGCTGATCTTCGAGCTCGATCCGTGTCCGCCGGTGATGTGGGCGCTCAGGTACAACGGCTTCTTGCCACCGAGCAGGATTGCGCGGATCACCGGGTGAAACGGCTTTGGTTGCACCGGTGCGCCCGCGAGCCGCGCGATCGCCTCCGCCGCGCTGTCCGCCTGCTGGGCGGCGATTCCGCCGTGCTTGACCGCGAAGTCGGTCGCGTCGCCGGCCGCGTACACGCGCTCTAATCCGGCGACCTTGCCGTGGGTGTCGACCGAGATGAATCCATCGCGCGCCGACTTTGGAACTCCAGGCGTGGACGGCCCGCACAGCTGGGGCAGCGCGATGACGCGGTCGACGTGCAGGCGCCGCTCGCCGGGATGGATCGACACCTGGCCCGGCGCCGGGGTCTCGCAATGAGCCGAGGTGATCGTCAGGACGCCGTGATCCCCGAGCAGCCGCCCGACGGCATCGCTGACCTCGGTGCCGAAGATCGCCAGCGGCGCGTCCTCGGGGGTCACCAACGTGATCGAGACCTCGGCGCTCATATCCCACGCGCGCCGGGCGGTCATCAGCGCCAGCTCGTAGATCGGCAGCGGCCACGGCGTCGGAGTGGGAACCAGGAATGCGAGCCTGTGGACATAGCCGCCTTCGATGTCCTGGATCAGCCCGTGAAGCTGCTCGTCGAGGCGCCGGTCATCGAGCGTCAACGCGTGCGTGAAGTGCGGGCGCACGATCGCACCGAGCGCGAGCAGCAGCGCGTCGTAGGACAGCTGCTCAGCACCCTCCGTATGCACCACACGCCGGACGGGGTCCAGCCACTTGAAGGCGTCCTGCTTGAGCTCCAGGCCGATGTCACGCGCGATCTGCTCCAGCGAGTAGTGCCGCGCCACGCTGTAGGCAAACGGTTCGCGCACCCGCATCGGGCGGTAGACGAACTCGGGCGTGGGCGCGAGCAGCGTCACGGAGATCCGCTCGCCCGCCAAGTCGCGCAGCGCGAGCGCTCCCTCCAGCCCGGCGACCCCGCCGCCGGCGATCAGCACTCTGAACGGTTGCGAGTTGGTCGAGGTCACTGACGCCCAGGCTACGACCTGACCATCGTCTCGCCAGCCGCGCGAGCCCGAACCGTCCCTGCGGAAAACTACGGACGCTCAGCCGATCCGCCGGCCCGAGACGGTCCATGCCCGGATGTGCACCCAATGGGCTTTGCGTCCGGGAGCCCACGACTCGAGCCCCAGGCCGTCGAGGCGGCGAATGTCACTCGGGTTGGTGATCTCGTCGGTCACCCCGCGCACGATCACGCTCCAACCGGTGTGCGAGGCCTCGTCGATCCCGTCGATCTCGAAGGCTGCATGCGCGGAGCGCAGCAGCGCGTGGAACTTCGAGCCGGACGCCGTACGAAACACGACCGACTGCGACGGCTGATCGAAGACGTAGTTGACCGGACGGATGACGGGGGCGCCCTCGCCGCTGCTCACGGCCAGGCGGCCGAAACTATTAGAGGCAAGCAGTCGCAGACATTCGTCCCGGGATAAATCGAGCATCTCGCTGGGTGGAACCCTACGGCCTGCGGTGCGCCACGACACCCGCACAAATCCGCGCGCCGCTGCACAAAACCACTGGGTGTGCAGGAGCCGGCTAGGCAAGCTGCTCGACTGCGACCCCATTGCGCTCGAGCAGGGCGTCGACCCAGGAGTTGTCGAACTCGCCCCGCGCTACCGCGGCGGTGTAGTCGGCCTCCGCCGCCTTGCGGTCCATGAGCCGCTGCAGCAGCTCCTCGGCGATGTCAATCGGGATGACGACGACGCCGTTGAGGTCGCCCACGATGATGTCACCGGGATTGACGACGATGCCGCCGCAGGCGATCGGGTGCCCGATCTCACCGGGGCCGCGGTGCAGTGGCCCGATCGGTGTGACCCCTCGCGCAAACACCGGGAAGTCACCCAGCGCTCGAATCGCGGGAAGATCGCGGATGAGGCCGTCGACCACAAAGCCGGTGATTCCCCGGTGACGGGCCTTGGTCGAGATAAGGTCTCCGAGGACCGCGGTCAGCGAGGAGGCACTCGCGTCGACGATGACGACGTCGCCAGGCTCAGCGATGTCGAGCGATTTATGGACCATGAGGTTATCGCCAGGGAAGACCTTTACCGTCAGCGCGGGCCCGACGAGCTGCAGATCCGGGCTGGTCAACGGCTTGATCGCCGTCGCCATGCTGTAGAGCCGGTTCATGAGGTCCGAAATCACAGGGGTCTCGAACGCGCCGAGCGCGGCCACGACCTGAGGGTCCGGACGCTCCCAATCGGTTCGGATCCGGAAACCGGGTCCGGGATGCATCTCGGCAGACTTCGGCTTTCCGACCATCAGGACTCCCCTCTCATCATTATTGCGCCAGGGCCTACCACCGTTTACGGACTGGCGACCGTGATCCGTACGCCCGAGCGTGAATTCGACGTGGCGACGTCAGCCGACTGACACCGCGCCGTGAGAGCGACGAGCACGATCACGCCCGAGTGTCGTCCGGATCGGGTGTGGGGCCGCGGAGCGCTCACGAAATTTCCGTGACGCCTCTGCGCCACCGCAGGATGACGCCCACCAATATCACAGCTATGCCGGCGATCAGGAGGACAATTGAGCCCGTCTCGCGTGGCGCGAGGCCGGCGGCGCTCGTCAAGGCGCGTGTGGTCTTACGGATGATCTCGCGCTGAATCGCGTGCCATCGCGCCGGGTCCTTCCGCTTGGCCTGGACGGTCACGCGGTCGATGTCAACGAGGCTCGATACGACAGATTTCGGACCCAGCTTTGCACCGACCGCGTCGGGATACTGGGCGTCGACCGCGGGCTCATTGGCCGCGAATCCCGAGATTCCTAGGGCCAACCCGCTCGTAACCAGCAGCAGTCCCACGGCCAGGCAGACGCTCACCGCGAGAAGCGAGCCGACCGGTCGGGCGCGATGGCCTCCGATTCGGAGGTTTTGCCGTGCCACACCCGATCCTACGAACCGAGGACCCAGTTCCTTACGGATGAAAGCCAGGCTGCGAGGCGCCGCGGGCTTCTAGGCGGACCTGTCGGTCCGCTGACCGAGGCCGCGAATTGCAGTCGGTCAAGCGGCGCCAAGCCGCAGGTCGTACTTTACGCTTGCGCCGGCGATGGAGCATCAAATCCCCCGGCTTGGCGTGGCCGTCGTCCTGCTCGTTCCGGCGGGCTTGTTTCTGGGGCTGGGGCTCGCGTCGGGCGGGTTCTTTCCCGACTCGGTCAGCGTCGCCGCGATTGCGGTCATCCTCATCTTCATCGTCCGCGCGGTGGCTTCGCCGGCAGCCTTCTCCGGCGTGAGCGTGGGTCTCAGCATGATCGCCGTCGCGTTGATCGGGTTCGCGACCTGGACGCTGGTTTCCGGTTCCTGGTCGGGAGCGTCGGCGCGGGCGACGTTTGAGTACAACCGCACGCTGCTGTACGTCGTCGTCTTCGTGCTGATCGGCGTGCTCGGCCGCTCGGCCATGCGGGCACGCCTCCTTCTCTACGGCCTGACCGTCGTCAGCGTGGGCATCAGCGTGGCGGCTGCCGCGACGTGGCTACTTCCTAATCTCCTGCCGCTCGCCAGCGATGTCGCACGAGAGCGGCTCTCGTGGCCCACCAGCTACTGGAACGCTGCAGGGCTGATCGCGGCGCTCGGCCTTGTGTGGAGCTCGAGCCTCACCTGCAGCTCGATCGAGCCGGCGCGCGTGCGAGTCCTTGCGGCGATGGCGGCCCCGTTATCCGCCGCAACCCTCATCTTCACCGTCTCGCGCGGCGCCGCGGGCGTCGCAGCGCTTGGATTGGTGCTGGCCGTCGTCACGATGCGCTCCTGGGCGACGCCCGGGGGTGTCGCCACTCTCGTCCCCTCGATCACCCTGTCCGTGATCGTCGCGCTCGGCGTCACCGGACTCAACGTCCAAAAGCCGGGGGCGAGCGCCGTCAACACCGGACATCGGGCCGCGGTTCTGCTCCTGTCGGTGGCGCTCGGGGCCGCGGCGCTACGAATAGCCCTCCTGCGGCTCGATACGAGGCTGGCCGGCGCTAGCGCTCCGTGGACGCGCAGCCAGTTCCGTGCGGCGCTCGGAGCCGCAGCTGCACTGCTGGTGTTGGCGTTCCTGACGCTAGGGGGTCCGAGAGCAGTGCGCACCGCGGTGCACAAATTCGTGGCCCCAGAGACCCAGGGGGTCAGCGGCACCCTCCCCGCCAGCCAGCGGCTGACTCAGCTCGGTAGCAACGGGAGGATCGACGAGTGGCGGGTCGCGTGGAACGACGGGTTTCTCCGCCACCCGCTTGACGGGACCGGTGCGGGAACCTACGCGACGCTCTGGACCCGACATGCGCCGTCGTTCCGCCGCGTTCTCAACGCGCATTCTCTGTACATCGAGGAGCTCGGCGAGCTCGGCATCATCGGCGGTGGTCTGCTGATCGTGATCATCGCCTCGATGCTCGTGGCGCTCGCGCGCCGAGCCCGAGGGACTGAGCGCGAGGCGTGGGCGCCGCTCCTCGTCGGGAGCGTGATGTGGGCAGTGCACGCCGGCGTGGACTGGGATTGGCAGATGCCGGCGATCACCGCCTGGTTCTTCGCCGCCGGCGCCCTTGCGCTGGCGGCGCCGCTCGACCGAGCCCGCCGCGAGACGCAGCCACGCCTCCGGTTCTCGATCGGGCTGGGATGCCTGCTCCTGACGCTCACGCCAGTGGCGGTCTGGCGCTCTCAAACCCAGATAATCAAGGCCGTTTCAGCCTTTGAACGCGGGGACTGCGTAACCGCGCAGCGCGCCGCCCTCGCGTCGAACGCCGCGCTGGCCTCTCGCTCGGATCCATTCGAGGTAATCAGTTACTGCGAGGCCGGAGCAGGCCAGTACGGGCTGGCGCTGAGCGCGATCACGGCGGCCGAGGATCGCGATCCCCAGAACTGGGAGCTTCGCTACTCAGACGCCCTGATCCGCGCGGTGGCGGGACTTGACCCGCGCCCGTCGTCGCTCGCCGCGCTGGCCAGATATCCGACTTCGCCACTGACCCGGGCCGCGGTACGGGCATTCAGCAGGGGCGGCCCCAGGGCGTGGCGCCGCTTCGCGAGGTTGGCGCCACTGCCGTTGCCTCGGTCGAGCCGTTAGCAGCCCGTCGCCGGCTGACGAGCTGCGCGAGCCCGGGGCTGTGCCTGTTGCCCGTCGTGCCGCGGCGGCAGCGGTCACAAAGTCTCATGCAGATCAAAGGAAATGGGCATGGCATGCGTAGCTCTCTACGTGGACGGCATAGATTTCGAGCAGGAAGCTGATGTCGCTGCGGTTGTCGAGCTCCTGAGGCGTGAGCGCCCCGCGCTCACGTTCGACGAACTCGGACGGGTTGACCGGAGGCTGCATAGGTTTCGCTCTCCGCCCCGGTCGCCGCGCCGGGGTTCGCGCCTGGGCGTGGTGATCTGCCTTGCACTCGGGCTGGTCCTCATGACCGCAGGTACAGGCCTGGCCATCGGCGGATTCGCGACCAGCGGATTCACGACGCCAAGACCCGCCGTCCAGGCCCCGAACTTCCATCGCCGCGCTCCGGCTCGCCGCGCTTCAGCCCGGAGGACGTCCAGATCGCGGCCACAAGCCCGGGGAACGGCCAGAACACAGGGACGCGGCCAGGGAACCGCCACATCGGGGCCGCGCCCCGGCACTCGCCGCCCGAATCCGTCAAGACTCGGCCAAGCGCCGCCGGCCGGTACCCCCACGACGGCCGCGGAGCTCTCGCTCAACCACGCGGAAACGCGCAACGATCTCCCATTCACCGGCCTCGACGCGATACCCATTCTCCTGGCCGGCATCCTGCTGATCGTCGCTGCCACCTCAGTCAACCGCCGCACGCGCGGGAGCTGGGGGCCGGTCTGAGATGTCATCCACATTACCGCCTGGCGAGGACCCGCCCAAAGCTCGACATCCGCGCCTATACTTTGCCAAGCCGTCGGGCATGGTCAGCGGTTTAGCTGCTACGCCTTGGGCGGCAGGGGGCACTGGTGGGCGCCTTGTACACCAGGCCGAAGCTCTCGACAGGGAACATTTGCTGTGCTCGTACGCGTGAGATGAGCCGTCGGCTGACCATTGGATGGCAGAGGTTGTTGCGGGTCGAGGGAGGGGCGTTTGACGGATGAGCCTCCGCCGCGCAGACTCATACGCCGGCCGTGACGAATTCGAGCGGATGTACGTCGAGCATCGCGAGCGCCTGTTCGGGTTCCTGGTCTACCGCACCGGCGATCGAGCTCTCGCCGAGGACCTGCTTGGGGATGTGTTCGAGCGCGCTTTTCGCGCGCGAGCCCGGTTCGACCCTCGGCGCGGAAGCGAGACGGCCTGGCTCTTTGCGATCGCCGTCAATCGCTTACGCGACCACCATCGCCGCGCGCAGGTCGAGCGCGCGTCGCTCGAGCGCGTCATGGCTGCCGAAACAGTTGGCGTCGACGCGCCCCAGGATGCGATCGCCGACCGCGACCAGGTGATGCAGGCGCTCGCCGTCCTGAGCCCACGCGACCGCGAGATCGTCGCTTTGCGATTCGGCGCCGACCTAACCGCACCGCAGATCGCGCGCGTGACCGAACAGCCGCTGACGACCGTGGAAGGCCGACTGTTTCGTGCCCTTCGTCGGCTCGGAAAGGTGCTTCAGCCCGAGACGGCGCGTGCTCCGAACGTCTTTGCCGGGACGAGCGAACGTCAGGTGTCGCTGTGACCGAGCAGCGGTACACCCGTCACTTCTTCAACAACATCGGGGGTCGTCGAACTCGTCCTCGCCCTGCATTAGGTCGATCATGCGGCCGACGGCGATCCCGCACATCCCCGAGAGGAGCGCCCAGGCCAGCACGATCACTAGGACAGACGTGAAGAAACTCACGACCCTGTGATGCTGGATGTCGGGTCTGGCACTGCGACCGCAATCCCTCTCTTTCCCGCACCATACGGGGCTAGCTGACGGGCTCGCGCCGAGACACCAGCGCTACGTCGATGACTCCGAACGATACGCCGTCAGTGGACGTGGTGGCAGATTAGCGCAGTGACGCGCGCCGTCTACAGAAATTAGCGGCGCGACGACAACGTCCGACCGAATCGTGGGGCCTTTTCCCCCGGCTCGCGGTACTCGTAGGTGGCGCCCACCGAGGTGTCGCGGTTGAGAACGATCCCGAGCAGCTGTGCGCCCGACCGACGCAAGCGCCGAACCGTCTCGAGGACATCTCGCTCGTCCGAGCGGTGGAGATCGACCACCATCAGCACCGCGTCGGCGTACGATGCGATCAGGACGGCGTCCGAGCGCGGTCCGACCGGCGGGCAATCGAGGATGACGACGTCCGCGAGCCCTGATAGGTCGTTGACGAACGAACGGCCACGTTCTCCTTCCAGCAGCCTGGTGATGCTCGCCGGCTGACGCGACCCTGCAGGCACGAACATCAGATGCGGCACGCTCGTCCGTTCGATGATGTCGTCGAGGTCGGCCATTCCGGAGAGGTACTCGAGCAGACCGGGACCTGGGATTTCCCCGTAGGGCTCGAGAAGGGGACGTAGTCCGGGTCGGAACGGGTCGGCCTCCACCAGGAGAACACTCTGGCCGGCCTCGAGCGCCGCCATTGCGAGCTGGAAGGAAGTCGTGGTCTTCCCTTCCTTCTCGGACGCGCTCGTCACGGCGACCGTGCCGACCGGATTGTCCTCTCCGGCAAACCGCAGCGTCGTGCGCAGGGAGCGGAACGACTCATCGAAGGCGTGGCGCGTACGCCCACTGCGCCCGAGCAGCGGCACGCGTGTCAGCACCGACAGCCCCGTCAGGCCGAGGCCGGGCTCCCGAGTCCGACGTGGGTCCAGCGCGTTCAGGGCGAACGCGCCGGCGATGCCGATCATCAGTCCCGCGAGGAGGCCACCGGCGATGTCGAGCTTCTTGTTCGGCGCCGACGGGCTCGTGGGCAGCGTCGCCGCGGTCTCGAATCGCAGCGTCGGATCGGGGCCACTGCGTAGCCCTTCCATCTCGGCAAGCTGCTGGTACAGCGGTTGTGTGGCGGCGTTCGGCGGTCCCCCGCCGGTGCTCGCTTTGATCTGTTGCTGCATGTTCGCAATCGCCGGATCGAGCGCGGCGTGCAGCTGCGCCGTCCGCACCTCTACTGCCGCGGTCGCGAAGGCGTTCGCGAGCAGCAGCGATCTGGCTGGGCTGGGCGTCGTCGCGATGATCGTGACGATGCTGCTGTTCGCCAGAGGATTGACGCTGATCTGCTGCAATAGTGCTTGTGGCGATTCGGTCAAGTGCTGGTCGCTGCTGACCTGGGCCGCAACGGCAGGGTTGTCAATCAGGCGAGAGGCCGTGGTGACGTCCCGCGTGGGGTCGGTCGCCTCGCGGAGGAGCCCGAGACCGAGGACCGCAGTTTGATCGTCGGGGACCGGTGTCACGAGCATGTCGGCCTGCGCCTGGTACATCTTCTGCGCCGTCAAGGCGTAAGCCGTCGCGGCGAGCGTGCAGATCACCACAGCGAGGATCACGATCCACTTTCGCTCGCGGATCGTGTCGAGATACCGCTTCAGCGATCCCTCATCGCCCGAGCGCCCCTCGCCGTAACCACCCCAGCCTTCATCGAGCATTGTCACCGTACTCGTCTCCCACCGTTAATCGGACAATTTCCCAGGATAGATTTTAGGGGGTTTGGGCTGCTTCTGCGCCGCCTCAGGGCGTCTTCGAGAAGGCGGTCGTAGAGCTCGCTGAACTCGCCAACGACGTTGTCGATCTCGTATCTGGGCAGCCGCGCGGCCGCGGCGCGGGCTTGCGCGGCTCGGCGTTCTGGATCGCGCAGCAGGACGGCCAGAGCACTCGCCAGCATGGACGGGTCGCGCGGCGGGACGGTGAGGACCGCGTTGCCGAGCAGTGGTGCGACGTCACCGACGTCCGTGCTCACGAGCGGCGCCCGATGCGCCATGCACTCGAGTGCGAACAACGGCGCGCCCTCGCGGTCCGAGCTGATCGCCCCGACGTCCGTCGCCTCGAGCAGGCCGCCAACGTCCTGCCACCAGCCGAGAAAGCGCACCCGTTCGGAGATCCCGAGCTCCCGAGCCTGGTGCTCGAGCGCCGCCCGGCAGGGCCCGTCGCCTGCGATCGCGAGGATCGCCTCCGGAATCATGGCCGACAGCTCCGCGAACGCCTGCAGCAGCACCTCGAGCGCCTTCTCCGGACGTAAGACCGCGACCGTGGCCACGAGCGGAGCCGCGGCGGGGATGCCCAGGTCTCGGCGCACATCCGCCAACTCGTCGCGCGGGCGCCGCACGTACGGGTTGGGAAGCACGACGATCTTCTCGGACGGAACCCCCTCGATCGAGGTCATCCGCTCGCGGTCGCGGTCGGACACCGCCACAAACGCGTCGGAGAACCGCCCGATAACTCGTCCGTCGAGAAATCGTCGAATCGGCTGACCCTCGTAGGACCACGAGTGCTCGTGAGCCACGACCACCGGAACCCCGGCCAGACGCCCGAGTACCGTTCCCCAGAAGTTTGAGCCGAACATGTGCGCATGAAGCACGTCGATCCGCTCTTCGCGCAGCATCGCGACGAGGTGCCGGAAGGGCGCGACATCAAACCTCCCGCGACGGTTCAGCGAGACAACACGGATGCCATGCGAGGCCAGGGTGTCGATGAGCGGCCCCGTCGCCGTCCTCGTTGTAACCACGGTTACCTCGAATCGTTCGTGAGGCAGGTGAGTCGCGAGGGCCACCATCGCACGCTCTGCCCCGCCTCCCCGGCGCATGCCGTTGACGAGCATCATGACGCGCCGCTTCCTCACCCACTCGATGGGCGAAGCATCCGACGGCACGGCGTCAACCATGCCATTAGGCGAGGGGAAGGAAGCCAGGTGTCAATTGTACCAGCGCGTCGGGAACAATTTGACACTCCAAACTAGTAAGGCGGTCTCGATGCGCGATACGATCGTCCTGGATGGTTGGTGATGAAAGCGGGAAGGACAGCAGGGGGATGAGCGGCACATTGCCCCTCGGGGACCGTTCCGGGCCGGTTCAGGTCGCGAGCGCCGGCCCTGGCGCAGCTTGCCTGATCCCGAAGGACATCGTCGTGCTCTGCTATCACGGCATCAGCGAGAGCTGGCCGGCGTTGGTCACGGTCACTCCGACGAACCTCGAGGCGCAACTATCACATTTCGTCCGCCGGGGGTACCGCGGAGCAACGCTACGCGACGCGCTCACGGCGCCAGGTCACGAACGCATGCTCGTCGTCACGTTTGATGACGCCTTCCGGTCCGTGCTCACCCTCGCCTTCCCGATCCTCGAGCGGCTTGGGCTCCCTGGCACCGTATATGTACCTACGGCGTACCCCGATAGCAACCAACTAATGGGTTGGGACGGGTATGATCGCTGGCTCCGGACGTCGCACGAGCATGAGCTGACGTGCTTGTCGTGGGATGAGCTTCGCGTGCTGCGCGCGGCCGGCTGGGAGATCGGCTCCCACACCGACTCGCATCCCCGGCTGACCACCCTGGACGACGCTTCATTGATGCGTGAGCTGCGGGTCTCACGGGAGAAGTGTGAGTCGGAGATGAAAGAGTCCTGCTATTCGATCGCCTACCCATACGGCGATCATGATTCGCGGGTCGTGACGGCGACACGACAGGCCGGATATGCGCTGGCCACGACCGTTGCGGTCGGTTCGAGACCTCCATTGCCCCTGCAGTGGCCGCGCGTTGTCGTGGCCCGGAAGGACACCGCGGCCCGCGTTCGCATCAGGGCCTGGCGACGCGCCACCCCACCCGTCGACGCGGCGTGGCGGAGCGTGGCGCCGCCGGCTCGTCGCGCAGCCGCCACGGCTGGGCGACTCGCTCGTCGCCACTGAGTCAAGCGTTCGACGACGATCCGCGCTCCGGCACGTGCTGTTACATGCGAAGATCTGGCGGTGCGAGTCCTCGGAGTGTGCGTCGACGACATGACCGGGTGGCGTAGCGCGACGTCCAATCGTCGGTGGGGAGGCGTCTTTCGCGGTCTTGCCGAGCACGTGGAAGTGGTGGACGTTGTTCGCACCCCCCGGTCTCCCGGCCTGCTCGCGGCCCGCGTCGCGGCACGCGCGAGCCGGGACCACGTAACGCTCAGCGTTGCCTGGAGGACGACGCGCTTCCGCACCCGCAGCTTATTGCTCGAGCCTCGTCTGCGGGCGCGCGACGGCGAGTATGACGTGCTTCTCCAGTTGCAGACGCTCCACTCGCCGGGCCTACACGCGCGGCCGTATGCCATCTGCACCGACAGCAACAATGCTCTAATGGAGCGTCACGATCCCACGGCGCGCGACCTATCGCGCGATCGCGCCCGCCGGTGGCAGGCACTCGAACGGAGCGTCGCGCGCGGCGCGCTGTTCGTGTTCACCTACAGCGAATTCGTGCGCCGGTCGTTCATCGAAGACTACGGCTGCTCGCCGGAACGCGTGGTCGTATCGGGTGGCGGATCCAACAGCGTCCTGCCAGCCGTGCCCGATCGCTCGGGACACCGACCGCGAGCCCTGTTCGTTGGCTATAACCTCCGGCGAAAGGGCGGACTGACACTGCTCGAGGCGTGGGCCAAGGTCGAGCGCAAGCTACCCGATGCCGAGCTTGTCATCGCGGGCCCGAAGTCGCCCATTCCGGCCCGCGCCCGCAACGTGCGCTGGCTCGGTCGCGTGAGTGAAGCGCGGGCGGCAGAGCTCTACCGGGAGGCAAGTGTCTTCGTGTTGCCATCGCTGTTCGAACCGTTCGGGCTCGTCTTGCTGGAGGCGATGGGGAACGGCCTCCCCGTGGTCGCGAGCAACTGCTGCGCGATCCCGGAAATGGTCGCCGACGGTCAGACGGGAGTGCTTGTTCCGCCTGGCGACGCCGGCGCGCTCGCGGAAGCGCTGGTCAGGGTCCTGTCCGAGCCCGACCGCGCAGCCGCGCTTGGCCGCGAGGGCCACGCGAAGGTGCTCGCCATGCACACTTGGGGGCACGTCGGCGCCCGAATCGCGCGTCCGCTCTTGACACTCGCCGACGGAGGGCTCGATCCCGACCGGATCCCGCAATAAGAGCTATGGCATCAGCGGCAATCGGTAAGTGGCTGTTGGCGCTGTTGGCGGCTGCGCTAGTACTGCCTATGACCGCTTCTGCGTCGCCTCGACGCGCTGGCGGTAGTTGCGCAATCGCGGGCGTGCTGTGGTGCGGAAACTTCTCCACCGGAAATGCCTCGCAGTACACCGACGTCCTCGGGCGGCCGTTGAGCGAGATCACGTTTCCGACGCGCCCGGCGTTCAACAGCACGCACTCCGCGCGTTTCCGGCTGACGCCCAGGGACATCTGGACCGACGGAACCAACCGCATGTCGCTGCGTGAGGCGGACGACGCGTGCGGTGGTCAGGGATGCTGGACTGAGGGTGCCGACGTGTACTACCACGTGGCGATGTACATCGGTCGCACAACCACGATCGGCGGGAACTTCTCAAACCCGTGGCGAGCGCTCTTTTCCTGGCCCACCTCCGAGAAAGGCGACTGCTCCAACGGGGGTTTCGGGCTGGTAAGCATCAGCACCAGGTCCGGGGACGTGGTGCGGGCCGGCACGCCGGCACTCGAGATGAGCGGTCATAACTGCAACTCGTCTGGGAACGAGAACAACTACTGGTGGCTGCTAGACCCGGTCAAAGGCGCCTGGTATCAGTTCATCGTGCACCGCCACTATTCTTCGGCCCCGTCACGAGGCTTTGAGGAGATCTGGCTCAAGAAGCCCGGCAGCAGCGCTTATACCCTGCAGACGCTCAACGGTCCGGCCGGCCGAGGCGCTCGGCGCGCGCACTTCGCCACGCTCGGCTGCCAGGGCTGCCATGCCAACATGCGTCTCGGCATCTATCGCAACGGGAAATTCACCACCACCGATGTGATCTATTACGACGACATCCGCGCCGCGAGCAGCTTCAACGCCGCGGCGCTGCAGGTGCAGTCGGCTCACTCGCGATCAGCGCGATTCCGAGCGGCCCGTGCGGCTGCCGGTCGCCGGTAGGGTCCCGGTCGCGGGGCCCGACGTTTCATCGCGGGCGCTACTGGGTCTTGCGTCTGACGTCGCGCTGCGCGTGGCAGCTTTGGGGGAACCCTCCCGAGCAACTATTTAATGGCGAAGTATTCAATGCCGCCCATGAAGACATTGCCGGCGAACCGCATGAGGCGGTTCTTGTTGGCCAGGTGCACCAGCGAGGCCTGAAGTCCTGAATGTTCACCCGACGCAGAGTGCATGGCCCACCGGTCTACGATTAGGCTGTAGCCGACCTCACGAAGCCAGCGGCGAACCTCGCGGTGGTGGAAAAAGTGGATAGCCGGCCGTGGCGTATGGCCGACAAGGTGAGGCCGGTGGTCTCGCGCCCAATACATGATTCGCTTTTGGACCGGTCGAGGGTACCATGGAAACAATGGGAAACCGTCAATTTCGCCCTGACGAAAAGGATTGAGCACGCCGCCAGTCTTGAAATAGATGCCTCCGCCCGGCTCGAGCACCCGATAAGCCTCCCGGAGTACCTGCTTAGGATCATCCACATGCTCAAGCAACGAAATCGCATGGACGTATCGAAATGAGTTGTCTTCAAAAGGAAGGTGCTCGGCATATGAATTACGGATGTCGATAGGGACACCCGTGCGCTCCTCGAGTTGCTTGGCTACCTCCCGCGCCGTGGTAAAGGGCTCTACGCCGTAAGCGTCGAACCCGGCTCGGCGGAACGCCGTCACTGTGACTCCCTGCGCAGCACCGACATCGAGCACGCGGTCACCAGCGCTGAGTTGGAGCCACGGACGCAGACGCGCGAACACCTTGGGAAGCCACTGATCCATCAGAGTGACTGCCGCGTACGAAGCGTCGAGATCTCTTAGCTCGGTAGCGTGCTGTGCCATCGCCCGAAAGGCAAACCGCAGAAGGGGGGTTCTGCCGGAAGCATAGCTTGTCAGCCGCATCGTAAGCGTCCAAGCTTGACCGTATGCTTAAGGGCTCAAATAGGGGCGGGTTTCAAGTCGCGCTTCTGTTGGAGGGTGAGCACAACGCGTCGGCCGTTGGCGGACGCAGTTGTCGCACGCTCTCCGCGATGAGCGAGCGACTAGCGGACATCAGAGAGATGCGCTCACGTATATTGCCGGGGACGGGGCGGTGCCCCCGACGAGGCATCCGGAAACCTTATGAGCGGCTTCGTCTCTATTATTGCCACTCGACCCAACCGCTCAGTCTCCACGAGCGACCTCGATGCGTTCGCTAGCTCCTACATTGCGGTGCGCGGGGGGGTCGCCGAGTTCGTGGGCGCCGGCGACAGGGTCGGGGCCGTCGCGTTCACAAGGGCGGACGGTCCGGGGGCGAAGATCCACCGGCGCGGAGATTCTTGGGCGCTCAGCGCAGGAGCGCCCCACTACTCGGGGCCCCTCCTCGACGCACACCTCGACGACGTCGAGGGGCAGTTCGCCATGCTGCGTCACGACGCTGAGGCTAATACCGTCACGCTCGCCTCGGATCCCTTTGGGATGTTCGCCGTCTTCGTCACCGAACGCGATGGACTGAGCTACATCGCCACCAGCGCGCTCGCGCTCGCACGTCACCTCCACTTCGCTGCTAGCCGCCTCGGACTGCACACGTTCCTGCTCGCCGGTTACCACTGCGGGACCCGGACGAGCTGGGACGGGATCGAGCGCGTCGGGGGCGGGATCCAAATCGACTTCGGGCTAGACGGACCCCGGCGATCGACGTATTGGCGTGCCCAAGTCGATCACACGGTTCGGCGTCTCGGCGTCGCGGCGAGCGTCGATCGCTGCCTCGAGCCGGCTGTCGAAGCCGTCCGCACGGCCGGCACCGGGCACGACGTCCTCTGGTGTGACCTCACCGGAGGCTACGACACGCGGATCCTCGCCCTGCTGGCACGGAAGGCGGGGCTTTCCTTCATCACGAGCACCAACGGCAAGGAGGGCGAGGAGGACGTGTGTCTCGCTCAACGAATTGCCCAAACAGCAGGGTGGGAGTGGTCGCGGCTTTGGCTGCCGCAGCATTGGGAGCAGATACTTCCGAGCCGGTTTCCCGAGGCCGTCGGCTGGGGCGACGCCGCCCTAGACGCACAACAGCTCGCCGGCGTGCTGTGGGGTCACGAGTTGAAGGCTAAGCGCGCGCACGGACTTCTAAACGGCGGCGGCGGCGAGCATTACTGGAGCTACGCTTGGCAGCACGAATACGGACGTTCTGGACGCTCCGGTCGCACCAATCTCGACTCGTGGGTACGTACCCGCATGCTACGAGCGGTTTCCGTCCGAGTGTTCGCCCAAGATCCCAGGCCAGAGGTCGTCGCGGACCTGCGCGCGCGCATGGAGCCGGTGATCGAGCCGTATCTTGACGAGCCGCGCGCCGTCCAGGCCGACGCGCTCTACATGCACAAGAGCACGGGGCACTTCGGGGCGTTCGCGTCAGCGGAGGCGGCTCGCATCGATGTGCTGCTCCCGTTCTACACGCGGGCCAGCTTCACAGCGGCGTTTTCGACCAACCCGCGTTATCGCTTCGGCCACCGCTTCTACCGGCGCCTGATCGACCGCTTGGACCCGAGGATCGCGGCGATACCGACGGCGAAGGGCGGTCCAGCTCAGCCGCCTCGCCTCGACAACCTCACCGCATTCGCTCCTTATTACGCTCGCTTAGGCGTTAAGGGTCTCGACAAGGCTGCTCAACGTCTACTGGGGAAAAGCTTCCGGCGCCCGCCTGGGCTTGACGACGATGCCGCAAAGGTTCGCGCGGCCGTTGTGGCATACGTCGGCTCCGACGTCGACAGCTGGCGCTCGCTAGCCGTCTATGACCCTGCGCGGCTCGCCGAGATGTTGGCAGCCGCCAGCCGCCCTGACTTTCGGGATTCCGTCCTGCTCAGCCGGATTATCACTGCCGAGCTCAGTCTGAGAGCGGCAGGGGTGGGAGTGGAATGACGCAGCTTCGGCGGCTCGAGATCCGCCCGTCGGGTAACGTCATGCGCCACGCGGAGGCTGTCGGTCAGGCGAGCGGAAGCGATGGGCAAACCACGTATCGCCCACGCCGGCTCGTTGCCACCCTGCTGACAGCAGCCTGTCCACGAGCGCGTCGTGCGCGCGCCGCGCTTCAGGTATCGGGGCGGGCGCCATGCGCCATCCCCATGGGACGGCCGGCGAGCGCTCGGTCACGGGCGCTTCGCCAGACGCGGCCGCCTCGGCGTGCGACAGGCTCGGCCGGGCACAGCTCGAACACGCCCGCGTCATCCTCCAGTCGCCAAGTGATCTGATAGACGAGATCCGTGGATCCTGACTCCGGGGCGGCGTCGCCGGAAGAGCGGGCGGCCTTCGACTGACGCGGCGTCTCGTCCACGTCGACCGGGTCCGTCACGTCGACCGGGCCCGTCACCTCGACCGGGTCCGTCACGTCGACCGGGTCCGTCGCCTCGACCGGGCCCGTCACCTCGACCGGGTCCGTCACGTCGACCGGGTCCGTCGCCTCGACTCGGCGCTCCGGCCTCGTTTCGAACAGCCACTCTGGCGGCTCTGCCGCCAGCGGCCGCCCTCCCTTGCCGGCGTGTGCCTCACCGGACCCGCCGGCGGAGGGCATGGCTTCGGCATCGAACGCCTGCCCGCGCAAGTCAAGTGGCTTGGCTCCTGGCGGCGTGCGTGCTCGGATCGGCTCGACGATCGGGGCAGACTCGAACATCCATCCTTCAACCCACGCCGGCGGTCTCGCGGCCGACGATCGACCTTCCGCCGGGACGTCGTCGGCGAGGAGGTCCGGCCGAAGAGCGGCCGGCGGACGCGCGGCTGCGGGGCGGCCGAGCCGGCCGTGAATGACCCCACGGAGCTTGCTAAGGGTCATGTCCGCGCCGGCAGCCAGTCGATCGCGGACCCGCGGCCTGTCCGGCCTGAGACCCAGAACCTCCATCACCGACCCGTCGCGAACCTCGATCGGAGACTCGTCGCAGATGGACGCAGATCGGTCGATTGGCGTCACATCCGCAGCTTCGGCCGCCACAGCCGACGCCCACATACGCTCGGCGACCCGACTGCGGCGGCGGCCCAAGCTACGACTCCGTCGCCGGCGCAGTGCTTCCGCCGCGCCGATGGGCGCCGGCGGTGCTTGCGCCGGACCGATCGGCGCCGGCGGTGCTTGCGCCGCGACGATCGGCGCGGGCGGTGCTTGCGCCGCGCTGATGCGAGGGCGAACCCTCCGCAAGACGCCGGGTGTCGCGTCGTCCGACACGAACCCGGCGATTCGCGTCGTCGCGCCGACACCCGCGTGCAGCGGCAGCATCGCCGGCTTCGGTGACCGACGTGGTCCCGTCGCGACGCGCTGTCGAGCGAGCAGTGCGCGCAACGTTGCGGCCGCGCGAGCAATGTGGGCACCGCGGATTTCGCGCGTGAAGATCAGCATCGACACGTAGGTGGCGACGCCGGCGCACCCCCCACCGATGAACTCGAAGGCTGTGAGATGGTTGGTTCCCACGCCCGCAAGCACGATTCCCATCGCTGCGGCCGCGGTGAGGCCGCACGCCAGCGACCAGACGAGAATCCCCATGCGCAGCTTGAGTAGCCCGCGGCAGAGCCAAATATGAGCGAGCGTGTAGAACCCGTACGCGATGTCGGTCGCGATCGCTGCGCCGATGAGGCCATGCCTCGGAATGAGGACAAAGCCAGCGGCGGCGGAGAGCGCCAGCGTCGCCAGCGCGATCGGAATGCGGCGCTGTGCTTCGCCCATGTAGTTGACGCTGCTGGTGACCAGCGGCGCGAGTCCGGAGAAGAAGATGTAGGGCGCCAGAGCGGTCAGCACATCCGCCGATCGTGAGTAGCCTGGGCCGAGCAGCACGCGAGTGATCGGCTGTGCCCAGACGACTGCCGGTGCCAGCATCAGGCACTGAAAGCCGATTAGACCCCGCAGCGCGCCTTGGAGCGCCCCCACCTCGGGCTCGCGTCCCGGACTCCTCGCCAGTCGCGGCCCGACTCCGTTAGACACCGATGCGCCGACGTATACGATCAACGTGATCAGCTTGGCAGGGGCCTGGTAAATGCCGCTTGCGGCTGATCCCGCGTAGGCGCCGAGAATCAGCACGCTCAGCGAGGCCGTCATCGTGTACGAGGCGTCGATTGCGAAAACTGCGCCCGCGTAGCCGCTGACGCGACGGACCGTCTCCCGTCGCGGAAAGGACAGAAGCCGCACCGGTCCTTCTCCGGTGACTCGCAGCACCACTAATGCCGCAATCAATGCACCGAGGACGTACCCGATCGCCCGGCCGAACACGGCGCCGACCGCCCCCGCACCGGCGAGCACCAGCGCGATGCTCGCCGAGACTTCCAGCAGGCTTTCGGCGGCCACGAACCGGACGTTGACGATGGATCGCCCACGAGCGGTCGAGACTCCAAGCAGCATGAGATAGGTGCTTTGTCCGAACGTGGCGAGCGCCATGACGCGAAGCGGCCAGACGAGGTCTGGATCCCGATAGATGCCGGCTATAACCGACGCCAGCGCTGCGAGCAGCGCGCACACGAGGCCGGTGACGACGATCTTCAACTTGAGCGCGTCCGCGACGAGCGCGCGCAGCTCGCTGTCGCGCCCGCGATGCTCAGCGACGAAACGCGCGGTGGAAAAGGAGATTCCCATGTCCGCGAACGCGAGCGTGACCGCGCCGATGCCGATCGTCAGCGCGAACAGGCCGTACTCCTTGACTCCGAGCGCGCGGACCAGGAACAGGGTCAGGAGCGCAGTCAGAGATGCAGTGGTCAGCTGAGCGGCTAACGACGCCGCCGTGTTCTTGGCGATCGAGTCCGGCTCTTGCCCGCGCCTGATTCGCGAGCGCGATCCCCAGCCGGCTTTCATCTCCAAGGCCCGGTATCGAACGGGACAAGTGCTGCGGGGGGCCTCAGGCTCGGTTGTGCATCAGCCTCCGCGCCGGGTGAGCGCCGCGCGAGCGCCAACAGCACCGGACCCATCGCGAGGAGCAGCCAAAGCTGCTTGCTGTACTGATCCGAGACAAAGAAGTCGGCGGCGAGGATGCCCACGATGGCCAGGACGAGCGCGCGCCCGAGGATTTCCAGTGATCGATCGCCCCGCGCGTTGAACAGCTTCACCGCTTTCACCGCCGCGCGGATCGACAGCACAATTACCGACAGGAACAGCGCGAGTCCGATGACGCCCATCTCGGCCAGGACCTCCAGGTAGATGTTATGCGCGGGGTATGGGTTGTCGATGATGAAGTCGGTGGCCTTGATCTCTCCAGGTGCAACCAGGAGGTAATGCGGTTCGGCGATCATGTAGTTGCCCGAACCGACCCCAACCACCGGGTTGGCTTTCACCATGCGCAAGCCGACTTTCCATATGTCGGCTCGGCCGCTGGTGCTCGTGCTGGTCAGTCGCTGCACAGCGCCCGAGGTCGTGTCGTGCAGAAATACCGAGCCGACGAGCACTACGCTGATCACGAGCGCCACGAAGGCGGGACGCGATTTGCCAGCGTAGACGCAGCCGGCGAGGATCACGACCCCCAGCGCCACCATCCCTCCGCGCGAGAAGGTGCCGAAGAATGCCGCCATCGCCGCGATTGCGGCCAGTACGGCCAGCGTGCGCGCCAGGGGCGCCCTCCTACGGACAACCGCGAGCGCGCTCGCGAAGATCGTGGAGACGACCAGCAACGTCGCCAGCACGTTGGCCTCGACGTTCGCGCCGGACAGCCGCCCCACCTGGGCGGCGGCCGCTCCGCCGGCCACCTTCCCCTCTGTGAGCCCCCACAGGACCGAGAGCAGGGCCCCCAGGACGAACACGCCAAAGATCCATACGACCTGCTTGCGCTCCCGGATGGCCCAAAACGCGATTGGGATGAGCATCGCGTCCAGCGCGAAGCGGAATGTGGACCTTGCTGCGGAGCCGGGACTCTCCGCCCAGAACGCGCTCATGCCAGACCACACCAGGAACGCAATCACTACTCCGACCAGCCACGGTGATTGCGACGCGAGGCTCGGCCGAGCTCCTCTCCGCGTGGCGACCATGGCCAGCCAAGAACCGGCGAGCACCGCGCCGGCCCCCTTGGTAAGACTCAAGTCCTGATTGCGACTGATGGCGTCGACGAACGTGATGAGAAGGAAGAGACACAGCCCTACCGCGAGGTCGGACATCACGATCAGTCCGAACACGAGCGCCGCCGCCAGCGCGACCCCGAGCATCGGGCTATGCCCCGTGAAGACGCCGACGCCGAGCGCAATGAGCAGAATTCCCGCCGGGGCGAGGGCGTCTGTGGGCGAGCGGCTTAGTCGGCTAATGACGGAAGTCACCGAGGCAGGCTGACCACAGGTTGAGTCGAGGTGAGGCGTCGTCCGTGGCGGCACACCGCGAACGTACGACGGCCACGCAGTCTAGCGGCGCCGGTCCCAGCCCACGTTATCGACTTTTTCGGATCCATTCCCTGACAGATACCCGACTCCAGCCCCACGACGCGGCTCCTTCTCCCACACACATCTACGAACCGCAACCCCGTTCCCATCGGCCACCACCCCGTGAGAGAGCGCCGCTGTTGTCATTTTGCTGACGATGTCTCGGGTCTGCAGAGGTGCCGGCTCGTGGAATCCGCAGCTCAGTCCCTCGTGCGCCGACGGAGCGGCCCGTCGTCGCCCTCACGAAGACCATGACAATCGTGTTCGGTCGGGCCCCGCGAACGTGGATCGCAACCAGGCGCGGGGTATGATGAGGGGGTCCGACGTTGGCTGCCCGGCGCCGCGGGACGCTCGCCAAAGCGCTGACAAACCCCCTGATATGGCTCCTTTGACGAATGTGGCGTTGGACGCCCTCGGGCGTGCCGGCTCCCCGGGACGCGCCGTGGCTCCACGGCTCGATCTTCTGCGCTCGATTGGTCTGCGTTACGCGCTGCGAGAACAGCGCCACAGACGCGCCGCCCGGTCATTGCCGTCGGATGGCCGGCGTGCGGGCTACGTGGAGCGCTGGTCTGAGGCGGCGTGCCAGCTCGGCGCGGAGGCACTTGACCTGTCGCGCGGCTTCGTCGAGCTGAACGACGGCGGGAACAGGGTCGTCGTGTGGAACCACTGGGTGCCCCTCGACAACGTCGTCACGCTCAAGCTCACCCTCGACAAGCTGCTGGTCCACCGGATCCTTACGGCAGACGGGCTGCCGGTGCCCGAGCACGCGCTCTTTCACGCCGACGACCTCGCGCCCGCGCTGGAGTTCCTCTCACGCCAGGCTGGTCCGTGCGTCGTAAAGCCGGTCGACCG
Organism: uncultured Solirubrobacterales bacterium; assembly: GCA_963767695.1. Classification (GTDB taxonomy): domain Bacteria; phylum Actinomycetota; class Thermoleophilia; order Solirubrobacterales; family Solirubrobacteraceae; genus Palsa-465. The sequence continues at coordinate 40,217 of CAVYFE010000017.1, forward strand.
CGAGGGCGGGATGGTGACCACCGGCGGCATCGAAATTCCGGAACACCTTCGCCGGGCACGGCTCAGAGCGCGGCGGCTATCAAGAACGCTGCTGATCGAGCGCCAGATTCCAGGCGCCAACTACCGTTTCTTGTTCTTGGACGGCCAGCTCCTCGACGTTGTGCGTCGCGATCCGCCACAGCTGGTCGGCGATGGCCAGTCCTCTGTGCGCGATCTGTTCGCGGCCGAGAATGAGCGGCGCTACGCCGCCGCGGGCGGCGCACAGACGTGGGATCTGGTCGCCGATCTGGACACCGTATTGACGCTCGAGCGATTCGGGCTCACGCTGAGCTCGGTGCCTGCTGCGGGAGAATCGGTTGTTGTCAAGACCGTCGTCAACTCCAATGGTCCAAAGTTCAACCAGAGCGTCCGCGAGGAGGTGAGCGACGCCCTCCTCGCCGATGCGGCTCGAGCTGTGAGCCTGCTGGGAGTACGGCTGGCCGGCGTCGACCTGATCACGCCTGACCTTCGGCAGCCCCTGTCTGAAGCCGGCGGCGTCATCCTCGAGGTCAACGCCACGCCGGGGTTGCATTACCACTACGACGTTCGCGACCCTGCTCGCCGGGTGCCGGTTCTGGTGCCGATCCTGCGAGCCTTACTCGAGGACTCGGCAAGAGCCGCTGACGCGCTCAGCGCGAGCCGCGGGACCCTGGTCAGGGCTCACCCGGCTTAGTGGCGCCGGCGTCGCGCCGAGGCTACGTGGCGACCACGTCTGCGCCGTGGACGCTCAGATGCTTCGGATCCGTGCCGAGCGGAGCGCTCAGTAGGTCCACGACCCCGGCTCGCGCCATCGAACGGATGGCGGCGAGGACGTCTGTTCCCCGCTCCGCCGTGAGGGCATCGGGCAGCGAATCGACGTCCCGCCGGCCGGTAAGCGATCGGAGGACATCGAACTGGGATGACGTCAGCGGCACCTCGTCCAAGCCGAACAGCTTTGCCCGCACGGACGTCTCCATCCACTCGTGCCTCGCGTGGATCCTGGCCACCGAGTCAAGTCGCCGGGACGCGACGGGGAACAGGTCTCCGATGTCGTCACGCTCGAGCGCCGTCAGCGTGGCCTCTCGGCGACCCGGCGTCGTGGCGTCCTCACCGAGCGGGTCGCAGTCGAAGTCGTTGAACTTCAGGTATAGGTTGTACGAATTTGCCGAGTTGCGGCGGAGGTGCCAGATCCTGTTGCCGTGAAAGGCCACGACGTCCCCAGGTTGATCGTCGATCACGACTTGCCGAGCCGAGCGCATCACGATCTCGGGCTTCTCGTCGGCCGAGAGACTGTCGTAGAGCTCAGCAGCCGTGTTGAACGGGTTGAGCTCAAGGTGTTCGAACGGATAGATGACGAGCTGCGATTCAGCCGGAATCTGCACCGAGAGGCCGACCGAGACTTGTGAGGCGTAGCGATCCTTATGCGGCGCAGGCTCGGGATTGGCGTGAGAGTCGTAGCCGTTGATGTGGCGCTCGGACAACGTCATCGTCGTACGCTCGAGGCCGGTCAGCGCGCTGACGACGTCAAAGAGCTCGCTCTGGTAGTCGAGGCCCGTCGGAAACTCGAACAACGACTGCTCCTTCTTGCCGGGCATCGACCGGGAAGCGATCCGCCCGTCGTCGAACGAGTCGGAGATGAATCGACGCATGGTCTCCAAGAACCTCGGATCGACACCCCCCGGAATGTGAACCCATCCCTGCCGCTCGAAGGTCTCTCGATAGTCCGCGGGGTCAAAGTCGAAGACGTCCACGCTAGTCGGCTCCTTAAGGCGCGGCGATGCCACGCGTCGCGTTTGTTCGAGCAAGAACGATCGGCACGCTGTCCCCTTGTCGCGCGGGCGCGCAGGATCTGTCGCCTAATACGGACTGGCGCCCGTGATCCATACGCGGGGCCGGGCATCTGATTCTCTTTATGTGGCGGTCCGGTACCAACCAGGACCCGAGCCTCAGTCGCGCGGCCGTCGGGACACCGCTTCGATAGCCCGGCGGGCCAGAAGCTGGCCGTGGTACCCGACGGTCGGCATCGGATCGCGGATGTCGGCTACTGGGAAGTGCTGGCGATGCGCGAGGCTGCGAAGCCACGCGCGGAGGTTGAGCGCGCCCCGCCGGCGGGCAATCATGAAGGTGTGCGCGTCCTGGAGCGGATGCCAAAACCGGACGCCGAACCGCCGCGTCTCCATGCGCGGAAGAGGCTGCCCCACGAGTCGGTTATAGACGAACAGCGGAAGATCGAGGCCACACAGCCATAGGTGCCGATCGGCCGCAGTGAACCGCGAGTTGCACTCGATCAGCTTCAGGCGGCCGTCGCGCGTGTCGCGCTTGAACTCCACGTTGCCGAGGCCGCGTAGTCCGACGCCCTGGAGGAACCGGAGCCCGATTCGCTCCGCCTCAGGTTGCGCATCGTTGGTTGCGTAGCACGCAACGCCAAACGGAAGCGGATGCTGGCGAAGCTTGTGGCGGGTGTAGTGAAAGAGCGGCTCACCGTGTTCGTCGAGGTATGAGTAATAAGAGCAGAACGCGCTCTCGGGCCCTGGGATGATCTCAGTCAGCATGACCGCGACGCCAAGCGACGAGGCGAGCCGCAGGTGACGGCGTAGCTGGTCGTCATTGGCGGCGATCAGAGCCTTGACGCCAGGCAGATGTAGGGCAAAGACGTGCGACTGAAGCGGTTTGACGGCGCACGGCAGAGAGAAGCCCTCAGGGACCATTTCCAGGCCGGCGTCAGCTGGCACCGTCATCGTCAACGGCGTCTCGACGCCAGCTGCGTGCGCCAACTCATAGGTTCGTTCTTTGTCGAGCATGCCAAGGAGCACCTCGTCGTCGTGCTCGGACGGGATGTAGCCCAGATTGGTCAGCTCGGCGCGGTGGCGGGCGACGAGCTCGAGGCCCTCGTCATCGCATGGGAGGATGACCCCTTCGCGAGGCCCGGTGGCGAGCCATTCAAGGATTCTCATTTGGACCTGCGGCCCGCTCATCGGGACGAATTCGTCGAGGTGTCGAGACCACCGGACCTGGTTCCGGGGGTCCCCCAAGGCATAGACGCGAACGCCGGCGCACGCCAGGCTGCGCACGACCGAGACTGCGTTTGATGAGCCGCCGAGGACGACCGCTGGAGGCAGAGAGCGTTCTGTCAAGTTCCCGCGCCGCGGGCGGTTATTCGGCGGGTTTGAGGACCGCGAGCACCGTCATCAGCAGGATCTTAAGGTCGAGCGCGAGCGACCAGTTCTCGATGTAGTAGTTATCGAGCTCGACGCGATCGGCGATCGGGCACTGCCCGCGCAGCCCGTGGACCTGCGAGAGGCCGGTGATCCCCGCCCGCACCCGATGGCGCTCGGCATACCGCGCGAGGTCCGCCGCGAACGTCTGCGCGTACTCCGGGCGCTCCGGACGCGGACCGACGAGACTCATCTCCCCCCGCGCCACGTTGAACAGCTGCGGCAGCTCATCCAGCGAACTGCGGCGCAGCCACCGCCCCACCCGCGTGCGGCGATCCGCGCCCTCCACCCCGCCCGGCGCCAACCCCCCCGCCGGGACAAACCCCGCCTCCGGCTCCCCAGAGGTCATCGTGCGGAACTTCAAAACATCAAAGGCCAGATTGTTATGACCGATCCGCCGCTGGCGAAACAACACCGGACCCGGAGAACTGAGCTTCACCAACGCCGCGATCAACCCCAGCAACGGCGCCAAGATCACGATCAACACCACCGCCGCGATGCGATCGATCGCGTGCTTGAGCGCGAACCTCGCCCCCAGCGGATTGGTGCTACGCAGCGTCGCGACCGGCAACCCCCCCACCGGCTCATACGCCAAACGACTATTGACCAGATCAAACAACCGCGGCACCAGCGAGACCCCCACCCCCTCAGCCGCACAACGCCGCAGCAACGGCAGCACCTCACAATCCGACGTCCCCGAAAACGCCAGGATCACATGCTCGACCCCGTGGGCCTCCACCAACCCCACCAACTCGCTCACCGGCCCCAACACCGGCGCCGGACGACCCCCCACCGCACCCGCCGCCGGCGGATCATCATCGATATAGCCAACCGGCACCAACCCATACGACGGCGACTGCGCCAGCCGCCGACCAATCCGCGCCCCGACTTCCCCCGCCCCCACAACCACCGTCCGACGCGCCGTGATCCCCGCCACCCGACGCCGCTGCTGCCACAACGTAAACAACAGCCGCACCGCCCCCACAAACCCGATCCCCAACAACCACGCCCGCAACAACAACCCCGCCCCCGGATCGCCCGAACGCACCACCAACCCAAACGCCAACGCGCACATCGCCGCCACCGAGATCGACCCCGCCGCCAACCCCAAACTATCCAGCACGATCAACCGCAACCGCAGCCCATACGCGCCCCGCGCCGCCAACACCAACACCCCCAAAAACGGGAACACCCCCAACACCAGCTGATCATCGCCATCGTTCGTGAGCAGCACCGCACACACAAACCCAGCCGCCAACGCCACAAAATCAAGCACCGGCAACGCCCACCCACCAACGATCAACACATTCGCCAGCCGGCCACCACGACCGCGCAAACCCCACCCGGGGGGCGCCCCACGCTCCGCCTCCAGGGCGCTCAGCGAGCCCACCTCCAGAACCGTGCTCTCCACTATCGACATTGACGGCCTTCCCTATCCACTCCCTGTGATCGCGCCCCACCGGCCGCGCATCCGCTATCGCCTTTCGCAAGCCACTACGAACCAACCCTCCAGTCCCATCGACAACAACCCAAACCCCCGAGCTAATGTCAGCAGGCTGACACCAAACCCTTGACCTCGCGCGGGGTGCGCGCCCGACCGCGACGGAAACCCACCAACACCGAGCGAGCTACTCTCTCGGCCGGTGTCGACCCCACGGAAGTACGCGAGGCTCGCATGGGTGGTGCTCGTCCTCGTGGCCATCGGCCTCGCGCTGAGCGTCTACTTCGCGGATCGGCGGCCGCACGCGGCGCCCCCGGCCGTGACTCCGCCGCTGCCGACAACGCCCGCCCCTTCCGCAACCGCCGCCTGGCTCGGTCTGAACTACAACAGCGGATCGGGCACCGGCTCGCTGAGGGATTTCGCCTCGCGCGGGATCGTCTACGACCGGGAAGGGAAGCTCGAAGTGCGAGCCGGCACCACGCCGGAGAACAGCGCGAAGTTGCGCTCCGGACTCGCCACCTCATATGCGGCCGGGATGATTCCCGACGTCCAGGTCGACCCTGGAACCGGACCGCGGGGCTGCCAGAGCGATCCCGTGCCTACGGGGTTCTGTCTGCCGACGGGCCACGCGGACGTGGGGTCCTACGTGGAAGGCTTCGTCCAGACCGCCAGTTCGGTGCTGAGCGCGTACCCCCACCATCCGGTTCTCTTCGAACCCACCGACGAGCCCTGGGATTGGGCGTCTCCACCCGGCACCCAGTCGGGAAAACGCGCTGCCGCGCAATACGCCCTGATACTCGCGCAGCTCCTCCCTGCGGCGAGTTCGGCGAAGGTTCCGCTCGGCGACATCTACGTCCCCGCCACCGGACAGCTGCACGACGGAAGCTCGTGGATCCGCGACCTCTACCAGGCGCAACCGTGCCTAGAGCCAGGTCCCAGCTCCTGCGGTCCGATCGCCGGTTGGAACCTCCATCCTTACGGGCTGCCCCACTCCTTGACGGAGGGGATTGATTCCGTGCCGCCGGTACGGGCCCAGATGCTTTCCGGGCAGGACAATATCGTGGTTTCGGAGATCGGCTTCTGCGCCGTCGATGTGAACAACGGGCAGTCGTGCGACGAGAACCTACCCGACATTGCGGCCACAAGCAATCAGACGGCCACCTGGCTCCGGGAGACATTAGACGACGCCGCGCGCATGCATGAGGCCGGATGGCTCAAAGCGATGATCATCTGGGAACGATCCGGAACCGGCTGGGCCATGCAGAACGACAACGGAACCCTGACCGCCAAAGGTCGAGTGCTTGACCTATTCGCCGACTCGCCCGCGGGACGCTAAGTCTCCGCCGTACCGCCGCTCAGCAGCGGCGGTAGCGGCGCTTGGCGATGAGGTGGTATCCGCGCGTGGTGGTGGCGATCACCATAACCGTGAAGCGACGGTGGCGTGGCAGTCCTCGGAGGGTCCGGCTGGTGAACGGACGCCGCTCGCGGAATATGTGCCTGCCGTTGACATACACGTCAACCTGCACGATCTTCCGCCGCCCCAGGTGTAGGAGCGAGCTGATGCGCAGCAGCAAGTCCGCCCGCGCCACACACCGCGGGTTGGACCCCCGAGCGGGCGGCAGGCCGGCCGCTCCGGGTGGCAAGGAATTGCCAACCCCAATCACCGGCTGGTTGGTGGGGAGCGCGGGCTGGCCGCCGGGACGCGTCGGGGGCGGACTCGACTGGCCCCAGCCCTGCGCGAGCTCCGAGTACCACATCTGGGCCAGCCAGTCGACGGCGGGCTGAGGAGCGGACGGAGGCGGGCACGCGAAGTCGATTGCGACGTCGTTGCAGCGCCACGAGTCCGTTGCCCTCGACTTGATGAAGTCGGTATCGAAGCCGTTATAGATGATCAGGCCGTCGTTGTCCGCATAGGCTACCTGCGACCCGGATTCACCTCGGCCGTTGTTCCCGTGGGCGAGGCTGAACCAGCGCGGATCGGTAGATACCAATAGGTTGGCGTCGCCCTGATCGGTGAACTGATACAGCTGGCTGATGTTCACGTAAGAGGGGGCAAACGGATTGTCGCTGATGATGCCGCTGTCGGCCGTGATCGTCGAACTCCCGGAGCTCGAGCCGCAGTTGTTGCACCCTTGCCCGATGTGGGTGGTGTTAGAGCCGTCCGGCAGCAGCCACGAGTAATCGTTTGCGTTCGTCTCATCCGCGTCGTGGATGATCAGCTTCCCGCCACCGGCGACGAATTGCGCGATGGCGGTCTTCTCGGATGCCGTCAGGCTCGAGGTGCTGACTTGGATAAGGGCGATGGTGTCGTACTGCGCCAGGTTGGCGGCCGTGACCTGATTGAGCGGGAGGTTGCGGAACGAGAACCGCGAGAACGACTCGGATGGACGGCCGCTGACATAGGAGGAGGTTGGCATGATGCCGTTCGGTCCCTGCGCAGGCACTGGACCGGCTTGCGGGATCAATGCGACGCGCTCGCTGCTGCTGTGGGTGAGGGTGCCGGCGAGAGCAGGGGCCGCCGAGACGGCGATCAGCACGGCGGTCACGGCCGCCGCCAGACCGACCATGCGGGCATCACCTGCCTGCCTGCACTTGGACATCAATGTCCGGCTGCTCATATCAGCTCCCCTAACCTCGTCGATGAACGGGCGTCATGCCTGTTTGAAGGCGTCGACGCTCACGCGCCTGCACGGCCGCACGCCTTCACTAGCTTTGATTGCTCTTACGAGCCAAACGCTGTGAACCGTACGCCCGCGAGTGCGACATATGAAAGAAGGGGTTATTGGGCAGTTCACAAGGTCTCGTATGGATTGCCTGACCTCACGCGTATTGACGTTCTAGACGCGGGCGATGCGTAACCCGCGCGTGTTACGTATGAGCGGCTTCATCGCAATCGTCGCCGACAGGCCCGAGCGTGCCGTCCCGGAGGGAGAGCTCGCGCGGTTCGTGGACGCCTACGTGGCGGTCCGCGGCGATGGCAGCGCCAACGGGCGCGTGAATGGCGGCCATCGGGTCCGTGCGTGCGTGTTCAGCCGGCCCGACGAGGGCGCGAAATGCCTTGAGCGCCAGGGTAAGTCGTGGGCGCTCACCGCCGGCGTCCCTTACCACTCGCGGCCGCTCGTCGAGACGAGACTCGACGAGCTCGACGGTCATTTCGCGCTCCTGCGCTACGACGCCGAAACGAAAACCGCGGCGCTCGCATCCGATCCGCTCGGAATGTTCGGCCTGTTCGTAGCCGAGCGCGACGGTCTGACCTTTGTGTCCACAAGCGCACTCGCGCTCGCGCGCCACCTCGGTGCTCCGCCGTGCCGCCTGGGGCTGAATACCTACTTGATGTTAGGTTTTCAATGCGGTACGCGAACGAGCTGGGAGGGCGTCGAGCGTCTCGAAGGCGGGGTCGCGATGCACTTCGGGCCGCGCGGCCGGAGCCGGTCGACCTACTGGCGTCCCCGGGTCGATGCTTCCGTACGACGGCTGGGGCTCGCAGCGAGCCTCGATTCCTGCATCGAGTCGGGGCTGGAGGCGGTCCGGATGGCGGGCGCCGGCCGGGATCTCCTCTGGTGTGACCTCACCGGCGGTTACGACACGCGCATGCTGGCACTCCTCGCCAGGGCGGCGGGACTCCGGTTCATCGCCACGACCAACGGCAGCGGTAGTGAGGCCGACGCGCGCCTCGCGCGCCGGATCGCCGAGGTCGGCGGCTGGGATTGGAAGCTCTTATCGCTTCCGAACACTTGGCATGGCACGTTCGCCGAGCGGCTACCAGAGGCCGTGGGGTGGGGGGACGCGGCACTTGAAGCAAGCCAACTCGCGGGCGTGCTGTGGCGCCACGAGCTCAAGTCGCAGCGCGCCCGCGCCGTTCTGAACGGCGGCGGCGGCGAGCACTTCTGGAGCTGCGCGTGGCAACACGAGTACGGGCGCTCGCATCGCACCGGCCGCGCGGACCTCGAAACGTGGGTCCGCCTTCGGATGCTGCGTAGGCCGGAGCCTTCAACCGTGTTCGCGCACAATCCAAGAGCCGAGGTGATCGCCGACCTGCGCGCACGCATGGAACGGGTCATCGAGCCCTACCTCGACGAACCGCACACGGTGCAGACCGACGTTCTCTACAAGTACAAGCTCACCGGCCATTTCGGCGCCTATGCGACCGCGGCGGCCGCGCATGTTGACCTCATGATGCCGTTCTACTCGCGTGCGAGCTACAACACGGTGATTTCGATCAATCCCCGCCACCGGTTCGGCAAGCAGTTCTACCGGCGCATGATCGAGCGCCTGGACCCGCGCGTCGCAGCGATACCAACCTCGCAGGGAGGGCCGGCTCGGCCGCGCCGTCTGACCAATATCCATGAATTCCTGCCGTACTACGCCGGTGTCAGCGAACGGGCGCTCAATAAGGGGGCGCAACTGGCGCTGAGACGGTCATTCCGGCGCCCGCCAGCCGCTGGGGACGAGCTGGCCGCGGCGGTCCGGGGGACCACGGTGAACTTCGTCGGCACCGATGTTGACAGCTGGCACAGCCGTGCCCTGTATAACCACGACGCACTGGTGGGGCTGCTGGCCCGCGCGTCGCGCACTGATTTCACGGACTCGGTATTGCTCGGCAAGATCCTCACGGCAGAGCTTGGCCTGCGCCACGCTGGTGCCGCTGTGAACTGACTGAAACCAACTATGTCCGTTGCACTTGCACCGACGCTCGTGTCCGTTCCACCCGCACCGGCGGACGACGAAGAGACACCGATCGTTGGGGTGACGGACAGGGATGGAGTCACGCGCGAGCTCGCGCAAGCGCGGTCCGACGAGTTCGAAATGCTTGCGGCACAGTACGCGAGTGCTTCGAGCGAGCACGAGTCGATCACTGCGCGGGAGCTGGCTGAAGTTGCCGAGCGGGGTCACGTACTCGTGCTTCGAGATGATTCGGGCGCTTTGATCGGCTCCGCGCAGGTCTTGCTCGACCCGACGGACGAGATCGATCTGGACAACGACGAGGCTTACTGCTACGGCTCATTTGTGGTCGAGGAGTTTCGAGGTGACGGCCACCTGGAGTTGCTTCACCGAGCGCAGGAGAAACTGGCCCGGTCAGCCGGGAAGAAGCACCTCACGGTGACTGAGCGCGCCGACAGCCCGGCCAGTCTCGCTGTCCGTCTTCGCGCTGGCTTTCGTGTCGTCGACTACCGCAGCTCGAACTGTGGCGGCGACTGGCCTTGCGGCGCGCGACTGCTCCTGCGCAAGAGCCTGAGGACCGACGAGGAACCATTCGCGGAGGACGAACATCAGGAGCGCCTCGCCGAGGGTCGCGCGAGTTCTATCACCGCGATGGACATCACCGCTGTCGTCGGCACGATCGAGGAGATCGCGGTTGAGTTCAACCGCTCACCGAGGAGCGAGGCGGAGACGGAAGCGGCGACGGCGAAACAGAATGGGGCCCACTTGGAACCCAGCGCGGAAATCACCCGCGCCGCCGAGATGCTTATCGACGCCGGATATGTCGGAGTTGGATGGACACGGGGCACCAATGGATCGCGGGAGGGAGCCCTCGTCTACCGACGGCGCGGCCTTCCCCCCACGCGTACACCCGGAGCGATGAGTGTGTTCGACGAATACTCGCCCATGAGCGAAGTCATCGTTAACTACGACTCGTTCGTCGCGGACATCACGCCAGAGGACGCCATCAACCAGGTCGCGATGCGCAACATTGGCAAGGTTGACGCGCTGGCCCAACTCGACGAGTACCGAGAATTTGTCGCGGCCCTGGAGCGCGAGGGAATTCGGATCGTCCGCAACGGCGCCAGAGGCGCCAACGACCGCTTTGCATGCTTCGCGCGGGACAGCGCGCTGATCGCGGGTGAGACCGCGTTTATCGCTCACATGGCCCGGCGACAGCGGCAGCCTGAGAGCAAGGCCATGTCATATCTGTTCCGGTCGCGGCCGCATGTCGATCTACGCCGCCATCACGGCGCGCATCTCGAGGGCGGCGACATTCTCCTCGAGAGGCCCAACCGCGTCATCGCCGGGATCGGTCAACGCACCAATGACGCCGGCGTCGATGCCCTGCAAGCGGCGCTGCCCGGCTTCGAGATCATCCGCGTGAGGCATGACGATCTTCACCTCGACGTGCTGTTCACGATCGTGGGTGAGCGGATTGCGCTGGCCTACGAGCCCGGACTTCCGGCGGACTTTCTCGGCTGGCTCGAGGCGCGGCGCTACGAACTTGTGCCCTGTCACCCCGACGAGCAACGTACCCTCGGCTGCAACGTGCTCGCCGTCGACGATCGACGCGTCATCGCTGCCGCCGAGAACGTCAAGACAAATGCCGCCCTGGCAGACCACGTGGAGGTGATCCCGGTCAAGATGCCCAACATCGTCATGGACGGGGGCGGACCCCGCTGCATGGCTTGCCCGGTCCGGCGCGGGCGTGCGCGCTAGTTGGTCCCAATGGTCTTGATCCGCTTGCGGGCGCTGTCGGCTAGGCTGGCCGAGCGCGAGCGGCGAAGATACGCTGTCAGCGGTAGAACCTTGAGGTCAAAGCGCCATTCCGGCTCGCCGTGCCACACGCCGACGCGCGGCCAGTCGAATCGATCGCGTGAGACGAAGGCGGCCGAAGACAGCCCCGCGGCGGCCTCGTACCCGGCGGCGGCAGCGGCGGCACGAACACGGTCATCGGCGTCCCCGAAGGGGTATGCGACCGACCGGCACGCGACGCCGAGCTGCTGCTCGCACATGACGCGCGACTGGCGCAGTTCGGCGATGATCGCCGGGTAGCCGAGCCGGGTGAGGTGCGGATGCGAGCACGTGTGAGCGCCGATCTCCCATCCGGACGCAGCCAGAATACGCAGCGACTCCCACGACATCGCCCGCAGCTCCTCGGCGTGCTCGGTCGCTGCCCATCGCGCAACTTCAGGCCACCCCAGTAAGCGCCCTGGCCAGTCGGTCGCGACAAACACGCTGCCGGGGATGTCGAGCTCGGCCAGCACCGGAGCCGCGAGCGTGCGCACCGAGTCAAACGCATCGTCGAAGGTCACTGCCAGCGTGCGCCGGTGCGAGGGCGCCAGCGCGGCGTCTGAGAACCTCGCCCCTACCCAGCCACGCGACAGCAACCTGGTCAGCTGGCGCCGCAGATCATTCGGCGTCACCGACAACGGGGCGTCCCACCGCTCGCTGACGGCGTGATAGCAGAGGACCAGAACCTGGGGCATGTACCAACTTGATCTGTGGGCGGTTATTCGGCGGGTTTGAGGACCGCGAGTACCGTCATCAGCAGGATCTTAAGGTCGAGCGCGAGCGACCAGTTCTCGATGTAGTAGTTATCGAGCTCGACGCGATCGGCGATCGGGCACTGCCCGCGCAGCCCGTGGACCTGCGAGAGGCCGGTGATCCCCGCCCGCACCCGATGGCGCTCGGCATACCGCGCGAGGTCCGCCGCGAACGTCTGCGCGTACTCCGGGCGCTCCGGACGCGGACCGACGAGACTCATCTCCCCCCGCGCCACGTTGAACAGCTGCGGCAGCTCATCCAGCGAACTGCGGCGCAGCCACCGCCCCACCCGCGTGCGGCGATCCGCGCCCTCCACCCCGCCCGGCGCCAACCCCCCCGCCGGGACAAACCCCGCCTCCGGCTCCCCAGAGGTCATCGTGCGGAACTTCAAAACATCAAAGGCCAGATTGTTATGACCGATCCGCCGCTGGCGAAACAACACCGGACCCGGAGAACTGAGCTTCACCAACGCCGCGATCAACCCCAGCAACGGCGCCAAGATCACGATCAACACCACCGCCGCGATGCGGTCGATCGCGTGCTTGAGCGCGAACCTCGCCCCCAGCGGATTGGTGCTACGCAGCGTCGCGACCGGCAACCCCCCCACCGGCTCATACGCCAAACGACTATTGACCAGATCAAACAACCGCGGCACCAGCGAGACCCCCACCCCCTCAGCCGCACAACGCCGCAGCAACGGCAGCACCTCACAATCCGACGTCCCCGAAAACGCCAGGATCACATGCTCGACCCCGTGGGCCTCCACCAACCCCACCAACTCGCTCACCGGCCCCAACACCGGCGCCGGACGACCCCCCACCGCACCCGCCGCCGGCGGATCATCATCGATATAGCCAACCGGCACCAACCCATACGACGGCGACTGCGCCAGCCGCCGACCAATCCGCGCCCCGACTTCCCCCGCCCCCACAACCACCGTCCGACGCGCCGTGATCCCCGCCACCCGACGCCGCTGCTGCCACAACGTAAACAACAGCCGCACCGCCCCCACAAACCCGATCCCCAACAACCACGCCCGCAACAACAACCCCGCCCCCGGATCGCCCGAACGCACCACCAACCCAAACGCCAACGCGCACATCGCCGCCACCGAGATCGACCCCGCCGCCAACCCCAAACTATCCAGCACGATCAACCGCAACCGCAGCCCATACGCGCCCCGCGCCGCCAACACCAACACCCCCAAAAACGGGAACACCCCCAACACCAGCTGATCATCGCCATCGTTCGTGAGCAGCACCGCACACACAAACCCAGCCGCCAACGCCACAAAATCAAGCACCGGCAACGCCCACCCACCAACGATCAACACATTCGCCAGCCGGCCACCACGACCGCGCAAACCCCACCCGCGCGCCGGAGGCTCCGTCTCCTGCGGACTCAGCGTTGCTGCCTGTACGACCGTGCCTTCGACCGTTGACATAGGTGACCTTCCCTATCCACTCCTGTGATCGCGCCCTACGCGAGCCCGCCCGTCTGCTGTCCGTCTCGCAGGCATCTACGAACCAGGCCCCCACTCCCATCGTCGGCTATTAAAGCTCGCCATCCCGATGTCAGCAGGCTTACGCGCGAAGCCCGTGTGTCAGCAGGATTACGCGAGCTGACCGGCCGGATCCAGACGTCAGCTTCAAGACATCCTTGGACATTCTTTAGTTAGCCGTCGATGGGAGCGGGGATCTGGTTCGTAGATGCCTGCAAGACCGGAAGCAAACGCCCAGGCTCACGTTCGGGCGCCAGCAGCAGGAGCGCGGAGACGTAAGTCATCAAAGGTCGAAGACGCAGTCATGTCGACAATGTCGGAGGTCGAAGACGCAGTCCTAGAAGCAGCAGCGCTCGGGCCGCTGGAAGCGGAGCCTGCGAGGCGGCGCGCGGGGCACTTGCGCCGCCACGAGCCGGGGGTCGGAGGGGAGCGGGCATCAGAACTGGTTCTGGAGCCCGCTCCTCGCCGGGTTACGGTGACGACGCTGACGCCGGTGCTGAACGAGGAGCGTCATATTCGGGAGACGGTCGCGGCGCTCCAGGCGCAGGAGATTGCGCAGACGGCCGAATTCATCTTCATCGATGGTCGCTCGACGGATCGGACGCGGGCGATCCTGCGCGAGCTCGCCGCCGAGGATGAGCGCATCCGGGTTCTGGACAATCCGCAGGGGCACACTGCGAGCGCCTTGAACATCGGGCTGCGGGCGGCGCGCGGCGAGTACGTCGCCCGCATCGACGCGCACACCCGCTATCCGGCCCATTACCTGTCGGTCGGGATTGAGCGCCTGGAGCGCGGCGATGTCGACTGGGTTGCAGGGCCGCAGATTCCCGTGGGGACCGATACGTGGTCGCGTCGTGTCGCCACCGCGCTGGGAACCCGACTGGCCACCGGCGGGTCGAATCGCTGGGAGCGTGACGTGGCGGAGCACGCCGGTGACGAGGTCGACCTCGGGACGGGCGTGTTCACGGGTGTATGGCGGCGGGTCACGCTCGACCGCGCTGGCGGCTGGGATGAAGGATGGCCGGTGAACCAGGACTCCGAGATGGCCTCTCGCGTGCTGCGGCGGGGCGGGCGCATCGTTTCGTTGCCCGCGCTTGGCGCCGAGTACACGCCGCGCAGTTCGCTGCGTGCGCTCGCCCGCCAGTATCACCGGTATGGCATGTATCGCGCCAAGACCACGCTGCGGCATCCCTGGACGGTTCGCCCGCCGCACGTGGTCCTGCCGGGGATTGTCACGGCGGCGGCGGCCGCGGTCCTCGCGCCGCGGCGGGTGCGCTCGGCGGCCCGTGCGGTGGTCGCGGTCTACGGCGCAAGGGTCGCCCTCGAAAGTGTGCGCGCCGCGATCGACGCGCGGGAGGCGCCGGCGTTGTCGCTGGTGTTCGTCACGATGCACGCGTCGTGGGGCGGAGGCTTTCTGGTAGGGCTGGTCCGGTTTGCTTTGCCGTCGGGCCGCCGAGCGGCTCTGGCGGCGGATCTGGTCGCGCGCGCGTCGGAAGGGTGAATTCGCCCGCATGCGGTTGGCCGTCTATCTCGATTACCTGCACCGCCGCGATGCCGAGGGCGTGTACGCGCCGCGGGCGTTTGCGGTGTTCGTAGGGGGTTTGCGGGACGAGTTCGAGCGGGTGATCGTCACCGGCCGCGTCGACCCGGAACCGGGGCGCTCGCACTATCCGATTGCCGTCGACATCGAATTCGTCGAGATGCCCCACTATGCGAGCGCGGCTGACGCGGTGGCGGTGGCGCGCACGCTGCGCTCGGCGCTGCGCCGCTGGGACGCGGTGCTCCGCGATGTAGATGTTGTGTGGGTGTTGGGGCCTCAGGGCCTGGCCCTCCCGCTCGCGGTGCTGGCGCTCGTGCGCGGGAAGCGCGTGGTGCTCGGGGTTCGACAGGATCTCGCCGCGTACGCCCGCGCTCGCCACCCCGGGCGCCGCGCCGTGCATGTGGCCGCCGATCTCCTCGACGGCGCGTTTCGCGCCTTGGCACGCCGTGTGCCGGCCATCGTCGTCGGGCCCGCGCTCGCCGCGCGCTACAGCGCCGGGCGGGCCGTCCTGCCGGTGACGGTCTCGCTGGTCTCCGAACACGAGGTCGAAGCGCCGACACCGCAGCGGCGCTGGGATGGCGAGCTGACGATGATCAGCGTCGGCCGGCTCGAGGAGGAGAAGAATCCGCTGCTTCTAGCGGAGGTGCTCGCTCGCCTGCGTGCGACGGACCCCCGGTGGCGGCTCGTTGTGTGCGGCGAGGGCCCGCTCGAGGGTGCGCTGCGCGCGCGCCTTGCCGCACTGGGCGTCGCCGAGGCCGCAGAGCTCCGGGGATATCTGCCGCTGGATGAAGGGCTTCGTGACGCCTACCGCGAGGCGCACGCGTTTCTCCACGTCTCCCGGACCGAAGGCCTGCCGCAGGTCTTGTTCGAGGCGTTCGCCGCGAGGCTGCCGGTGGTCGCGACGGCGGTGGGCGGCGTACCGGAGGCGGGCGGCGACGCGGTTCTGCTGGTGGAGCCGGAGGATGTTGATGCCACGGCCGCCCGTTTGCGAGAGCTCGCTGCGGATCAGGGACTGCGCGAGCGGCTCCTCGATGCGGGGCTCGCGCGGGTCCGTGCGCACACCATGGAGGCCGAGCTGGAGCGCACAGCCGCGTTCCTCAAGGACGAGCACGACGAGGCGAGAGCGCCGATTCCCATCAGGACTCAGCCGCGCACCGCAGACCCTAGGGCTGTGGGGTCCTACCGGTGAGGGGGCCGAGCGTCGATCCGGGCCCGCCGCGATTTGGGTTCGTCGGCTTTGGCGCCCTCGCGCAGGCGTTTGCGGCTGGATTGCGTGAGGGCGGGGTGGGGGAGATCTCGGTGTACACGCGTCGTCGTGACGATCAGGGAGCCGCGCAGGCGCTCGACGGACGGCTGCTCGCGGCAGGGGTGCGCAGTTGCTCGTCGCTGCAGGAGGTGGCCGCGGGCACGGAGGTCATCATCGCTGCGGTTCCGGCGCATGCTGCCGTAGAGGCCGCGGAGGGGTGCGCCCCGCACCTGACTCCCGGGGCGCTCTACGTCGATCCTGCGCCGCTTGCGCCGGAGCAGAAGCGGGCGCTGGCGGATCTGATCGGTGCAGCCGGCGGAGAGTACGCCGACGTTGCGGTCCTGGGCACGGTCGCGGTTGACGCGCACCAGGTGCCGATGCTGACGGCGGGACAGGGGGCGAGGCGCTGGGCCGAGATGGCGATGCCGTTCGGGTTCAGGGTATCGGTGGTGGAGGGCGCTCCCGGCCGGGCGACGCTGGTCAAGCTGCTGCGCAGCGTCTACATGAAAGGGAGAGACGCGTTGATCCTCGAGATGCTCCTGGCCGCGCGCCGTCACGGCGTCGAGGATGACGTGCTGGCGAGCATCGGCGGGTCAGGCGAGCAGGTTCCGTTCCCCGATCTCGTGGCGCGTGTGATGCGGTCGCTGGCGGTGTACGCCGAGCGGCGCTCGGCGGAGCTGGAGACCGCGGCCGATCTCGTGGACGGCGCCGGCGTCGAACCGCTCGTCACGCTTGCCGGGGCCGCGCGCCTGCGCTGGCTGGCCGATCTCGGGGTGCGCGAGTCATTCGCGGGCGAGCGGCCGGACGACCTGGAGGCGGTGCTGCGCGCCATCGACGCGCTGGACACCGCAGGTGCCGCAAGCGACGGGCTGGGCGTCACGTAGCGGGCTCTCCCAGCCCGATCGATGGCGCTCGACGACGGCTGCGACCATATTCTCGCCAGCGTGATCGACCTTCACTGCCACGTCCTGCCCGGGATCGACGATGGCCCGGCGACCATCGAGGGGAGCCTCGATCTGGCTCGGGCCGCCCAGCAGGGGGGGCTCAAAACCCTCGTCGCGACGCCACACGTCTCGTGGCGCTACGTCAACGGCCCGAAGGTCATACGAGAAGGCGTCGACGCTCTGCGGCGCGCGCTGCGTGCGGCGCGCATCGACCTCGAGGTCCAAGCTGGCGCGGAGATCGCGGTGGCGCGTCTGGGTGACCTTTCCGACGACGAGCTGTGCGGCCTGCGGCTGGGTGACGGGCCGTGGCTGCTGATCGAATCCCCGCTGACGGGAGGTCTCGGCCCCCTGGAGTCGGTGCTCGACGCAGTCCATCGGCGCGGCCACTGGATTGTCCTGGCCCATCCGGAGCGTTCGCCGCTGTTCCTGCGCGATCCGCGGCGTCTGGGCGCGTTGGTGTCGCGCGGGATGCTGTGCTCGATCACCGCGAGCTCGCTCGTTGGCACATTCGGTCGGGACGTCCGCAGCTTCGCTCTGGCGCTCATGCGCGAGGGACTCGTACACAACGTCACCTCGGATGCGCACGACGCGATTCATCGCCCGCCGGTCCTCCGTGGCGACATCCTGGCCGCGATGGCGCCCACCCCCGAGCTGTCGGCCCGGATTGAGTGGCTGACGTGCGCGATGCCACGGGCGATCCTCGAGGGGGATGTTCTTCCGACGCAGCCGGCGGCGGGGCGTCTCCGCGGCCGTCGGTGAGCCGGACAGAACGCGCCCGAGGCAGAACGCGCCCGGGGCAGAATGTGCGCACGAGATCATCTGTCGAAAGATGTTCTTGTGAGAGAACTATAATCGCGCCATGACCACCGAAGCCCCGGCACCGCTCGCGTCGGATCTGTGCTGGCTGCTGTCGCGAGCGAGTCATGCGCTGATGACCGAGCTGACATCCGCGCTCGAGGACTCGGGCATCTCTCCGCGCGCGCACTCGGTACTCGCGACGGCGATGACCGGTCAGTACACCCAAACCGAGCTCGCGCGGCTGGTGGGACTCGACAAGACCACGATGGTGGTTACGGTTGACGAGCTCGAGGCCGCCGGCCTGGCGGAGCGCCGTCCATCGAAAAGCGACCGGCGCGCGCGGGTGATCGTCGTGACTGGCGCCGGCCAGCGGAAGGCCCGTGAGGCCGACGCGGTGCTCGATCGCGTCCGCGACGACGTCTTGGCCTCGCTTCCGGTGGACGAGCGGGAGGTGTTCCTCCGCGCTCTTGGCCGCCTGGCCTGCGGTCGGTTGTCAGAGCCCGTCGCCTGCGCGCACGCGGTGCGCCGGCGCGGGTAGGCCGCGCTGGCGTAGGGGCACGCGGGCTAAGCGCGCCCCGGTCCCAACTAAGGCCCACAGCCGCGACAGTTCGGTACCGAAATGCCGATGTGGCCGCGCCGATCTCAGTTCATCCTGCCTTAGGTAGCGAGCAGATCGTCTGTAGATAGATGATCTGTTACGGTTCTTTCTTGAATACTCTGATCTAAGGAGACGATGTGAGTAAGCAATCCCAGACCCGATTGGAGACGGGCAGCGACAGCCGGCGGTGGGTGGCGCTGGTGGTCCTCTGCGCCGGGTTCCTGATGATCATCCTCGACCAGACGATCGTGAACGTCGCGCTGCCGTCGATCCAGAGCGACCTGCACTTCTCCCAGTCGAACCTGGCCTGGGTAGTGAACGCGTACCTGATCGCGTTCGGCGGCCTGCTGCTGCTGGTCGGCCGGCTAGGGGATCTGATCGGGCGCCGACGGATCTTCCTCGTTGGCCTGACCGTGTTCACGTCGGCCTCGTTGCTGTGCGGGCTGGCTGATAGCCAGGCGCTGCTGATCGGCGCACGGTTCGTGCAGGGGATCGGTGGAGCAATGACGGCCGCGGTGATCCTCGGCATGATCGTGACGATGTTCCCGAAGCCGTCGGAACAGGCCAGGGCGATCGGCGTCTACAGCTTCGTGGCCGCCGCGGGAGGGGCGATCGGTTTGCTGGCCGGCGGCGTGCTGACCCAGGCGATCAACTGGCACTGGATCTTCTTCGTGAACCTGCCGATTGGCATCGCCACCGGGTTCTTCGCCACCAGGCTGCTTCCAGCCGAGGAGGGCCTCGGGCTCGAGCACGGAGCCGACGCGCCCGGCGCGCTGCTGCTCGTTAGCGCGCTGATGCTCGCCGTCTACACGATCGTCGAAGCCAGCCACTATTCGTGGGGATCGGCGCACACGCTCGGCTTTGGCGCACTCGCGGTCGTGCTGCTGGGATCGTTCGTGGTGCGGCAAGCACGAGCGGCCAACCCCCTGATGCCGCTGCGCGTGTTCCGCTCGCGGACGGTGACGGTGGCGAACCTGATCCAGGTCCTGATGGTCGCCGGGCTGTTCGGGATGTTCTTCCTCGGCGCGCTGTACCTGCAGCGTGTGCTGCGCTACGACGCAGTCGAGGTCGGGCTCGCGTTCCTGCCCGTCGCGCTCGGGATCGCCGCGCTGTCGCTGCAGTTGGCCGCCCGGCTGATGATGCGCTTTGGTTCCAGGCAGACGCTGATCGCGGGTTTGACCCTGATGGCCGCGGGGCTGCTGCTGTTCCGCGGCGCACCGGTGAACGCCAACTACCTGAGCGACCTGCTGCCCGTAATGGTGCTCCTCGGCGTCGGCGCCGGGCTTTCCTTCCCGTCGCTGATGACCCTCGCGATGTCGGCCGCGACGCCGGAGGACTCGGGTCTGGCCTCGGGTCTGGTCAACACCACGCAGCAGGTCGGCGGCGCGCTCGGATTGGCGGTGCTCGCGACCTTGTCCACGACCCGGAGCGCCGACCTTCGCGCGCACGGCGCCTCGACGGCTGTGTCGCTGACCAGCGGCTACCACCTGGCGTTCACGATCGGCGCGGGCATGGTGATCGTCGCTACCGCGATCGCCGTGGTCTTCCTGCGCCCCGCGCGGCAACTCGACGTCGTGGAGGAGAGCGACCCCGCCCCGCTCGGCGAAGCGGACCTCGCCTACGTCGAGGAAGCCGCCTAGAGACGCGGCGCCGACGTCTGGATCCACGGTCACCGGCGCCTACGCGCCGGTGACCGTTTCCTGCGCCCAGCCGGTCGCATCAGCACCGACCGTCGCCGCCACCGTGATCACCGTCGCTCCGGAGGGCGTGGGAATCGTCGCGTGGAACGCGCCCGCCGTGTCGGCGACGGCGCTGAGAACGGTGGTCGCGTTCGTCGCCGAGCCGGGCTGGCCAGCGGCGATGGCCACGGCGGCGCCGGGCGTGGTCATCCCGCTCACGACCGTCGTGGCGCTCGGAGTGCTCGCGCCAGGCGCCGGCGAGCTGATCGTGATCGGCTCCACAGTGGGCGGCCCGCTCGTCACGTAACGCGCGCGGGTGATCGGTGGCTGGTCGAGCACGGTGCCGCTCTGCAGGTCGCGAACCAGCCTCAGGTACTGAGCCTGACCCCAGATCAGCGGCGTCGCCGAGCCGGCGGCTTGGCCGTTGGTGAAGCCGATCGAGGCCGTGGTCGGGTCGGCTCCGAACGGCGAGGCAGGAGTGTTCGGGTCCTCCCACACCTGCTCGGGCACGTACCCGAGCCCCCAGGCCATGCGCTGCATTGCCACGGCCAGGCTGGAAGCGCCGGCGGTGTCGCCGATCTGCAGGTCGTGTTCGGCGCGCTCGCCGGTGAGCAGCGGCCACAGGTGGCCGGAGCCGACAGAGTGGGTGAACCAGGGCTCACCGGTGGGCGAGCAGCTGGTCGGATCGGGCACGTAGCAGTCGCCGTAGCCGTCGGTGCTGCCGCTCGCCTTGATGCCATAGCGGTGCCACCCCGGCCCCGAGGCCGTGTGGCTCTCCAGGACGGAGTCGACGACGGAAAGCGAGGCCCGCACGTCGGCATCGTTGGCGGGCAGCTCTCCCAGCCGCGTGAGCTCGAGGAAGCCCGCATCGATCACGGATCGCTGGTCGACGTTGTTCAGAGAGCCGTTGCCGAGTTTGTAGGTCTCTGCCGCGTTGGGATCCCCGGTCGGGGACAGGCGGATGAAGTACCGGGGCGCGTACGGGCCCGTCGTCGTGACCGTCCAGTGCTTGACGTTGCGCTGGTAGTAGTCCGCCGTGGCGAGGTAAAGATGCGCCCGCACAGAGTCGCCTGCGGCGTTGGCGAGGTGGCCTGCAGCCACCAGGCCGGCGATCTCGGCGGCGAGCGTGGAGGGCGAGTAGCCGGGGTGCTCCTCCCAACGCTCCACGCCGTAGTTGGGACCGTGATCAACGATGAAATCCGCAGCCGGCCGGATGTGATCTCGGTAGAACGACACGTCCCCCGCGAGCCCGGCTTCCCAGGCCATCAGCAGCGGGTAGGCGTCCTCGTCGATCTCGAACAGCCCGAACGTGTCCGGGGCGACGGAGCCGTCCAGCTCGGAGTCGCGCGGGAAGCTTCCGTCGGACTGCTGGACGTGGTCGAAGAGGAACCGCACCATGTCCCTGGCGCTGGCCCGGTCGCCGTCAGCCAGGAGACCCGTCAGCGTCTCGTAGCTGTCCCGGGCGAAGACCTCCCGATAGGTCCAGCCGGCATGGGTCGTTGAGGCCGGGACCGACTGGCCCCAGGGATCGGTTGGCGACGCCACGAACGCACCAAGATGCGTCTTGTCCTCAGCGGCTTTCAGCACGTTGGCAGAAACCCAGTAGGTCCGCCGCATCGCCGCCTCATCGGCGGCCGAGGCTCCCGCCAGGCGCCGAGGCGGCCCGTTCAGCGCGGCGTCATAGCTCCTCCATCCCGCGAGGTACCGGGCAACCGTGCGGTGAAACGGCTGGTAGGCGCTTTGCCGGGCCGTGTCGATCGCGGCGCGGGCGGTGGGGGCGAAGCCCAGCGCCAAGATGAACGGATGACCCGCTGCCGCATCGATGAGCGCTGTCTGCACGACGTTGCCGTCCGTTGCCGACCGGTAGCGATGGACAAGACGGCGGTGGCTGTCGAGCTGGCTCAGTCCGTCGCTGGGTGTGCCGACGAATCCGCTCGCTTCGGCCAGGAACGGCCGATTGGCCACCAACGCCCCGACGACCTGAGCGGCGAACGGACCGGTCGGCGCGTTGGTGTCGGAGGACACCAACGCGGTCGTAGCGGGATCGACCGTCGCGTCGTTGGCCCCGCCGTTGGTCGAACCTCCGCCACCACTGTTGTCGATCGTGGCGTCATAGCGAACGTACAGCTTGAGCTTCTTCAGCGATCGGGCACTACCGACCAGCGGCTCCAGTGTGGTCTTCACGACGACGCTGTCGCGCGCCGGATCGGTTATGAAGTCGCTGACGAGCCGGAATCGATGCGCGCTGTCGGTGCTGGTCACCTGGCACACCATGCCGGTGCTGTCCGGTGAGCTGACCGAATAGGTCATGTCGCGCTGCTGCAGATCCGCGAACGTCTTGCCGTCGGTGACGATGTACTGAACCGTGCTCACATTGGTGTTCTCGATCGAGGGGCTGAAGACGTCCGACAGCACGCCGTCGGCGACCGTGAACCACACTTTCGAGGCGGTGTTCCGGGCCGTTCCGAAGCAATCCTTGCGAGCCTCATCCAGGTAGGACTGCGCCCCAGGTCCTCCGGGCGCGTGGCCCGACGCCTGCGCGCGGGGGGTCGGAATGCTCGCCGCTGGCGCACTTGCCGCAACGCCAGCGACCAGCATCCCGACGACGGACATCGCTCCCAGCAAGCTCCCTCTGGACATGGATCCTCTCCTCTCGCGCCGGATGCGCTAACGCGGGAAGCGCTACCCGCGCGGCGCCCGGAAAACACCCGGTCGGGGCTATCCGAGATGCAGGAGCGTCTGAATCCGCCGGCGATGTTCGCTCCCGTGCTCAGGCTCGAGGAGGTACACCGCGCCGGCTCCGATGACGGTCCCGACCGCGAACGCCGGAACCGTTCGCCTGGGCTTGGGTGCCTCGACCAGCCCGAGCACCTGAGCCGCCGGTGGGCCGTAGATGACCACCGTCTCACCCACCGTGCGGGCCGCTTCGCCGACCCGCTCGAGCTGCCCTCGCGCGCGGCGCTTGACCACCACCCAGCCAAGCTTCGCAGCCGGACGTGTCGCGCGCACCGTCGTCCGGCGAAGCACCGGGTAACGAACGAGCGCCTTCGCGCCTTTGGCCCCCACGAGTGCCTTCGTCTTCGTGCTAGGCATCAACTCTTACCTCCATCGGGATTTCGGATCGCATCCGGGCGGTACCTCCGCGGGGCTTATCCTGCCCAATTTGGGCCAGCTTCGCACGCGATAAGTGCGCCGGGGGCGGGGGCCGTTCAGCTGACCGTCAGCGTCCCCTGCATCCCGGCCATGCGGTGGCCGGGAACGCTGCAGAAGAACGTGTACGTGCCCGGCTTGAGGGTCAGGGTCAAGGTCTTCGTCCCGCCCTGGAAGGTCGGCGTCGCCCCGAGGATCTTGCCGTTGGTGCCCTGCTGAATCGTGAGGTTGTGCATCAGCGGCGAGCTATTGGTGAAGCTGATCCTGACCTTCCCGGCCTTCGCGCTCAGATTGGTCTTGGTGAACTTCAGCTGGCCGGCGGGATTGGCCGCAATCGACTGCGCCCCTGCGGCGCCAGTGGAAGCGGGCGTCGAGGTCGATGCCGGGGTCGACGTCGATGTGGAGGTCGCGGGGGCGCTGGGGGCGGATGAGGACGTCTTGCTGCTGCTCGATCCTCCGCAGGCGGCGAGACCGAGGACGAGCACCGTGCTCGTGAGCGAAATCGCGATGAGCTTAGGCATTCGAACGTCTCCTCTCGGTTGGTTCTCCCACGCGCGGGGATTGGCCAATGATGACGCAATGGCCGGTCCATCCTTCACGTTCGGTCAAGGGACCTGCGCTTGATGCGGCGCTGGCTCAATACGCGGAGCCGCCGCCGGAGGAGGTGGTCGAGGTGCTCGCGGCCGGGGTGACTGGCTTGGCACCACCCGGGGTCACCGCCGTCCACGTGCCTACGTCTTTGATGCCCTGCCCGGTCGCCTGACCGGGAGAGCGGTCCTTGACGAACGTGTACAGCGGCTCGCCTCTGAAGGTCACCTGCATCTCGCCGTTCGGCCGCTTGGTGGCGCCCAGCGAGCCGACGCTGCCGGATGGTCTGCTCCCGGACGGGACGGTCAGCGGATGCCAGATGGCAAGGCACGCGCTGCTGGTGCAGATGAACTTCCCGGGGTGTTCGACGCTCAGGTGATAGAGCGTCATGCCCTGGGCGTCGACGAGCACCGTACCTCCGACGGAGGAGATCGAGGCCGTCTTGACCGCGGCGCCGGAGGACGAGGTCGAGCTCGACGACGCGGCGGCGGAAGTGGAGCTCGAGGAACTGCTGCTGCCGCAAGCGGCGAGCAGCAGCGACGCGGACATCATGGGGAGAAGGAACTTGAGCAGAGATCGCACCGTGGGGCTCCTGACTGACATGTGGTTGGCTCCGTAGAACCTGCTGCTGGTGAAGACCGCGGACCCGACGATTTCCTTCCCGCGCGCGCAGCTTCGGGCCGATCGATTCTTGCGCCATTGCCGCATCGGCACAAGTGGCCCCGGCGCGCGGCCGAAGCGGTGGGCCTGAGATCAGGAGCCGGCTGGGCGGGGGCAAGATGTGGACAAGCCTCGCAGCAGATCGCCTTGGCGTGAGCTCTCGGTCTCAGGCCGCCGGGAACGTCAGCAGCGCCGCGCTCGCCGGCGGCAGCGTGACCGCGTACACGTCGCCGGCCGGCGTGACCGAGGTCGTGCTCGGCGTGCCGGTCAGGAGCCCGCTGTAGGTCGAGCGGCCGAAGCTCTGACCGCCCAGCGTCACGCCGGACTTGGCGGCGATGCTCGGGGCCTCCAGCCGCTCCAGCGTCGCGGTGCCCTGCCCGGACTGGATCCGGACCGTCACGGTCCGCGAGCGGCGTGCGGCCTCGTTGATCAGGACGACCCTGACCTGCCCGTTGGGCGCTCGCGTCGCCCACACGTGCAGCCCGGCGCCGGGGGCGCCCAAGAGCCGCAGCAGCCGCGAGCCCGCCGGCGCGGCCTGGGTGAACATCATCATCCCGTAGTACTGCGGGTGCACGAACGAGTGCCAGCGGCGGTTGGAATAGTCGCCGCTGAACAGCTCGTTGATCGCCAGCGGCACGGTGTGGAAGTTGACCCCGTCCACGCCGACGCGCGCCAGCTCGAACAGCGTGTCGAGGGCCCACAGCGCGGAGGCGAAGGTGTCACTGACACCACGCTCTCCGCCGCACGAGACGCCGTTCAGTTCGTCGATCCGCAGCGGCACGTGGTGCGCGTGCGCGACCCGGGCGTACGACGCCACGCTGTTGGCCAGGCCGGTGGAGGAGCTGTCGGATAACAGCTCACCGATAGTGACGTGGCTCGTCGAGCGGCACCGCTTGAGCGGATAGGTGTGCATCGTGGCGACCCGGACCCGCGGCGCGGCCGACAGGAACTGACCGAGCCGCTGCATCCACGCAGGGGCGCCGGTGGTCGGGCCGGCGAGCGGGATGCGGGGCAGCGCTCCGGCGATGTTGGCGAAGTCGCGCAGGAAATCCGCGAAGCCATAGCCCGGCGGACGGCCCAACACATGCTGGCCCTCAGGCGTCTTGTACCAGCTAAAGCTTCCATACAGCTCGGGCTCGTTGCCGAGCTCAAACGCCTCGATCGACTTGGCTCCAATCCCGCTGAGCATCGCCTGCGCCTCGCCCGCTGCCACTCTGCGGCTGTCGGCCTCGAAGTTGAGGCCGAGGATCAGCTGCGCTCCGGTTGACTCGGCCACCGCGCGGGTCAGCCCCAGCCACGATTTGGTAAGGACGAACTTGGCCCCCGGCGGCCGCGCCACGTGGGGGATCGGCCACCAGCTCCAGTCGGTCCCGTCGCCGCCAATCCGCAGCGACACGGGCTGACCGGGGGCCAGGTTTCTCAGCAGCTGCTCGAAGACGGGATTCGGGGCCCGTGGGTTGGTGCCGTTGTACCTGACGATGTCGCGAGGTCCCATCGAGATGCCCACGAATCCGGCCGGAACGATCCGTCCCATGATCGTGCCGGAGACCGTGACCGTCGCCGCCGCCGGCGCCGCCGCGGTCCTACCGGAGTGCCCGGATGCGATCACGTGGGCTCCTCCGGCAGCCACGACCGCAAGGACCGTGACGGCCAGAAATCCCGAGGCGGTGCGGGAGGGTCTGCTCACGGTGCGCCGACCGATCGTCGCCCAGCTGGCCCGTGCAACCTCCCGGGACACACCGGCCCCCTCCGCCTCGAATTGAACCGTTCAGGCCAGACTGACAGGACGGCAATTAAACCCCACGAGGTGCTCATTTGTTGCGGTCACGCCAGCCCCGGTGACTCGAAACCGCCGGCCGGCCGGGCGCCCTCTCCCGTGGGGGACCGCCCTCTCGGCGGGTGCCCGCCGCGTCAGTGATGGGGGCTCGGAAGCGTCAGCAGCGCCGCGCTGGCGGGCGGCAACGAGACCGTGTAATCCGAGCCGGCGGACAGCCGGATTACGGACTGTGAGTGCGCCGGAAGCGTGCCGGTCGCGGTCTGGGAGCCAAAGCTCTGACCGCCGAGCGTCACGCCCGTGCTCGCGGCCGGGCTCGGGGCCTCGAGTCGTTCCAGGCTCGCCGCGCCGGTGACATCGCCGGCGCGCAAGCTCACCACGTGGGCGCGGAGGACGTCCTTGTTGATCATGACGATCCTGATCTGCCCATCGGGCGCCCGCGTCGCCCACACCTTGACCGGTGCCGTCGAGTTGCCGATCGCCACCAGCCGGGAACCCGGCGGCGCGGCCTGCGCGAACATCAACAGTCCGTAGTACTCCGGGGCGATCGCGGCGCGCCATTGACCGTCGACGCGACTGAGCTTGAACAGCTCGTAACCGGCTCCGGGGAACGTGTGGATGTTGACTCCGTCCACGCCGGTACGCGCCAGCTCGAACAATGCGTCGAGCACCCACAGGGCAGCCGCGAACGTATCGCTCACGCTCGGATCCCCCCCGCAGGAAACCGTGTTCAGCTCGTCGATCCGAATCGGTAGGCCACGCCGGTGGGCAACCGCGGCCGACGGCGCGAGCGCATTCGCGAGACCGGTCGACGCGGCGTTGGAGAGCAGATGGCCGATCGACGGATAGCGCGGCGAGCCGGGTCGGGTGAAGCAGCTCTGGAGCGGATAGCGGTGAACGGTGACCAGCTTCAGCGCCGGCTCCGCGGCAACGAATTGCGAGAGATCGGCAAACCATCCCGTTCCGCTGATCGCCGGCCCGGCGAGCGGGTGACTGGGGAGCGCCTGCCCGATGTCGGTGAAGTCACGCGTGAACTCGCTGAAGTCATAGCCGGGTGGACGGCCGGTCACCACCTGTCCCCCGGGCGTCCGGTACCACGCAAATGCTCCGTAGAGCTCTGGCTCGTTTCCGATCTCGAGGGCCTCTACCGAACCACTTCCGATTCCGCCGAGCAACGCCCGCGCCTCGGCGGCTGCGAGCTCCCGGTTGTCCGCCACGAGGTTGATGCCGAGGATCAGCCGCGCCCCGAGTTCCCCCGTGAGCGCGTGCGTCACCGCGAGCCATTGCTGGTCCAGCGTGAACGTGACGCCCGGCGGACGTGCCAGGCCGGGAACCGGCCACCAGGTCCAATCGGTGCTGTCACCGCCGATCCTCAAGACCGGCCGCTGGCCGGGAGACAGGTTGCGGATCAGCTGCACGAGCACGGGGTCGATCGCCGTCGGATCGTCGCCGGCGTACGCCTCGACCGCCGGGTACTCCACCGACAGCCCGAGGAACCCGGCCGGGATCGCCCTCCCCCGCGCGAAATCCTGAGTCGCCGGCACCGCGGGGCCGGACCGCACGCCGCCGTCCGCACTCCGGCGTCCCGTCACCAGCGCCAGCACGAGCACCAACACGGCGACGGCGCTCATCACCGCTACATCGGCAAAGAAGAAGCGTCTGCGAGCTCGTCGGCGCATCACCCGCAGATCTTCCCGCTACGACCAGCGGAACCTGCCCGGCGCCGTCAGTCCGAGCGCTCGCTCCTCACGGCAAGCCGCCCTGCCGCCTCAAAGCGAGCGCAGCGCCGGCAGCAGCTCGCGCTGCGCCCAGCCCATGAATTCCTGTTGCTGCTCGGCGCCGATCTGGACCAGCGCGATCTCGCTGAAGCCGGCGTCGATGAACGGCTTGATCTTCTCCACGTGCTCGTCGACGTCGGGGCCGCACGGCAGCGCCTCGGCGACCTGCTCGGGCGTGACGAACTGCGTCGCCGCCTCGAACGAGTCCGGATTGGGGAGGTCGGCATTGACCTTCCAGCCAAGCCCGAACCAGCGAAACTGTTCGTGGGCCCGCTTGACCGCAGCGTCGCGGTCGCTGTCGTAGGCGAGCGCGATCTGCCCGACCCGCGGCTTGCCGTCGCCCCCCGCCTGATCGAACATCTCGACCAGCTCGGACTTCGGCTCGATCGCGATCATCACGTCGGCCTTTCTGCCGGCGAGGTTGCAGGAGTCCCGGCCCGAGACCGCGATGCCGATCGGTACCCGCTCGTCGGGAAGATCCCAGAGCTTGGCGGTCTCGACGTCGAAGTAACGCCCGCGGTAGTTCACGTTGCCGTTGCCCTCGAACAGCCCCGCGATCACGTCGACCGCCTCGCTCAGCATCTCGTGCCGGACGCCGACGGCCGGCCAGCGCTTCCCGGCCACGTGCTCGTTGAGGTTCTCTCCCGCGCCCAGTCCGAGTCGGAAACGATTGGCGGACAGGATCTGCACCGTCGCCGCCTTCTGGGCCACGATGGCCGGGTGGTAGCGCAGGATCGGACATGTCACGTAGGTCATCAGCCCGATCCGCTCGGTGGCCTGCGCCGCCGCGCCGAGGATCGACCACGCGTAGCCGGAGTGGCCCTGGGCATCGAGCCACGGCTGGTAGTGGTCGCTGATCACCGAGAAGTCAAACCCCGCTTCCTCCGCCTGCTGCACGTCCCGCACCAGCTGATCGGGGCGTGACTGTTCGCACATCATCGTGTAGCCAAAGTCGGTCATGCCCGGTGATTACCCGCCAGCGACACCGGTTAACGATGCGGGCGCACCGGCCATACTTGGCGACGTGAGCACTCAGGGCAACATCACCCCGATCCAGCGGGCCCCGGACCCGATCGACCCCGGCGTCAGGATCGGACACACCCACCTGCGCACGGCGGACATCGAGCGGATCCGCGCGTTCTACGTCGACGTGCTCGGGTTCGACGTGGTCGCGGAGGCACGCGACGTGCCCGGCTGGGGCACGACGGGCGACATCCTGTTCGTCTCGGCGGGCGGCTACCACCACCACCTCGGCTTCAACACGTGGAAGTCGAAAGGCGGCGAGCCGCAGCCCGATGGCGTGACCGGACTGCATCACGTCGCGATCGCCTATCCCACGCGCAAGGCGCTTGCCGACGGCTACCGTCGCTTGCAGCGGGCCGACTGGCCGATTCGCCAGACCGCCGACCACGGCACCCACGAGGCGATCTACATCACCGATCCCGACGGCAACGACGTGGAGCTGATGTGGGACCGGCCAACTGAGCAGTGGCCGCGCGACCAGGCGGGCCACCTCACGGGCCAGTTCGGCGACGAGCTGGACCTCGACGAGCTGCTGCGCGAGCTCGACTGATCACCGCGTCGGAAGGCTGGTCGTCAAACGGGCCATATATTCCCGTTTAACGCCCAGGCCTCCGCGATCGCCGGACGTGATCCATGCGCCGACCTAGCGCGCGGACAGGATCGTCCCGCGTACCTCGCCGAAGTCGATCCGCTCGTCGCCCGCGCCGCTCCAGCCGGCGATCGTGACGGTGTCGTTGTCCTCGAGAAAGGACCGGGCGACGCCGTTGAGCTCCAGCGGCCGCTGGCCGTTCCAGCTCAGCTCGAGCAGGCTCCCCTGCGTGCCGGGACCCGATCCGGAGATCGTGCCCGAGGCGAACAGATCACCGGGCCGCACGATCGCGCCGTTGGAGGAGGCGTGGGCGAGCTGCTGCGCCACCGTCCAATACAGCTCGCGGGCGTTGGTGCGCGCGATCACCTGCGCGTCGCCGCCGCCGGGCGCGAGCGTCATCTCGAGCGCCACGTCGAGTCCCCACGGCTCGGACCCGCGCAGGTAGTCCAGCGGCTCCGGTGCCTGGTCCGGCCCGCTTACCCGGTGGCGCTCCAGCGCGCCCGCCGGCACCACCCATGGTGAGATCGAGGTTGCGAAGGACTTGCCGAGGAACGGACCGAGGGGCTGATACTCCCATCCCTGGATGTCGCGGGCGCTCCAGTCGTTGACGAGCACGAACCCGAAAATCCGCTCGGACACCCGTTCGATCGCGATCGGCTCGCCGAGCGCGTTCGCCGCACCACCGGTGACGAAGCCCAGCTCGAGCTCGACGTCGAGCCGCACACTCGGACCCCAGACGGGGCGGTCGGCTCCCAGCCGCTGGCCGAGCGGGCGGCGGATCGGCGTGCCGGAGACCACCACCGTGCCGCCGCGGCCGTGGTAGCCGACCGGCAGGTGGCGCCAGTTGGGCAGCAGCGGCTCCGCGTCCGGGCGGAAGAGCCGGCCCATGTTCATCGCGTGCTCGATCGAGGAGTAGAAGTCGACGTAGTCGCCGACCGTGAAAGGCAGGCAGAACAAGGCCTCGTCGAGGGGCACGCACGCTTCCGCCGACGGCCCTTCCGCGAGCGCGCCGGCGAGGGCCTCGCGCAGCTGCGCCCACGCCGGCGCCTCCGCCGCCAGCAGCCGGTCGAGGTTGGGCGCGTCGACCAGCTCGCCGGCGACGCCCGGCAGCCGATCGGCGAGCGCGCCCAGCTCGACCGCGTTGCCGCCGAGCGCGACGCACAGCCGCGGCGGCGCGTCCGTGGCACGCTTCACCGATCCGTAGGGGAGGTTCGCGAGCGTGAACCGCTTCGGATCAGCCATCGAGCAATCCCAGCGCCGACAGCCCCTCGAGCGGCTCCGCGATGCTGCAGGTGCCAAAGCCGGTGAACCAGCGGCGAGCCTTCTCCAGCTCCTCGATCGGCACCCCAATCGCCCACAGCCCCTCGGCGTCCTCGACCAGCAGGCAGCAGACGAGCTCGGGCAGCTCCGCCCCGCGTGCGGCCAGCGCCGTCGCGGTCCACAAGTTCATGAACCCGTGGTGGTGGACCCCGATCTCCGGGTCGAAGTGGCGCAGCGCGCCGTGCAGGCCGGCCGTCGCCTTGAACGGGACGTCGAGGCGAACGCAGCACTGCACGAACGAGGCGACCGACTCCGGGCTGGGGAACGCCTCCGGGCTCGAGCCCGCCGCAGCGGAGCTTGGCGGCGATCCGAGCGTCCGCGGGGCGCATCTCCGCCACCTCCTGGACCGGAACCCCCTCCACGAAAATGAACGCCTCGGGGGCCCGCTCACGCCAGCCGGCGACCCCCTCGGCCGAACCGCGCAGCTCGATCGCGCTGACGGGCGTACGCCCGTCGAACAGATCCAACACCTCCGGGGCAGAACCGGCAGCGACGACAATCCCCAGCTCGATCCGGTCATCGAGTCCTTCCCGTATCAGCCCGGCGAGCGCCGCCGCCCGCCCCGAGGGCACCAGGAAGCGGCCGACGAGCTCGCCGTCCTTGCCCTCGCGCCAGCGGCGATGGGCCGGCCATGCATCCTCGAGGGCCATGTTGCCCGGCGGGAACTGTGAGGCGTCCTCGAGCAGCCGCGTCACCACCATTTTCGCTCGCGCGCCCGATCGGTCGCACCGGTGCGGTCGAGCGCATCCAGCGCCGCCATGTCCTGGTCTGAGAGCGCGAAGTCGAACAGCGCGCCGTTCTCCTCGATCCGCTCGCGGTGGGTCGACTTGGGAATCACCGCCGCCCCGCGCTGGAGGCACCAGCGCAACAGGACCTGGGCCGGCGTGCGGCCGACGCGCTCCGCGACCTCCCGGACGGTGTCATCGCCGAGATGCCGCCCGGTCCCCAGCGAGCTGTAAGCGACGAGCGCCAGCTCGCGCTCCCGGCACGCGTCGAGCAGCGCGCGGCGGTACTCGAACGGACTGAACTGCACCTGATCGACGACCGGCGGTGTGCTCGCGATCGCCATCACCTCCTCGAGCTGGGCGACGCTGAAGTTCGACACCCCGATCGAGCGGGCGTGGCCCCGCGCTCGCGCTTGCTCCATCCCCGGCCATGCCCATGTGGGACCGTTCTGGGGCCAGTGGACGATGTACAGGTCGACCTGATCGACGCCGAGCCGGCGCAGGCTCTGCTCCGCCTCGCGGGCGGGGTCCTTCCTCCCCGGGTAGAACTTCGTCGTGATGAAGACCTCCTCGCGCGGCACGCGGCTGTCACGCAGGGCTCGGCCGACGCTGCCCTCGTTGCCGTAGGCCTGCGCGGTATCGATGTGGCGGTAGCCGAGCTCGAGTGCCCAGCGGACGGCGTTCTCGCACTCCGGCCCGTCGGGTACCTGCCACACGCCGAGCCCGAGCGCCGGCATCCGTGAGCCATCGGCCAGCTGTCGGATCCGCTCATCTGAGGTCACGGTGTCGGACACATCGTCTCCTTCCGGTTGGTTGGCCAGATGATCCCCGCTCGCCGGCTGCCTAAGCGCGGGCGAACCTGGCGCGCAGCAGAAATGCTACGAGCCCGGATCGGAGCCGGGGGCGCCCGCCGGGACCGGCTCAACATCGATCCCGGGCACCCTGTCGCGCTGGTCGAAGAACTCCGCACCCTCGATACTGACGTGCGGGACGGCGCGGTCGAGCCACCTTGGCATCCACCAGTTGTGCTCGCCCACCAGGATCATCAGCGCCGGGACCAGCAGGCACCGGACCACGGTCGCGTCGAGCACGACCGCGACCGCCAGCCCGACGCCGAACTGCTTGATCGTCGGATCGCCGTTGAGCACGAAGCTGCCGAACACGAACACCATGATCAGCGCCGCGGAAGTGATCACCCGGGCGCTCGTGACCAGTCCCGAGACAACCGAACTGCGGTTGTCCTCCCCTGCGTGAACGTGCTCCTCGATCTGGCTGACCAGGAACACCTCGTAGTCCATCGAGAGCCCGAACAGGACCGCGAACATGAACAGGGGTACGTAGGAGACGATCGGGACCGGGCCGCTCAGGCCGATCAGGCCGCTCAGCCAGCCGTACTGGAAGATCGCCGTGAGCACGCCGTAGGAGGCGCCGATCGAGAGCAGGTTCATCACCGCCGCCTGCGGCGGTATCACCAGCGTGCGGAAGGCCAGGATCAGGAGCACGAAGCTGAGCGCGATCACGACGAGGATCTGCAGCGGCAGCTTGCTCGAGATCCTCGCGGCCAGGTCGTCGTAGCCGGCCGTGGTGCCCCCCACGTAGGCATGCATGTTGGTGCCCTTCTCCGCGCTCGGGATCACACTCGAGCGGAGCTGGTTGACGAGCGTCGTGGTCTCGCTCTCGGCCGGTCCGTGGGTCGAGATGGCATTGAAGTACGCGGTCGTCGCGGCCTTGTCGAGCTGCAAGGGGGTGATCCCCGCGACCCCCTTCGTCGAGCTGATGTCCTTCTGCAGGGTCTGCAGCCGCGAGTCGTTGGTCCCGTTCTGAGCCGGTGAACCGAGCGTCACCGCGATCAGCAGCGGGCCGTTGACGCCCGCGCCGAAGTTGTCAGTGATCAGGTCGTAGGCGCGGCGGGCGGTGGTCGAGGTCGAGAGCGCCGCAACGTCCTGCTGGCCGAGCGTGAGCGAGAACAGCGGGATCGTCAGGGGAATCAGGATCGCCAGCGCGGCGATCCCCGCAATCAGCGGTTGCTTGGCGATGTCGTTCGCCCACCTTGCCCACAGGCCGTCCTTCGCGTGCGCCTCCGGACGGACGTCCCGGACGCGCAGCGAGTTGATCCGCGGCCCGAGGATCGCCAGCACCGCCGGCAAAAGGGTCAGCGCCCCCAGCACCGTGACGACGACCGCGATCGCGGCCATCAGACCCATCGTCGTGACCAGCGGGATTCCCGCCACCGCCAGCGAAACGAGCGCAATCGTGACCGTGCAGCCAGCGAAGAACACGGCACCGCCGGAGGTTGCGGCGGCCCGCATGATCGACTCCTCCATCGGATGCCCCTCGTGCAGCCCGCGGAAGTGCCTGGTGACGATGAACAGCGCGTAATCGATCCCGACGCCCAGCCCGATCATCGTCGCGAGCGTCGGCGCCACGGTGGGGACGCTCAGGACGTGGCCGAGAATCCGGATGATCGACAGCGTCGAGGCCAGCGCGAAGATCGCCGTCACGATCGGCAGCAGCATCGCCGCCACGGTCCCGAACGTGAAGGTCAGGATCACCATCGCCGCGATGATTCCGACCAGCTCGCTCGACTCGGTCGATGGCTTGGACACCTTCTGGCCCAGCTGACCCCCGGTCTCCACCTCCAGCCCCGCCCCCTGCGCCGGTTTCGCGGCCGCATCGATGATCTTCTGGGCATCGGCGACCGACAGCGAGCCCGGACTCTCCGACAGCGTCACCGACAGGTATCCGGTCGCCTTGTCCTTGCTGAGCGCGCTCGCCCCCTGCGAGGTCAGCGGGTTGACGACGGAGGCCACGTGGGGCGCCTTCGCGACATCGGCCGCCGCCTCGTTGACGGCGTTCGCATATTTCGAGTCGGTCAGCTGTCCGCTATGCGCGTGCAGGACGATCGGGCTTGTCCCGTTCGCCTGATCGGGGAATGAGCGCTTGAGCGTGTCGGTCGCATGCTGGCTGTCGGTTCCGGGCAGCGACAGGTTGTCGTTGGTGTTGTCACCGAGTCGATGGGAGACGGCCACCAATGCGACCGTCGCCACGAACCACACGGCGACGACCAACAGGCGCCGCCGCACGCAAAAACCAGCCAGCCCATAAAGCATTCCGGTCAAGACCGCTCACACCCCTCTCGCGGCAGGTCCGGCTATGGATTATCGGTTCGCGCTGCGGCTGTCAAGCGAGGCTAGCCTCGCTTCTGGTAATGCCGCGCTCTCTCGACGGCCGCCGACGCCATCTGGGCGAGATGGACGAGCGCGGCCTCGTCATCCGCGGTGAAGCTTCCGCCCTGCTTGTCGAAGAGCTGAATGGCGCCGAGCTCACGGCCATCGAGCGCGGCCAGCGACGCCGCGAGCCATCCCTGAAGCGGGCGGTCGCCGGGCGCCCCGAGGAATAGAGGCAGCTCAGCGAGGTGCTCGCCGTCGATCCTCACCGAGCCGCCGCCCAGGCGGACGAGCCGGTAGATCGCGGCCAGATCGAGCCACCGCACGAACGTCGTCCAACGCCGGTCGCCCTCGTGCGAAGCTCCTTCGGCGATCCGGGGGTGGGCTTCCACCCCCACCGTGGCCACGCAGCAGTCGGCGCCCACGAGCTCGCGCGCCTGCTCGGCCACCAACCGCAGCATCTCCTCGAGCGAGTCGGAGGCCTCGAGGGCGAGTGAGGCGTCGGCGAGGAAGGTCGACAGCTGACGCGACAACTCGGTCTGGCGACGCTCGACCAAGAACGCCTGCCTGGCCTCCTTGAACCCGCGCTGGACCATCTCGAAGCTGGAGAGGCTCTCGAGGAAGAAGTCACCCGCCGCGCTCGCGACCTGCTGCACCTCCGCTGCGCCTGATGCGCCGGCGAGCGCTGAGCACAACGCCTCCTGATGGGCGACGGCCAGGTCGAGCACGCTCAGCTGCCGGCGCACCGCCTCGCGCCCGAGCTCGTACGCAACCCGCAAAGAGGCCTCGTTCGGATGCAGCAGGTATTCGCCGAGCGCCGACGCGTAGGCCGTACGAAATGGTCCCGCTCCGCTGCTTGTGCCGACGTTCATGGCCGCTGGCCGAGGTAGCGGACGGCCACCACAAGGGCGTCGTCCGGGCGCTTCCAGTGATCGGCCAGGATGCGCTCGCTGATCGCCTGACTCGAGCCGGAGATGTCGAGCGAGTCTGCGAAGTCGGCTTCGATCCCGTCGGTGGCCAGGACGAGGACGTCGCCGGTGCGCAGTTCGAGCGTCGCGGTTCTCACCGTCGGCAACTCGTGCCCGGGAACGCCGCGCCCAAGCGCGAGTGAACCCTTTGGCCGCGCCGCCAGCGGATCACCGCTCAGCACCCGCCCCTCCACGTTGCCGACCCCGAGCCACGTGATCCCGTGGCTGGAAGGAGAAACGAAGGCCAGGCTGATCGCCGCCCCGCGTGTACCCATCAAGGCGCGGTGGCAGCGCCGGACCAGCAGAACCAGGTCCTCGGTCGGGCGTTTGCGGACGACCTCGGCTGCCCTGCGAGCAGCGCGGGCGGCCTCGCTGCCGTGCCCGAGGCCGTCGATCACCGCCACGAGCGCCCCCTCGGGCCGGACCGTGACGACCGCGAGGTCGCCGCTCGTCGCTTCACCGTGCCGGCACCTCGTGGCAACCCCCCACTCGACCGGCTCCCGCGATGTGCGCTCAGGCACGGCGGCGGCGCTCCTCGCGCAAGCGCGCGAGCTCATCGCGGAACCTCCACTTCTTCATCGTCACAGTCGTGCCGGTGTCGGCCTCCGACGCTATCTGGAACTCATCCATCAGTCGCCGCGCCCCGGGCAGGCCGAGGCCGAGGCCGCCCCTCCCGCTGTATTCGTCCCGGAGGGCCGCATCGACGTCACGGATGCCCGGCCCGTCGTCGGTTGCGATCACGACGAGGCCGTAGCGATCAGCGTCCTCAAACGGCTTGAGGATGATCTCGCCCCGGCCCACGTGCACCACGATGTTGCGCGCGACCTCCGAGATCGCGGTCGCTATCAGGGTTGGATCGGGGCGCGGGAATCCGAGCCGCTGCGCCATGGCGCGTCCTTCTGCGCGGGCGGCCACGAGATCGGCGTCGGAGTGGATCGCAAGGCGGACCTCATCCTCCATCCCTTGCGTCCCCCTGAGTCAAGCGGTCGAGCAGCGATGTCGCCGCATCCAGGTCGAGGGCCACGCGCAGCGGCTCGAGGTTCAGGCGGAACTGCACCATCGCGATCGCCACATCGGGATGGATGCCGACGATCACGGTTTCGGCCCCGCGCAACCTCGCGGTGAGAACGATCGCGCGCAAGGCGCGTGTCACGAAGGAGTCGATCACGTCGAGGGCGGCGACGTCGATCACGATGCCGCGAGCGCGATACCTGCCGACCAGCTCGGCGAGCTTGCGGCGGAGTTCGATCACCTCGCTGTCGGAGAGGTCCGACTGGATCGAGGCGATGAGGTAGTCCCCCTGCCGGAGGATCGCTACCGACATCGGCGCGGCGGCCTAGTTCTCGAGGCCGGTGGAGCTGGTGGCGTCGCGCCCCGGGTAACCCGCCAGCCGCTCGGCCTCCACGAGCCCTCCCTGAAGGTCGCCGACCGTCTTCATCATGCCGAGGTCCACACCGAGATCGACGAGCGTCTGCGAGATCTCCGACGACAGGCCGGTAAGGATCGTGCTCGCGCCCATGAGCCGCGATGCCTCGACGGTTTGGACGAGGTGATTGGCCACCGGACGATCGATTGTCGCCACCCCGGTGATGTCGATTACTACGACCGTGGCGCGGTTCTCCTGGATCGAGCCCAGGAGCTGCTCGGTGAGCTGGCGGGCCCGGGCAGAGTCGAGAACGCCGATGATCGGCAGGAGGAGCAGGCGTTCACGAAGCTGGAGGACCGGGGTCGACAGCTCCCGCATGGCCTCCTGCTGCTCGTGGATGACTCGCTCTCGTTCCTCGACGAAACTCACCCCGACGGTGACCGCGATCCGGTTTGCCGCGGGCTCGTACGAGTCAAGGATCCGGTTGAGCAGATCCAGATCCTGCTGGTACCTCGCGAACAGCGATCGCGCCAGGACATCCCGCAGGAGGAGCACGATCCCGATCACCTCGTGGGTTTCGACGCCACGGGGGATGATTCTCTCCGAGAGATCGCGGGCGTACGTTTCCAGGGTCTCGATGCTGCCGGTCTCCAGCGCATCCATGTAGTTGTCGTAGACCTCGGTCGCCTCGGAGAAGATCTCTTCGTCCGACATCACGCCCAAGAGTTCCGCCTCGCTGATGCGCCGAGCCCACTCCTCCCGGAGCTCGGTCCGGCACTCGCGCAGGTGCGCCACCAGCTCCTGCAGGAGTGAGTCGGCCTCCTCCGAAGGGGGTGCCGGCTGGTCATCCGTCGGGTGGTCCGCTTCCTCTGCAGCCGGGCGATCGTCCGTCCGCTGGTCCGCTTTCTGTGCAGCCGGGCGATCGTCCGTCCGCTGATCCGCTTCCTGTGCAGCCGGGCGATCGTCCGTCCGCTGGTCCGCTTTCTGTGCAGCCGGGCGATCGTCCGTCCGCTGATCCGCTTCCTCGTCCGGAGCCTGCTGATCGGGCTCTTGGTCCATCTGCTCCTCCTCGGGTCTGAAATTGGCCCGCGGCCGCATCCGCAGGGGAATGGCGTGCTGACGGTCGTTCATCGAAGTCGCGGACGACGAGCGCGGGCTCCGTCGAGGAACAGGCCAGTGATCGTGGCGGTCATGTCCTCCTTGCCGAGCGCCGGAGTGGATGTGAGCACGCCAACGATCAACGCGATCAGCGACTCGGTAAGCCGAGCGCTGGCGATGTCGTCGCGAAGGTCCCCGCTGTGCTGACCCCGCTCGAACAGCCGGCGCAGCGGCTGGGTGAGCTTGCGCTCGAATCGGTCCGGATCGGACCGCAGTCGCTCGTGCGCCAAGAGGACGAAGGAATCCCCAACGTCGACGAGGGCGCGCACGGCCCGAGCGATGCCCTCCTCGGGCGCCACTTCGTCGATCCTGGCCGACGCCAGCCGAGCATCGACATCACTCGCCGCAGCCTGCGTCAGCTCGTCGAGCAGCACCTCCCGGTTCGGGAAATAGCGGTACACCGTGGCCCGGGCGACTCCCGCCGCCTCGGCGACATCGTTCATGCTCGCCTGCTCTCCCTGGAGCGCAAATATGTGGGCGGCTCCGTCGAGGATCGCCGCCGCGACCCGCTGCTGCAACGCTTGTCGAGGAACCGGTTCGGACATTGTGGTCTCGACCCTAGTCTACGTGTTCGCTTGACGAGATGGTAATGTCTCACATAGCGTCGATGCTGTCCTATGCGGAGGAGGGTTCACTGATGTCGTTGTCGGAGCAAATGCGGACGGGTCTGCGAGAGATGCCGTCGAACGCTGCTTGGGTGCTGTCGCGCGCTCTCAAGCCGGCGGAGGCGGTCGGAACCGCGGCCGAGTCCGCCACGGCGAGCGCTCGCGACCGAGGGCGCAAGGTAAGAGCAGCCGTCGTCGAGGCCGCTCCCATCGGCGGGGACTCAGTCGACATCCGAATGAAGCGCGCTCAGGATGCCGGCGAGCGGGCCCGGGAAGCGGAGGACCGGGCGGTCGAGGCCGCGCGGGAGTCCAAGGCTCGCTCCGACCACGCTCGACAGGTGAGTGAGCATGCTCGCTCCCGCCTGAAGGAGGTCGAGCGGGAGACGACTCGGCAGGTCAAATACAGGATCGCCGAGGCGCAGAGGGCCGCCGACGAGTCCGTGGAGCGCGAACGCCAGGCCGCCGAGGCCGATGCTGAAGAGCGCCGGCAGGAAGTCCAGGCGCAACTTGACGACGAGGTCGAGGCAGCTCAGCGTGATGCCGAGGCGTGTCAACAGCGAGCCGAGGAGCTCGTCGAGGACGCGACCGAGAAACTGTCGGAGGCCAGGCGGCTGGCGGACGAGGCCGCCGGAGCCGCGCGCGCCGCCGCCGACGAGGCAAACCGCCGGGCACAGCAGCTCGCCAACGAAGCGGAGCAGGAAGCGAGCGACGCCAAACAGCGGCTGAAAGCGACCGAGGAGATACGCGAGCAGTCACGGACAGCCGCGAAGCACACTGCGCGCGAGCTCGAGCGGGATTCCGCGGACGGCGGTCTCGAGTCCTACAACAAGCCGGAGCTGGTCGAGCTAGCGGCCACCATCGGGATCGAGAAACGAACGACCATGACCAAGGGTGAGCTCGTCGACGCGATAACCAGGGCGTCTCGTAGCACCCGGCGAACGGAGGCGGCGCAAAAATGAGGCTCCTCAACAAAAAGAGCCGCCTGCAGCGGCTTCTCGACACGGTGAACGACTCGGTCGATGTGCCCAGCGGGTTCAAGTTCAGCCTCCCGGACGTAGGCTCGGGTAACCCGCTGAAGGGCGGCTTGACCCAAGGCAGAGCCGCGAAGGCCGGGCTGATCGCCGGTGGCCTGGCCGGCCTCACCGCGGCGAGTGCCGGCGTCTCCTCGCTCCGGCGACGCACAGAGGGGGCGAGGGACAATTCGTGAAGCTCACAGGGCTGGCACTGTTCGCGGCCGGGTACGTGATCGGCGCCAAGGCCGGACGTGAACGCTACGCGCAGATCGTCGATGGGCTGGCGAGGGCGTCGCAGCGACTCGACGAGTTCAGCTCGCGTCGCCCCCCGGTCCGTCAGGACCCGGGCTCCGGTGGCCCTGAGGGCGGTTCCTGATCCCAGGAAACATCTCACGGACGGAGTTCTGCTCGAGGCCTCGGTCCTGGCGCACATCCTCGGCGTACGGCTCTTGACGCTTGACATGACCGTCGTCCTCGTGCCGGCCGACGTGGCGGTCCCGTCGTCGATGCCACGGGATCCACCGATGCGCCCGGCTGCGCGACCTTCCGGCGTTTCGGCGGCGCGGTCGGGCGCGACCGGACGCGGGTTGGCCGAGGCGGTGAGGAGCATCAACGAGGGAGCGGAGCTCCTCGCCATCTCGCGGCGCAACCATCTCTGATCGGCGCCCGCGCGAGCCGGCGCCAGCCACGGCCGGCGGCTGACCTACCTTTCGACGATCAGCTCCTCGAGCTGCGGCGGCGTGCCGGCGGTCGAGGTCGTGATCCTCAGCCGCACGAAGCGCGCGTGGACGGACTTGAAGTGGAGCACGTCGGTGGTCCCGGTGGTCCGGCCCGTGACCGTGGCGACCGTCCGCCACACGTGGCCGTTGTTCGAGACCTGCAGCGCGTAGTCACTGGCCCGTAGGACGGTGACCGGCCCTGGCGGCGGCGGCACATTGGGGCCCGGCGCCGGGGGCCACATCCGGCCCCAGATCAGCGTCGCGGTCCCCACCCGGCGAGATCCGCCGTGGACGGGACTGCTCAACGTCGCCGGCAGCGAGCTGGGCTGCCAGCCCGTGGCGGGGCTGCCGTCGACCGCGGCCAGCGGCGGCGCACCCACCTGGGAGCTGCTCGCCGACGCGGGCTCGCAGCGGACCACGTCGCGGGTCGGGGTCAGGTCCGGGCGCCGGGTGGCCAGGGAGATCGTGTGTCCCGCTGCAACGGTCCGAGTGCCCGAGCCGGTGATGATCGGCAGCGGGGCGCCGTTCGTGAGGGTCACGGTGGTCCTCCGAGATCCGATCCTGACCGTGAACGTCCTCCCGCGCCACTTGAGATCGTGGAGCACGACGCCGCCGAGTTGACCGGTGAGGCTCGGGCGCAGCTGAACGCCGTTGGTCTCCCAGCGAAGTCCGGAATAACCGTAGATGAACTCCTGCAGGAACCCGCCGATCCCGGTCATGAACGTGAACGCGCCGCCGG
This sequence comes from uncultured Solirubrobacterales bacterium, assembly GCA_963767695.1. Taxonomy (GTDB): domain Bacteria; phylum Actinomycetota; class Thermoleophilia; order Solirubrobacterales; family Solirubrobacteraceae; genus Palsa-465. Next base: position 81,790 of record CAVYFE010000017.1, read on the forward strand.
TCCTGGTCTCCGAGAACTGGTCGAAGACGTCGCGGATGAATGGCTCGTAGCTGCGCTCGGTGTAGACGAAGCTCGAGCATCCCGGCGTGCCGAGCGCGGCCGAGTCGATGTTGTTGACCGAGTCGCTCATCGACGGACCGCCCGGATCGGTGCGCGGCACGTAGTAGTTGATGTCGTTGGTGGCGATCGTGCCCGACATCGGATAGTTCCACGGGTACTGGAGCAGCGTGACGTCGGCCTGCTTGACCAGCTGCCCCTGATAGCCGTCGAACTCGGGATGGATGCCCAGCTGCGGGTCGATCGGCACGACGATGTTCGAGGCGATCTGCGACCAGCTCGGCGGCGGCGTCATGCCCAGCACGCGCGCGGCCTCGGTGGCCATCTCGAGTGTCGTCTTCGCCGCGACGTTCGTGTAGACCTCATCGTTGACGTCCGGGTTCTCCTCGTCGGGCCCGGTGACGTTGTCGATGTGATACTTGCCGTCGCTGCCCATGGTGACCCGCGAGGCCCAGAACTCGGCTGCCTTCGAGAGCACCGGCCACCCCTGCCCGGCCAGCCATTGCCGATCGCCGGTGGCGAGGTAGTACTGCCACTGGGCGAGCGCGATGTCGGCCGTGATGTGCTGCTCGTACAGCCCCTCGCTGTTGACCGAGGCCGGCGGCGGGATCTGCTCGGTCCCGTCCAGCGCGCTCTCCCATGGGAACCGGGCCCCCTGATAGCCGGTGGCCGCCGCGTGCTGCTCGGCCGCCCCCAGACGCTGATAGCGGTACGCGTTGATCCCGGCGGCCAGATCCGGGTGCTGGGCGAGCAGCGAGGGGAACATCCACGTCTCCGCATCCCAGAAGATGTGGCCGTTGTAGCCGTTCGAGGAGAGACCCGCGGGCGAGATGCTCCAGTCCACCCCCGGCCGCGTGCTCGACCACAGATAGAACTCGCTGGCGTTGACATCGGTAGCCAGGCTCGGGTCGCCGAGGATGTCGATCCGCCCTCGCCACAGAGCTGCCCAGGCCGCGTCGCTCGCGCCCAGCAGCGCGCCGAAGCCGGCGCCAGCGGCGCTGCTCGACTGCTGCCGCGCCGCCGCGGTTGGATCCGCAGCGTCCTGCGAGCTCTCCACCCCCACGTACTTCGTGAACGTGTAGGAATGGCCGGCGGCGACGTGGAAGCTGAGCTGCTGCCCGACGCTCTGCGGCGTGCCCTGATCGAGCTGCGTGGTCGCGGCGTTGACGTTGTTACTCGTCCGCAGCTCACTGGCGAGCGCCGCTTCGATGTTCGTGCCCTCGGTCTCGACGGTGACCCAATCCTGGTGGGCGGAGGTACTCCAGCCCTTCGCCACCTGCGTGGTCAAGGTCGCGGGCGTGCCGTCGATGGATGTCGCTGACGGTCGCCGTGCCCGACCAGCGCGGGGTGAGCTGCAGCTGGACGAGGCCCACATACTGTCGCGCGCGGTCGGTGAGCACCTGATAGCGCAGGTCGGTGACGTGACCATCTGGCGCGGTCCATGTCGCGCTCGTGCTGATCACGCCGGTGTGCAGGTCAATCGACTGTCGCCAGTTGCTGGTATGACCGCTTGACAGGGAGAACGCCTGGCCGCCGTCGGCGAACGTGAGGGTCGACCAGGTCGGGATGTTCGCCCGCTGCTGGACCATTCCCGGCGCCTGGGCGTAGAACCCGGCCAGCTCGGACTGCGCGGGAACGGTACCGGGCGCGTATCCCTGGCCGGCCGGCGGGACACGAACGCCCAGCACGCCGTTGCCGGTGAACGTCGGCGCATAGCTCGGGCCGGTGTTGGTCGCGGTCAGGAGGAATGCCCCGGCAGCGCCCGAGGCACCTGCCCCAGCCTGGGCCGACGCGCCCGCCTCGGCCGGCGCCCCCGCACGGGCCGACGCCCCGGCCGAAAACGACATCAGTAGGGCCGCCGTGGCGGCAACAACCAGCGTCAACCTGCGAATCGACATCCCGCTACCTCCTTCGAGCTTCTTGTCAGAGATATTCCCGCCGACGGTGCGGCGAAACCGCCCGTACGATCTTCGGATGCCCCAGCGACCACGATGGTCTGAGACGGTTGCGCTCCGCGGGGCCGGCGGCGAGCCCGTCGACTTCCCCCGCACGCTGCTCTCGCACGGCGTCGCCGACCTACCGCCGAACTCGATCGCTCCGGACGGCTCGCAGCTCGACACGGTCCTGACGGCGGGAGATCACGCGTGGGCCGTGCGGCTCGTCCGCGCCGACGAGGCCGCGGCCCGGCTCGAGACTGCGGAGGGCGCGGCCGCTCCCCCGCGCGCGGCGCAGGCCGCGCTGCTCGCGCAGAGCCGCCACATGCTGCGCCTGGACGAGGACTTGAGCGGCTTCTACCTCGCCGCCGCCGAGGATCCCGGCCTGGCATGGGCCGTCGCCGGCGCGGGCCGGATGCTCCGCAGCCCGACCGTCTTCGAAGACCTCGTCAAGACGATCTGCACGACCAACTGCGCCTGGTCGGGCACCGTTCGCATGGTCAGTGCGCTCGTCGGCGAGCTCGGCAGGCCGGCCGTCGACGCGCCCGAGCGGCGCGCGTTCCCGTCGCCGGAGACGCTTGCCGCGACGGACGAAGCCTTCTACCGCGATGTCGCCCGCGCCGGCTACCGAGGGCCGTACCTGCGCTCCCTCGCCACGGACGTCGCCGAGGGGCGGCTCGACGTCGAGGCATTCGGCGACCCGGCACTCTCAGATGAGGCGCTCGCCGAGCAGCTGCTGTCGATCGCCGGCGTCGGGCCGTATGCGGCGGCCCACATGATGATGCTGCTGGGCCGCTACCAGCGGTTGATCCTCGATTCCTGGACGCGGCCGAAGTACCGTCGGGTGGCCGGCCGCCCGCGGGTCTCGGACAAGGGGATCGAGCGGGCGTTTCGTCGCTATCGCGAGTTTGCCGGGCTGGCGTTCTGGCTCACGCTGACGGAGGATTGGCTCGCGCAGGACGACGCCGCGGTCCAGCGGCCGAAGCGGGTCCGTGCGGGAACGTAGGCGCCAGTCGTTCCATCCGCGGGCGCTCGATGCTCGGCGATCGTCCCGGATCGCTCCCGGACTGGAGTTGATCTACCGTGGTCGCTCATGGCGTGGCGTGAGACCGGGGCGTCTCCGTCAAACCCACGTCAGCTCAATTGTTGGGGAAGGGAGGTGTGGGTGAGCGACCGGCGCCGGCGCAGAGGGGCGCGGCTGGCGGCCGGGGCTGGGCGGGCGAACGCGGGCGTGTTCAGCGGCCCAAACCTGGCAGCGCCGAGCGGAGTTTGGGCTATCTGACACGGTGTGCGTGTCAGATCGCCCGGATCGCGAGGCGCGCGAGGCGATTTGGGCAATTCAGCATGCCGGCGCGCACCCACCCGGCGCCAGCCGAAACCGGGCGAGTCGACGGGCGGTCGACCTCCCCACCGGGGTGGTCGACTCGCAGGCGCCGATACGCCACCGGCCCGCGCGGGTATCCCCCACTCGCACGCCCTGAACCGAGGAGACAGCGATAGCCCAGATCACGCCGGAGCTGCAGCGAGCGGCTAAGCGGACACGGAACCGCCGGCCTCGGCCGGCGCTGGCGGCTGGGCCGAATGGCGTCGACGTCTCCGGACTCAAGCGCACGCTGCGCGACGCGGTCGCCGGCGAGGTCCGGTTCGACGCCGGCTCGCGGGCGATGTACGCCAACGACTTCTCGGTTTACCGGGCGGTTCCGATCGGGGTTGTGATCCCCCGTGACGCCGACGACGTTGTCGCGGGCATCAGCGCGTGCCGCCAGTACGGGGCGCCGGTGCTGCCGCGGGGCTGTGGCACCGCCCCGAGCGGCCAGACCACGAACGTGGCGGTCGTGTTCGATTACTCGAAGTACTTCAACGAGATCGTCGAGCTCGACCCGGAAGCCAGGCGGGCGCGGGTCCAGCCAGGCGTGATCTGCGACCAGCTCCGGGACGCGGCGGAGCGCCATCAACTCACCTACGGCCCCGACCCGGCCACCCACGAGTACTGCACGTTCGGAGGAATGCTCGGCAACAACTCGTGCGGCACGCATTCGCTGATGGCCGGCAAGACGAGCGACAACGTCGAGGAGCTCGAGATCCTGCTCTACGACGGCACGCGACTCACAGTCGGCCCTACCGCAGACGACGAGCTCGAGCGGATCATCGCAAAAGGCGGGCGCCAGGGCGAGATCTACGCCGGCCTCAGAGACCTCCGAGACCGGGTCGCCGAGCGGGTTCGCGCCGAGTTCCCCGACATCCCCCGGCGGGTCTCCGGCTACAACCTCGACCAGCTGCTGCCCGAGAACGGCTTCCACGTCGCGCGAGCGCTGGTGGGCTCGGAGGGAACCTGCGCGAACGTGCTCGAGGCGACCGTCCGGCTGGTCCCCAGTCCCCAGCACCGCTGCACGGTGGTGCTCTCCTACCCTGACGTGTTCACCGCCGCCGATCACGTGCCCGGGATCCTGGCCGCCACGAATCCGATCGGCCTCGAGGGATACGACGATCTGCTGATCGGCAACATGATCGCCAAGCGACGGCTGGCCTCCGAGCGCGGCCTGCTGCCCGAGGGACGCGCGTGGCTGTACCTCGAGTTCGGCGACGACGACCCGCAGCGGGCCACCGAGCTGGCGCAAAGCGCGATGAACGAGCTGGGGGACGGTCCGCAGCTCGACGCGAAGCTGTTCAGCGACAAGGCCGAGCAGCTGAGCGTGTGGAAGGTGCGCGAGAGTGCAGTCGGCGACAGCCGTCTTCCCGGCTCGATGGAGGCCGAGGGCGCCTGGGAGGACGCTTCGGTCCATCCCGATCGGCTCGGCTCCTACCTGCGCGACTTCCAGCAGCTGCTCGACGACCACGGCTACCGCTGCGTTTACTACGGCCACTTCGGCCAGGGATGCGTGCACACCCGGATGGATTTCGACTTCAAGACCGCGGCGGGAGTGCGCACGTTTCGATCGTTCATGGAGAAGGCGGCGGACCTGGTCGTCTCCTACGGCGGCTCACTGGCCGGCGAGTACGGCGAGGGGCACGGGCGCGCCGAGCTGCTGCCGAAGATGTTCGGGCCCGAGCTGATGGAGGCGTTTCATCAGTTCAAGCGGATCTGGGACCCGGACTGGAAGATGAACCCCAACCGGCTGATCGGGGAGGTCAAGCTCGACGAGGGGCTCCGCGCCGGTCCGGACTACCGGCCGCCGCAGCTGTCGACGCATTTCGCCTACCCCGACGATCGCGGCTCGTTCGCGAGCGCCGTCGAGCGCTGCTTCGGGATGGCCAAATGCCGAAACCTGGGCAGCCTGACGATGTGCCCGAGCTTCCAGGTCACGCGTGAGGAGCAGCACAGCACTCGCGGCCGCGCGCGGCTGCTGTTCGAGATGCTGAAGGGCGATCCGATGAGCGAGGGCTGGCGCGCCGAGGCCGTGAAGGAGTCACTGGAGCTGTGCCTCTCGTGCAAGGGGTGTACCGGCGGCTGCCCGGTCCACGTCGACATCCCCACCTACAAGGCGGAGTTCCTCGCGCATTACTACGCGCGTCGCATGCGACCCCTGCATCACTATGTGCTCGGGCTGATGCCGTGGTGGGGCCCGATCGCCGCGCGCGCGCCACGGCTCGTCAACGCGCTTTCGCACTCACCGGGGCTGGCCCCGCAGGCCAAGAAGCTGGCCGGGCTGGCGCCCGAGCGCGAGGCCCCGCGCTTCGCCCGCCAGACGTTCCGCAGCTGGTTCGCCAGCCGGGAGCGAGCGCACAAGCTTCCCGGTACGCCGGAGAACCGGCTGCTCCTCTGGCCGGACACGTTCACCAACCTGTTCGAACCGGCGGTTGGCCAGGCGGCGGTCGGCGTGCTCGAGGCGGCCGGCTTCGCGGTCGAGCTCCCGCAGCACGAGCTGTGCTGCGGGCGTCCGCTGTACGACTTCGGGATGCTAGGCCTCGCCAAGCGCGCGCTGCGGCGGATCCTCGACCAGCTCGCGGAGCCGATCGAGGCGGGAGTGCCGCTGCTCGTGCTCGAGCCGAGCTGCGCGGCAGTGTTCCGCGACGAGCTGCGCAAGCTGATGCCCCACGACGAGCACGCTCGGCGACTGGTCGGCCAGACGTTCACGCTCGATGAGCTGCTCGACCGCCACGCTCCCGACTGGCGAGCACCGCAGCTGCAAGGCAAGGCGCTGCTGCACGGCCACTGTCATCAGGAGGCCGTGTTCGGGGTCGAGGGCGAGCACCGCCTGCTGGAGCGCGCGGGGGTCGAGGTCGAGCGGCTGAACGCGGGCTGCTGCGGCCTGGCGGGCTCGTTCGGATACCAGGCGGGTGACCCCTACACCGTCTCGATGCAGGCGGGAGAGCGGGTGCTGCTCCCGGCCGTCCGCGGCGCCCACGAGGACACCCTGATCGTCGCCGACGGCTTCTCGTGCCGCACCCAGATCACCGCGGGGACCGGCCGCCGCGCGCTCCACAGCGCCCAGGTCCTCCAGCTCGCCCTGGACGGCGGTCGAATAAGCCGCTCCTGACGAGCTTTCCCTGGACGGTGGTCGAATAAGCCGCTCCTGACCCGGGTATCACAGACAGCGCAGAAACCCGCTCCCGGCGGGTGATAGAGGGAGGTGCGCTGTGTACAAGCAGGTATTGGATCCCCTTTCCCATTCTCTGGGATGGACCTCGGCCTTCGCCATCTTGCCCCTGCTGGTGCTGTTCGTGCTGCTGGGGGTGGTCAGGATGAAGGCCCACTGGGCGGCGCTGATCACCCTCGGGGTGGCCGCGATCGTCGCGCTGACCGTGTACAGCATGCCGATCGGTCAGACCGGCGACGCTGCGCTCGAGGGCGCCGTGTTCGGCTTCTGGCCGATCATGTGGATCGTCATCAACGCCCTGTGGATCTTCAACATGTCCGAGGTCACGGGCTACTTCGCGGTCCTGAAACGAGCCTTCAGCCAGGTCTCCGACGACATGCGCGTGCAGGTCGTGGTGATCGCGTTCTGCTTCGGGGCGTTGCTCGAAGCGCTCGCCGGCTTCGGCACGCCGGTGGCGATCTGCGGGGTGATGTTGGTGGCGATCGGGCTGAGCCCGGTCCGCGCCGCGGCCGTGGCGCTGGTCGCCGATACCGCGCCGGTCGCATTCGGGGCGATCGCGATCCCGATCACGACGCTCGCCCAGGTGACCGGCCTGCCCGAGCATCACCTCGGCCAGATGGTGGGCCGCCAGACTCCGTTCCTGGCGCTGCTGATCCCGTTCGCGCTCGTGTTCATGGTCGACGGACGGCGTGGCCTGCGTGAGACGTGGCCCGCCGCGCTGACCGCCGGCCTGGTGTTCGCGATCTTGCAGTTCGCGATCTCGAACTACGTCTCGATCCAGCTGACCGACATCATCGCGTCGCTCGGCTCCGCCGCGGCCGTCGTGACATTGCTCCGCGTCTGGTCGCCACAGACCTCGCGTTCGCCGGCCGCGGAACCGAGCGCCCGCGCGGGGCGTCCCGCGATCGCCGGCGGGGCCGTAGAGGACGCCGCGCTCGAGCGGAGAAAGCTCGCCGACAATGGCGACCCGCTGAGCAGGAAGGACATGCTGCTCGCCTTCGCCCCCTACCTGATCATCGTCGTGGTCCTTGGGATCGTCAGCATCACCTCTGTCACGACTCAGCTGGACAAGGCCACCAACGCCTTCAGCTGGCCCGGCCTGCACGTGCTCAACGCCAAGGGCAAGGCGCCGGAGAGCGAGACCTTCAAGCTCAACTGGCTGACCGCGGCGGGCACCTGGCTGCTCGTCTCCGGGCTGCTGACGATGGTCGTTCTGCGCGTTCGCCCGGCGCTCGGGTTGCGCGTCTACGGCCGGACGCTGAACCAGATCAAGTGGGCGCTGATGACGGTGTGCACGGTGCTCGCGGTCGCCTACGTGATGAACCTCTCCGGTCAAACCGCCACGCTCGGCACCTGGGCGGCGGGCGCCGGCGGCTTCTTCGCGTTCCTCTCGCCGCTGATCGGCTGGTTCGGAACCGCGGTCACCGGATCGGACACTTCGACGAACTCGCTGTTCGGGGCCCTGCAGGTGACTGCCGCCCACAAGGCCGCGCTGTCGCCGACGCTGCTGGCGGCGGCGAACAGCTCCGGTGGCGTGCTGGCGAAGATGATCTCGCCCCAGAACATCGCGATCGGCGCGGCGGTGGTCGGGCTGACCGGTAGGGAGGGCGACATCTTCCGTCGCGTGATCGGCTGGAGCATCGCGTTGATTCTGCTGATGGCGGTGCTGGTGCTGTTGCAGTCAGGGCCGCTGTCGTTCATGGTCCCGTAGGTAGTCTCGGCAGGCGGCGCACTACCCTTGACCGGAGGGGCGCGGCGCATGCGCCGCCGCCCTCGTTTATGTATGGGGTGGGGCGTCCATTGACGCCGGGCTCGCCGCCGGTACCGTTTGCAGCCCGGGGACCAACTAGACAAGGAGCAACCAGGAATGCCGACTTACGACGAAGCCCGTCTCGCCCTCGGCGACGCGGGGGCGATGACGCGGGACCGCACGCACGCGGTCTTTGGCCAGGTGATGGGGCTCGTCGCGCTGACCGTCGGGTGCGCGGCGCTCGGGGCATACATCGGGCGCAACCTCACCGGCGGCATCGGATTCGTATTGTTCCTCGGCGCCTTCGCCTGCATCTTCGGCCTGAACATCGCAACCCGTCGTGGTCACGAGCAACTGGCGATCGCCTTGCTGTTCGGACTCGGCCTGCTGCTGGGGATGGCGGTCGGCCCGATCCTGGCCGTGTATGCGAACACGGATCCCGCCGTGCTCTGGCAGGCGGCCGGCGCGACCGCCGCGTTCGTGGCCGCCCTCGGCGCTATCGGCTACGCGACCCGCCGCGATCTCTCGTCCTGGGCACGGATGCTGTTCTGGGCGCTGCTCGGTCTGATCGTGTTCGGGATCGTCGCGATCTTCGTGGCGATCCCTCACGCCAACATCATCTACGCGGTCCTCGGGCTGGTGATCTTCGGCGGCTACACGATCTTCGACTTCAACCGCTTGCGCCGGGCCAACATGGCCAGCACGGTCCCGATCGCCGCTGGGATCTTCCTCGACATCTTCAACATCTTCCTGTTCTTTCTGCAGCTGTTCGGCGGCGGCCGGAACTGAGCTGACGGTCCGCGCGGGGGGCTGTGGCATATCCCGCGCGGGGGGCTGTGACTTATGTCTCACTGCGCGCGCCCGCGCGCGCCATAGCGTCCCGCCAGATGACGCGCGCGGCCGCCAACTCGCATCGGGAGCAAAGTTCGGTCAAGCCGCGTGCGTCCAGCGCTTGGCTGGGGGACGCGGGGGCGCACGGGGGCCGAGGGGGTAATCGGGGCAGGTCGTTTGATCGAGCGGGGGCACTGTCCTCGATCAACCGACACGCTCGCCCCGGGCGTATGTGGAGCGGGGTTCCAGGCGGGCTGTGACCCGCCTGGAACCCCCGCCCGGCCGGTCGGGACGAGGATCGGCGTGATCTCGGCAGAGCCGATCGCCGTTCGCTGCGCCTCCTCGGCGGGACGCGCCCGTCAGGGGCGGGTGGTCTCTCCGCTGCGGTCGCGCAAGGCGCCGGGGTCGAGCACGGTGATCGTCCTGTGATCGGTGGCAACCCAACCAAGCTGGCGCATCAACCGAAGCGCTCGCGAAACGGTCTCCCTCGTCGCACCGGTCCAGCGGGCAAGCTCATCCTGCGTGAGCGATAGCTCGATCCGCGTGCCACGCGAGGCTGGCACGCCATGCTCGGCGGCCAGATCGAGCAGCCGCTTGGAGACGCGGCCGACGCTGTCCTGGGTGGCGAGCGCGGCGAGGTCCCGGCTCGCCTCCGACAGCCGCCGCACCAGCATCCGGATCAAGACGAGGCCGGCGTCGGGGCGATCGCGCAGGAACGCGCGGAACTCCTCACCGTGCAGGACTCCCGCCTCGACGTCGTCGAGCGCGATCACGGTGGCCGTCCGCCGCTGCGCTCCAAGCGCCGCCATTTCACCGAGCAGCTCTCCGGCACCCCTGATCGCGAGCACCACCTCGCGATGCTCCGCACCGTAGACCACAAGCCTGACCCGACCGGAGAGCACCACCACGACATCGTCTCCCGCCGCGCCGGCGCGCAGGATCGGCTTTGACTTGGCGATCCGCCGCCGGCGAACGCGGCTCAACAGCTCCTCGGCGTCCTCCGGGCTCAACTGACGGAGAAACGGAATCGCGGCCGTGCTCACCGGGCCGATTCTCGCAATCGGGATCCGGGTTGTGCGGGAACGATGCCGTTGGTAACGCTAATGGCGGCTTAAGTGCCGTCATCGACCACGTAATGGCGCCCCCCGCCACGGTCGACCCACACTCGCATCACTTTGTTGGTGGCGGGATCGCGGAAGCGCTCGGCCGTGGGACGCCAGTCGGGTGCGGCTGCGGGCGCTTCGCCGTGGCCGCGGCCCCACCGTCGCCGACCGCGACTCTGTGCCCTGGGGTCATCGAGCGGCGGCAGGTCGCTCATCACGGCCGCGGCCTGCTCGCGGGTCTCTGCGTCGCTGAGGGCAGCCACCCGCCGTTCCAGCTCCTCGATCCCGATCCGTCCCGCCGCGGCATGCCGAGACAGCTGCTCGAACAGGAGCTCTCGATCGGCGTCGCTCAGCCGCACCCGATCAGGCGTTGGCGTTGCGGCGGTCGATCGTGACGGCGGTTCCGTACGCCACGATCTCGGTGAACTGGTTTCCGATCTCCGAGGAATCGAAGCGGATCGAGACGATCGCCTCGGCTCCCATCAAGCGCGCGTTCTCCACCATCCGGTCGATCGCGTGGCGCCTCGAGTCCTCCAGCAGCTTTGTGTATTCGGAGATCTCGCCGCGACGCAACGCCTTGAACGACGCCGACACGCCGCCCACGAAGCCCATGCTTCGGACCACCAGGCCGTAGCAGACGCCGAGCGTCTCCCGGATGACCATATTCGGGAACTCGAAGGCAGTGGTCATCGGCAGCTCCTCGACAGACATGACGCTGCGCAAATTACCAGCAGCTACCTTTGGGACCGATGGCGACACGTCCACTGATCGCGGCGCTCGCCTGCGCAATGCTGCTCGCGGGGTGTGGCAGCAGCTCATCGAGCTCGAGCTCCAGCTCGAGCCAGGCCGCGCAACCGTCCACGACGTCCGCGTCCACCTCCTCGGGATCCGGCACCGAGATGGGATTCGAGGGAGTTCCGATCGAGCACGGGACGGAGGTGGCCCCCGCCAGCACCACCGGTACCGCGAACATCGACGGCATCCACTGCGGACCGACGGAGCAGCTCGTCTATCACATCCACGCGCATCTGGCGGTGTACGTGAACGGAGCGCTGCGGCCCCTGCCGGGCGGGATCGGCATACCGGGGTCGAAGGTCGAGCAGACCACCGAGGGTCCGGTCGCTCTCGGAGGTCAGTGCATCTACTTCCTGCACACACACGCGCCGGACGGGATCATCCACGTCGAGTCGCCGAGCTATCGCGTCTACACGCTGGGGAATTTCTTTGACGAGTGGCATCAGCCGCTCACCCCGACGCAGGTGGGCACCGTGACCGGCAAGATCACGCCGCTGGTCAACGGCAAGCTGTGGACCAAGAGCCCCCGGGCGATCCCGCTCCTTCCGCACGAGGTGATCCAGTTCAACATCGGCTCGCCGCTGGTCCCGTTCCGGTCGGTCAATTGGGCCAACACGCAGCTGTAAGAGGCCCCGGCCGCGGCGCCCTACAGGCGCGACTGCGAGGCGCGCTCGGCCTCGCGCGCGCGCCCGCGGCGGCGCCGGCGGAGCTCGATGAAGATGCCGGACGCGATCAGCAGGCCCAGCCCGATCCCCGTCACCCATCCCAGGTCCTCCACCGCGTCGATCACCGAGGGACCAATGTAATAGGCGGCCAGCCCGATGCCGGCCGCCCACACCGCTGCGCTCGCGATGTTCGTCACCTGATAGAGACCAGTGGGCACCCGGTGGATTCCGGCGATCCACGATGGAGTCAAGATGATCGCCAGCACGGGGATGCGGGTGAACACCTCGTCCCCCCGCGCGAGCGCCTTGAGCCGCATCCGCCAGAGCGGGCCGCGGGCTTCGAGCACCGTGCGGCCGAGCATCCTGCCAATCAGCCACCCGACGGCGCCTCCTGCGGCGGCGGCGAGCCAGGCGACGACGATGACCGTCGTGATGTCCAGCTTGTTGTGCGCGGCGAGTATCCCGGCGGCGATCAGCACGGGCTCCCCGGGTCCAGGCACGCCGAGCCAGCTGGCCGCCGAGGCCATGGCGACCGCCCAGTAGTCGATCGGCGGCCCGTGGAAATGATGACGAAGCAGCGCCAGGACCAGCAGCGGCGCCACTTTCAAGATCAGGGCTGGGCGCACGCGATCACCACGGTCCGATCGTGGCATACCGCGCCGCCGGATCCGGTTGGATAGCGCTCCCCGGCGATCCTTGGCCCAATGGCCAATGTCGCCGCCGGGCCGCTGGCCGAGGATTCCGAGTCCCGATGAGCTCGATCATCGTTTCCTACGACGGATCCGCCAACGACGATGACGCGCTGGCGCTCGGCAGGATGCTCGCGAAGAGCGGCGCGAAGCTGGAGCTTGCCTACGTCCGGCACTCGCGGGAGTACGATCCCCGCCGCGAGGAGCTTGCCCAGCACGATGCCGAGCGCCGGCTCGAGCACGGTGCGGCGGGTTTGGGTGAGAACCAAGTCGCTCGCCACGTGGTGGTCAGCGCCTCGACGGGCGACGGGCTGGCGGCACTCGCCGACAGCGCGGGAGCGTCGGTCATCGTGTTCGGATCCGACTACCGGATTGCGCCGGGGCACGTGGAGCCCGGAACCTCCGCGCAGCAGCTGCTGCAGGGCGGCCCGGTGGCGATCGCGGTGGCCACAGCCGGACTGAGGGCGTCACGGAAGCCCGGGATCAGCACAGTCGCGGTGTCTGCCCCCGACACCGACGGCGCTGCACAGCAGACGGCGGACGCGCTGGCCGGCAAGCTGGGGGCGACGCTCGTCTCCCCGGACCAGACGCCCGATCTGCTGGTCGTCGGATCCCAGGACGGAGTGCCTGAGGGTCGCATCGCGCTGAGCGGCTCGACGCGCAGCCAGCTGGACGAAGCGCGAAGCTGCGTGCTCGTCCTGCCGCGCGGCAAGGCGATCCAGCTGTAGTCCCCGGCCTCGGCGCGGCTCGCGCCCGGCCCCCTCCAGCTCGACGCGCGCGCCGTAGACTCGCCCGGTGCTGATCCTTCCCCCCGGCCACGCAAAAGCGCTGCGCACCAGGCGCCCGCTGTCGACACGGGAGAGGTGGATGCTCCGCGCCGTGCTGGGCGCCGTGGCAGCGCTGATCGTCGTGCTCGTCATCTCGCTCAGCAGCGCCGGTCGAACCTCGTCTCACGGGTGTATCTACGTGACGACTGCAGCCGCGACCGGCGCGCAGGAGATCTACCACTGCGGCGCAGCGGCTCGTGCGATCTGCGAGTCCTCGCAGGTGCCAGGCGCGTTCAGCCCGCAGGCGGCTCAATCGATCGCGACAGCATGCCGAAAGGCCGGGCTCCCCGTCACGGGCTGAGACCGGGGAGCTAGGGCCGACGAACCCCCTCGCGCGGCGCGATCCGCTGCGTTGTCCGGTGATTGCGGCTTCTGCTTATCCCAATGTCTAAGGCCCTTTGTTCATCACTGGACTCACGGACATGGCTGACGTGCGCGGCTGCAATGAAACTTGCGCACGCTGGCCATTTCAGGCCAGCGTGGCGAGTCAGGTGGCGCTCGCGTGCCCGTTCCCTACCGACAAGGAGACCCAGTTGCCCCTTGAAGCACCAACTTGGCTGAACTCGGGAGATACCTCCTGGCAGATCACGGCCGCGACGCTTGTCGGGCTGATGAGCGTCCCCGGCCTCGCCGTCCTGTATGGCGGCGTGATGCAGAAGCGCTGGTCGATCAACAGCATGATGCTGGTCTTCGCCACGTTCTCCATTGTGCTCTTCGTCTGGGTCCTGTGGGCCTTCAAGATGGGCTTCGGCACGCCGTTCCACGGGCTGTCGCATTCAGGCTTCTTGGGGAACTTCATCGGCAAGCCGGGTCCCGTGCTCTCGCACACCGAGCTACAGCACCAGAGCAACATCCCGCTGATCGGGACCCAGTCGTTCCCGAAGTCCGCGCTCGTCTACTTCCAGTTCGTGTTCGCGGCGATCACCCCGATTCTGGCACTCGGATCGGTGCTGGGACGGGTCAACTTCAAAGCCTGGATCCCGTTCTGCGCGCTGTGGATCACGTTCGTCTACGCGGTGGATGCGTTCCTGCTGTGGGGCGGCGGCTTCTTCGCCCACCACGGCGCGGTCGACTTCTCCGGGGGCTACGTGATCCATCTCTCGGCCGGTGTGGCGGGATTCGTCGCGGCGTGGGTGATCGGACCGCGGCTCCAACGCGACCGCGAGATCGACGCGCCCAACAACGTCGCGATGGTCGCGGTCGGCGCCGGATTGCTGTGGCTCGGCTGGAACGGGTTCAACGGTGGAGACCCGTATGCGTCGAACATGTCGGCTGCGGCAGCGGTGCTGAACACCAACCTCTGCACCGCGGTCGCGTTCCTGATCTGGGTCGGCTGGGATTACCTCACCGGTCGCAAGCCGTCCCTGATCGGCGGCGTCAACGGGATGATCACGGGCCTGGTTGCGATCACCCCGGCCGCCGGTTACGTGAACGGCTTCGGCGCGATCGCGCTGGGCGTCATCGCCTCGACGATCGTGTACTTCGCGCTCAACTATCTGAGCCGGTTGCGGCCGTTCCGCAACGTCGATGACACCCTGGGTGTGATCTACACGCACGGGTTCGCCGGTCTTGCCGGAGGCCTGTTGGTCGGCATCTTCGCCGACCCGAACATGGCGCTCGGGTACAAGACCAGCAAGCACGGGCTGATCGCCACCGGCGGAGTAGCCGGCGTGATCCACGGCAACTGGACGCTGCTCAAGTGGCAGTTCTTCGCCGCGCTGTTCGTGATCGCCTGGACTGGCGTGATCACGTTCGTCCTGCTCAAGCTGGTCGGCGTGTTCATCCCGCTGCGGATGTCCGAGGAGAACATGGAGATCGGCGACACCGCCGAACACGGTCACGAGGTGTACCCCTCGGATGTGCCCTCGCTCGGATACCCGAACGGGATTCCGGGGCTGGCGCCTGGACAGGGAGCGGGCGAACCGGCGGCATCCCCAGCATGAGGAAGCCGCCTGTGGAGGCCCACGCGTAACGCCCGACCAGGATGCACCGGTCCCGGCCGCTCGCAGCCAATACAGGACCAGGGAATGTTCGGGGGGTGGCTCCGGCCGCCCCCCGAGCGACGCCCCTGACGATCGTCTCAGGCGCGGTCGCGGGCGACGATCTGTACAGCGTCGCGCGCTCCGCTTCCGAAGCTCTGGACTGTCCCGTGGGGATTGTGCTCGCGGCCGGGGGGACGGTCGTGTGGCCCGTCGGTACGAGCACGAGCGCCGCCCTCGACCTCCTCGCGGAACGCGCGCAGGAGACAACCGGCGACGGCGCGGTGATGCCGCCGCCCGGCGTCTCGGAGGCGGTCCCGGTGCGGATCGGCCGCGACATCGTGGGCGTGGCAGCGGCATTCGGCGACCGCCCGCTGCATCCTGGAGGACGAGCTTGGCTGGAGGCCGCGGCTGCGGCGGCGGCTGTGACCGCGCTGCTGCGAGAGTCACGGGAGGGCGATCTCGACAGCGCCCGGCGACAGCTCGTGCGGGCGTTAGCGGCAAAACCGCCGATCGACTCGGACACGCTGGTCGCGCATGCGCGCCGGCTGGGCGTCGACCTCGCGGCGGGGGCGGTGGCGATCTACGCGCGGTGGGAACACGAGCCGCGCGAGCTGGGGTTCCAGAGCCCTGCCCTGCTCGCCGACCTCGGAGACGGAACCGTGGTGGGACTGCTGCCGCTCTCAGCGAGCGTGAGCGCGGATGCGTTCGCCGCCGAGCTGTCCTCGCACGGGCTGCGCGTTGCGCTGTCCGCGCCGCGAACGGAGCCCGGTTCGCTGCACGAGGCACTCCGGGAGGCGCAGCTGATGGCGGAGCTGGGGGCCTCGCCGGACTCGATGCTGCCCGCTCAGGAGGAGACGTATCGCCTGCTCGTCGGGGTGCTGTTGCGCGAGCCAGAGGAGCTGCGCCGACTCCAGGCGGGAACCGTCTCGCCCCTCGCCCGCTACGACTCAGAGCACGACAGCGGGCTGCTGGCGACGCTGCAGACGTTCCTCGCGCACGACGGGTCGACGAGCGAGACCGCCGAGGCGATGTCGCTACATCGCCACACCGTGGGTTACCGGCTGGCGCGGGTCCACGAGGTGTCCGGACTCTCGCCCTACGAATCCGACGGCCGCGAACGTCTGAGCCTCGGCCTCAAGGCGCATCAGATCCTCAAGGCGGACGCTCGCCCGGGCGACATCCCCCCCCTATATAACTAAATCGGTAGACTTGATTGATGTGGTCGTACCTGGTCTGCGCGACGCCCCGAAGCGGAAGCACACTCCTGTGCGAGCTGTTGAAGGACACGGGCGTCGCGGGCCGTCCCGAGGAGTACTTCGAGGCCCGCAGCGACACCGGGCTGCCACCTCACCCGGGTGACTATCTCGAGAACCTTCCCCGGACCGGCGTCGGCATCCGCGACGACACGACGCCGCCGCGAGCCCCCGGGCACTCGTCGCTGCTTGGACTCAACAGCTATCGCGACCACCTGACCCGCGCCTTCGAGCTCGGCTCAACCCCGAACGGCGTGTTTGGCGCCAAGCTGATGTGGCGCCACCTACCCGATCTTCAGCGGCTGACCGGTGAGCTGCCCGAGCACGCCAACCTGGAGCTGGGAGAGCTCCTCGAGCGGCTGTTCGCCAGCCCCCGCTACGTCTGGGTGACGAGGCGCGACAAGGTTCGTCAGGCGGTCAGTCTCTGGCGCGCCCTGCAAACGCGCAGCTGGCGGCTGGAGCACGCCGGCGAGGATGATCGTCAGGCCGAGCTGCACTACCGCTTCGAGGGGATCGATCACCTCGTGCGCTCGCTCCAGTCCGACGACGACGGCTGGCGGGATTTCTTCGCTCGGCACGGGCTGTGCGCGCTGCCCATCGTCTACGAGGACGACCTCGAGCTCGATGCCGGCCACGCCGTGCGAGCGGTGTTGAGCCATATCGGCGTGCAGGCTCCGCGCGGCTGGCACCCGCGCGAAGTGCTCCAGCGCCAAGCGGACGCGTTGTCGTATGAGTGGGTGGCGGCGTACTATCGGGACGCTGCCGACCAGCGCAGGCGATCCGGTTCCGCCCCGCTGTCTGGCCGGTGAGCCCCGGGGCGCACGGCATGCCGCCAAACATCCTCTATCTCAATTCCCACGACACCGGCCGTTACGTCCAGCCCTACGGCCACGCGATCCCGACGCCCAACATTCAGTGGCTGGCCGATCAGGGCGTGATGTTTCGCAGCGCGTTCTGCGCCGCCCCGTCCTGCTCCGGCAGTCGGGCCGCGCTGCTGACGGGCGAATACTGCCACACGAACGGAATGATGGGCCTGGCTCACCGCGGTTTCATGCTGAACGACTACGACCATCACATCGTCCGGACGCTGAGCGCCGCCGGCTACCACACCGGCCTGATCGGCGAGCAGCACGTCTCCGCCGATCCTGGCGTGCTCGGCTACGACGTGGTCCACGAGATCCGGGATACCAGCGCGAGCTCGGTGGCGCCGGCGGCGATCGCCGCTCTCTCGGACGGCATCCAGGAGCCCTTCTTCCTGTCCGTCGGCTTCTTCGAGACCCATCGCAGCTTCTTCGCGCCGAGCTCCGTGCGCGACCGCGTCTACTCCCTGCCGCCGCCGTTTCTTCCCGATACACCGGAGATCCGGCAGGACGTGGCGGCGTACAAGGCCAGTGCCCGCGCGCTCGACCACGGGATCGGTGCGGTGCTGAACAAGCTGAACGAGACCGGTCTTGACCGCAACACGCTCGTGATCTGCACGACCGACCATGGGCTGGCCTTCCCGACCGCCAAGGCGAGCCTGCTCGATCGGGGTGTCGGCGTGATGCTGATTCTGCGCGGCGCGGGATTTGATGGCGGGTACGCGCGCGACGAGCTGGTCTCGCAGATCGACATCTTCCCCACGGTCTGCGAGGTCGCCGGGATCGAGCCGCCACCGTGGCTCGCGGGCCGCTCACTGGTGCCGCTGGTGAGTGCACAGGAACCACCGGATGCGCGGCGCGAGATCTTCTCCGAGCTGACCTATCACGCCGCCTACGAGCCGCAGCGGGCGATCCGGACCGACCGCTTCAAGTACATCCGCCGGTTCGACGACTACCCGTACCCCGTCCTGCCGAACTGCGACGACAGCCCCAGCAAGCACGCCTACCTGGCGCGCGGATGGGCGCACCGGACGGTCAGCCGCGAGGCGCTCCACGACCTGTTCTTCAATCCCGGCGAGGGGCGGAACGTGATCGCCGAGCCCGAGTACGCCGAAGTCGCCGCGGATCTGCGGGGGCGGCTCGAGCGGTGGATGATCGAGACCGAGGACCCGCTGCTCGACGGGGCCGTGCCGGCGCCCCGGGGCGCGCGGCTCAACCGCCAGGACCAGACCTCCGCCCACGATCCGCCGTTCGTGGTCGGGGAGGACGAGACGGTGGCGGTGGCGACGGGGCGCTGAGGCGGGCGGTGGCGCCGCGCGCCCCGCAGCCGGAGCGCTTAAACACCCCGAACGAACGGGGCTCAGCCCAGCACGAGCTCTGCCGCGGTTCGCAGGGTCTGCGGATCGCCACCGATCAGAAGCGTGGTCACGATCGACTCCCGCCACGCCTCCAGGTCGTGACGGATCTTCTCCTTCGGTCCGACCAGCGTCAGCTGCTCGATCAGCTTCGTGGGGATCGCCGCGGTCGCCTCCTCCTTGTGCCCCGACAGGTAGAGCTCCTGGATCTTGGCCACCTCCTGCTCGTAGCCCATTCGGATCGCGACGTTGGCGTGGAAGTTCGTGCTTTTCGCCCCCATCCCCCCGAAGTACAGCGCGTACATCGGCCGCAGCCCGTCGGCCGCCGCCTCCACGTCGTCAGTCACGATCAGCGGCACGGTCGCGGCGACCTCGAAGTTCTCGCTGCTGTGGCGAGCATTCGGCTTCGACAGTCCGTCTTGCAGCGCCTCGCGGTAGAAGTCATCGTGGTGGGGCGAGTAGAACAGGGCAAGCCAGCCATCGCACAGCTCTCCCGCCAGGGCGATGTTCTTCGGCCCCTCGGCCGCGAGGTAGATCGGGATCTCTTCCCGCAGCGGGCGAATGCTCGCTTTCAGCGGCTTGCCCAGGCCCGTACCGTCGGGCAGCGGCAGCGGGTAGTGCGGACCCTCGCTCGTGACTGGCTCCTGCCGCGCCCAGATGTCACGGACGATTCCGATGTACTCGCGCATCCGCGCCAGCGGCCGGGAGAACGATTGCCCGTACCAACCCTCGACGACCTGCGGCCCCGACACGCCTAGCCCGAGGATCAAACGGCCACCCGAGAGGTGATCGAGCGTCATCGCGGCCATCGCGGTGGCGGCCGGCGTCCGCGCCGAGATCTGGACGATGGCCGTGCCGAGCTTCAGCCGCCGGGTCGAGGCGCCCCACCAGGCGAGCGGCATCAGCGCGTCGGACCCGTACGCCTCCGCAGTCCACATCGAGTCGAAGCCGAGCCGCTCCGCCTCCAACACGGACTCCGCCGCTCCGGGAGGCGGTCCCCCGGCCCAGTACCCGAGCGCCAGTCCGAGCTTCAGGTCGCGCGCCATCAGGGCGAAACCTACTCGTCCGGGCCCTTCAGTCGTCGGATGACCCGACGCCAGCGGCTCGGGGGCCGGGGCTGGGTCCGCAGCCACTCCTCCCGGCTGGGCAGTTTTCCCGCCTTCCGCGCGGCCAGCGCGCAGTCTGTGTGAGCGTGGCGGCGGCGGCTCGGATCGCCCTCCGGAACGAGCAGCACGTGCTCGCTCAGCGACGGGAGATAGCCCCCGCACAACGGGCACCGGTAGGTCGCCGGTTTGCGGTTCTGGGCCCGGCGCACGCTCCACCAACGCGCTCGCTCTGTGTGCGCCATGGATTCAGGATGACAGCGGCGGCGCCCGACGCTCGAACGTCCCCCACGCCGGCTTCGCGGGGTGGATCGTCGCGTGGCTACTCCCGCGCGGGCACGAAACCGGGCGGGGATCAGCGGGTATCCTTGGCGTATGGCAACTCGGCAAGCTGAGGAGCTGCAGGGAATGAGCCGCAGCGAGGTGCTGCGGGCGTCTCCCCGGATGTTCGAGTCCGATTTGCTGGACAAGCTGTCGCGCGTGCACCCGGCCGTGCCGCCGATCCTGTTTGGGCCCGTGATCGCGTTTCTGCTGGTCGAGGGCATCGTCCAGGGGACAGGTTGGGCGACGCCGGCGTGGCTGCTGGGCGGCTACCTGTTCTGGACCCTGACCGAGTACTGGCTGCACCGGATCGTGTTCCACTTCGAGCCGGAGAAGGGGATCGGCGCTCGGCTGCACTGGATCATCCACGGGATCCACCACGACCACCCAAATGATCCGATGCGGTTGGTGATGCCGCCGTCGGTCAGCGTGCCGCTGTCGGCCCTGTTCGTGTGGGGTTTCTACGCCGTGTTCGGCAGCCCCGGGTTCATGCCGTTCGCGGCCGGCTTCCTCGGCGGTTACCTGTTCTACGACATGCTGCACTACCACGTCCATCATCACCGGCCCACGACGCGGCTCGGCAAGCAGCTGCGCGAGCTCCACATGCGCCACCACTTCCAGAACCACGAGCGCGGCTACGGCGTCAGCGCGCCGTTCTGGGACCACATATTCGGCACAGCCCCCAAGTCTCGTTAGGCCCGTTGAGCGCCGCGAATGTCGAACTCGCGCGTCGTGGCTTCGAGGCGGTGGCTCGGGACGACCTCGAGACGCTGCGCGAGCTCCTGGATCCCGCCGTCAAGTGGCATGGCGGAGAGCCGTCTGCGCCCGGCGCCTGCCACAGCGATGATGAAGTGATCGAGTTCATCAGCCGCGCCCGCGAGCGCGGCGGCGTCGGCCGGCTGGTCGACGTGATCGACTGCGGCGAGCGCGTAGTGGTCGTTCTGCAGCCACCCTCGCCAGCAGGCACCGAGACGCCCCTGCGCGCCAATCTCACCACCTTCCGCGACGGGAAGGTGGTGGAGATGGTGGCATTCGAGAGCCCCGAGTCGGCGCTGGCGGCGGCCGACACGTCGTCGGCTCGCAAGTAGTCCGCCGGCGGCCCTGCGCCCATCGGTCCCCCCAAGTGGGCTGGGAGGGCGAGCCACAAACAAACGGAGAGGGCGGGATTCGAACCCGCGATGGAGCGTGAACCCCATACTCGCTTAGCAGGCGAGTGCCTTCAGCCACTCGGCCACCTCTCCGAAAGCTTCCGGGGCAGTGTAGAGGAGGCCCTTCGCTCGGGCTCACCGATCGGATGGCGCCGGCGATCCGGACCGCGGGACCCGCGGCACAGCTACGATCGTGCCCAGGCAGGTCCAAGGAGGGGTGGCAGAGCGGTCGAATGCGCTGGTCTTGAAAACCAGAGTCCGGCAACCCCGGACCGCGGGTTCGAATCCCGCCCCCTCCGCTTGTTGCGCGCTGGCCGCTGGTGCCATTGCGCGATTCTCGGGCGGGGCCATTGCGCGCAGCCGCGCCGTCCGCCGTTTTGCGAGCTGTCCCCTCCCCCGGTTTCAAGGCCGGGCCGCTGAGTGCAGTAGATTGCATGCGTGGTCGAAGGGGCAATCAGCGTTCCCACAGTGGAACCAGTGGGGGCGACGGCACCGCCGCTCGAGCGTCCGGACTTTCAGATCGTGCCGCGGGTGGGGCTGATCCTGAGTGCAGTCGCGATGGTGCTCCTGATCGTCGCGATCGAGGCCAACAAGCTCTGGCCGCTCGAGTTCCTGCACGTCGCGGGCGGAGCGGCCTGGACGATCATCGATCTGTTCCTCGGGCTGATCCTCGGCCCGATCATCGGCCGGATGTCCGTGCCCGCGCGGGTCGAGTTCACCACCAAGCTGATGCCCAAGATGGTCGTGATCATGCCGACAGTGGTGACGCTCACGCTGGCGGCAGGCTGGCAGCTGTCGACGAAGCTCGGGACGAACCTCACCTCCTATGCCCTTCACGGCTGGGTCGTGGCGAGCATGATCATCGTCGGGGTGATGGCGGTGATCGCGCTGGGGCTGCTCGAGCCCGCGAACATTGCGGTGCTCGTCGAGCTGAAGAAGCCGCAGCCGAACCCGGCGGTGATCGAGAAGCTGATGAAGCGATTCATCTACGCGGCCGGGGTCCTCGGGCTGATGCAGCTCGCGACGCTGGTGATCATGACCAAGCTGAGCGCGGGATGACCGAACGGCGATTTCCGCCGGTCACGGAAATCGGGATGGCGTCGCTTGGCCTGATCGTGGCCGGCGGGATCTACCTCTCGGCGCACCTGCCGCGGCACGTGCCGCTGGCGCCGGCGGCGATCCTCCTCGCGCTCTCGGCACTGCTGCTTGCCGGCAACCTGTTCTCGCTGACGCGCGTCAGCGACTTCGCGTGGGGTCGGTTCTTCGACGTCGCGAAGTGGTCACTGCTCGCCTACACGGTGATCGCAGCGATGATCGAGTACGCCTTCCTCGAGGACCACCTCAGCGGTGGCGCGTTGGTCGTTCTCACTCTGTCGCTGGTGATTTTCGCGGTGCACGTTCCGACCCTGATCGGGTTCACGGTGGCCCGGTTTTACGAGCCTGGCAGCACGGCCGCGGGGATCGCGCAGGGCTAACGCCGCCATGTGGCCGCCGGAGGCGCTCGACTTCCTCCGCGAGCTAGAGGACAACAACGACCGCGAATGGTTCCGAGCGAACCGCGACCGCTACGACTCGCAGCTTCTCGCCCCGGCTCGCGCGCTGGCGGCGAAACTGGCCGCCCTCGGCGAGGCGCACTATTTCCGGCCCTACCGCGACACCCGCTTCCATCCCGGTCCTCCGATCAAGGAGCACCTCGGCGTGGCGATCGGCTACGGGGCGGCGGGCGGGTTCTATTTCGAGCTCTCACTCGACGGGCTGCTGGTCGCGGCCGGGCTTCATCAGCCCGCGCCCGACCAGCTCGAGCGGTTCCGCGCCGCGATCGTGCAAGACCGCCGTGCGGACGAATTCGAGCGCGCGATGACCGCGGCGCAGACGGCCGGGCTCGAGCCGAACCCGCCCGAACTCAAGCGCGCGCCCAAGGGCTACTCGCCCGATCATCCCCGCATCCACCGGCTGCGGATGAAGCAGCTCACGGTCTCCCGTCGCCACGAGCTCAGACCGTGGTTGCACGCGGCCAAATGCGACAAACAGGTCATCGCCCAGCTGACTGCGGCGCGGCCCCTCGTCATCTGGCTGGCCGAGACCGTCGGCCCCTCCACGCGCCCGCGCGGACGCTGAGGCCCGTCTAGAATCGACCGCCAAGCGCCCGTAGCTCAGCTGGATAGAGCGTCGGTCTACGGAACCGAAGGTCGGGAGTTCGAATCTCTCCGGGCGCGCTTCAAAAGCCCTGCCCTGGCGGGGTTTTCGCGTTCCGGCGTACAGCTTGGTTCCGAGAAATGTCCCCAATCTGTCCCCGGATGGGCGTACTCTTTGGGGTGCGATGACCCCAGTTGCCCGGCCACCCTCGGGTCACGTCTTCCGCGTTGAGCGTGCGCGCGGGTCGGTCTGGTACGCGAAATACCGGCTGTCCGACGGGCGGCAGGTGCAGAAGAAGATCGGGCCGGCGTGGACCGGTCGCGGCCGTCCGGCAGCGGGCTTCGTGACGAAGCGGCTTGCCGAGGATTGGCTGCGGAGCGTCCTCGACGACGCCCGCCGCGGGACGCTCCCCGGCCTAGTCCGCACCGGCGTGACGTTCGCCGATGCGGCTGCGGAGTTCCTTCGCTATGCCGAGCAGGACCGCGGCTGCAAGCCCTCAACGCTGCGGGACTACCGCTCGAATCTCGAGGCACACCTCCTCCCCGCCTTCGGCTCGCTTGAGCTCGAGTCAATCTCGCCGACGGCGATCGACGCGTGGCGCGGCTCGCTCACGGGTCTGTCGAGCCGGACGAAGAACAAGCTCCTGGTGGTGATGGGCGGCGTGATGCGCCGGGCGCAGCACGTGTGGGGCCTATCGTCCAACCCGGTCACGTCAGTTGAAAAGAACCGCCAGCGCGCCAGCGGCGACATCGACGTTTTCTCGCCGGAGGAGGTTCTCGCCCTGGTCCGAGCTGCCACGTCCGAGCAGGACGCCGCGATCTTCCTCACCGCCGCGTTCACGGGACTGCGCCGCGGCGAGCTCCTCGCGCTGCGGTGGCGAGACGTCGACTTCCCAGGCTCTTCGATCCGCGTCCGCGCCAGCTTCGCCGGTGGCGACCTGACGACCCCGAAGTCGGGGAAGGTCCGCTCGGTGCCGATGGCGCCCAACGTCGCCGAGGCCCTGGCCCGCCTCGGGCAACGGGTCAACTGGACCAGTGAGGACGACCTGGTCTTCGCTGGCCTGGCGGGCGACTACCTCGATGGATCCGCGCTGCGCCGTCGCTATGGCGCAGCCCTGCGCCGGGCGGGCCTTCGCCCGCTCCGCTTCCACGATCTCCGCCACACCTTCGGGACGCGGATGATCGCCAAGGCTGACATCCGACGGGTCCAGGAGTGGATGGGCCACGCCGACATCCAGACCACGATGCGATACCTCCACTACGTCCCGCGGGCCGACGATGCCCAGCTCGTCGCCGCGGCGTTCGACGTCATTTCGAGCCCCAAACCGACCGCCGAGACCAATGCGTAGCCGCCTGTGCTTTTTCCGCCATTTGCAGGAACTTGTCCGAAAATGTCCGCAAATGTCCGAAGATGTCCGCGCCGGGCGACCAGGGCCGGCAACCCGATCCGGCCAAATCCCCTGTAGGTACGGGCGATTCGCGCCTCGCCGGATGTGCCGAGGACACCGTCAGCACAAAAGGTGCGTGGAGTGTACGTCTGGACTTGGGGACGGTTGCAGGACGAACTTGTGGGGTTCGAAAGCGGGCCGGGAGATGCTCATTCTTGCGGTGAGCCGTAGGTTCGCTGAAGGGCTGGGCAGGGCTGGTGGAGCGACAGCCTGAGTAATCGTGATGAGGCGGGCCGGCGGGGTTGGTCACGAGGCGAGAGACGGCGGGCGAGACGCAACATCGAGTCGCCGAGCTTTTCCAAATCCGCGCGCGAGGCAGCGGCATCGAGCAAGGACGCGAGATCGAAGCCTCGTTGTCCGCGCGCGTCTAGCTCGGTCGTTTCGTGATCAGGAGCCGCCGCCGCGCCCGTCCTCCGCCGCGCGCGACGTCACCGCTCGGCACGGACGCCGAGCCGCGCGTCCGCGCGCGACCGCAGCCCTTGCTGACCGCGAGCGCTACCCCCTCGATGCCGGGCTCCCTGGACTTCCACCGCATGGCCTGCTCCATGCCCGCAACGAACACGGCACGACCAGGGATCTCGTCGAGGGGATAGACGGCCTCCTGCGCGACTCCGGCCAGCCAGTACACGATCGAAATGTCGCATTCCGATCGTGCGGTCAGGTGACGCGCCGAGCATGGAAGCAATCGTCAGTCGCGGAGATGCTTGCCGCGCGTTGGGGGGCAACACTAAGTAGTGCCGGGGCCTGCCTCAGTCGTCGATTTCGTCGTCGCCTGTGCGCCGGAGCTCGTCGAGGCGCTCGCGCATGGCGTTTAGCTTCTCGGGCGAGTGCCCCTCCCAGTCGACGATCTCCCCGATGATCCGGACGGGGTCCCGGGTGCGATACGACCTGGTCGGGTTGCCCGGGAACTTCTTGTCCGTCAGGTTGGGGTCGTTCTCGAGGGCGCCCGTCGGTTCAACAACGAAGATCCGACCGCGCCCGTCGCCCTTCGCGAGCTCCGCGCCCCAGGTCGCCGCATCGAGTGTCGCGGTGACATAGACGTGGTTCGCCGTTCTCCCCTCGCCGAAGTTGGATCGGCGATTGGGCTCCAACAGATCGCCCACCTTGAGATCGGCTTTCGTGCCGTGGAGCAGGGCCCCGGACTCGTGAACCTCGAACGGCGTCGGTTCAGTTGGCATCCGTATTTCAATGCTAGAACGGCGTAGGGCGGACGGGCGCCATGCTGCCGGCCGTTGAGACACGCGCCGTCACGGCCAACCGGCGGCGCGATGTACCGTCAGCCCCAGCTCGGTGACCAGTCTCAACGGAGGGGCGCCTTCGGCATGCCGCCGCAACGCCAAGGGCATGCTCGAGTTGACCCAGTAGTGGATCTCTCGCGTCGGCCGCGGCCAAGGTGCGGCGTTGTTTCGCGGGTCGGCTAGACCGGGATCGCCCCGAGGCGTTCGGCGGTGATCGCCTCGAGCGCTTCACGGAGTGCCGCGATCCGCTGGGGTCCGAAGCGCTCGGCCCACTCCTGCTCGATCTCGTCGATTAGCTCGAGGCCCAGTACCTGCGCCTCGCGGCCGCGCTCGGTGAGGCGGATTATCTTCGCGCGGCCGTCGCTTGGATCCGGCACGCGTTCGACGTAGCCGCGCTGCTCGAGATCGGTCGCGACCTCGCTGACCGACTGCTTGGTCATGTAGGCGCGCTCGGCTAGGTCGGTGAGGCGCGAGCCGCCCGGATCGATGTTGCCGAATACGCAGCCGTGGCTCATCCGGATGTCGGAATAGGGGGTCTGGGCCATCCGTTTTGACAGTTGCTCGATGAACTCGTCGACCGCCGTGTCAAGCAGGCGGATGAACGGTGCATGGGATGGGTGGGAAAGATCACTCGACATTTAGTCAGGACTCCTGATAAGGTATGCGAACTGTCTGGACGCCTTACAAGGTTGCCTGACAAGATTAGCATCTAAATCGGAGGTATTTGATGGCTCGGAAGTGGTGGACCCTACTCGCGGTGAGCGTCGCGACATTCATGCTCTTGTTGGACATCACCGTCGTGAACACGGCGCTCCCCTCGATTCAGAAGGACCTGTCGGCGAGTTTCACGGACCTGCAGTGGGTGGTCGACGCGTACACGCTCGCGCTCGCGGCCATCGTGCTGACCGCTGGCTCAATCGCGGATCGCGTCGGGCGCCGAGCCGTGTTCGCAGGCGGGCTGGGAATCTTCGCGCTCGCCTCGCTGGCGGCCGGGCTCGCGCCCGACGCCATGTTCCTGAACGTCGCGCGCGCGGTGCAGGGGATCGGCGGCGCCGCGATGTTCGCAGTCTCGCTAGCCCTGGTGGCCCAGGAGTTTGCCGCCGGCAGGGAACGCGCGACGGCAATGGGCATCTACGGTGCGACGATCGGCGCGGCGGTGGCCGTGGGACCGCTGGCCGGCGGCGCGATCACCCAGGGTCTCGGCTGGCGCTGGGTGTTCTTCCTCAACGTGCCGATCGGGATCGCGGCCGTCGCGGTGACGTTCGCCAAGCTGCGGGAGTCGCGCGATCCGAACGCTACCCGCGTCGACTGGCTCGGGCTCGGGAGCTTCAGCACGGCGCTGCTGCTGCTAGTGCTGGGGCTGCTGCGCGGCAACGCCGATGGATGGGGCAGCACGCGGATCATTGCCCTGCTCGCGGGAGCGATCGCGATGCTCGCGGCATTCGGCGTGATCGAGCGGCGCGTTCGGGAGCCGATGCTTCCGCTCGAGCTGTTCCGCAGCCGGGCGTTCACCGGGGTCCAGCTCGCCGCGTTCGCGGTTTCGGCCTCATTATTCGCGCTGTTCCTGTACCTGACGCTGTACCTGCAGAACTACCTTGGCTACTCGCCCCTGCAGGCGGGGCTCCGCTACCTGCCGATCACGCTTGTGCCGTTCCTCGTCGCGCCCGCAGCGGTCGCGCTGATGGCGCGAGTGCAGGCCCGTGTCCTGATGGCGATCGGCCTCGCGGGAGTCGGCGGCGGGCTGCTGCTGATGACAGGGCTCAGCGCCGGCTCGGGCTGGACGGCGTTGCTGCCGGGGTTTGTGGTTGCCGGTATCGGAGTCGGGCTGCTCAACCCGGTCATCGCCGACGTCGCCCTCAGCGTCGTGCCGAAGGAGCGCAGCGGCATGGCGGCCGGGATCAACGACACGGCCCGGCAGGTGGGCGTCGCCGTCGGCGTCGCCGCGTGGAGCGCGATCTTTCTGGGCCGCGGCGCAGCAAAGATCTCCACACTGACCGCCGGCACGCCGACCGCCGCGGGCAATCACCCACGTGGGCTGCTCGAGGCCGCCTCCGACGGACGCCTCGGCTCCGCCCTCACAGCCGTGCCACACGGGGCACGCTCCCTCGTGGCCAGCGCTACGCGCGAAGGCTTCCTAAGCGGTCTGAACGAAATCCTCCTGATCGGCGCGCTGCTCGCCTTCGTTGGAGCGGCCGTCGCCCTGTGGCTGGTGCGCGAGCACCAGATCGAGCGCGAGCAGCCCGAGCAGATCACCACCATCCGAGGCGAGGGGCTCGAAGCGATCGCGGCGTGACAGACCCATCTCGCCAATGTCGCCCGCCCGTGTAGACCAAACCGCCGACGAGATCCCGCCACGCGCCACCCGTCAACGAACTTCAGACCCGAGACCTAGCGTTAGACCGGATGAACCCGCCACCAATAAAGAACCAATGACCTAATGGAGACCCCTGTGATTACTTCTTCCCTTGAACCTGCAAACCGCCCTACCGTGATGCGGCGCATCGACTTTCGGCCGGGCATGGATATGTATTGGGAGATCGTGCGCAACGGCGAGGACACCGACGGTGAAGTTCTTGAGGCAAATGCCTGGCTCGGTCCCCACCAACCCAGCCCCCCTGTGCACGTGCACGACAATGCTGAAGACAGTTTTGAGGTCGTCGAGGGCCGACTTGACGTGAAGCTCGACGGCACCTGGCGTACCTATGGTCCTGGAGAGCGCGCCGCAGCGGCTCCCGGTCACCGGCACACCTTGCGAAACACTCACGATCAGCCGGTTACGTTCGTCAATCGCCACCGCCCCGCCGTCGACTACGAGGCGTTCTTTCGCGACATGGCGTCGCTGACATCGACCGGGAGGATGGGCGCCGGAACACCTCACAGTCCGCGTCAAGCGATCTACGCAGCGATGCTATTCAAAGCCCACCCGACCGCGATCCGAACCTCGCGCCTCCAGCGCTTTGCCTTCGCGTCGCTGTCGGGCTTGGGCCGGATGCTAGGCATGAGCATATGATCGCGCACACGCCCGCGAAAGAATCTCGCGCTCGCGCGGCTGGCGATGACGCAGTTCGTGATCGTGATCGACGCGTGCTTGCCGCAACCCCGTCAGAGCACGTCGCCGGGTGACGACCGAACACCACGGAGCAGTCGCTCCGCCGACGCCTCGTTCCGCCCAGTAGGAGCCGCCCGTAACCACCGCAGCGGACGACTGCTTTGCTCGGTCCGACGTCACCGGGCGCACTATCGAGTTGGCGACACACCAATGCACGGGCAAGGCTTTGTCGCACGATCAGTGCATCACGAACTCGCTGTTGGCGAATGGGAGGTGCGCGGCGACACGGCGGCCAAGACGCGCTTTTGCTTCCGCACGGGTCTCACGAGCGTGGTGCCGTGGCCGGTTGTGTCCGGTAGGGGTCGCGTGAGGCCGGAGCCCCGACCTGGGCCGAGAGAAACTCCAGGATCACGTGGGAGGTTGGTGAATTGGACGATCGGGAAGCGGCGCGTGAACCCGACGGCGGTCAGTCTGTTTTCCGTTCAGGGCGTCCTTTCCCGATTTAACGATGGAGATCGTCGCCCTGGTTGCCGAGGACGACACTAGTGCCGTCGCCCCGCCGGATCGATTCTCGACAGTCTCGCCCGGGCTTCCGCAGCCCTGGTGTCCGCACGCAATCCGAAACTCTGGACGTGTCGCGGTCAGGGCCGCTCGTCGAACGAAAGCAGGGCGCGGATAACGCCCCGGCGTGTCTCCGTGCCGGACCCGCGTCCCACAGGAGCGTGACCACCGAGCCGGAACCACCGCTGAGTCTTCGTGGATGCGGAGCGATGATGGGGCTTCGAGTCGGGTCCCGCGCCCCGCTGTCATTCGGTCGAGGCCGAGCCACGTATGTGGATGTGGCGTCGCGGTCTGGCCCGGCCCCTCTTAGGGGTGGGCGTGCGTCAGGGTTCCGTGTGGACGACGACGTCGGCGATCGAGGGGAGTTCTTGGCGGAGCTCTTCCTCGAGTTCGCTGGCGAGCTGGTGCGCTTGATCGAGGGAGGCGGTTGTGCCGAGGGAGACGGTTATGAAGAGCACCTCGCCCTCCTGGGTGGGAAGCAGTCGCAGGTCGCGTGCGGGCGTGTGTGCGTATCGCTGCACAACGGTCTTGATCGTCTCGAGCGCGTGCGGGTCGTTGCCGGCTAGGGGGTCGGCGGCGATCGGCTGTTCGAGGGGTTCGAGATGGGTGCGGACGTCGCTGACGGTGGGCAGGGCTCCGATGGCGTTCTCGACGCGCTCAGCGACCTCATGAGCGGTGGCCAGGGAGCTATCGGCGGGTAGTTTTAGGTGCAGGGAGACGCTGTGCTGATCGCCGTGGTCAAAGATGGTGACGTCGTGGGCTTCGCTGACGGTAGGTTCGCTGAGGGCGATGGCGAGCACCCGGTCGCGAAGGGTCAGACCGCGACGACGGGGTTCGACGTGTACGACGACGTCGCTGTTGGGCAGCGCCCGCTCGATCGCGTGTTCGACTTCGTCAGCGACGGCGTGGGCCTCGACCACGGCTTGGCCTGGCGGGATAGCGACGACGACGTCAGCGAAGTAGCGTCCAGCGGACTCGCGTAGGCGCAGGCGGTCAAGCTCGACTTCGGGACCGAGGGCGGCGATCGCGTCCCGGGCGACGGTCTGGGCGTGGGCGGGCGCGGTGTCCATGAGGACCTGGGCGTTTTCGAACATGAGGCGACCCGCCGCAGTGAAGATGAAGCCGGCGACGATCAGCGCCGCGATGGCGTCGCCGTCACGAAACCCGACGCGCACCGCGATCAGACCGACCAAGACCGCGAGCGATCCACCAACGTCGCTGGCGAAGTGAAACGAGTTCGAGCGCAGAGCGGCGGACCCGTATCGGCGGGCGGCGCGACGTGCGATCAGCGCGCGGCTTACGTTGACCACAATCGCCACGCCGATTACCGCGAACACGTACCAACGCGCTGATAGCGAGCTTTTGTTGCCGATCAGCCGCTGGACCGCTTCGATGACGACGATCAGTCCACCCCCGAGCAGGATCGACGCCTCGGCCAGCGCGGAGAGGTTTTCCGCGCGGCGGTGCCCGAAAGGATGGGATTCGTCGGCCGGCCGGGCACCGAGCCGGACGGCGAAGAACGTGACGACGGCAGCGACGACATCCCCGGTGGACTCGATCCCAGTTGAGACCAAGCCCAGGCTCGAGGCGGCCAGGCCCACGCCGAGCATCAGCACCATCAGCGCCGAGGCGGTGATGATCGAGACAACGGTGGTGCGCCGCTGACCTGCGGCATCGGCGGCGTCGCCGGCCACCACGGAAGTGTCGGCCATCGCGAGAGCGTAGGCACTCACAAAGACCCTCAGTTCGCCGCCCGGGCCTGCCAGCCGAACGGCCCGGCGCGTCGGCGGCAGTCAGCAGCCGCATGTTCGGCGCCACCACGTGGTCCAGCGTTGCCCGCGGCCGCCGCAAGCGTCGGGCACGCGATACTCCCGATCACTGGGTGCCGCTGGCGGTACTCGGCCCCCGCGCAGCTATCCCCTCTCAACCATCTCGGCCAGCGCCGGAGTCCAGTTAAGGCGATACGAGCAAGTGCGACCGGGTCGGACCGGCGTCCGCCGGCCGACCCGCTCCGGGCTGGGCGACTTGCAAGACCGAGGCAGTTCGAGGGGCGTGTCCTGGTTTCGTCGTAAGCGCGCGTAAGTACGCGGCGCACCATCCGTGAGCCGAGCCTCAGCCTGGTCGGTGGTTGTCTCAGCACTGGGGGCGAGTTCAGCGGGCCGTGACTAACGCGCGGCGACAGAACGAGTCGTTGGCTGGCTGCTGCGCGCCATGCAGAGCCTGCGGCCCACAGGCGGCGTGGGTCAGTCCTGGGGTTTGTTGTGCGCAGAGGTTGGGGCGCGGGACATTCGAGGCCGTTATCGGTGCGGCGGATTCGGGTCGGAGATGGCCGGCTGTGCCCCCCACCGAGGTTGGAGAGACGGGGAGACCAGCGGTGAGAGTGCCTTCGCCCGGGATGATGTTCTGGGTGTCGCTAGGACGCTTGGCGGCCGCGGACGGGATTGGCGTGGCCGAGGCGCAGGTGCTCGGTGTGGAAGACGGCTTCGTCGAGGAGGGTGGCGACGTGATCGTCGTGCAGGGCGTAGATGACTTGGCGTCCGACGCGTTCGCCGATGACGAGTCCGAGGTGGCGCAGTGTCCGCAGCTGGTGAGAGACGGCTGAGGGCTCCATTTCGACCTCGTCGGCGAGGTCGCTGACCGCGGCTGGTCCTTCGCGCAGGCAGGCGAGGATCCGCACCCGGCTGGGGGTGGCGAGCGCTTGCATCGTTTCGGCGACGTTTCGCGCGTCCTGTGCGGAGAGGCGGCTGCGGGTCGCTTTTCCTTGGACTCCGTGGGCCATCACCTCAGATGCTAGCCTGAACGTCCGCTCATGTCTTCCGGTAATCCTGTTTCCGCGGTCGGTCATGCGTGCGCGACCTGCGCGCGCGGTGTGCGGACGTTCAGCGGCCGTTACCGCCAGTTTTTGCTCGAGCCGGGCACGCTGGTCACGGTCATCAGCGGCCTGCTGCTGATCGCCGCGATCATCGAGAAACCATCGGGCGCAATCTCGTCAAAGGGCGGCGCCGGGGCCACGCCGCTGTATATCGCCGCGGCGCTCATCGGGTCGCTCTACATCTGGTGGTCAGCGATCCAGGGGATCCGCGAGCGTGACTTCACCGCCGACATCCCGGTCTCAATCGCCACCGCGGCCGCGATCGCCGCCGGCCTGTATTCAGCCGCCGCGGTCGTCGCAGTGCTGCTGTTGATCGGCGGCCTGCTGGAGGAGTTCGTCGCTGCCCGCGCCGGCCGGGCGCTGGACGCGCTGGAGAAACTTCTGCCCGAACAGGTCACTGTCCGCCGCCACGGCCAGGACGAGCTCGTCGCGCTGGACAGCGTGGCCATCGGCGATGTCGTGCTGGTGCGCCCGGGGGAGCGGATCGCGGTTGACGGCGAGGTCATCGACGGGCACGCCTCGGTCGACCAGGCCGCGATCACCGGCGAAAGCGTCCCCGTCGACAAGCACGCCGGCGACATGGTGTTCGCCGGTACGCTCGCATCGTTGGGTGCATTGGAGATCCGCGCCACCGGCGTCGGTGAGGTGACCACCCTGGGGCAGATCCGGCGGATGGTCGCCGAGGCCGAGGAGCAGAAGGCGCCGGTCGAGCGGGTGCTGGATCGCTACGCCAAGCTCTACACCCCGGTCGCGATCCTCCTGGCGGCGATCCTGTGGGCGGTCACCGGCAGCATCACCCCGGCGATCACGATGCTGATCATCTTCTGCCCGTGCGTAATGGTGCTCGCCACCCCCACCGCCCTGGTGGCCTCGATCGGCAACGCCGCGCTGCGCGGCAGCCTCGTTAAGCAGGGCGCTGCTGTGGAGGCGATGGCCAACATCGACACCGTCGTATTTGACAAGACCGGCACGCTGACCACCGGACGTCCCCGGCTGGTCTCCATGCAACCGCTGAACGGATTGGGCGAGGGCGAGCTGCTCACGCTCGCGGCCAGCGCCGAGAAGTTCTCCGAGCACCCGCTCGCCCAGGCCATCGTGCGCGCCGCCACCGACCGCGGCCTGCAGATCCCCGACCCCGAAGGCTTCGAGTCCCTCCCCGGCCTGGGGGTGCGCGCCCACGCCAGCCGCCGCGAGCTACTACTCGGCCGCCCCAGCATGCTCGCCGAACACGGCATCACCGCACCCCTCGGCAACAAGCAAGCCGTCGGCGGCGAAGACGGCCTTGGAACAACGGTGGTGCTGGCCATCGACGGGCACCCCGCCGCGCTGCTGGAGCTACGCGACGAAACGCGCCCCGAGGCCACCGCCACCATCCAACGCCTACACCAGCTTGGTCTCCGTACCGCGCTGATCTCCGGTGACCGGACCGCCGTCGCCCAGCGCGTCGCGGGCGAGCTGGGTATCGAGGACGTGCGCGCCGAGGTGATGCCGCAGGACAAGGCCCAGGTCGTGCGCGACCTTCAGGCCCAGGGTCGGCGAGTCGCGTTCGTCGGTGACGGCGTCAACGACGGCCCCGCACTCGCCGCCGCCGATACCGGCGTGGCGATGGGTGTCACCGGCACCGACCTCGCGCTCGAGACCGCCGATGTCGCGCTGCTGTCTGACGACCTCGCAAAGCTTCCGCACCTGCTGGGCCTCTCCCAGGACGCGATGCGCGCGATCCGCCAGAATCTCGCGTTCTCACTCGGCGTGCTCACGATCGCGGTCGGCCTGACGTTCGCGCAGATCCTGCACCCCGTCACCGGCGCGCTGCTGCACGAGCTGTCCTCCATCCCGGTGATCGCCAACTCCGCCCGCCTCATCGGCCGCGGTGAGGGCTCCTCGTAATCATTCTGATCGGCGTCCAAGCGTTCATCCTTTGGCAGCTCGGCCTGCGGCTCGGAGGGCGCATCGGCTCTCGTATTCGTGAAGGCGGAGCGCCTCGGGGGCCTCGCGCTCACCAGCCTCGGCCTCGGGCTGCGGATCGAAAAACTCGCCTCCGGCTAAGACACGAGCCGTGCAGACCCTGACCACATGCCTGTAAGCCACCGCAGCCCACAGCGGCTACACCCGCTTCGCCCATCGAACAGGCACGTCGCCGACGCCCGCGCCTTCCCTCCAATGCGCGGAAAGCGCAGCTTGGTGAACCGACGCCTCATGGACTACGTCCGGAGGTCTTGCCGACCCAGTCTCGCTCCGACGCCGTGTCCCCAAGCATGTCCCCAACTCAGCAATTCTGACCTGCGCTAACTGCACTAAGCCGCCCTCAACTGCGCGGATCCTCCACAAAATCCCTGCAAATGGGGAACTACGGAACCGAAGGTCGGGAGTTCGAATCTCTCCGGGCGCGCTCGTCAGAAGGCCTGAAGCCACGGGGCTTCTGGCCTTTTTTGGTTCTCGGCCTTGGGTCGGCGGCGCGAGCGGGCAACGGTCGCGGGCAACGGTCCGGAGACCGATGAGCCTGAGGAGCAGGCACATGACCGAGGGTTCAGAGGGGACCCTGGACCCCACGTCGAAGCGCGCCGGCGCGGCCAGCCTCGCGGCCCCGAAACCTCCTACCGCCCGAGATACGCGGGCGATCGCCAGGTCGCCAACGCGATCGTGCGACGAGACGGTGGGAGGATGAAAGAGCGATCGTGCGGACAGAGGCAGCCGGACGCTCGAGATTGGGCGAAGGCACATGTCCGGCGCGGACGCCGCGGATGATCGCCTTGTCGCTCATATGGAGGCGTGCGCGCCGAGCCGTCCGGCCGCGCGGATCCCGTTGACTCCGAGCGTCTCGGCCGTCGGTTACGGGACGACGACGCCTGGGCGTCCGCCGGTTGAGTCGCCGTCAGCCGCCGGCCGTTCCTCGTAGGAAGCGAGTACCGCGATTGGACGGAGATCCTCCAGCCCGGCGTCCGACCACGTTTCAGGCGAACTCGCAAGACGCTGCTGAACAGCTGGTTGGGAAAAGCTAGCTCGGGACAACGACTCCTCGACCGGCGATCTCTGACCTGCTGCACCACTTCGGCGTGCGCGACAACGATGTGAATCCCGCGGCTCGGGGGCGACACGCCATTCGGCTAGCCCCAGCCCGAGACGCTTAGCCCGCACACGCGCTGCGTGGTCGCGCCCGGCCATGTGCGGGGAAGCCCGCGCAGGTGTGACTGGCGGGTCAGCAGCATCTGGCAGCGCGTGCTCGCGTAGCGGACGCGCAGGGTCGCGTCCAGATTGAGGAGGGCCAACCAGTAGCGATGGCCCGCGCGGAGGGTCGGGACGCCCAGCTGGAACTGGTTCCAGGCGCCGGCGTGGACGTGGCGCAGGGTGGCCCGCCCGAGCAAGCGGCCAGGTCGCCCGCGACGGTCGTCGTAAAGACCCACGACGATGCGACGGGCGCTGTCGCGGGGGTCCAAGTAGAT
Source organism: uncultured Solirubrobacterales bacterium (assembly GCA_963767695.1). GTDB lineage: Bacteria > Actinomycetota > Thermoleophilia > Solirubrobacterales > Solirubrobacteraceae > Palsa-465. The sequence continues at coordinate 117,744 of CAVYFE010000017.1, forward strand.
GCGCAACGACCGCAACCGTCCCGTGCGGGCGGCCGTGAGCGAGAAAGCCAGCGCGCGGCGGACCCGAGCGGCGAACTCGTGGGCCCCGATCCGGGCGGAGCCGATCAGGAGCCACACCCGGGGGGACGCGGGCGCGGTGACGGTCAGCCTGACCGGGACGGTCATCGGGGATCCGAGCGCGTCCGCGGCGGCGAGCGTCACGCGGCCGGAGTAGGCGCCGGGGCCCAGGCCCTCGGCCCGCGCGCGCACGGAGACGGTCGCCGGTGCGCTGCCCTGCGCCGGGGTGGCGCTCAGCCACGGCTGGTCGCTGGTGGCGGTGAAGGTAAGACCGCTCGGCCCGGGATCGGCCACGGACAGGTTGGCCGGCCGCGGGTCTCCGCGCCCGGCCACGGCCCGGAAGCTCAGCCGCGCCGGCGAGACCGCCAGCGTGCGGGTCGAGCTGTAGGTCACCGTGTAGGTGGCTGGCGCGGCTGGGGCGACGAGGTTATGGATCGCGGCGCCGCCGTCGTCCCAGGACGCGAAGGCGTAGGGGATGCCACTCGCTGTCAGGGTGGCGGGGGCGCTGATCGAGTGGCTGGAGCCGACGATCACCGTGCGGGTGAACGGGGTGGGCTGGGCGGTCGCGTCGAGGCCCACGATGGCCCCGGAGGGGCGGCTGGCGAAGGTGAGGTCGACGGTATTGGGGTAGAGGTCGAGGGTGGCCGTGCTCGACAGCCCGACCGAGTCGGTGGCGGTGAGCTGGAGCTCGAGGTAGGACGGGTAGTCGTGGTCGGGCGCGTTGAGCTCCCCGGATGCGCCCGTCACCGTCTCGAGGTCGTGGGTGTGGCACTGGGTCAGCCCACCCGGGCAGTGGTGCAGGACGATCGACCAGAACAGGTCGCTGGCCGGCAGCTGGCCGTCGAGGGCATCTGTGGCGTGACCGGAGAAGGCGATCGGGTCGCCCACGCTCCAGTGCAGCGACGGGCCGGGGGTGTCGATGGTGACCGCGGGTGGAGTGCCCACGGTGATCGTCAGCGGAGGGCTCAGGCTTGTCGCCCCCTGACCATCAGTGACTTGGAGGCGGGGGTGGTAGACGCCCGGGGTGGTGTAGGTCCAGGTGGGCGCCGGTGCTGTGCTGTCGTTGTAGACGCCGTCGCCGTTCAGGTCCCAGGCATAACTGATTCCGCTCGAACTTCCGCTGCTGTCGAACTGCACCGTCAGCGGAGCGGCACCCGCGGTTGGAGTCGCCGTAGCTACCGCGACCGGCGCCGCATAAGTGATGCGGTGGATCGCGCCGTCGTCGTAGCCAACGTAATAGAGGTCGCCGCCCGGGCCGGTCTCCAGGTCGACTGGTCCCGCCGCCCCGGTGACAAAGGACTGCACATGGGAGGGATCGGGCAGGCCGTTCGACCCCGGGGGCATGAAGTAGATGCACTTGCGCGAGTAATCGGAGAAGAACAGGCCGCCGTCGTAGGAGGCCGGGTAGCTGCCGCCGGTGTAGAAGGCCAGGCCGGAGATCGACGAGCCGACGCTCGTGGGGCAAGCGTCGCCGGCGAACAGCGGCTGGCCGTGCCGGTAGGTGTAGTAGGGCGCGGTGACCGCCGAGCTCGAGAGCGTCGAGCAGCTGTCCAGGCCGAGCGACTGATACCCGGGCTGTGGCCCGGGGCCCTCGTAGCAGGGCCAGCCGAAGTTCTCCACCTCTGTGGTGGGCGCGGGCGCGCGGTCGACTTCCTCCCACGTGTTCCAGCCCACGTCGCCGATCCATAGCTCGTCGGTGCCGGGCCGGATGGTGAAGCGGAAAGGGTTGCGCAGGCCGTAGGCGACGATGCGTTGGCGGTCGGGGTCGCCGGTCAGGGGGTTGCCCGGGGCCGCGGCGCCCGTGGATGGGTCCACCCGGAGGATGGCGCCGTTGAGGACCGCGGGTTCACCGGCGGGCCGGCGGACGCTCTGGGCCCTCAGGGCGCCGCCCTGGGCAGCGGGCGGGGTCAGCCCGGTGCCGGCCGGGCTGGGCGGGTCCCCGCACGGGTTGCCCGTCTGGCCGTAGTCGGCGTAGTTGAAGCTAGCGCCTTCCCCGGCGCTGACGTAGAGGTCGCCGTCGGGGCCGAACTGCAGCGCGCCAATCGAGTGGCTTGGAAACTGCTGGCACCACTGATCAGAGATCAGCGTCTGCTCGGATATCGCAGTGTCGCCACTGGCCGTGAGCCGCACCAGGCGACCGCTCACCACGCAGCCAGCGCCGGTCGGATCGCCGCAGGCATCGTTGTACACCGGCGCCGTGCCTCCGATCGGTGCGTCATACGTGAACAGCGCGTACACATAGGGCTGCTGCGGGAAGCCGGGATCGAGCGCCAGACCGAGCAGCCCACGGTCCCAATAATCGTCGACCTCGGTGCTCAGGTCGGCGAACACCTTCGGGTTCGTATCCGCCAGCGAGTCATAGACAAGGATCTCACCGTTCTTCTGGGCCACGAAGACCCGACCGTCGGGGGAAAACCGGACCGCGGTGGGCTGGTTAAGGCCCCCGAGCACCACCGTGTCCTGGAACTTAGACGACAGCGTCTCTGCGGCCCGAGCCATCGGAGCACCAGGGGCGAGCGGCGCGGACGCCCCGCCGTCCAGCATGGGCCGGTCGGGCGCGACGGCCGGGACTGGCAAGAGCGCCGCAGATGCCGCCGCGCGGACGTGCAAACCCAGTCCAAACACCAGCACGGCCGCAAGGATCCCCGCGCAGCGGCCTGGAGTCGTGCGAAAACCTACTGAGCCGCCACCGGCGCCCCATCCCCATAACCGACCCCATGAAACCCCCCTAAGCCCCACTCTTACCATTACCTTCATTTCTTTCATCAAAACGGAGCCTACAACCCCTTGTGCCTTCGCCCAATGTCGAGCGTCCGACTAACTCTGTCCGGACGATCGCTTCATCCTCCCGCCGCCTCGTGTCGCACGATCGCGTTGGCGACGGACCAGGCGTCAGCCGGTGCCGACGCCGAACGAACGCTTGGCCACGAAGGCAATCGCCCGCAGCCGACCGGCCCGGACGAGTACGAAGGCGACGGAGGACCCGCGCAGAGCACATGATCGCCTGACCCCATTTGTCCGGTTGGGGAAGCGCTCGTCGCCAGGATCGGCGCCCATATCGTGGCTCCTCCGCACCAGCACCGGCAGTCTGGCGACGGTGCCGACACTGCTGCTCTTCTGTTTGCAGCCCGCGTGAACCTGGCTAACGGTGGAGCTGAACGGCCCGGTCGGCGATTCCGGAGTGCTGCATCGCCGGTTGGATCTGACTCGGCCGCTGTTGCGCCAGACGAAGCGGAGGGACCCCGTCGATTGGGGTCCCTCCCGGTGGGACGTACGCGGGGGGTGTTCTGGACGCTACGGGACCGCGCGCCCTCGGCGCGCTCGGCTCTCTGGGGCTGGCATCGTTTGGATGCCCGTTGCTGGGCGCACGCTGAACCCGGCGATGAAGAGCCCCGTCGCCAGCGAGTTCGATGACATCGTCGGCGCCGGCGCCTACATGGCCGGTAAGTCGGCTCACATCGCGGGCGTCATCGCCCGCGCGAACGCGTTGACGATCCGCCTGACTGCGCCCGCGCCCGACCTGTCGGCGCGGCTCGCAGAACCCTTCTTCTGCGCCGTCCCGTCTGACACCCCTATCGACCCCAACGGCGTGCGATTGATTCCCTCCGCGGGCCCATACCGCGTCGCGTCCTACACGCCCGGCCAGGGCGTGGTGCTCACGCAAAACCCCAACTACCACGGCAGCCGCCCACACCGTCTGGCGCGGATCGAGATGGCGGTCAACATCCTCGGCCAGCGGGCCGTCGCCCAGGTCGAGGCGGCCACCGCCGACTACGCCATGGACGGCGAAGTGACCAGTGCCGACGTCGCCACGCTCGCCGCTCGCTACGGCCCGGGAAGCCCAGCCGCCAAAAGCGGCCATCAGCAGTACTTCGTCAACGTGGCACCGGACCTCGATTTCTTCGCGCTGAACACCCACCGGCCACTGTTCGCCGATGTGCGACTTCGGCAAGCCGTCAACTATGCGATCAACCGTGCCGCGCTGGCCCGCCTCGGCGACGGGTTCTCCCCGCTGCCCGAAGATCCAACCGACAACTACCTGCCGCCGGGGATCCCCGGGTACAGCAACGGCCACATCTACCCCCTCACCCCAGACCTGGCCAAAGCCAGACAGCTCGCCAATGGGCACCCACACACAACCGCCATGCTCTACACCTGCGAGAGACCGGTGTGCGCCGAGCAGGCACAGATCGTCAAGACCGATCTGGCGGCGATCGGCCTCGGGGTCGAGGTCAAGGCCTTCCCAGGCCCGACCCTGTTCGCCAAGCTCGCCACGTCAGGCGAGCCGGTCGACATCGCCTACTACAGCTGGACGGCGGACTACCCGGATCCCGAGGCGGTGCTAAACACGCTGCTCGAGAACAGCACGGTCATCCCAACCCTCGATGACCCGACCTACCGTACAAGGCTGGCCGCCGCAGCACGGCTCGCCGGCGCCAAGCGCTACCTGACCTACGCCCGGCTCGACGCCGACCTCGTCCGCGACGCCGCCCCCCTCGTCGCGTACGGCAACCCATCGACCCATGAGCTGTTCTCCGCGCGGATGGGCTGCCAGACCTACGGGTCCTACGGCATCGACCTCGCCGCCCTCTGCATCAAGAAGACAACCCGGTAAGGCAGCGGAAGACAACCCCGACCGCCGAACGCAACACGGTCCCGCCTGCGCCACCCCAAACCCCGCGTCCTGAACGTCCCTCGGTGAGCGATGCCTCGCTCCCCCCACTGTTCCGTTCGCTGGTTGTGAATGCCGAAGTCTTCGACGTCGGCGTCGTTGACCCAGTTGAGCAGAACGCAGATCCGGCAGATCGCCGAGGCGAGACGCCTGCTGTCTGACATTGCGGTTGAGCCGACCGTCCACGCCCACGCTTATGCTGCAGAGCGACAGGAGTCACGCCGACCGACGCGGCAACGGCTCCCCGTCTGCCCCGGCGATCCAGGCCTCTGGATCCGCCGACTTGGACCGGTCAGCTCCACCGTTAGTTAGCTTTAGAGGTTGCCCCGTTCGCCGTGGAACTTCGGTGACGGCGGTCTGGGTGTGATCGTTACATGGTGACTGCGATCGTTGCCTCCTGGTTCGTGGCGGTGTTGGGCTGGGGAAGGTGGAGTCGGCGCTCGATTGCGACCGCGAGTTGCGGGAGCTGGGTGTAGCCGATCACCTTGCGGGACTGCTTCTCGGCTTCGAGCATCCCAGCGGCTGTCCACCGCAATCCCATCTCTCCGGAGGACCAGTTCTTGACGTTGCGCTGCGTGGTGCGGACCGTGTCGATCATCGACTCGGCCGGGTTGGTGGACTCCAGTGTTCGTTTCAGCTTGCCCTTGATCCCGAGCCGGATCACGCTCAGCGTCTCGTGCATCCCCTCGCGCAGCGAGCCGGCGGCGCCGGGGTGCGTGTGCTCGAGCTCGTCCGCGAGCCGTGTCAGTTGCTCGAGTGCTCGGTGGTAGTCGGTCTCCCGCCAAGCCTTGCGGAGTCGGGCCTTGACCTGTGGACGGTCGCGCTCGGGGAGGTGGCGCATCACGTTGCGCTCCTTGTGCCATACGCATCTTTGGACGGGCACCTCGCCGAACACCGACCGGACGGCTTTCCTGAGTGCTTTCGATCCGTCGAGCACGAACAGCATCCCCTGCTCGGGATCGAGACCGCGCTCGACGAGATCGGACAGCAGCGCGGTCGCGACGGTCGCGTTCTCCGTCGATCCCTCCCACAGCCCCAGTGGGATCTTCACCCCGTCGGTCGTGATCCCCAACGCGACGATCATCATCCGGCCCTTCAGCTCGATCCCGTCGAGCATCATCACCGCCAGCCGCAGATCCCCGAGCTGGCGTGACATCAGCTCGGTGAGCGCGGTCCGGGTGCGCTCTACGAACGTCCGTGACACCGCCGACTTCGACGTCGACCGCGCCCGGATCTCGACCCGCTCGCCGACAGGTTCCTGCGTGCGCCGATACCGCCGGGTCGACACGCCCGCGAGCATCCGCTCGAGCACGACCCGCGACATCGGGTCGCGATCAGCGAAATGCTCGTACATCTGCAGCGACACCTCGTGGTCTCCATCCGCCGACCGCATCCGCGGCCGACGGACCTCGACACGACGGCCTCCGAGCGTGACCTCCCCGTCCTCGTGACCGTGGCGCACAGCGGTCCGCTCCCGGTTCCACTTGCCCTTCAGACCGACGACATCGTCGACCTCCTCCTCCATCATCGAGCTCAGCACCCCGAACCCAACCGCAACGCTCAGGGACAGCAGCCCCTCCTTCGCTGCCCCGACCAGCTGGCCGAGCGCTTCCTGCACGCGCTCCGGGAGCACGGCCTCATCGTGGGTCGCCTGCACGACCGGTACGTTGCTACTCACGGCGGTTCCTCCTTTGGATCTTGGCGGATCGCCCGCCACGCTCCCACCAAGAGCGGACGGCCGGAGGGACCGCCGTCACCTCTCAGTTCTACGAACCCCGGGACAACCTCATCCAAGCAGCAGCCAGGCGGCAGCGCTCCTGCTCGATCAAAGCGGAAGGTCGGGTCCCGCGGCGGCCCGCTACACGACGGGCCCTTCTGGGCAACGACCCGATATGGCCGTTGCCTTTGCGTGTTCTTGCGGCAGCTAGGGTCGGAATCCGCGTTCGCGCGGCCCCCTGGCGACTAGCGAGCTGCGTACCTGACCTGCGCGACGATAACCCGGATTACGAGATTTGGTGCGTCTATGTAGATGTAGTGGCCGCTGTGGGGCACGATCTCGACCTTCGTGTGGGGGACGAGTTTCGCCCATGTTCGTTGGCCTGCCTGCCAGACTTTCTCTAGCGCCGAGCCGTACTGCGGGACACTGGTGGCCAAGGATATGCCGTGCGCCAGGACTCGCAGATGGATGCCTCGGGCAAGCATGCGTGTCCGGCCGAGCTCAGGGAATGCCCTTGCTCCATCAAGGTGCTCCCGGTTCAGCCGCCACTTGAGAAACGTCAGTGCTTGGGCTCGTTCAAATGCGGCAACCCCCGTGGCCGTTGCCGGGATTAGGCGTTTCACGCGCATGGCGAAATCTGCGGGCGTCGTATCCAGCAGCACGACGGAACGGACGGCCGCGGGGTAGCGGGCGGCGTAGGTGACCGCGATATCTCCGCCGAGAGAGTGGGCAACCAGGACTAGCGGCCCCTGGACGCCGTGTGCCCGAAGCGTGCGATGAAGTGCAGCGGCCATGTCGACAAACGTCTGTGGGCCTTTCGTCGGCTGGCTCGTACCTTCCCCACTGCGGTCGTAGGCGCACACGCGCGCCCTTCGCGTGAGCTTTGCGTCGATGTTTTGCCAGACCGAGAGAGGATCGCCAGCGCCCGAGAAGAGGACGACTGTCGCGCGGCCTTTGCCGCCGCAGCTCATGTGGAGTATCGGCGGCGACGAGCTCCCTGCGTCGGCTGTACCGGCTGATACCGCTATCAGGCCGAGCGCGAAAACCGCACACGCATGCTTCGCTGCGATCGCCCAAGCAAACCTTGGTCCTATCGGAACGCCCTCCAGCAGCTCGCATTTCCGGCCTCAACGTCGCACACAAACGTCTTTTTAGCACGTCCGACACGGCTCGGAAACCGGTCATCGCCGACGGTTCGGATCCAATGCGCTCGCTCGGCGCCGAGCAGCGTGCCTAGGACAGACCGAAGTACGGCTGCGGGCAAGTCGAGTGGCGGTTCAGGGCCGCCGCTTCGCGTCGTCGAGGTGTTCGAGGATCCGCTCCCGGAAGCTCTTGTGTTCGAGCGCCCTTTGGATGTCCGCGACTACTCGGCTGAGCGGATAGGGGATCTCTGTCTCGAGCTCGGCGACCGCGGCCTCGGTCGCCCGCCACTCGGCGGCGAGCTGGCCGGTGATCCGGCGTGCCTTCGCGGTGAGCGTGACCTGCTTGCTTCGGGCGTCGGTGCCGGGGCTTGTGCGAACGAACCCGGCAGCCTGCATCGCCGAGACTTTCTGGCTCATCGCGGAGTGGGTGCGCTGCGTCGATTCGGCCAGCTCGGTGATCGTCATCGGCCCGGCGGCCGCCAGACGCAGCAGCTCCCTGACCCAGTTGGGCTTGAGGTCGCTGATGCCCAGATCCTTGTAGATCCGGGCGATGTCGTCGTCCATCGCCGCCAGCAGCAGGTGCAGCGGACGCCATCGACTCGAGGTCGTGGGATCGGACGAGGGCACGCTTGCTGACCTTATCATAACAGAACTTATATAAGTGCTGTTATGATGGGTCGCCATGTCGATGCGCACCTCGATTGCTCCCCTGAGCAGCCATGAGCCGTTGGCTCGTTGATCTGCGCCCGGTGCGCGAGTTCCCCTCGTTCAGGCGCCTGTGGGTGGGCTCAACGCTGTCGTTGATCGGAAGCGCGCTGACAACGTTTGCGCTGCCGCTGCAGGTCTATGACCTGACGCGCTCGACCCTCGCGGTCGGGCTGCTGGGCGTCGCCGAGCTCATCCCCACGCTGATCGTCGGGCTGGCCGGCGGCGCTCTGGCCGACAGGACCGATCGGCCGGCGTTGGCATCACTGACCTCCGTCGTGCCTTGCGCTCATCTCAGGCGTTCTCGCCTTTCAGGCCTCCGCGCACCTCGATCTGCTCTGGCTGCTGTTCCTGCTGGCCGCGATGCACGCGGCACTCGCCGCGATCAGCGGACCGCTCCGCCGGACGTTCATTCCGGGCCTGCTCCCGGCTGAGCAACTCGTGGCCGGGATGGCGCTCAACCGCCTCAGCTTCCAGCTCATGCTCACGGTCGGTCCAGCGCTCGCTGGGCTGATCGCCGCCGTCCCGGCGTTTGGGTTGTCCGGCTGCTACATGATCGACGCTGTCAGCTTCGCGGGCTCGCTCTACGGCCTCGCCCGCCTGCCCGACGTCCCGTACCCACAGGTCACGCGGCGCACCCTGCGCGGGGTCGCCGAGGGCCTGCGCTTCATCCGGCGCAGCGACAGTCTCGCCGCACCGTTTCTGGCCGATCTGATTGCCACCGTGTTCGGGCTCCCCGTCGCCTTGTTTCCCGCGATCAACGCACAGCGCTTCGGCGGCGATCCTCGCACGCTGGGATTGTTCGCGACCGCGATCGGCCTCGGCGGCCTGCTGACCACGATCCTCTCAGGTCCGCTGCACCGGGTTTCGCGCCAGGGCGCTGCAATGCTCGTCTCGGTCGCCGTCTGGGGAGCCGCGTTCGCCGGCTTCGCCATTGCCCCCGGACTCGGTCTCACGCTCGCGATGCTCGCGATCGCGGGCGCCGCTGACAGCATCACCGTCGTACTGCGAGGAACGATCATCCAGACCAACACACCCGACGAGCTGCGGGGACGAATCACCGCCGTCGAGTACGTTGCCGGCGTCAGCGGCGGCCAGCTCGGAAACCTCGAAGCGGGCGCCGTCGCTGCCATCACCACCCCGTCCGCCAGCGCGCTGATCGGCGGTCTGCTGACCGTCATCGGCGCCCTCACCCTCGCGATCAACCTCCCCGAGTTCGTCCGCCAGCATGTGCCAGCGCCCGACGTTGCGAACTCGAGACAGTCCTGACATCCGGCCGAACCACTGCACGCGCGGGTATCCGAGATCATCGGCGCCGTCCGCCTGCGCCGTCAACGGACGATCTCGGTTACCGGACGGTTCGACGGCCCGTCTGGCCAGGGTTAGTATGAAACGGGATGCCATCGTTCGGGAAACGCCCGGAATCGCTCAGCGAGGAAGAGCGTAACGCGGCGGCGGTCGATCTCGAGCGGATCAGGGACGGAGGAATTCCGCTTGGAGCCGAACAGCGACTGAAGGCAGTCGCCGCGGCGCGCGCGCCGGTCTTCAGTAGCGATCTGAGCGCAAAGGAGTACGCGCTCGCCCAAGCCTCCGGGCTGACGCCGATCGCACAGGTCATGGGCTCATCGGTCGTTCAGCACGGCTGGCAGAACTACGGCTGGTCCTCGTACGGGGGCGGAATCCAGGAGATGCGCTCCTTTGCTCAGCCGTGGAACCTGTCGCGTCAGCGTTCGTTTGACCGGCTGCGCCAGGAGGCCCAGCTCGCTGGCGCCGACGCCGTCATCGGCATCGAGATGACCGCCAAGGCCTTCCTCGGTGATCCGGGCAATGTCGAGTACGTGGTCTTCGGCACGGCGGTCCGCGATACCGTGCTTCCGGCTCGCCGTCAGTCCGGACCGCGGATGTGCGCGCTCTCCGGCCAGGACGTCGACAAGCTTCGCCGCATCGGAGCCGAGACGCTAGGCGTGATCGGGCACACCTCCGTCGTTTCCGTGGCCCTGAGCATGCAGGGCAACCAGATGATGCGCTCATGGTGGGGCAATCAGGAGATGATCGAGGTCACCCAAGGCGTCTACGCCGCCCGACACCTCGCGATGGACGAGGTGCGCCGCCAAGCGCACGAGATTGGTGCGAACGACATGGTCATCTCAAAGCTCACACACGACATCGACCATCGTGAGTACGAGTCGGGCGGCTTCACCCGGCATTACTTCATCGTCTCCATGCACGTGCTCGGCACAGCGATCCGTCTCGGCGCCCACGAGCCGCATCCGGCCCCGCTCGGCGCGCCTGTCAACTCGATCAACCTCGGCGCCTAGCTCGCCCCCATTCCAGGAGATCACCTGATGTCGACCTACGATCCGACAAGCACCGAAGGTCTCGCCGAGCACGCGAGCGAACGCCTCCAGATGAACGCACGGGGCCTGTTTACCTCAGACCTGTCGGTGAACGAGTATCTGTGCGTCGAGCGGGCCGGCTTTGAGCCGGTGGGGCTGGTGGTGGGCTCGAGCATCTACCACATCGGCTTCCAGGCATCGAACTGGAAGGCAAGCCAGGAGATGGCCGTGCTCACCCAGGCGATGTACTCCGCGCGCGAGCTTGCGATGACGCGCATGGAGGAGGAGGCCGACCAACTAGGCGCCGACGGTATCGTAGGTGTTCGCCTGGACATCGGACGCTACGAGTGGGGCGCAGACATGGCGGAGTTCATCGCCATCGGCACCGCGATCAAGCACAAGGGCGGCAAGATCCACCGCGCGCCGAACGGTCGGCCGTTCACATCTGATCTCAGTGGTCAGGCCTTCTGGACGCTGATGCAGACCGGCAAGCGCCCGGTGGGCCTGGTCATGGGCAACTGCGTCTACCACGTTGCCCACCGTGGAATGATCCAGTCGATGCGCCAGACGGGGCAGAACGTCGAGCTCGAGCAGTACACACAGGCGCTCTACGACGCCCGCGAGTTGGCGATGGAGCGCATGCAGAAGGAAGCCGAGGCGATTGGTGACGGGGTCCTGGGAATCGTGGAGGTCAAGCTGCACGAGAACAACCACGGTTGGGGCAGCCACGTGATCGAATTCTTCGCACTGGGCACTGCGGTTGTGCCCAACGAACATGCCGAGGCAGGGCAGCAGCTCCCGAATATCACGCCGGTTCTGGACATCAACGACTGACGCACGCAACTGGGTACGCGACCTCCCGCCCACACGCGCGCGCGTCTCCCAACGGTCGAAACCAGAGTCCTGCATCATCTGGGGACGGTCGCACGGCACGACGCAACTGATTAGCCAGCGGCGCCCTGAACAGACTCCAGTCTCCCGCGGCGCTGCCAGGCAGGCAGTCGGCCCGGAGCCGAAGCGGAAGCGACTCAGTCGTGACCCCCTCGGCGATAAATGCACGTGCGACGCGAATTACTCTAGCGGGTCCACCGACGCGTCCGCAATCCGCGAAATCGAGGCGCGGCTTTGGCGCTACCCAGCGGCTCGTGCCGACGGCGAAGCGGGACGGGGGGGCACCGAGATCACTGGCATCGACTTGGGTCGAGCCGTGGCCTGGTCGAGCAGCTCGATGTGGGACTCGAACTACTGGGTCGCAGGCCCGCCTTCGGGCAGCCATTACGGTCACTGGGGTGTTGTGCGGCGCGGGCTGCTGCAGGTCACTGCTGTGGCTCCCACGAAGCCTCGACGATGTAACCGTCCGGATCACGGCACTTGACGCTGATGTAGGCAGGCTCGCCCCACTCCTCGACAAGCTCCACCCCATCGCGGACAAGCCGATCACGGTGCGCAAGTACCGCCTGCCGACTGGGCAGCCGGACACCGAAGTGCATCCAGGACGGGCGGACGATCGGCTCCTCGCTCGGCCGCAGAGCAAGCGAGAAGCCGACAGCGGGGGGTGACCAACCTGGAGCCCGGCGCCCACGTCATAGGCGTCGGCATAGGAGGTGGCGCGTTCGCCGAGTACATGGCGCTCCCTGCGGCTGCGGCGGTCAGCGTGCCTGCGGGCTGGGCCGACGAGCAGGCGCTGGGCCTGGTCGTGAGCTTTCCGACCGCGCTGGCGGCGCTCAAGCCACTGGGCTGCATCGTCGCAGGGCAGACCGTCCTGATCCACGCCGCGGCCGGAGGGACCGGCCAGGCCGCGGTCAAGATGGCCAAGCACTACGGCGCGACGGTCATCGCCACGGCCTCCCTAGGCAAGCACGAGGTGGTACGGGCCCAAGGCGCCGACCACGTCATCGACTCCCGCGGCGCTGGTCTCGCCGCCGAAGTCCTGCGACTGACCGGCGGCTCGGGCGTCGACCTGGTGCTGGAGTCGGTCGGCGGCGCCACCCTCGACGCCAGCCTGGCCGCGACCAAGCGGGTTACCGGCCGGGTCGTCGTCTACGGCGTGGTCGGCGGGGAAGCCGCGATCACCAACTGGGAGTTGGTCTACAAGCATCAGGTCCGGGTCATCGGCCTGAACATCGGCATCCTGATCCAGGCCGCACCCCAGATCTTCGGCGAGGTCATGCGTGAGATGTTCGGGCTCCTCGCGGCCGGGGTGCTCGGCCCCGGGCAGCCCACCGCGTACGAACTGGCCGACGGCCCGAAAGCGCTAACGGAACTGGAAGCCAGGACCACCGTCGGCAAACTGGCCCTGCTGCCATGAGAAGCCCTCTAGTACCGAGCGGTGACGCCGCACACCGGAGGTTCGCATGACAGGAGTTGAACAGATGACCGCAACCGTGAACCCCGCCGCTAAGCAGATGGCGCGATTCGTCGTGATGTACGACACCCCCTCCGACGTCGACGCGTTCGAACGTCACTTCAACGATGTCCAGATCCCGTTGGCGAAACAGTATCCGCGCCTGCGTGCTACACGCGGAGTCATGAGCCGACAGCCGTGATCGGCGAGCCGTGCTATGTGGTCGTGATGCTGGACTGGGACGACATGGCTGCGCTGGAAGCCGCGCTCGGGTCCGAGATCGGCCAGCGCACCGCCGAAGATGCCGCGGCGAACCTGACCCGCTACGCGACCTTCCGCGGCATGATCCTGCGGCTCGACGAGGTCTGATCACGGACGCCGCCTGTGCGAGAAGGTGCCCGCGTCGTCGATAGTGGCTGAGGCGGGACACCTGGCGTTGTCGGCGGCGTCGGCAACTGGACCACGCCCAAACGGCAGTACTAAGCTCGCGGCGTGACATCGCAACTGCGGGCGACGCCGAATCACGAGCGGTTCACCGCCGAGACTGAGCGGTTCCGCCGGGAGTTGTTGGCGCACTGCTACCGCATGGTCGGCTCGGCGCATGACGCCGAGGACCTGGTGCAGGAAACATATCTTCGGGCTTGGCGGTCCTACGCTGGCTTCGAGGGCCGTGCGTCGATTCGATCCTGGCTCTACAAGATCGCCACCAACGTCTGCCTGACTGCGTTGGAGCCGCGCCGGATCCGGCTGCTGCCGTCGGGCCTGACAGGTAATTACGACGGACCCGATCGCCCGCCGAGTCCCGCCGCGCCGGGCGAGGTCTCGTGGCTGGAACCGTTGCCGGACGTATGGATCGCCCCACCCGGCGACGATCCGGCCACGGCCGTGATCAAACGCGAGTCGCTGCGGCTTGCGCTGATCGCGAGCTTGCAGCACATGCCCGCCCGCCAACGTGCGATCCTCATCCTTCGCGAGGTGCTGGCGTTCTCGGCGGTCGAGACCGCGGAAATCCTCGACACCACCAAGGCGGCGGTCAAGAGCGGTCTGCAGCGCGCCCGCGCTCGGCTGGACGAATTGGAGCCGGAGCCCGAGGAACTCTCGAACCGACCGACCCGCGGGCGTGTGCGCTGCTCGACGGCTACATCGCGGCCTTCGAGCGCTCCGATGTTGGCCTGCTGGAACAGGTGCTGCGCGCGGACGCGACCCTGGAGGCGACGCCATTCCGCGAATGGCAGGCCGGCCGGGCGATGTGCATCCGCACGCTCGAGGCGTACGTGCTGGGCGCGCCGGGCGACTGGCGAATGATCGCGACCACCGCCAACGGCCAGCCCGCCGCCGTCGTATACCACCGGGACGCGGACGGCGCTCTCCGAGCCGACGGCGCCGTGGTGCTGGCCCCCACCGCCACCGGTCGCCCGCGTGATCAAGTTCCACGATCCCGCGCTGGTCCTGATGTTCGGCTTCCCGGACGCGCTCCCAGACTGATCGCGACCGGGCGTGGGGTCGCCGCGATCCGGGAGTTGGGGCACGAAGGGTTCGATAGCCGTCCTGTTAGGTCCTTCTAGCGACGGAGCGATCACCTCCCTTGACGATGGCCCTGGCATCTCGATGCCGCGGGCAGAGTGCCGCTTAGCGCGGAAACGACGCATCTGGGTGGCGTGGCTCCACCGAACGCCACCGTCGGATCCGGCGATTGAGATCGGCTGGCGCTAGCCAAAACCTACCTCGGCTGCTAGCACGCGACCGGCCTGACGCAAAGAACGACGCTGTGGCCGCCGGCGAGGCAATGGTGCGTACTCCGCTCGGCGACGAGGTCGTGCCGGGTTCGTTCGATGTCTCGCGTCCGCAGGGTCTTGGGAGCCCACTTTACGGACCCGCGACGGACCTCATGGAGCCCGCCGGCGCTGGCTTGAGGACGTGGCGTCTGGGAGCGCAGTTGGAGGGGATGGTTGACGCCTAGGCGCTACAAATTCGACCGAATGGCCCCTGGCCGCAGAGAATGCTTGTAACGTAGCGCGCGAACATGGGGGATCTCCGAGCGTGGGCACCGGACGAGTGACCGGTAGTCGGCCTTTCCGCGGAATCTGGCGTGCGTCTGTCGCGCTGGTGGTCTGTGTACTTGTGGTCTTCGGCACGCTGCTAACCGCTGCGTCGGCGATCGCCGCGTCGGTGCTTTCGCCTTCGCCCAGCTCGGAGGACTTCGGTGGCGTGGACATGCACTTCCAGCAGACGATGCAGGAATGGTTCTACAACAACTCGGGATCATCGGTGACCGTGGTTCCGGCGGGGGTGCAGATTCTTGGCGATACCTCGAGCTTCTCGCTCCAGGTGGGGCAGGACTTCTGCTCCGGCAGTACCATCCCGGACGGCGGGAGCTGTCACGTGAACGTCGTGTTCGGTCCCCTGTCCAGTCCGGGGGCCAAGAGCGCGACTCTCGAGCTCACGGACAACACAGGTACTGTGGACGTGCCGCTGACGGGGACTGGGTTCTCCGGAACGCTGTCGGTCAACCAGAACTCGCTTGACTTCGGATCTCAGGTCATCCAGAGCAACAACAACGGCGGCTCCGCGCAGCAAAGCGTGACCGTTGCCACCGGCCGCGATTTCGGCGTTCGCGTCACGAATGTTCAAATCATCGGGGCTGACGCGTCTTCCTTCAGCGTCCAGGGCAACGGCTGCCAGGGCTTCACTCTTGGTTCGAACAACACCTGCCAGATCTCCCTCCAGTTCCAGCCGATCTCGGCCGGGTCCCAGCAGGCGCAGCTGGAGATCGACAACGACGGCACTCTAAGCCCTCTGTTCGTGTCGCTGTCGGGGGTGGGACTGAATGGCCCCGCTTTGAGCGTGAGCCCTAAACAGGCGATCTTCGGGAATGTCCTGCTCGGCTCGTCGACTTCTCAGGTCTTCACGCTGACGAACGTCGGCGATGCGCCGCTGCAGCTCCAGGAGCTGTTCGTCGCCTCGGGATCGCCGCAGGTCTTCCCGATGTCAGATGGCTGCTCTGGGTTACAGCTTGCTCCCGGCGCGGCGTGTCAGGTCACCGTCGGCTTCATCCCGATCGCAGTCGGTGTCAAAGACGCCTCGCTGTTTGTGATCTCCAACCTAGGCCCCGTGTCGATAATCGGGCTCAGCGGCACCGGCGTGGCTGTGAACTCTGGCTCGTCCGGGGCGACCGGCGCCGCCGGGCCCGCGGGACCGAGAGGCCCCGCGGGCGCGGCCGGCACGCTTGTGCTGGTCACCTGCAAGACCGTCACGAAGACCGTCGAGAAGACGGTCAGCGGCAAGAAGCACAAGGTGAGGGAGAAAGTGCAGAACTGCACCGGCAGGCGCGTCGGGGGCACCGTGAAGGTCACCGTCAGCGTCGGGAGCGGCCGCGCGACGATCTCCCGGGGGCGCGTCGTGTACGCGACGGGCACAAGCCTGACGATCGGGGGCGGGCGCTGGCTGTTGCTGCTGACCGAGCAGCAAGGACTCGAGCGCGGACGCTACACGCTGACATTGCGCAGCCGCCACAACGGCCGCTCGTCAACACGCCGAGCGACGATCGCGATCGGCTGAACGTCCCACGGACGGCCGCGAGGCACTAACAGGCGCCGCGGCTCCGGGATCACCCTATGCGGCCGACTAGACCACCTGCCAGCCTGGCGTGGGCGCCGGGCGCGCTCATCGCGAGGTTCGGGATGACCCAACGGCTCTGACGACAGAACACGCCGCGATATACGGCACCTGGACCGAGACGCATCAAGGTAGTTCACGGGCACATGGCCAACCGAAAGACGCGTCAGCTGTGCCCCACACGTAGCTGTCTGGGTCGATGACGAAAGGTGATGGAGTACGCCGCCGTCCGTGACGACCTCCGAATCATGCGACAGCTCGGGCTGATGCCGCACGCGGCGCCGCGAGCAAACGGGCAACGGTTTCCAACTTAACTCGCCGGGGCAGCAGCACCCGGATCCACACCGGGTGTGCATTTCTCCGATCAAAGCGCCCGCGACCCCGGAGACCAGAAAGCACCGCGCGTCCCGCCTTGTTGACGACCAACCACGAGTCGGGCCATGCTGCGGGGTACCAACGCCCGCTCGTAAGTGGCAGCCGACAACAGAGCTCGCGCTCTCTCCCGCGCGGTGCCCACGAGCACGTGCGGGCGCCGTCGCCGCTTCGGCGCGGCTCCACGTTTGAGCGGACCACGTCGTCGGCCGGCCCATCTCAGCGGGATCGAGGACCGCGCTCAAGCTGTCCGTTCTGTGCGCTTGGCGCGTGGCGCCCCGGGCCCGGGGGGGAGTTCGATTTCGCCGCGGCCTACGGGTTGGCGGCATCGCTGGCAGCGGAACTCCGCGCCGATGTTGCCGCCGCAGCCGGCGTGGAGCGTGAGTCGTGGCGGGCCGCCGGGGGTGGGGTAGTGGCGGTCGCCCCATTTGATCAGCACGATCAGCGCGGGCGCGAGCTCGCGGCCCTTGTCGGTGAGGAGGTATTTCGGTCGGCCGGGCCGCTTGTGGTCGGGTAGTCGCTCGAGCACGCCCTCGTCGCAGAGCAGCTTGAGCCGGTTGGTGAGGACGTTTGAGGCGATCCCGAGCTTGTTCTGGAACTCCTCGAAGCGCTCGGTGCCGAGGACCGCGTCGCGGAGGATCAGCAGTGTCCAGCGCTCGCCGATCACTTCTAGTGATCGGGCGATCGAGCAGACCTGATCTGGATAGTCGCGTTGGAGCACAGCTGAATCGTAGCTGACTTGCTTGACAAAAGCGAGGTGCGGGAGTAGGATGGCTTGCGTGACGCAAGCTAGGTCTTCGTCCCACATCGCCTGGTCCGGCCAAGCTCCCGAGGAGGAGTCATGAAACGCAAGCCACTGATCATGCTCTCGCTCCTGTTGGCGGCGTTTGTGATCAACCTCGACACCACGATCGTCAACGTCGCGCTGCCGACGCTCGTGCGCCAGCTGCATGCCTCCAACTCACAGCTGCAGTGGGTTGTGGACGCGTTCAACTTGCTGTTCGCGGGATCAGTGCTAGCAATGGGCAGCCTGTCGGATCGGTTCGGACGAAAGGGGATGCTGCTCGCGGGCCTGTCGGTGTTTGGACTGGCGAGCGTTGCGGGCGGGCTGACGGACGGTCCCGGCCAGCTGATCGCTGCGCGCTCGGTGATGGGCGTCGGCGCGGCGATGGTGTTCCCCGCAACGCTGTCGCTGATCACCAACGTGTTCACCGAGAGGCGCGAGCGAGCGCTAGCGATCGGCCTCTGGGGCGCGATCACGGGCGTGGCAATCGCGCTCGGTCCGATCGTCGGCGGCTGGCTGCTCGAGCTGTTCGGCTGGCGGAGCATCTTCTTTGCGATGGCCCCGATCGCGGCGATCGGCGGCGTCCTGGTCGCCGGGTACGTTCCGTCCTCGCGCGATCCGCATGCGCCCCGCACCGACCGCGCCGGGTTCGGATTGTCGACAGCGATGGTCGGGCTGCTCGTGTATACGGTCATCGAGGCGCCGAACCATGGTTGGGGAAGCGCGTGGACGATCGCCAGCTTCGCGCTGACGGCCGTGCTGCTGGCGGTGTTCGTGGCCTGGGAGCGGCGTATCGATCATCCGATGCTCGACCTGAGCCTGTTCGCCAACCCGCGGTTCACCGCCGCCAGCGTCTCGGTCGCGATCTCGTTCTTCGCGCTGTCCGGGTTCATCTTTCTGGTTACCCAGTACTTCCAGTTCCTCAAGGGCTATGGGCCGCTGTCAACCGGCGTGCGCCTCCTGCCTGTTGCCTCCTGCGTCGCGATCTCCTCGATCCTCGGCGCCAGGCTCGCCGTGCGGTTGGGTACCAAGCTCGTTGTCGCGTCCGGACTGTTCTTGATGGCCGCCTTCTACGTGTGGGTAACGACCGCAGCAGCCGGGACTGACTATGCGACGATCGCGGCTCAGATGGTTGTGCTCGGGACCGGAATGGGCCTAACAAGCGCGCCCGCGACTGAGGCGATCATGGGCGTAGTGCCGAAGTCGAAGGCCGGCGTCGGGTCGGCGGTCAACGACGCCACACGCCTCCTGGGCGGCACGCTCGGCGTCGCCGTGATCGGCAGCGTGTACGCATCGCTGTACGCCAGGCGGCTCACGAGCGCCCTCCCCGTCGGGTTGCCGGTGAGCATCGCACGGACCGCGCACGCATCCGTCGGGGCTGCGCTCACCGCCGCAGGCAAGCTGACCCACGCCGGCCATCCGGCGCTAGCGACGGCCGTCCACGATGCCGCTAGCTCGGCGTTCTTCAACAGCTTCCACGCGGCCAACTTCGTCGCCGCCGGCGTCGCCGCCGCCGGCGCCGTGATGGCGCTGGCACTACTGCCGGCCCAACCCGCGAGCGGTGGCGACGACGCGCCAGAGGTGCCAGCCTTCGGCTCGCCCGCCACCGCCGCGGCACGCAGCTGACCCCACCCCCAAACGACAGGAGACAGACCACCATGAGCAACCAACAACTCACAACGCGCGTGAGCGGCGCCAGCTCCGGGCTTGGCCGGGCGACCGGGTTTGAGCTGGCCAGCCGCGCCCAGTCCGGCGCGGCCAACATCGAGACCGCGCTCGACCGAAACCGAGCGTTCGCGGCCGCCGGCGGTCATGAGGGCGCCGTCGTCTTCCCCACCATGCGCCTGTTCGTGATCACCTGCCTCGACCCGCGCGTCGACCCCGCGCACTTCCTCGGCCTCGACCTCAGCGACGCGATGGTCGTCCGCAACGTCGGCGGGCGGGTCACCCCAGAGGTGATCGACGACGTCGCCTTCATCGGCCAACTCGCCGAGAACATGCTGCCCGACGGGCCGCTGTTCGAAGTCGCCGTGATCCACCACACCCAGTGCGGAACCGGCGCGCTCGCCGACGACACGTTCCGCCGCCGCTACGCCGAGCGGATCGGCGCCGAGGAGACGACCTTGCTCGAGCACGCCGTCCTCGACCCCGCCGCGACCGTCACGCGCGACGTCGAGCGCCTGCGCTCCGCACCCCCGATCTCCCCGCGCATCACCGTCTCCGGACACGTCTACGACGTCGTCACCGGCTTGGTGGAGACGGTCCTCCCCGCCGGCCGCTGAGCGACTGACGCGCGCCAAACAACCCAACCATCCGAAAGAGACCAAACACCATGACGACCGCCATCGCCCCCGACCGCAAAGGCCGACCCGCCAGGGAGGTGCTGGCGCATCAGCAGTCAACTTTCAAAAGGCGGACACTCTCGTGTGCTGCGGCGGTGAATAACATGCCAGTCGGCACGGTCATCTCCAATGATCGGGGTGGCTTTGCCGAGGGCGAGCTCGGCGCAGCGGATGCCTTGGTCGCGTAGTGATTGGGCGAGGGTGGTGAGTCCAGCTGGGGCAGCGGCGTCGCTGTCATCCCATCCGGTGATGGAGAGCGCGACGGGGACGGCGATTCCTGCCCGTTCGACCACGCGGAGGGCGCCGAGGGCGAGCTCGTCGCTCATCGCAGCGATCGCGTCCGGCGGCTGCTCGGAGGCGAGCAGCTCGTGGGTGAGCGCTTCGCCGTGGGCGGCGCTGTTGTGCGGCGAGACGGCGACTCGCAGTTGATCGAGGGCACCGCCGGCGTTCGTCCAGGCGTCAGCGAAGCCCTGCCAACGGTGGCGGGTGACTGGGAAGGTGACGCGGCTCGAAACGGGTCGGCGCAGCAGCTGTTGGCGACGGTCGCGGTCCAGAGGAAAGCTGAGGACCGCGGGCCGACGCGCCCCGGCGAAGGCGACTTGACCGATCGCCGCCGCGGCGGCGCGGTCATCGATCCCGACGACCGGCAGCCCCGGCCGGTGTGGCCCGGCGTGGATGACTGCGGGTAGACCGGTGGCGCTGACTGCGTCGAGGACGGGGTCTTCTTCGGTAGTGGTCCAGATGACAAACGCGTCGACGGCGGCGTCCGCGACCCGGGCCGTATCGCTGTCCTGGCCGGTGGTCGGCACCAGCGTGAGCCCGACCGCTTGGGCGGCGCACACCTCGGCCACGCCGGAGAGAAACCGGGCGGCTTGGGGATCGTCAAAGGCGTAGGTCAGCCGCTCGCCGAGCACGACCCCGAGACTCCCGGCCCGCCCTCGCCGCAGTGAGCGAGCTCCGGGGTGCGGGCCGGGGTAGCCGAGGGTGTCCGCGGCGGCCCGCACCCTGGCCGCTGCATCGGGCGAGACGCGATCTGGCCGGGAGTAGGCGTAGGACACGGTCATCACCGACACTCCGGCGGAGTGGGCGACCTGGGCCATGGTGGGACGGCGGGGACTCGACATAAGTGAGATGTGTGTATCGTTACACAAATGGCGGATGGGCACGCGGTCGAGCGGCGATGCCAGCCTGATCTCACCCAAGGGCAGGCCGGCCGGGGAGAGGCGGAGAGCTTCGCTTCCAAGGAATGCGGGTCGGCCGAGGGCTACCGGCGAGATCGCACGACGTGGGCGGCGTTTGGCGCGCTGTTCGCATTCGGGTTTCTGAACGCGGTGTTGGGGCCGGCGCTGCCTTACATCCGCGACCTCGAGCGCATCTCCTATCTGGTGGGGGCGCTTCACCAGGTGGCGTTCGCGCTCGGCGGCGGCTTGGCCGGGCTGCTGGCCGCACATGAGCGGCGCTTGATCGGCCGGACCGCCGTGATCGCCGCTGGGCTGACCGGGGCGGCGCTCGCTGGGTTGGCGGTCGGCTATGGCGGTACTCCGGCGATCACGATCGCGGGCGCGATGCTGATGGGCCTGCTGGGAACCTCGGCGCTGATCCGGGTGTGGGCGGCGCTGGCCGACGTCTACGGCAGCCGGCGCGCGGTGGCGATGAGCGAGGGAGAGGTGTCGGTCAGCCTGGCCGGGATCCTCACTCCGTTGCTGATCGCCGCCTTGGCCGCCACCACGTTGAGCTGGCGCGTTGCCTTCGTGCTCGGCGCCGCAATCGCCGGGTTGGCAGCCGTCTGGGTGTGGCGATCTCCGATGCCGCCACCAGCCGACGGCCGCTCCCAAGCGACGGGCGGGAACGCCGGGTCCGCTCGCCGGTGGCCACAGCCGACGCTGATCGTGGTCTTCGCGATCGTGGCCCTCGAGTTCTCGCTCAGCTTCTGGCTGGCCAGCTATCTGAACGACGACATCGGCCTGGCTCGAAACGCGGCGGTGGCAGCGGTCAGCGGCCTGTACGCGTCAAACCTGGCCGGGCGGCTGCTGGCCAGCCGCCTCGCGCGGCGCGCCAGCGCCGAGCGGCTCCTCGCCGCCGCGCTCGGCACCGCCCTGCTCGGCCTGCCCGTCCTCCTAATCGCAACCGACGCTCCCGTTGCCGCTGTCGGCATTGCGGTAACCGGGATCGGGATCGGGGCGATGTTCCCGCTCACCTCCGCGCTGCACGTCAAGTCCAGCCCGCGCAGCGCAGACAGCGCGCTCGGTCAGGTTTTGGCCGTCGCGTCAATCGGCCAGATCGCGGGGCCGCTCACCGCCGGAGTAATCGCCCAAGCGGCCGGCCTACGCGCCGGGCTGCTCATCCTCCCCGCCCTCACCCTAATCGCGGCAGCCGGGCTCTACCCACTGAGAAACGGCCGCGCAACCGATTGGCGAGACGCTCACTGGGATGCCTCCAGCGATAACCGGCCCTTGTCTGGTCATCGTCCGTGGCGGACCGCTTCGATGTTGTGTCCATCGGGGTCGAGCACGAACGCACTGTAGTAGCCATCTGAATACTCGTGCCGCAGGCCGGGCGGACCGTTGTCGCGCCCGCCGCTCTCGAGTGCGGCTGCATAGAACGCGTCGACCTGGTCGCGTCGGTCCGCCACGAAAGCAAGGTGAATTGCGGCGCCCGTTCCGTATGCGGTGGAGATCGCGAAGTCGTCAGCCTCCTTTAGGCCGAACGCCACCTCCTCGGCGCCCTCTCGCCATGGCCCAATCTCGGCAAACCCGAGTGGGGTGAGCGCGCGGCGATAGAATTCGCGGCTCCGCCCGAGGTCGCTAACGCCAACGCTGACATGGTCGATCACCACACGTCGCGTTGGCATCTTCCGGACTCTACAAGGGGGCCAATCCCACGAGTGGGGGGCGTCTCGACAATGATTCCGATCCGTTTGCGCTCAGAAGACCGCCTCTCCCCGATGCAACTTGATCCTCTATCGCGGTGTCGCTATACCGATCTCGGCCGCACTGATTGCCAGTACCGACAGCATGGTGGGGCTTGCCCGCCAAGGGAGCGTAGGTGGCGCTGAGATCCCGGGCGAAGCGCTCCTGGCGTGAGGACTCGCTGCGGCGACTTGACCCGAGAACCGTCGCGAGCTGACTGACGTAATGCCGGGTATCGACCCGCGTCCACAGTCAGAAGGAGCATGCGCTCATGTCAATCGAGCGATACGTTCACTGTCGTTCATGGCCCAGCCCCGGGGTGTCCCGCGGCGCCGCCGCATTGGACCTGACCGCGTCTGCCGACGCCGCGCCGGTTAGCCGCCGGGCGCTCAGGCGGCTGACCTGCAAAGGGCTGCTCACCGCCCTCCCGGTTGGATTGGCGGCGCTGCTGCTGCCGCTCCGCCCCGTCTGTGCAGACACCACCACGCCGGGGAGGGTCTAATGCCTGTGGACAACCAGCTTTACGATCGCCTCAGCCACACCTGGTGGGACGAGACCGGGTTTCTGAACGTCATCAAGAGCGCCCTCAATCCGGCGCGTGCGGGCTTCCTGGAGCGAGAGCTCTGCGAGCACTTCGGCACCACGCAGCGCCTGCGCGTCCTCGACGTCGGGTGCGGTGGCGGACTGCTGGCCGAGGAGCTCGCCAGACGCGGCTGTGCTGTCACCGGCGTCGATCCTTCCAAGGCCTCGCTCGAGGTCGCGCGTGAGCATGCGGCAGGCGAGCAGCTCGAGATCGAGTACGTGTATGGCAGCGCCGAGGACCTGCCCGTCGAGAACGGCGGTTTCGACGCGGTCTTCTGCTGCGACGTCCTCGAGCACGTCAACAGCGTCAGCCAGGCGGCTAGCGAAGCCGCCCGCGCCCTCCGGCCCGGTGGGCTGTATCTCTACGACACCATCAACCGCACGATCCGGAGCAAGCTGCTGTTCATCAAGCTCTTCCAGGAATGGCGCGCCACCGCGTTCATGGAGCCCCACCTGCACGACCACGCGATGTTCATCCGGCCCCACGAGATGGCCGCGCACCTCCGGGCCGCCGGACTCACGCCCCGAGACATCGTCGGGATCGCCCCTGGCGTCGCTCCACCACGCGCGATTGCGCTCATGCGTGCACGGGTCAAGGGCCGCCTCACTTACGGCCAGTTCGGCAGAGCGCTTCAGATCGCCGAATCCCGCGACGCGTCGAGCCTGTACGCTGGCACCGCGATCAAGCCCGACTAGACGAGGCCGAGAAACCTCCGTTCCCGCCGGCGGACGCCACGGCCGCTCGCTGCTTCGGCTGCTCTTGAGGCTCAGGTTCTCGGGTCCGGCGTTGTAGCGTTTCGATCCCGGCCATGCGCGTTCTGTTCACCGCCACACCCGGGTGGGGGCACGTCCATCCGATGGTTCCGCTGGCTCAGGCTTTCCGTGTCCGCGGTGACGAGGTCGTCTGGGCCACGGCAGCAGAAGCGTGCTCGCGTTTGCGCAGAGAAGGTTTCGAGACCAGGACAGCCGGCCTCGACCTTGGGGACATGTTCAAAGAGGCGGAGCGAAGGTTGCCGGGCCTTGGAGCGCTGCCCCCTGTCGAGCGTGCTGCAGCGGGGTTCATTCGAATGTTCGCGGACGTGCGCGCTCCCGCCATGCTCGCCGATCTGTTGCCGATCGTCCGCGGCTGGGAGCCGTCGGTCGTGATTCACGATGCTGCTGATTTCGCCGCGCCGATCGCTGCCGCAGACTCCGGCGTGCCAAACGTGACACACGCCTTTGGTCGCTTGATGCCAGCCGCGGTTGTGGCCGAGGTGAGTGACGCTGTCGCATCGTTGTGGGTGCAGCAGCAACTGGATGGCCGTCCCTACGCGGGCAGCTACGACCACCTGTATGTGGATATCTATCCCCCGAGCCTGCAGAGCACCAAGACCGATCACCTGCCGGCGGTGCAGCTGCTTCGGCCCGTCACCTATGCAGCCGACGGCGAGGAGGCTGTGCCGGAATGGATCATGCGCATTGCCGATGAGCCGCTCGTGTACGTGACGTTCGGCACCGTCCTCAGCACGGACGTCTCCCTGCTTTCAGCCGTCGTTGCGGCGCTGCGCGAACTACCACTACGGGTGGTGGTGACCGTCGGACCGGATCGAGATCCGGCTGTGCTTGGCGAGCAGCCGGCGAACGTGCACGTGGCTCGCTACATACCCCAGAGCCAGCTGATCCCACTGTGCGCGGCCGTCGTATCGCACGCTGGATCGGGAGTCTTCCTCGCCGCGCTGGCACACGGCCGGCCCCAGTTATGCCTGCCGCAATTCGCCGATCAGTTCCTCAACGCAGCGGTTTGTGTGCGGGCCGGTGCGGGCCTCGCGCTGCAGCCTGAGAACGTCACCGCGCCCGCAATCCGTGCCGCGGCCGACCAGCTCCTCTCCGACCCGGACTTGCGAGGTGCCGCCACGAGGATCGGTCAAGAGATCGCGCGGATGCCCGAGCCCGGCGAGGTAGCCCAGATCATCGCGAACCGATTCGCATAGGACGACGGGCAATCGCTGCGAATCAGGACACTGCCATTCCCGCAGCGAGCTGGAGCACCGGGCATCTCGGCAGTCGTGCAAGCCCTGTCCGTACGGCACTACGGCGCGAGCAAGTGGTGCCTGCGGGCTCGAGCTCGACAGTCGCCAAGACCTGGCGGACCGTCGTACCGCCGAGTTCCACATTCCTCCTCCGGCCGATGTGACCCAGCCTACTGCGCCGGCGGTCAGCGGCTGGCGAGGCTCACCCCAGCCCGGGTGGCGGCTGCGGAGGCACGATCACTTTGACGGTCGCGTGCGCGACGTTGTTGGCGAGCGTGCTTTCACTGGTCGTTGTGCCCACGACCGCCCGATTGACGAACCTGGGGGACGCTCGACTCGGCCTGATTCGAACCGTGATCACGACCCGTGCGCCAGGGTTGAGCGTCCCAAGCTGGCACACGAGATGGGCGCTAGTCGTACAGCTACCACGCGGGTTGTGAACGCTTAAGATGACGCCACGGCCCAGCGGCTGGTCGCCCAGCACAACCGATGCCGCGGGGTCGGGGCCGTGGTTCGTGACGGTGATCCGGTAGGTCACGGCCTGCCCGAGGACCACAACCACCGGTGATGCGTGCTTGGTCACGGCAAGGTCGGCGATCTCATTGATCGGCGGGGGCTGCGGCGGTACCGGCGGCTGCGGCGGCGGCTCGGGTGGCTCCGGAGTGGTCGAGAACGTGTCGGTGAACACGCATCGCACGTGTGGATCGGGCAGGGCCAGGGTGAGCTCGACCGTCCCCTGGGCAAACGGTTCGAGTACGCCGTTGCATAGCACCGATGTGAGCTCCCATCGGTTGGTGGGGTCGCTCGGTGGAAGCTGCTCGGTGATCGCGTAGGGGCCAAGGCGCAGGTGATCGGTGGCGTCGGCGGCGGTATTGGGCACCGCATCGACGGCGACGCCGGGCGAGGTCGTCGTCGCGTGCTGGAGATACTGCGCCGGCGGGCCGCTGCGCGGACTGACCAGGAAATTAGCGGTTCCCGTGTGGCCCAGGGTGATCTTCGCGACCGAGATCGAGCCTCGGGGGATGAACGTGTTCGCAAACGTGCAGGTCGTGTTCGCGCCGCTCCGGACGATGACCGTCACCGGCCCGGTCGTGGACCTGCCGGAACCGTTGCAGCGCACCCGCGTCAGCCGCCAGCGACCGTTCGGCACGGGGACGGCGCGCTCGCGGATCCGGTAGGAGCCGGGTGGCAGCGTCAACAGCGAAGGCTCGGCGTCAACGGGCACGAGCGGTACGGTGGTCGTCGCCTGAACGATGCGGCCTCTGCCACCGGAGCTACGGGTGACCCGGAAGCGGAAGGTGCCCACTCCGTTTCTGGTCACCTTGCGAATCACCAGGCCGCCCGGCGGCGGTACGTATCGGTTCGAGTAGACGCACGTCACGTGTTCTCCCGCGACCAGATCGATCGACGTGGTGCTCCCGCTGACCGTGGTCGTGCTCATGCCCGGTCCTCCATCCACGGTTGTCGCGGTGCAATCCACCGAGGTCAGGCGGTAATTCGCGACCGTGCCTTCGGTCACCGTCCAGGTGGCGGCGCCGGCGCGGTAGAGGTCCACCGACTCGCCGTCTGCGAGGCTGAACCCGTTCGGGTCATAGGAGATGGTGCCGCTGAACGGAAACGACGGATTCTCGCCGGAGGGAGTGCCGGTGACGCGCTTCTGGATCGTGATCAGTCCGGCTGTCGGAGGCGGCTTGACGTATAGCCCGTAGCAGAATACGTGTGTCACGCCGGCCGGGAAGAAGATGTACTCGACGTTGTCTCCGTTGAGGTTGTCGGTGGCGCAGCGCAGCGCGCCGAACCCGTACTCCGGTCCCGGGAAACGATCGGGATTGGCCAGCACCGGGTCGGTCGGCGTGCCTCCCTGGGCCCACAACTGATCAGGACTGCTCGCCTGCTGGCGCTCCTGGTTGGTCAGCTCGATCGTCGTGGCCCCGGCAATCTGCTGGTCGTCGATCTGATTGGCGTTCTGATCGAGCAACGGGACGGAGTCCTGCGTCAGGATCGGCGCGCGCTGGAACGGGTCGGTGACAATCGACAACGAGCCCCACGGACCGGTGACGGCCCGGCTCTCGTAGCCGTGGCCGAGCGTGAACTCCCAGCCGGTGATCGGCGTGCAGACGTCCTGCGGCGGCAGCTCCTCGTCGGTCGGGTTCACGAGCCGCCCACTGTCCCCGTACTGCGTGTCGGGCCCCAGGTCCTTCAGGCTCTCGAGGATGTTATTCCGCGCCCTGTTGGCGAAGATGTCGGTGTAGGCAGGGCATGAGCGGGCCACGAACGTGACGAAGTACCCCGAGCCCTGCGCCACCGCGGACCCGGCCGCGGCGCCGAGCACCCCCAGGCTAATCAGACACGCGACCGTAAGCGGGCCGAGTGCCCTGAGAAGGTACCGGGCCAGCCGGGAACCGGAGCGACCGCGATCTATCACCGCACTGGATCCTAGTGGTCTGCGAGTGAAATCGCGACATTCCGGCTGGGCTATTGCTGGCGCTTGTTCCTTATTGCTTTGTGCGTCGGCGTCAGCTCGAATGGTCCGCGGACACCGAGTGAGATCAGGAAGTGGGCGAACGAGACGCCGGCGACCGTGACATCGCCCTCGTGGTAGCCGGTCGTGGCTTGGGCGAGTGTCCTGCCATCGGCCGCGCTCCACCCCGTTTCGATACAGCTACCTGACCGCTTGTAATAGGCGAGTGGTTGACCGGCGCTGAGCTGCGCGCCGACGCGTGCAAGTCGCCCGATCTGCTCGGCCACGTAGACATAACGCCCGGCGGACGGGCCGTCCAGGAGCTGGTACCAGATATATGGCTCGTGCTCGAACCAATCGGGATTGATTCCGACCACGATGCCGTCGCCAACTGCCCGGATCGGCTCACCGGGCGCCAAGCAGAAGTCGACCCCCATGTCGGTGCGCTGCGTCAGGTACTGATCTCCGCCCAGTGGGTTGGCGTAGCCGGTGTAGGCGGCGGCGATCGCTCGGTCGAAATCGAGCGCGACCGGGCCCTGCTGCGCGCCGGCTGAGAGCTGGACGATCCCGAAGCGCACGTGGCCGATGCGCCTGCCGGAGAAGTTGGGGGCGCGGGACGAGGCGACCAGCTCACGGTTCTCGTACACGTCGCTGTAGGCGGATACCCCGGAGCCGAGCAGCTGCCGGACCTGGAGGGTGAACCACTGCCCGACCGGCAACGCGAACGGTCCCGCGAGCACCCGCTGGGTGATCGCGGATCCCGAGATCGTCGCCGATACGAGATAGGCCAAGTCGTCGCTGTAGTCGATGACCACGCCGCCCTGCGCGTAGCGTCCGCCGGTGCCCGGCGAGTTGTCCCAGGTCAGCAGCGCCTGCTGCCCCACGGTGGCGGTGTGAAATGCGGGAGGCAGATAGAAGGCTGCGCCGTACGCCACGGCCTGGCCCCGTTTCCAATGGACGTTGAAAGCGCCGCTCGCCAGACCGATGGCGCCGGCGCCGGAGTAGGTTGCCGCAAACGTCCTCGCGTCGCGGCCATACCGGACGCTGATCGACGTGAGCGTGCCGTTGACCTGCGAGACGCCCCCAGAGAACGAGGCGAGGTTTCCGTCGGTCGCGCTCAGGAGCGCCCCATCAGCAGAGGCGGGAGCGAACATCGTCATCGGCGCCGCGATCGCGACAATCAAGCACCGCAAGAGCGCCAAGCGGCCCCCGGCGATCCGGAGACGATCGCTTCGGCGAAGTCGGCTGACCACCTGGATTCTCGAGCCGGGCACGCGCACCCCCGTTGGATCGACGCTCAACTGGCGACCTGGCGCCTGCGGAGTTAGCTGACGGGCTCGCGCTCGAAATGTGCGCTAACGGCGGATCACCGCCGTATTCGCCCCGAAGAGTGGGCTCCCCGCTCCCCGGGCTGGCCCCCCGAGGATTCGGCAACTACACGAAACACGTTCACTCCGAGAGAGTTGCGGGCCGCGGGCGCTCGTCACACTGCTCAGAGCCCACCGGTCGTCTAGCTTGCGTCTGGTGTTGGGAGACCGCGGGCCGGATCCGGCGCGAAACGGGTGGCGGGCCGCGCAGGCGGCCTGCATCGTCGGTCTCCTCTACGCCGCGATCAGCGTCTACTGGGGTCTGGGGGGCACGTGGCTGCTGGACACCGTGGGTGGCTCACTGGCCAAGCACGGACGCGCCCGCGACGCGGCCGTGATCATCGCCGTGTGGGCTGCCGCCGCCCTCAAGGTGGTGGCCGCGATTCTGCCGCTGCTCGCCCTGCGGCGGTTGAGCAGTCCGGCGCGGAACCGCGAGGTGTGGGCGCTGGCGTGGATCGCCGCGGTGGTCCTGACGATCTACGGTCTGGTGCTGACGGCGGTGGGGCTCCTGGTCCAGGCCGATGTGATTCACCCCTCGGCGAGCGCGGACCACCGCGCCCTGGCCTGGCACGCGTACCTGTGGGATCCCTGGTTCCTCGTCTGGGGGCTTCTCGTGGCGACGGCGTTGCTGCGCGGCCGAGACCCCCGCCCGCCACAACCGACGCGCGAGCAGACCCCCTAGCATCAGTCAACCACCCGCCGATCAGTCGGCGAACTCGGCCGCCCGCTTCTCCAGGAACGCCGCGATCGCCTCCGGCGGTGCCTGCCCGAACGTGGCCATGATCTGCTGGCGGTCCTCGAACTCGACCGCGGCCTGTTCGGAGGCGATCTCCAGAGCCGTCCAGATGCCGCGCTTGGTCAGCCTCACGCCCCATGGAGCCAGCGCCGCGATCTGTCTCGCCGCTTCCAGCGAGCGCTCCCGCAACGCCGCTTGCTCGACCACGTCCGCGACGAGACCGATCCGCAGCGCCTCATCGGCGCCGAGCCGCCGCCCGGTGAGCATCAACTCGTGCGATCGAGAGGCCCCGATCAGCCGCGGCAAGAGCCAGCTGGTCCCCATGTCGCAGTTCGAAACGCCGATGTTGATGAACGCGGCGCGGAACACCGCCTCGCGCGCGGCGAAGCGGATGTCGCAGCCGAGCGTCAGCGCGAATCCCAACCCCGCGGCCGGCCCGTTGACGGCAGCGATGACGGGTTGCGGGAGCCCGCGTAGCTTGAGCACCAAGGTCGACATGTGTTCCTGGTTCCCCAGCCGATCGCGAGCCAGGTCGCTGCCGTCGTTCGCAGGCGCCGACCCGTAGCCGTGCAGGTCCACGCCGGCGCAGAATGCCCTTCCCGCGCCGGTCAGCACGACGGCTCGGCAGCTCCGATCGGCGGCCACCTCGTCGAGCACGGCGTGCAGCGCCTGGGAGAGCTCGGCGGTCATCGCGTTCAGCTGCTCGGGCCGGTTCAGCGACACGAGCCGCACGCCGGGAGCAGCTTCATCAACGAGCACCAGGGCACACACGGCAGTCATCCTATGCCCCCGGCGAACGAACGGTTCCGAGCCGCGGATGTCACTACTCGGACCGTCAAAGTCCGCGCGTACGGTTCCAACTTGCTTTCCCGCTCGGTGGTCAGATAGGTGCGCCCCGGGCCGGGCAAGTCAAGCCGAGTGGGAGGTCTTGTGATGAGGCGGAGGAGATCGGTGATGGCGGCGGCGCTGGTGTGCGCCGGAACGCTGACGGCAACGGTCGGATTGCAGGCGGCGAGCGCCAGTTCGCCCGGCCGTGCGGAGATCGGGGCCGCGGTGCCGGCGACGGTGCGCGCACATCCTGTCGGCGCCGTGACAAACACCAGCGCGGTGAACTTCGAGCTGGTGTTGAAGCTCCGCGACGAGACCGGGGCCGAGCAACTTGTCCGCGCGGTCGCCACGCCTGGAAGCGCCAGCTATCGTCATTACCTCACCGCGCAGCAGTGGGAGGCCCGCTTCTCACCGACCGCTGCCCAGGTTCAGCAGGCTGAGCAGTGGCTTAGGAGCGAGGGTTTCGCGGTCGGTGCCGTGTCCAAAGATCGGATCACGATCGCAGCTTCGGGCAGCGCCGCCCAGGTCGAGTCCGCTTTTGGCACCGGGCTCGAGAACTACGCGGTCAATGGCCACCGGGTGCGGCTGGCCACCGGCGCTCTGTCGGTCCCGAGCTCGATGGCCGGCACGATCGTCGGCGCGATGGGGATCAACCAGCGTCTGGCCAGGCCGGCTGACGGAAGCAACCCCGACATCCCTGGCTCGAGCGCCAGCACCGCCCCCACGACGTCGAGCCCCACTCAGTTCCCACCCCCACCGGCGGCATTCCTCACCCACCCTCCGTGCGGCCAGTACTACGCGGCCAAGACTCACACGGTCTCCCCGCCGTTCGGGCAGGGCTACCCGACGACGGTGCCAGACGTGGTCTGCGGCTACAAGCCGCCACAGCTCCGTTCCGCCTACGGCGTCACGACGACCGCCACCGGCAATGGTGTCGACGTCGCGATCATCGACGCGTACGGGTCGGCCACGATCACCTCGGACGCGGCGCAGTACTTCCTGCGCAACGACCCCGGTAACCCGTTCTCGAAAGCCAATTTCACGCAGACCAACACGCTGCCGTTCGATGATGAATCGGTGTGCGGCGCGTCCGGTTGGCTGACCGAGCAGGCGATCGACGTCGAGGCCGTTCACTCGATGGCACCGAATGCGCACATCCATTACTTCGGCGCGCAGGACTGCGAGAACGGCCTGTTCGACACCGAACAGAACGTCATCGACAACCGCCTGGCCGACGTGGTCACCAACTCGTGGGGCGACACCGGAGGGGACCTCCTCGACGACGCCTCGACCAAGACCGCATACGACGACCTGTTCATGCTGGCCGACACGACCGGGATGACGATCCTGTTCTCGTCCGGCGATGACGGCGACGACTTCGCCGATTTCGGATTCTCCTCGGCGGACTATCCCCCTTCGAGCCCGTTTGTCACGGCCGTTGGGGGCACGACGCTCAAGATCGGGGCTGCGGGTCAGCGAATCGGCGAGCTGGGCTGGGATACGGGCCGCTCGTTCCTCTGCACTGCCAACGCCGTGAACCAGTTGCCGGGATGCACGGCGAGCACCTTGAATACCTGGCTGCCTGCCGCCCTCGATGGGGCTAGCGGCGGGTACACGAGCTACTACTACACCCAGCCCTGGTATCAGGCGCCGGTGGTTCCAACCGACCTCTCGGAGCGCAACGCGCCGATCTTCGGCCCAGTGCCACTGCGAGTCGTTCCCGACATCTCGCTCGACGCCGATCCGGGGACCGGCTTCCTGATCGGCCTGACCCAGACCCTGTTGGATGGGTCGGCGACCTACACCCAGACTCGCTATGGGGGCACGAGCCTCGCCTCGCCCCTCTTGGCGGGTGTTGTCGCCGATGCGGACCAGTCCGCCGGAGTCTCGGTGGGCTTCATCAACCCGGCGATCTACCGTCTGGACACGAGCGACCCATCGACGATCTACGACATCCTGCCCGAGGTGGGAAAGCAAGCCAACTATCGAGTCGACTTTGCAAACACCTACGCGCCTGGCGTGGCGGGAACCTTCACCTCGTTCCGCGAGCTGTACTTCAGCGGCGACGAGGTGTTCTGCGACGCGACCGGGAACTGCGCCAGCCGCCCGTTCCCGCTCGCGGTGACCAAGGGTTATGACGCCTTGACCGGGCTCGGTTCGCCCGGGACGGGCTTCATCGCAGCCCTGGCCGGCCCATAGACACTCGCTCGCGCGCGGAGGCGCGTTGTTGCCTCCGCGCGCGGCTAGGACCCCAAATCACCCAAGTTGGGTGACGCGGCTAGGAACCCAAATCACCCAAGTTGGGTGACGCGGGCTCAACCCCGCCGCGCGAAGATCAGTATCGGGCCCGTGGAACGAGCCGATCTTGGATACCTCCTGCTGGGCGTAGCGGCGTCGGCCGAGCATCGCTCGCGCGCCGTGCTCTCCGCCGGTACGAGAACCGTCGAACTGGCTGGACGCCCCGCAGCCGTTGTGTGGCGCTCGCCGATCGCCGCTCCGCTTCGCAGGCGGGCAGTCGGGGCCGGCTCCTCGCTGGAGCGCGACGGCCGGGAGCTCGCGGCGCGGATCAAAACTCGATCGATGCGGGCCGCCGACACGGTCGGGACATACGCGGATCAGCTTCTGGCGGCCGGGATTGCCGACAACGTCGTCTCGCGCCTGCTCGACACCGGCGCGCTCGACCGCATGATCACGGTCGCGATCAACCATCCGGCGACCGACACGCTCCTGGTGAACACCCTCGGCGAGCCTGGCCTCGATCGCCTGATCGGGCGCGTGATCGAGAGCAGGCTGGTGGACGACGTCACGGCGCGGCTGCTCGACAGCAATGAAATGCAGCGCGTGATCGACCGCGTCGCTCGCTCGCCGGAGCTGCGTGGGGCGATCGGTGCAGCGGTCTCGTATCAGACCGCCGGGATGGCCACGGATGTCGCCGACGGTATGCGGTCGCGGACAGTCGTGGGGGACGTCGCCGTCGAGCGCTTCGCGCGATCGCTGGTGCGGCGCAAGCGCCCACCGAAGGACGAGTGAGCGAGCCCGATCAAGCCCGAGCCGCGTACGCCGGCCTCGTGACCCGGGCGGTGGCGATCGGGATCGACCTGTTGCTCGTCAACGCGCTCGCCTTGCTCGCCGCCGGCGCGGTGAGCCTGATCGCGTCGCTGCTCGGCCACAAGGACCAACTGAATCTCGGCGAGGTCCTCGCCGGCGGCGTGGCCTGGTTTCTGTGGGTCGGCTTGTATTTCGTCCTCTTCTGGACGATCACGGGCCAGACGCCCGGCAGCCGCATCCTCGGAATCCGCGTGGTGAGCCAGGCCGGTGGCGCCGTCAAGCTCCGACAATCCGTGCGCCGCTTCCCCGCCCTGGTGCTCGCGGCGCTGCCGCTCGGCGCCGGTTTCGTGCGCGTGCTGTTCGATGAGCGCCGGCGCGGCTTTCACGATCGGGTGGCCGGCACCGAGGTGCGCTGGGTTTACGCGGTCCCGACCGAGCCGCCGGCCGTGGCGAGCGATCCCGTGACCCGCACCGACCCTCTAGGCCAGCTCGAACCGGTGACGCAGACCGACCCTCTCAGGGTTGTGCCCGGGAACGCGCTGATCGATCGCACGGCCGATCCGGCTCCGACGCGCCACTCCTGAGGCACGCCCGCGGAGCAGGCGATGGATGGCGGACCGGCACCGCGGCGATCATCCCGGGCGCTCGAAGCCGGCGCGTGCCCGCTCCACCTGCGGCCGAATGTCGCAGCCCTCGAGGTGGTCGTTGACCAGCCCCATCGCCTGCATGAACGCGTACACGGTGGTCGGACCGACGAACCGCCAGCCGCGCCGCTTGAGGTCCCGCGCCAGCGCGCGCGACTGCTCCGTGTTCGCGAGCTCCAGCAACGCCGCCCGATCGATGGAACGCGGGCGCTCGTCGGGCTCGAACCGCCACGCGTAGGCGGCCAGCGAGCCCTCCGCCTCGACCAGCTCCAGCGCGCGGCGAGCGTTGTTGATGACCGCCTCGATCTTGCCGCGGTGGCGGACGATCGAGGCGTCCGCGAGCAGCCGCGTCACGTCCCGCGGGCCGAACCGCGCCACGCGCACAAAGTCAAACCCCGCGAACGCGCGCCTGAACGCCTCCCGCTTGCGCAGGATCGTCAGCCACGAGAGGCCGGCCTGGAAACCCTCGAGGCTGAGCTTTTCGAACAGCCGCTGGTCAGCGGCCACCGGGAAACCCCACTCGGTGTCGTGGTATTGCCGGTATTCGGGCGCCGAATCGGCCCACCAGCATCGGGCCACTTCGTCGTCGCCCCGAGCGATCCCGCGGTCGATCGTCACCCCAGCGCTCCGTTCCCGTAGCGCGCGAGCAGATCCCGCAGCTGGGCGGCATTGCGGACGGCGTAGTCGCGGTAGCAGTTGTTCATCAGCAGGTGGGTTTCGTGCGCCTCGCCGGCGAGCTCGGCGATCGGCTGGGCCAATTCGGTCAGCTCGGCCTTCGAGTACCGGTAGCGAAATCGCTCCGCGGCCGAGCGCGAGGTGTCCGACCAGGTGCTGTCGGAGCGACCGTGAAAGCGGACCATGAGCAGCTCCTGGTTGGTGATCGCCAACAGCCTGGGAAGGCCCGAGACTTCGGGCGCGTCGACGCACACGAACACCATCCCGCGTTCCTCGAGCGTGCCGAGCGTCCGCTCGCGGTCGCGCTCCTCCGCGACCCACATCGGCGAGCGGAACTCCACGCAGATGCGGTAGTCGGGCAGTCGCTCTCGCAGCGCCTCGAGCTCAGCCCGGTTCTCGCGCCGGGGCACGAACCACGGCGGATACTGGAACAGGACGCCGCCGAGCTTGCCCGCCTCGTGCAACGGCCGCAGCGCCCGGTCGAACCGCCGCCACGCCTCCTCGAGCGCGTCGGGAGCGAGGTGGCTTGCGTAAATGTTTCGCTTCGCCGCCGTCTCGGCCGGCAACTGTTCCCGGAGGTCCCGCCATAGGCTCTTCGGCCGCGTCGGATGTCCGGTGAGCAGCGAGTAGGCCTTGACATCGAAGCGGAACCCCGCCGGTGTCCGCTCCGCCCACAGCCGGGCCTGCTGCTCGGCCGGTGGCGCGTAATAGGTCGAGTCGATCTCGGTGATCGGGAACTGCGTCGCGTAGTAGCGGAGCCGCTCCTCCGGGCTCATCGTCCGCTTCGGATACCAGTCGGACTCCTGCACCAGCGTGCGGTCGGTCCACGAGCAGCTCCCCGCCAGCGCCAGATGGTCCTTGACGAAGATCCTCGAGCCGAGCTTGGGCTCCGTGTCGCGTTGGTCCGGCACAGCGATCGTTAGGCCGCGGTCGCGAGGCAGAGCACGGTCGCTAACTCCAGCCGCATCGATCCCCCGTTTCGCTCGATCACGGCGCCCACCTCCTCGAGGATCGCGCGCCGCTGCGCCTCAGAACGGACGATATGACCGGAGTGAGTCTGGAGCAGCTCGAGGTATCCGTTCTTGGAGTACGTGCAGGACCAGGCATAGCAGCGCACCTGCGGTCGCTGGAATCCTCGCTGAGAGGCGATTTCACGCTGCCACCCCTCCCCCAGCTCGGGCATCGTGTCGGTGGCAGGATGCATCGGATCGGGTCCCGCCGCGGGGTCGAAGTCTGGCGCCGCACGACCGTAGGCCTCGACCAGCTCCGCACGAAGCGGCGTGTCCTCCCACCGCGGACGGTTCCAGAAGGCGGCCAGCAGGCCGCCTGGCGCCAGCGCCTCGCGAGCCCTGATGTAGCGCACCTCGGGCGAGATCCAGTGCCACGCCTGGGCCGAGAACAGCAGCTGGAACTGCCGACCGCGCGCAGTGAAGTGCTCGAAATCGCGCTGCTCGATCGTCACGCGCTCATACGCGGCGCACGCTTGCCGGGCGACCGCGGCCATCCGCGGACTCGGCTCGAGCGCGAGCACCGATAGGCCCCGCGCGGCGAACTGTCGCGTCGCCTTGCCGGTGCCGGCCCCGACTTCGAGCGCATCGCCCGATCCGTCGATCCCCGCGCAGGCGATCACGTCGTGCACGAGCTCGTCCGGATACGCCGGCCGGGCCCGCTCGTAGAGCTCGGCCACGTCACCGAACACCAGCCGCCGTTCCGCTTTCACCGCCACAGTGTCGCTGGTGCCAACACCCTACGCCGCCTCCACTCCGTCTTCCCGCCACCGCCCGGCCACGTCCACCAGGATCCGGAGCAGCGTCTTCGCCGCCGGCGCGGCACCCGGCCCGGCGACCGTCGCGGCCACCACCTTTCGGGCCGGGCTGTGCGGCGCCAGCTCACGGACGACGATCCCGGGGTGGACCCGAGTCAGCGCGAGCCGGGGGATCAGCGCGACCCCGACCCCGGCGGCGACGAGTCCCTGAACGGTCTCGTAATCGTCGCTCTCGAACGTGACCTTGGGCTCGAAGCCCGCAGCCAGGCAGGAACGGACCACGTGCCGGGCACACGGGCTGGATGCGGATGTCTGGACCCAGTCCTCGTCGCGCAGATCGGCGAGCGTCACCGCCGGCGCGCCGGCCAGTGGGTGCGCGGCCGGCACGGCGACGTGCATCGGGTCCTCCAGCAGCGCCACGTTGCGCAGGCCCGCGCCGGGCCGCTCGCGGGCCCCGGGAAACTCGAACAGCAGCGCCAGATCAAACTCGCCGCCGCGCAGCCGTGGCGCGATCTCCTCGGGCTCGCCCTCGGCCAAGGTGAGGGCGACGCCGGGGTGGCGCTCGCGAAATGTCGCCACCGCGAGCGGCATCAGGGTCGCCCCGGCGGACGGAAACGAGGCCACCCGTAGCCGCCCGGCCCGGATCCCCAGAACCGCATCCAGGTCTGCCTGCGCCGCTTCCACCTGGGCGAAGATCGCCTCGGCGTGTTCGAGCAGCGTGGCGCCGGCGGCGGTTGGTCGCACCGCGCGCCGGTCGCGCAGCACCAGCTTCGCGCCCGTCTCCGCTTCCAGTCGCGCGATCGCCTGCGAGACCGCCGACTGGGTGTAGGACAGGGCCTCGGCCGCGGCCGAGAACGAGCCCCGCGAAACCACCTCGGACAGGATCCGCAGCCGGCTCAGGCTCAGCATAAGCTGATCTTATCGTCATGATGATGAACTTCACTAGTGCTGATGGCAGGGGAATGGAATCCTCGGCCGAACGAAGGACGCAGGGACAAGGACACGGAGGAGATGCGCACATGACGCCGACGGCAATCGTTTCCTATGACGACACGCTCAATGACCTCGACGCGCTGATGCTGGCGCGGGTGCTGGCGGACGCCGGGGCGACGCTCACGCTCGCCTACGTCCGGCACTCGACCCAGACCGAGCCGGATCGCGAGGAGCTCGAGGAGAACGAGGCGCAGACGCTGCTTGAGCGGGGCGCCCGGTGGCTCGGCGACCTCGACGTAGAGCAGCGCATCGTCCTCAGCGCATCGACCGCCGCGGGGCTGAGGTGGCTCGCCGAGCAGGAACACGCCGACATCGTCGCGTTCGGCTCCGACTACCGGACCGCGGCCGGACACGTCGCCCCGCAGCAGTCCGCGCAGACGCTGTTGGAAGGCGGACCATCCGCCGTCGCGATCGCTCCGGCCGACTACCGCTCGCACGACGGTCAACAGGTTGAGAGGATCGGCCTACTGGCCGATCCCGGGGATGTGGCTGCCGCACAGACCGCCGCTGAGCTGGGCGAGCAATTCGGCGCGACCGTCACCCGCCAGGAGCGCGGGATCGACCTGCTCGTGGTCGGCTCGCGTTCGGAGGCGCGCCCGGGTTACGTGACGATCAGCGCGCGGGCCCAGAACGCGATCGAGAACTCGACCGCGCCGGTGCTGGTCGTGGCGCGCGCGGTGCCGGTGCGTTTCGCCTCGCCAGTCGTCGCTTAGGAAATCGGCGTCAGGCCCGCAGGATCAGGTGGCTGTCGCCGAACTCGTGCCACAGATAGCCGCGCTGAAGCGCCGCCTCGTAGGAGCGCTCGAGCAGCTCCCGGCCGGCGATCGCCTCGAGCAGCTGCAGGTGCGAGGCCTCCGGCTCATGCCAGCCCGTGATCAGCCCATCGACCACGCGCAGGCCGCGCTCGGGAGTGACCACGAGGCTGGTCCAGCCACCGCCCGGACGGACCGTCTGGTCGGCGCCCGCGGCGGTCTCGAGTGCCCGCACGGCAGTCGTTCCCACCGCGATCACGCGGCCGCCCCACCCCTTGACCGTCTCCACCAACCGGGCAGTGGGCTCCGGAACGGAGAACTGCTCCGGGAACGGGGGCTCATGGCGTTCCGGGGATGAGACGCCGGTGTGCAGGGTGATCGGCGCGATCAGGACACCCCGCGCGATCAGCCGCGTGATCAGCTCGGCGGTGAACGGACGGCCGGCGCTCGGCATTTCGGCGCTCCCGGGCGTCATCGCGTAGACGTTCTGGTAGGCCGACAGCGGCCAGCCGTGGCTCACGTAGGCGTAGCGGATCGGCATCCCGTGACGCGCGAGGTAGCCCTGGACCGACGCCGCACCCCGAAACCGCGCCAGCATCAGCCTCGCGCCCGACGCGTAAGGGGCGACGAGCTGCAGCGACGCGCCGCCGTCCAGATCGAGTTGCTCGCCGGTGTGACCTCGCGCCGGCCGCGACCCATCGGCGCTCCGGATCTCGACCACCCGCCAGCTGTCTTCGAGTCGGGGGGCGCGCGTAGCGAAGTGGACGCGGACGGGCGATCCGTCCTGCCGCGTCGCGGGCACCGCCGCCGGCAGCGTCGCCGACACGTTGACGACCAGCAGATCGCCGGGCGCGAGCAGATCCGGGAGGCGACGGAAGCTCGAATGTGAGATCCGGCCGTCGGCGCGGTTCGCGACCAGCAGCCGGACGCCGTCGCGGGCGACGCCACGCACCTCCGGCGGCTCGCGCGCCTCGAGCGTGCTCGGCAGCTCGAACGCGAGCGCGTTCATGCGACCGCCTCATCGGCGCGCGCGAGCGCCCGTGCTTGGTAGCGGCCGCTCGGAAGCTCTCCCTCGATCAGCGCGAGCAGACCGGGAACGCTCTCCTCGGGCGGCGGGCGATCCGAGATGTCCTCGCCCGGGAACGCCGCCTGGTGCATGCGCGTGCGCATGTCGCCGGGATCGACCGCGTAGACGCGGACCGATGGCTGCTCGGCGCCGAGGATCGCGCTCAGCTGCTCGAGGGCGGCTTTCGAAGAGCCGTAGCCGCCCCACCCTTCATAGGGCTCGACCGCCGCGTCGGAGGTGACGTTGATGATCCGGCCGCCGTCGGGCAGGCGAGGCAGAACCAACTGCGCGAGCGCCAACGGCGCGAGCGCATTAACCCTATAAACGTCCTCCAGCACCTCGAGCGGATACTTGGCGAGCGTCGGCTGCGGGCTCGGGCCGAGCACGCTGGCGTTGTTGACCAGCAGGTCGATCTCCTGCCCGGCGGCATGAACGAGCGCCATCCGGTGGATCGGATCGGCGACGTCGCCGGCGACGGCCACGACCTCCGTGACCGCGCCGAGCTCGCGCGCCGCCCGTTCCAGATCGTCGCGGTCGCGCGCGTCCAGCGCAAGCGCCCAGTGGCGTTGTGCGAGAGCCCGGGCGAGCGCCAACCCAAGCCCCCGAGAAGCTCCGGTGATGATTGCTATTGGCATGCCCGCAAGCTACGACGGAGCCGGTCGCGCTTACCAGCGGCAATTGGTCCTAGGTCCTTCCGAGCCGGCTCCCGGACTCGGGCACCAGGCCCTCACGGACCGCGAGCAGGGCGGCCTGCGTGCGGTCGGTCACGCCGAGCTTGGCGAGCAGATGGCCAACGTGCGTCTTGACGGTCTTCTCCGCGATCCCGAGCTCGAACGCGATCCGCTTGTTCGAACGCCCCCGCACGATCAGCTCCAGCACCTCCCGCTCCCGGCGCGTCAGCTGATCGCGCTCATCGCGCCCCGCGCGCGAGCCGTCCGCCAGCGCGCTGACCAGCCGCGCCGCGACGGTCGGATCGATGATCGCCTCGCCCGCATGGGCCGCGCGGAGGGCTCGCGCAAGCTCGGCGGGCTCGGTGTTCTTGAGCAGGTATCCGGCTGCGCCGGCCTGGATCGCCGGGAGCAGCCGTTCGTCTTCGAGGAAGCTCGTCAGCACCACCACCCGCGCCGTCGGGACGGACTCCCGCAGCCGGCGCATCGCACCGACCCCGTCGAGCTTCGGCATCACCAGATCCATCAGGATCACGTCGGGTGCCAGCCGGTTCGCCTCGGCTACCGCCTGCTCCCCGTCCTGGGCCTCACCGACCACGTCGATTCCATCCTGGAGCTCCAGGAACGCCCGCAGCCCCTCGCGGACGACCGCGTGATCGTCGACGAGCAGCACCCGGATCATCCCGCCACCTCCAGCCGGACGCTCGTTCCCGCACCCGGTGCCGAGCGGATCTCGATCGTGCCCCCCAGCTCCCGTGCGCGCTCCTCCATCGACGTGAGCCCAAGATGCCGCGAGCGCAGTTCCGGCCGATCGGGCTCGAAACCGATGCCGTCGTCGATGACCTCGACCCCACGGCCGCTCAGCCGCACGCGGATGTGCCCGGCGCGGGCGTGCCGCACCGCGTTGTGAAGCGCCTCATCGACGATCCGCATCACCGCCAGCTCGCGTGCGCCGTCGCCGCCGTCCACGGTCCCGTCGCAGATGAGCTCGATTTCGACCCCGTGCGCGCGGCGGAGCATCTCGACCTCCTTGCGCAGCGCGCCCTCGAGCCCGTCGCGCTCCAGGTCCGGTGGCCGCAGGCCGAGGATCAGCGAGCGCAGCTCGTCCAGCGCCTCTCGAGCGAGCTGGCTGATTCGCTCGAGCTGGTGGCGCGCCGCGGGGAGGTCGCGGTCGAGCTGGGTTGACGCGGCCTCGGCGCTGAGGACCAGGCTGAACAGCTTCTGGCTGACGGCGTCGTGGAGCTCGAGCGCGAGCCGGTTGCGTTCGGAGACGATCGACAGCTCCCGGCTGCGCTCGTACAGCCGCGCGTTGGTGATCGCGATCGAGGCGTGCGCCGCGAGCAGCTCGATCAGCGCCTGGTCCTGAGCGTCGAACTCCGGCTGGCCCTGCTTCTCGGTCAGATAGAAGGCACCGATCACCTCTCCCTCGGCGACGATCGGCACGCCGAGGAACGAGCGCATGTCCGGGTGCTGCTGCGGCCACCAGCCTCTGAAGCGGGGATCGTGATGGATGTCCTGCGCACGGTAGGCGGCCGTCGACTCGAGCATCGCCCCGAGCATCCCGTGCGTGCGCGGAAGCGGCCCCATCGCGGCGATCAGCCCATCGCTCATGCCCGCGACGAGGAACCTCCGAAAGCCGCCGTCGCCGTCGGGGATACCCAACGCGGCAAAGCGTGCCCCGGCCAGCTCGCGTGCCGAATCGACCAGTCGTTGCAGTACCTCGTCGACCGACAGCTGCGAGGCGACGGCCAGCACGGCATCGCTGACGGCCTTCAGTGGGGGGCTCAGCGGCTCGGACATCGAATGGGACGATAGCTTTGGCGTAATGCCCCGCTTCTGGATCTGGACGCAGGTCGCGATCGTCGTGTTCGTGCTCGCCGGGATCGTGATCGCGATCACCAAGCTCGCCTGACCCGCAGGCTACAGTCAGGCCGCATGTTCGCCTCCATCCTCGTCGGGACTGACGGATCCGACACCGCCACCACCGCGCTGCGCTATGCGATCGACCTCGCGCGCGAGCTCGGCGCCCGCCTGCAGATCGTCAGCGCCTACGAGCCGGTGTCAGACCAACGGTTGCGCAACGAGCGGGTCGAACTTCCGAAGGATCTCCAGTGGATGGTGAACCCGCGCGAGGACGTCCTCGCCCTGCTCGACGAAGCAGCCAAGGACGCCCACACCGCCGGGCTCGGCCAGGTCGAGACATTCGCGATGCAGGGCGACGCCGCCGACGCGATCCTCGACGTGGCCGAGGAGCAACGGGCCGATCTGATCGTCGTCGGCAACCGGGGCATGACCGGCGCCAAGCGGTTCCTGCTCGGCTCGGTGCCGAACAAGGTCTCACACCACGCCCCCTGCTCGGTGCTGATCGTCAGGACGACGTACGGTCCGGCGGGCGCGGGGGCGGCCGGCGCCGGTCAGCTGCGCCGGGAGGCCGCCGGCGCGAGCGGCGCGGTGGCCGCACCCGCATCGAGCAGCCCCCATCCGTAATCGATGTTCGGCCGGCCCTTGCCGAGCGGCTGGGCGGTCTGCTCGAGCCGGTTGAGGATCTGGTCGGGAGTGGGGCGGGGACCGAGGATCCGGCTGGCGATGATCATCGCCGCGGTGGCGCTTACCTCGGGCGTCGACATCGAGGTGCCGTAGATCCCGCCGGGCAATCCGAACTGCGCCGGATCGTCGGGGTTGGAGAACGTCATCTGGTAGATCGGCGGCAGCGACCGGCCCGGATGGCAGTCCGGATCCGAGCTCAGCGGCCTGTCCCCGCCGCCGCCGGGCGCGACGAGGTCCAGCCGCGCGCCGCCGTTGGAGTAGTCGGCCAGGCAGCGGTCGAGGGTCGTCGCGCCGACCGAGATCACGGTTGGCGCCCGCGCCGGGTAGGCGACCTGGCTCGCGTCGTAGTCATTCCCGGCCGCGCCGACGACCACGACGTGGTGGCGCGCGGCGTAGCGGATCGCGCCGATCAGATCCGGAATGTCGCCGGCGGTGATGTCGGGCGTGAATTCCAGGCTCAGGTTGATCACCTGCGCGTGGTGCCTGACGGCGTAGCGCACGCCATCGGCGATCGTCGCCGCGTCGCCGCTGCCGGTGCGGTCAAGGACTCGAACGGGCATGATCGACGCGCCGTAGGCCAGCCCCGTGACCCCGATGCCGTTGTTCGTGCTCTCGGCCACGATTCCCGCGACGAACGTCCCGTGACCCTCGCGGTCGAGCGGATAGCGGTTGTGCGCGACGAAGTCGTATGGATCGACGAACCGGGTCCGGTTGAAGTCGGGCGAGCGGCGGAACTGCTCCCAGTTGCGATATGCGATGCCGGTGTCGAGGATCGCCACCGTGACTCCGCGCCCGCCGGGACGGCGGTCCGCCCTCAGGTTCGCCCACGCCTGCGGGGCGTCCACCCCCGCGCCGGGCATGAAGTTCCACTGCAGCTTCTCCCAGCCGCCGCGGATGTGTGAGCGGCCCGGGTCGTTGGGGATCCAGCCCGCCCCGTCGGCGTGGGCGAGGAAGTTCGGCACCGCGTAGGACACGCCTGGCCTGCCGCGGAGGCGATCGAGGCCCGCGGTGACGCTCACGCCGGGCGGAAGCCTCAGCACCACGGTCTGCGGGGCCGGGGTGCCGGCGGCCACCGCCGGGGCGCCCTTCCGGCTGGCGACGTCAGCAGCGAAGGCCGGGAACGGGCCGGGGTCATAACCGACGACCACCTCGCGCG
This sequence comes from uncultured Solirubrobacterales bacterium, assembly GCA_963767695.1. GTDB lineage: Bacteria > Actinomycetota > Thermoleophilia > Solirubrobacterales > Solirubrobacteraceae > Palsa-465. The sequence goes on from CAVYFE010000017.1 coordinate 162,036, forward strand.
GGACGTAATCGGCCGCCTCGGCGCCGGCCGCCCGCCACGCAGATACGCCGATCAGTACCGCGCACGCGAGCGCTGCGGCGGCGATGGGACGGAGATTCAGAGTGCGAGTCACAGGGTGGAGGTCGCCGAAGCCGCACCCGGAAGGCGACTCAGCCCCATTAAAGACATGATCAGGCGCCCGAAAGTTGCCCTCCTCGTAAAAGTAGCGATCCGTCGGCCTAACTTGAGCGCGCACTTCTTCCCCCGCGACGAATATTTCATGCGCCTGGCTCTGCGCGAGGCTGCGCGTGCGCTCGATCACGACGACGTCCCGATCGGAGCGGTAATCGTCAAGGACGGCGAGGTCATCGGTTCGGGGCACAACGAGCGCGAGGTCCGGGCCGATCCCACCGCCCACGCCGAGCTGATCGCGCTGCGCGAAGCCGCCCGCACGCTCGGCAGCTGGCGGGTGCTGGACGCGGTCATGTACGTCACGCTCGAGCCATGCGCCATGTGCGCCGGCGCGATCGTGCTTGCCCGCGTCCCGCGCATCGTCTACGGGGCCGACGATCCGAAGGCCGGCGCGGCGGGCAGTGTCCTGAACGTCCTCGACGCGCCGCAGCTCAACCACCGACCCCAGGTCCAGTCCGGGCTCCTGGCCGAGGACAGCGCGCAGCTGTTGCGAGCGTTCTTCGCGCGGCGGCGGTAGCGGACGGCGGCGGCGCTCGCCGGGCCTCCCGCAGCCAGCAAGAACGTGCGCCGACCTCGTCCTCTAACGTTCTCCTCGCCTACATCGGAGAGGTGGCAGAGCGGTTGAATGCGCCGGTCTCGAAAACCGGTATGGGCGGTTCCGTCCATCGAGGGTTCGAATCCCTCCCTCTCCGTTCACCCGCGTTTGCGCCCGTTTCTGGGGGTGGCCGCCGGAGCCTGCTCGATCTGCGAGGCGTTGCCCGGAACGCGCGTGATCGGGCCCGACGTGAATCCCCGGGCGCTTGCCCTCGCCCGCCAACTGGTCACCGCGAAGAATCTCAGCGGCCGGATCGAGCTGCGACTGCAGGGCGTCGAAGAGCTCCAGGACTTCAGCGTGGCGTCGCTCGCGCACATCTCCCCACCTTTCATCCCGCGCCCGGCGCTAACCGAGGGAATCGCCCGCCTGTTCCGCGCGCTGAGACCCGGCGGAATGCTCACCCTGTCTGGGCTGTCGAGCGATGGCGCCGACGGCGCGATCGATCGTTGGCAGGCGTACAACGCCGGCGGCAGCGCAGTAACGCTGGCCGAGTGCACCACGCTCGTCACGACCGCCGGATTCGAGAAACCGAAAACGCCGCCAAACGTCCCGCCGGGAACGACGCCCATGGTCGCGCTCGCCCGGCGTCCCTGAGGCGCCGGGTCGGGCTCGGACACATGAGCGACCTGGCTGTTCACGGCCGAGCGAGAGTCCAGCGATCGCCACTGCTAGCCCCCGACCGCTCTGTCAGCAAGCGTCGCCGGCTGTCGCCCCCTCGGCCGCGCGGGCACCGGCGCCGTCATCGAGCTCACTGATCAGATGCACGAATCGCAGAAGCGCGCGCGTGCTGCCGCGGCGGGGGCCAGGTTCGCGTCGCTCATTCGCGTCTGCTCGCGGCGTCCACGGCCATCCTCACGTCCTTGATCAGGATCATCAGATGTAGCGGATCGGAGGGGGAAGGCTCAAATCCGTGCCCGAGATAGAACCCGCGAGCGTTCTCATCGATGGCATGGACAAGCATGGCTCGAACGCCGATCGTCTCTGACGCGGCGAGCGTGCGCAGCATCGCGTCTCGGAGCAGCCAGGCGCCAAGGCCGCGCCCGGCGACGGACAGGTCGACCGCGAGCCGGGCCAGCAGCACGACCGGGACTGGGTACTGCGGCATCCCCTTGATGACCCTCGCGCTCGCACCCTCGCGTTCGATCTGGCCGGCGGTGAGCGCGTGGTAGCCCACCACTCGCTCCTGCTGCTCGTCGACCACGACGTAGGTCCGAGCCGATCCGGCCGCGACAGCCTGGCGCGCGTACCGCGCCAGCCACACGTTCAACGACGCTCGGCCGCAGTCGAAGCCCTCGACGACGTGATCCTGGCCTAGCGGCTCGGGGTCGCCGAAGCGCGACACTACTCAGGACGCCGGCGGCGAAACAACTCGACCAGCTCCGGGATTTCCCGCGGTGGACGATCGAGCGCGGCCGTGAACTCCCGCCACCGCGCCGGCGAGAGCACGAAGCGCGTGCGGTCGGCCAGCAGCCGCTCTGCCCGCTGGCGGCCGCTCTCCACCAGGAACTCGGACAGCGACTCGTTCGCGGCGGCGGCGGCGGTGCGAAACAGCTCATCGTCCCCGGCGGCGACGCGCAGATGAACGCGCTGGCTCTTGGTCTCGGCCATGGACCTAGGGTACGCCATCTGTGCGTACACGACTAGCGTGCTTACTTCCCCACCGACTTCCCCACAGCGTAGGCTCGGATCAGAAGCTCCTGCAAATGGGTTTGAATCCCTCCCTCTCCGCTCGTGCTCGCCGCCGATGGACGTCGTACGCGCGGCGTGGGGCGCGGTCGGTGGCCCGGTGATCGGCTTGATTATTGGCTCTGGCTGCGTCGCGGGACCAGGCGACTGATGATCGTCGCCACGACGGTGACTAGATAGATCTGACCTAGCAGCGCCTCGGTGACGGCCGCCGTATGTCCGAGATTGCTCCGAGCGGTGAAGTCGCCGTAACCGACGGTCGTCATCGTCACGAAGCTGAAGTAGACGGCTCGCGCGGATGTGGCAGGGTCACCGTTTGCGAAGAACGGGGCGCCACCAAGGTTCTCGATGGCGACGTACGCGAAGGAGAAAAACAGTCCCAGCAGCAGATAGAGGCATAGCACGCCGGCGACCGTTGTCACGGTCACGGCGCCGGTTGCGCGCAGGTTGTGGATGACCCCCGTTACTACCGCAACAGGCGCCACCGCGATCAGCAGCCCGTTGGCGATCGCGGCGATGCCGGTCACCGTGGTCCCTTTGCCAGCCAGGGAGGCGATCAGCACGCTCGCCGAGATTGCCAGGACGAGCGCGGCCGCGAGGCGCAGGAGGCGGGCCGAGATTTCGGCGGCGTACAAGGCGAGCATCAGCGTGGCGCCGACTAAGACAGTCCCGATCGCGCGCTGGGCATCGCCCGGTTTGGCAACCCCCTCGAAGAAGAAAGTGACGCCGAGCGCCAGAAGCAGCATTCCGTAGCGCTGCCGCGAACGCTTCACCGAGGCTTATTCGCCATCACCGGTCAGGACTCCTGCGGCTAGAGCGGAGGTGAGGCGAGCACACCGGCGTTCGAAAGGTGCGCAACGAGCGCTGGCGGCTGCCATCCTGAACCCGTGTCTACGCCGGAGGTCGGGGGCCCTGCGCCGTCATCATCGGGCCGGTCCCGGCGCGCGCCTGCCCCCACCTGTCCTCATGTTCCCCTGGGATCGTCAGTCCATGGATGATCCACAGGCTCAGCGCGAACACCGCGAGGGACCACAGCGGGTATGCGGGGATCTCAAGCAACGCATCGATTGCCGCCAGCGAGCCGACTACGATGCCGAAAATCCGCCCGAATGTTTGACCGCGGACCAACGACACGGACGCGAGGAGCTCGACGATCCCGAGGATCAGCGTGATCCAACCCCACCCCTTGAGGCTGCCGAACAGGTAATGGGTGTCGTGCACGAAAAAGCTCGAGTTCCCAATCGCGGCAATTCCGTAGGCGATGTTCAAAACGCCGCCAACCATCAGCAGCACGGCCGCAAACATGGCTCGGCCGAGGCCTCTGAATTCGTTCATCGTTACATCCTTTCGATAGCGGGACGCTCACCGGCCGATAGCAACGGAGAACTGCCGTCGGCAGCCATCACCCTCGTTTTGCGGTTTCGTCGAGCGCGGTCGCGCTTAGCAGCGTGAGCCCGAGGTCGGAAATGCGTTGCAGCAGACCCTGGAGTTGCGCCTGGTCGCGAACGCGGCCGACCAGCAGCGTGTTCCCCTCCTCGCGCGTGAGGGTCATACCTTCAAACGCGTGTCCAGCGCGGTCGCTGAGCTCTCCCGCCACCGTGATTTGGTATCGGCGAACTGGCATCCCGTCAGGATCGCGCGGCGAGTCGCTCGCGGGCGCGTCGCAGGCGAGGATCACATAGGTGATTGCGCTTGCTCGAGGAGGCCAAGCGTGGCCGCGCGAGCAACGGCGTCGCCACGCGAGTTCACGCCAAGCTTGCGGTAGATCGCACGCGTGTGGGAGCGAACCGTGTTCGCCGAGAGAAACAGTTGCTCTGCGATCTCACGAGTCGACAGATCAGAAGTCAGCAGCCGCAGCACCGTGAGCTCCGCCTCACTCGGTCGTTCCAGTACGTCGCCGCTGCCGGCGCGCGCGTTCGCGTCCTTGAGCCGTCGCTGCACTTCCTCAGCGAGCGACGAGACTCGCCCGCTGTCGGCGAGCTCCGCAATCTCCTCGCCAGCTGAGCGGAGCGCTGCGGCTGCCTGTTCAAGACGCCCGCGCTGACAGCGGATCCGGGCGAGAAGGACGAGCAGCCACGCGTGGTTCACGGTCGCGACCTCATCGCGAAAGAAGCGCTCCGCATAGGAGAGCTCGCGCTCGGCTTCGACGAGGTCGCCCTCGGCCTCGAGCACGCTGCCGAGCGCCGCAGATGCGTTCGCGCCGATCCAGCTTCGGCTGCTGCCGACCCCCCCGATGATCGCCCTGGCTTTCTCGGCGTGGGCTCGAGCGGACCCCAGCCACCCGCGGTCAACCGCGACGAGCGCAAGCGTCGAGCGGGCGACAGCGTGCCCGGGTACACGACGCTCGGCGTCCGGATGCTCGACAGCGCGCGATGCCGCTGCCCAGGCCTGATCGAGCTCGCCCCCGAAATACAGGGCGCGCGCGTAGCCGGCCAAAGCGGCCACGAGCACCTCCTCGGCGCTCGCCTGCGCGACCTCGGCCGCGTGGCGGCCGTGCGCGATCGCCTTGCCAACGTCGCCATCGACCGTAACGGCGCGCACCATCCCAGCAACCGCCTGGACATACGGGGTGGCGCTTTCGGGCCGCTCCGCCTGCGCGCGACTCGCAAGCGCAAGGAAGCGGCGCTGCTCGATAGTGGTGTGACCGACCGTTGCGGCGGCCGTCGCCGCGACCACCGCGAGCTCCGGGTGTTCGACGAGCTGCTCTCCAGGCAGTGTCCGCATCCAGCGAAGTAGCGTCCGGGCTCTCCCGCTTCTAAGCAGCGCCAGGTGATTCTCGAACAGGATCTGCGCGACGAGCTCGTGGTCTCCGGCCGCGGCAGCGTGCTCGATCGTTTCCACCGCCATCCCCCGCGAGCGGAACCATGCGGCCGCGCGCCGATGCAGCCCGACCGCAGCGCCCGGCTCCCTCGAAGCGAGCTCGAATCCCGCGAACTCCGCGAACAACGAGTGGACGCGCCACCAGCCCCCGTGCTCGAGGCGAGTGACGAACAGATTGGAGCGCTCGAGGTCGGCGAGAACCGAGGCAGAGTCCGACCGGCCAAGCACGCTGTCGCACAAGTCCGCGGTGACCCGACCCAGCACCGCGACCCGCAGGAGGAATGAGCGAGCGTGGTCGTCGAGCGAGCTGAACGCCTCGCGGCTCAGATAGTCGGCAACGAACCGGTGACTTCCGCCGAACTCGCTGACGGCGCGACCAGGATCCTCCACGCCGCGAAGCCAGAGCGCGGCCAGGAAAAGCGCCGCCGGCCACCCCTCAGTGCGCTCTTGCAACAGCTCGATTTGCACGGCCTCCAAGTCGAGTCGCGCGAGACCGACGAGGAGCTCACGCGCTTCGGCCACGGTGAACGCAAGCTCTCCCGCGCGCAGCTCTGCAAGTCCGCCGCGTGCGCGCAGCGGTCCCAGCTCGAGCGCCGGGTCAGTCCGGCTGATCACGATCAGTCGCGCCGTTGCGGGCAGGCGCTCCAGCGCGTGGTCGATCGAGGCGAGACACTCGTCGTCCGTCACGTACTGGAGATCGTCGAGCACCAGCACCAGCTCATGTCCGAACGTGGCCATCCCATTCGTCAGCTCGTCGACCGCAATCTCGATCGGTGCTCCCGGAACGCCGAGCCGTTTCAGGGCCCTGCGCCCCAGGCCCTCGCGCACCCGATCGACAGCTGTGGCGACGTACGTCCAGAGCCGCACGCAATCGTTGTCACCGGCATCGAGCGTCACCCAGGCGAACGCCGTCCCCCGGCTGGTAAGCCACTCGCGAACCGCGATCGACTTGCCGTAGCCGGCGGGTGCCGCGACGAGCGTCAGTGCTGCATCCTCGAAATCGTCGAGCATCCGAACGATCCGCGGCCGCCTGACGATGTTGAGACGCTGCCGCGGAGCAGCCAGCTTCGCCTCCGCGAGCGGAGCCGGTTCGTCCACCTCACGCGAGCCGGTCTTCGCACGTCCGGTAACGCGCTTGGCACTCGACGGTCTCACCACGCCGCGGACGGATGTCGTCGTGCTTCCATTTGGCGCGGCCAGCGAATCGACGGGAGCCGCTGGACGCTGGGAATCGTACGCCGCCACTGTGCTCTTACGTGGACCTTCTCGGCGAGCATCCCGGGGCGCCGCCCGGCACCTGTCGCAGCGTCGCCTGCCCCTGCAGTCCGCGTTCTGCAGGGGAAGCTAGGTACCGGAAGAAGGCCTTGCAATGGGGTCTGTCCCACACCCCTACCACCGTAAGCAGCCGCTGCATCTGGGGCATCACCCCAAATGGATGACCGGGCTCAGATCGGCGGGCGACTCCGGATGCCCGTGGCTGCCGACGGGAGATCGGAAGACTGGGACCTCAAACGGTCGCAGCGCAGGTCCCGCTCGACGGCCCGAGCTTGTTGATGTCGGTATCTGCGGCGGATCAGCCGATGCCGAGGATCCGGGCCTTCTGTTGTGAGAATTCCTCGTCGGTGAGGACGCCTTGCTCGTGCAGCTTCCCGAGCTCAGTCAGGCGTTGGGTGTCCTCGGCGGTGATGCCGCTTGGAGCGCCGGGGGCGGCAGGCGGAGCGGCGCTGACCGCGGATTGTTGGCCTTCGTAGTAGGCCTGCTGCTGCTGCTCCTCCTGTTGGCGCTCTCGGTGCTTGCCGAACGCGTACGCACCACCGCCGACTGCGGCCGCCCGCAGCAGGGGACGTCGGCGTCTGAATAGCGGCATCGCTATGCCTGCCCTTCCTCGTCGAGTGGTAGCCCCATCGAGATCATGATCTCCGGGGCGGCCGCGATGACCCGCGGACCGCCGACCTGCGGCGCGATCGCGCGCAGCACGCCGACGAAGTCCTCGGCGGTGGCTCCCTCTTCCAGCGCGTTGGCGATCTGCCACGCGTAAGAGGCTGGCGGCGCGTCGAGCGCGATCAGGGCCGCGATCTTGACGAGCGCAAACGTGCGCGCGTCCAGGCCGCTGCCCTCGCGATTGAGCTCGCGCAATCCAACCGCCTCCTCCATCACGTCGAGTTTCCCCGCCGAGATTCCGGACAGCTTCTGATGAGTGTCTTCGCTTACTGCTGCCATTGGGTCTTCTTTCTGTTCGCGTGTGCCACGGCCGCCAACTAGTGGCCGACAGCCGTCGATCCAGTACGAGCGGTCCTACGAAGCAGCGCCGACGCTTTCCGGCGGCTGCAGGGCCTCTTGCAGCTTCTTGGTGTCCTCCTCGGACAGCGAGGTCTTGATCACGGTGCCGCCGTACTGCTCGAGCGCCGCGATCGCCTTGTCCGGCGTTACCTGCTCGATCACCATGAACAGCGCCGAGGTGCCCGGCTGTACGTAGTCGCGCACCTGTTGCTGGAAGGCCTCATCGATTCCCTTTTTACCCAGGTGGCCGAACAGCGCGCCCATACCGGCGCCCATCGCCCATCCGGCAAACGGGATGAAGAACAGGAGTCCGAACAGCAGACCCCAGAACCCACCCCAGATCGCGCCGCCGGCGGTCGACGTGCCGCCGTGAGTGGTATGAACGTGGTACTTGCCTTCCGGGTCGCGTGAGATCGCAGCGACTTGATCGGCCTGGATGATCAACTCGGCCTCAAGCCGCTCGACGGTCTCCCTCGCTTGCTCGGCCGTCCCTTGGTCCGGATAGCCAATCGCAACCAGCGTCGCCATAGCGGACTTCTCCTTCCAACTAATTGATTTGGATGATTCGGAGCATGGCGTGCCGCGCCGTCCGCGGACGCGTCGGATGCGAGGATCACATAGGTGATTGTGCTTGCCCGACGGGGGCCGCAGCTGTCGCACGTGACGGCGTCGCCACGCGATCTGGCGCCAGAGCTTGCGATGGTCGATCGTCGCCTGACTAGGGCCCGAGGACAGCAACGCTGAGATGCGCATGCCCCATCGTTGCCGTCGCCTATGAGCTCACAGCTCAGGTGCTGGGTCGGGCCTCCCGCGCGCGCGATGGACGTGCGCAGGAACGCTTTCCATGGCAGGCCTGCGGTGGCGCGGGTGTGCTTCGTACCAGCGTGCGTATCGCCTCGCGAGTGGTGCGGCGGTGATTCCGTGCGCAATCACCGAAAGGCCGACCGTCACATAGGTGGCGAGCAAGATCGTCTCAGCCCCCGCCACGTGTGCCTCCTCCACCACGATCACCGCAAAGACGATCGACGCGAGACCCCGTGGGCCAAACCAGCCAAGGAACACGACGGTTTGCCACCTAGCGCCGCTGCCGACCATCGCGATCGCAACAGGCAGCATGCGAACGAGGGTCAAGCTGAGCGCGGCATAGAGCACGATCAGCCAGCTCACGTGCTCCAGCGCAGGCCCCAATAGCACCGCGCCGAAGATCAGGAGCGTAACCCCGCCAAGGAGTTCCCCGAGTTCCTCGTTCAGCCGTGATGCCTCTTCGGATACCGGAGCGACGAGCGCCCCGAAGGTCGCGCCCGCGACGAACGCCGCGATGAAGCCCGAGCCGCCGAGCGCGGTTGCGAGCCCGTAGGCAAGGGTCGCGCCGGAGATCGGAATCACCTGAAGCCAGGATCCGCTGATCAAATTCCGGCGGTGGCCGATCGCGATGACGGCAGCAGCGGCTACCCCCGCCGCCGCGCCGCCGAGGATCCCGTAGCCGATCTCCTCCGCCACGATGCTGACCGCGTGCTGGCTCGTGACCGCCTTTTGTTCGACGTCCGCGGCTGCGAGCGCGATCAGCAGCAGCGGCACGCAGATTCCATCATTGAGCCCGCTCTCGACGTTGAGCCCCTGGCGGATGCGCGACGGGAGTCGCGGCTCTGCCACGACCGCCTGTCCGAGCGCGGCATCTGTAGGCGCAAGCAATACCGCCAGCACGACCACCTCGGCGACGTTCAGTTGATGGAAGATCGCGGCCGCCAGAACCGCACCGAGGGCGATCGTCAATGGCAGTCCGATCGCGAGCAGACGCAGCGGCACCGCATACTCGCGTCTCAGCACCCGCAGCTCGATCCGCGAGGCGTCCGCGAACAGCACCACGGCCAGCGTTGCCTCGGCCAGCGTGCGGACGGTCGCACCGGTGGGGGCCACCGTCACCTCGTCACTGACGAGCGGTCCCACCAGTACTCCGATCAGAACAAACGCCATTGCCGGGGTGAACGACGTGTCTTTCAGCCGGCGCGACACCCCAGCCACGGCGAGCACCGCCGCCGCAGCGATTGCGAGCTCCCATTTCACACCGATTGAGCATTGCTTCGCGGACGGGAAGCGACATCCCCCGGATGAGGTGATGTGGACCAGAGACGAGCGTCCGGCGCTACAGTCGGGATTGGATCGCCGGGTCCTTCGGAACGATTCATGTTCACCCAGGTGAACGTCCGCGGCCAGCGGTTCGTCGGCCCGCGGCCGACGTAGCCTCCCGCAATGACCGTCTGCTCAGCAGCCGCGCTCGTTGCGTAGCCGGCGAGATTTCATTCAGTTCAGGTGATGCGCACCGCTGGGCTTTCCCGGATGGTGCGCGTGGCGATCAGAAAGGGAGATGGCGGCGTTGCGTATTGAGGACTATGGCCTTGTCGGTGACATGCAGGCTGCTGCGCTGGTCGGGCGCAATGGGGCGGTCGACTGGTTGTGCCTGCCGCGGTTTGATTCTGCGTCCTGCTTCGCTGCGGTGCTCGGGGATGAGGGTCATGGGCGCTGGCTGCTGGCGCCGGCGGGTGAGGTGCGCACAGGCGCTCGTCGATACCGGCCGGGGACGCTGGTGCTCGAGAGCGATTTCGAGACCGCGGACGGCGCCGTGCGCGTGATCGACTTCATGCCTCGCCGCGGTGTGGGGCCGCCGCGTTTGATGCGGATCGTCGAAGGACTTCGGGGTCGGGTTCCGATGCGGATGGAGCTTTCGGTGCGCCCGGACTACGGGTCGATCGTGCCATGGATCGAGCCTGCGGCTGACGGGATCATCGCCACGGCCGGGCCGGACGAATTTCGCCTAACCACGCCGCTGCCGCTCGACGTGCGTGACGGGACCGTGAGGGCCGAGTTCGTCGCGGTCGAGGGTGCGCGAGAGCGGCTCGTCTTGACCTGGCACTTGTCCTACGAGGACACCCCGCCGGTTGAGGATGCCGACTCGGCGCTCGCGCGCACGGAGGCATGGTGGCGTGAGTGGAGTGGGCGCTGCGCCTATCGGGGCGCCTACCGGGACGAGGTACTGACGTCTTTGATAGCGCTCAAGGCGATGACCCATGAGACGACGGGCGCGCTGATTGCGGCGCCGACAACCTCGCTGCCGGAGGACATCGGCGGGGTGCGCAACTGGGACTACCGCTACTGCTGGCTGCGCGACTCGGTGCTCGCGTTGGAGGCGCTGCTGGCCGCCGGGTACACCGAAGAGGCGCTGGCCTTTCGGGACTATCTGGTGCGAGTGGGGACCGGTGACCCGAGAAAGATTCAGATCATGTACGGGATCGGCGGTGAGCGGCGGCTGACCGAGTTCGAGCTCCAGGAGCTCCCCGGGTACGAGGGCTCGAAGCCAGTTCGGGTCGGCAACGCGGCTTCCGATCAGTTCCAGCTCGACGTGTACGGAGAGGTCATCGGGGTCGGGTTCATCGGCGCCGAGGCGCTGGGGACGATCGAGCAACGGCTCTGGCCGCGCTGGAGAGCAATCATCGAGCACCTCGCGACGATCTGGCGCGAACCCGACGACGGGATCTGGGAGACCCGGGGTCAGAGACAGCACTTCACGTACTCCAAGGTGATGGCGTGGGTGGCGTTCGATCGTGCGGTGCGACTCGCCGAGCAGTTCGACCTGGAGGCGCCGGTGGAGCGCTGGAAGCAGCTCCGCGAGGAGATCCACCGGGAGGTGTGCGAACGGGGATACGATCGCGAGCGTCGCACGTTCACGCAGTACTACGGATCCAAAGAGCTCGACGCGAGCGTGTTGAACATCCCGCTGGTGGGTTTTCTGCCGGGGGACGACGAGCGCGTCACGGGGACGATCGACGCGATCTCACGCGAGCTGGGTCGCGACGGTTTCGTCTCTCGCTATTCCACCGCGGAGACCGATGATGGCCTCGCCGGCGACGAGGGGCAGTTCCTGGCGTGCTCGTTCTGGCTGGTCAGCGCGCTGGCGCTGAACGGCCGCGTGGCGGAGGCGCGGGCGCTGTTCGAGCGGCTCCTCGCCCTGAGCAACGACCTCGGCCTGCTGTCAGAGGAGTACGACGTGAAGCGCAGCCGGCAGGTCGGCAACTTCCCGCAGGCGTTCAGTCACCTCACGCTGATCGTCGCCGCACGTGCGATCTCAGCGGCCGAGGCGGAGGGCGAGCGGCCGCTCGCCTGACCAAGACGAGTCGATCGAGCTTGGCCGAGGTCCCGCAAGTGGCGAGTCAGGAAGCGACGACGGGCGGCGTGGGCGTCTCGCCGCGGACGATGCTGATTCCGCTCGCTCTGACCCAGTTCATCGCGAGCTTCGCCGGCTCCAACATGAATGTGGCAATCACCAGCATCAGCAAGGATCTGGACACGACGGTGCACGGTGTACAGACCGCGATCACGCTGTTCTTGCTGTGTATGGCGGCGCTGATGATCCCGGGCAGCAAGCTGACCGACATCTGGGGCCGCAAACGATGCCTCGTCGGAGGGCTCAGCGTGTACGGGATCGGAGCAGTCATAGCCGCGCTCGCTCCGAGCCTCGGGGTCCTGATCCTGGGCTACTCGGCGTTCGAGGGCGTCGGCTCGGCGCTGATGATCCCCCCGGTCTACATCCTCGCGACGATGGCTTTCAGCGACCTGCAGTCGCGCGCCCGCGCCTTCGGCGTGATCAGCGGCATGGGAGGAATCGGAGCCGCCGCAGGGCCGTTGATCGGGGGATTGATCACGACCGCGGTCAGCTGGCGGCTTTCGTTCCTGCTCCAAGCGGCGGTCGTCGCGACGATCATCTTCCTCTGCCGCCGGATCGTCGACCCCGTGGCACCGGACCCGACTCGCCCATTCGACACGGTTGGAGCCGTCCTGTCGGCGGCCGGCATGTTCTTCGTGGTCTTCGGGATCCTCCAAGCCGGCGCCAACAACACGCTGCTCGTCGCCTTCCTGGCCCTCGCAGCGGTCCTTCTGCTCTGGTTCTTCCTCCACATCCGCTCAAAGGAGCGAGCGGGCAAAGAGCCATTGCTGTCCACCAGCCTGTTCCGCAATCGGACCTCCAATCTCGGGCTCGCGACCCAGAACATCCAATGGCTGCTACTGATGGGGATCACGTTCACCGTCTCGGTCTTCCTCCAGACTGAACGCGGCTTCAGCGCGATCAAGACAGGACTCATCTTCACGGCGGCGACGGGCGGCATCCTGGTCTCCTCCATAGCGGCCGAGCGGCTCGCCAAGAAGTATGAGCAGAGGACCCTGATCCGCGCAGGTTTTATCGTCACGATCGTCGGGATCGGGCTCCTGCTCGGCTTGGTCAAGGCCTCCTCCCACGTCCTGGCGTTCACACCGGGGCTGCTGCTGATCGGGCTCGGCCTCGGAGTCATGCTGACGCCCTCGGTCAACATCGTGCAGTCCAGCTTCCCGGAGAAAAAGCAGGGCGAGATCTCGGGCCTGTCGCGCAGCGTCTCGAACCTCGGCTCGTCCCTGGGCACTGCGATCGCCGGCACGATCCTCGTCTCCGATCTCGCCTCCGGAAACCAGTCCTACGTCCTCGCGATGATCTTCCTCGCGGCCGTCGGCCTCGTCGGTCTAGCGGCCGCCCACTTCCTCCCCGCCAACCCCTCGCAACAACCCGGTGCGCCTATCGAGACAACTGCCCCACGCGCACCTGATCCGGTCGCGTGACTGTTCCGCGCGTGACTTTTGCGGCCGCCAACAGGGAGGACCGCGTGACGGCGGCGCGCTCATGCCGCCGCCGTCACGGGAGTGGTAGAACAACGGCGCGGAGGTGCTCGACCAGCACGCGTTGACCGGCAGGTGGGTCCGCTCGCGCCGGCCCGAGCAATGAGACCAGATCGCGGCTACGTTGCCCATCGAACGCCGCCATCGGCGGCCGGACCGCCCGGCCGTGCAGTAGCCTGGAGTTTCGCTCCAGTGGGGATTGCTTGTGCCTCGAGGCTGAATCCGTGTGTCGGCCGGTGACACCCTTCCATAGAGCTGCATCGCGGCCGCCGCCATGACCTATCCTGCCGACACCGCGGTTGGTCTGAGGACGCCGATCATTGGCCGGCGGGCGCAGCTGGGGACGCTGGCCGAGGCGCTGAAGCAGCTGGAGAATCGTGGGTCGCCGATCGTCGCGCTGAGCGGCGAGCCCGGGATCGGCAAGTCGCGTTTGCTGGACGAGCTGTGTGCGATGGCCGATGGTCACGGGCATCTTGTTCTGTGCGGGCGCGCCGCCGAGATGGAGCAGGATCTGCCGTTTGCGGTGATCGTTGACGCTCTGGGTGACTATGCGGCTTCGCTGGGCAGCGACCGCCTCAAGCGCCTGATCGGGGCTCAGGCCGAGGAACTCGCGCCGGTCGCGCCGGGCGTCGAGGGGCTTGGCGGCGCGGGAGCGGGCCGGCTGCAGGACGAACGCTTCCGGACCCATCGCGCGGTGCGCGCGCTGCTCGAGGCACTCGGCGTGGGCGGCCGGGTCGTGCTCGCACTGGACGACGTGCATTGGGCTGATGAGGCGTCGCTGGAGCTGATCGGCCACCTTCTGCGCCGGCCGCCGCGCCGCGGAGTGATGCTCGTGCTGGCCTTCAGGCCGGCGCCTGCGCGTCCTGCGCTGGCGGACGCGCTCGCCGGCGCCGCGCGAGATGGCGCTGTGGTCTGGCTGTCGCTGGCGGCTTTGACGCGTCCGGAGGCCGACCGTCTGCTTGCCGGTGACCTCCCGGATTCCGCCCGGGCGGCGCTGTTCGTCCAGTCTGGCGGCAACCCGTTCTACCTGCAGGAGCTGGCGCGCGGATCGGCGTCGCGGACGGGCGTCGCGGCGGCCGACGTGCCGGGCACAGTCGCGCGGGCGATCGACCAGGAGGTACGCGCGCTGCCCGACGACGCGCAGCGCCTCGTCCGGGCCGCGGCCGTAGTGGGCGACCCGGTGGGTCTGGATGCCGCGATCGCGGCCGCCGAGCTGGAAGAGGGCCCTGCGCTGGCCGCGCTCGACGCGCTGTTGGCTGCCGCGCTGCTGGCGCCGAGCGGCGTGCCACGGCGCTACCGCTTCCGTCATCCGCTTGTCCGACGGGCGATCTATGACACGACGGGCGGGGGCTGGCGGCTCGGCGCGCACGCTCGCGTGGCGCGCGCGTTCGAGGATCAGGGCGGATCGCTGACGGCCCGCGCGCATCATCTGGAGCGCTGCGCCCAGCCCGGCGACGCGGCCGCGATCGACGTGCTCGTCGCGGCCGGCGCGACGGTCGCTCCACGCGCTCCGGCGACGGCGGCGGCCTGGTATGCCGCTGCGCTGCGCCTGCTGCCCGAGGGGGTCGAGACCGCCGGGCAGCGACTCGGGCTGCTCGTGGCGCTGGCCCAGAGCCAGGCCGCCACCGGCGAGCTGATGCCCGCGCTGGAGGCATTGACTGCTGCGCTGGATCTGGCCGGAGCCGACGAGGGGCTCGCCCCATTGCGCGCGCGCCTGGTCGCCGGTTGCGCGATGTGCGAGAACCTGCTCGGCCGCCACGAGGCCGCCCACGGCCGGCTCGTCGCCGCACTCGACGACGTCACCGATCCGCGCTCCGCCGCCGCTGCAGACCTCGAGGTGCAGCTGGCCGCCGACGCGCTCTATCACGGGGACTTCACGACGATGCTCACGTGGGCGCAGCGCGGGCTGGACGCCGCGATCGCGCTCGCCGAGCCGGCGCTGGCGGTCCTCGCCGAGAGCCTGGTGTGCTACGCCGAGCTCGGGCTCGGCCGGATCGCCGACGCGCAGGCCGCGGCCGGTACGGCGGCCGCGGGGCTGGACGGGCTCAGCGACGACGCGATCGCGCTCCGGCTGGAGGCGCCCTACTACCTCGGGTTCGCCGAGTATTTCGCCGAGCGCTACGAGGACGCGATCCGCCATTGGCGCCGCGCCATCGCCGTGTCGCGAGCCTCGGGGCAGGGGCAGTTCGCGACCCCGATGGCGATCGGTCTCGCGCACGCCCACGAGGTGACCGGCCGCCCGCGCGCGGGTCTGGACCAGGCCGAGGCCGCCGTCGAGGCCGCCCGGCTGTCGGGCAACCGCCAGGTTCTCTGCTGGGCGCTGACCGCCGAGGCGTGGATCGCGGCGATCGCCGGCGAGCTGCCACGCGCCCGCGCCGCGGGCGCCGAGGCCGTCGGCCTGCTCGGCGACCTGGACGAGAGCGTGCTGTCGCAGGGGACGCGCGTGCACGTGGCCGCGGCGCAGCTGGAGGCCGGCGAGCCGGAGCGCTGCCTGGAGGCGATGGCCGACGCCGGCGGGCCCGAGTTCGTGGGCGTCGAGCCTGGCCGGCGCGCATGGCTGTACGCGATCCTGGCGCGCGCGGAGCTGGACCTCGGCCATGGCGTCGTCGCCGAGGACTGGGTGGCGCGGGGCGAGCGGCTGGCGCAGACGCTCGGCCTCGGCTACGTCGAGGGCGCGGTTGCTTACGCCGCAGCGATGGTGGAGCTAGCTCGCGGCAACGCGAGCGGCGCGCTGGAGCAGGCCAAGCGGGCCGTGAGGCGCGCCACCGACGCGGGCGCCGCCGTGCAAGCCTCGCGCGCTCGGATCGTGGCCGGACGTGCCGCGGCAGCCGCGGGTGACGCCGAGAGCGCCGCGGCCTGGCTGGAGCGGGCCGAGGCGGAGCTCGCGGCGATGGGCGCGGTCCGCTTCCGCGACGAGGCAGCGCGCGAGCTGCGCCGTCTGGGCCGGCGCGTGGTTGCGCGCACTCGCCGCGCCACGGGCGGTTCGGGACTGGCGAGCCTGAGCGGCCGCGAGCGCGAGATCGCAGGGCTGGTGGCGCGCGGGCGCACGAACCGCGAGATCGCCGGGGAGCTGTTCCTGTCCGAGAAGACGATCGAGAGCCACCTGAGGAAGGTGTTCGCCAAGCTGGGCGTATCCGGGCGCGTGGCCGTTGCCGAGGCGGTGGGACGCGAAGGCGACCCTGAGGACTGAGGGGCAGAAGTAGGGGGTTCCCTGATGTTCACCGGCGCCGGCAGGGGTCAGTGTGTGCCGCGTGCCGACATTCCTGCTGACCCACCATCACACCGCGACGCAGTGCGCGCCGATGTTCGCGGCATGGCGCGGCTTCGTCAGCCCGCTGCGCCATCACGACGCTCTGTCGAGCTGCCCGTACAGCGGTCATCGCTTGTGGTGGTTGGTGGAGGCTCCCGACGAAGCGGCGGCGCTCGGCCAGTTGCCCGAGTGCCTGAGCCGCCAGACCGAGGTGAACCGTGTCCTTCCCTTCCCCATCCCTTGACCGCGCAATCGTGTCTCCCGCGAGTCCAGTGGCGATGACCGCCACGGAGCCCACGGGCGGGCTGCACCGCTCCACGCGCGTAGCGGTCGGCGTGCTGCTTGCCCTCGCGGTCCTCAACGCGGCGTTTCTGTATTTCATGCCCGCCCGTGCCGCCACCGGCTACGCGTGGGCGATCCGGCCGCCGATCTCGGCCGCGTTCTTGGGTGCCGGCTATCTGGCCGGCGTCGTCGCGACCGCGCTCGCCGTGCTCGCCGCGCGCCGCTGGCGCTCGATCCAGCCGCTGGCCGTCGCGCTTGTGACGCTGTCGGTCGGCCTGCTCGCCGCCACGTTGCTGCACACTGACCGCTTCCGCTGGGGCTACCCGCCGACGTGGGTGTGGACGGGCGTGTACGCGCTGGCGCCGATCGGCGTCGCGATCCTGGCCCGCCGCCAGCGCGCGATCACTACCCGGCCTGCAATCGCCGACCCGCGCCTGCGGCTACTGCGCCTGCTGTCCCTGGCCTGCGGCGCCGCCATGCTGGCCGGCGCGATCGCGCTGTTCGCGTTTCCGGGCGACCTCCGCCGCCATTGGCCGTGGCCGCTGACGCCGCTCCTGGCCCAGGCCGTCGCCGCGTGGATCGCAATGATCGCGGCGGCGCTGTTGTGGTCCGCGTATGACCTGCGGCGCACCCACGAAGCGTTGATCCCGTACGCCACGCTCGGGGCCTGGTGTCTGGCGCTGCTGGCGCTTCCCGCACTGCACGCCGGCGAGATCACCCGCACCGGCGCGCCGCTGCTGATCTACCTCGGTGCCCTGATCGCCCTGGTCGCCCTCGCGGCCCTGGGCGTGACGCGCGCTGGGCGCCAGGCGTCTCTCTAACGGGTCGCCGCCGTGGCTGCCGAGCCTGCCCGCAGCAGCATGCTCCCGATCGTCGAACGTTCACGCCCGCCCGCGATCGATGCTCGTCTCAAGGTGCGGTTTGCTGAGGGCGACCCCGACGCCGTGCGGGCCATCTACAGCGCGTACGGGCGACTCGTGTACGCAGTCGCGTACAAGCTGCTCGGGAACCGGAGCTTGAGCGAGGAGGCGACCCAGCAGACGTTCCTGAAGGCGTGGCGAGGCTCGACGAGGCTCGATCCAAGCCGGGAGCTTGGTCCGTGGCTGGCGACGATCGCACGGCGTGTGGCGATCGACCTCTACCGTTGCGAGGCGAGGCGCTCGACAGCCTCGTTGGATGCGGTCGCGCCGGACGACCCGGCGCTCGTGTCGCTGCCGAGGACCCTGGAGGAGGCCCACGACATCTGGGAGGTGCGCCGTGCGGTCTCAGCCCTGCCGACCGACGATCAGCAGGTCGTGCGCCTGCAGCACTTCGAAGGGCTCACACACGCCCAGATCGCTGAGCGCCTCCAGGTGCCCGTCGGGACTGTGAAGTCGCGCTCGTTCCGCGCGCACAAGCGCCTGGCTACCGCGCTCGGGCATCTGCGTCAGGAATCGAAATGAACCAACTTCGCGTCCATTACAGTAATAGCTTCTGTGACGCAGATCACTCGCAAGGAACCCGACGATCGGATTGCGTATCTCGCCCATGCCGGCGGCGCGTCGCTGCCGCCGCAGGAACGCGCCGGTCTCGACGAGCTGGCCAGGCTGCTCAGCGACCCGGCGGTCTGGGAGCAGCCGGGCGCTGGTCTCGAGGACTCGATCGTCGCCGCGATCCGGGAAGCGTCTCGTACCGGACCAACGTCCGCGCGCGATTGACGACCTAGCTTCGCTCGGCAACGGCCCGGTTTGAGCGCGCTGGCCCGCGCCACGCAACCGTCGGCGGGGACCCGCGAACCGAACGTCGGTCCTGGACGTACCTCCACTCGTTGAGCAAACGACTCGGCCACGCCGAGGGAATCAAGGAGTAAGTACTGATGTCACGCATTGCACGAGGCATGCGGCGGGGGCGCCTGATCTTGATGGCCACCTTGCTCGCGACGCTCGCGTTGACCGGAGTCGCATACGGCGCATTTGTCGGCCTGCCGTCGAGCGGCCAGCAGGTCAACAACGATCCGCCGACGATCGATCCGAACCAGAACGCCAACCTCTCGGATCTGACAGCTGGGTCGCTGGCAGGTGGCGCGCGCGTCCCGTGGGCGGCGTTCGCGCAGAGCGAACAAAACGGCTCGGCGCAGGTCGTCGTGCGCGCGTTCAAGGCCGGACAGTGGCAGACAGAGGGCTTTCCCGTGTCGCTCAACGAGGATCCCAGCCAGGACGCGACGGCGCCCTCGATCGACTTCACGGGCGCGAACCGCACGGTGCCGTGGGTGGGGTGGGCCGAACCCAGCACCGTGCTGGGCGGGCTCTCCCAGATCTTCGCCAGCCGGTTTGCTTCCCAGCCCGCCCCCGCGCAGAACGGCGGCCAGTGGGTCCACGAGGGTCAGCAGGTGACGGGAACCGCGCCGTCGTTGAACATCAACACCAACCGCAGCGCCGACGACCCGTCGCTGATCGGCGGCACCACGAACGCGGGGGCGAACCCGGCGCCGTGGCTCACCTGGCAGGAGGCGGACAACGGCAGTACCGCCGCGCCGGCGGGATCGCCAACCTCGCCGAAGGTCTCGGGTAACTCCACGTTCCAGATCTTCGTCTCGCATGCCGTCCCGGCGACCGGCGGGACATGTCCGGCCGGGACGAAACCGGCGCACGGGAACAGCGTCGGGAAGTTCTGCTTCCAGCAGGTCGGGATCGACCGCGTGCAAGGGCCGGGCGCTGCCAAGGATCCCTCACTGAACGTCGACCCGACCCGGGACGGGATCCAGGCAGACATCGCGTTTACCGGCGCCAACGACTCGGTGCCATGGGTCGTCTGGTATGAGAACAGCGACAACGGCGCCGCCACTGACGGGCTGCTGAACGCCGACATGGTGTTCGCGGCGCGTGCGATCGCCGACACCAACGGCGACGGCGGCTTTCACTGGCAGGTCGTCGGTCTCGGCACCGCGGGTAAGACCCCGGGCGACGATGTGCTCGACGCCGGCCAGAGCGGCCACGGGCCGCTGGGCGAGTGCGCGCAGAGCGCCGCCAACGAGCAGGCGTGCTCGCTCGACGCGGGCTCGGCGACCGGCCTGACTGACGGCAACGGGGCGGAGAACCCGCAGGTCACGGCGGGCACGCTCGTTCCCGGCAAGCCGACGACGCCATGGATCACGTGGGACGAGAGCTCGAGCAACGGCGGCCTGCACAGCGTGTTCGTCGCGCGGCTGGACCCGGCGGGCGACCACTTCGACCTGCTCAACAACGGCCAGCCGATCTCGCATGGGGGGGTCGACTCGACCCGGCCCGACATCGCGTTCGCCGGCAACACGCCATACGTCTCCTGGCACGAGACCGACTCGACCGGCAAGACGGTCAGCTTCGTCGGCCACTTCGAGGGCAACCCTGCCAACCCGGCGTTCCACATCGACACCGCGGCGATCCCGACGACCCCGCAGGGGGCCTCGGACGACGACACGACCGACGTGCGCACGCCCATCGCCTCGACCTGTCCCGACGATCCGTTCACGGCCGACGGGCAGAGCTGTACCGGTGGGGTAGTTGGAACGCCGTTCTACGCGTTCACCGACAACGCCACCGGCCCGCAGCAGCTGTTGGCGCAGGCGTACACGCCAGGGACGGTGCAGACCGGCGGTGCGTCCGGCATCACCGGTTCGAGCGCGAACGTCGCCGGTCTCGTCGATAGCGATGGCGCGCGCACGCTGGTGCACTTCGACTACGGCACCACGACCGCCTACGGCGCGAGCACGCCGGGGCAGCTGCTGGCGCCCGCGTCCGGCACCAGCACGCCGTTCAGCGGCGCTCTCACCGGGCTTCCGGCCGGCACCACGATCCACTACCGCGCCGTCGCGCAGACCGACTTCGGGACTGTCGACGGCCAGGATCAAACCCTGCAGACGACCAGCCCGCCACCGTCGCCAGCGGTCGCCTTGCTCACATCGGGCATCGCGAAGGTCACGAACGGCGTCGCGGCAGTCAAGGTCGCGTGCCGCGGCCCCGGTGGCCAGCGGTGCGACGGGCGCCTCGCCCTGTCACTGCGTGTGCGAGTGCTCGTCGGTCGCCACCGCCACCGCCACCACATAACGGTCACGTTCAACCTCGGGTCAGCCGGCGTGCACCTCGCGGCCGGACGCCGGGGAACAGTGAACGTGCGGCTCACCCGCACCGCACGCACGCTGCTCGCAAACGCACCTGGCAAGCGACTGCCCGTCAAGGTCACGATCACGCTGAATGACCACACGCGCACGATCGAGACCGTAGTGCTGGTACGGGTCAAGAGCGGACGCCACCGCGGCCACCACTGAGCGGCGCACCGAACACAACCGGTCCGCTTCCGTCCGCCCGAGGGTTCTCCTCGGGCGGACGGCCGCTTAAGCACCGCGTGCGCTCGCCGCGAACCATTTTGTCCGGTCGACCGTACCCCGCTCAGAGCGTCACCAGAACAAGCGCTCTGACACCACGGAGTGCACGCGATGTTCAAGCGTACACACACCAGATTCCCAGTCCAGGGGCTCGCAAGGGGGCAGTTTCACAATGGTTGAAGCGACGCAGGTAAGGGCAGGAGTGCGGCCCGAGCAGACGAGCGCTCCGGTCTACACGATTGGCAGTAACTCGGCAGAACGCGACCGGTTGCGCCGACAGGCGGACGAGCTTCGGCCACACGCCGTCGCCCTGCTCGAGCACGTCGGTGTCGAACCAGGGTGGAACGTGCTCGACCTCGGCTGTGGGCCACGCGGCACACTCGAGTTGCTCTCAGAGCGCGTTGGACCGACCGGGCACGTAAGCGGAGTCGACCTCAATCCCGAGCACGTCGCGCAAGCGCGCCAGCTCTCGTATGAGCGCGGCCTCGCCAACGTGGAAATCGTCGAGGCAGACGCTCGTCACACGGAGCTGGCCTCGAGCTCGTTTGACCTCGTCAATGCCCGTCTCCTCCTGGTCAACATCCCCGACCCCGCGGATGTCGTGGCGGAGATGGTGCGTCTCGTTCGCCCGGGCGGCTGGGTGGCCGGCGAAGAGGCCGACTGCAGCCACCACATCTGCTACCCGCCCCATCCCGCCTGGGACCGGCTCGCTGACACCTTCAGCGCCGCCTACCGGCAAGACGGAGCAGATCCCGACCTCGGCCACCGCCTCCCTGAGCTGCTCCGCCAGGCCGGACTCGTAGACGTCGGCGTCGAAGTGCGAGCCGACGTCCACCCGGTCGGCCACCCCCGCCGCACCATCCGCCTGGACATCGTGCAGAGCATGCGCACGAAGATAATCGAGCGAGGACTCCTCACCGAGCGTGAGCTGGACGAGCTCGACCGGGCGGCGCGTGTGCACCTCGCCGATCCCGACACGGTGCTGATGCCGTGCCTGTACTTCCTGGCCTGGGGGCGCAGGCCAAACATGGGGGACGGTTTTCAAGATGGGGGCGCAGCCCGCACGGAGGGCCCGGGCGGTCGGGCTGGGACGGGGGACGACCGCCTGGGCCCGCGCACTCGAGCGGACCGGTGAGGAGGCAGCCATGTCGAGGATCATCGTCTTGGGTGCCGGCATTTGCGGGCTCGCTACCGGAATGCTGCTGCTGCGCGACGGACACGAGGTGACGGTGTTGGAGCGCGACGAGCACCCGGTACCCGAATCTCCGGAGCAGGCGTGGCAGCGCTGGTCGCGCGACGGGGTGGCCCAGTTCCGCCAGCCGCACCTTCTGCAGCCGGGAGGCCGGGCGGTCCTGGAGACGTTGTTGCCGGACGTCGTCACGGGCCTCGAGGCAGCGGGCGGGGTGCGTTTCGACCTGCTCGGCCTCATGCCCCCGTCGATCTCAGATCGCGCGCCGCGCCCAGGAGATGAGCGGTTCGTCGCGCTCGCCGCGCGCCGTCCGACGCTCGAGCACGTCTTTGCCCACGCGGCCGAGGCCGAGCCGGGCCTCGAGCTTCGCCGGGGGGTCACGGTAACGGAGCTGGCGATGCGTGCCTACGACGGAACGCCGCATGTGACCGGCGTGCGGACCGATTCGGGTGAGAAGTTGTGCGCCGACCTGGTTGTGGACGCGATGGGCCGACGCTCACAGCTGCCGCGATGGCTGAGCGAGGCGGGGGTTCGTCCCGCTCACGAGGAGGGGGAAGATCCCGGCTTCATCTATTACACCCGGTTCTTCCGCTCCGCGGAGGGAGCGACGCCACAGTATCGCGCTCCGCTCCTCACGCCGCTGGGGACCTTCTCGCTGCTGACGCTGCCGGCCGACAACCATACGTGGTCGGTGACACTGTTCATCTCCAGGGGCGACCAGCCGCTCAAGCGTCTGCGCGACTCTGATCGGTGGACGTCGGTCGTGTCGGCGTGCCCTCTGCACGCGCACTGGCTCAAGGGCGAACCGATCACCGGCGTTCTCGCGATGGGCGGGATCATCGACCGCTACCGACGCCTGCTGGTCGACGGGCGGCCGGTGGTCACCGGGGTTGCGCCGGTGGCCGATGCCTGGGCCTGCACAAACCCGGCGCTCGGCCGCGGGATGACCTTCGGATTGATGCACGCTCAGCGTCTGCGCGACGTGGTTCGATCGCATCTCGACTGCCCGCGCGAGTTCGCCGAGACATGGGACGCCGTCACCGAGGCGGAGCTGACGCCGTGGTATCGAGAGACCGTCGAGGAGAACCGCGACCGGCTACGTGAGATCGACGCGCTTCGCAATCGACTTGAACCGTCGCAGCCGAGGGAGCGGACGGCCGCCCTGCGCGCAGCACTGATCGCCACCATGCGACACGATCCCGACGTCTTCCGGGCCTTCCTCGAGTCCCGTAGCTGCATCACGCCGCAGCGCGAGTTGTTCGCTCGATCGAGCTTGGTCGAGCGGATCCTCGAGCTCGCGCGCGACAGCGAACGCCCGCCCCTGCCGGGCCCCGACCGCGACCACCTACTGCAACTCCTCAACTGACCCGGCGCCAACGCGATCCTGCGGCGTGTGCGACCGGACCTGGCCCGAGGCACTTACGTGGGCCATCGAGTGCCCCTTATTTCCGGTACTCGATGGCCCACGTCAGCGCCGGATCTCGGTCGCCGCGGGCGCGAGCGGCTAAACCCGTGAATCAGCGACCAAATGGTCCGCATTCTCATCCACGCAACGGCTCCCCGAAGCGCGGGGCGCCGAGTTCGATCATGGGGGCATCGACCCCGATCAGGCGCAGGCGCTGACCCGCGCCGGTGAGGGCGTGCTCGATCGGGCGTTCTCGACGGAGGAGTTCTGCACAACCTGATCTCTGCCCCACGACCTGCCGATGATGGCCGCCGACAGCCGGCCCTCGAGCGGCAGCGGGGGTGGCGGGTCTGGCGAGCTGCCGGCCACGTAACAGTTCTGCGTGCTGCGCGAGAGCCCCGGTCATCTACACCACACGTTGGGACGCGCGCAGCGGCCGCGGCCGGGCTGATCGATCTCGGCCGCGATGTCCAGGCGTGCGTAGACGCGCGATCGCCATCGCTTTCAGCTCTGGGGGGTCAGCGTCGGCGCTGAGCCGCTGATGCACCGAACCGCCCCGCGAGCCGGACGTGGGCCATCGAGTCGCGCTATATCAGCGACTCGATGGCCCACGTCAGCCCGACCCGGGCGGTGTGACCGCGTCCGCAAGCTGCTGGCACGCGGGGCGGCGGGATACGGGATGATTCGGGAGCTCAGTCGCGCTTCTGGCGCAAGATGGGTTTCATTACGGTCGACCACGGTAGGCTGATCTGGTTGAGCCAGCGCTTTCCTGAAACGGACTCGGGGGAAGGACTCGTCGAGGAGCCGGTCGACGCGCGGCGCTATGTCGAAGCCCTGAGGCGACACGCGGGACTGATCCTGGGGCTGGGGGTCGGGATCGCGGTGCTCGTGTACCTGATCTCGCTGGCATTGCCGACGAGCTACAGCGCGACGGCGAAGGTCGCGCCTTCGGTGCAAGCGACCGAGAGCGCCGCGTCGGGATCGACGACGGGGCAGCTGAACCTTGCCACGCTCCAGGCGTACGTCACCTCGCCAACGGTTCTGGCGAGCGCTGCGCACACACTCGGTGGGGTATCGGCAGCGAGCCTGCAGCAGAAGATCACGACGTCGGTCGACGCGAGCGCGAATATCGTCAACATCGCGGCCAGCGACGGCGACGCCACCCGTGCGGCGCAGCTCGCCAATGGTGTCGCCGAGACATTCCTGAACGTTCGCACCGCCGCCGAGGGAGCGCAGCTCGCCCGACAGGTGACCGACGCTGACTGGGCAGATGCAATCCGCGCGTGCGGCCGGCGCGACCGGCCTGGCGAACGCACTGCAGCAACAGATCTCGGGCGTCGTGGCGCAGGAGGCAGGCGCCGGCTCGGATCTGCAGCTGCTGGCACCGGCCGCGGTGCCCCGGAGCCCCAGCAGCCCGCAGCCGACGCGCAACGCATTCTTCGCGTTCGTCGCGGTGCTGTTCATCGGAGTGCTCGCCGTCGGTGCGCGGGAGCTGGTTACGCCGACCGTCTCAGGCGGTCGTGAGCTGAGCGCGCTGATGGGAATGCCGATTCTGGCCCGCGTTCCCCGGGTCGCAAACGGGCAACCGGTTCGCCGCACGACAACCGATACCGCCGAAGCGGAGGCCTATCGCTTCCTCTCCAAGTCGCTCGAGCTATCCGGGTGGCCAAACCGCCCCTGTCTCGTGGCGGTCACCAGTGCCGTACGCGGAGAGGGCAAGACGACGGTCGTGAGCCGGCTCGGCGAGGCGTTCGCGGAAACCGGCAGCAGGACCCTGCTGGTCTCGGCCGACTTGCGCTGGCCGGCACTGGACGGGGTCTTCGGCTTGCCATCCCGCGAGGGGCTGAGCGGCGTGCTGAGCAGCCCGAACGGTAACCGCGGGGCAACGATAGAGCCGAGCCACATCGAGCGCGTGGGTGAGAACCTCTACGTGCTCCCCAGCGGTCCGCCGCCGGCCGAGCGCGCCGCCGTGCTGACCAATGACGTTGTCCGGTCGCTGTTCGACCGTCTACGACGGCTCAACTTCGCGTACGTGCTGTTCGATCTGCCACCACTGCTCGCCGTCGCCGAGACCCAGCTGTTCGTGCGCTACGCCGACGCGGTCATGTTGGTCTCGATGGTCGGCCGTGCCAACGCGGAGCAGCTCTCGCAGACGCGTGAGCTGCTCGATCGTCTGCCGGCTCGGCCGGCCGGGATTGTGGTCCTCGGGGTCCGGGCGGGAGGACGCTACGCCGCTCGGGATACGCGTCAGATCGTGGCGACGCCGGCCGACCGTGCCTCACGGGAAAAAGACGAAGCGTTCTCGCCGGCAAGGTCCCGCGAGCCGACCCGGCCGGCGTCGCGCCTCGAGCCTCCCCCGCCGGCGAGATCCTCCGAACCGATGCCAACGCGGTCGCGCCTCCAGCCTCCCCCGCGGCCAATCTCCTCCGACCCGACCCGCCCGGCGTCGCGCCTCGAGCCTCCCCCGCCGCCAATCTCCTCCGACCCGACCCGCCCGGCGTCGCGCCCAGAGCCTCAGCCGCCGGCGACGGCCTCCGAGCCGACACCACGAGCGGCGTCCCGCCGAGTGCGCCAGAAGGCAGCGGTCACGGAGCCACCTCCGACGGTGCCGTCCTCCGAGCCGACCCAGCCGGCGCCACCCCGCCGAACGCGCCAAAAGGGAGGGGTCAGTACGCAGTCCCTGCCGGCGCCGTCCCCCGAGCCGACCCGACGGGCGTCGAGCGCCCGAACGCGCCAAAAGGCAGCCCCCTCCCAGCCCTCCCCGCCGGCGGCCGCCTCCGGGCCCTCGCGCCAGGCTACGCCCCCCGAGCCGTCCCGGCCGGCAGCGGACCGCCAACCGGGCGCGGAGGCATCGACTCCCGAGCCCGCCCCTCCGGCAGCGCCCCGCGAACCGGGCGAGGAGGCATCGACCTCCGAGCCGCCCCGGCCCAGATGAGCGCTGCGACCAGCCACAGGTGACGCCAGTGCAGCGTGTCGATGACCGCGCTGTTCACGAGCAGCCCACACCACGCTGCGAGCAGGGCAGCCGAGCCGATGCCGTAGGTGTCGCGGCCGGCCATCGCGTTGCGGGCGGCGAAGCCGAGCGTGCCCAGCAACAGTGCCAGCAGCAGCAGCAGACCGAGTGGTCCCTGCTCCGCGAAGGCGCGCACGTACGTGTTGTGCGTGGAGAGCGGCAGGATCACGTCGACCTGCCCGGGACCGACGCCGATCGGATGGTGCTCGCCGAGGCTGATGCCGGCCGCCTGGGCGCTGAACCGGGAGGCGTCGTAGCCCTGCAGGGCGGCTCGCTCCTGCAGGAGGTTGCCCGATCCGGTGATCGCAATTGCAGCCGCCCCGATGAGGATCCCGGCGAACAGCACGACGAGCAGGCGAGCGCTCGCTCGGGCGCTGCGACGTCGCAGCAGCAGAACCGTGAGCATGACCAAAAGCGCGACACCGAGGTTCAGCCACGCTGCGCGCGAATATGAGAACAGCACCCCGAGCCCGAGCAGGATGACCCCGGCGAGCTTGACGCGGCGGGACGCGGAGAGCAGGCGCGGAGTGACGGTGTCCTGGAGCAGGATCAGGAGAGCCGGGATCAGGAATGGGCCGAATACGTTCGGGTCCTTGAACAGCCCCTTGGCGCGCCCGGCGAACAGCAGCGCGCTTCGGCCGGGGATCGGCACCACGATCGCCAGCAGTCCGAGCGCCGCCGAAAACAGCGCGGCGGCCAGGTACCAGACCACCACCTGCTTGGCCTGCCGGCGGCCACGGAGGTAGCCGGTCAGCCAGACGGCGAACAGCGCCAGGTACAGCGTGATACCAAAGAACGACACCGCCGTCCCGACTTTGACCGCGTTGATCATCGAGATCACGTTGAGGGCCAATCCCGCCGCCAGCAACCAGAGCACCAGCGACGGTACTCGCCGGAGATGAAACCGCCCGCTCAGCGCCGCGACGGCCATCACCGCAGCGAACACCGCGTCGGTGGGCGCCGGCTGGAAGCGGACGAGCGCCAGCAGGAGCAGGCCGAGGGCAATCGCCGCCTCGTAGCGGACAAGGGCGAGCCCCACGATCGCCGCCGCGGCAAGGCACGCGCCGGCGACAAGTGGCGGCGAGGGCAGCGACGCGCGCGCGAGCACGATCGCAAGCGCCAACGACCCGGCGAGGACCGCGCCCGTGCCCACGACCACGCGACGCCGGTTCGGCACTCTCACGATCGGCGCAGATGTCACGGAAACGCTCATGTGGCCCGCCGCAAGATGATCGCGTGGCAGGGACCGCGACGCAAGCGCCGGATCTGAGTCGATGCCTCTCCGCCGCGAGCAGCTCGCCCTCGAGCCAACCGCGCTGTACGCCGCCAAGGCCGCGTACACCCACGCACGCTCCGCCTGGTGGCAGGCCCGCACCCGCGGACGGGCCGACGTGTCCGGCGTGCGGATCCTCGCTTACCATCGCATCTCGCCGGACCGGGACGAGCTCGCGGTGACGCCCCGGAGCTTCCGCGAGCAGATGGAGCAGCTCGCCGCCGCGGGTTACCGTGTCGTCGGCGCTGTCGAGGCCGCCGAGGCGCTCGACTCAGCACCGGGAATCCCCACCATCGGACTGACCTTCGACGACGGTTACCGCGACGTGGTCGACAACGGCCTGCCGGTGCTCGTCGAGCTGGGGTTTCGGGCGACGGTCTTCCTGCCGACGGGCGCGATCGACGGAACGCATCCATTCAGCTGGTACGAGCGGCCACCGCCGCTGCTCGACTGGGCCACAATCGCCGAGCTCGACCGTGACGCGACGATCGATTTCGGTGCGCACACCGTCACGCACGCCAATCTGCTCGCGCTCGACGACGTGGCGGCGGCGCGCGAGATCGCCGACTCAAAGGCGATCCTCGAGGCGCGACTGGGCCACCGGGTCACCGCCTTCTGCTACCCGGCTGGACTGCACGGCGAGCGCGAGCGCGAGTTGGTGCGCACGGGCGGGTTCGCGGTCGCCGTCGGCGCCGAACCGGGGCCGAACGGACCCGACTCCGATCGACTCGCGCTCAGACGCATCGGCGTCGGCCCGCGTGACCGCCTGCTCGATTTCCGCGCCAAGATCGGCGGGGGCCACGACCGCCAGCCGCCGCTTCGCTCCGTCTACCGCGCGTTGCGCTTCGGCGACTCGCGCTCGTCGAGCAAGCGGCCGTAGAGCTCCAGATGGGCCTGCCGGAACCGGGGCAGGTCGTAGCGCTCCAGCGCCGCCTCCCGTCCGGCCCGACCCATTTGCTCGCGCAGGGCGCGATCGCCGATCAGCCGCGCCAGCGCATCAGCAAGCGCCGCCACCGCACCCGGTGCGACGAGGAGCCCGGTATGTCCGTCGGCAACTATTTCGGGCACCCCGCCCACGGCGGACGCGACGACGGGCAGACCGACCGCCATCGCCTCGAGGATCGAGACCGGCATGCCCTCCGAGCGGCTGCTGCAGACGAAGATGTCCGCTCCGGCAAGCAGCTCAGGGACGTCGGCACGCTCGCCCAGGAGCCGCACGCTGCCGATCAGTCCGAGCCGCTCGAGCTCGGCCTCGATCGTCGATCGATCGGGACCGTCGCCGACCAGCGAAGCTTGGAACGAACCGCGTTCGATCCGCGCCAGCGCCCGCGCCAGGGTGATGAAGTCCTTCGGCGTGCGCAAGCGCCCGACGCTGACCAGCTCGACCATTCCCCCGCCGGGCGCGGCGCGCGGCAATGCATTGACGTCGACCGCGTTGGGGATGACGACCGTCTGCTCGGCGCGGCAGGCACGCGCGGCGATGCCCGCTCGCCGCTCGTACTCCGCCACGCAGATCGTCGCGTTGGTGAGCGGCAGCATCGAGCACTCCGCCAGCCGGTAGAGCCGACCCGCGACACCCGAGTACGCGGCGAACGCCCAGCCGTGGACGGTGAAGATTCTGATCGGGACGCCGGTGAGCCATGCGGCGATGCGACCGAGGATGCCTGCCTTGGAGCTGCTCGCGTGGAGGATGTCTGGGCGGCGCGCACGGATCAGCCGGATGAGCTCCACCAGCCCGAGGGCGTCCCGCCACGGGTTGATCGGGCGCCGCACATGCCGGAGCGGGACGAACTCAACTCCGACCGCGCTCGCGGCGTCGGACAGCGGGCCGTAGCCGTGAGCGGCCACGGTGGTCTCATAGCGCTCCGCGACCGTCGGCAGCAGCGACGCAACATAACTCTGGGCGCCGCCTGCCTCGGCGAGCGTGATCAGCAGCAGCAGCCGCGGCCTGCGGTTGTAGCTCACGCCATTGCCGCGACGAGCTCGGTCACCGTCTCGACACTATGGCGCCAGGTGAATCGCGCGCGCTGTTGGTCATCACCGCGGGGCAGCGAGCCGTCGTGGGCGATGACCCGGGCGATCTGATCCGCGAGCTCCCGGTCGCTGGTCGCGACGACGCCAAAGCCGCGGTCGCGGATCAGCTGCCCGGCAAGCGAACGGGGCTCGCCCCAGGCGATGATGGGCCGCGCGGCGCCGATGTACTCGAAGATCTTGATTGGGAGCACCGCGTTGTCGTTGTCATACAGCGGCAGGAGGAGCGCATCGGCGTTGCACATCCGCGTCAGCAGCTCATCCCTCGCGATCGGATCGCTCGCGGTGACCAGATCGCCGAGGCCGAATCGCCCCGCCTCGAGCTCGGCGCGCTCGGTCACGCGCCCGATGAAGCTCACCTCGAGGTCCGCCGCGGAGAGCTCGCGTTCGCGTCTGAGACTCTCCAAGGCCCGAAACAGCGGCTCGAGGTTCTGGCTCGGGTATAACGAACCCGCGTATAAGAGCTTGACCGCGTCGCCGGGGTCGCCGCCATGAGGTGCGGTGTCGAAGTCCTTGGGGTCAAAGCCGCTGTAGATCGTCGTTACTTCCTTGCCGGTGCGCCGACGCAGCTCATCGCGCAGCTCGTCGTTGACGGTCGTCAGCTGCGTGGCAGCGGCCAGCGTGTGATGCTCCAGAAAAACGTCGATCGCGTCACGTACGCGTCCGCTGCTGCGGTGCGGGTTGAGCGCGTACAAATCATTGACATCGATCAGCCAGGGACGTCCTCCGACGACCGTCCGCGCCGCCAGATGCGCTGACACCGGTCCGGTGCTGATCACCATCTCGTGGCCTCGGCCGTGGCGGCGCGCGGCCAATGCGGCACCCGGAATCCAGATGACATAGCGGTCGGGGATCGTCGTCCGGGCGACGATCTCGCGCAGTGCCGAGTTACGCGGCTTCCCTCCCGGCTTTTGCTGTCTCGGTAGATCACGCAACTCGACGCCGACTCGCCGCGCGTGCGACTCGACGTCGACGTAGGGGGTCGGGATGACCTCGACGCCCCCCTCGAGGCGTCGCTCGTTGCCCGCCTCGCGAGCGCACACCACCGTCACCGGATGGCCGGCGGCGCGCAGTCCTGTCGCGATCGCGTGTGCCCTTACCCCTGCCGCGCCGGCCACTCCCTTCGGGGGGCGGTAGAGGGCGGTCAGCATTAGCACGCTCGTCTTCAACATGCCCCAAAGGTAGAGCCGGACGATTACTATAGGCCGAGGCGAATGTCAGGGTTTCTGTCGGGAAAGCCAACGGACATCGCACACGCCGGTCGGTGGTTGCTGCTGTGGGGCGCGCTGCTCATTGTCGGCGGCTGCGGCGGGTCGAGCATCCGGGCTCGGACTGGATCGTCGGGGATCGGGGATGGACACAGGAGCGCAGCGGTGAGGGTCCCTGCCCGCGCGACGCGCGACTCGCTCGTCGTCGCTTACCGCGGACCCCACGCGCTCCGCGGGCGGATCAGGCTGCGCGCGAAGGTCCGGGACAACACCCGGGTCCTCGCGGCCACGTTCATGCTCGCCGACCGCCCGCTCGGCACCGTAACGCAGGCGCCGTGGATCCTGGATGTCGATGCCGCCTTGCTACCAGACGGGCCGGCCTCGCTGGACGTGGTTGCCGTTGACCGGCTGGGGCAGCGCGCGGTTTCCCGCACGATCAACGTGCACGTGCTCCCGGGCGGCGAGCGCTTGCTGCACGCCTCGCCTGACCACTCCCTGGCGCCCGCGCTCCGGGCGCTGGCCCGAGGTTCAGCGGCCGTCGAGCTGGGGCCGGGGCGCTATCGGATAGATCAGGTCACGCTCGGGCCGGGTGCCAGGCTGTTCGGCTCAGGGCCGGCGACGATCCTCACTCCAGGACCCGGGGCGGGCGCAGTCTCGATGCTGAGCACTCGCAGCAACGACGTCCGGATCTCGGATCTCGCGATCGACGGTGCGGGCCGGATAGACGATGGGGTGTCGATTGGGGGTGGTGCAAGCGACGTGCGGGTACAACGGATCGATGTCTCGCGGGTCCGTATGAACGGCATCAACGCGTGGGGTGCCCACGACAACGTGTCGATCCAGGACTCGACGATCCTGGGCGGCGGCACGGCAGCTAACGCCGGCGTGTTCGACCTGGGCTCGATCGACAGCCGTGACACCAGCGTCGTGCGCACGCGAGTAAGCGGCTTCGTCGGTTACGGCGTGCTGTTTGCGCAGCGGTTCTACGGGCTCAGATCCGCCGCCATCCACAACCTGGCACTCGACAACACGATTAGCGACATCATCGACCCGCACCGCTACGACGGCACTGATGCGGGTGGAATCTGGACCGGTGGCGTCGAGGCCGTCGTGGCGGGCAACTTCATATCCGACGCCGGCACGGACGGGATCGAGACGGTTGGCTCGTCCACCG
This sequence comes from uncultured Solirubrobacterales bacterium, assembly GCA_963767695.1. Lineage (GTDB taxonomy): Bacteria > Actinomycetota > Thermoleophilia > Solirubrobacterales > Solirubrobacteraceae > Palsa-465. Next base: position 194,452 of record CAVYFE010000017.1, read on the forward strand.
GCGACACGATCATCGACAACAGCATCGAGAACACGCCGGTGGGGATCTATATCGAGCACTCGACCAACCTTTCGCTGGTCGACTCCAATCGCGTATCGAACGTCGGAACGGGCATCAACGTGGAGTGGCGCCATTCGGGAGGCGGCTCGGACGGGAATGCGTTTGCCTACAACGTGATCGCCGCCACTCAGGCCGGGGTCTTTGTCGACGTCCAGGAGGACTACAACACGATCGTCGGCAACGTCTTCCTCGGTACACGTGCGACGCCGGTCATCCTTCAAGGGTCCTCCCACAACGCGGTCCGAAGCAACCTGGCTTGCGCCACCGGTTCGGCTCCGTTCGTTGTGCAGCGGGCGGCGCTATCTCAGACCGGTGCGTTAGCACGGTCGAGCGACAACGAGTTGGTCGACAACGAGCGCACAAGCCCCTGCAGACCCGCCTGACGGCGGCATCGCTCCGGCCCCCAGCGACGGCGTGCAGGCGCGCCACGGCACGATCGGGCGCAACTCGCTCCGGGTTCTGATCAGCAAAGTCTCCGGCAACACCGGTTACTTCGCCGCAGTACTGCTGCTGGCGCGGGCGCTCGGTCCCACCGACCGGGGGGCGGTCGCCTTCGTCACCACGACCGCCCTGGTCACCTCCCAGCTGGCGAACGTCGGCGTCAACTCCGCGACGAGCGTGTTCGCGGCGCGTTCCCCGTCGCTGCGACGCGCGCTGCTCGCGAACACCACGCTCGTGACGCTCGTCGGTGCCACGACCGTGGGAGTCTGCGTCGTGGCGCTCCTGGCATTTGTACCGGGCCTTCGCCCGGCAGGCATCGACGGTGCTGCGCTCGCGTTGCTTGTGCTTGGAACAACGGCCGCCGCGAGCGCCGCGGCCGGCTACGCGTTTCTACAGGGCTGTGACCGCTTCCGACCGTATTCGTATGTTCAGGCCAGCCTCCCATGGGTGTATGCCGTCGCGCTCGCGGTCGCTGACCTAACCGTCGGCCTCACCATCGTCCGGGCCCTGGCAATCTGGACAGCGGTAGGAGCGCTCGGCGGGGTGCTGCTGCTGTCGGCGGCAGCGTCCGAAATCGGTTGGACCCGTCCGGACATCGGGGTCCTTCGCGACTCGGTCCGCTTTGGCGCACGCGCATGGATCGGAAGCCTGTCGCAACAGCTGAACGCACGGACCGACCAGATCATCATCGGGATCATCAGCACCGAGGCCACGCTCGGCATCTACGCAGTGGCGGTCAATGCATCGGAGGTCCTCTACTACCTCCCGAGCGCGGTAGCCACGGCCTTGCTGCCGGCGGTCGCGGCAGGCGAGCCGGCGAGTCGGCTCGAGCGCACCCTCCGCGCGTACCGCGCGATCCTGCTGCTCACGCTGGCCCTGGTCGTGGTCGCCGCCGCACTCGGACCGCTGTTGTTGCCGCTCGTCTTCGGCGAGGCCTACCGGCCGGCGGTCGTCCCGTTTCTGATCCTCCTGCCCAGCGCGATCGGCTACGCCACGATGAGTGTGTTCACAGGATCCAGTCTGGCCTCGCTGGTGCCAGGCCGCTCGTCGCTGGGTCCGCTGGCTGCCCTGATCTGCCAGACGACGCTCGACTTGATCCTGATCCCGCGCGCCGGCGCCAGTGGGGCCTCGATCGCGGCGAGCGTGGCGCTGCTGGTGGGGGGTGCGGTCGCCGTCTTGCTCTACCGCTCGCGATTCCCGTTCGCCTGGGGTCTGCTGCGGCCGCGATTGGGGGACGTGAGGACGATCCGCTCGCTCGCCCGCAGAATTCTGCGACCGCCGGCGGTGGCGCCGTCGTGATCGACGTCGAGGTCCTCGACGCGGTCGCGCCCCTGGCGCCCGAGTGGGACGCGCTCGCGCAACGGCTCGGTGCGGGGCCGTTCGTCTCGCCCGATTGGATCGCCGCGCACTGGTCCGCGTTCGGCGCGGGCCGGCTCGCGATCGTCGCGGTGCGTCGCGAACGCCGGCTCGGCGCGGTGCTGGCGCTCGCACGGCGCGGCAACACCGCGCGATCGGTGACCGGCGCCCAGACGCCGGGGTTCGGGGTGCTGTCCGAGGACGACGAACTGACCGCGCAGGCGCTCGCTGCTCTCCCGGCCCAAGGCGTCTCGCGGCTGACCTTGTCCTACGTCGATCGCGAAAACCCGCTCGCGGACGCGGTTCGCCGGTATGCCGGCGCCCGCGGCCAGCTTCTCGTCGAACGCCCGATGCTGCGCTCTCCATACATCGAGCTGGACCGTACGCTCGCCGAGTACCGCGAGGGACTGAGGTCGTCATTCAAGTCGGACATCCGCCGGCGCAAGCGGCGGCTCGCGGAGCAGGGCGAGGTGCAGTTCGACGTTCGCGACGGCTCGCCGGAGCTGGAGCAGCTGCTCGAGGAGGGGTGGGAGCTGGAGGCGTCGGGATGGAAGGGCCGGCTTGGAACCGCCGTCGCCGCGCGCCCCGAGACGGGTCGCTTCTACGCCGAGATCGCGCACCGCGCCGCCTCGCGCGGACGGCTGCGGCTGTACTTCTTGCGCCTCGACGGGAGTCCAATCGCGTTCTTCTTCGCGCTCGAACAAGGCCGGGTGCTGTATCTGATCAAGGGCGGGTTCGACCCCGCCCACGGCCGGATGTCGCCGTCCCAGCTGTTGCTGGAGCGCGTGATCGAGCGTGCGTTCGCCACGAGCTTGCAACGGATCGAGCTGTTGGGCGGAGATGAGCCACACAAGCTTGCGTGGACACACACCGTTCACGAGCGGATCATGCTCCAGAGCTTCGCGCGCTCGCCGGTGCGCTCGGTGCAGTGGGCCGCGCAGGCCCACGGCCGCCCGCTCGCGCTACGGATCGGCCTCGACCGCGCGGTTCGGCCGTTGCGCGATCGCAGCCGGATCGCATCGCAGAGTATGCGCCGGGTTGGAGGTTTTCATAACTCGAGGTAGGAGTTAGACTACGGCCGCGGTACGTGTCACTGCATCGTGGAGGTGAGGGTGTGTCAACGACTGGTTCTTCCCGACAGTTGCTGGACATCGAGGAGGGCAAGTTTGCGCGGTACTTCTCCGAGCGGGCGTTCGCCGTGCGCCACGACCTCGCCGATCATCCGCTGCTGACCCTCGAGGCGATGGCCGAGCTCGCCGATCGGCTGCCGTTGAAGTCGATCGAGCGCCACCGAGCCGATCTGCCGCTGCTCTCGCCGGGGCAGCCCGCGGAGCTCGAGGGGCCGCCGTCGGAAACGGTGCGAGAGCTCGAGTCGGGCAACGCCTGGATGGTGATGTGGTACATCGAGCAAGTCCCCGAGTACCGCGCTTTGCTGGACGAGTGCCTGGACCAGGTCGAGGGCTACGTCGGCAATCGCCACGGCGGGATGCGATACCGCAAGGCGTATCTGTTCCTGTCGGCGCCGGGCGCGACGACACCCGCCCACTTCGATCCTGAGCAAAACCTGCTGTTGCAGATCCGCGGTACCAAGGACTTCAGCGTCGGGCGCTTCGCCACGGCGGCCGATCGGCAGGCAGAGCTCGATCGTTACTTCGACGGGGGCTACCGCAATCTCGACCGCATGCCGGATCTCGAGGCCACGTTCCACATGGACCCTGGCGACGGCGTGTACGTGCCCCCGTTCGCCCCGCACTGGGTCCACGTCGGCGAGCAGGCCTCGATCTCGCTCTCGATCACGTTCCGAACCCGTGCCAGCCTCGAGGTGGAGCGGGTCTCGCACTTCAACGCCCGGATGCGCCGCTTGCATCTCTCACCCCATCCGCCAGGGGTCTCCCCCTCGCGGGACCGTCTCAAGGCATCGGTGATCGAGACGCTGAGCGCGCTACGGCGCCACCGCGGTGACGCCGCCCACGGCGACCCCGGGAGTAACTAACGCCGCAGCGCTGACCGGAGCCGCCGGGCCGGCGCCAGGCCTCGGTAGTAGGCGCGATTGATCGCCGGCGTGCGCTTCAGGCGCAGCCGCGCTCGCACCTGGGCACTCGCCGCGCGCGCCAGAACTTGACCGCGGATGCCGCGCGGCAGACCGATCAGGCGGTGCATCGGTTCGATGCCGTCGGCGAGCTCGAGCTTGTAGCGCTCCCCGCCGCCCAGGAACTCGACCCGCCGAGCGCCGTCGCGCGCGGCGGCTTCGATCGCGTCCAGCGTGTTCACCAAGCCGGGCGAGTAGCGCGCGTAGGCTGGATCGAACCCCAGCCGGTGGACGTACATCCGGTCGAAGAGCGCGAAGTAATAGTGAAATGCGATCGCTCGTCCGTCCAGGCGCAGCATGACGATCCGCGGGGCGTCGAGCTCGAGTAACGCGCGCAGCGCCGCCCGATGGAAGCGCATTCCAGACGGCGTGCCGAAGTCCGAGTGGTCGGGCCGGCCGCGCCAGCGCAGCTCGTGCAGGCGAAATGCCTCCTCCAGCGCCGCCTCGAGCTCCGCGCCGGAGCGTGCGACCGAGACCTCGAGCTGCCCAAGCCCTTCCAGCTGGCGTCGCCGGCGCCGATGCTGGTTTCGCTTCTTGGCGCTCGTCTTCTGGCGGTAGACCTCCTCCCATCCACCATTGAGAGCGAGCACCGGGGCTTCGACGACCTCTATCTCCCACAGGCCGTACGGCTCGAGCGCATGGGCAAGGCGGCTGTGGGCGGGCGGACCGAAAACGTCGAGCAGATCGTTGCCCGCCGCGGCCGAGCTCTCGAGCAGCAGCGCGGCGACAGCGTCGGGGTTGGCGTCCGCGACCAGGAGGTCGGCCAGCGGCGCGACCTGGCCACCGATATAGCCCGCCACGCGCCTGCCGCGGCGACTGGGCACGAACAGCGGCAGAGCGCCGACGAGCCGGTGCTCGCGGCGCGCGACGTGCACCTGCAGCGCCGCGCCATCCCCGTAGTGGCGCCACCACTCGAGCAACCAGCCGTGACACAGGAACGGGCTCGGCCGCTCCATGGCAGCGACCAGCGCGTCCCACTCACCGGCCAGTGCTTCGAACGCGCGCTCGTCTCCAAGCGTTTGGACCGAGATCGCTGACGGCATCAGGACTACGTGGGCGCCACTGGAGGACCGCCGCCGAGCACCACCTGAGCGGCATCCTGATCGGGCAGGGCTTGCGCAGCCGCGGTCTCGACGGGGGCCGTCGATTTCACGATCACTTCCGTCTTGCGGACCCCGCCAAGCAGGGCGAGCCTCGCGGTTATCAGCAGGATCCGGAGGTCAATCTGGATCGAGCGGTGCTTGAGATAGAACAGATCGTGGCTGTGCTTCCAAACCGACCCTGAGTCCGAACGCGCGTAACCACAACAGATCTGGGCCCAGCCGGTGATCCCGGGTTGAACCAGGTGGCGTCGTTGGTAGAACGGGACGTCGCGTTCGAGCCGCTCGACGACCGCCGGCTGCTCGGGCCGCGGTCCGACCAGGCTCATCTCTCCCCGGAGCACGTTGAACAGCTGTGGCAGCTCGTCGAGGTGTGTGCAGCGCAGCCAGCGGCCGACGGGCGTCACGCGCGGATCGTCGATCGCCGCCCACTGGGCATCGGTGCCGCTGGACGGGCGCATCGTGCGCAGCTTGTAGAGCGTGAACGGTGCTCCGCCCTCGCCGATGCGCTTCTGGCTAAAGATCCCTGGCCCACCGTCGCGACGGACGAGTAACAGCAGCATCCCGCACAGCGGCAGCGCCGGCACCGCCAGTAAAGCCATTCCGATCAGGTCGATGGCTCGCTTTACGCGTGGATGAGGAAACCGGGAATAGGGGTCGACGAGATACTCGAACCACACCGCATTCATCTGCGAGACCGGGACATAGCCGAACACCGCCTCGTAGAACGAAGGCAGCTCGACGACCTTCACCGACAGGTCGAGGCAGCGACTCACGAGCTCGTCGAAGACGAGCAGGCGGGGCGCCGCGGAGCTGAGAATCAGGAGCCGGATCTCGTGCTCGACTACCGCTTGGCGAAGACGCTCGAGCTCAGCCAGCGCAGGCACCGAGGCGTCGTCGTCGCCCGGCAGCGCGATGCGACCTACGAGCGCGAAGCGGTCCGGATACTCACCCAGGTCGGCCCGCAACCGCTCCGCGACGGCCGCGCCACCGATCACCGCGACGCGGACCGGGGACTTGTGCGTGCGGGAGCGCCCGAACGATGCCAACACCCGCCCGATCACCGCCGAGACGACGCCGAGGGCCGCGAGTAACCCCAGCGCGGCGAGCCCGCCGAGACCGGTCAGCGCCTCCAGGATCAGAATCGTGGCCGACCCGGCGAGCACGGCCGCGAACGCATTGGCCGAGCCCCGAAACCCGTCTGAAGTCGGGGTCTCGGAGCAGGTTCACGTACCGCCTCCGCCTGCTAGCCCCCATCTTATTGCGTGCCAGCCCAGCAACCGTCCCTCACCCATGTCCGACTTCCTAACCGGTCGCGGGCGGGATTCTCTCACAACCCTTGGTGCAATCTGTTGAACTGGCCGAAAGTCGTACTGTCGCTCATCGTGGCTCGCGAAAGTGCGGCGCACGAAAGCTCCTATTTCGGCTAATAGTTACTCTTTTCTCTGGAGTAACTTTCGGTTTTTCGAAGCTAGATTCTGCCCGCGGCTAGGTCGCTGTGGCGACCCCGTCGAGTCTTTGCCCCGCTTCTGGGTGTTTAGCCGGCCGCCGGGTAGGGCATATCGATATTCGATATGACTGATCCGAGAGGGACCAAGATGACATCCAAAGCAAGCGGGCTGGTGATCGTCGTCAGCTTCGTGTGGTGGTTGTCGATTGCGGCAGTCGCGGTCGCGGCGGTTCTACTGTTCGTAGTGGCCGCACATCTTGCCGGGGGTGGCGCGCTGAAGCTCGACTTCTACTTCCGGCTTCCCGCCACCTCCTATCACATCTCCTCGCATCGGCTGAGCGGAGCAGCCGCCAGCCTCGGGGTCGCCAGCGCTCAGCTCGGTTTCGCCCGCCCGCGGATCGCGTTCGTGCTCGTCGCGGGCGCTGTCCTGGCAGTGGCGGCGGGCTGGTGGCTGTACATCTTGCACCAGCTCCGGCGGCTGGTGGCCAGCCTCGATCAGGGCCGGACGTTCGCCCGCGAGAACTCCGCCCGACTGACGCGAATCGGGTGGGGGGTGATTGGATTCGAGCTCGGTCGCTCGGTCTGCGTGTGGCTGGGGACGCTGTATCTGAAGCACGTCCTGGTGGCCCAGGGCCTCAGCGTCCGCTCGCACTACGGCGTCGATGTCCCGGTGCTGCTGCTGGGGCTGTTACTCCTGGCACTCGCGGCTGCCTTCCGGGTCGGAACCGAGCTTGCCGAAGAGCAGGCGCTAACCGTGTGAGAGGTCGATGCCGATCTTTGTGCACTTGGAGCGGCTGCTCGACGAGCGCGACCTCACGCTCACGGAACTGTCCAGACGGATGGACCTGACCGTCCCCAACCTGTCGATCCTGAAGACCGGCAAGGCGAGAGCGATCCGCTTCTCCACGCTCGAGGCGATCTGTCGCGAGCTCGAGTGCCAGCCCGGGGACCTGCTCGAGTACATCGCGACCGGCGATGCGATCCGGTCGCGCCCCGGTCTCACCTCGCAAGCTGTCGGGATCGATGAAGGGTCATACGACCTGGAGGGGAGTTGACATGGTGTCTGCGCTGTTCGAGCTCGTGATCCTCAGCCTGCCGTCGCTGATCTACGAACGCAGGCTCGAACGCGCCGGAAGCTCGAGAGCCGCGGCTCGACGAGTCATCGGGCTCCAGGCCGGCACCGCCTCCGCGTACCTCGTGGCAGCGATCCTGATCGTGCCCATCACCGCGGTCGCCGCGCTCCTGTTGAACGTGATTCCCACCGGCATCCTGCACGGCCACTCGAAGAACATCGTCGGCGCGCCGAGCACGGCAGGTGATTACCTCGCGATCGTCGTGCTCGCACTCGCCGAGGAGATGTTCTTCCGGGGTTTCGTCGCCGGTCTGTCGTTCAGACGCTTCGGGTTCAAGACCGGGAACCTGGTTCAGGCGCTTGTATTCTTCGCCCCGCATCTCCTGCTGCTCCTGGTCAGCCTGTCGCTGTGGCCGCTCCTACCGCTTCAGCTGATTGCCGGACTGGTCCTCGGATGGTTGCGCCAGCGGTCCGACAGCATCGGACCGTGCTGGCTCCTCCACGCCGCCACCAACACGATCCCGGCGTTGCTGTTCGGCCTGTGAGCGCCGCTTGTAGGTTGCTGCGGCGCGAGTATGATCACCACGGTCGGTGACGTTGCCGATGGGGACGAGCCGGGAACCTTCCCCCCACGAGGAGGATGAGATGGACTCCAAAGCGATGGCCGACAAGGCCAGACTGACCGCCGTAGCGCCGGCCCGACCCAGGCGCCGTTTCTCGGCGCTCGGAGCGACGCTGCTGATCGTGCTGGCGTTGGCCGCCACGGGTTGCGGCTCCTCGAGCTCGTCCTCGACCTCCGCCTCGCAGCCGGCCGCGACCTCGACCCCGTCGGGCACGACGACAACCGGGTCTGTGAAGCTCGCCAAGACGAAGTTCGTGATCCATGCGGGGCTTGCCTTCGGCGCCTTCCACCGCTGGATCTACAAGCCGATCAAGGCGGGCGATCTGCGCCATCCGCTGTCGCACAAGCTCACGACGATCAAGGCGGCGCTGGCGGCGGCATTCGTCTATCACGAGCTCAAGCTCGCGCTGAAGGATGCACAGTCCAGCCCGACCCTGTCCAAGCTGGTGGCTCCGGTTACCGCGTTGCAGGCAAAAATCCACGGCCTGGGCTCCAGTGTCAAGAGCGGAGACACGTCTTCGATCGAGCAGCAGGTCTCGCAAGCCAACGACTCGGTGACGTCCATCAGCAGCCAGTCATCGAGCGCCGGGCAGCCCATTACAGAGACCGTTCCATCTCATCTGTGACCTGAGGGCACCGAGGCCACACCCCCCTCTCCCCAAACTGGGCGCGACCGGCCGTGGGCCGGCACGTGAGAGACTGGTGTTTCCGTAGCCGACTGGAGGAGATCACCGTGGCGATCATCGAGAGCCGACCCAGCAGGGGTGGAGAGGACGCAGCTGCGGTCGCGGAGCTGGGCGACGCGGTCGCCCGGCAGCGAGCCGCGTTCCTGGCCGATCCGTTTCCGTCCCTGGCCGAACGCCGCGAGTTGCTGGGGGCGCTCGCCAGCATGATCTTGACCAATCGCGTTCAGGTCCATGAGGCGATGAGCAGCGACTTCGGCGTGCACCCGCCGCTGGCCGCCGATCTGATCGAGGTTCTCGGGCCGGCGGGACGCGCCGGCTATGCGGCTGAGCAGCTGGAGAGCTGGATGGCGAGCGAGCCGAGGGCGGCGGAGCCGGCGCTGTTCGGCTCGGGCCAAGCCTACGTACAGCCCCAGCCGAAGGGCGTGATCGGAAACATCGTGCCGTGGAACTTCCCCTTCGACCTGTCCGTCGGCCCGTTGGTCGAGATGCTGGCCGCCGGAAACCGCGTCGTGATCAAGCCTTCCGAGTATGCGCCCGCTTGTGCGGAGCTGCTCCAGGAGATGATTCGCGCGACGTTCGATCGCGACCGCGTCGACGTGGTGGTCGGTGGCGTCGAGCTGGCGCAGGCATTCGCTCGGGTCCGCTGGGACCACCTGCTCTACACCGGCAGCACCGCCGTGGGCCGGGAGATCGCCAAGGCCGCGGCCGAGAACCTCGTGCCGGTGACGCTCGAGCTCGGCGGCAAGTGCCCGGCGATTCTCACCGCCGACAGCGTGGACGCCGAGTCGGTCAAGCACGTGCTCGGGACGAAGGCGGTCAAGAACGGGCAGATGTGCATCTCGGTCGACTACTGCCTGGTGCCGCGCGAGCAGCTCGAGGAGTTCGCGACGCTGGCTGCCGAGCATGTGCGTCGCGAGATGCCCGGCTACAGCGCGTCGGAGAGCTGCACCGGGATCATCACGACCCGCCATCTCGAGCGGCTCCAGCGACTGCTCCAGGACGCCGGCGCGCGCGATTGCGACGTGCGGCCGCTGGAGGCGGCGGGAGCTCCGGATCCGGACACCCGTCAGCTACCGCTGACCCTCGTGATCGATCCCCCCGATGACGCCCGGCTCATGCAGGAGGAGATCTTCGGACCCGTCCTGCCGGTCAAGGCCTACGACGCCCTCGACGAGGCGGTCGACCGCGTCAACGCGGGCGAGCGGCCGCTGGCTCTCTACGTGTTCGCGAAAGACGAAGCCGTGGCGGACCAGGTGCTGCGCCGCACCGTCTCGGGCGGAGCGTGCGTGAACACGGCGGCGGTCCACGGGGCGCTCCCGTCGCTCCCGTTCGGCGGGATCGGTAACAGCGGCTCCGGTCGCCATCACGGCCTCGAGGGCTTTCGGGAGTTCTCGAACCTGCGCGGGGTGTTCGTCCGTGGCGAAGGCGATCTGATCGAAGCGTTCGTGCCGCCGTACGGGCCGATGGCGCAGGCGGTTGTCGACGGGGCGCTGTCCGGCGGAGCCGGCTAGCCGCGAGGTCTCAGTGCAGTCGATCGCCGCAAGGTCCTAGCGCAGCGGATCGCCCCACTCGGTTTCCTCCCGCAGCGTGCTCTTGAGCACCTTGCCTCCGGGGTTTCTCGGAAGCGGCTCTTCGCGCAGCGCCACGTACTGGGGAACCTTGAAGTCGGCGATCCGCTCGCGAACGTGGGCGATGACGGTGTCCAGCTCGAAGCCGGATGCGGGCACGATCACCGCGCCGACCTTCTCTCCCATCATGTCGTCGGGCACCGGGAGCACCGCCGCCTCGCCCACGCCCGGCGCTCCGGCGAGCGCAGACTCGACCTCGATCGAGTACACGTTCTCGCCACCGCGGTTGATCATGTCCTTGGCGCGATCGACGATGTAGAGCAGCCCTTGCTCGTCGATGCGGGCGAGGTCGCCCGTGTGCAGCCATCCCTCGACGAACGTCTGGGCGGTGGCGTCGGGCTTGTTCCAGTAACCCTGCACGACGTTCTGGCCGCGAACGAGCAGTTCGCCGACGCCGGTGGCCGAATCCGGATAATCCAGCGCCAGGTCGACCACGGGCATGGCGAAGCCGACGGAGTCTGCGTGCTCCGACGCATCCTCGTGGGGCAGAAAGGAGGTCAGCGACGACGTTTCGGTGAGGCCGAATCCGTTGCCGACGCGGGCGCTCGGGAACGCCTCCATGATCCGGTGCACGGAATCGGCGGCGATCGGCGCGCCGCCGTAGGAGACCCAGCGCACGTGCGCGAGATCGGTTTCCGCGAACCGCGGGTGGCGGGTGAGAGCGTGGTAGATCGCCGGCACCGAGGTGAGCATCTCGATTCGCTCTTCGCTGACCGTCCGCAGGAAGCCGTCGAGGTCGAGGGCGTTGGCGAGGATGAACGTGCGGCCGCCGAGCTCGGCCAGGACCAGCAGCTGGCTGTTGCAACCCGTCACGTGGAACAGCGGCACGTTGATCAGCGTCGCGAGCGATGGGCCCTCCGCGCGATCGACGCCGATGCAGCGCACGGCGTTCTCAACGTTGGCCAAGAAGTTGGCGTGCGAGGTCATGGCGCCCTTCGGGAACCCGGTCGTGCCGCTCGTGTAGAAGATCGCCGCCAGCTCGTCTGGCCGTAGGTCCTCGACGGTCACGGGCTCGCCGTCCGGCAACGCGTGCCCGGGTTCGAACACGTGGCGAGCGCCGGAATCGGAGACCACGTACTCGACCTCCGGCTCCTTGAACCGGGTGTTCACGGGCACGGCGACGACTCCGGCCAGCTGCGCCCCCCAGAACGCGAGCACCCAGTCGACCCCGTTGGGCAGCAGGATCGCCGCCCGATCGCCCCGCTCCAGCCCGGCCGCCCTGAGGCCGCCGGCCACTCGCGCCGCCCGGTCCCACAGCTCCCCGTAGGTGAGGGTCTCGCCGCCCACCTCGGCGATCGCAGTCGCCTCGCGATCGCGGTCGACGGTGGCATGGAGCATGTGGACGAGCGAGTCGGGGAGACCGGTGTAGCGCGCGATGTCGTCGCCCCCACGCTGCACGCCCGTCACGTCGAACGGATTTCGCCCTCGGCCGGCTGCAATCACAGGAGCCATCATCGCACCGACCGGGCCGCCGGTTCGCCGGCTGGACTGTTCGGGTCGATCAGGATCTTGGCGTGCTCCTCGGGCTTGCCGAGCGCGTCAAAGGCGGAGGCGACGCCGGGGAGTCCCACGGCCCCGGTGATCAGCGGCGTCGCGTCCACCTTGCCCTCGGCGAGCATGTGCAGCGTGTCCCGGAACTCGAGCGGGGTGTAGCCGAGGACGAAGCGGAGATCGATCTCCTTGTTGATCGCCATCGACGGGCGGAGCTTGTCGGCGCCCATGCACACGCCGACGACGATGACGCGGGAGAACAGCGGCGTGGCGGCGATGATGCCGTCGAGGATGCCGGGAAGCCCGACGCATTCGAAGACCACGGGGCGCTTGGGCTTGATCCCGAGGGCGTCGATCGTCCGCCAGACGTGCTGCCACGGAACCGGAAGCCGGCGAAGCTTCTCCATCGTCGACATGGCCAGCTCAACCGCGGCGGGCATCGTGTTCAGGTGGCCGCGGTCCCCGGCCGCGTAGGGCGACTGTTGCCCCGGATCGACCACCACATCGGCACCGCACCGCGATGCGAGCGCCCGTCGCGCGGGGGAGAAGTCGCTGGCCACGATCGTGCGGACCCCCCGGGCCTTGAGCATGCAGATGACCGCCAGCCCGATCGGACCGCATCCGATCACGATCGCGACGTCCCGCTTGCCGATCTCGCTGCGCCGGACGGCGTGATGCCCGATCGCCATCGGCTCGGTGAGCGCGCTCAGGTCCGGCGGCAGGCCGTCCGGCACGGGGAGCATCAGCGACTCCTGCACCACGACCTGCTCGGCGTAGGCACCCGGCGCGGCGACGGACAGTCCGGTGGCGTGCACATCCCCGTTTCGGCGGACCAGCGGCAGCGCGACCACGTGCGATCCCGTCGGCGTCCGCTTCCGGCAGCCGGGACCGTAGTCGGCGACCTCGCCGCAGAACTCGTGACCGAACACGACACTCTGATTGGAGCGCATGAAGTCGTCATAGCCGATCTCGGTCATCACCTCGGCCAGCTCATCGCAGTGGTGTCGGGCGTGCAGGTCAGACCCGCAGATGCCGCAGCGAAGCACCTGGAGCAGTACCTGTCCCTGGCCGGGCCGGACGGCGGGCAGGTCGGCCAGTTCGAGCTGTGCCTCCCGGCAGACGACGGCCTTCATGCCTGCACCAGCTCTCGGACCGGGCTCGTGAGGTGATATGCGTCGCCTGGAGATCGGCGGGCGAGGCGGCGAAAGCGCCAGGTCCAATCCGGCCAGATGGTGGCATTGCGCCCGGTCCGGTCGATGTAGAAGCTCGAACAGCCGCCGATCTCCCACACGGTGCCCGGCATCCGTCCGTCGACGGCGCGGTTATAGCGCTCGTGGATCTCGGGTCGAACCTCGATCACGGCGGCGTCGGCGCCGTCCATCGCCGCGATCGCTCCGACGACGTGGTCGACCTGGGACTCGATCATGTACACCATCGAGCTGTGTCCGAGGCCGGTGTTCGGGCCCAGCAGCATGAAGAAGTTGGGGAACCCCGGGATCGAAGTGCCGAGGTACGCGCGCGGGCTTCCCTGCCAGACGTCCTGGAGCACCGCGCCATCGCGACCCCGAACGTGGCTGGCGAAGGGGATGTCGGTCACGTGGTAGCCGGTACCGAGGATGATCGTGTCGACCTCGCGCTCGACGCCGTTGGCGGCGACCACGCTGCCGGCGCGGACCTCGCTCAGCCCGCTCGTGATCAGCTCGACGTTGGGCCTGGCGAGGGCCGGATACCACTGGTTCGATGGCACGATCCGCTTGCAGCCGATCGTGTAGTGGGGCGTGACCTTCTCCAGCAGCTCCGGATCCGAGATGCTCTTGCGCATGTGCGCGCGCGAGAGCTTCTCGAGCAGGCCGAGCAGGCGCGGATCCTTGGCCATCCCCAGCACCAGGATCTCGCGACTGGCGTAGACGCCGCTGCGCACGAGCTGCTGCGCCGCCGGCAGGCGGCGGTAGAGGGCGCGCTCGAGGTCGGTGATCGGGCGATTGCCGTGTGGCATCACCCAAGGCGGGGTGCGCTGGAAGACGTGGAGCTGCGCCACCTCGTCCACGATCTCCGGCACGTACTGGATCGCCGAGGCCCCGGTGCCGATCGAGGCGACGCGCTTGCCGGCCAGGTCGTAGCCGTGATCCCAGCGCGCCGAGTGCATCAGCTTGCCCTCGAACTCCGGAAGGCCCGGCACCTCGGGCAGCTTCGGCTCGGTCAGCGGCCCGACCGCGCTGATGAACACCGAGCCGGTGTAATCCCCTGCGTTCGTCTCGATCGTCCAGCGCTGATTGTCCTCTGACCACGCCGCGCTCTGGACCCCGACGCCGGTTTGGATGTGCGGGCGGATCCCGAATTCCTCGGCCAGCCGGGTCAGGTAGTCGCGGATCTCGGGCTGGGGCGAGTACGTGTGCGTCCATTCCGGATTGGGCGCGAACGAGAGCGAGTAGAGGTGCGAGGGGACATCGCAGGTGCAGCCGGGGTAGGTGTTGAGCTGCCACACGCCGCCGATCTCCTCGGCCCGCTCGAGCACGATGAAGTCGTGCTCGCCCTTCTGCTTGAGCCGGATAGCCGCGGCCAGGCCGGAGAACCCGCCCCCGGCGATGATGATCTTCGCGTGCTCCGCCACTAAGTCCTCTTCTCTCTCGCTGGCCGCTGACGGCAGCGTAAGTTACGCTGCCGTCAGTTACAGTAGCGTTCTCTTTGTAGCCGTGAGCTCACGACCGCGATCAACTGCCCGCCGAACCGCCGCCGCCCGGCGCGACCAGTTGCTCGACGTCACCACTCGACTCGTGGCTGAACGCGGCTTTCACGCCATCTCGATCGAGGCAGTTGCCAGTCGCGCCGGCGTCACGCGCGCGACCGTCTACAACCACTTTCGCGACCTTCAGGCGCTGCTCGAGGCCGTCATCGAGCAGGAGACCTCCCGGGCCCTGGCCCAGGTATCCGAGACGGCGCTGACCAACCTCGACGAGGGTGATCCTCAGCAGCTCATGCTCGAGGCGCTCGACGCATATCTGCATGCGGTGCGCAGCCAACCGACCACCTGGCGACTCGTTCTGATGCCGCCCGAGGGAGCCCCCGACGCCCTGCACACGAAGATCGCCCAAGGGCGCGCCTCGGTGCTCGAGCGACTCTCCCGGGCGGTCCAGCCGCTGACCGACCGCGACGCTGAAGTGCGCGATGCCGAGCTGACCGCGCGCATCCTGTCCGCCATCTCCGACGAGTACGCCCGGCTCGTCCTGACCGATCCGGCTCGGTTCCCGCCCGCGCGGCTGCTCGCGCACGCGCGGTGGTGGCTCGGCCACGGGCTGCTTATGAACCGCGACCCCTCGCCCTCCTCGGCGTCCAAGTGAAGCCGAGCCCCGTGGACCCCACCTCGCAGTAGGCTTGCCGCCAACCGTCAGAGAGAATCGATGCTTACACCCGTGCTGTTCCGCGACCGCTCTCTCCCAGCCCAGATCCTCTTGGGCGGGGTCGTGCCGGCGCTGCTCGGGGGGCTCGCCGGAGTCCTGATCGGAGTGTCGAGCGCCGCCTACTGGGCGGTGGCCGTGGTGGCGGCGATCGGCGGCTTTCTCTCGGGCTTCGAGCACCGGGACGGCTGGGGCGGCGCCGATCGGGGCTTCTTCGGTGGCGCGATCTACGGCACCGCACTGCTCGTCGCGCACGCCCTCGCCGGCACCCACGCCAAGGTCTCGCTCGGCAGCTTCCCCCCGTTCCTGGCGGTTATCACCGCGATCATCGGGATGCTGCTGGCCGCCGCCGGCGGACGGATCGCGCGGCTGCAGCGCGAGCGGCGCGGTGGCGCACCTGTCGAGGACTGAGCGGGCGGTCTGCTTGGCCGGCCGGACGGCCCGCCCCCGCCCACGATCTGCCTGGGCGGTTCGCGGACCGTCCGTCACACGGCAGTCACTCCTACGTCGCCTTGACGAGCCCGACGACGTGGCCCTCGGGATCGGCAAAGTGCGCGATCGTCGGCCCGTCCGGCACCTCCATCGGCTCGCTGACCGTGCTGCCGCCCAGCGACTTGATCTTCTCGAGCGCGGCGGCCGGATCGTCGACCTGCACGTAGAACATGACGTGGCCGGAGCCCCCGTCGGGCGCGGCGCCGATGCCACCGGGGATCTCCCCCTCGCCGCCGGTGTTGGCCATGTAGTAGGCCCCGTCCATCACGTCCTGCAGCTGCCAGCCGAAGGCCCCGCCGTAGAACTCCTTCAGCGTCGCGGCGTCCTTGCCAACTACCTCGAAATGCACGACCGGATTTGGCATGCGCGCTCCTCTGTAGGTGGACCTCCCGAACGTTAGCCAAACCGACTACGTCCGGTCATGTCGGACAGCCCCAGATTTGAAGAGGCTGGCCGTGTTACGGGAGCAGGAGGCCCGTTTCGCGGCCAGCCTCGGAGCGGGCCGTCTGGATCGGGCGCCGTCCTCAGACCCGCTGTAGCGCCAGCACGAGCAGCACGACCGCAATCACCCCGGCGAGGACGACGACGACCAGATTCGTCGCCAGCGCGAGCCGCAGCGAACGCGTCGGGGTGCGGGGCGAGCCGGCCTCGCGATCGACCTCGGGGCGCGAACGTTGTGCGCTTGAGGTCGGCTTCCCCGGGTCCCTGCGGGCGACCGCCCCGGCGAGTTCATCGGTGACGAGCCGGTTGAGGCTCATCTGCTCTTGCTCTGCCGTACGCGCCAGCTGCTCGTGCAGCGACTTCGGCATGCGGACCAGGAACCGGCCGCTGTAGCTGTGGGCCGCCCTGGACCTGGTGGCCTCCTGGCCCGGCACCGGGATCTCCCGCTTGTCGGCGATCGCCGAGCTCAGCCATGACTCCATCGCCGTCCGCAAGCGAGCCGCCGCCTCTTCAGGGGTGTTCCCTTTTGAGGCGCAGCCGGGCAGCTCCTCGACGGTCCCGGTCCACCACGACCGGGTGCCGTCGCGCTCGGACCGCACGTCGAGGTGATAGGGGAGCTCGAGATATTGCGCGAGCGTGAGGTTCTCGGACTCGCCCACGCGGGAGATTTTAGTTCGAGCCCCGTCGGAACCGTCGGGAATGGCCGTATCGGATGCGATATCGCCGTCGGTGGCGCTATCACCCGTGCTGTCAAGCTCCGTGCGCAGCTTCGCAAGCGCCCCACCGAGCAGCCGTGATACATGCGCCTGGGAGATGCCAAGTTCGCGTGCGATCTGGCGCTCCGTCATGTCAGCATGGAAGCGAAGGAGCACGATCCGACGTTCGCGCTCGTCGAGGGAACGAACGCTGGCGGCGAGAAGCAGTCGGTCGTCGCTCGAGGCGAGCGTCTCAGCATCGGCCGGGAGCTCCATCGTCTCGCCGTCGGATGAGATCGAAACAGAATCCCGGGCACGTTCGGCGATCAGCGCGCGGTCGATCTCGACTTCATCCACACCGAGCGCCTCGGCCAGCTCCTGCACCGTCGGGGGACGTCCGAGCTCGGAGGCGAGCTGGTCCCGGCGGCGGCGAAGCTCGCTCCGGATCCGTTCCAGCTCGCGCGGGATCCGGACCGGGCGCGTTCGGTCGCGCAAGTGGCGCCGGATCTCGCCTTCGATCACGGGCGAGGCGAAAGTGGCGAAGGCAACCCCGCGGGCTGGGTCAAAGCGATCGCTCGCCTTGACGAGTCCGACCGCGCCTACCTGAACCAGGTCCTCGAGCTCCTCACCCCGGCCGGCATGGCGGCGCGCGATCGACCGGACGAGCGGGAGGTGAGCCGCAATCAAGCGCTCCCGCGACGCCTTCGCAGAGACCGAGCTAGATGATCCCACCAACGCAGTGTGCCCCATATCGGCCGGCGTGTCGTCCGATATCTCACAGTACCAGCCTTGCTTCAGCGCCGAAATGGATCGGATCGGGGCTGTTTGGGGAGTTACTAAGCGACACGGATCGCAACAGGGCTGTTTAGGGAGCTATTCGAGCGAGCTCGGTCTGACATGCAGATCAAGCGGCGACAACTTATCCATGCGTATGTCGGCGCGCCGTTAATGACGGCGACGCTTCTCGCGCTGGTACCTGCTGCCTTCGGAACAGCCGCCGCGTCCGCCCACGCAAGCTCGACGACCCGGGCCCAAGCGGAGGTGCGATCGGCGCTCGCCGCCCGTGGCCTCCTACTGCGTCCGGGCGTTGGGTTCGGGGCGGGGGGGTCGCGGCTCGTCCGCGACCTGCAACGACTGCTCGGCGAGGCGGGGTACGCGACGGGTCCAATCGATGGTCGCTACGGCCCCGACACCGCGAGCGCGGTGATGCGCTATCAGGCGAACTCCGGCTTGCAGGTCGACGGGGTCGCCGGCCCGCGTACGCTGGCGGCGCTCACCGGCCACGGCGTCGCGCTCGGTCCGGGCGCGGGTGCCGGGCCGGCGGGCTCGCGGGTCGTGCGCGACCTCCAGCGTCTGCTCGCGAAGGCGGGATATTCGCCCGGGCCAGTTGACGGCCATTTCGGTCCCCGCACGGAAAGGGCGGTTCGCCGCTATCAGGCGCATAGCGGCTTGCGGGTCAACGGCATCGTCGGATCGCGGATGTTCGCTGACCTTCGTCTCCACACCGGCCCGCACCACCCGGCCGCTGTCAAGCCCGGGGGCACGACGGCAGCGCCGGTCGCGCCGGCGCCCCCGCCGAGCGCATCGGCACCGACGACTGCAGCGCCACCGGCGACGACGCCGACGGCTGCGGCGCCACCAGCCACGACGCCGGCGACTGCGGCGCCGCCGGCCACGGCGAGCTCCACGCCGACCAGTTCCGCGCCGGCGACTCCGACTCCGACTCGGGCGCCGGCCCATGGCGCAGGCCACGGCTCAGGCTCATCGCCGAGCGCTTGGATCTGGCTCCTCGTGGTGCTCGCCGTCGGGCTCTTGGTGGGCGCCGTGCTCTATGTGCGACGTCGCGGCGGCGACAGCTGGCGGACGGCCGGGACGCTCGCGGCCGACACGGCAAGCGTGGTCGGCGATTTTGGCAAGCGGGCGGCCCGTGAGGCGGCGAGCTTTTGGCACCGGGTAGCCACGGTCGCGATCCGGCTTGGGCGGCGGGCGGACATCGTTGCGGCCGAGCTCGGACGGCGGGCCGCCACGCTCGCGGTCAGGTTTGGGCGGCTGGCGGCCAGCCTCGCGGTCAGGTTTGGACGGCTGGCGGCCCGCCTCGCGGTCAGGTTTGGGCGGCTCGCGGCCAGCCTCGCGGTCAGGTTTGCGCGGTGGGCGGCCGGGGTGGCCGCCGGCCTCGGGCACCGGGCAGCCCTTCTGGCAAGCGGTCTTGGCCGGAAGTCGGCCGGCACCGCGAGCACGTTCCGACAGCACGCTCCCGGCGTAGCAGCACGCGCGGGGCAGAGGACCGCCAGCCTCGGAAGCGGCCTCGGGCAGCGAGCAGCGGCGCTCGGGCAGGGAGCAGCCGGCCTGGCCGCCGGCGTCGGGCACCAGGCCGCGAGCCTCAGGCCGCACGGCGCGGTGGGAAAGCCGGACACAGCCGAGGAGCACGACATCACGACTGGCGCCGGCGGCGTAACGAGGGGCTATGAACTCGAGGGCCGCCGCGAGCCCGGATACCCGAGCGGGGGAAAAACGGACCGAACGCCCGTCACAGCGGGTGATATCGCAAGTGACACTACGGATTTTCGAGGCGCGTTTGCGCTCGGAGTCGCCCTGGAGGAGAGGGGCGATCTAGCCGGCGCCGAAGCTGTCTACCGCCAGGCCGACAAGGGCGGCCACGCCGCGGCCGCCTCCAACCTCGGCGTCCTGCTCGAGGGACAGGGCGACCGGATCGGCGCCGAAGCGGCCTACCGCCGAGCGGACCGCCGCGGCGAAGCGAACGGGGCGTTCAACCTCGGCGTGCTCCTCGAAGAGCAAGACGATCTCGCCGGCGCCGAGGCTGCCTACCGCAACGCCGACGAGCGCGGGCACGCCGCAGCCGCCTCGAACCTCGGCGTCCTGCTCGAGGGACAGGGCGACCGGATCGGCGCCGAAGCGGCCTACCGCCGAGCGGACCGCCGCGGCGAAGCGAACGGGGCCTTCAACCTCGGCGTGCTCCTCGAAGAGAAAGACGATCTCGCCGGCGCCGAGGCTGCCTTCCGCCGCGCCGAACAGTCCGGCGACGCGAAACTGGCTCAGCTGGCTCGTTCCGCGGTCCTGGATCTGGTCGCAGGTGTGGCGGGCTCGGGCGCCGGTCTCCCCGATGGAGCCTAGGATCATGCGCCGGCCGCGCATGGTGCACAGGCCTCGCCAGGTCGAGCGCTCGATGGAACGGCTGGACGAGGCGCTGCTCCCGGAGCGACCCGAGAACGGCTGGGCGGCGACCCCGGGCACACTGGCCGGACCACCGGCAGACGAGGAACTGGGCACCCGTCCAGCAAGCGCGCCGATGGCAGGAGCGAACGTCGTACCGCTGGCAGGTGGGATGCGGGAGCTGCAGCTGGAGAATGTCCATCCGCTGAGGCTGAGGCTCCTGCTCGAGATCGAGCGGACCGGGTCGATCTCCTCTGCGGCCGAGGCGTGCGCGATCGCGCAGCCGTCGGCCTCGATGCACGTGCGCACGCTCGAGACGGCGACCGGCCAACGACTGGTGACCAGACATGGACGGGGGAGCCGCCTGACCGCCGCGGGGAAGGTCGTGGCGTCTCATGCAGACCGCGTGCTGGCGACCTTGGACAGCATGCGCCGCGATCTGGACGCGCTCGACGGGCGCAGCGGCGGCGAGCTGTTTCTGGCCGCGAGCCTCACGCCTAGTCTGCTGCTGCTGCCAGCGGTCCTGCGCGCGTATTCCGACCATCATCCGAGCATCGCGGTCAACCTGCGGACCAGTCCAAGCCAGGCGGTTGTGCGGGATGTCGTGAGGGGTAGCGCCGACATCGGCATCGCGTCCGAGGTTCCTGCTTCCGAGCCGATCATCAGCCGCCAGATCCTGCTGGACGAGCTGGTGGGAATCGCGCCCCCAGGGCAGCTCAAGTTCGATGGCGGGTTCGTCACGCTGGCGGAGCTCGGCCGCCACACGCTGCTGGTCGGGGCGGAGTCGTCCAGCACCAGGATCGTGACCGAGCGCTACCTCGGAGGGGCCGGCTATCGGCCGACCCGGGTCTGGATGTTCGACTCCTACGACGCCATAACGCGAGCCGTCGCGGACGGCCTCGGCGTCAGCTTCACGTCCCGGCTGCTCGTCCGCGACGCCGTCCAGCGAGGTGAATTGGTCGCGTTCCGCCTGCTCGGGGTGGAGCGAATGCTGCGCCCGATCTACGTACTGCAGTCCGCCGTGAGGGAGCTCACGGCACCGGGTGCTGCGTTCATGGCATTCTTGGCCGATCCCCCGTGGTCGGCCGGCGAGCAGCGAACGGCGAGCGCTGCGGGATAGGGGGTGGATTGATCTGGCGCCATTTGAGGCGTATCTTGCACGGCAGGGTTGGCGAAAGCGGAGATAGGTGGGGACCGTAGGTTTTTCTCAGAGTGCGAGGAATCAATTGGTGCCGACAGCGCGAGGGCCCATGACGCGGCGGACCGGCACCACGCCCTGCCTGGCGCTCGCGCGGCTGTGCGAGATCCTTCTCGTCGGGCTGCTGCTGGCGCTCCTGGTGCCGACCCCAGCTGGTGCGGCCGGCCCGAGCGCGTCGCCCGATCCATCTCCTAGTCCGGCTCCACAGGCGGCCTCCGCCAGTTCGGCCGGAAGTGCAGCGGCCGACCCAGCGCCGCAGGCGGCGCCGCCGGCCAACCCCCCGACCGCTCAACCATCGCCGGCGCCCAGCGCGAGCCAAGGCACGATCCCGTCGCCGACGGCAACGCCGCCGGTGACGCCGGCTGCGCAAGCGGGGACGACGACGGTCCGCGCGCCAGCCCGGCCCCTCGTCCGAAGCTCCAGCAGGCCGCGCCCAGTCGCGCACGCGCCGGTCCGGGTGGCCGTCTCGTACACGACTCGCCTGCACCGGGTGGTGGCGTCGACGCATCGGCCGAGCCATTCATCCCGGGCGCCGGCGCACGCGCCGGCCACGGCCACCCATCTTGCCTTCCCGCTCATGCTGGCGCACAGCCTCGCGCTGCTGCGTCCGCTGATCACCGGCGCCCTCGGCCCGCTGTCGAAGGTAGACGGCACGCTGCTGCTGCTCGGCGCGCTCGCGCTGGTGGTACTCGTCCTGGCGAGCTCGTCGCTGCTGAGGCTGCTGGCGCGTCTCGGCGACGAGGGGTGGGAAGGATGGGGGCGGTGAGGCGCCGGCGCGGGGTTTTTCTGGCCACGCTCGGGCTGGCGCTCGGGGTGTGGTTGGCGGGGGCGGCGGTGGCGTGGGCGACAGGCGACTCGATCTCGGCAACATGCACATGGGCAGGTCATTCGCAGACATGCGACTCGACCGAGTGGTACCCGAGCGCTCTCACCGTGACCTGGCAAGCAGACCCGCCGGCGGATAGCGCCGGGTGCCCGCTCGATATCGCAAATCACTACGACTCGAACAGCGTGGCTCAAGTGTCTTGTTCGGCTACGTGGGGTCAGACCACGATTAGTCAGGGGTACACGCTCCACATCGAAACGAGCGCCCCAACCGCCTCGGCTGCTTTCACCCGCGCCCCGGACTCCAACGGCTGGTACAACCATCCGGTCACGATCGCCTTCGCTGGCAGCTCGTTCTCCGGCATCGCGTCGTGCACGACGGCGACCTACGCCGGCCCCGCCACACCGGGCACGACCGTCGCCGGCAGCTGCACCGACAACGCCGGCAAAACCGTCGCCACCTCGAGTGCGCCGTTCGCGTACGACGCCACGCCCCCCTCGCTCGGCGCCAGCGCCAACTCCGGTGACCACTACGCGTTCTTGAACTGGACGACCGCGAGTCTTGCTCCGGTCGTGGGGGTCCAGATCGTCCGGCGACCCGGGTTACACGGCAAGGCGTCGAGCGTCGTCTATCAGGGCGGCGCTACCTCGTTCAAGGACGGCCGCGTCCGCAACGGCGTCAGGTACCAATACACGCTGACAGCGACCGACGCCGCCGGGATCGCCTCGACGCAATCGATCACGGCCCGGCCGGGAGTACGGCTCCTTGCGCCGGTGAACGGAGCGGTCCTGACCGCCCCGCCGCTGCTGCTCTGGACGGCCAATCGCCGAGCCACCTACTACAACGTCCAGCTCTGGCGTGGGCACCGTGAGGTGCTGAGCCTGTGGCCGGCGCGAGCGGGGTTGCAGCTGCCCTACAAGTGGTCGTTCCGCGGGCACCACTACCGGCTGCGTCCGGGCACCTACCGTTGGTATGTCTGGCCTGGCTACGGACGACGGTCTGCCGCGCGGTACGGGCCGATGATCGGCACGCGCACTTTCGTCATCGAGCGGCACGCTTAATAGCCCGTCTCAACGGGGACCGGCCTCGATCTGCGAAGGCTGGGCGCGAAACGTGCCTCATGTTCCCGTTTCTCGCCCAGCCTCGTCTCGCGGACCCCACGGCGGGCATCGGAACTAACCGACGGCGGGCCATCGGGTTAACCGAGACCAGCCATCGGCGTATGTGATGCCTTCGTACGCGCCATCGCCGAAGCCGGGGCCATGATCCGCCATAGGAAATTTCCCTCTAGTCGGCCCCCCCTGGACGAGGTTCACTTCGTCGCACTTTGACGGGGCAGCGTGATCTCGCAGCGGGGCGTCGGCGAGCGAACGGCAGGCGGAGCTTGCCGGGCGCGACGGCCGCGATCCCCAGCAAGGGGGAACGGCAGTGATCCAGGAAGCGGTGACCAGGACCCGCTGGCAGGTCGGGTTCAAGAGCAGGACCGCGCTCGACGACTCGCCGGAGACGATGAGCAAGACCCGCGTCGCGGTGGCGCTCGCGAAGGAGGGCGATCAGGACGCGTTGCGCTTCCTGTACGTCAGCTACTCCTACAACGTCTACGGCTACGTGCGCTCGATCGTCCGCGACGACCACGAGGCCGAGGACGTTACCCAGCACGTGTTCGCCAAGTTGATGACCAGGCTGGTCAAGTACGACGACCGTGGCGTGCCGTTCTTCTCCTGGCTGCTGCGCCTCGCCCACAACGTGGCGATCGATCACATGCGCGCCAATCGCCTCACTCCGATGGAGACGGTGATCGATCCGGACACCACCGCGGATACGGACCTCGACCGGGCGCACACGGTTCGCACAGCCCTCGAGATGCTTCCCCCCAAGCAGCGCGAGGTGGTGTTCCTGCGCCACGTCGCGGGCCTCGCGCCGTGGGAGATCGCGGCCCGGATGGGTCGCAGTGAGGGCTCGGTTCACGGCCTTCATCACCGCGGCCGCCGCGCGCTGCAACGCGAGCTGGAGGCACTCGAGTCGGGTCCCTACACCTGTCCGACGCGCGAGCTGGCGGCGGCGTGAGGAACCGCCGGTGGCGAGCAGGCGAGGTGATCGCCACCGCCGGCGCGATCCCGCCTCGCGGTAGCTCGGCGGCCGCCTCACCGGCCACGCGACGGTTCGCGAGGCCGCCATGAGCAACGCCTTGGCGGATCCGTATCTCTCGCTGCGGCGTCCCTCACGGGCGCGGGAGCCTCGGCTCGCGGTGGTCCACGACTCAGGCCACGACCCCACCGCGCTCGTCTCGATCCTGGCCGATGGCGGCCTGCCGCCGAGTGCGGGCGTGTTGCCGCTGCTGCGGATCGGCGAGCTGGCGGAAAGCCCGCCCGAGGTCATCGTTCTGGCCGCCGATCTCGATCGCGTGGACGGGTTGACGGCGGTGCGCTCCGTGCACCGCGTGGCTCCGGACGCGCGCATCGTCGTAATCGCGCGTGACGGCCGCGGCGTCCTCGCTCGCCAAGCGCTCAACGCGGGAGCTCAGGCCTTCGTGTCCGAGCCACACGCGCTCGCGGCGGCAGTCGGGGCGGTGGTTGCCGGACTCGTATGTGCACCCTGGGTGACGAGGCGGCTGGTGGCCAAGCCCACCTTCTCGCACCGCGAGAAGCAGGTCCTCGAGCTGCTGGTGGCAGGGTTTACCAACCGCCAGATCGCCGGGCGGCTGTACCTGGCCGAGAGCACGGTCAAGACCCACGTGACGTCGGCGTTCGCGAAGCTCGGCGTCCGCTCGCGCAAGGACGCGGCCGCGATCCTGCTCGATCCGGCCGAGGGCTTGGCGTGGACGGCGCTGTCCTCCGCCCCGGGAGGCGATCCGATGACGGCCGAACCGGCAGCGAGCCGCTGATGAGCTCGTTGCGCGTGCTCCTGATCACGCCGGACTTCCCACCCGGACCGGGCGGCATCCAGCGCGTCGCCCACAGGCTGGTCACCCACTTCGCCCACGCCACCAGCCGGGTCCTGACACTCGACAAGGCGGACGCCCGCCGGTGGGACGCCGCCAACGGCCTGGACGTGCACCGGGTTCCCACGGGCCGGGACCATCGCGTGGCGATCCTCCGTCTCGACGCGGCGGCGCTCCTGGCCGCCCGGCGGTTCCGGCCCGACGTCGTCCTCGCCATGCACATCGTGGCCGGGCCGGCCGCCGCCGCGATCCGGCGCGCGTTGGGCATCCCCGCGATCACGTACCTGCACGCCAAGGAAGTGCCGGCGAGGCCGCGTCTGGCTCGCTTCGCCATGCGCCACAGCCATCGGACCGTGGCCGTCAGCCGGTACACGGCCAGATTGGCGGCGGCGGTGGGAGCGGACACCGAGCGCATCCGGGTGATCCCGCCGGGAGTCGACTGGGGCGAGCCGCCGACGACAGAGCGGCTGGCCACGCCCACCGTCGTCACGGTCGCTCGGCTCGAGGACCGCCACAAGGGACACGACGTGATGGTGCGGGCGATGGCGCTCGTGCGCTCCCGAGTGCCGGATGCGCAGTGGGTGATCGTCGGTGACGGCTCGCTGCGGCGGCAGATCGAGCAGCTCGCGGCTGCGCAGGGAGTGGCCGACGCCATTCATTTGTGCGGCACGGTCAGCGACGAGCAGCGCGATCACTGGCTGAACCGCGCGCACGTGTTCGCGATGCCGAGCCGGGTGCCGGCAAACGGCGGTGGGGGTGAGGGGTTTGGGATCGCCTACCTCGAGGCGGGTGTCCACGGACTGCCGGTGATCGCCGGCCGCGCCGGCGGCGCGCTGGACGCCGTGGTGGACGGGGCGACCGGGCTGCTGGTCGAGCCGACCGATCACGTGCAGGTCGCCGACGCGATCAGCCGCCTGCTGCTCGATCGTCCGTCGGCCGCTCGGATGGGAGCCGCGGGCAGCGAGCACGCGCGCGCGTTCGCCTGGCCCAACATCGCCCGCCGGATCGAGGACCTGATCGCGGAGACGGTGGCGTGAGGGTCTTGTACGTCAATCACACCGGTCTGGTGGGCGGGGCCGAGCGGTCGCTGCTGGGCCTGCTCGATTCGCTCCCGGCGGACGTCGAGACGCGGCTGGCCTGCCCGCCGGGACCGCTGCACGAGCGCGCGGCGGCGCGCGGCGTGCCGGCCGTGCCGATCGCCGAGTCGGTGGGCAGCCTCAAGCTCCACCCGGTGCACACGCCGGTCGCGCTCGGCGCGATGGCGGCCGCCGCCGCGGGTGTCCTGCGCGTGGCCCGCGCGTGGCAGCCGGACGTCGTGCACGCGAACTCGATCCGGGCGGGGATGATCGCCGAGCCCGTGGCGCGCGGGCTGCGTCGCCCGCTCGTCCTGCACGTGCGCGACTGCCTGCCGCCATCGCCGCTGACGCGACGGCTGCAGAACTCGCTCGCCGTCCGGGCGAGCGCGGTGATCGCGATCTCTCGCCACGTCGCGCACGCGTTCGATCCCGACGGCGCCGCGCCCCGGCTGGAGGTCATCGACAACCCGGTCGATCTCGCCCGGCTGGACCCGGCCCGGATCGATCGGCGCGCCGCCCGGACGCGGCTCGGGCTCGCGCAGGACGACCTGGCGCTCGCGCTCGTGGGCCAGATCACCCCGT
Source organism: uncultured Solirubrobacterales bacterium (assembly GCA_963767695.1). Lineage (GTDB taxonomy): Bacteria > Actinomycetota > Thermoleophilia > Solirubrobacterales > Solirubrobacteraceae > Palsa-465. The sequence goes on from CAVYFE010000017.1 coordinate 221,264, forward strand.
GGAAGGGACAGGAGGAGGCGATCCGCGCGCTGGCCCGCGTCCGCGCGACGCACCCGACTGCCGTGCTCATCCTGGTCGGCGAGCCCAAGTTCGTCGCGCGCGCGACGCGCTATGACAACCGCTCTTATCTGCGCCGCCTCCACGAGACGGTGGCCGACCTGGGGCTCGGCCACGCCGTCCGGTTCCTCGGCGAGCGCGAGGAGGTGGCCGAGATCCTGCGCGCCTGCGACGTGGCGCTGCTCCCCTCGTGGGATGAGCCGTTCGGCCGCGCGGTCGTCGAAGCGATGGCGATGGGCACGCCGACGGTGGCCACATCGGTCGGCGGCCCGGCGGAGATCATCACACGACGGTGTCGACGGGGTGCTGGTCGCCCCGCGCCGGCCCGAGGCGCTGGCGGCCGCGATCGCCGGGCTGCTCGCTGACCAGCCCCGCCGGCGAGCGATCGGCGCGGCGGCACGGATCGCGGCGGTCGAGCGCTTCGGCCAGGACCAGCAAGGAGCCGGCGTAAGCGCGCTCTACCACGACCTCCTGGGCCAAGCGGTGAGTGTGGCTTGAGATGAGCTCGACCCAAACGCAACCGAGCGCAGAGCCGCGGGTCGCCTACTTCGCGACGCAGGGCGAGGGCAGCGGCGATGAGGCGAGAATCGCCGCCCTTCTGGCTCCGCTGCGACCGACCCGGCTGCGGTTCGATCGCTCGCACAAGGCGCAGTCGTGCGCTGCGGTGCTGGGCGACATCTTGCGTGCGCGGCCCGACGTCGTGGTGATGGAGGGGACGGGCGTGGCCGGCGGAGCTGCGGTGCTGGCCGCCCGCGTGATCGGGGGGATCCCGTTCGTGTTCTCAAGCGGCGATGCCGTCGGTCCGTATCTGGGGCTCATCAGCCCATGGCTGGCGGGACCGGGACGACTCTACGAGCGCCTGCTGTGCAAGCTTTCGGCCGGGTACATCGGCTGGTCACCGTATTTGGTGGGACGGGCGATCACGCTCGGAGCACGCAGAGGCGTGACCGCCGCCCACTGGTTCGCGGACGGGATGTCCGATGACCAGCGCCTCGAGCGGCGAGCCGACGCACGCCGGCGACTGGGGATCCCCGAGGACGCCCTGGTCGTGGGGCTCGTGGGCTCGCTGAAGTGGAACTCGCGACGCTCCTACGCCTACGGCCGAGAGCTGGTCGACAGTCTGCGCCGAACCTCGCGAGAAGATTTGCGGATTCTGATCGTGGGCGGCGGGGATGGGAGGCCGCGGCTCGAGCGGCTCGCCGGGTCAGAGCTGGGGCGGCGGATCCTGATGACCGGCCCGGTACCGCGCGAGCAGGTGGCGAGCATGGTGTGCGCGATGGACGTGGCAAGCCTTCCCCAGAGCCTCGACGAGGTCGGCGCGCTCCGCTACACGACCAAGCTGAGCGAGTACCTGGGGGCCGGCGTTCCGGTGGTGACCGGTCAGCTCCCGGTGGCCTACGACCTCGACGACGGCTGGCTCTGGAGGATCGCGGGTGCGGCGCCGTGGGATCCGCGTTACCTCGCCGGCATGGCCGATTTCTTGACGACGCTTGACCGCGCGGATGTAGCGGCCAGGCGAGCGCGGGTTCCTCGTCTCGCCGCGGTCTTCGACTTCGCCAGAGAGCAAAGAGCAGTCAGCGCCTTCGTGACCGAGGCGGGCTGCGCGGCATATGCCGGTACCACTGTCCCCAGATCCGAGGAAGGTCTTGATGCAGCCGCAAAGCCGTGACGTCCGACAAATGCTCCAGCCGTTCCGTCGTCGCTGGTGGCTGATCGCGCTGATAGTCGTGGCGGTCGCCGCGGGAACCTATGAGTACTACAAGGGTCAGCGTCCCAAGTACGTGGCGACCACGAGCGTGTTCGTCCGTGCGGCGGGATCGACGCCGGTGATCGGCACCGACCCGGAGACCGATGCGTCGCGGCGGCTGGCCAACGAAGCCACCCTCCTGCAAACCCCCGCGGTCGCCACAGCCGTCGCGAAGAGCCTCCATTACCGCGGCGATCCGCGCAATCTGCTGTCGCTGATCACGGTCACGCCGTCGACCGATTCCGATTTCGTGACGATCAGCGCGACGACCTCCGATCCCCAGCGCTCGGCGGCGGTTGCCAACCAGTTCGCCACCGCGTTCGCGGCGCTCAACGCCAACGAGACGCGCGCGCTGCTGGCCGCTCAACGGAACAGCGTCAACGCTCAGCTCGCCCACACCCCGCGCACGCTGGCCAACCAGAACCTGCGCGCGAATCTCGAGACGGAGCTACAGAACCTGCAGCTCGCGGCGGCGACGCCGCCACCGGTACAGCAAGTGGACCCCGCGACCGTGCCGCGCAACGGCGGCGCCAGTCCGGTGCGCAACGCGATCTTCGCGGGTGTTCTCGGGCTCGTGCTGGCGTGCATCCTGATCCAGGGACTCGAGGCGTTCGACCGGCGGTTGCGGCCGCCGGTCGTCGAGTCCGAGTACGGCTTGCCGCTGCTGGCCGAGATCCCGTTCAGCCGTAAGGCGCACACGGCGACCCGGTCGGGAACGCGAGTGCCGGTCTCGATCATGGAGGGCGTCCGCGGCCTGCGCACGATGCTCGACCACGCCGGCGCCGCCGACCCGCCGCGGACCGTGCTGGTGACCAGCGCGATGTCCGGCGAGGGCAAGAGCACGCTCGTCAAGAGCCTCGCGCTCGGCTACTTCGACAGCGCCCGGAGCGTGCTGGTGATCGACGCCGATCTGCGGCGGCCGATGATCCACGAACTGTTCGACGCTCCGCTGGTGCCAGGCCTGTCGGACGTTCTGCGCTCCGCGCTCTCCTTGTCCGACGCGACCCAGCAGGTCCAGCCGGGCGACCTGGAGCCCGCACTCGGCATGCCGAATGGGGACCGAAGCGCGCATGGCGCGCCCGTGTTGCACGTGCTCACCAGCGGCAGCGGGACCTCGGATCCCGCGGCGCTGCTGGGCGGTGAGGAGTTCACTTCGCTGCTGGCGGAGGCCGCCGAGACCTACGACGTGGTGCTGATCGACTCCACCCCGATCCTGACCGTGAGCGATGCGATCCCGGTGGCCACCAACGTCGACGCCGTCGTCGTTGTCACGCGCTCGGACTTCACGACCCGCGAGGCGGCGCAGCGCTGCCGCCAAGCGCTCGAGCGAGTCAAGGGCGTCAACGTGGTCGGCGTGGTGGCGAACGGCGTCCGCGACGAGTCCGAGCTCGGGCGCCGCCCGTACTACGTCGGAGCGAGCGCCTGAGATCAGATGGCCGAGGCGCTTCGCGACCCCCGGCTGGGAGCGATCCGGCGGATCGCGATCATCTCGCTCGCGTGCGCGCTGACGGTTGGCACCGGCGTGGCCCTGGCGGTGAAGGCTCCGTCGGGCGGCCTGCCGCTCCCGCTCGCTGGATTGGCGATCGGGATCCCGGCCTGGTGCGCGATGACCAACCGGGCGCGGCTCGCCCTGGCTGTGGTGCTGCTCTACATCGGGCTGCTCGATGGCGTCGTCAGGCTCAAGACCGGCGGCCAGGCGGCGACGTTGGTGCGCGACGTGTTCCTGTACGCGGTGGCGATCGGCGTGGCGCTGCGCGCGCCGGGGCCGTTCCGGCTGCCCGCGCTGGGGGGATGGGTCCTGGCGTGGATCGCGATCGTGCTGATCCAGCTCGCCAATCCCGGCGACCAGTCGATGTCCCACGCGGTCGCGTCGCTTCGCCAGCACCTGGAGTTCGTCCCGTTGTTCTTCCTCGGCTATGCGCTGCTGCGCACGCGCGCCTCACTGCACGCGTTCTTCGCGCTGATGCTCGCGGTCGCGGCGATCAACGGCGCCGTGGCCGCCTACCAGAGCACGCTCAGTCCGGACCAGCTGGCCGCCTGGGGTCCTGGCTACGCCGGCCTCGTCAAAGGCCCGGCGCCATCGCTCTTTCAGGGCGCCAACGGCCAGCCCCAGCTCAGACCACCGGGGCTCGGTGCGGACGAGGGATTCAGCGGCATTCTCGGTGCCTGCGCGCTGCCGGGGGGGATCGCCCTGCTGATGACCTACAGGCGACGGCGGTGGCTCATGTCGCTGATCGTGCTCGGCATCATCGGCGCCGCCATCGGCGTGCTCACCGCAGAGTCGCGCTCGTCGCTGATCAGCGCGATCGTGGCCCTGGTCGCGATGCTGGGGCTGATGGCCGTGGGAGGGCAGGCCAAGCGGGCGCTCCTTGCCCTGTGCCTTGTCGTGGCGCTGGCCGGCGCCGCGGTGGTGGCGATCGGCAACTACAACAGCAACACGTTCTACCGCTACACGTCGATCGCTCCGGGCAAGGCGGCCTCGACCATCTACACCTCGCGCTCGACCACGTGGTCCAAGACATTCGATTACATCGGCAAGATCCCGTTCGGGGCGGGCCTGGGCACGGTCGGACCCGCGGCCGGGAAGGCCGGCGGCGTCGTGACCAAGTGGGACGCCGAGAGCCAGTTCACGTTCCTGATCGTCGAGCTCGGAGTTCCAGGCCTGCTGCTGTTCCTCGCCTTCCAGGTCGCGCTGTGCTCGGCGGTGGTGAAGGGACTGAGGCGAGAGCCCGACCGCCAGACCGTCGTGCTGATGGCCGGCTTGGCGGCGCCACTGTTCGCCTTCGCGGTCAACTGGTTCGTCGGCGTCAATACCACCTCGACCCCTAACGCTCCGTATCTGTGGCTGGCGGCGGGCGTGATCGCGTGGTGGCTCGTCGACCGGCAAGCCCCGGTGGCGCATCCAGAGCCGACGCGCTTCGGAGCGCCGATCGACCGTCGCGCGCTGATGGCCAATGGCTGAGATCGCGGCTGGTCGGTGTGTCGGGCTGGTCGTGGCGCGGAGCACGACCCAGGCGGACGGGATCCGCGACTACACGCGCCGGCTGCTGGTGGCGCTCCGTGAGGCGGCGGTTGACGCGGAGCTGTTGCAGTGGGCCGATGGGGTTCCGAAGGCCACCAACGGGCGTGCCGCAAGCGCGCTCGACGCGACCGAGCTCGACGCGCTGGTCGTCCAGTACAACCCGTTCTCATACGGCCGGTGGGGCTTCGCACCGGGCTTGCCGCTGTTCCTGGCGCGGCTGCGGCGCAGGCGACGCCGGCCTCGCATCGCGGTCATGTTCCACGAGACCTACGTGGACATGCGGAGCCTCTCCTGGGCGTTGATGGGGAGCTGGCAGCGCGCGCAGCTCGTGGCGGTGCAGGCGGCCGCCGACGTCCAGCTGTGCTCGATCCAGCGCTGGACGGAGCGGCTGCGCCGGACCGCGCTCGGGCGTCCCGTTCACCATCTTCCGGTCGCCTCGAACCTGCCGGACGCTCGCGCCGAGCGCGAGCGGGCGCGCCACCAGCTCGGCGCCGACGCCGACACGGTGGTCCTCAGCTGCCTGGGCTTGCGGCATCCGGGCCGCCTCCAGGAGCACGTGCTGGCCGCGGCCCGCGCGGCCGGGGCGCTCGCGCCGTCGGTGCTGGTGCTCGACCTCGGGGCCGGCGAGCGCTCGCAGTCGGAGCTCGGACGCAACGTCCGCCTGCGCTCGAGCGGGTTTCTCGACGAGCATGACCTGGCAGCGCAGCTCGCCGCCAGCGACGTGTTCCTGGCCCCGTACAGGGACGGTGTCTCGACGCGCCGGGGGAGCGTGATGGCGGCGCTCCAGCACGGCGTACCGGTGGTCGGGACGGCCGGCCACCTGAGCGACGACGTGCTCCGGGATGCACCCGGGCTGACGCTCGTGGCGATCGGCGCACCGGATGACTACGCCCGCGCGGTCGCGAGCCTCGTGCGGGACGGCGAGCGCCGGGCGGAGCTCGGCGCCGCGGGCAGGCAACTCTACGAACGCAGCTTCGACTGGCCGGTGCTGGTCGGCCGGCTGCGGCACCACCTCGATGTCTGAGCCGCTGCGGGTACTGGTCTGCGTCCCGTGGCGCGAGCGGCTCGGCGGGGCCGAGGAGATGCTGTGGTCGGTGCTGTGCCACACCGACGCCCGGCGCGTGCGCTACAGCGTCGCGTTCCTCGAGCCCGGGCCGTTCGAGGAGGAGGTCCGCCGGCGCGGCCTGCGAACGTTCCCGGTCCCGGCCGGCCGCCTGCGCGAGCCCCGCAACGGCGGGGCGGCGATCCGACGCCTGAGCCGGATCATTCGCAGCCACGATCCCGACCTGGTCCTCAATTGGCAGGCCAAGGCGCAGCTGTACGGAGCCACGGCGGCGATCGGGGCGGGGTTCGGCCCTCGCCATCTGGTGTGGTGGCAGCACGGCGTGCCGAACGGCCACTGGATGGATCGCGCGGCGACCGCCCTGCCGGCCCGCGCGGTCGGCTGCTCGTCTCACGCCTCGGCCGCGGCTCAGGCGGGGGTGCGGCCCAAGCGCCCGACGTTCGTCGTGCACCCGGGGGTTGAGACGCGGCGGATCCGCGCGGTCGACCGCGGCGCGCTCGGCATCCGCCCGGGCCATCCGGTGATCGGGATCGTCGGGCGCCTGCAGCCGTGGAAGGGACAGCATCGCTTCCTCTATGCGCTGCGCGCGCTCCACGACAGCGGCTGTCCCGCGCACGGGGTGATGGTGGGCGGGAGCGCCCACGGGTTCTCACCGGGCTACGAGGGCCAGCTACGGGAGCTGATCCCGCGCCTCGGGCTGGGCGAATCGGTCACGATGGTCGGGCAGGTTCCGGATGCGCGGCCGTTCATCGCCGCGATGGACCTGCTCGTGAGCGCGTCGGCGCGGGAACCGTTCGGAATCGTGCTGCTCGAGGCCTTCGCCCAGGGCGTGCCCGTCGTCGCGGTCTCGGACGCCGGTCCCCGGGAGATCGTCGAGCCCGGGGTCACCGGGCTGCTCGTTCCCCGTCCGGAGCCGGCGCTGCTGTCCACCGCGATCCGCGAGCTCCTCGCCGACGAGCGGCGCCTGCGACGGATGGCGCAGGCAGCGCGCCAGGCAGCGGTCGAGCGGTTCGGGGTGCAGGCGATGACGGACGCGCTGGCCGGCGAGCTCGAGTCGTTCGCGAGCGAGCGGAGCGCGGCATGAGGATCGCTCGCAACCGCGCCCGGCGGATCGGTCCCGACGGCGCCCCGCGGATCGATCGTAACGGCGCCCGGCGGACGGCGCCCGTCGGTCCCGACCGTGGCGCTGGTCCACGACAACTTCGCCGGACCGACCGGAATGGGGCTGGTGCTGGGCTCCCACGCGCGCTTCATCCTCGAGGCGGGCTGGAGGCTGTGCATCGTCGGCGACAACGTGCCGGCCGATCTCGCGGCTGCCGCGGTGCGCGTCGTTTCGGTTGAGAACCCGCGCGGGCTGCCGAAGCTCCTCGAGCACCTCGAGTGGAGCCGGCGCGCCCGGCTCGCCCTGCGGCACGTCACCGCGGACGTCGTCCACGTGCACTCGCCGTGGCTCGCGACGAGCGCCGATCTGCAGACCTCGCATTTCGTCAGCCAGGCAGCCTTCGCCCGCGACATCCGCGAACCGACGACCGGCCTCGAGGGTGCGCTGCGCCGCGCCCAGGCGTGGGCGACGCGACAGGCCGATGACCGCCTGTACCGGCGCGCCCGGCCGCGGACGTACCTGTCGTTCGTCTCGGAGTTCCTGCGGCGGGAGTTTCGCCGCCACTACGGCGAGCCGCGCGGCGGCTGGATCTTTCGCCCACCCGCGCCGGGATGGCGCCCGCCGGACGCCGGCGAGCGCGCGCGAGCGCGCGCCGCGCTCGGGGTGCCCGATGGTCAGATCGCCGTCGGCTACCTCGGCGGGACCGATTCACGCAAAGGGTTCGAGCAGGTTCTGGGGCTCCAGTCCGAGCCCGACCTCCACCTGCTGTTCGCGGGCCCGGGGTCCGAACGCGTGACGGTCGGCGGACGGCCGGGGATGGGGTTTGTCGATGTGGGGCCGTTCCTGTCGGCCTGCGACGTGCTCAGCGCACCGAGCCAGTTCGACTCGGCCCCGGTGGCGGTGCTCGAGGCGCTGTCCCGCGGAGTGCCGGTTGTCACCACCTCCGCCTCCGGGTGGGCCGAGGCGATCGAGCGCAACGGCTGCGGCGTGGTGTGGGGAAATCACGCCACGCGGTTGGCCGAGGCGTGCCAGCGAGCGGCGGCTGCCCCAGCGGAGAGCTGTCGCGCACTGCTTGACGAGTTCGCGCCCGTGCGCCAGCGGGAGGTCCTGATCGGCGCCTACGAGCAGATCCTCGGGGGTGAGGTGCAGTGATCCTCGACTTCGCTAGTACCGATACCCCGACCGAGCTCGATGCCGATCTGTGCATCGTCGGGGCGGGCGCGGCGGGCATCGCGATCGCGCTCGAGTTCGTGGGCACGCGCATGGCGGTGCTCGTAGTGGAGAGCGGCGGCGAGCGCCCCGAGGCCGATACCCAGCGCCTGTACGACAGCGAGCTGCGGGGGCTCCGCTGCGCGACCGTCCACGACGGCCGGGCCCGGGTATTCGGCGGCACCACGACGGTCTGGGCCGGGCAGTCGCTTCCGCTCGACGAGATCGACTTCGCCACCCGCGAGTGGGTTCCGCATAGCGGGTGGCCGATCTCGCTGACGCAGCTGCAGCCGTACTACCGGCGCGCGGAGCGGCTGATGGGCCTGCCGGCGGTGTCATACGACGAGCAAGGCTGGCCCGCCGGCCTGCCGATGCCGCCGTCCGCCGAGGGGGTGCGCCGGCGCTTCTCGACGTTCAGCCCCGCGCCCAACTTCGCGACATCGCACCGTGCCGCGCTGGCCGCGGCGGCAAACGTGACCGTGCTGCTGCACGCCAACGCGAGGGCGCTGTTGATGCGCGCGAACGGCACGGGGGTCGACGAGCTGAGGATCGCCTCGCTGTGGGGGCGATCCGGGAGGGTCCGGGCGCGCCGGTACGTCATCTGCTGCGGTGGGATCGAGACCCCCCGCCTGCTGCTGGCCTCGAGGGGGCGGCGAACACCGGGCGTGGGCAACGACCGTGACCTCGTCGGTCGCTTTTTCCAGGAGCACCTGCATGTCAACGTGCCGGTCGCCCCGGCAAACCGGCGCGCGCTCGCGCGGCTCTTCCACAGCAAGCGGGTAGCCGGGATCCGCCACTTCGCCAAGCTGACCGCCAGCCCCGGTCTGCAGCGGCACGAGCGGATTCTCAACGTCGGGGCAAACCTCAGCTACGACCCGCACGCCGGCGTCGCTCTGCAAGCCGTGAAGGAGCTGGCCGGCGCGCTGCGCGCTCCTCGACGACCCGCCCGAGTGCCCGGCGCGCTATGGGCGGCGACGCGACATCCGGAGCAGCTCGGTGCGGCGGCCTACCGTCGAGTGGTGCTGGGCGAGAAGGCCTCGGAGGGCTTCGGCCCGATGTACTTCTGCGTCCAGACCGAGACGGTCCCGAGACGCGAGAGCCGTGTGACGCTCGATCATCAGCTCGACCCGCTCGGCATGCCCCGCGCGATCGTGGACTGGCGGGTCGCGGCCGAAGAGCTCCACACGGTGGGACTGTTCGCGGGCCGGCTCGATTCGCTGCTGAGAGCGGGCGGGCTCGGGAGCCTCAATCGCTTCCCGCTCGACCCAGATCTGGAGCGCCTCTCGGAGCGCGTCGCCGGCGGCTGCCATCACATCGGCACGGCGCGGATGGCAAGGGACGCGCGTGACGGGGTGGTCGACCGGGACTGTCGCGTATTCGGCGTCGAGAACCTGTTCATCGCGGGCAGCGCCGTATTCCCGACGAGCGGCTGGTCGAACCCCACGCTCACCCTGCTCGCCCTCGGGTACCGGCTCGCGGATCGGCTCAAGGCAGAACTCGGGACGACGCTACGGCTCGTCCACCGCGCGCCAGAGGCGGCGCTACCGTGAGGATCGCCTGGCTCGGCCCGACGCCCAACGACGAGGGGGGCGCACCGTATGTGGGTACACAGCTGTTGCGGGAGCTGGCGCGCGCGGGAGCGCAGATCGACTGCTTCCTCGACGTGGGGCCAGACCAGATCCCGGCGCCGCTGCTCGGCATTGACGATCTGCGCTTCGTGCTGCGACCGACGAGCTGGCAGTGGGGCAGCTGGTACAACCGCACGCCGCTGATGGCGTTCCTCTCGGGGCAGCTGTTCCGGCTGCGTGCGCAGTTCACGCTGGCGCGTTCGGTCGCCGATCGCCACGCGCGGGCTCCGTACGACGTCGTCTACAAGTTCTCCCAGAGCGAGCTCGGCGGACTGCGAGCTCTGCGGGGTTCGCTGCCGCCGATCGTCGTCCATCCGTCGACTCACGCCGCGGGCGAGCTGCGCTGGCACAAGCGCGAGGCGCACTTTGCCCGCCGCATCGAGCCGCGCGGCCGCCGCGCCCTCGTGCGCGCGGTGCTGACGCTCCGGACGGCCGTCCAGCGCCGCGACCTCGCTTACGCCGACCGCGTGCTCGCGATCAGCCGCCGCTTCGCTGAGTATCTGGCCACCGACTACGGCATCCCCAGAGAGCGAATCGGCATCGTGGTCAACCCGATCGACCTCGAGCGCTTTTACCCGAGCGCCGATGGCAATCACCGTGCCGGTCCGCTGAAGCTGCTGTTCGTCTCGCGGATCGCGGTGCGCAAAGGCGTCGATCTGATCGTCGATCTCTCTCACCGCCTCGACGACCTGCACGGCGAGGTCGAGATCCTCGTGATCGGAGGGCCGTCGTCGTGGTCGGACTACCGCAAGCTGCTCGATGACCTCAACCCGCGGATCGCGCGTTATTGCGGAAGCGTCCCCCCGGACGAGCTTGCTCGTCTCTATCAAGATGCAGCCGCGGTGCTGCAACCGAGCCAGTATGAGCCGTTCGCGCTCAACGTCGGCGAGGCGCTCGCGGGCGGGACGCCAGTGATCGCCAGCGACGAGGTCGGAGCCGCCGACGGCGTCGACCCGCGCGTCTGCTCGGTCTTTCCGCGCGGTGATCGCGACGCCTTCGAGCAGGTCGTCCGGGGGGCGATCGCGAGCGCGCAGACGAGCGACCGCGGCCGGCTCGCGGCGCTCGCGCGCGCCGAGGCCGAGCGACTGTTCGCGCCGGCGACGGTCGCGGCGACGCTGCTTGCGCAGCTTGAACTCGCGTCGGGGTCCGCCGCGGGATCAGGCAACCACCGCCGCGGGGACGCCTGAGAAGCGTCGGCGCGCCAGCTCGTTGATCCGCTCGATCGCCGCGATGTGAGCGTCGGCGGTGAAATGCCGGCGAACATGTTCGGCGCCGGCGGCGCCCATCTGCAGGCGGAGCTCACGATCGCCCAGCAGCCGCCGCAGCGCCGAGGACAGCGCGGAGACGTCGCCCGGCGGTGTGAGCACGCCGGTTACCCCGTCGAGGAGCCAGTCCGGGATTCCGCCGGTCTCGCTTGCCACCACCGCCCGGCCGTGGGCCATCGCCTCCAGGCCGACCATGCCGAACGGCTCGGGCCACACGGATGGCACGGCGACGACGGCGGCGCGCTCGTAGGCGGCCGACAGCTCGGAGTCGCTCAGCCAGCCCAGAAACCGGACGCGGTCGCCGATCTCGAGCCGGTGAACGAGCTTCTGCGCGGCAGGCTGCCACCAGCCATCCCCACACACGTCGAGCGTCGCGTCGTCGAGTGCCTTAACCGCTCGGAGCAGTTGACCGAGTCCCTTCTGACGAGTCACCCGGCCGACGTACAGCACCCGGTCGTCGAGGCCCGGCGGGCGAACCTCGACAGTACCTGAAACGAACGGTGCGATCTCAGCCCCGTCAACGCGGTTGGTACGGAGATTGCGCAGCACCGCCGAGGAGAATGCGAGTGCCACGTCGACCTCGCGCAGCAGCTCGACGAGACGCGACACCAACCGGTAGTCGGCGGCTCGGCCGCGCGGGTTCCAGCTGTGTGCGCAGCCGCGCAACGCCAACGCCGGGACGCATCCCGGACCGTGCGCTCTGCCGCATTCGTGGCCGGGGCGGAAGTACAGCGAGCCCGCAGTGCACATGTAATCGTGAACGCCCCACACGACCGGCGCATGGGCTCGGGTCAGGCTCACGATCAGGGGGTCATAGAGGTGGTGGACGTGGACGACGTCGGGCCCGAAGTCGGCGAGCGCTTCTCGGTAGCGCCGGGCCGCGTCGGGTGTCAGCTCACGCTCCTCGAGCCCGGGTACCGTGACGGCTCGCGCGCCGCCGAGGTCGTCCTGCTCGATTCGGCCGGTGAGCACCATCACTTCGTAGCCGGCCGCTTCGAGCGCGGCGGCGAGGCTGAGCACGTACACGCCGACGCCGCCGCTTCGTCCCACGGCCTCGGTGGCGATCGCGATCCGCTTCTCGAGCCGGGTCACACGAATCCAACGCGGCGAGCAGCCGGCACTTTCCGGTCACGCGCGGACAAAACGTCAATCCTGATCGCCGGCCGCCGTTGCATTGACATGGAGGGAAGGTCGACGACCGTCCTGCGCACCGGCCCTGCGGCCAGTTCGATCGCCGCGATCGACACTCCGGTCGGGGCGGCGCCGGCGTGCCGCTTCTGTGGCTCACCGCTGCGTCACACGTTCGTCGACCTCGGCATGTCACCGCTGTGCGAGAGCTACGTCCCCGCCCAGCGGCTGAGCGCGATGGAGCCGTTCTACCCGCTGCATGCGCGGGTGTGCGCGCAGTGCCTGCTGGTGCAGCTCGAGGAATTCGTCGCTCCTCAGGAGATCTTCACCGAGTACGCGTACTTCTCGTCGTACTCGGACTCGTGGGTCGAGCACGCGCGCAAGTACGTCGACGGGACGCTCGAGCGGTTCGGCATCGGACGCCGGAGCCTCGTGATCGAGGTCGCCAGCAACGACGGATACCTGCTCCAGCACGTCATCGCCCGTGGCATCCCGGCGCTCGGGATCGAACCGGCGGCCAACGTCGCAGCGGCAGCCCGCGAGCGTGGTATCGACACCGTGGTGGAGTTCTTCGGACGGGCGCTGGCCGCCGAGCTGGTCGCCGAAGGGCGTCGAGCGGAGCTGCTGGTCGCGAACAACGTGATGGCTCACGTGCCGGACCTGAACGACTTCGTGGACGGGATCGCGACGGTGCTGGCGCCGCACGGGGTGGCGACGATCGAAGTACCGCACCTGCTGCGCCTGATCGACGGCAATCAGTTCGACACGATCTATCACGAGCACTTCTCGTACTTTTCGTTCCTGACCGCGCAGGCCGTGCTCGCCGCCCACGGGCTGGTGGTGTTCGACGTCGATGAGCTGGCCAGCCACGGCGGCTCGATCCGGCTGTACGCGCAACCACAGCTCAGCGGCCGCCACCCCGTGAGCGACGGCGTGCGCGAGCTGGCCGGGCGTGAGCGGGCGCTTGGCTACGACACGCTGGCTGCGCATACGTCCTTCGCCACGCAGGTCATGGACACGAAATGGGGACTGCTGGAGTTCCTCATCGCTGCGCGCCGCGAGGGCAAGCGAGTGGCGGGCTACGGCGCACCCGGGAAAGGCAACACGCTGCTCAATTACTGCGGGATCCGCACCGATCTGCTCGAGTTCACCGTCGACCGCAATCCCTATAAGCAGGGGCAGTTTCTGCCGGGAACGCACATCCCGATCAGACATCCGGAGTCGCTCGAGCAGGAACGGCCGGACTACATCCTGATTCTGCCCTGGAACCTCAAGCAGGAGATCGTGGCGCAGCTGGCCCATGCGCGCGATTGGGGCGCACGGTTCGTGGTCCCGATCCCGGAGGTGGAAGTGCTGTGAAGGTCGTCATCTTCTGCGGCGGACAGGGGCTGAGGATGCGAGAGGCGTCCGAGGTGGCGCCCAAGCCGATGATCCCGATCGGCACGAGGCCCGTCCTGTGGCACGTCATGAAGTACTACGCGTACTTCGGCTTCACCGACTTCGTGCTGTGCCTGGGCTACAAGGCCGAGGCGATCAAGCAGTTCTTCCTCACCTACAACGAGGCGTTGACCAACGATTTCGTGCTCTCGGAGGGGGGCGCGAAGGTCCACGTCCTCAAGACCGATATCCACAACTGGAACATCACGTTCGTGGACACGGGGCTGCACACGACGATCGGCGAGCGCCTACGCGCTGTCGGCCATCTGCTGCGCGACGAGGAGATGTTCCTGGCCAACTACGGTGACACGCTGACCAACGCCGACCTCCACGCGATGATCTCGGTGGCCAAAGCTGCCAGCGTCACGGCCAGCTTTCTGGCCGTGCGGCCGAACTACAGCTTTCATGTCGTCTCGATGGACGAGCATGGGCTGGTGGCGGGGATTCAAGATGTCACCCGCTCGGATGTGTGGATCAACGGCGGCTACTTCGTGTTCCGTTCGGAGATCCTCGACCAGCTCCAGCCCGGAGAGGATCTCGTCGATGAGCCGTTCCACCGGCTGCTCGCCGCCGATCAGCTGCTGGCCCAGCGCCACGAAGGTTTCTGGGCGCCGATGGATACCTTGAAGGACCAGCAGTGGCTCGAGTCGCTGCACGAGAGCAGCATGGCGCCGTGGCAACTCTGGGAGACCGATCGCCTGCTCCACCGCGATCACCTGATTCCCGCCTCTGGTTAGGGCCGTAGAACCCTCAATGCTCGGACTGCATCTCGACCGGCCGGACTCGGCGCCGATCTGCGTGCTCGCAATCGGCGCGCATCCAGATGACATCGAGATCGGGTGCGGCGGCACGGTGATGCGCCTCGTCGAGCAGGGAGCCGTGGCGCAGGCGTGGGTGGTCGTGCTCAGCGGGGAGGGTGAGCGCGCGGACGAGGCGGAGCAGAGCGCACGGACGCTGCTCGGGGACGTCGCCGCCAACCGTGTGATCGTGCGTGATTTCGCCGACGGTTTCTTCCCCTACGACGGCCGCACGATCAAGAGCTTCTTCGAGGAGCTGAAAGCCGAGCTGTCCCCCGACCTGATCTTCACCCATCACCGTCGCGACCTGCACCAGGATCACCGGCTGAGTTGCGAGCTGACCTGGAACACGTTTCGCGATCACCTGATCCTCGAGTACGAGGTACCCAAGTACGACGGTGACCTCGGCCGGCCGAACCTGTTCGTGGCGCTCGACGAAGATCTCCGCCGGCGCAAGATCGCACACCTGATGACGCACTTCCCCTCGCAGGTATCGAAGCGTTGGTTCAAGGAGGATCTGTTCTCGGGCCTGCTCCGCTTGCGCGGGATGGAGTGCAATTCGCCCACCTCGTTCGCCGAGGCCTTCTATTGCCGCAAGGCGGTCCTGGCGTGAGCTCCGCGGTGGCGATGGCGACCGGCACGGCGCTTTCCGGTGACCGCGAGCTCGAACACCAGGCGGATGAGCTGATGGGCCGGCTGTTCCCGCTGTGCCGCAGCCTCACGGGCGCTGGGGTGAGGGCGACTTTGGAAATCCTGCGGGATTACATCCCACTGACCTGCAGCGAGGTGCCGAGCGGCACGCGCGTGTTCGACTGGACGGTTCCAGACGAATGGAACATCCGCGACGCCTACATCGCCGCGCCCGACGGCACCCGAGTCGTCGACTTCCGGCGCTCGAACCTCCACGTCGTCTCCTACAGCGAGCCGGTGCGGACCACGCTTTCGCTCGAGGAACTGCGCCCCCGGCTCCACACGCTGCCCGACAAACCCGACGTCGTGCCCTACCGGACCTCGTACTACGAACGAACCTGGGGCTTCTGTCTCTCCCATCGCCAGCTGCTCGAGTTCGAGCCGGGCGACTACGAGGTCGTGATCGACGCGACGCTCGCGCCCGGCCATCTCACCTACGGCGAGTTGGAACTGAAGGGGCACAGCGAGGACGAGATCCTGATCTCGACGTACGTCTGTCATCCCTCGCTGGCCAACGACAACGTGTCCGGCATCGTGGTCGCGACGATGCTCGCCCAGCAGCTGGCGCGGCAACCGCGACGCCACAGTTATCGGTTCGTGTTCGCTCCCGGCACGATCGGGCCGCTCGCGTGGCTTGACCGCAACCGCCACCGGCTGCACCAGATCCGTCACGGGCTGACGGTCGCGTGCGTCGGCGACGATGGACCGTTCACGTACAAGCGCAGCCGGCGCGGCGACGCCGACATCGATCGTGCGGCCGAGATCGCGCTGCGCGACCTGGGCAGTCCGCATCGTGTGGTCGAGTTTGAGCCCTGGGGCGGCGACGAGCGGCAGTTCTGTTCGCCGGGATTCGATCTCCCCCTCGGCGCCCTGTCGCGCACGGCGCACGCGGCCGACCCGGCTAACCACACCTCAGCTGATGGGCTCGATCACGTGCAGGCCGCCTCGCTGGGAGCGTCGGTGCGCGCCTGCCTGGCGATCGTCGAAGTGCTCGAGACCAATCGAGCCTGTATCAACCTCAGCCCCCACGGAGAGCCGCAGCTCGGTCGGCGGGGCCTGTACCGCTCGGCCGGAGGGGCCGTGGCGAGGCCCGAGGACGAGAGCGCGCTCCTGTGGGTCCTCAATCTGAGCGACGGCTCACGCACGTTGCTGGACATCGCCGCCCGGTCCGGGCTGGCCTATGACACGGTGCGGCGGGCGGCGGAGAGACTCGAGGAGGCCGGTCTGCTGACGGAGGCACGGTGATCCCGCAGCCTGATCTCAAAGGCGCTCACAGGCGGGCGAGCAGCGATGTCGGCGCGATCCAGGACGCCGCCCACCCACCCACGGCCCTGAGCGTCGGGCGGAGCGCAATCGCGGCGGCGAGATGCTCCCGCGCCGGCCGGCGCATCCCCTGACGCAGCATGCCCTCTGCCGCCAGCCGGTGATAGCCGGCGACCCGCCGCGTCAGCACGTCGGCGTGCGCACGCAGTTTTGGGTCGTCGAGCATCCGCTCCTGGCACTGGATGCCCGCAAGCCACACGGCAAGATCGCGCGAGGCGCTGTGGCTGCCCGGGTGCAACCGGTAGGACATCAGCCGCTGCGGGCTGAAATACGCAGCGCCGCCGCCGCGCGCGAGCAGGTATGACAACCACACGTCGAGGTGGGGGGCCACGCCGGGGCTGAGCTCGTGCACGGGCAGCGAGTCCCGCCGCCAGACGCATCCGGTGATCTTCACGCTCTGGCGAATCACGACGCCGAGGAAATCGTCGATCACTCCCTCGCTCAGCTCGGCGCGGCCGAACCGGCGCGTCGCGCTGTCCGTCGCCGCCACATCGATCGCCCCCGTATCGTCGATGATGTGGTGGTCGCAGAACGCCAGCACCGCTTCCGGATGATGCTCGAGGGCACCTACCAGCACGGCGAGGAAGCGGGGCGACCAGCGGTCATCGTCATGCAGGAGCGCGACGTACTTCCCACGAGCCGGCGCCAGGCCGGCGAGCAGGTTGTCGAGCATGCCGAGACTCTGGTCCTGCTCGAACCACCGCACCCGCGGATCGTCGATCTTCTGCCGCAGACGGCGCGTGTCCTCCGGCTCTCCGTTGTTGCTGACGATCACCTCGAAGTCCTCGAACTCGCCGGCGAGGACACCGTCCAGGGCCTCGGCCAGCCACACCGGACGGTTGTGCGTCGTGAGCACGACGCTCGTCATCGGACCTGCAGACCTCACGGTCATCACACGCCCTCAGGCAAACGCGAATCGCCGGATCCCGGAGCCCTTGGCCTGCACGCCACTCTCGCCCTCGACGAGGTTGCGGCTGCCGTTGACCACGAACGTGCCCCCGTCCTGCGCGAAGGTGTTCCAGAGCGAATTGTCGCTGCCCGACACGACGACGTTACCGAGCACCTTCAAGCCTTGGACGGTGTTGAAATCCCCGCTCAGGTTGAGCGTGTTGCGCGGGGCGACCGCGCACCGGGTGAGCACATTGTTGTTCGAGCTGACCAGCCAGTCCGCGCTGTTGGTCTCGTCCCAGTCGCAGTCGATCAGGGTGTGCTGGCCGTTGCCGGCGATCTCGATGCAACGGGCGGTGGGAGTTCCGGGCGCCCCGATGTTGCCGCCATGCACGAACTTCGACCCGAGAATCAGGTGCGCGCCAGACTTCAGGAACGTATCGGCGTCGGTGGGCGACTCCCCACCGAACAGGATGTCCTTGTAGTTCGAGTCGCCACGCATCTGGACGAACACGTGGTTGGCCCCTCCCACCTTCCAGGCCAACCGCAGCCGGGAGGTGGCAACGCGCGTGAGCAGACACCCTTCGCCGTCGCGAAGCACCACCCCGTAGCCTCCGTAGCCCGCCGATGGTTCGGTCCGGTCATCGTTCTTGATGTCAACGTCCTGCACGTGTACCAGCGTGCCGGTGATCAGGATCGCTGTGCCTGTGAAATGCGGGGTACCCTGGACGTTCAGGTCTGACAGTAACGCACCGTCGGTCATCGTCACGATCGTCTGTGTGTCGTTCGCGGCCTGGATGAACGTGGCGTCACGCCCGGCGCCTCGCACCGCGGCGCGGCCGATTGTGAAACCGCCTCCAAAGCTACCCGCACCCACGTAGACGGTTCCGTTGCCGACGACATTGAGTGCATGTCGGATGGTCGCCAGCGCTGAGCCCCAGCTGCCGCCGCTGTTGCGATCGGAGCCGTTCTGCGCCACGAACACCTGACCCGAGTCCTGAGCATTGGGGGACGTGGCGGCGGGAGGCGGGGTGGCGCTGCGACTCGTACTCGTGGCTCCCGTCTGGGGCGGGTTACCGAGCAGTCCCGTCTCGGCCGCGACTGCCGCCACTCCGGCCGCCGTCGCCGCCGCTGCTCCACCGAATAGGACCCGGCGAGTCGTGCCTTTCTCTTTCTCCATCTCAGTTACCTGCCGCGGCTGGGCCGTCGCTTGAGAATCTGTGACCCGCATGAACGCTAGCGCGTTGACGATGGGGCCGGTAGTCGGGCCAGGATCGATCTCGCGCTGAGATCAACCGCCGCGCCGCGGGCGGCCACTCGATCCCGAATGCCGGGTCGTCCCAGCGAATGCCGCGGGACGCCGCCGGCACGTATTCGTGAGACATCTGGTAGGACATCTCGGTGCCGTCGACCAGTGTCTGGTAGCCCTGCGCGAAACCCTGAGGCACATACAGAAGCCGGCCGCCGGCGGGGTTCAGTTCGACGGTGAGCCAGTCCTTGTACGTCGGGGATTCGGGCCGCAGATCGACGATCACGACCTGGGCAGCGCCGCTGGTGCATCGCACGAGCTTCACTTCCCGGTGCGGCGCGTCCTGGTAGTGCAAACCGCGCACCGTGCCCAGGCTAGCCGTGAACACTGTGCTCGCTTGCACGAACCTTGTCACGAGCCCGTGCTGGGCGAATTCCGACTCACAGAACACCCGGGCCAGATATCCACGCTCGTCTTCGCGTCGCTCGACGTCGATGAGCACGGCATCTCGCAGCTTCGTCGGCGTGAAGATCATCCGCCCGAGGTGACCGCGAGTCGCCAGCGCAGCTCGGCGTCGAGCTGTCCCATCGCCTGTAGCTCCTGTACGCGCTTGATGCGCAGAAACGGGGCGCCCGTGAACTGCGCGAGGGTCAAGCCATGACGAGCGTAGGCGTCCCGCAGCTGCTCGCAGCCGCGACCCACAGTCCACCGGGGAACTGCTCCGGGCAGTACCTGTGCCAGTTTCGAACAGTCGACCCGGTAGGAGCGTTGGTCGGGCCCGCTCCCTTCGGCGAACGCCACCCGGGTCTCGGGCATGACCTCGGCGACGAGCTCGGCGACCTCGCGGATGCGATAGTTCTCCTGGCTTGCCCCGACGTTGAACGGCTCGTCGTGCACCAGCTCGCGTGGGGCCTCGAGGACCGCCACAAAGGCACGGGAGATGTCCTCCACGTGCACCAGCGGACGCCACGGCGTGCCGTCGCTCTGCATCAGGATCTCCCCGATCGTGTGGGCATAGCCGACGAGGTTGTTCACCACCACGTCGACGCGAAGGCGCGGCGAAAAGCCGTATGCGGTGGCGTTGCGCAGATAGGTGGGGCTGAAATCGGGGTCTGCCAGCTCGGAGATGTCCCGCTCGGCGAGGACCTTCGAGCGTCCATACGGCGTCACCGGGGCAAACCCTGCCGTCTCATCGAGCATTTCCTCGCCGGCCTTGCCGTACAGGCTGCACGAAGAGGAGAACAGGAACCGCGGGACGCCGGCAGCCTTGGCCCTGCGGGCCACCCGGACCGAGGCGAGATGGTTGATGTCGTAGGTCGCCTGCGGGTTGAGATTGCCAAGCGGGTCGTTGCACACCGCCGCCAGGTGCACCACCGCGTCGAAGCCGAGGAAGTCGTCCACCTCGACGTCGCGGACGTCCTTGCGCACCGACTCCACCTCGGGGACGTGGTCGCCGATCACGCACGGAGCAAACAGATCGAGATCCAGCCCGACGACCTCGTGGCCGCCGTCCTGCAGCATCGGCACCAGCACCGAACCGATGTAGCCGTTATGACCAGTGACTAGAACGCGCAAATGAACCTCCAGGAAGGGGTCGGGCGGAGAGGACCGGTACCGGCTGGGCAGCGCCGGGACGAGTCGGGCGCCGCCGCCGAGCGCCGGTCGGGCCGTCGTCGGCGCCGGCCGCCCCCGCGGCGCGGGCGACCGCGGTGAGGAACCGCCGGTGGAACTCCCGAGGTGAGAAGCGCGCCGCGTTGGCACGGAGGAAGCCAGGATCGAAAGCCTCCCAGTCGGTCATCCGCAGCGCCTCCGCCAGCGCATCGACGCTGCGCGGTCTGACCAGCACGCCGGTCAGGCCGTCGGCCACGATCTCCAGCGCTCCCCCCTCGGCGGCGGCGAGCACCGGGCGGCCCGCCGCGTGCGCCTCCACCATCGTGATCCCGAATTCCTCGATTGCCGGCACCACGAGCGCCCGGCAGCGGGAGTACAGCTCGATCAGACTCCGGTCCTCGACCCGACCGAGGAACTCCGCGCGCGGGAACCGCTGGCGCAGCCGCGGGAGATCCGGGCCCTCCCCCACGACCTTGATCTTGACCCCGGCCCGGTCCGCGGCGGCGATCGCGAGCTCGGTGTTCTTGTGCCTGGTGACTTCGCCCACCGTGAGCACGTAGTCCTGCGGATCGGGCCGCGCGGAGAACCGCTCGACGTCGACCGGGGGATGCACGACGATCGCCTCGCGCCGATAGAAGTCCTGGATTCGCCGGCGTGTCAGCTCTGAGTTCGCGATAAACGCGGTGACCCGTCGTGCGGCCCCGAGGTCCCAGCGACGGATTGCGCCGAGCACGGCGTGCGCCACGGGCCGCGCCGCGGCCGGCATCGCGCGCTCGGTCCTGTCGCGCTCGTGCCAGACGTAGCGGAACGGCGAGTGGCAGTAGCAGACGTGGACGGCATCCGCCGCGGGCCGCACGCCATGCGCGAACGCGCTGCTGCTCGAGATGACCACCCGCGCGTCGTCGACCGCCAGCCGCTCGGCAGCGAGCGGTAGCAGCGGGAGAAATCGCCGGTAACGGCGCTGGTCGGCCGCGACGCTCTGCAGGAACGATGTTCGTAGGAGCCGATGGTCGAACCTGCCACGGGTTGCCAGAGGGTCGTACAGCAACGTCGCGATCGTCGCCCCCGGAAAGCACGCCGTCATCTCCTCGAAGGCGCGCTCCGCGCCCCGCCTGACGAGCAGGTAGTCGTGGACCAGCAGCACATCGCGGTCGGCGGGCAGGTTGCCGTTCGGCGCCAGGTCGCCGTGCGCCGGCACGGGATTCTCGACGATCACACTGATTCAACGGCGCGCGAAGGGGCCCTGCGTTGGCAGCAGCGGTGGAAAAACGGACCGCTCTCGCGGTCAGTCTCCCTGCCTCTGCAGGACCTGGGCGTACCACTCGGGCCGCGGCTCTCCCGCCTTCGCCCATCCGCACGAGTAAAGGGACCGCAACAGCTCCTCGTGGGCCGCTCTTGCTTCCTCGGTCGGGCTCAGCCGGAACCTCCACGGGTTGACCGCGAACGGCCGCGATTGCCAGACGGAGGTTCCGTTTCCGAAGCTGTCGAGCTCCTCGGCGTAGAAGCGGGCGGTCGGGCCCTCGCGCTCGCAGCCGATCAGCACCCGGTCCACCGGCATCTGCTGCGGGTCAGGGGGCGAGCGTACGAACGCCGTGTCGTACCAGCGCCCCCGCGTCTCCATCTGCCGCCAGCCCGAGGCCACGAGCCGCGTGGCGAGCGCGTCGTGCACGCGGCGCGGCTTCCCGGCTCTCGGTAGCCGGCGCAACCGGAGTACGCGGCACCACAGCGGCGCGCGGAAGGATGGCGAACGCACGACCACGCGCCGCCGGCCGCCGCGCTCGGCCACGACGACCTGGAACTCCCGGGCCCGCTCTATTTCTGCCAGGACGATCGTGCACCACTCCGCCCGAGCGGCCGCGGCAGGCCGCTCGTTCCGGCTCGCTCGGTGGCGGACTTTTTGTCGCGGCGTGGCGTTCAGTTGCGAGGACGTGCTCAGGCGCTTGCGCCGAGGATCCGGGGTGGATCGCAGATTCGCAGGCGGGGTGGGATTCGGCGGCGGGCTCGGGTTCGCCGGCGGGGCCGGATTCGCCCGGTGATCGACGTTTGCGACCGGCGCCGGCTTGACAACGCTGGCGCCCGTCCACGGTAGAACGCGCCGGCTTGACGGCGCGAACCCGCGCGCGCCGGGGCCGTTGCGACGTCCGCCCTGCCGGCGGTTCCTTGGGGATCGGATCCATGCTCATGCCGGCGAGCGGCTTGGGCTAGGGGTGATTGGCTGCTGACACCTCACGACTTCAGAAATCCAACGCGACGTACTCGATCTCACTTACACCACCGTTCACAGATTCGCGTGGCGCACGACGTGCCGGACGGTTCGCAGCAGAATCTTCACGTCGAGCCAGAGCGACCAGTTGGCGACGTACAGGTAGTCGATCCCGACCATCTCCTGCATCGGTACGCGCCGGCCGAGCACCTGCCACGGGCCGGTGATCCCGGGGGTCAGGTGCAACCGGCTGCGGTCGAAACCCAGCACTTGGGCGTCCTCGTCGATCACGAGGGGTCGTGGACCAACGAGGCTCATCTCTCCGCGCAGGACGTTGAACAGCTGCGGGAGCTCATCGAACGAGGTCTGCCGCAGGACCTTCCCGACCCGGGTCATGCGCGGATCCTGCGCCATCTTGAACAGCCCGGCACCGGCCTCGTTGTGCGCTCGTAGCTGATCCTTCTGCGTATCGGCGTCCATCACCATCGAGCGGAACTTGAACATCAGGAAGTGCCTTCCGTCCCGACCCACTCGAACTTGGCGAAAGACGATCGGCCGCCCCGAGTCGAGCCAGATGGCAAGGGCGATGCTCGCCATCACCGGAGTAGCGAGCAACAGTCCAATCGAGGTGGTGGCGAGGTCGAATCCGCGCTTGAGTAGTCGTGAGGACTGCGAGAGCCCGAAGCTGCGGATGCCGAGCATCGTCATCCCATCCACGATGTCGAACTCGACCGCTGAGCCGACGACCTCGAACATCCGTGGCAGCACGCTCACCCGGACGCCCACCGCCTTCGCCATCCGGATCAGCCCGACGATGCTCGTCTCGTCGTTCGCCGACGGGGCGACGACGATCCGATCGACCGCCAGCTCGCGGACCAGCCGGCCGATCGCGTCCGAGCCCTCAGGACCTTCGATGTCCTCTGCCGATAGCAGCAGCGACGCGACCACGGTCGCGCGAGCGCTGCTGGAAGCGAGCCGCTCGCGGATTCGCTTTGCACGCTCCAGCTCGCCGATCACGAGACACCGCTCGACCCGCGCGAACCTGCCGACCACCCATCGGGCAAGAGCGCGGCATGCCATGATCGCGGCGAACGCGCCCAGCCACAGGCCCACGATCTGGTCACCGCCCAGGGTTCCTTGAACCAGCAGCCACTTGGCGATCACCACGCCCAACGCGAACAAGCCCGTCAGCTGCAGCAACACGGGCGCCTCATCGAGCGTCGACTGTACGAGCCGGAGCTCGTCGCGGTCATAGAGACCAGCGATCTTGAACAGCACGATCACCAGCGGCATCGCCAGCGCCATCAGCGCCAAGCGGTTCTCGTCGACGTTGAGCGAGAGGCTCACCGCAACCGTCACCGCGAGGACGTCGGCGAGACCGAGCAGCCGGTGCTGGAGCGCCGCCCGCCGAAGCCGCGAGACCCGCGCCCGCTCGTCGATCGACGCGACACCGTCCGCGTTCACAGGCGACGGCTCGATCCCCGCCCTGGCCGGCAGCGTCGCCTCCGGCTCGACCGCGCCCTGGACCGCGTCGGCGTGGATCGTCAGCTTGGTCGCGAGCTGCGGCGCCAAGTCCATCCGTTCCCGCGTTTGGAGCGTGGAGTCTCGGTGCGACGTCGCGGTCACACAAACCCAACGGCGCAGCGCGGCGCGCGCGCACCCGCATCGCCGCACATCCATCCGAATCTCCCCCGCTCGTGAGCGGCGATTCCGGGAGGCCGGGACGCGCGCCGCGCGTCGCGCATGCCCGGTGCGCCCGGGAGCCGCGAGTCCCGGACGTGGGCCATCGAGTCGTCCTATAGCAGCGACTCGATGGCCCACGTCGACAACGACGGCTCCCACGGCCGGCGGGTGTTACCTGTCGGGGGCGGCTGCCGCGATCGGCGGTACTTCGGGTTCGGTGGAGTCTTCGTCGATCGGGGGCGGCTCGGGACGGTCTGGCCTGTGGCGCTGCTGGGGTAGGCGGCCGGCGCGGCGTGCTTGCTCGGTGAGGAGGTATTCGATCTGGGCGTTGATGCTGCGCAGATCGTCCTTGGCCCAGCGGCGCAGTGCGTCGAAGAGGCGGGGATCGACCCGGATCAGGAAGCGTTTGTTCTCAGCCATCCGGCTTCGGGTCAGGTGTAGAGGCTGCCGGTGTTGAGCACCGGGGTCGGGGCGTGGTCGCCCGAGAGCACGACCATCAGGTTTGAGACCATCGCCGCCTTGCGCTCGGCGTCGAGTTCGACCAGGTCTGAGTCGGCGAGTTGCGCGAGCGCCATCTGGACTAGGCCGACGGCGCCGAGAACCATCGTCTTGCGCGCGGCGAGGATCGCCTCGGCCTGCTGGCGGCGGAGCATCGCCTCCGCGATCTCGGCCGCGTAGGCGAGATGCGTAAGCCGGGTTTCGAGGACCTCGATGCCAGCCCACTCCAAGCGCGCCTGCAATTCTGCCTGTAGGGCGTTGCCGACCTCGTCGGTGTTTGCCCGCAGTGAGACCGTCTCGTTGGCATAGTCGTCGTACGGGTAGCGATTGGCGAGATGGCGCAGTCCGGTCTCGCTCTGCACGGCGACGAACTGCTCGAACTCCTCGACGTCGAACACCGCCCGGGCGGTGTCGGTGACGCGCCAGACGACAACGGCGGCGATCTCGATCGGGTTGCCGCTTGCGTCGTTGACCTTGATCCGCTCGCTCTGGAAGTTGCGGACTTTCAGCGAGATCGTTCGACGCCAACGCGCTGTGAATGGGTTGACCCACCAGAGGCCGGCTTCGGTCACGGTGCCGGTGTAGCGTCCGAACAGGATCAGTACGCGCGCTTGATTTGGCTGCACGACGACGAACCCAAGGCTGAGGAGCGCCAGGAACGCGAGCAGCAGGACACCCAGGACCCTGACCGGCGGGTGCCCGCCGGCGACGCCGATGACGATCAGCGCGACGGCCAGCAGCACGCCGGCGAGCGCGATACCCGCAGCCGGCGCGCCCGCCAACGCGCGGGCCGGCTGCTGCTCGTGGGTCCCGCGGGAGGCAGAAGTGTCCGCCTTCAACTGATCGTCCATAGCGTCCTCATGCGATATCACCAGCATATTGTGACACGCCGATGGTGATATCATCACGCTACCGTGATGGACGGACCCGAGCTACAGCGGCGACCGCACGTACAAGCCATTCGGGCCCTCGGCAGTGCTGACGCGGGCGTCTCCGGTTCGACCCTCGACGGCTCGGAGGATCAGTTCGCGCTCGTGGTCGAGCACTTGAGCAAGCGTTTCGGCGGCCGCATCGCTTTCGACGACGTTTCCTTCGAGGTCGGCTATGGCGAGGTGTTCGGCTTTCTCGGTCCGAACGGGGCCGGGAAGACGACGACCGTGCGGACGCTGGGCACGCTGATCGCGCCGACTGCCGGGTCGGCGACCGTGGCCGGCATCCGGTTGAGCCCGGAGAACGGGCCCGCGATCCGGGCGCGCATCTCGATCATGCCCGAGTCCCCGGGCCTCTACCTGCGCCTCACCGTGGCGGAGAACCTCGAATGCTTCGCCGGGCTCTACGAACTGTCCGACATCCGGGAGCGGATCGAGCGGGCGCTGCGTGCGGTCAACCTCCGCGACCGCGCCGACGATCCGTGCGGGTCGCTGTCCAAGGGGCTGCGGCAGCGGGTCGCGCTGGCACGCGCGCTGCTGAACGATCCCGCAGTGCTGTTCCTCGACGAGCCCACCTCCGGCCTCGATCCCGTCGCGTCGCGTGAGGTGCACGAACTCATCGCCTCGCTGCGCGAGCGCGGCGTGACCATCTTCCTGACCACGCACCGATTGGAGGAGGCCGAGCGGCTCTGCCACCGGGTGGCCATCCTGAACACGACGCTGCGCCTCGTCGGCCGCCCCGAGGAGCTCCGCGAGCAGCTGTTCAGGAAGACCCTCGACGTTCGGATTCGCGCCCCGCTCGAGGATCCGGGCGCGGTCCTCGGCGCTGTGGCCGGCGTGGAAGGGTGGGAGCAAGCGCCATCCGGGTACGCGCTCGCTGTGACCGACCCCGAGATCGCGGCCCCAGCGGTGGCACGCGCGCTGGTCAGCGCCGGCGCTGACATCCTCTCGATCGCCGAGTCCCGTCACTCCCTGGAGGATGTCTACCTGGAGCTGATCAACGAGGACGTGGAGGCGATACGACGGTGAGCTTCAGCTGGACGCGCGTTCAGGCGATCTTCCACAAGGAGGTACGGGACTACCGGCGCAACCGCTTCGTCGTCGTCTTCACGATGTCGATCCTGCCGCTCATCTTCATCGTCGCGCCGATGATCCAGCTGTTCACGATCCCGGCGTCGGTAGCCACCCACAAGCTCGATACGCGCATCGGTATCTCGCTGCTGTACATGCTGCTGATACCCGCGATCGTTCCCTCCGCCCTCTCGGCCTACTCGGTGATTGGCGAGCGCGAGCAGGGCACGCTGGAGCCGGTCTTGATCACCCCCGTCCGCCGCGAGGAGTTCCTCGTGGGAAAAGCGTTGGCGGCACTCATCCCGACGCTCGCGGTGGCATACCTGATCTTTGGGATCTTCCTCGCCGCGGCCGCTCTGTTCGCGCACCCCGCCGTCGAGTCGGCGGTCTTCGAGGGCCAGCACCTTCTCGTTCAGCTGGTGTTCACGCCGCTGCTCGCCGGCTGGTCGATCTGGGTCGGGATCGCCATCTCCGCCCGCTCGTCAGACGTTCGCGCCGCTCAGCAGCTGAGCGTGTTCGCCAGCCTGCTCCCGCTCGCCATCGTGGCGCTGATGTCGCTGAACGTGATTACCGCCTCGACCGGTCTTGCGCTGGGTATCGCCGCAGCCCTGCTGGCCGTCGATGGGCTCGGATGGCGCGCGGTGGCAGCAATGTTCGACCGCGAACGGCTCCTCACAGGCGGACGCAGATAACGCGCGCTCAACCCCCTCGACCCGATGCGAGTCCGCGGCGAAATGTTGAGCTCAAGGCTCTCGACCCGGCGCCCGGGGTGACCCTCGAGGCTTGTGCGCGCCAGGGCGCCGAGGACCGTGGCGAGATCTGGCAGCGCGACACCTACTTTCACGTTCCGGTTGGCGGCCTCAAACTGCGAGAAGAGCGACCCGGCGAGCCGCAACTGATCCAGTTCGCTCGGGCCGACCAGCCGCAAGCGCGCGAGAGCCGATACCGCATAGCGACGGTGAACGACGCTGGCGCGATGATCGCGGTGCTGACTGCGTGCCTCGGGGTGCGCGGGACCGTCACGAAGCGCCGCCGACTGTTCCTATGGCGCGATGTCCGAATCCACTTCGACGATGTGGAACAGCTCGGGACGTTCGTCGAGCTCGAAGCCGTCGCTGCGCCAGGCTCGGACCTGGCCCACGAGCATCGGTTGATTGACGAGCTCCGCAGATTGATTGGGATTGCCGATGAGCGGCTCGTCGCTCGCGGGTACGCCGATTGGCTGCTGCCTGGCCGCGCCGGCTAGCCGCGGGAGGCGCGGGTTGGTCAGTGGGCAAACTCCGGTGCCGCCGCCGTCCCGGGCGCCGGCTGTTCGGCCGGGACCGGTGTCCGTGCCTTGGGGCGTAGCAGCAGACCACAGATCACCGCGCCGAGGGCGAAGATCGCCGCCGAGATGTAGAACGCGGTGGTGTAGCCGTGGACGGTGGCGCGTGCGATCAATCCGGGGCTGGGACGGTGGTCACCGAGAAAGTGGCGGGTGGCGGTGACGGCGATCGTGGAGAGCAGGGCGAGCCCGATCGAGCCACCGACCTGCTGGCTGGTGTTGACCATCGCCGAGGCGATCCCGCTGTCGTTGGGCGCGACTCCGAGCGTCGCGGTCTGAATCGCGGGGGCGAAGATCACCCCGAACCCGAGTCCGAGCACGATCAGCGCCGGCAGCACGTGGGCGGCATAACTTGAGTGCGGGCCCAGGCCGGTGAGGTACAGCATCCCGGCGGCGCCGAGCAGCATCCCGGTCGGGATCAGGGGGCGGGCGCCGGTGCGGGCGAGCAACTTCACGTTGGCGGTGATCGAGGACGTCATGATCATCGCGATCATCGGCAGGAATGCGAGCCCCGCCTGCACGGGGCTGAAGCGAAGGTTCTGCTGCAGGTAGTAGGTGAGGAACAGGAACACGGCGAAGATCGCGATTGCCGATAGCACGACCGCGAGATAGGAGCCGCCGCGGTCGCGATCGAGCACGATCCGAAGCGGCAGCAGCGGATGCGCGACGCGCCGCTCGAGCAGGACGAACGCGGTCAGGAGCACGACCGCGAAGGCGAGCATCACGACCGTGACCGCGTCGCTCCAGCTGGTCCGGGCGGCGTTGGAGAGGCCGTAGACAAGCGCGAACAGCCCCGCCGATCCCGTCACCGTGCCGGGCAGGTCAAGCCGTGGCCGGTCTGGTTGCCCCTGGTTGTGGATGAGCATCGAGGCGCCCGTGATCGCGACCGCAGCGAAGATCAGGTTCACGTACAGGCACCATCGCCACGAGAGATACTCGGTCAAGACGCCGCCGAGCAGCAGCCCGACGGCGCCGCCGCCCCCGGCCAGCGCGCCGAACACCCCGAACGCCTTGCCGCGATCCGGACCCTCGCTGAACGTCGTCGTCAGCAACGACAGCGCGGCAGGGGCGAGCATCGCGCCGAACGCGCCCTGGGTCGCACGCGCCGCGACCAGCAGTCCGAACGACTGCGCCGCACCACCGACCGCCGAGGCGAGCGCAAACCCCGCCAGGCCGGCGATGAACGTCCACTTGCGACCGAACAGATCGCTGATCCGCCCGCCCAGCAGCAGCAGCGAGCCGAACGCCAACGAGTACGCGGTCACGATCCATTGCCGATCGACGTTGCTGAACCCAAGCGCCTTCTGGGCCGAGGGGAGCGCGATGTTGACGATCGTCGCGTCCAACACCACCATCAGCTGCGCGATCCCCAGCACGGCAAGGATCAGCCACCGATGTTCCTCATGCGGGTTCGTCATAGATGCTCCCTAAACCGGAGGATCGATCTCAACTTCTGTCCGGACCCTAACACAACTGGAGACGCGGCCTCCGCTTGGTGTTAGCCTTCGGGCGTGTCCGCCGTTCAACGCCCGCTTCGCCGCGACGCGGAGCGCAACCGCCAGCTGATCCTCGCTGCCGCTCGCGAGCTGTTCGCGCGGCGCGGCCTTGCGGTGAGCCTTGACGAGATCGCCCGCCACGCGGGCGTGGGAGTCGGCACCGTCTACCGCAGGTTCGCCAACCGGGGCGAGATCATCGATGCGCTGTTCGAGCAACGCCTCGCCGAGATTGTCGCGCTCGCCGAGGAGGGACTGGCGTGCGAAGACCCGTGGCTCGGCCTCACCCGCTTCATCGAACAGGCGCTCGAGCGCCAAGCCGCCGACAAGGGACTCAAGGAGCTCCTCCTCGGCACCACCGAAGGCCGCGAGCGAGTCACGCAATTGCGCGCCCGGCTGCTTCCGCTCGCGAGCGACCTCGTGCGCCGGGCGCACGCTTCAGGATCGCTGCGCAAGGACTTCCGCCCCGAGGACATCCCGCTTCTGAACATGATGCTCGGCGCGATCGTCGACGCCTCCGACCCCGTCCGCCCCGACCTGTGGCGGCGCTACCTGGCGCTCGTACTCGACGGAATGCGCCACGATCATTCGCACCAGCCCCTGCGCGTCCCAGCCGTCAGCGTCGACGAGCTCGACCAAGTCATGCGCTCATGGCGGCCAACGCCGTGCCGCTCCTAGCCGGCCGGTGGCCACCTCATCGGCGCGTGCCGCCGGCCGCAGGCCAGATCTAGGCCAGTTCGATAGTTGTCGGTATCCGGATGGTTCTGTGCTTGGCGTTGGTCGCGGTGACGAGGACGCGCAGGGCCTTGATCTTGCCTGTCTTCACGCTCTTCGCGAGCTGCTTGGTTGACCTCAGCGCGGGAGCTGTGATCGTCACGTTCACACTTGCCGCGGCCCTTTTCAGCGTGATCGTGAGCGTCCGTGTCTTGGCTTTCGCCGCAAACCTCAGCTTCCGTCCCGCCGTGCTAGTGACCAAGATTCCGTTCGTCAGTGTCTTCGGCTTGCTCGAGAACGCAAGGCCCTTGGGCAGCGAGACCGTGATCGTCTTCAAGCCGGCGGCCTTCTTGGCCACGGCCAACGTGAACGTCAATTTCGGCTGGCGGTTCGCGACTCCCGACAGCGATGCGCCCGAGATTGCCGGCTTGCCGCCCTTTCCGGTCGGGGTCGGGCTGCCCGGCGAACCAGGACTCGGGCCACCCGGCGATTGGGGGTTGAACGTGAGCGCCTGTGCGGCGTCATCAGCCGCGATGCACTCACTCACGGACGGGCACGTCACATTGGCGAGTCCGTAGTTTGTTTCGATCGTCGTCGGGGTCGGGCTGCCCGGCGAAGCCGGGTTGAACGTGAGCTCCGCGCCGCTGCCGTCGACCGCGGTGCACTGACTTGCGGAGGGACAGGCCACACCGGCGAGGTCCGAGTTCGTGCTGTCGATCGGCTTCGGGGTCGGGCTGCCGGGCGAACGGGGGTTGAACGTAACCTCGTTCCCTTCGAGATCGATGGCGGCGCATTCGGTGACGGACGGACACGCCACACCCTCGAGGTCGGTCGGGTTGGCGGTGTCGATCGGAGCCGGAGTCGGGCTGCCCGGCGAACTGGGGTTGAACGTGACCTCCGCTCCGTTGCCATCCAGAGCCGTGCACTGGTTCGCGGACGGGCAGGCCACCCCGCCGAAGTCGAAGCCGGCGCTGTCGATTGGGATGGGGGTCGGACTGCCCGGCGAACCGGGGTTGAACGTCACCTCGTCCCCGCCGTCATCGACGCCGGTGCACTGGCTCGCGGACGGACACGCGACGCCATCGAACTCGTTCTGGTCAGCGCCGTCGACCGTGATGGGGGTCGGGCTGCCCGGCGAACCGGGGTTGAACGTGATCTCCTGCCCACCGTCATCAACGATCGTGCACTTGCTCGCGGAGGGGCACGCGAGCCCGCCGACGTCGTTGCCGCTGTCGAGCGTGATCGGCGCGGGGAGAGTGCCCGATGTCCGAGGGTCGAACGTGAACTCCTGCCCGTCGAGCGCCGTGACCAGGCTGCACTGGCTCGTGGATGGGCACGCCACATCGTTGCCGTCTGACGCCGCCGCCGGCGAAGCGGCCAGCAACGACCCGGCAACCGCGACGGCGACGAGCACGAGGGCACTTCGGAGCCGCGCACCCGGCGAACCGTCTTGCGTGGTGTCCATGACGACCCCCTCTTGGCGGACCCGATGCGGCGCGAGTCCGAGTTGTAAACGGCGGCTCGAACGAAACGACCTGCAGAGGTCACCCTGTCCGCGGTGGCTTCCTACCGCCAGGCCACGCACGCGGTTCCGACGGTTGCCACCGATGAGGACCCCGACAACGAATGTACAGCTTTGATGCGGTTGGCACAAGCCTCTTCACATCCGGTGAACATGGCCACGCGCCCGCGTCAGCTCCGCCGCCAGCGCAACGAGCGATCCGCCCAGTCGCAAGACGGTGAGAGCTTCGGGAACGTGGCTGGGCTGAGTTTGGTTCATGCCACCGGCGCCGGCCGACGAGCCCGCGCCGCCCACAAGGCCGGGCCGCGAAAGGTGATCGACCTGTCCCGGAGCATGCGCTGGGCTTGGTCGATGTCCTCGCCCGCGGCCCCGGCGGCGAGCATTGACGCGCGCAGCCGCTCGAGCGTGAGCGAGAACAGGCGTGGTATTGGCGCGCCGCCGCGCTGCCAGGCCGCGTGGTAGTCGGCCTCGAGGTCTGTCAGTTGCAACGCTCGCAGGTCCGGGCACAGGCGAGCGCCGTAGCGGAGATCCCAGCCGCCAGCGACCAGAGCGTCACAGAACGCCGACCACGTGCGGCCCCATAGGTGGTTTGGTGGCGAGAGCTCCACCCGGGTGAAGTCGACATCGGCGACCGCGATCCATCCGCCGGGACGCGCGGCGCTGATCAGCCGACGGAGTGCGCCCAGACGAGACGGCAGGTGCTCCAGCAGCAGTCGCGCATGCACGAGATCAAAGCCGCTGTCCTCGAGGAGGTCGCTCATCAGATCGTGGCGCCGCACCTCGACCCGTTCGCTCGCGAGCGGCTCAAGCAGCCCGACGTCGAGATCGATGGCGAGGACCGAGCCGCTGCTGCCGACACGCTCTGCGAGCATTCGGGTGACCGATCCTCCACCCGCACCGGCATCGAGGCATCGCCAGCCGTCCTCGACGCCGATCGCGTCCAACTGGCGGATCGTCCAAGGATCGTATACCTCCTCCAGCAGCGCCAACCGCTCCCGCTCAAGCTCTTCGGCGCCGCGCTGTGAGAGGAGGTACTCGGTCAATGTCCTCCGGCCGATTCTCGCCGATCGCCCCGATCGCGGTCAAAGCCCGGTCAAAGAACGTGTACTACGGCCAGTCGATGCGCTGCGCCAAGTCGCTCGGCCCGAGATCGACTAGCCGGCTCTGCTCCACGGGCTCGTACTTCACGCCCGCCAAGCCGAGCCACTCAACCCGGCGCTCCTGCGGATCGACGATCACCACTTCCTCGACCTTGTGCGCGGCGTAGAAGGGGAGCTTCTCGTAGGTCTCATCGCCTGGCGAGACGATCTCGAACACCAGCGCCGCCGTTGGGTACCAGACGCGATCTGTCCAATCGCGGTGCAGTCCGCAATCAGGAACGCGGTAGTCGTGCTCGTCATCCCCGAGATTGAACTGCCCGATGACCGTGAGCCCAGCGGCTGTTGCCGGCGCCTCCAACGCCACGAGCAATTGCGCCTCGATCCGCGCATGTCCACCTGATGGCGCCGGGTTCATGTGCAGCACACCGTCCCACACCTCATCGAACAGATCCTGCCCCAGCCGGCGTCGCCGCTCGATCAGGCTCGCGACTTCCACCGGCTGAGGATCAAGCACCAGTGTCGGCACAGGCTCAAGGCTATCGCCCAATCGACACCTCTCCGACGTCGGCCGGCCCCGCGCCGCCACTAAACTTGCCGCCAGTGGCCAGCGGCGCGAGCGCACTTCCAGTCGCACGCCTCAGGCGGCGGTTGCTGGCCAGCGCGCCGCCGGCGGGCTGGCTGCCGAGCTGGTCGAAGCCCGCGGCGATGCGCGCGGTGCGCGCGACGATCGTGGTCCCCGGGCTGTTCGCGATCACTGACAAGGCGATCGGCAATGTGCAGATGGCGACGTTCGCCGCGTTTGGCGGGTTCGCCACGCTCGTGCTGGCCAACTTCGGAGGCAGCCGCCGCGACAAGCTGATCGCCCATGCCGGCCTGGCGGTGGGTGGAAGCGTGCTGCTGATGATCGGGACGGCCATCAACTCCTACACCGCGCTCGCAATTCTCGTCACCATCCCGGTCACGTTCGCGGTGTTCTTCGCCGGCGTCGCGGGTCCCAATGCCGCCTCGGGAGTCACCGCCGCGTTGCTCGCGTACGTGCTGCCGGCGGCGTCACCCGGTACGTTCAGCATGGTCCCGGACCGGCTTGCCGGTTGGTGGCTCGCCTCGATTGCCGGCACTGCTGCGGTCCTGGTGTTCTCGCCGCCATCGACCGGGGACCGGCTGCGGAGGGTCACCTCGAAGCTCGCCGCTGCGCTGGCAACCGAGCTCCAAGCCATGGTGCGCGGGGAGGCGACCGAGGCACTGATGGCGGCTTGCCTGGACGCCAAGCACGAGTTGCTCACGCAGTTCACCTCCACCCCGTTCCGGCCGACCGGCCTGACGACGGCCGATCAGGCACTGGCCAACGTGGCCGAGCTGCTCGAGTGGTGCACGTCGCTGCTTGTCGACAGCGTGCAGGAGCGCGCCGACATCCACGATGGGACGCCAGACGATCTCGAGCTGGTCGCCGCTTCCGCCGCGGTCCTGCGCGACGCCGCTTCGCTCTTCTGCGACGTCGGCGCGAATCGCCCTGATCTCGAGGGTCTGGAACAAGTCCGGAGGCGGAGCATGGCCCGTTTGCACACCCTCAGCCCCGCCGAGAAGGACTTTGCGGCGCAGGCGCGGCTCTCGTTCCACGCCAATGCGATCGCGGTGACGACTTTGGTGATCGGGGCCGACGCTCTCGTTGCGGCGGGACTGGCCGATGCGCAGTGGATTGCTGACGCACGCGCGCGTTGGTTCGGGGCGCCGACGCGGGGCCCGAGCGGCGGTCGCCGGCTCGCGGGCGCATCAAAGTACGCGGGCATCGCGGCCCGGCACGCGAGCCTACGCTCGGTCTGGTTCATCAACAGCATGCGCGGCGCGCTGGCGCTCGCCATCGCCGTCGGGGTTGCTGACGTGAGCACCGTTCAGCACGGCTTCTGGGTGGTGTTCGGAACCCTGTCGGTGCTGCGCACCAATGCCGCGTCGACGGGGTCGACCGCGCTGCGAGCGCTGACCGGGACCGCCATCGGCTTTGCGATCGGCGCGGCGTTGCTGCTCGTGATCGGCAGCAGCACGATCGCGTTGTGGGTGGCGCTCCCGATTGCGGTGTTCGTGGCCGCCTACGCGCCCGGCACAGCGCCATTTGCCGTCGGCCAGGCCGCGTTCACGGTGACCGTCGCGGTGCTGTTCAACCTGCTCGTGCCCGTCGGCTGGAAGGTCGGCGTGGTGCGGATCGAAGACGTGGCGCTGGGGTGCGCGGTCAGCATCGTCGTCGGTCTCCTGTTCTGGCCGCGGGGGGTGTCCTCGCTGGTCGGCGACGACCTCGCGGACGCGTTTCGGTCGGGCGCTGCCTACCTGTCGCAGTCGGTCGAATGGGTGTGCGGGCTACGAGCGCACCCGCCGGAGGGCGCCATGCCCGCGATCACCGCCGGCTTGCGGCTCGACGAGGCGCTGCGCGGGTTCCTCGCCGAGCAGGGAACCAAGCACATCAAGAAGGAAGAGCTGTGGCGCCTGGTCGGCGGCACGCTCCGGCTGCGCCTCACCGCGCACGCTGTGGCGGCGCTGCCACGAGACTACGCGCGGGACGCCGCCGCTACGCGATCCGTCCTGCGGGATCGAACCGAAATCCTCGACGACTGGTATGAGCGTCTGGCGGTGCAACTCGGCCGGCCACACGGTCAGGCCGTCGCGACCCTGACCGCGCCGGACTTCGGCGGCGAACGGGTCGAGGGACCGTCCCGGTCGCGTCAGGCGATCTGGCTGTGCGAGCATCTCGATCATCTGAGCGAGCACCTGTGCGAGCTCGTGCAGCCGGCGGCCCACGTGGCGCAGATCAGGCGCCGGCCGTGGTGGCGCTAGGGGAGCGAGGCTGAGCGCCACCCGCGCCCGAGCACCGACGCAGGCGTGTAAGCTAGCTCTCCTCGGCCAGCCTTCGAGGGCGGTCCACCGAGGGAAACGAGGGTCAAAGATGAGGCGTGCCTTTGTGGTCGCGCTCGTGGTATGCGCAACGCTGGGATTGGCGCAGGCAACCGGGGCGCGGGTGTTGCGGGTCGGGACCTACAAGGGAATCCCCGGCCAGTTCACCTCGATCCAGGCGGCGGTCAACGCTGCCCGTCCCGGCGATTGGATCCTGATCGGACCCGGTGATTACAAGACGACGTCGAGCCGTTCCCCCAGCGGGCATCCTGACTTTCCGGCCGGAGTGCTGATCCAGACCCCTGACGTGTACTTGCGCGGCATGAACCGCAACAGCGTGATCGTCGACGGAACCAAGCCGGGCACTCCGAGATGCAGTTCGAGCCGCTCGGCCCAGAACTTCGGTCCGAAGCTTCACGGCCACGCGGCGGGGCTCAACGGCGTGATGGTCTGGAAGGCGGCGAACGTGTGGGTCCAGAACCTGACCTCGTGCAACTTCCTCGGGGGCTCCGGCGGCGACGGCGACACCGGCAACGAGATCTGGTGGAACGGCGGCGCCGACAGCGGCAAGATCGGCGGCCACGGCTACTTCGGCTCGTACCTGAACGCGACCAGTACGTTCTACGAGAACGAGACGACGGCCG
Source organism: uncultured Solirubrobacterales bacterium (assembly GCA_963767695.1). Classification (GTDB taxonomy): domain Bacteria; phylum Actinomycetota; class Thermoleophilia; order Solirubrobacterales; family Solirubrobacteraceae; genus Palsa-465. The sequence goes on from CAVYFE010000017.1 coordinate 257,541, forward strand.
CCGAGTACGGCATCTTCTCGAGCAACTGGACCGGGGGCACCTGGGATCAGACCTACGCGAGCAACTTCAACGACTCGGGCTATTACATCGGGGCGTGCCAGCAACTGTGCCGGCAGACCATCGATCACGCGCACGCCGAGTACAACGCGCTCGGCTATTCGGGCACGAACTCGGGCGGATATCTGGTCATCGAGCGCTCCGAGTTCGACCGCAACGAGGACGGCTTCGACACCAATTCGCAGAACGCCGACTTTCCGCCGCCGCAGAACGGAGCCTGCCCGAACGGCAAGATCAGCCCCCTCACCCACACCCGTTCCTGCTGGGTGTTCAGGGACAACTACGTGCACGACAACAACAACCCTAACGTGCCCTCCGCCGGTTCGGCGGCGGCGGGGCCGGTTGGAACCGGGATGTCGGTGTCGGGCGGGCGCAACGACACGATCATGCACAACCGCTTCGCGAACAACGACGCCTGGGGGATGATCGTGCTCTCCTATCCCGACAGCGGACCGCCGTGCACCGGGGGGACGCTCAACTTCCCACTCCTCGGCCAGGGCAGCTGCCTGTATGACCCGTGGGGAGATGCGGTGCTGGATAACACGTTCTCGCACAACGGGTCGTTCGGCCATCCCACGAACGGCGATATCGCCACGCTCAACCTCGAGGCCGGGAATCCGACCAACTGCTTCCGCGGCAATATCGACACGCTCGGCGCCGGCGTCACGACCAGTCCCGCCGGGCTCGAGCAGGCCCATCCGACCTGTGACGGCTCGAGCGCTCCCGCGAATATCAATCCGCCATTCCTCAACGAGGTGCTGTGCGACAGCCAGGTCTCGCTGTCCCCTGGGCAGCCGCCGACGTGCCCGAGCGGTCAGTACCCCCGCCGCACCCAGCTGGTCATGCATCCGCTGCCGGTGGGACTGAAGACGATGGCGAACCCGTGCCGCGGCGTGCCGAGGAATCCGTGGTGCCCGGCCCGGCGCCAGCCGCCACCACCGATCGGCTTGGGTTAGGCAGCCCCTCGCGCGCGCTCGCTGAGCCTAGACCCGCAGTTTGGAACCAACGATCTCGCTTGCGGCACGGCGTCTCACTATGAGACTATGATGACTCACAAGCATGGCTCCCCAGTTTTGGATGGACCAGGCTCTGGACGCCGATGGCGCGTTGCGCTTGATGCTGCTCGGGGAGCTCGACCTGACGGTCGCCGAGCAGCTCGAGACGCGCCTGAAGGAGCTCCAGGCCGCGGGCACAAGTGTCCGACTCGATCTCTCGGAGTTGAGCTTCATCGACAGCAGCGGCATCCGGATCGTCGTCCGTGCCCGGCTCGATGCGAATCGCGATGGCTGGTTGCTGGACGTCGATCCGCACGTCAGCGAGATCGTCCGCCGGCCGCTCGAGTTGCTAGGGCTGGACGAAGTCCTGTGGACGAAAACTCCTGATTAGCGGCCCGGTCTCAGGCCGCCTCCGCTTGAGCTTCGCGCGGTCCGCAGTCGACGACGTCGTCGGCCAGACGCGTCGCCGTCGCGAGCTCCCAACGACCGGAATCGACCAGCGTCCGGCACAGGGTCTCGATGTCGATGAGGGCCTCCCACGCCGCGGCGTCTTGGAGCGCGTCGGCGCTGAAGATCAAGGTGTCGGCCGCGTGACGAATCCGCTCCTGCTCCTCGCCAAGCAGCTTGCTGGGACCCAGCTGGTCGAGCGTCTGCATCACTCGGCGATATGCCCTTGCGCGTTCGGAAGTCATGTGCAGTCGGTATCCGGTTTGTGCTCGTAATGATCCAGGCGCGAGCCGCGTCTGCCTTTAGCCCGATGTCGAAAGATCGGTTTCGCCGCTTGTCCGCTTGAACGGCGTCCGGCGATACTGACCGAAGATGACCCCATCCCCAGACCTCGACCCGGCCCCGTTCGGTTCGCTGTACCGCCACGGGTTCGTGCGCGTCGCCACCGCGGTGCCGCACGTCCGCGTCGCGGAGCCAGGTTTCAACACCGAACGGACGCTGGGACTGGCTACCCGCGCCTCGGAAGCCGGCGCCGCGCTGGTGGTGTTTCCGGAGCTCGGCCTGTCCGCCTATGCGATCGACGACCTGCTCCATCAGCAGGCGCTGCTGGCGGCCGTGTGCCGGGGGCTCGAGCGGATCGTCACCGAGAGCGCCTCGTTGCGCCCCCTGATCGTCGTCGGCGCGCCGCTTCAGATCGAGGGCGGCCTGTTCAACACCGCGGTCGTGGTTCATCGCGGACGGGTACTCGGCGCGGTGCCCAAGAGCTACCTGCCCGAGTATCACGAGTATTACGAGAAGCGCCAGTTTCGCGCCGCCCGGGACATGGCCGCTCGCGAGCTCGAACTGCTCGGAACGCGAGTGCCGTGCGGCGCTGACCTGCTGTTCGCCTGCCGCGACCTGGCCGACTTCACCGTCCACGTCGAGATCTGCGAGGACCTGTGGGCGCCGATCCCGCCGAGCACCTACGGTGCGCTCGCCGGCGCGACGGTGCTGGCAAACCTGTCCGCCAGCAACATCACGATCGGCAAGTCCGACTACCGCCACGATCTGTGCGGCTCGCACTCGGCACAGATGATCGCCGCCTACCTCTACACCGCGGCCGGCCTGGGTGAATCGACGACGGACCTCGCGTGGGACGGTCAGGCGATGATCTACGAGAACGGCGATCGGCTCGCCGAGGCCGAGCGATTCGCCGAGGACGAGCAACTGCTCCTCGCCGACGTCGACCTCGGCCGGATCGTCTCGGACCGCGCCAGCACCAGCAGCTTCGGCGACGCGATTCACGACCACCTAGATCGCGTCGCGTCGATGCGGCGGATCGAGTTCGAGCTCGGCATCCCGGCCGAGCGCCTCCCGCTGCGGCGCGAGTTCGAGCGCTTCCCCTACGTACCGGCCAACCCCCGGAGTCGCAACGAGCGCTGTCAGGAGGTCTACAACATCCAGGTCCGCGGGCTCGAGACGCGGCTGCGCGCGACCGGAATCGACAGGGTCGTGATCGGCGTCTCGGGCGGCCTGGACTCGACCCACGCGCTGACCGTCGCGGCGCGGGCGATGGACCGGATCGGCCTGCCCCGCACCAACGTGCTCGGCTACACGATGCCGGGCTTCGCCACGAGCGGCCTGACGCTCGACAACGCCCGCCGGCTGATGGAGGCGCTCGGCGTCAGCTGCGGCGAGATCGACATCCGGCCCGCGGCCACACAGATGCTCGAGGACCTGGGACATCCCGCCGCGCGCGGTCAGCCCGACTACGACGTCACCTACGAGAACGTGCAGGCGGGCGAGCGAACCTCGCACCTGTTCCGGCTCGCCAACTACCACCGCGGCCTGGTGCTGGGCACCGGAGACCTGTCCGAGCTGGCGCTCGGGTGGAGCACGTACGGGGTCGGTGATCAGATGTCGCACTACAACGTCAACGCGTCGGTCCCGAAGACGCTGATCCAGTTCCTGATCCGCTGGGCGAGCGACACCGGCCAGTTCGGGACGGAGGCGAGCGCGGTGCTGGGCTCGGTGCTCGAGACCGTGATCTCGCCCGAGCTGGTGCCGCACGAGGACCCCGACTCCAATGTTCCCGGCCAGGACAGCGAGAGCTTCGTCGGTCCCTACGAGCTGCAGGACTTTTTCCTGTACTACATCCTGCGCTTCGGCTACCGGCCCAGCAAGGTGGCGTTTCTGGCTCATCACGCCTGGCACGACCGGCGGCTCGGTAACTGGCCCGACCTGATCCCGGAGGAGCGTCGCCACGAGTACTCGCTGGCGCAAATCAGGCACTGGCTCGAGGTGTTTCTGCATCGCTTCTTCCAGACCAGCCAGTTCAAGCGCTCGGCGATTCCCAACGCGCCGAAGGTCGGGTCCGGGCGGCTCGCTTTCGCCGCGGGGCGACTGGCGCGCCCCCAGTGACAGCTCCGCCAAGGCGTGGCTCGACGAGCTCGCCGAGAACGTGCCGGAACGCGAGCCTTAAGCCGGCGCCCCCTCCGCCGGCGCGCCGAGGAACCGCTCGCGCAGGTCGGTCTTCTTGAACTTGCCGGTCGCGGTGCGCGGGATCTCGTCGATGAACTCGAAGCGCTCGGGCAGCTGCCACTTGGCGAACTCCTGGCACAGGTGGTCGCGGAGCTCGTCCGCCGTGGCCTCCTGACCCTCGTGCAGGACGACCGCCGCCAGCGGCCGCTCGCCCCAGCGCTCGTCCGGGACCGCGATCACCGCCGCCTCGGCCACCGCTGGATGGGCCATCAGCAGGTTCTCGAGGTCGACCGAGGAGATCCACTCACCGCCGGACTTGACCAGGTCCTTGGAGCGGTCGCAGATGCGGATGCAGCCCCGGCCGTCGATCTTCACGATGTCGCCGGTCTGGAACCAGCCGTCCTCGGTGAACTTCTCCTGCCCCTGGCCGCGGTGGTAGCCGGACGCGACCCACGGCCCCCGCACCTCCAGTTCGCCCATCGTCGCGTCGTCCCAGGGGATCAGCTCGCCGTCATCGCCGCGGGCCCGGAGCTCGACGAACGGCGCCGGGATTCCCTGGCGGGCGCGGTAGTCGTACTGCTCCTCCCGCGGCGCGTCGTCGAGGTCGTAAGTGAGCCGGCAGACGCTGCCGAGCGGCGAGGTCTCGGTCATCCCCCACGCCTGGATGATCGTCAGCCCGTGGCCGTCGTAGCCCTCGAGCATGCTGCGCGGCACCGCCGATCCCCCCACGATCAGCCGCTGCAAGGCGCTCAGATCCCAGCGGTCGGGTTCGTCGTTCAGCGCCTGGAGCATCGCAAGCCACACCGTCGGGACGCCGGCGGTCATCGTCACGCGCTCGCCGGCGAGCAGGTCGAGCACGCTGACCGGGTCAAGGCGCGGACCGGGCAGCACGAGCGCGGCGCCGGCGAACGCCGCGGTGTACGGCAGCCCCCACGCATTCGCGTGGAACATCGGCACGACCGGCAGGATCGTGTCACGCGAGGAGACGCCCATCGAATCCGGAAGCGCCGCGGCGAGCGAGTGCAGGACGAGCGCCCGATGCGAGTAGACGACGCCCTTGGGACGGCCGGTGGTGCCCGACGTGTAACAGATCGCCGCGGCCCGGCGTTCGTCCGGCTCCGGCCAGCTCATCGCTTCCCCGTCGGAGACCAGCGACTCGTAGTCGATCGTCCCATCCGGTAGCTCGCCTGAATGCGAGACGACGATCACGTGCTCGAACTCGTGCGCCGCTCGGAACGAGTCCAGCACGTTCAGCAGGGTCTCATCGACGACGACCGCGCGGTCATCGGCGTCACCGGCGATGAAGCCCAGCTCGTCGGGATGCAGCCGCGGGTTGAGCGTGTGGATCACCGCGCCCATCAGCGGCACCGCGAAATACAGCTCGAGATGCTCGGGCTGGTTCCACAGCATCGTCGCGACCCGATCGCCGGCGCCGATCCCGAGGCCCGCCAGCGCGCAGGCCAGCCGGCGGGCCCGCTGCGCGCACTCGCCCAGTGTGGTCCGGTGGATCGAGCCGTCCGGACGGCGGGAGACGACGCCCCGGCCGGCGCTGAAGCGCTCCGCGCGCTCGATCAGCGGCGTCAGCGCGAGCGGATAGTCGTCCATCATCAAGCCGGTCAGCATCGTCCGAGGCATCGCACTCTCCCTGTCGGTTCGCCCGCAGAGCATGAGCGTCCCGGGCGCTTCGCGCAACCCGGAATAGTCGGTCAGGCGGCGAGCGCGAGCTGCGCCGGCTCCTCCTCGGCCACCCGATCCGGCCCGGCGCCGCGGCCCGGCAGCGCCAGCCGCACGATCTTCTTGACCACCGAGCCGAACTGACGGTGCAGCGGGCCGGCGTTGTACGGCAACCCGTAGCGCTCGCATATCTCCCGCACCTCGACCGCGATCTCGGCGTAGCGGTGGGCGGGGATGTCGGGGAACAGGTGGTGCTCGATCTGGTGTGAGAGGTTGCCGCTGAGGATGTGGAACAGGCGGCTCCCGGTCAGATTGGCCGAGCCGAGCATCTGGCGCAGGTACCAGCCGCCCCGCGTCTCGTTCTCGACCTCCTCCTCGGAGAATTCCTCGACCCCCTCGGGGAAGTGACCGCAGAAGATGATCATGAACGACCAGATGTTGCGGACCAGGTTCGCGCTCAGGTTGCCACTCAGCACGAACGGCGCGCCGGGTCCAGCGAGCAGCGGGAACACGACGTAGTCCTTGAGCACCTGCCGGCGGCCCTTCTCCCAGATCGCGCGCAGGATCTCGCGCTTGTCGGTCAGCGAGATCTCCCCGGCCTCGATCCGCTCGACCTCGAGGTCGTGGACCGCGACGCCCCACTGGAACAGCAGCATCAGCAGCGTCGCGTAGACCGGATTGCCGAGGTCGCGCCGGCGCCACGGCTGATCCTCGGACATTCGCAGGATCCCGTAACCGATGTCGCGGTCCTTGCCGAGCACGTTGGTGTGGGTGTGGTGCATGTAGTTGTGCGAGTAGCGCCACTGCTCGCCCGGGCAGGCGGTGTCCCATTCGAAGCGCTTGGAGTCCAGCGCCGGATCCTTCATCCAGTCGTACTGCCCGTGCATCACGTTGTGGCCGATCTCCATGTTGTCGAGGATCTTCGACAGCGACAGGGCGCTGACGCCGGCGAGCCACGCCGGCGGCAAGAAGCCGCCGAACAGCAGACCTCGCCCGCTCACCTCCAGCGCGCGCTGCGCCTTGATGATTCGGCGGATGTACGCGGCATCGCGCTCGCCGAGCTCCGACACTACGCGGTGGCGCAGCTCGTCGAGCTCCTGGCCGAGCGCCTCGACCTGTTCTGGGGTGAGCTGAGTTGGCATCGGTGACCTCCTTAGATTTCGAGTGCCACGTCGCCGGCCGGGACCGAGACGCACAGCTGGATGTCCTCGTCCTCCTCCTCGGAGAGCTCGCCGGTGAGGAGGTTGCGGACCGCTCCCGCGGCCTTGCGGCACGTGCACGTGTGGCAGATCCCCATCCGGCAGCCGAAGTCGGGCGACAGGCCCGCCGCCTCGACCTGCTCGAGCAGGGTGCCCTCGGCGATCTGAGCCGCCGTCTCGCTGCGAAGCAAGCGAAGCGTTCCACTCGCCCGGGCCACCCCCCCGGCGGCCCCCCCTGTGGGGGCCGCTCTAATCATCGACGCCGGCGGGGTGAACGTCTCGGCGAGCACGCGTCCGGCCGGCCAGATCCCGCGCACGGCCTCGATCAGGGCCGGCGGACCGCAGACCGCGGCGTGCGCGCCGGCGGTCTCGCCGATCGCTTCGGCGCTGAGGTGCGCCCCACCCTCGCGCGTGGCGACGTACTCGACGCTCAGGTTTCGGTGCCGCGCCGCGCGTGCTTCGAGCTCGGTCCGGTAGAGCCAATCGCCGGCGGTCCGGGCGTAGTGGATGAACGCGAGCGGGCCGTCGTGGCCCTCGTCGCACAGCGTTCGCAGCATCGAGAGCACCGGCGTGATGCCGCTGCCGCCGCTGATCAGCACCAGCCGCTCGGGCCGTCGCTCCGGGAGCGTGAACTCTCCCTGCGCGGCGCCGAGGTGGAGGATCGTTCCGGGCCGGCACTCGGTCTGCAGGTGGCGCGATACAAGACCTTCGGGATGCGCGGTGACCGTCAGCTCGAGCAGCCCGTCCGCCCGGTGCTCCGAGCAGGCCGGCGAGTACGTACGGGTGCGGCGGACCCCGTCGATCTCGACCCCGATCCGGACGAACTGGCCGGCCCGAAAGCCCGACCAGGCGGCGTTCGGCTTGAGGGTCAGCGTCACGCTGCGCGGGGTCTGGCGGCGAACCTCGAGGACCTTCGCGCGCGCGTCGCGAACGGTGATCTCCGGCCGGATCAGCTCCAGGTAGCGGTCGACCCCATGCGGGCCGACCAGGACATCGACCAGCGGCGAGCGCAGGAGGCGGCGGGCTGTGGTGGCGACGGGCATCTCAATCGGGAGGAAACTTAGTGGACAGTTGTACACCAATTATGACGAGATGCTCCCCGCCCGGTCAAGGGGTAAACTACCGTAACTGTGACGAGGTTCACACGATGGCCGTGAACAGGCGTACACTCCCCGCGTCGCGTCGCAGCGCGAGCAGCCGCCGGAGCCAGGAGCAGCGGCGCCGGCACACCCGCCGGGCGCTGCTCGACGCGGCGCTGCTGCAGATCGAGGCTGGTGAGAGCTTCGACTCGCTCAGCCTGCGCAGCGTCGCGCGCGCGGCGGGCGTGGTCCCGACCGCCTTCTACCGCCACTTCGAGAGCATGGACGAGCTCGGCTTGGCGCTGGTCGAGGAGTCGTTTCGCACGCTGCGGGCGATGCTCCGCGAGGCCCGCGAGGGGCTGCCGCCCCGGCACCTGATCCGGCGTTCGGTCGAGATCCTGGTCGAGCAGGTACGCGAGCACCGCCAGCACTTCCTGTTCGTGGTCCGCGTCAGCTACACCGGCGACGTCGTCCTGCGCCATGCGGTGCGCAACGAGATCCGCCTGTTCACCAGCGAACTGGCCACCGACCTCGCCCGCTTCCCCGTGCTGCGCGAGTGGAGCACCGACGACCTGCAGATGCTGGCCGGGCTGCTCGTCAACACGATGATCGCCACGGTCGGCGCGATGCTCGACGTACCGGTGGCGGCGCCGGACGCGGAGGCCGAGATCGCCCGGGATGCCGAGAAGCAGCTAAGGATGATTATGTTGGGGGTTCCGCACTGGCGCGGTGAACGCCGCCGGCGCACCTGAGGATCGCTAGCGTGCGGGCGATGGCGCTCGCGCGGCCCACCGAGCCGTATCCGGATCAGTCCTGGTCGGGCTGGGGCGATGAGAGTCAGGTGCCGGCGCTGCCGGAAGCGGTGCTGGCATTGCTTCGCGACGGCCTCGGCGTCGCCGGCGATCCGCCGCGGCAACCGTCGATCTCCGAGATCGTGCTGGCGCCCGCGCGCGTCCCGGATGACGCGGTCTCGGCGTTGGCGGCCGTCGTCGGCGCCGCGAACGTGCTCTCGGATGCCGAGTCGCGGATCCGCCATACGCGCGGCAAGTCGACGCCCGACTTGTTGCGCCTGCGCGCTCGGGAGGCCGAGGACGCACCGGACCTGGTGGTCCTGCCGGGCTCGCACGACGAGGTGCTGGCGCTGCTGGGCGTCTGCTCGCAGCGGCGGATCGCGGTCGTCCCGTACGGCGGCGGGACCTCGGTTGTCGGCGGGCTCGAGCCGGATCGGCGGGATCTTGCCGGGGTGGCCGTACTCGACCTGCGGCGGATGAACGGGCTGCTGGCGCTCGACGAGATCTCGCGCGTGGCCGAGTTCGAGCCCGGGCTGCGGGGACCGCAGGCCGAGGCGCTGCTCGGAGAGCGCGGCTACACGATCGGCCACTTCCCCCAGTCGTTCCAGTACGCCACGCTCGGCGGCTTCGCCGCGGCTCGATCGAGCGGGCAGGCGTCTTCGGGGTATGGCCGCTTCGACGAGCTGGTGCTTCGCCTGCGAGTCGCCACTCCGCGCGGGACGATCGAGCTCGGGCGCGCGCCGAAGTCGGCTGCCGGGCCGGATCTGCGCCAGCTGATGCTCGGCTCCGAGGGGGCGTTCGGCGTGATCACCTCGCTGGCCGTGCAGGTGCGCCCGGCGCCTTCGGCGCGGGTCTACGAGGGGTGGCGGTTTGGCTCGTTTGCGGACGGCTGTCGGTCGTTGCGAGCGCTGGTTCAGGACGGGCCGCGCCCGAGCGTGCTGCGGCTCTCTGACGAGGCGGAGACGGCGCTGAACCTGGGCCGGCCGGCTCGGCTCGGCGCCGGCTCGGAGGGCGGGTGCCTGGCGATCGTCGGCTACGAGGGGGCGGCCGAGTTTGTCGAGGGCTGCCGGGCGTCGGTGACGGGCGTGCTCCGGGACGCCGGGGCGCAGCGTGACGCCTCGGCCGGGGTCGGCTGGGAGCGCGACCGCTTCCGAGGGCCGTACCTGCGCGACGCGCTGCTCGACGCCGGCGCGCTCGTGGAGACGCTCGAGACGGCGACGTTCTGGTCGGGGCTGGATCAGCTGTACCGCGCGGTGTCCGGAGCGTTGCGCGACTCGCTGGTCGGGCAGGGAACTCCGCCGGTGGTGCTCTGCCATGTCTCGCACGTGTATCCGGCCGGCGCGTCGCTGTACTTTACGGTCTGCTGCGCCCAGCTGCCCGATCCGCTCACGCAGTGGCGGACGGCCAAGGCGGCCGCGAGCGACGCGATCCTCGCCGCCGGCGGCTCGATCACCCACCATCACGGCGTCGGCATCGATCACCGCCAGTGGTATGAGCGTGAGATCGGGCCGCTCGGGGTCGACGTCGTGCGGGCCGTCAAGGCGACGCTGGATCCCACCGGAATCCTCAATCCTGCGATCCTCGTCGGATGAGCGGCTACGTCCGCCCCCTCGCCGAGCTGATCGTTCGCTTCGGCGCCAACGTGCAACCCGGCCAGATCGTCGCGCTGGGCTCCGAGCCCGGCAAGGAGGAGCTGACGCGGGCGATTGCCGAGGTCGCCTACGAGCAGGGAGCGAAGTTCGTCGACCTCTCCGTGTTCGACGTCTATTTGAAGCGCGCTCGTGTGCTGCACGCCGAGGCCGAGACGCTCGGCTACGTGCCGCCGTGGTACGGGGAGCGACTGCTCGCGCTCGGCCAGCACCGGGCCGCGCGAATCGGGCTGTCGGGACCTGTCGCGCCGCGGCTGATGGAAGGGATCGACGCGACGCTGCTCGGCAAGGACAAGCTCCCGAGTGTCGCCGAGAGCGGCAAGGTGCTCACCGAGCGCACCACCAACTGGACGATCGGGCCGTGCCCGACGCCGGCCTGGGCGCAGCTGGTCCATCCAGAGCTGGGAGCCGGGGAAGCGCTCGACCGGCTATGGGACGAGATCGCCCACGTTTGCAGGCTCGATGAGCCCGATCCCGTCGCGGCATGGCGCGCGCGGATGAGTCTGTTGACCGAGGTGACCTCGAAGCTGAACGAGCTCCACCTCGACGAGGTTCGCTTCGAGGGGCCGGGAACCGCGCTGAGCGTCGGCCTGCTGCCAAGCAGTCGCTGGATCAGCGGGCAGATCACCACGATCGACGGGATCGTCCACTCGCCCAACCTCCCCACCGAGGAAGTGTTCATGACGCCCGACCCGGAGCGAACGCAGGGCACGATCCGCTCCACCAAGCCGCTGTTCATCTCGGGCGTGATGATCGAAGGACTCCGGGTCCGGTTCGAGGCGGGCCGCGCGGTCGAGGTCGAAGCCGACCACGGCGCCGGCACGCTGCGCGCGTTCACCGAGACCGACGCCGGCGCCGCCCGGTTGGGCGAGGTAGCGCTCGTCGACCGTGAGAGCCGGATCGGCTCGCTCGGAACCGTCTTCTACGACACCTTGCTCGACGAAAACGCCGCCAGCCACATCGCGCTCGGCCAAGGCCTCGCCTTTTCGCTCGAAGATGAACGCGATCTGGGACGCATGAACGAGAGCGAGATCCACGTGGACTTCATGATCGGCAGCGATGAGGTCGACGTCACCGGCGTCACGCGCGACGGTGGCGAGGTGGCGCTGCTGCGAGGGGGGCGCTGGGGGATCTGAGCCGGCGTCGAAATCCCCGTCGCCGCTACGCTAACCCGAGCTCCCCGGAGAGGTGCCGGAGTGGTTGAACGGGCGCGACTGGAAATCGCGTAACGGGGGTCAACCTCGTTCGGGGGTTCGAATCCCCCCCTCTCCGCTTCTCGCTCGCTCGCCCATCAGGGGCTGGACGGCGTGCGAGCTTGGGCGTGAGCGTCCAAGATCATCCTTCTCGCACAGCACCGCGTCGAATATTTGTCCAGCGCGGCGAAACCGGCTCGCAAAAATGTTGGGCAATCGGCAACCTACTGCGCTGCCGCACGTTGTTAGCACTGACAGCGGGTATGCCGAGCATCATTCCTAGAAGCCGTCCATCTTTGAGGCTCGTAGAGCCCATCTCGCCGCAAGAGGTCAAGTGGCAGTGGTTCTGCGGCCGCTGCGCGGCACCCGCGCCTTCCGGAGCACCGCCCGCTCCGAATTCACGGGTGTGCCCGTCGTGTCAGTTCGGGCTGCTCCTCGAGACCCGCGGCGACACGATCCCGAGCAGCAGGGACGCGTTCCTGGTAGTCGATGCAGCGCTGCTGATCCAGGGGGTCTCGCGGGAAGCGGAAACGCTCCTCGACGTCACCGAATCGATGGCCATCAACCGGCCGGTTCACGAGCTGCTCGTCCCGGCAGACGCCGAGGCCCAGGGATCGACACGCTTTTCCGCGGCGATCACCGAAGCGATGCACAAGGACGATGCCGTCGGCACGGTCGTGCGACCGTGGAACACGTTCGGCGTCCGCATGCGGGCCAAGATCGCACCGTGTGGGCCGCCTCGCGCCGCGCTGCTGATCCTCGAGACAGCGCCGCGGGCCCTGCGCGCCGTCTAGTCACGCCCGCGCTCAGCCGCGGGCGTCGCCGGCGCGCGGTCTAGCCAGCCCCGCGCTCAGCCGCCAGCGTCGCCGGCGCGCCGTAGCGAACCAGGAGCTCGGGGAACACGACCGAGCCGTCTTCCTGCTGTCCGTTCTCGAGCAGCGCGATGATCGTCCGCCCCGTTACGGCGGTCCCGTTGAGAGTATGGACGTAAGCCGGCTTGCCGTCGGGGGCTCGGTAGCGGATGTCCAGCCGCCGCGCCTGGAAGTCGGTCGTATTCGAGCACGAGGTGAGCTCGCGATAGCGGCTCTGGCCTGGCAGCCAGCCCTCGCAGTCGTATTTCTTCACCGCCGAGGCGCCCAGGTCGTTGACCGCGATCGACACCACCCGGTAGGGAATCTCGAGCTCCTGCAGGATCGACTCCTCGATCGCGAGCAGCCGCTCATGCTCCTCGGCGCTGGCCTCGGGCGCGACGAAGCTGAACATCTCGACCTTGTCGAACTGATGGACACGGAAGATCCCGCGCGTGTCCTTGCCGGCCGCTCCGGCCTCACGCCGGAAGCAGGTCGAGAAGCCGGCGTAATGGCGAGGCACCTCGTCCGCCGCGAGGATCTCGTCGCGGTGCAGGGACGCCAGTGCCACCTCGGAGGTGCCGACCAGGAACAGGTCGTCATCGGCAAGCCGGTAGATCTGCTGCTCGGTGTCGGGGAGGAAGCCCGTTCCGTAGAGAGCGTGCTCGCGCACCAGCACCGGCGGGAGGACCGGCTCGAAGCCTTCTGCCCGCAGCTTCTCGAGCGCATAGCGGACGAGTGCCAGCTCGACCATCACCAGGTCGCCGAGCAGGAACGCAAACCGCGATCCGGACATGCGCGCGGCGCGCTCGATGTCGATTCTGCCGCCCGCCAACTCCAGGTGGTCCCGGCCGGTCTTTCCCGCATCTCCGACTTCGCGGATCACCGTGTCCTCGTCCGGGGCGTCGGGCGCGGGGAGGTTCGGAAGCGCCGCGAGCTCGGCGTCGAGCTCGGCGCGGACCGCCGTCTCCTGATCAGAGAGCTCGCGACCGCGTGCCGCCAGCGCCGCGAGCTGCTGGCGTTCCTCCGGCGTGGGCGGACCCTGCCGGCCGCGGCTCGCCCGGTTCTGTTCGGCGCGGAGCTCCTCGAGCGCGGCGGTCAGCCCTCGCCAGTGCCCGTCGAGCTCGAGCACCCGGTCGATCGCCGCCGCAGCGTCTGGTCCGCGGCGCGCCAGCGCCTCGCGGACGGCGTCCGGTTCCCGGCGGATCAGCCTGACGTCGAGAACGCGGCCCCCTACGTCTTCGTCTTGTGCTTGGCCCTCGCCTTAGCCTTCGCGCCGGCGTGATGGGAGCCGGTGGCGGCGGTGGTGCTGGTCGTCGGGGGTGTGCTTGGACTCGTCGCGGCCGCGATCGTGGCCACTGGGGGGGGAAGAATGCCGATTGGCTGGGACTGGCAGGGCGTTATGCCGGGCGACTTGGTAGCCTGAGTTCCGGCGAACCTCGAGACAAACTCGGCCACGTCGCGGGCGTCTTCTCCGACGACGACGTTCTGGGGCATGATCGCGCCTGAGAAGCCCCCGTTCTGGATCGCATACAGGACGCGGGTGACGGGCCGCTCGCACCGCTGGTCCAGGTTCGGCCCGTTGGTGATCTCGGCCGAGCGGATGTTCGATGCGGACCCGTGGGTGGCGGCGTAGGAGAGCGTGTGACAGCCCGAACAGCGCTGCGAGAACAGAACGGCGCCGCGGTACAGCTGTCCTTCCGACCTCGGAACCTTGATCCGCTGGGTCCCGCACGCCGTCGCGAACGCTGCCAATGCGATGACCGAAATGCTGATGAGAAGGACCCTGAGCGGCCGGCTCATGCGGTCGGGGATCATAATCGGGATCCCCATGCCAGGGCTGCACGCGTCGAAGCTCGCCCTCGCGGCGGCCTCCCTTTGTCTGCTCGTCGGCTGCTCGCGCACATTGGTGGTTAGCAGCGATCGGACGCTCAACCTGGCGCTGAGCGAATACCGGATCAATCCCCAAGACGTCCGGGTCAGCACCGGCGAGCTGATCATCTACGTTCACAACTATGGTCGCCTGACCCACAACCTGGTCATCACGCACGACGGCCAGACGACAGATGCGACCAAGCCGCTGCCGCCGGGACAGAGCGCGGCGCTGGCGGTCGATCTCAGCCCCGGGAAGTACTCGATGGCGTCGACGATCCTGTCCGACCAAACCCTCGGGGTGTATGGGACGCTGACCGTAGGTCGGTGAGGCGACCGCCAACTTTGGCGTTTTGGTTCCGGGGGGCGGAAACCAGAACGCCAAAGTCGGCCGTCGGGGTGGAAATCGAGGCCGCACGCGGCCGGGGACGCGAGCAGGAGCCACGTAGCCGGCGCCGAACCTCAGGGCAATCCCGGCGCCGGCATCGAGACGTCGCATGCACGTAATCGCGGTCGTCCTCCCACGGCGGCAACCAGAGGGGGCCGGCGCCGGGGTGCCCCAGCCAAGAGCGCGCCCGCGGGCTACGGGGCAATCGCCGGCGCCCGCGCTCGCCAGCGCCCGCGCCGGCGCCACGCGGCGTCCGCGCTATAACCCCCCCGCGATGGTCCGGACGCAGGATCCCGAGCTGTTCCGCGAGGTTTTCGGCCGCTTCGCCACCGGCGTCGCGGTGATCACGAGCTCCGCCGCGAGCGGCCGCGGCGGCATGACCGCGAACGCGCTCTGCTCGTTATCGCTCGAGCCGCTGCTGGCGCTGGTCTGCTTCGAGAATCAGGCGCGGACGCTGCCGATCGTCCGCGAGGCGGGCAGGTTTGCGGTAAACGTGCTGAGCTCCGGCCAGGAGGACCTGGCCGGCGTGTTCGCGTCGAAGCTCCCGGAGGCCGAGAAGCTCGAGGGCGTCCGGCACCGGTTCGAGTGCGGCCTGCCGGTCATCGACGGCTCGCTTGCCTGGGCAGCATGCGAGCTGCGGGAGCTGATCGCGGGGGGCGACCACACGATCGCGATCGGCGAAGTGATCGGGATGGGGCTCGGCGCCGGGGAACCGCTGCTGTGGTACTCGGGCCGCTACCACCCGTGGTCAGACGCCCGTAACCGGCTGGGCGCCTCGGCGCCCCGGCCCGAGTGAGGGCGCGGCCAGGCCCGGGGGCGCGGGGCGCGGCCAGGCCCGCGGGCGCGGGGCGCGGCCAGGCCCGGAGGCGCGGCCAGGCCCGGCTACGCCGTCGCCGCCGCCCGCGCCAGCAACACCACGATCACCCACGCGGCGATCGTCATCACGCCCATCTCCCGCTGCACGATCGCCAGCGCGAGGACCCGCTGCTCGTCCTCGGGCAACTCGCCGACCTCGGCCGCCGACTCGAACCCGCGCGCGCCCAGCACCATCTCGGCCGACGCGAGTCGGAGCTGCTCGCCCAGGAACGACACGACCAACGGCAGCACGCCGTACAAGACGTGCAGTCCAGGGGACTTGTGACCGAGCAGGACGAGCACGCCGCCGAGGGCGACCTCGAGGACCAGAATCGACTGGCCCACGCGCAGCAAGATCCAGAACAGGCGGCTCGGCCGGATTCGTCGCCATTGCACCGCGCCCACCAAACCGGCACCGCTGTTGACGGCAATCGCGAGCACACCGACGACAAGATGCACTTCCTTCATGCGTGCCCCGTGCGCGGCGTGGGTACACGGCGAGGGCAGCGTGCCTCGAGGACCCCGACATAGCCGCATTCCGCACTAAGTAACACTTTGTTACAAGCTACTCCGTCGCGGTGATATAACCGAATCCGCCGATGCTTCGAACCTACCTTCCCGCGATCGTCTTCCTCGTGCTCGGAGGGTTGATCGGCTGCCTGTTCTCGGTCCTGAACATCCTCCTCGGCAAGCGGCGCCCGAACCGTTCCAAGCAGGAGCCCTACGAGTGCGGACTCCCGTCGGAGGTTCAGCGCGGATTCCGCTTCGGGATCAGTTTCTACCTGGTCGCGATGCTGTTCATCCTGTTCGACATCGAGGTGATCTTCCTCTACCCGATCGCCGTCCAGCTGCGCGCCTTCGGACCGTTTGCGGTGAGCGAGACCGTCGTGTTCGTGGTGCTGCTGATGATCGCGTTCGTCTACGTGTGGCGGCGAGGGGCGCTCGAATGGAGATAAAGCGCGAGCCGGCCGGCTCCCCCACCGACCTCCGCGTCCGCCAGCTCCAGGCGCGCGACATGCTCCGGGGCGACCTCGAGGGCGAGGATCTCGAGCGCTACGTCGAGCAGCGCGTGATGACGACGACAATGGACAGGGCGGTGGCGTGGGGCCGGGGCAACTCGATCTACCCGCTGACCTTCGGGCTGGCCTGCTGCGCGATCGAGCAGATCCACATCGTGGCCGCCAGGATGGACCTGGCGCGGTTCGGCTGGGAGGCGTTCCGGGCCTCGCCACGGCAGGCGGACCTGATCATCCTCTCGGGCCGCGTGTCGATCAAGATGGCGCCGATCATCCGCCGCCTGTACGACCAGATGCTCGATCCCAGATGGGCGATCTCGATGGGCGCGTGCTGCTCGTCGATGGGCGTGTTCAACAACTACGCGCTCGTTCCGGCCGACAAGTTCATGCCGATCGACGTACACGTTCCCGGCTGTCCTCCCCGGCCGGAGGCGCTCGCGCACGGGATCCTCAAGCTGCGCGACAAGATCCAGCTGAACCCGCCTGCGGGCTGGCGCGAGCGCTACGACGCGATCGGGACCGAGGAGGTCCTCCCCGGAGAGCACGAGAGCGCGGACATCAGCGTCTTCCAGCCGGGAGACACCGCCGGTGCCTGACGCCACGGAGCTCGAGCTGACCGCGCAGGAGCTCGGCGATCGTGACGGCGGGGCCGTGCTCGAGACAGAGTTTCTTCGCGGGCGCGCGGTGCTGGTCGTCGATCCCCAGAAGATCAAGACCGTCCTCAGCCACCTCCAGGCCAAGGGCTACACCTTCCTCGCGAGCCTGCACGGCGTCGACTACTACCCGCATGAGCCGCGCCTCGGCGTGCTCTACGAGCTGCTCGACATGAAGCGCGTCGACCGGATCAGCGTCAAAGCGCGCGTGCCCAGCGAGGCACCGAGGATCGACTCCGTCGTCGAGCTGTTCCCCGGCGCGGATTTCCCGGAGCGCGAGGTGTACGACATGTTCGGCGTGCACTTCGACGGTCACCCCGACCTGCGGCGGATCCTGATGCCGGAAGACTATGAGGGCTTCCCGCAGCGGCGTGACTTCCCGGTCGGGGGAGAGCCCGTGCTGTTCACCTACAACGAAGAACGCTCCTACGGCAAGGACGTGTGACGTGTCGTTGACCGAGGACTACCGCAGACGCGAGTCGTCGATCACGCTCTCCAGCGAGCCCGCCGGCGAAGGCGAGACCCACGAGCTGATGACGCTCAACATCGGGCCGCATCACCCCTCCACCCATGGTGTGCTGCGGCTGCTCGCGACGATCGAGGGAGAGGTCGTGCGCGACATCAAGCCGATCATCGGTTACGTCCACACCGGAATCGAGAAGACCGCCGAAGACAAGGCGTACTGGAAGGTGATCCCGGTCGTCGAGCGGATGGACTACCTGGCCTACTACTTCAACGCGATGGCCTTCTGCGGAGCGGTCGAAACCCTGCTGGGGCTCGAGGTGCCGCCCCGCGCCCAGTACCTGCGCGTCATGCATCTCGAGCTGAACCGGATCGCCTCGCACCTCGTGTGGCTCGGCACGAGCGCTCTCGACCTCGGCGCGATCTCCATGTTCTGGTACTGCTTCCGCGAGCGCGAGCGGGTGCTGGACCTGTTCGAGATGTCCTCGGGCCAGCGGATGCACACGCGCTACTTCCAAGTCGGCGGCGTGATCGAGGACATCCCGCGCGGGTTCGCTGAAAAGGCCGGCAAGTTCCTGAAGGACATGCCGGGCCGCGCGGATCAGTACGCCGACATGCTCGAGAAGAATCAGATCTTCCTCGAGCGGCTGCGCGGAACCGGCGTGGTCGCGCAGGACGAGCTGCTCGCGTTGGGCGTCACCGGTCCGTTGCTGCGCGCCACCGGGAATCCGTGGGACCTGCGGAAGGCGCAGCCGTACTCGAGCTACGACCACTTCGATTTCAGGATCCCGGTCGGGACGGTCGGCGACAACTACGACCGCTACCGCGTCCGCCATGCCGAGCTCTACGAGTCCACGAAGATCGTCGAGCAGACGCTGGCGGGGCTCCCCGAGGGTCCGTTCATCAGCCCCGACAGGAAGGTGGCCCTGCCTCCCAGACATGAGCTGGCGACGAGCATGGAGGCGCTGATTCACCACTTCAAGCTCGTCACCGAGGGGTTCCGCGTACCGCCAGGGGAGGCGTACTACCCGATCGAGGGGCCGCGTGGCGAGCTCGGGTGCTTCGTGCGTGCGGACGGCTCGGCGAAACCCGCCCGCGTCCACATGCGCGACCCAAGCTTCTCGAACCTCCAGGCGTTCGCGCCGATGGTCAGGGACGGCTACATCGCCGACCTGATCGCGTCGATCGCGATGCTCGATCCGATCCTCGGCGGGATCGACCGATGAGCCCGGCGACGGGTGGGCGGGTACCTGTTCCCCGCTTCGGCCACGGCTCCCGGGTTCCCGGTTGGGACGAGGCGGTGGACCTGACCAAGGACCCCGCGACGGTCCCCGATCCCGCCACCACCCCCGTCCCGGACGAGCTCCGTGAACGGATCGAAGCGGCGATGGCCAAGTACCCAGATCGCCGCTCGGCGGCGATCCCTGCACTACATGCCGCTCAGCAAACGCACGGCTGGTGCTCTCCAGAGGCGATCGATCAGGTCGCCGCCGTGATGCGGCTGACGCCGGCCTACCTGAGCTCGGTGGCGACCTTCTACGACATGTTCTCGATGGTCCCCAAGCCCCACAACGACGTCTTCGTGTGCACGAACATCTCGTGCTCGCTGCTGGGCGCGGACGAGTTCCTCGAGGCAATGGTGGCCGCCGCGGAGGATTCCACAGACGTCAGCGTGCGCTCGTTCGAATGCCTCGGGGCGTGCGACATCGCGCCGATGGCCTCGGTCAACGGCGAGTACGTCGGGCCACTGACGACCGACGATGCGCGACGGATCGTCGAGGACCTGCACGCCGGCGGGCCGGTGCTCGAGCACAAGCAGCTCCGCTACCGCGCCTGCGCGGACCCGGGCGTCGCCGAGGGCGCCAGGGACTTCGGCCCGCCATCGCCAGAGACCCCCAAACAAGACACCGCCGGCCTCGGCGCCGAGGGAGAGACGATCGACCGTCCAGGCCCATCAGCGCCGGTCGAGATCCCGGCCGAGGAGGCCGAAAGCGAGGATTCCGGCGAATGAAGCTCCTGTTTGAGGGCATCGACGAGCCGGGACTGAACACGCTCCCGGTGTACGAGCGCCGGGGAGGCTACGAATCCCTGCGCAAAGCGCTGGCGATGTCGCCCGACGAAACGCTCGCCAGCATTTCGGACTCCGAGATTCGCGGCCGCGGCGGCGCCGGGTTCCAGATGGGCAAGAAGGCGTCGTTCCTGCCCCGCGGCGACATGGACAAGTACCTCGTCTGCAACGCGGACGAGTCCGAGCCGGGGACGTTCAAGGACCGTGAGCTGATGCAGAAGAACCCCCACATGCTGATCGAGGGGATCGTGATCGCCACGTGGGCGGCGCAGATCAACCGGGCGTTCATCTACATCCGCGGCGAGTACGCCCACCAGGCCGACATCCTCGAGGCAGCGATCGCCGAGGCCGAGGAAGCGGGTTACCTGGGTCGGCGGATCCTCGGCTCAGAGCACTCCATCAGCCTCGTGCTCCATCGCGGCGCCGGCGCCTACATCTGCGGCGAGGAGACCGGCCTGCTCGACTCGCTCGAGGGCAAACGCGGAAATCCCCGCCTGAAGCCGCCATTCCCGGCGATCGAGGGCCTCTACCACGGGCCGACGCTGATCAACAACGTCGAAACGCTGTACACGGTGCCGGCGATCATCCGGATGGGCGGCAAGGAGTTCGCGAATCTCGGCACGCCGACCTCGACCGGCACGAAGGTCGTCTCGGTGTCGGGTGACGTCCAGCGGCCGGGCAACTACGAGATCGAGCTGGGAATCCCGTCCCGGGAGCTCATCTATGACCTCGCCGGAGGACCGCCCGAGGGCAGGGAAGTCAAGTTCTGGTTCCCCGGCGGCTCGAGCTCGCCGGTTCTGACCAAGGACGACCTCGACATTCCCTACGACTTCGACAGCATGGCCAAGGCGGGAAGCATGCTCGGGTCGGGCGCGATCATCGTCGTCGATGACAGCCACAGCGTGCTCGAGGTCGCCTACAAGGTCGCGAAGTTCTACGCGCACGAATCGTGTGGCAAGTGCGTGCCGTGCCGGGAGGGAACCAACTGGACGGTCAAGATGCTCGAGCGGATCGAGTCCGGTGAGGCCACACCGATGGATCTCGACATCATGGCCTCGGTCCAGGAGCAGATCATCGGCAACTGCCTGTGTGTGCTCGGAGACGCGATGGCGATGCCGATCGGCTCGATGGTCGAGAAGTTCCGCGACGAGCTGGAGGCGGAGATTGAAGCCGCGCGCGAGCGCGCGGGGGCAGCGGCGATCGAGGATGTGATCGCGCTCGGGGTCGCCGACGAGCATGCCGGCCCGATCCCGGTGCACTGAAAACGGATATGCCCCGCCCGACCCAGAAGACGATCCAGCTGACGGTCGACGGCCGCGAGATTCAGGCGATCGAGGGCTCGATGCTGGTCGACGCGGCCAAGCAGGGCGACGTCGAGATCCCGTACTTCTGCTACGAGCCGAAGCTCGGCAATCCGGTCGGTGCGTGCCGGATGTGCCTGGTCGAGATCGAGGGAATCCCCAAGCTCCAGACTTCCTGCTCGACCCCGGTCAAGGACGGGATGGTGGTCCACACCCAGACCAACCGCGTCCGCCACGCGCAGAACGCGATCGTCGAGTTCCTGCTCGTCAACCATCCGCTCGACTGCCCGGTGTGTGACAAGGGCGGCGAGTGCCCACTTCAGGACATCACGTTCGGTTGGGGTCTGGGCCGCTCCCGTTTCATCGAGCCCAAGCGCCACTTCGAGAAGCCGCTGGCGCTCTCGCCCCTGGTCGCGATCGACCGTGAGCGCTGCATCCTCTGCTATCGCTGCGTGCGCTTCTCGCAGGAGATCGCCGAGGACTACCAACTGATCTTCGCCGAGCGCGGCGCGCATACGTTCGTCACCACCTTCGATGGCCACCCCTACGTGGCGCCGTTCAGCGGCAACATCGTCGAGCTGTGCCCCGTCGGGGCGCTGACCTCGCAGCCGTACCGGTTCCGGGCCCGACCCTGGGATATCGAGTCGGCCGGCGGGATCTGCACGCTGTGCCCCTCGCAGTGCAACGTCGCCTTCACCGTCCGCGACGAGAAGGTCCTGCGCGTGCTCGCACGCGACCACGCCGAGGTCGACGACGGCTGGCTGTGCGACAAGGGCCGGTTCGCCTACCAGGCGATCCACGTCGATGAGCGGATCACCGCGCCGCTGGTCCGCGAGGGAGACGAGCTGCGTGAGGTCTCCTGGGAGCGGGCGCTGGAGGTTGCGGGAGGACTGTCGAAGCACAAGGGCCGGGTGGGCACGGTCGTCGGCGGCCAGGCCTCCAACGAGGAGGGCTTCCTGCTGCAGCGGCTCTCCCGCGAGGCCCTCGAGTCAAGTGACATCGACTCACGCGCGGCCGGCGCCTTGCCGCTCGAGCTCGGCCGGGCGCTCGCCGACCCGAAGCTCCAGGCCACCGTCCCGGATCTCGAGTTCGCGCACACGGTGCTCGTGCTCGGCTGCGAGCCGCTCGACGAGGCGCCGATCCTCGACCTGTGGATCCGCAAGGGCGTGCGCCGCCGCGGGGTCCAGGTGGCGATCGCCACGGCCCGGCCGAGCGCGCTCGACTCGGCTGCCAACACCGTGGTGCGCTACGCGCCCCGGGAGGAGACCGGGTTCCTGGCCGCGCTGGACACTGCGCTGGCCGGCGGTCGCTGGGCCACGCACGTCGAGAACCTTGCCGAGCTTGCCAATCTCCTGCGCGACGGCGGCGAGGACGTAGTAATCGTGTGGGGCGAGCGATTGGCGACCGACGCCTTGCCCTACCTGCTGAGCATCGCCGACAGGCTCGGCCTCGCCGGCCGCGAGGGCGCGGGGCTGCTCGAGATCCCCGCCGGCGCGAACGGCCGCGGCCTGCGCGAAGCGGGAGCCGTCCCGAACGCTGGTCCGGGTTACGCGGCGATCGACTCCCCCGGCCGCAGCGCGCACCAGATCGCCCAGGCGGCCGTTGACGGGGAAATCAGCGCGCTTCACCTGTTTCAGAGCGATCCGGTGCGCGACCTTCCCGATCGCGCCCTGTGGGAGCAGGCGCTTCACCACGCGGGCCTGGTCGTGGCCCACGCATCGGTCCTCACCGATGGGATCCGCGAGCACGCCAACGTGGTCTTCCCGGCCGATTCCTACGCCGAGAAGGAGGGCACGGTCGTCCATCCCGACGGGCGCGTGCAGCGTCTTCGGATGGCGATCGCGCATCCGGGCGAAGTGCGTGCGAGCTGGTCGGTGATCTCGGATGTCGCCAACCGCGCCGGGTTGGACCTGGGCG
Source organism: uncultured Solirubrobacterales bacterium (assembly GCA_963767695.1). Classification (GTDB taxonomy): domain Bacteria; phylum Actinomycetota; class Thermoleophilia; order Solirubrobacterales; family Solirubrobacteraceae; genus Palsa-465. The sequence continues at coordinate 280,465 of CAVYFE010000017.1, forward strand.
TGCTGACGAGCGGGATGGCGTTCAGGCAACTGGTCGAGGCGGTGCCCTTCTACGAGGGACTGACGCTCGAGGAGATCGCCGGACGAGGAGTTCGCTGGCCCGCGCGCGAGCAGGCCGCGGCGCTGGCCACCCCGGCCGGGGGGAGTCCGCGGCCCACGACCACGGAGGCGGCCGGCACCGGCGCCGGCGATCCCCACGACGGGGCGCTTCGGCTCGGCACCTACCGGCCGATCTGGGCCGCGCCCGAGGTCGACATTTCCCCGTCGCTGCAGTACACGGTCGCTCGCCAGCAGCTCGAGCTCTCTCCCGAGGACGCCGAGCGGCTCGGGGTCATCCACGGCGACGAGGTGCAGGTGGCTCAGAATGGAACCCGGCTGAAGGCGCGGGCGCACGTTCGCACGGGCGTCCCGGCAGGAGCCGCATTCCTCGCCGACGGGATCGCACAAGACTCGGCCAACGCGCTCACCGAGCCCGAGGTCCTGGTCAGCAAGCCGTGATCACGCTCGCCGACATCTATTACTTCGAGCCGTGGTGGATCCAGATCCTCAAGTCGCTGGTGATCTTCGCCGTGGTCTTCGCGATCCTGCCCGTCCTGATCATCTACGAGCGCAAGCTGCTGGGCCGCATGCAGGCCCGCTACGGGCCCAACCGCGTCGGCCCGTTCGGGCTCTTTCAGCCGATTGCGGAGATCGTCAAGTTCGCGACCAAGGAGCCCTCACGGCCAACCACCTCGGTCGGCTACCTGTTCCGGATCGCGCCCGTGATCGCGATTCTCACCGCGATCACGGCGCTCTCGCTAATCCCGTTCGGAGACGTGCAGAACATCTTCGGCACGCGCGTCGGGCTGTACGGGATCGACGTCTCGATCGGTCCTCTGTTCGTGTTCGCTCTGTCGGGAATCTCGGCCTACGGGATCATGCTCGGCGGCTGGGCTTCAGGCTCGAAGTACTCGTTCCTGGGCGCGATGCGCGGCGCCGCCCAGCTGATCTCCTACGAGGTCTCGCAGGGGCTGGCGCTGCTCGGCGTGGTGATCACCGCGCAGACGCTGTCGCTGACCGGGATCGTCCACGCCCAGGAAGGGATGTGGTTCTTCATCCCGCAGATCGTCGGCTTCCTGGTCTTCACGATCGCCTCGTTCGCCGAGACCAACCGGGCGCCGTTCGACCTCGTCGAGGCCGACACCGAGCTCGTCGCCGGCTACTTCACCGAATACGGCGGGACGCCGTTCGTGGCCTACCTGTTCGCCGAGTACGCGAACATGATCGTCGTCTCGGGGCTCGCGGCGACGATCTTCCTCGGCGGCTGGCTGCTGCCGTTCGGAATCCATCCGCCCGGCTGGGTCGACCCGTTCGTGGTGCTCGCGAAGATCGTGCTCGTGTTCAGCTTCTTCATCTGGATTCGCGCGACCCTCCCGAGGCTGCGTTACGACCAGCTGATGTCGCTCGGGTGGAAGATCCTGCTCCCGCTCGCGACCCTCAACCTGGTCGTCACCGCGATCATCGTGGGCTCCTGAGATGACACCTCCCTACGACCCCGGGACAGACGTGATCGAAGTGGTCAGGGCTCCCGCCACGGGGCCGGTTGCCGGTACCTACCGCGCCTTCGGGGCGACGCTGCGGGGGATGAAGACGACGTTCGCGCGGATCGTCGAAGGGCCGGTGACGATCCAGTACCCGGAGGAGAAGACCCCCGTCTACCCCCGCTTCCGGGGCCGCCACAAGCTCCACCGCTTCGAGGACACGGGCCTTGAGAAGTGCGTCGGCTGTTCGCTGTGCGCCGCCGCCTGCCCCGCCGACTGCATCCGGGTGGTCGCCGCCGAGAACACCCCCGAGCACCGCATCTCCGCCGGTGAGCGCTACGCCGCGGTCTACGAGATCAACCTCAGCCGCTGCATCTTCTGCGGCTACTGCGAGGTCGCGTGCCCGTTCGACGCGATCACGATGGGCCACGACTACGAGATGTCCGACTACACCCGCTCCGATCTGATCTTCACCAAGGAGATGCTGCTCGCCGAGCCGATCGAGCGCACGCCGCTGCGCACGGAGGACGAGTGAGCCAGGTCCTGTTCTTCATCGCTGCGATCGGTGCGATCACCGGCGCCGTCGGCGTGGTCATCCTGCGCAACCCGTTCTACAGCGTGCTCGCGCTGGTGTGCCATCTGATCTCGCTCGCGGCGCTGTACCTGCTGCTGCGCGCCGAGTTCGTGGCGGCCGCGCAGGTGATCGTCTATGCCGGCGCGGTGATGGTCCTCTACGTGTTCGTGGTCGCGTATGTCGGCGGCGGCGAGGAGCTGGCCGGCGGGACCGCGCTGCGGATCCTCGGGCCGCTGTTCGCGCTCGCGCTGGCGGTCGAGCTGTGCGTCGCGATGCTCGGCTCGGCGCTGAAGGGCATCTCGGGCAAGGGCGCACCGTACGTGCTCGGGTTCGGAACCCCGGCGCACATCGGCAGACTGTTCTTGACCAAGTACCTGTTCCCGTTCGAGGTGGCGTCGCTGCTGCTGCTCGTGGCCGCGATCGGGGCAGTCGTGCTGGCGCGGCGCCGGCGCGGCCTCGAGTCCCCCGACGAGCAGCTCCAGGTCCGCGCCACCGTGCCCCGCCCCGCTTACACCGGGACGATGGCCGAAGCCGCGGGCACCCGCGCCGCCGAGTCCGCGGCCCCCAAGCCCGAGGTCGAGCCGGTCGGAGCCGGAGCCACATCCCCCCCTTCCCCCAAATCCGGTTACGAGGGCGGCTGGTAATCCGCCATGGCGATCGGCTGGTACCTGACCGTCTCCGCGCTGATCTTCTGCATCGGCGCCGCCGGCGTGATGACGCGCCGAAATCCGCTGGTGCTCCTGCTCTGCCTGGAGCTGATGCTGAACGCGGCGAACCTGTCGCTGGTCGCGTTCGCGCGGATGTGGGGCAGCGAGGACGGCCAGATATTCGCGCTGATCGTGATGGTCGTGGCGGCCTGCGAGGTGACCGTCGGCCTCGGCCTGATCGTCGCCATCTACCGCCGGCGCCTGCCGATCGACGTGGACGATCTGAACGAGCTCCACGGGTGAGCCCGCCATGAGCCCGACCACTTTCGGCTGGCTGATCCTGCTCTGTCCGCTCGTGGGGACGGTGGTCATCGGCCTCGACTTCGAGGTGCTCCGAGGTCGCGCCGCGGGGTGGATCGGGACGCTCGCGATCGGCCTCTCGTTCGCGTTCAGCCTCGCCGCCTTCTTCGCACTCGAGGGCCATGACCCGGCGCACCGCCAGTTCACCTCCACGCTCTGGAACTACGCGGTGACCAGCGGTCTCGACGCCAAGCTCAGCATCCTGATCGATCCGCTGTCGGTGTTCATGGTGCTGGTCGTCTCCGGCGTCTCGGCCCTGATCCACCTGTACTCGGTCACCTACGTGACGGCCGACCGCGGTTTCAACCGCTACTTCTCCTACCTCAACTTCTTCGTCCTCTCGATGCTGCTGCTGGTGCTGGCGGGCAACTTCGTGCTGCTGATCGTCGGGTGGGCGTTCGTCGGCGCCGCTTCCTACCTGCTGATCTCCTTCTGGTACCGGCGCACGACCGCCACCCGCGCCGGGATGAAGGCGTTCGTGATCAACGTCGTCGGCGACGTCGGACTGGTGCTCGGCACGTTCTTCATCTTCAAGCACACCGGCACGGTCGACTTCGTCAAGACGTTCAAGCTGGTGCCGCAGGTGTTCGGGCACAACAGCACCGACCTCGTGGTGGGCTCGCTGCTGCTGCTGGTCGGGGCGTTCGCGAAGTCCGCCCAGTTCCCGCTGCACACCTGGCTGCCCGACGCGATGGAGGGCCCGACGCCGGTCTCGGCGCTGATCCACGCCGCCACGATGGTGACCGCCGGCGTGTATCTGATCGCCCGCATGCACCCGCTGTTCGAGCAGGCGCCGACCGCGGCCGACGTGGGAGCGATCGGCGGCTGCATCACGATGCTGCTGGCCGCCTCGGTGGCGATCGTGGTGACGGACATCAAGCGCGTGATCGCGTACTCGACGATGTCCCAGATCGGCTACATGATCATGGCCGTCTGCGCCGGCGCCTACTCCGAGGGGCTGTTTCACCTGATGACCCACGCGTTCTTCAAGGCGCTGCTGTTCATGGGCGCGGGGTCGGTGATCGGGGCGATGGCCGGCGCCCAGTCGCTCGACCGGATGGGCGGGTTTCGCAAGGCGCTGCCGTTCACCTTCGCTTGTTTTCTGATCGGCGGCCTGGCCCTGTCGGGCCTGCCGCCTTTTTCGGGGTGGCTGTCGAAGGACGACATCCTCGGCTTCCTGGACCATCGCGGCGGCGGGTTCCTGGTCCTCGGCATCGCCGGCTACCTCGGCGCGTTCATGACCGGGATCTACACGTTCCGGATGATCTTCCGCACGTTCTTCGGGGAGCCGGTCCAGGAGGCGCGCGAGCTCGAGCACGGCCATCTTCACCACGCCGAGGTGCCGACCAACCCGATGACCGGCGAGCAGGAGGACACCGACGTCGGCTTCCCCGGTCCCGGCCACTACATCGCCGAGCGCGAGATGCCGATGAAGATCGCGATGGGGACGCTGGCGCTGCTGGCGCTCGTCGGCGGGATCATCCAGATCCCCGGCATCGACGCCGGCATCGAGCGCTTCCTCGAGCCGACGTTCGCCGACTCGCACCTGAGCGAACCATCGACCTCCGCCTCGTGGATCGGGTTGGCGATCGGCGCCGCGATCGCGGTCAGCGGGATCGCGGTCGCCTACCGGCTGTGGGTCGCCCGGCCGGAGGTCCCGGTGATCCTGCGCGAGCGGCTCGCGCCCGTGCATCGATTCCTGATCAACGCCTGGTACATCGACGACGTGCTCGACCTGTTGTTCGTGCGCCCGGCGCTGTGGTTCGGGCGCTTCGCGGACTCCGTGGTCGAGCGGATCATCGTGGCGGGCGGAATCACCGGCGCCACGGTGGGGGTGATCCGCGCCGGCTCGGCCGCGGTGCGGCGCTGGCAGACCGGCTTCATGCGCTACTACGCCGCCGCGATGATCGTTTGCCTGGCGGGCGTCGGCCTCTACTTCCTGATCTCTTCGACTTGACGCGATGACCCTCTCGATCCTGATCTGGCTGCCGCTCGCGATCTCGCTGGTCGTGGCGATCGCCGCGCCGGCGGCGCTGGTGGGCCGCATCGCAGCGCTCGGCAGCCTGGTGACGCTGGCGATCGCAATCTCATTCGTTGCCCGCTTCAAGCTCGGCCACGCCGGGCTGCAGTTCGTCACCGACGAGGTCTGGATCGGCTCGCTCGGGATCCACTACAAGCTCGGCCTCGACGGGCTCAACATCGTGCTGGTCCTGCTCGCGACGCTGCTGTTCAGCGCCTCGCTGATGTGGGCGTCGTTCAAGGAGTGGGACCGGCCGCGGCTGTTCTACGTGCACTTCGGGCTCGCCGAGAGCGCGGTGCTCGGCGCCTTCTGCGCCCAGGACCTGGCGCTGTTCGTGGTGTTCTTCGACCTGATGCTGATCCCGTTCTACTTCCTGACCGGAATGTGGGGCTCCGGAGACAGGGTCCGGGCGACGACGAAGCTGGTCGTCTACACGCTCGTCGGCTCATTCTTCATGCTGGTCGGCGCGGTCGCCACCGGCGTCCTGGCCTCGAGCCAGCACGGGACCAACCTCACGTTCGTGATCTCCTCGCTGCAGCACCTGCCGCTGTCGCACACCTCCCAGGATTGGATCTTCCTGGCCTTCGCGGTCGCGTTCCTGGTCAAGATGCCGCTGGTCCCGTTCCACGGGTGGCTGGCGGACGGGTACAAGGCGATGCCGATTCCGGCGGTGGCGGTGTTCTCGGGGGTCGTCTCGAAGGTCGCCGCCTACGGCTTTTTGCGGATCGTGCTGCCGCTGTTCCCCTACGCCGCGGTCCACTTCCAGACGCTGATGCTGATCATCGCGTTGGCCTCGATCATCTATGGCACCGCGCTGGCGTTCACGACCCCCGACGCCAGGTTGGTGGTCGCCTACTCGAGCGTCGCTCAGCTCAGCTTCATCACGCTGGGGATCTTCTCGCTGCAGCCGCTGGGGGCTCAGGGCGCACTGCTGCAGATGGTCAATCACGCGCTCGTGACCGCGCCCCTGTTCTTCATCGTCGGGGCGCTGGCGGCCCGCGCCGGCGGCTCCGAAAGGTTGCGCGACATGGGCGGGATCGCATTCCGCGCGCCGGTGCTCGCCTCGTTGTTTCTGATCGTGACGCTGGCGACGCTGGCGATGCCGGGCGCTCCGAACTTCGCCGGCGAGTTCCTGATCCTGCTGGGCGTGTTCCGCGCCAAGCTCGTGATCGCGGTGATCGCGTTCCTGGGGGTCGTGGGCGCCGCCGTGTACGCGCTGCGCGTGTTCATCGGGGCGATGCACAACCGGGTCGGGCCGCACGTGTCCTCGCGGGAGATCGGGTTCTCCGACGGCGCCGTGCTCGTCCCGCTGGTCGCGGTGATCCTGGTGCTGGCGTTCTATCCGCAGTTCGTGCTGAAGCGGACGGAACCCTCGGCGAAGGCATCGCTGGCGCCGTCGGGCGTTGTCAGGTTGGCCTCGCGATGAGCGTCCTCGCCGCTGCGCACCACCTCAAGGGACCCCACATCAACTGGGCCAGCCTGTCGCCGCTGGTCGCGCTCACCGCCGGCGCGCTCGTGGTGCTGCTGGTCGGGCTGATCAGCCACCGCGGCGTGCGCGAGCGGATCGTCCCGGCGCTGACGCTGATCACGCTGGCGGTCGCGATCGGCTTCGAGATCGCGCGCCTGAACCACCCTGCCCAGATCATCTCCGGGGCGCTGGCCATCGATGGGCTGGCGCTGGTGCTCGACATGATCTTCGCGGTGTCCGCGATCGCGGCGGTGCTGCTCTCCTGGCGCGGGGCGGCGACGCAGGAGGCCGGTCAGGGCGAGTACTACTCCCTGCTGTTGTTCAGCGTGCTGGGGATGGCGATCCTGGTCTCGGCGCAGAACCTGATCACGCTGTTCGTCGGCTTCGAGCTGCTCTCGATCCCGCTCTACATCCTGTGCGCCTCCGAGTTCCGCCGCGAGGGCTCGCTCGAGTCCGGCCTCAAGTACCTCGTGATCGGCTCGGTCGGATCGGCGACGCTCGTCTACGGCCTGGCCCTGATCTACGGCGCCTGCGGGTCGACCGACTTCTCGGGGATCGCCGCGGCGCTCTCACGGGGGAACCTCGCGACCGACCCGCTGTTGCTGATCGGGCTCGGCCTGGTGGTCGTCGGCCTCTGCTTCAAGGCCTCGGTCGCTCCGTTCCACCAGTGGACTCCCGACGTCTACGAGGGCGCGCCGACGCCGATCACCGGCTTCATGGCCACCGCCACCAAAGCCGCGGCGCTCGGCGTCTTCGTGCGCTTCTTCGACGTCGCGGTGATCGGAGCGCAGGACACCTGGGCCCCGATCCTGGCGACGGTCGCGGCGATCACGATGGTGGTCGGCAACGTCGGCGCGCTGGGCCAGACCTCGATGAAGCGGCTGCTCGGCTACTCCGGCGTGGCGCAGGCCGGATACATGCTGGGCGGCATCGTCGTCGCCACCAAGCTCGGCGTCGACGCCACGGTCCTCTACCTGATGGTCTACCTGGCGATGAACATGGCCGCGTTCGCGGTGATCGTCGCCGTCGAGCGCGACGACGCCGTCTCGACGCCCGTCGGCGATGACATCTCCGCGCTCGCAGGACTCGGCCGCCGCTCGCCCTGGATGGCCTGGCCGATGACGATCGCGATGCTCGCCCTGGCCGGGATCCCCGGCACGGTCGGCTTCATCGGCAAGTTCCAGCTGATCCACGCGTTCGTCGCCGGCGACTACACGTGGCTGGCGATCGTGCTGGTGATCGGCTCGATGATCTCGCTCGGCTACTACCTGCGCGTCGTCGCGGCGATCTGGATGACCAGCGGCGCGGGCGTAACCGTGCCGGCGGTGGGGGACGACGTCGCGCTGGCGCCGATCGCCGGCGGCTCTCCCGAGGCCGACGCGACCGGCCCGGCGCCGATCGCCGGCGGTTCTCCGGAGGCCGACGAGGCGCCGGCGGCCGCGGGTGCGCTGGGCGTCGCGTGGCCGGCCGGCCGGGCGCTCCCGCACGTGGAGGTCGCGCTCGTGGCGATCGTGTTCGCAACGGCGAGCATCGTGTTCGGGATCTTCCCCTCGCCGCTGTTCAACTTGGCGGCGCACGCCGGGAACGCGATCGTCGGGATCTTCTAGGTCTGCCCGCCGCTGCGGTGGGTGCGGATTTGCCCACGCTGATGGTGGGTAGTCAGGGTGCAATGGAAGAACGGCGCTCCGACACCGAGGAGACGTACGGCAGCGAGCAGCCGCCGGGCGACGTCTCGAACCAGAACCAGGAGGAGCCTCCGGCTCCGAGCGGCGGCGATCCCAGCACCGGCACCGGCACCGGCGCTCAGCGCGAGGACGACGACGAGGATGCCGGCGGCGCCGGCGAGGGATCGCAGTCCACCGGGCATCCCGATAACGCCGGCTGACCCGGCCGGCGGCGCCCCGCTCGCTTCAGCCTCCCCGTGCCGCCGACGGCGCCCGCGGCCACGACGGCCTGCGTCGCCGGACGCGCCGATCGCCTCGCTACGATCAGCCGCCCGTGCAATACCCGCTCGAGAGCTTCACTGACGCAGAGCGCCGGCGCCTGCAACCCCACTTCACGAATCTCGACCGGCCCGTGTTCGCGCTCGTCAACCTGCCCGAGACGGTCAAGGGGGCGCTGTTCGCTCGCTACTCCCGGTACCCCGGAACGCTCAGACGGCTGTTTCTGGACGAGTTCGCGGCGGACCTCCCGGCGGTGTCCGACGCCTGGGAGGGCGAGGAGGGAGATCGGGCGGCCCAGCTGTATGAGCGGATCTTCGTCGGCTACGGCGATGACTCGGTGGCGCAGCTCGGCGGAGCGCACGTGGCGTGCGAGTGGGTCTCCAACGTCCTGACGAAAATCCTCCAGCGGCCTCGCCTGGGCGCCTATCTCGAGCAGTCGACCCGCTACATCGCCTACGACGCCCCGATGCCCGACCCGCCGGGTGGCTTCCGCTACTACCGCGACAGGGAGCTCGGCCCCGAGTACGGACGGGCGATGGACGCGCTGTTCGAGATCTACTCGAGCGCCCTGCCTCGCGTGGCGGCATGGGCGGAGCGCGAGTTCCCCCCGGCGGCCGGCGACGCGCCGGCAGCCCACGCTCGCGCGATCAAGGCAAAGGCGCTCGACCTGCTGCGCGGGCTGCTGCCGGCCAGCTCGCTCTCGCACATGGGGACCTTCGCCACGGGCCAGACCTACGAGCAGCTCATCCTGCACCTGCTGGCGCACCCGCTCCCCGAGGCGAGGACGTACGGCGAGATGATCCTGGAGGAGCTCGGGAAGGTGATCCCGAGCTTCGTGGCCCGCGTCGGGCGCCCTGAGCGAGGCGGGGAGTGGATCGCGTATCTCGAGTCGCGGGCCCGGGCGGGCGAGCGCTGGGCCAGGCGGCTCGGCCTGAACGAGGAGGAGACCGCCGAGGGGCCCTCCGTGCGGCTGCTCGGCGTCGAGGGCGAGGAGGACGACCTGCTCGCGGCGCTGCTGTTCGAGTCCAGCGCCTGCTCGGAGGAGACGACCCGGGAGGCGGTCGGATCGCTCGACGCCGACGAGCGGGCCGCACTGCTCGGCGATCTCGTCGGGCACCGCGCCAACCGCCGCCATCGACCCGGCCGCGGCCTTGAGTCGCTCAGGTATCGGTTCGAGATCGTCTCGGACTACGGGGCGTTCAGAGATCTCCAGCGCCACCGGATGCTGACCGTCCAGTGGCAGACGCTCAGCCCGGCTCTCGGCGCCGGCGTTCCGGACCAGGTCGAGCTCGCTGGCTGCGGCGAGCAGTACCGGCGAGCGCTTCAGATCTCAAGCCGCGAATATCACCGGCTCGTCGACCGGGGCCTGGCGACCGTCGCCCCCTACGCCCTGTGCCTCGGATACCGGATCCGTTACGTCCTCGATCTCGACGCCCGCGAGGCGATGCAGCTGATCGAGCTGCGCTCCGGCCGCGAAGGCCACCCGAGCTACCGGGCGATCGCACACGAGATGCACGCCCAGATCGCCGCCGTCCACCCCGCCGTTGCAGCGGCGATGGTCCACCTCGACCGCGAGACCGAGCCGCGACTCGAGCGGATCTTGTCCGAGATGCGCTCACACGCGCGCGCGGCGGCGGGATCCTGACCATCCGCCGGGGCTCCAATCGCCGGCCGGGGCGGCTTGCACCTCAGCGTCTGAACCACACGGTCGTGTCACGCGGCACCCGTCGGTCCGCGGTCAGAGCTCCGCTCGACAGCAGCACCTGAGCCTCGTCCGGTGAAGGCACCGGGCTGCCGGACAGGTTCGCGATGCACACGAATCCCGGCTCGCGCGCGAACGCCAGCGCACCGTCTGGCGCCTCGAGCCATTCCAGCGCGCCATCGCCCAGCGCCGGATGCGCGCGGCGAACCTGCAGTGCACCGCGGTAGAGCTCGAGCATCGAGGTTTCATCTCCTAGCTGCGACTCGACGGTCAGGGTACGCCACGACGCCGGTTGTGGCAGCCACGGCGAGCCGCGTGCGCCGGCCGGGCTGAACCCGAACGGCGGCTGCTCGCCCGACCACGGGATCGGCACACGGCAGCCGTCGCGGCCGCGGTCAGTACGCCCGGACTGCTCCCACCCCGGATCGCGCAGGACGTCGTCGGGGAGATCTTCGACCTCGGCGAGGCCGAGCTCCTCCCCCTGGTAGATGTAGGCGCCACCAGGCAGCGCCAGCATCAGCAATGCGGCGGCCCGGGCCCGCCTGACGCCAACGGCGTGGTCGGCCGGCAGGCCGAGGAGGTCATTGAGCGCCCGCAGCTTCCGCACGCCCTGCGGACGCGCATAGCGGGACACCTCCCTGACCGTGTCGTGGTTGGAGAGCACCCACGTCGGCGGAGCGCCGACCGTCTCGTGCGCGCGCAGCGACGCGACGATCGCGGCGCGCATTTCCTCGGCTTGCCACGGCGCGAGCAGGAAATCGAAGTTGAAGGCGGTATGCAGCTCGTCGGCGCGTATGTACCGCGCCAGACGTTCGGGGTTGTGCACCCAGGCCTCGGCGACGAACACCCGCGGATCGTCGTAGGCGTCGGCCAGCGTGCGCCATCCACGGTAGATCTCGTGGACGTCGTCACGATCCCAATACGGATGATCGACCGGCTCGGCAGTGACAGGCGGCCATACGATCGAGCCGAGGTCCGGGAGGCCGTCGGCCTTTACCAGGCCGTGAGCCACATCGATGCGGAACCCGTCGATCCCGAGCCCGAACCAGAAGCGCATCGTCGCATCGAACTCCGCGCGCACCTCGGGGTTGCTCCAGTTGAGGTCGGGCTGCTCGGGTGTGAACAGGTGCAGGTACCACTGCCCAGGGCGACCGTCCGCCTCGGTTATACGAGTCCAGGCCGGACCGCCGAACCCGCTGCTCCAGTCGTTGGGAGGCTCCTGACCGCCGGAACCGCGCCCCTCGTGGAAGATGAAACGGGCCCGCGCGGCGGAGCCCGGACCGGCGGCGAGCGCCGCCTGGAACCATGGGTGCTGATCGGACACGTGATTCGGGACGATGTCGAGCAGGACCCGCAGGCCGAGGTCGTGCGCCTCGCCGATCATCGCCTCGGCGTCCTCGAGCGTCCCGAACGTCGGCTCGACGTCGCGGAAGTCCGAGACGTCGTAGCCGGCGTCCTTCATCGGCGACGGGTACCACGGGTTGATCCACACAGCGTCGACGCCGAGGTCGGCGAGGTACGAGAGCCGGGAGCGCAGGCCGGCGATATCGCCGACGCCGTCGCCGTCGCCATCGGCGAAGCTGCGGATGTAGACCTGATAGATGACCGCGCTACGCCACCAGGTCGCCTGTTTTCCTTGAACCGGTCGGTCAAGTCGCTGCGATCGAATCTGATCGTCCTCCTGAGTGGGTACGGCGGGCGGCTTGCGGCGAGCGCTGTGAACCGCTCGGGGAGCGCATTGTCCCCTTCACGGTGCTCACGCCGTGTTCGAGATCGGGGAACGCTTACGGGCCGGTCGCGACCAGTATGCAGCTCACTCCTTGTGCTCCCGCAGGCTGTGCCAGTACTGGCGCGCAAAGAAGCGGTCCAGGCGCCAGGCGGCCAACACGACCGCCAGCATCAGGATCCCATATGCAGCGAGGCCGCCGAAGGCGTCGTTCACGACCGGAACCAGGGCCATCAGCCAGCACCAGGCAGCGAACCAGGCCAGCGGCCGCCAGGGCAGACGCCAGCTCCAACCCCGTCGCGACTCAGCGTCTTCCTCGGGTGGCTCCCATCCGGGCGGCTCCCATCCCCTGTCGTGCACCAAGCCGAAGACGAGCATGTCAGTCGAGTGTACGCTCGCTCTCCTGCGACGAGGCGGGCGGCGGCGCGGGAAGGTCCGCCCACGCGATAGCGTCCCTTCGGGCAGACGTAAACGCACTATCGGAGGTGGGTCCCCTTGAAGCGCACATTCATTCTGCTGGCAGTGATCGCCGTCTCGCTCGCGACCGCGGGCCTCGCGACGGCCGCCGGCCGGCCCGCGAAGGTAAATCTGCGAACGACCAAGATTGGGAAGGTCCTGGTCAACAGCCGCGGCTTCACGCTCTACGAATTCGCCAAGGACGCGCGCAATAAAGACAACTGCTTCGCCCATTCCAACTGCATAACGGTCTGGCCGGCGGTGACGACGACTGACAAGCCGATCGCCGGCAAAGGCGTCAAGCGCTCGCTGCTCGGGACGATCACGCTGCCCAACGGCCGCCAGCAGGTCACCTACGGCGGCCACCCGCTGTACACCTACATCGGCGATGGGGGCCCCGGTGACACGACCGGCGCGGGGATCCTCCAGGCCGGCGGCCGCTGGTACGCGCTGAGCGCCGCCGGGCATCGCGTTTCGAAGAGGTAGGGGCCTCGAGTGGGCGGGCCCGCGACGGAATCGGGCTCGCCCACGACCCTGCGGGGTCGCCCACGACTCCGCCGGCCCCGTCCAGCCGGCGCGGAACGCGTCCACTCGGCCGTCGCCGGACCGCGTGTACAGATTCGACCCGCGTCGACGCGCGGGCGTGGTCAACGTCCCAAGGCTCCCGGTCTCGGGGAGGAGTGGGACGGTGACCACCCAGGGGCAGGGGAACGTCCCACGGTACGTCTGACGGATGCGCGATGGGACGAAAATCCTGTTCCGGACAGCGTTTTGCGACCGCGGCAACCCCGAGCGCTTACGGTCCGTTGCCGTCGCATGCCGGCGCCCTGCCCCAACCCTCCCGATCCTGTGGGTCGCCCGGACCACCCCCAGGCGCGCCCCCGGAGGGCGCGCCCCCTCAAAGGGCCCGGCGAAACCCGGGAGCACGCACCGCCAAACCCACGAGCCCCCGACCCGTGACCGCGGATCGGGGGCTCGCTCAGATGCCCTGCGTGTGACGCCAGATGTCTACGTCACTCGCAGTTTCATCCTCATGGTCGAGGCTGCCTTGTGGGGCTGGGACAGCACCAGCGTGATCGTCCAGGCACCGTGGCTGATGTGCCTCAGTTCGCGCATGGTGACCGCTGCCTGGCCGTGGTTGACTCGGCCGCTCCCGAGCGCGGCCACATGTCCGCCCCGGGTGATCCGCACCTGCAGCTTGCCCTTGGTCTTGTGGGCCTTCGGGAACGTCACCGTGCACTTGATCTTCTTGCCGTGGTCGACCAGCTTGCAGCTGACCTTCGGCTTCGGGCCAGGAGGTCCTTGCGGGCCGCGCGGGCCCCGAGGACCTTGCGGACCCTGTGGACCCTGCGCACCTTGCAGCGACGGCTCCTCGATGAACCGCGTGGTCACGGTCCTGGTGTCGCCGCTGGCGTCGGTCAGCGTCCACCTCGCCTGGTAGGCCCCAGGCGAGAGTCCCGTCACCGCCGCCCCGTTCGCAGTGTCCACATTGGCACTGGTGAACACCGGTCCCCCGCCGCCGGCGGGCGCGATGCTGACCGCGATCGTCGAGGTGGAGTCCGTGGCGATGATGCTGTTGTCCGGGCCCGGCAATCCGGACTCGGCCAGGGCCACAAAGCTGCCGTAGACGGTCTCGCCTTGCATCGGCGAGGTGTCCTCGACATCGGGCACCTGGGTCGTGGTCTGGCCGCCGCTCAGCTCGTCGGTCTGGACGATGTTCGTCGCGGACAGGCCAGTGGCGTCGCCATTGGCGGGGCAGACGTCATCCGTCAGCGCGGATCCGCCTGCGATCGCGGTTGGATCGCCGGCGCTGGCATTCGTGGGCGCCGAGCTGAGCGGGGGTGCGTAGTACTCGCCGGGCTCACAGGTCCCGCCGGAGAGCACCGTCTGCTCGCCGGTGATGTTGACCTTGAGATGCGCGACATGCAGCGTCGTCAGCGTCCTCGAGCCATTCGAGAGCGCCATCGCGTCACCGCCCTGGAGCGCCCCGGTCGCGAACGTCACCGACATCGTCCCGGTGTCGTCGGCGGCGGCACTGTGCGACTCGCCGGTTCGGCCATCCGTGACCGAGTAGGTCTCGCCGGAGACCAGTCCGCTGCACGAGACCGACTGCGCCTGGAGATCCGCCGTGCAGGTCGGGAACCCGCTCGGCGAGCCGGTCGGCACGAACGTCGCTAGTGGGCTGACGAAGTTCGACACCGCATCGGCCTCGCCAACCGGCACGGTCAGGCTCACGAGACCGCCGATGACGTTGGCCGTCGGGAGATTCGGGTCCTGGAATGCGCGGTTGTCGTTGGAGCCCTGGGTGACCACGTCGGACGGTCCAACGCCGCCGGTACCGACCGTGGTGGTATCGGTCTGCGTATTACAGAAGTCCGTCGGCGAGCTGCCCGGCGTGAGCGAGCTTCCGTCCTTGGTCGCGGTGAACACACCGGTCTGGAAGCACGGCCCCAGCGTCAGCGACGGCCCTCCGAGTGTCGGATTGTTCGTCAGGAACGCCCCGTTGTCGAGATCGGTCCAACCGGTCCAGCCGGACTCGGTGAATGGATTTCCGCCGTTGCCGGTGCGGATCACGACGTGACTCGGACTCGGCGCCCCGGTTCCCGAGTAATCGATGTCGATCTCATCCCGGTCATCGCCGACGGCGTGGGGAGCCAGCGACACGCTCCAGGTGCCATCGGCGGCGGTTGTGGTGGATCCGGCGGCGACCGTCACCGGATTCGGATTGGTCGCAGTACCGCCGGGGCCGTTGCGGACGATCGAGACCGTCACGCCGATACCGGCCGTGTTGTTCTCGGTGTTACCACTCACGGTCGAGCTGAACTGGGTCAGGTTCACCTGCGGCAGCGGCAGGTCGTCCTCGTGTTGGTAGTGCTCTGAACGCAGTTCGCATTGTCGTTGTTGTCGTGGTTGGCCCACATCTCCTGGATCAGGTACTTGTGGCCATTGATCACCTGGTTGTACGGCGCATGGTCAGGACCGGCGAAGCCCAGCGGCGTCCCGCGCTGCGGTCCGAATTCGCACTTGTCGGCGATCTCGTATCCGTTCGGATCCATGTAGCCGACGCCCTCGGGATCGCTCATCGCCTCGTTCGTCTCGTGCGCGGCGATGTCGACGGTGATCTCGCCGTCGGGATTGCCCTCGGGATCTGCCCCGGGGGAGATCGATCCGGCCTCGATGATCGGATCGATCCCGAGGGCATAGATCGTCACGCCGTGGCCGAGGTTCGACAGCGAGTGATAGGCGCCGAAGGCGTTGGTACCACAGACGCCCGGAAGGATGCATTCATCGACGTCCGGCGGCAGGAACACGTACCACAGGTCGTGCAGCCCACGGTGGCCGCCAGTGGCGGTAATCACCCGGTCAACCTCAGTCTGAATCTGGGCGTCGGTGATGCAGGTCGCCGCGTTGTTCGGCGAGGCGCACTGGTCCGCCTTGGACGGATAGGGCTGCGTGTCGTCTACCGAATCTGTCGCGGCGTTGTAGCTGATGTCGTAGTCGCCGGGCGTGATGTGACCCGGGGTGGTCCCGTCGGCGTACTGCGGCTCGACCGTGAACACGTTGCAGTCGGCCGTGGTGCACGACTTGCCAGACGTGCCGGTGCTGTCGGCCGCCACGTCAGTGAAGAACTGCTGGAGCATCCCCTCGTACGTCGGAACGCCCGACCGAGGCGATCCCTGGAACGCATAGCCGGTCGGCGCCCAGAAGATCGTGTGGACGGTCACGCCGCCGGTCATCGTTGAGCCACCGTGATAGGTGACCGGGGTTTGCAGGCCGCTCGCGATGTCCTGGGTCCCGAACTGGCCGTGGCTGTTGACGGTCGGCGCGAGACCTAGAGCCCCGCCGACCCGTGGATGAAAAACGGTCTTGCCCCACGCCGCGGGCGCCAACGCGCACAGCGCGAGACAGACGATCGCCAGTAGGCAGGCTCGCCTGCGATTCATGCTCCCCTCCTTATTCGACATCAATTCTTCCCCCGTACCGCGCCGGGCACCCTACAACTTCGCCGCAGTGGCTGCAACTACCAACCTGGTGAGCAGGCCTAGCGTCCGCCGGCCCGCCGGAACAGGCTCACGGATCCCGCTGCTGCTCGCGCTGGCGGAGCTCGATCCGCCTGATCTTCCCGGTCAGCGTCTTCGGGAGGTCGGGCACGAATTCCACGATCCGGGGATAGGCGTAGGCCGAATGATGATCCCGCACGAAGGTCTTGATCTCCTGTGCCAGGGCATCCGAGGGGTCGTAGCCGCCCGCGAGGACCACGAACGCCTTGACCACGTTTCCCCGCCGCTCGTCGGGGACCGCAACCGCGGCGGCTTCAGCCACCGCGGGATGCTCGAGGCACGCCGACTCGACCTCGAACGGACCGATCCGGTAGCCCGCAGAGATGATCACGTCGTCCGCGCGCCCCTCGTACCAGAAATAGCCGTCCTCATCGGTCCGAGCGGCGTCCTTGGTGTGAAACCACTCGCCGCCGAACACCTCTTCTGAATCCTCCGGGGGCCGGTTCCAGTAACCGAGCGGATAGTGCGGGTTCGAGCGAGCCTTCAGGCAGATCTCGCCCCGATCGCCGGACGACACCGGGCGCTCGTCCTCGTCGAGGATCGCCACCTCCCAGCCCGGCATCGGCTTGCCCATCGAGCCCTCACGGACCTCCATGAACGGGTAGTTCGCGCACAGCGGGTAGGACTCGGTGAGACCGTAGTAGTCGAGCACGGTGATCCCGTACTGCTCACGGAACCAGCGGATCGCCTCCGGGTTCAGCGGCTCCCCGGCCGAGCAGACGATCCTGAACTTCTGCGGATACCGGGTGCCCGCGTCGCCGATCGACATCATCGACCGGATCGCGGTCGGGGTGCCGAACACGTTTGTGACCTCGTGCCGGGAGAGGAATTCGAGCTGCTTGTGAGGATTGAATCCGCCCTCTCGCTCGTAGACCGCCTGCACCGCGCCGTGACGCCAGGGCCCGATCAGGGGACAGATCCCCGCGGCCCACGCCCACTCCCCCATGCCGTGGAACAACTCCCCGTCGCGAACGTCGTGGCAGTAGATGAACTCCTCATGGGCGAGGATGTAGCGGTGGGCATGGAGGATGCCCTTCGCCAGCCCGGTCGTGCCCGAGGAGTAGTACAGCTGCGCGGGATCCTCCGCGGAGGTGTCGACGACCTCGAACGATGTCGACCCCTTGCCGAGGAGCTCGTCGTCGAGGATCAGGAGGTGCTCGACCAGCGAGCGCTCGATCCGATCCGCGTTCGCCTCGTTGGTCACCAGAACCTTTGCCTGCGAGTCAGTCAGCCGGTGGCGGATTCCCTCATCGCCGTAGAGCACGGACATCGACAGCAGGATCGCGCCGGCCTTCCAGGTTCCGAAGAACGCGGCGGCGGTCTCGGCGGTCGGCGGCAACAGCATCGCCACCCGGTCCCCCTTTTCGACGCCGTGCGCGGCGAGGACGTTGGCGAACCGGTTCGAGAGGTCCTGCAGCTCAGCCCAATCGACACGCCGGACCTGGCCGTGGAAGTCTTCGTGGATCATCGCGAGCTTGTCGCGCGGATGCCGATCGCAGACATCGAGGGCAATGTTGTAGCGCTCTGGCACCTCCCAGCGGTGCTGGGCGACTGCGTCTTGGTAGGAGGAGATCGTCGTGCTGGTCATGGTCTGCATGATCGCCCCCCAGCGCGATCCGATCAACTACGTCGAGCAACCGGCCGCCGGCCCGGAGCGCCACCCCGGGCCGTAGGGCGACCTCAGGCCAGTGGCGCCACCCCGGCCAGTAAGCTAAACCCGACCTTCCGTGAGCCTCGCACTGGGTGTCCTGGTTGGGATCGGGATCGTCGCGGTCCTGGCCGCGGCATGGAAGCTCATACGTCATCCGCGCGCCGCCCGCACGCCCGAGGCGGTCGGGATGCAGTCGGCGCTGCACGCCGCCACGTCGACACTCCCGCACCTACGCCGAGGCCTGAGCCCACGGTCCGCGGGCCAAGCGGCTCCGCACTTGCGGGCCCTCACCGGTGCCGCGGCGATCGCGCTCGCGGATACTCGCGCGGTGCTGGCGATCGACGGCGAGGGCCGGGAACAGGTCCGCCCCGGAGACCTGCTGTCGAGACTCCTCGCGCGCACTCGAGATGATCGCCTGCACATCGTCCCGAAGCTGATCTCCTCCGACCCGACCTGCCCGCTGAAATCCGCGGTGCTGGGGCCGCTGATCGTCCAGGGCAAGCGGGCCGGCACGCTGATCGCGTTCTATCGCGCTCCCGGCAGGCCCAGCCACGCGGAGCTCCGCGTCGTCCAGGAAGCGGCGAGCCTGGTCTCCGCGCAGGTCGAGCTGTCGGTGCTCGCCGAGCACGAGGAGCGGCTGGCCCAGGCCGAGCTACGGGCGCTCCGCGCCCAGATCTCACCGCATTTCATCTACAACGCGCTCGCGGCAGTGGCCGGAGACATCCACGCTCGCCCCGAGGAGGCTCGAGAGCTGTTGATCGACTTCGCCGAGTTCACCCGATACCTGTTCCGTGACGGCCGCTCGTACGTGACGCTCGGCGAGGAGCTCGACCACGTCGAGCGCTACCTGCGGCTGGAGCAGGCCCGGTTCCGGGAGAGCCTGCATGTCAGAGTCGACGTTCCCGTCGAGACCCGCAGCGCGGTGGTCCCGGCGATGTCCGTGCAACCGCTGGTCGAGAACGCAGTCCGCCACGGCGTGGAGCTTCGGGCGGGCACCGGCAGGGTCCAGATCACCGCCCGCGAGCTGGACGGCGACGTCGAGCTCCGCGTCGGCGACGACGGCCGCGGGATCGAGCCCGAGCGAGTGCCGCAGGTGTTGGCGGGCGCCGGCGGCGGCATTGGGCTCTCCAACGTCGATGCGCGGCTCAAGGCCACGTTTGGCGACCGCTACGCGTTGCGGATCGAGTCGCGCATCGGCGAGGGCACAACCGTCGTGATGACGGTGCCCAACCTCCGCGGCGAGAGCGCCAATCGCGAGCTGGCGAGCCTGGCGTGAACTCGGACCGGCTCACGATCCTGGCGGTCGACGACGAGCGCACTCAGCTCGAAGACCTAGCGCGGCTGTTGCGGACCTTCCCGCTCGTCGAGGACGTTGAGTGCGCGTTCGACGGTCACGAAGCGCTGCTGAAGGCATCGAATCAGCGCTACGAGGCGATCTTCCTCGATGTCCGCATGCCCGACCTCGATGGCGTGGAGCTGGGGCGGATCCTGCGCCGGTTCAGCGAGCCGCCGCAGCTCGTCTTCGTGACTGCGTACGACACCGCAGCCGTCGACGCGTTCGAGCTGCGGGCCCTCGATTACCTGCGCAAGCCGGTCAGCCGCCAGCGCGTCGCCGAGGCGCTCGAACGGGTCGCCGCAGCCGTCGACGCCGGCCACCAGGACGCCCACAACGGCCATGCTCGCCACCCGTCGCACGCCCCAACCGACACTGAGATGGTCGCTGCGGCCAACGTCCGCACCGGTTCGACGCGCCTGATCGCGAGGAGCTCGATCCTCTACGTCCAGTCCCACGGCGACTTTGTCCGGATCGTGACCGAGGACGGTCGCTACCTGCTGCGCGGCACCCTCGCGGAAATCGAGCGTCGCTGGGAGCAATTCGGGTTCGTCCGCGTCCACCGCCAGTACGTCGCGAACCTCCCCAAAGCGGTGGAGCTCCGCCCCCAACTCGGCGGCACCGCCGAACTCGCCTTTGCCGACGGTCAGACGATCCCGATCGCCCGACGGCACACGGCGGCGCTGGGTCGACGGCTCGGCGTTTAGGAGCCCCGGCCGCGGCCGTGGCGGATGTCCGGCGCCGGGGGCGCCCGCGCACCGCGCGTGCGCCCCCGGGTGTGGACTCACTCCTCCGCAGCCTGCTCTTCCTTGATCTTGCCCTCCAGCTGCGACATCACATCCGGATCGCGCAGCGTGGTGACATCCCCGAGCGCCCGGCCCTCGGCGATGTCGCGCAGCAGCCGCCGCATGATCTTCCCCGAGCGGGTCTTCGGTAGATCGTCGGCCCAGATGATCCGTTTCGGACGCGCGAACTTTCCGATCCGGTCCGCGACGTGGTCACGGATCTCGCCGACCAGCTTGTCGGAGCCTTCGGTCTCCTCGCCCTGCAGGGTCACGAACGCGCAGATCGCCTGGCCGGAATCCTCATCCGCCTGCCCGATCACCGCTGCCTCGGCGACCCTCTGATGCGAGACGATCGCCGACTCGACCTCGGCGGTCGAGAGGCGGTGACCGGAGACGTTTACGACGTCGTCGATCCGCCCGATGATCCAGAAGTAACCGTCCTTGTCCCTGCGTGCGGCGTCGCCGACTAGGTAGGTCTCCTTGCCGAACTTCGAGAAGAACGTCTCGACGAACCGGTCGTCTTCCTTGTAGAGCGTGCGGAGCATCGCTGGCCACGGCCGCGTGAGGACCAGCAGGCCCTGACCGTCGTCGAGCGGCTTGCCTTCGCGCTCGTCGACGACCTCGGCGGCGACGCCGGGGAACGGCTGTGTCGCCGAGCCGGGCTTGGTGGCGGTGATTCCGGGCAGCGGCGAGATCATGATCGCGCCGGTCTCGGTCTGCCACCAGGTGTCGACGATCGGGCAGCGCTCGCCGCCCACGACCTTGTAGTACCACAGCCACGCCTTCGGGTTGATCGGCTCGCCGACGGTCCCGAGCAGACGCAGCTTCGAGAGGTCGCGTTCCTCGACGTACTTGGCGCCCCACTTGATGCAGGCGCGGATCGCGGTCGGCGCGGTGTAGAAGATCGTCACGCCGCAGCGCTCGGCGATCTCCCACCAGATGCCCTTATGCGGATAGTCCGGGGCCCCTTCCCACATCACGCTGGTGGCGCCGTTGGCCATCGGTCCGTAGACGATGTAGGAGTGACCCGTGACCCATCCGACGTCGGCGGAGCACCAGAACACGTCCTTCTCCGGCCTGAGGTCGAAGATGTAGCGGTGGGTCGCCGAAACGCCGGTCATGTACCCGCCGGTCGTATGCAGCACGCCCTTGGGCTTTGCGGTCGAGCCGCTGGTGTAGAGGACGTAGAGCGGGTGCTCGGCGTCCAGCTCCTCGGCGGGGCATTCCGCATCGGCCTTGTCCATCACCTCGCGGAACCACACGTCCCGGCCGTCCTTCATCTCGCAGTCGGCATCGGCGTGCTTGACGACGATGATGTGCTCGAGCGTGTCGAGATCGGCCATCACCTTGTCGACCTGCTCCTTGATCGGTGCCGTCTTGCCCTTGCGCCGGGCACCGTCGACGGTGACGAGCGCCTTGGCCTCGGAGAACTCCATCCTCTCCCTGACCGAGTCGGCGGAGAACCCGCCGAAGACGACGTTGTGCGGTGCGCCGATCCGGGCGCAGGCGAGCATCGCCACCACGACCTCGGGAATCATCGGCAGGTAGATCCCGACGATGTCGCCCTTCTGGATCCCCAGATCCTTCAGCGCGTTGGCGAACCTCTGCACGTCACGGTGCAGATCTGAATAGGTCAGATCACGTTCCTCGCCCTCTTCCCCCCGCCAGTGGAAGGCGACGCGATCACCGTTTCCGGCTTCGACATGGCGGTCCAGGCAGTTGAAGGAGGCGTTGATCTTGCCGTCCTTGAACCACTTGTAGAAGGGCGGATCGGAGTCGTCGAGGGTCTCGGTGGGCTCTTTGAACCAGTGCAGCTCCTTGGCCTGCTTCATCCACCAGCCCTGCCAATCCTTCTCGGCCTCCTCGTAGACCGACGGATCGCTCAGCAATGCCTCCTTGCGAAAGTCTTCGGGCGGCTCGAACTTCTCGATGTCGAGCATCGCCTCCAGCTTGGCTTCGAGTGTCTCGTCGCCGGACGGGGTCGTCACTGTCTCTGCCATGAAAGCCTCTCCTCCTAATCGGCTGGCGCCTCACACCGGATGGCGCCGGCGCCGGCGAGGCCGCCGGCGCCTGGCCAACCACACGTGTGCGGCGGTTTGATCAGTGTTAGTTCTACCTGAGAAGGCTTCTGTCGTACAGCCCTTTCCTTCCGGCCTGTCTCAATCCTTATACCCGCCGCATCGGGAAGACGGGTGCCATCACCCGGCCGAACGTCGAGTTGAGGACCGATGCGAACGACGCGTACCACGCCGCGATCGCGGTGGCGATTCCGAAATAGCCGCCGAGCTTGATCGTGCCGTTGATGACGCTGTGGGTACCGGCCAGGGAAGAGTTCCCGATGCCCAGAATGATGAACGTGATCGTCAGCAACAGGAACACGAGCGCGACAGCACCCGTCGTCCGCAGCGAGGCGATGAACATGTAGGCGGTGAAGATGCCCCACATCCACAGATACAGCCCGAGCCCGCTGAAGATCTCGGTCGGTGCAAGGGATGTCACGCTGTGGACGATGAAATAGTAGGAGATCCAGAACGCCCCGAACGAGCAGAAGGCCACCGCACCGAACGTGTTGCCGGTGCGGAACTCCCAGATCCCGGCCGCGAACTGGGCGATCCCGCCGTAGGCGAGGGCCAGGGCCGCGACCAGGGGCAGCAGGCCACCACCGGGTAGGTGCTGATTGCCGACCAAGCCGGCGTTGATCATGCTGAGCACGAACGTCGTACCGGCGAACCCGGCAAGCCCCAGCGGGCCTGGGTCGGCCGGGGTCCAGCCGGCCGTCACTCCGCCGGTCGGCTCTGTTGCTGCGGGGGCCGGCGCTACATCCGCCTCACGCCCTCCAAGACGAGCAGCTTCCATCTATCCCTCCTATTCGGAGTTTGACGAGTGATTGGCAACATTGACCGGGTTTAGCCAGCACGGCAACGGACTGATCGGCCAACGGCTGCCCGGACCGTGCGAACGGGCGTGACGTACGACGAACGGCGGCCGCCGGACTGACCCCGCGGCCGACGTGAGCCGGGCGTTTCGGCCGGAGCGCTAGCGGCGCCGCTTGCGCTTGCGCTTCGGCGTGCTCGAGCGTGTCCGCGACGACGAGGGGGCACCGACGGCCTCAGCAGCCGGCTGTGGCGCAGGCTTCACGCGCGGCGCTGGTCCCGCTGACTTGCCATCTCCTTCCCTCATCCGCGCCTCGCGAAGCTCTCGCGTCGATGGCCACGGCTCCGCCTGGCCAGTCCTCCATGCGGGCGGGTCGCCGCCCGGCCATCGCCCGGCGAACAGGTACGCGAGCGCTCCGAGCCAGAACACCTGCACCGCCGCCGCTGGGGCGGAGCCGATCAGCAGCATCCCGGCGATGCCCACGACCATCCCGGTGTAGCCCATGAATCGCGTCAGCAGTCCCACCCGCATCGCGTTCAGGGCGATCAGGATCAGCCCGATGTCGAGCGCGAACTGCGCGGCGATGTCGAGCGTCTGAAGCACCGGGAGCGCGGCGCCGCTGGTCAGATGCTTGGCCTGCGGGTAGGTCTGGGTTCCGCTGGTCACGAACTGGTGCGCCTTGACCGCGAGTATTGCCGCGTAAACGATCGCTCCCAGCGCCGCCACCACGCCCGCGCCGAGCACGACGATCCGCGTGACTGGTGCCATTTCGGGGCGGCGCGCCCGTGCCACCTCGTACAGGAAACCGAGCGTCCACACGAGCGCGAGCAAACCGGCCCCCTGGATCACGGCCCCGATCAGGTCGAGCGGAAAGCGCTTGTTGATGAAGATCAGCTGGACCGTCAGCTCCGACGTCTTCGCCTGCGGGCCGATTACCTGCACGACTGCCGCGGCGACCAGGAACAGCGCCGCGAGCCCGGCCACCAGCGCCCGCCGCGGCCGCACCCGTGATTCGTAGGAGAGCTGGTCCTGGGCGGCCATCGCGCAGCAATGCTAGCCGCGAAGGTGCGATCGCCGCGCGCGGCGAGGAAGATCGCGGTGCTCGCAAGACCCAGGGTCCGATCGAGCTACCATTGAGACCATGGAAGGAAGTGGCTTCGGCGGCATGTTCGGAGATCCCGATGAGCTGCAGCGCCGGCTTGGCGAGTTCGCCGAGCAGATGCAGGGAGCGCAGCGGTTGGCCTGGGCCGACAACGCGATCAAGCTTGCCGTCGATTTGACGGTGGCGGCGATGAACCGCGCCAACATCCAGGGGACCACCGATCAGCAGGCCGAGCAGCTCCGGTCGGTGATGGCGACGGTGTTCCCCGAGGCAGTCACACTCGTGCGCGAGGCGCGCGAGGGGCTGTCCTAGCGGGCGGGACCCGCTCCCCGGCGCTCTCAGAACAGAAGCCCCACCGGACCTCAGCCCCCCGCCAGCGCCCCGAGCACCAACTCGTCGTGCTCTCCCGGTTTGACTCGCCGGAAGACCTGCTGAACGACTCCGTCGGGCCCGATCACGAACGTGCTTCGTTCGACCCCCATGTACTTGCGCCCGTACATCGACTTCTCCACCCACACCCCGTAGGCCTCGGCGACGGTGTGATCCTCATCGGCGAGCAGCGGGAAGCCGAGACCGTACTTCTGATCGAACGCGGCGATCCGCTTGATCGGGTCGGGTGAGACCCCGAGTACGACGGCGCCGGCATGCTCGTAGTCGGGGCGATGGTCCCGCACCCCGCAGGCCTGGGCGGTACAACCGGGCGTGTCGGCCTTGGGATAGAAATACAAGACCACCGTCTCGCCGCGCAGGCCGGAGAGCGACACGGAGTTCCCGTCCTGATCGGGAAGCGTGAAGTCGGGGGCTATGTCGCCGGGCTCGGGTGCCATCGAAGACCGCAGGAGAGCCTACTTCAGCAGCCGCGAGAGCCGCCGGTCCTTCATCAGCTTGCCCTCGGTCTGGCAGGTGGGGCAATAGGACATCACGTAGTCCTCGTAGAACACCGCCTCCAGGCGGTCGCCGCAGCGGGGGCACGGTTCACCGTTTCGCCGGTGGATCGTGAGCGGCATCGGCAGCTTGTCGGGGATCGGCAGCGCGATCGTCTGCTCGTAGTGGGCGATCGTCTCGCCAAGCCGGCGCACAGTCGCCTCGCGCAACTGCTCGGCCTCATCGAGCTCCAGGTCCGAGCCCCGCTTGAACGGCGATAGCTGCGCGGCATGGAGGATCTCATCGACCCAGGAGCGGCCGATCCCCGCGATCACGTGCTGGTCGCGCAGCAGCGCGTACAGCGGACGCGGCTGGTCCAGCAGCTCCGTGAACGGCGGCGGGTCCGGCCACGCCTCGGGGCCGAGCGCCGCGACAGTCTCCTCGCCGGCGACCTCCTCGGAGCGCATGAGCTTCATCCACGCCCGCTGCTTGGTGCCGAACTCGCGCAGCCGCAGCTCGCGGCCGTCCTCGAGCCGGACCAGCAGCCGCGAGGTGCGATCGCGCAGCGACGCGCGCGTGTCGAACAGCTGGAGGCGGCCCGCCGACATCAGATGCACCAACATCGTCAGCTCGCCGTCGAACTCGACCAGGAACAGCTTCCCGCGCCGGCTGACCCGCTCGATCGTCGCGCCCGTGAGGGCGCTCAGCGGCGGGTCGTAGCTCTTCAGCGCGTTGATCCCCGGCGCGAGCGCGGACTCCACGCGGCTGCCGGCGGCAGCCGCCCCGATCAGGCGTGCGGTGATCTCGACCTCGGGCAACTCAGGCATCGTCAAACCGAGGTTAGCCGCCGCGCAATCGGTCGCTAGGCTCCCCGGTCGACGTGACCACCGCGCTGGCACCAGACGACGTTGTCCGCACTCACGAGGAGGGCGCGGCCAACGAGCGCGAGCCGCTGCTGGTGATCGACCCGCTGCGCGACTTCCTGGCCGCGAACGGGCTCGGGGCGCCGGCCGATCTCGACGCCGCGCCGATCGGCGAGGGGCACTCTTGCGTGACCTTCGCGCTGTCGACCGGTGTCGTCGTGCGCCGGCCTCCGCGCGGGCCACTGCCGCCCAGCGCGCACGACGTGCTGCGCGAGGCGCGGCTGTTGCGCGCGCTCGAGCCGACCCCCGTCCGCGCCCCCGGGGTCCTGGCCGTATGCGAGGACCCGGCGGTGATCGGTGCGCCGTTCTACGTGATGGAGCGAATCGATGGAGAGGTGATCACCAGCCAGATCCCCGCCGCCCTGGACAACCCCGCCGAGCGCACGACGATCGCCGATGAGCTCGTCGACGCGCTGGTCGAGCTGCACGCGGTCGACTGGACGTCGATCGGGCTGGAGGGATTTGGTAAGCCGACCGGCTATCTCGAGCGTCAGCTGCGGCGCTTCACCGGGCTCTGGGAGCACAACCGCACGCGCGATCTGCCGGAGGTCGAGGAGGTCGGCGCGTGGCTCGCCGCCAACCTCCCGGCCTCGCCCCCGGCGACCGTCGTCCACGGCGACTTTCGGCTCGGGAACACCATGTTCGCCCCCGTCCCCCCGGCACGACTGCTCGCGATCCTCGACTGGGAGATGGCGACGATCGGTGACCCCCTCGCGGACGTGGGATACATGATGATCCACTGGACCCAACCCGGGGATCAGATCGGCAGGTTCAACCTCCAGGCCGTGACCACCCGCCCCGGCTTCCCGTCCCGCGAGCAGCTGATCGCACGATACGAAGAACGTTCCGGGCGCTCGATGCAGGCGCTCGACTGGTACGTGGCGCTCGCGCTGTGGAAGGCCGTCGTGTTCATGGAGGGCAACTACAAGCGCGCGCTCGTCGGGTCGACCGACGACCCGTACCTGAAGACGTTCGGGGAGGGGGTCGCCGAGTTGGCGGGGCGGGCATTGCGGGTCACGCGCGATGGCTTCTGAGGACGGCGCCTTCCACAGCGGTCTGCTGGTCGACTACGGCGGCGTGCTGACGAGCAACCTGTTCGACTCCTTTCGCGCGTTCTGCGAACTCGAGGGGATCGCGCCCGATGCAGTCCGTCGGCTGTTCCGCGAGGACCGGGCGGCCAGGCAGCTGCTGATCGACCTCGAGACCGGGAAGCTGCCCGAGGACGAGTTCGAGTCACGCTTCGCGGCGACGCTCGGAGTTCCCGCCGCCCAGCTGATCGACAGGATGTTCGCGGGCTCGGCGCCCGATGAGCAGATGGTGGCGGCCGTGCTCAAGGCCCGCCAGCAGGGGGTGCGGACCGGCTTGATCTCGAACTCGTGGGGCACCCGCCGTTATGACCGCGCGCGGCTGAGCGAACTGTTCGATGGTGTGGTGATCTCCGGTCAGGTGGGCATCCGCAAGCCCGCCCCGGAGGTCTACCGCATGGGAGCCGAGCAGCTCGGACTCGATCCCTCGGCGTGCGTGTTCGTCGACGACCTGCCGTTCAACCTCGAACCGGCGGCGCAACTGGGCATGGCCACCGTCCATCACACCAGCGCCGAGAAGACGATCGCCGAGCTCGAGGGGTTGCTAGGGGTCAGCCTGCGCTGAGGCGCGCCGGTCGCCAGGCTGCCGCGGTCGCTCAGGCCCCCCGGCCGGCGCTCACCCCGCCGCGATCATCACCACGCCCGCGAGCGCGGCCACGATTCCGACCTCCTGCAAGCGGCGGACCCGCTCGCCGAGCACCGCCCGCGCCAGCACCACCGTGGCCACCGGGTACAGCGATCCGGCGACGGAGACAATGCTCAGCAGCCCGTGGCGGGAGGCGAGCGCGAACAGGCCGTTGGCGCTCACGTCGAGGGTTCCGATCACCGCGAGCGTGCGCAGGTTGGATCGCGCGATCCGGGCCGGCGGACGGAGCGCGACGGCAGCGCCGGCGAGGGCGGCCACGCCCGCGCCGCGGGAGGCGAACAGCGCCCACAGGACATCGGCGCGAGCCCCGGCCCGAAGGCCGACGAAGAACGTCCCGAACCCCAGGGCGGCAACGAGTGAGAGCACCAGGGTGCTCCGCGTCGCCACGCGCGCCGCCGACCCGGCGGGCTCGGGCTCCCGGCTGGCGAGCATCACGCCGACCGTCGCGGCGGCGATCCCCGCGAGCTGTAGCGCTGCGGGCCTGTCACCGCCGGCGATGCCGACGATCACCGGCACGGCAACGCCGGTCGCCGCGATCGGCGCGACGATGCTCATCGTCCCGATCGCCAGCGCCCGGTAGAACGCGCTCAGCCCGGCGATGCCCGCCACGCCCGCGCCCACCGCCGGCAGCAGGCGCCCGAGGTCCGGCGGCCCCGTACCGCGGACCGCGAGCACCACGATCACGGCGCCGAGGCCGATCGCCTGGCTCAGCAGCACCACCCACAAGGCCGAGAGCCGGCGCGCCTGCAGCCCCCCGATGAAGTCGGCGACCCCCCAGCACAGGGATGAGCTGAGGGCGAGTGCCAGCGCGAGCACGCGCCCATGCTTGCACGTATCTCCGCACCGGAGATACGTGCAAGCTCAGGCCAGGCCAGGCCATATGTGGCCCTACGTCAAGCCCGGCAGCATCGAGGCATTCGACTACCACAACCACTTCTCACTGCTGGCGAGCGTCGAAAACCTGTTCGGCCTGCCGCACCTCGGCTACGCCAAGGACCCCCAGCTTCCGGTCTTCGACACCGCGGTCTATAACGCGTACAAGCCGTAGCTTGCCGGCGCTGCGGCGGAGCTATCGGATGCTTGGCTGACCGGTTAGTCGCGCGATCCCCTGCCCGATCGCGTCCGCAGCCATCGCGAAATGCTCCGGCTCCGCCGTCAGCGGCGGGGAGATCGCGAGGCCGCTGCCGAGCGGCCGCACCAGGACGCCGTCCTCGCGCGCGCTGGCCGCCACCCGGGCCACGGCACCGGGATCACGCTCGAGCAGATCCGCCGACAGCTCGACCGCGGCCAACGTCCCGACGCCACCGCGCACCTCGCCCACGCCCTCCTGCGCCCTCAGCGGCCGCAGCGCATCCAGCAGCGCCTTCTCATTCTCCCGGCCGCGCTGGAGCAGGCCGTCGCGCTCGAGCAGCTCGAGGTTCGCCAGTGCCGCGGCGCAGCAGCTGGCGTGGCCGGCATACGTAGGGCCGTGGCGTAGCACGGGGCCGCCCGGCGAGCGCCAGAACGGTTCGGCCACGCGCTCGGAGACGACGACCCCGCCGAGTGGCAGATAGCCGCTCGTGACGCCCTTCGCGAACACGATCATCGCCGGCTCCACCCCCCAGCGCTCGATCCCGTACCAGGTCCCGAGCCGGCCGAAACCGCAGATCACCGAGTCGATGACCAGCAGGATGCCGGTCCGCTCGCACAGCTCCGCTACCCCCTCGATGTAGCCATCGACGGGGGGATACACACCTCCGGCACCGATCACCGGCTCCACGAACACGGCGGCGACCCGATCGGGTCCCCGCTCCTCGATGGCGTCCCGCATCGCCTGCAGCGAGTCGTGCGCGACCTGGATCGCCTCCTCCTGCGGGCCAAATCCCTCGCGGTTGGCGGCAATCCCCGCCAGCGCGGTGCCGAAGCCGTGGGTCCCGTGGTAGCCGGCCGTGCGGCTGACGAGCACGGTTCGGTCCGGCTCCCCCTGCTGGTACCAATAGCGGCGGGCGAGCTTGGCCGCGGTGTCGATCGCGTCGCCACCCCCGGAGCCGAGGAAGATCCGTGCCGGCATCGGCGCCCGTTCGGCCAGCGCATCGGTCAGCTCGAGCGCCGGTCGGCTGGCGAAGTCTCCGAACGCCGAGTACGTCTCGAGCTGTGCCATCTGGGCGGCTACCGCCGCCGCGATCTCTGGGCGGCCGTGGCCGACGTTCGCGTACCACAGGCTGGCCGTGGCGTCGAGATAGCGGCGCCCGTCGGTATCCCACACCCATACGTCTTCGCCACGCTCGAGCACGAGCTCGGAGTCGCGCACCGCGCCCATGTCCGCGAACGGGTGCCAGAACCGGGAATCGTTACCGCTCGTCACCGTCCCGGACGCTAGCGCGCCAGCCCTCGCCCGGGCGGCCCAACTGGCCTCACCTTACTGTCCGCTACGGAGAGGCGGGCGTGGGATCGAGCTCGATCGACTCGATCACCGGCGGATCGACGGGCCGGTCCTGATCTCCGGTCGGGAGACCCTCGATCGAATCGACCGCATCCATCCCGTCGGTGACCCGGCCGAACACGGTGTGCTTGCCGTCGAGCCACGGCGCGCTGTCGATCGTGACGATGAAGAACTGCGACCCGTTCGTGTTCGGCCCGGCGTTGGCCATCGCGATCGCGCCCCGGACCACCTTGTGGTGGTTGATCTCGTCCTCGAACGTGTATCCGGGACCGCCGGTCCCGGTTCCCTCCGGGTCCCCGCCCTGGATCATGAAGTCCGGGATGACCCGATGGAAGATGACCCCGTCGTAGAAGCTCTCGCCGGCGAGCCTGCGGAAGTTGGCCACCGTGTTGGGCGCATCGTCGTCGAAGAACTCGAGCGCGATCGTCCCGTGGCTGGTGTGCATGTTGGCTGTGCTCATGGGATCGCAGCGTACGGGGTCGCGTGAAGGGCCGACGCGACGCGCTGGCGGGCCTCAGCTCCTGGCCAGCTCGAGACGCACCGCCTGTCCTGCGACCTCGGTCCCGTTCACGCGTTCGATCACCCGTCCCGCGTCCTCCTCGGGAACCTCGAGGAACGTGAAGCGCTCCAGCACGCGTACGTTGCGGACCGCCTCGCCGTCCAGATCGGCCGCGGCGGTGATCGCGTGGATGACGTCGGAGGGCTCGAGGCCGGCGGCGCGACCGGCTGAGACGATCAGCTTGCGCCCGGGCCGATCGCCATTGACCGACGCGTGCGGCTTGGAGTGCCGTCGCGGCTTCGGCATGACCGGCGTCGGCGCAACGTGAGCATGCTCGACCCACGGAGCCAGCTTGACGCCCGCATGACGCTCGATCGCCTGGATATCGCGCCGCTGGCGGGGCTCGTAGAGGGTGATCGCCCGGCCGCTGCGGCCGACCCGGGCGGTCCGGCCGATGCGGTGCACGTAGACATCCGGCGAGGTCGGGACGTCGAAGTTGATCACGTGCGAGACACCCGAGATATCGAGCCCGCGGGCCGCCACGTCGGTGGCGACCAGCAACGGGAGCCACCCGTCCTTGAACGAGATCATCACCCCGTCGCGGGCCCCTTGGGTCATGTCGCCGTGCAGCGCCTTGACGTTCATGCCCCGGTCGCGCAGCGTCTTGAACAGCTGCTCGCAGCGGATCTTTGTGCGCACGAAGACGATCGCCTGCTCGGGCCGCTCGGCTTGCAGCACCTCGACCAGGCGATCGGCTTTTTCGCGCGGCCTGACCTCCAGCGCGAACTGCTCGACGGTGTCCACGGTCAGGGTCGCGGCCTGGACCTTGACCAGCACGGGGTCGTACAGGTACTGGTCGGCCAGCCGCCTGATCTCGGGAGGCATCGTCGCGGAGAACAGCGCCGTCTGCCGGCTCGACGGAGTCAGCGAGAGGATCCGCTCGACGTCCTCGAGGAAGCCCAGGTCGAGCATCTCGTCAGCCTCGTCGAGCACCACGAACCGGCACGAGTGCAGCATCAGCGAGTGCCGTGAGATCAAATCCTTGACGCGTCCGACGGTGCCGACGACGATGTGGCCGCCGGCGCGCAGCTGCGCCTGCTGGGTCCTGATCGGTGCGCCACCGAACACGGCCACCACATCGACGCCTTTGCGCTTGCCGTACGCCCGGAGTGCCTGGGTGACCTGGATGCAGAGCTCTCGCGTCGGCGTCAGCACCAGTCCCTGAACCTCGTGCTCGGAGGGATCGACGTACTGGAGCATCGGCAGCCCAAACGCCGCCGTCTTCCCGGAGCCCGTTTGCGCCTGGCCGATTACATCCGCGCCATGCATCAGCGGCGGGATCGCCTCCTCCTGGATCGGACTCGGGGCCTCGTAGCCGACATCGTGAATCGCCCCGAGAAGGTCGCGGTCGAGGCCAAGTTCAGAAAACGCGGTCATGTTCACCACCAAGATAGACGGCGGCCCGCCGGAGCACGGCCGAGCGCCGCAGCTAGCGGGACGCACAGGCCCGCCGGCCGCTTGACCGACAACCCTTCGGTTCCTAATATTTTGGAACCTCATGAATTCGGATAACCGCATCGAGGCCCACGTCTGGCGGATCAGCGCCGTCGTGATCGTCGGCTCGATCATGTCGATCCTCGACACCACGATCGTCAACGTCGCGCTCGCGACGCTGAGCCGTGAGCTGCACGCCACGATCGCCCAGATCCAGTGGGTGGTGACCGGCTACATGCTGTCGCTGGCGGCGGTCATCCCGATGACGGGCTGGGCCGCCAAGCGATTCGGCGCCAAGCGCGTGTGGCTGGTCTCGCTGGTCCTGTTCACGGCAGGTTCGGCGCTGTGCGGCCTCGCCACCTCCACGACCGAGCTGATCGTTTTCCGAGTCCTCCAGGGGATCGGCGGCGGGATGATCCTGCCGATCGGTCAGCTGATGATGGCCGAGGCGGCCGGTCCGGAGCGGATGGGCCGGGTGATGAGCATCGTCGCGGTCCCCGCGATGCTGGCCCCGATCCTCGGTCCCACGATCGGCGGCCTGATCCTCGACAACGCCAGCTGGCGCTGGATCTTCTTCGTCAACCTGCCGATCGGGATCATCGCGGTGCTGGCGGCGTGGCGCACGCTGCCGAGGGACAAGCCGACCGAAGCGGCCGGGCCCGCGCCGCGCCTCGACGTTCGCGGCCTCGCGCTGATGGCCACCGGCCTGCCGCTGCTCACCTACGGCCTGGCCGAGATCGGCGTCACCGGCACGTTCAGTTTCACCAGGGTCATTCTTCCGTGCCTCGCCGGCCTCGCCCTGATCGCCCTCTTCATCCTGCATGCGCTGAAGGTCCCGAAGCCGCTGTTGAACGTCCGGCTGTACAAGCGCCCGACCTTCTCCTCGGCTTCGTTCGCGATGTTCTGCCTCGGCGCCGCGTTGTTCGGCGGCATGATCCTGTTGCCCCTCTACTGGCAGGACATCCGGCACGAGGACGTTCTGCGGACGGGTCTCCTGACCGCGCCGCAGGGACTCGGAATGGCGCTCGTGATGCCGCTGGCGGGAAAGCTGACCGACCGCTGGGGAGGCGGGCCGCTGGCGCTGTTGGGCGTGATCGTGACGACGCTCGCCACCGTCCCATTCGGACTGATCACCGCCCACTCGTCGATCCTTGGCCTGTCGATCGCGATGTTCGTGCGCGGCATGGGGATCGGCTTTGCGTTCATGCCGGCGATGGCGGCGGCGTTCGCGTCGCTGAGGCGCTCCGAGCTCCCCGACGCGACGCCGCAGCTCAACGTGCTTCAGCGGGTCGGGGGCTCGATCGGAACCGCCGTGCTGGCGGTCGTACTGCAGCGCGCGCTGGTTGGCGAGCACACGCTGGCAGGCGCCGCGTCCGCGTATGGCACCGCGTTCTGGGTGTCGGCGGGATTGACCGCGCTGGCGATCGTCCCCTGCATCATCCTCGTGCGAGCGGAACGGGCCGCCCGCGCCGCCAAGGCCGCGGGTGGGGATGTCTCAGACGCGACGCTCGCGGAGGCGGTGGCGGCGTGACCGTGACGCCGCGGCCGGCCGCGCCCGCCGATCAGACCGCACCGATCGAGCCGGCCGCGCCCGCCGATCAGACCGCCCTGATCGAGCCGAGCGACGCCGCGACCCACCTGGGCCGCTCGTTCAAGGGCGCGATGGCCGCCGTGCGGCGACTGCGTGGACGTGAGACCCGCCGGCCGGGCGAGCTCAGCGACGCCCAGTACTCGCTGCTGTTCGGGTTGCGTGATCACTCGCCGGCGTCCTCCAGCGAGCTCGCAGAGCTCGCGGCCGTCTCCGCGGCGACGGCGACCGAGATGCTCGACGGCCTCGCCTCGGCCGGTCTCGTCGTCCGGGTGCGCTCCGAGCTCGACCGCCGGGTGGTTCTCACCTCACTTACCGATCGCGGTCGCGCGCTGGTCGAGGAGCGCCGCGCCCGCTACGAGCCGCGCTTTCGCGCCGCCCTCTCAGGCTTCAGCGACCAGGAGCTGCTCACCGCCGCGGCGGTGATGGACGAGCTGAGGCAGATGTTCGAGGAGCTCGCCGAGGAAGGCGTCAGCCGTAGCTGACGCTCCCGTCCAGGTGCGGCTTCTCCTGCTCGGCGTCGCGCACCCCGAACCCCACTCCCCGCTCCGACTCGCCCTCGGCGAACTGGACCGTCGCCGGCAGCAGGATCGGACGCTTGAACGCCGCCTGCACCGTGAACGATCCGGGTAGCCGGGGCTCGAGCGCCGCCAGGCACCGAGCCTTGGTCCACATCCCGTGGGCGATCGCCGAGGGAAAGCCGAACAGCCGCGCGCTCAGCGGGTGCATGTGGATCGGGTTCAGATCGCCCGACACCGAGCCGTATCGGCGACCGAGGTCGCCGGGCAGCTCCCAGGTCGCGACCGCCGGCAACTCGCTGGCGGAGGGCACCGCGGGTCCGCGGGCGGCCTCGGGGTCCCCCGATCCTCGCCGCAGGTTGGTCGAGGTCTCCTCCCACACGAGCTCCTCGCCGGCGAAAACCGTCGTGCGCAGCGAGAACTGCTGTCCCGCCGGATGTGGCTCGATCGGCGTAGCCCAGACGCGCAGGGACAGCCGCTCGGTGACCCGGATCGGGCGGTGCTGGGTGATCTGGTTGTAGATGTGGACGAGCCCGATCGCCGAGAACGGGAAGCTCGAGTCGCCCAGCAGCGACAGGTGCAGCGGGAAGGCCATGATGTGCGGGTAGCTCACCGGCAGCGAGTCGCGCAGCGAGAACCCGCACACACGGGCGTAGCTCGCCAGCCGGTCGCGGTCGACCGAGACGTCGCGCAGGACGAGCGTCAGGTCTGGCACCTCCCCGCCGCCCCCGCCGAGGAACGGAAGCCGCGAGGCGCCGGGGATCATTCCCGCGCCCGCGCGCGCGAACAGCGGCAGCATGCCGGGCGGGCTCTGGAGCTCACGCACCGCCATCGCTCACGCGCCGATCAGGCTCTGACCGCAGACCCGGACGATGTTGCCGGTCACGCCCGCCGAGCCGGGGCTCGCGAACCAGGCGATCGTCTCCGCGACGTCCACCGGAAGCCCACCCTGCGCGAGGCTGTTCATCCGCCGCCCTGCTTCGCGCGCGGCGAGCGGCATCGCCGCCGTCATCCGCGTCTCGATGAAGCCGGGCGCAACCGCGTTGATCGTCACGCCCCGCTGCGCCAGCGCCGGCGCCCATGACTCGACGATTCCGATCACGCCCGCCTTCGAGGTCGCGTAGTTGGTCTGGCCGGCGTTGCCGGCGATCCCGCTGATCGAGGAGACGCACACGACGCGGCCATTCTCGCGCACCGCGCCGCGCGCGAACAGCTCCCGGTCGATCCGCTGTGGTGCGATCAGGTTGACCGCGATCACCGTCTCCCACAGGTCCTCGCTCATCCGGCCGAGCGTCTTGTCGCGGGTGACGCCGGCGTTGTGGATGACCACGTCTACACCCCCGTGGTGCTCGAGCAGGTGATCCGCGATCTTCGCCGGCGCCACCGGGTCGGTGATGTCGATCGACAGCGCCGAGCCGCCGAGCCGGCTCGTCACCGCGTTCAGATCATCGGCCTGGCCCGGCACGTCGAGCCCGACCACGTGGGCGCCGTCCCGGGCCAGCACCTCGGCGATCGCCTCCCCGATCCCGCGCGCCGCGCCGGTCACGAGCGCCACCTTGGCGCTCAGTGGCCGCTCCCAGTCGAGCTCATCGGCGCCGGCCGCGTCGGGCCCGTCGGCGCCGGCCGGGTCGCGCCCGTCGGCGCCGGTCACGGCGGGGCCGATCCGCACGACCTGCCCCGACACGTAGGCGGACTTCGGCGACAGGAAGAACCGCAGCGTCGACTCGATCTCGGAGGCGCCCGGGTGCACGTACAGCAGCTGGGCGGTGGCGCCGCGCCGGACTTCCTTGCCGATCGAGCGCACCAGCCCCTCGAGCGCACGCTGCGCGATCGCCTGTGGCGGGGTCTCGCACGCCTCGGGCGGCGTGCCGAGGACGATCACCCGGCCCGAGCCCAGCACCCGGCGGATCGTGGCGTGAAAAAACGACCATGCCGCGCGCAGCTCTTCGCTCGAGGCGATCCCGCTGGCGTCGAACACGATCGCCTTGAACGAGTCATCGGGGGGCGCCGCGGCCGGGTTGAACACGCCGGCATCGAGTCCGGCGTCCGCGGCCGCGGTGCGGACCGGTTCTTCGAGCGGCGTGCGGACCTCGGCGCCGATCGCGCGCAGCACGACGGCGACGGCGCCCGCGAGCCGCGAGCCCGGCGCGGCCCCGAGCAGCACCGGACCATCGATCACCGGCTGACCGCGTTGGTAGCGCTCGAGCGTCGGTCGGGGAGGGGAGCCCGACCTGCCTTGAGACGATCCGCCCGATCGGGGTGTTGATCAGCTGCTGGTAACGGTCGGCCATCGCTACGCCGCCTCCATGATCGCAACGACGCCGAGCCCGCCCGCGGCGCAGATCGAGATCACGCCCCGGCTACCGTCGCCCTTGGCCGCCAGCATCTTCGCGAGCCCCGCGACGATCCGCCCGCCGGTGGCGCCGAACGGGTGGCCCGCGGCGAGCGACCCGCCATGGATGTTGAGCTTGTCGCGGTCGATCGCGCCGAGCGGCTCCTCGAGCCCCAGCCGCTCGCGGCAGAACACCGGGTCCTCCCACGCCTTCAGCGTGCACAGGACCTGCGCGGCGAACGCCTCGTGGATCTCGTAGAAGTCGAAGTCCCGGAGCCCGAGGCCGTTGCGCGCCAGCAGGCGCGGGAGCGCGTAGGCCGGCGCCATCAGCAGGCCCTCGCGCTTGTGGACGTGGTCCACCGCCGCCGTCTGCGCGTCGACCATGTACGCCTGCACCGGGATCCCCTGCGCCGTCGCCCACTCCTCGCTGGCCAGCAGCACCGTGGATGCGCCGTCGCTCAGCGGAGTCGAGTTGCCGGCGGTCATCGTCCCCTCCGCGCCGCCGAACACCGGCTTCAGCTTGGCGAGCTTCTCGACGCTGGCGTCGGGGCGGAGGTTCTGGTCGCGCTCCAGGCCCAGGTACGGGGTCACGAGGTCCTCGAGGAACCCGGTGTCGTAGGCGGCGGCCAGATTGCGGTGGCTGTGGACCGCGAGCTCGTCCTGCTCCTCACGCGTGAGGCCCCAGTCGCGCGCCATGATCGCCGCGTGCTCACCCATCGAAAGGCCCGTGCGCGGTTCGGCGTTGCGGGGGAGCTCGGGAACGAGCTGCTGCGGTCGCAGCCCCGCCAGCGCCTTCAGCCGCTGCGCGGCCGATTTCGAGCGGTTGACCTGGAGCAGGACGTTGCGGAGGTCTTCGTTGATCGCGATCGGGGCGTCGGAGGTGGTGTCGACGCCGCCCGCGATCGCGCACTCGATCTGGCCCAGCGCGATCTTGTTGGCGACCAGGATCGTGGCCTCCAAGCCGGTCCCGCAGGCCTGCTGGACGTCGTAGGCGGGCGTCTCGGGGGCGAGCTTCGTGCCGAGCACGGATTCGCGGGTCAGGCTGAAGTCGCGGCTGTGCTTGAGCACCGCGCCGGCCGCGACCTCGCCGACGGCTCGCGCCGTCGAGCCGGAACTTGGCGACCAGGGCGTCGAGCGTGGTGGTCAGCATGTCCTGGTTGGAGGCCCTCGCGTAGGGCCCGTCCTGGCGGGCGAAGGGAATCCGGATGCCGCCCAGCACGGCCACGCGGCGCGCAGATGAATTCATCGAAGCGGGGGCACCTAATCGTCGACTGCGGTTGCCGTCGAGAAGGCACCGCCGGCGGTGGCGCGGCGCACAATGCCTGGGAGGAGGATTCGAGCGGCCGCCGCAAACCAATACCCACGCGGCACGTAGCGCTCGGCTTTGCCACCCGGACCGGCCTCGAAGATCGCCTCGGCTACCCGCTCCGGCGAGGACACGAGCCATCGCGTGTATGGCTTGGCCAGCAGTTCCTTGGCTGGAAAGCCCTCGGTCTTGACAAACCCCGGCAGCACCAGCCCGACGTGCACGCCGTGGCTGCGCTCCTCGCTGCCGAGCGCGTCGCTCCAGCCGGCGAGCGCGAACTTGGCGGCGGAGTAGGCGCCCGAGTTCGGCCGTGAAACCCGCGCCGCTGTGCTCGCCACGTTGACGATCGCGACGCGACGCTCGGAGCCGCCGCCGCCAGCCTGGGCCGTGCGCCGCAGCAGCGGCAGCAGCGCCTCGGTCAGCCGCGCCGGCGCCTCGAAGTCGAGCTTCATGTGCCGCTCGACGTTCGCCCACCCGGTGTCCGCGAAGGTTCC
Source organism: uncultured Solirubrobacterales bacterium (assembly GCA_963767695.1). GTDB lineage: Bacteria > Actinomycetota > Thermoleophilia > Solirubrobacterales > Solirubrobacteraceae > Palsa-465. The sequence goes on from CAVYFE010000017.1 coordinate 318,857, forward strand.
GCGCCAGGACGCCCCCGCGTTGTTGACCAGCAGGTCCAGACGGCCGTGCTCACGCTCGATGATCTCCCGCACCGTCTCGGGCGCGTCGTCTCGCAACAGGTCGATCGCGATCACGGTCGCGCCACCGAGCGCGTCAGCGAGCGCGCGCAGCCGCTCCTCGCGCCGCGCCACGAGGACTAGCCGCGTCTCGGGTTCGCGCGCGAGCCGCCGAGCCATGGCCTCGCCGATTCCCGCCGAGGCGCCGGTGATGAGCGCGACGTACATCTCCGCGCGATCCTATCCGCCCAGCGCGCTGCTGACCGGCGCTCAGCCGGGCTCGCCAGCGAGCGCCGCGCCGGCGGTGCTGGGCTCCCGCTTGCCGCTCGGTTCCCGCTCGGCGCTGAGCGTCGCGCCGGTCGTGCTGATGGCCGGCGGCTGGCAATCGGCGCAGCGCACCCGCCGGCGAGGATTCTCGATCCCGATCAGCGCGACCACCCCGCCAAGGATCGCCAGCCCAGCGCCGACCTCCATCCCGATCCGGAAGGCGTAAACGGAGGCGTCGACCAGCGCGCTGTGGACCTGCGCGCGGTCGGCTGCCGGCACGGCGCTGACGTCCGTCACCAGCGGGCGGTTGCGCGCCGCCGCCACGGTGGCGCGTGCGTTCGGGGCCAGGCGGCTGGGATTGATGTCGTGGTCGAGGCGGCTCTGGAAGGCGCCGGCCACGACCGCGCCCAGCGCCGCGATCGCCAGCAGCCCCGCGATCCGCGCGATCGCGTTGTTGACGCCGCTGGCGAGCCCCGAGTGTCCGGGCTCCACCGAGCTCAGCACGGTCGCGGTCAGCGGCGCGACGGTCAGCGACAGGCCGAGTCCGAACACCACGACCCCGGGGAGGATCTGGGTGACGTAGTCAGCGCTCGCGTTGGCGCGGGAGAGCAGCAGCAGCCCGAGCCCGGCCACGATCGGGCCCCCGCCCATGAACAGGTGCGGGCCGATCCGATCCGCGAGCGCTCCGAACCGCCGTGAGAGCAGGAACACCAGGATCGTGATCGGCAGCAGCGACAGCCCCGCCTCGATCGGCGTGTAGCCGCTGACCTGCTGGATGAACAGGATCAGGAAGAACGTCGCCACCCCCAGCCCCGCGTACAGCGTCAAGGTGGTGAGGTTGCCGACCCAGAAGTTGCGGATCTTGAACAGGTCCAGCGGCATCATCGGATTGGGACTACGGCGCTCCCAGAACAAGAACGCGACCAGCAGCACGAGCCCGCCGATCAGGGGGATCACGACGCGTGGGTCCCCCCACCCGTACTGCGGCTGCTCGATCAGCGCGAACACCGGCCCTCCCAGTCCCAGCGCGCACAACAGCGCTCCGACCACGTCGACGTGACCGGGAGTCCGGTGGTCGGGCTCGAGCCGGGTCAGCAGGTACAAGGTGATCGCCACCGGCACGAGGTTGATCGCGAAGATCCAGCGCCACGACGCCTCCTGGATCAGGAACCCGCCGCCGAGCGGGCCGATCACTGTCGCGATCCCGGTCCACGCTGTCCAGGAGCCGATCGCCGCGGCGCGTTCGTCCTCGTCGAACGTGTCCATGATCAACGCGAGCGTGCTCGGCACGAGCAGCGCGCCGGCGATTCCCTGCGCGCCGCGCGCGAAGATCAGGAACTCGGTGCTCGGCGCCACAGCGCACAGAAGTGAGCAGGCGCCGAAGCCGAACAGGCCGATCGAGAACACCCGCCGGCGGCCGAACAGATCGCCCAGCGATCCGCCCACCAGCAGCAACGAGCCGAGCGTCAGCAGGTATGCCTCGACCACCCACTGCTGGTCGGCCAGGGTCCCGGACAGATCCGCGCGAATCGCCGGCAGCGCGACGTTCACGATCGTGCCGTCGAGAAACACGATGCCCGAGCCGAGGATGCTCGCGACTAGGGCGATCCGCTTGGTGTTCGTTCCAGGTCGGGCGGCGAGCGCGACTCCCTCGGCGCTCATCCCGCTCCCGCCGCAAACGCCGCGTTGGACTCGGTGCCCGCGAAGCTGACGCTCCGCCCGAACGGGAGGCTCTCCTTGACGATCACGCAGTAGCTCCGGGTTCCGCCCGCGCTGGGCACGCAGATCCGGTACATCCCGCCCTCGATCGTAAACGTGTTGACGAACTGCACATTGCGCCGGAACTCGGCCGGCGCGCGGTCACCGATGTACGCCTGAGCGCGACCGATGGCATCGGTCATCGCTCGCTGGTGCGCGAGGATCGCCGGACGGTGGAGGAGCCCCGCCGCGGTCAACGTCGCGGTGACGGCGACGATCATCGCCCGGCCGGCGTAGTCGCGGGCGACGACTCGCGGCAGGTCGGGCCGGAACCGCCTGAGCAGGGCGCCAAGCGGCCGCGAGCAGAGCACGACCGCGATTAGGCTCAGGACGCCGCCGAGCAACGCCGCGGCCACCAGCGTCTGCGTGTCGCCCTGCGGCGGCAGCGCGTGCCCGATCACCGCATCGATGATCGTCAGCGCGATGAACAGCGGCCACAGCCAGGCCCCGCGCCGGCGCCAGCGCAGCCGCGTCAGCCGGCCCCGCAGCGCACCGCGTTCTTCCTGCGAGGTCACGCGGGCAAGCCTGGCATCGGCCATCTGTTGAAGGGTAAAGGCCGTGCGGTGGAGTAAGCTCGCGCGTGCCCTATCGGGGGCCGGGCCGGAGATCCCGGCACGGCGCTCACAAAGTGGGGCCGGCGGAGATCCCGTTCGGCCCACGTACGAAGGAAACGCATAGATGGCGACCCATATGGCTGAGCCGGCCGCAGGCGCAACCGCCGCCGCGGCCGAGCATCTCGACCTCGAGGACCGGATCTACCTGCTCCGCGCGATGCTCCTGATGCGCGGGCTCGAGGAGCGGGCGATGACCCTGTACCGCCAGGGCAAGGTCCCCGGCTCTTTTTATGATGGATACGGCCAGGAGGCCGTATCCGCGGGGGCGGCTTTCGCGATGGCGCCGGCTGACCGGCTCTGCATCCTGCACCGGGACCTGGCCGCACACGTGATCCGCGGCGTCACCCCCGCCCGGATCCTGGCGCAATACCAGGGACGCGCCGCCGGCGTCACCGCCGGTCGCGACGGCAACGTGCACTTCGGCGACCCTCAGTTCGGGTGCGTCGGGATGGTCTCGATGCTGCCCGACATGATGCTCGTCGCTACGGGCATGGCGATGGCCTTCAAGCTCCGCGGCGAGCGCCGCTGCGCGCTGACCTGGTTCGGCGACGGCTCGACCTCGCGGGGCGACTTCCACGAGGCGATGAACTGGGCCGGGGTGCAGAAGCTGCCGGTCGTGTTCGTGCTGGAGAACAACCAGTACGCCTACTCGACGCCGCTGGACAAGCAGTTCGCGGTCGATCCGGTCGAGCGAGCCGCGGCCTATGGGTTCGTCGGCGTGACCGTCGACGGCAACGACGCGGAGGCCATGTTCGAGGCCACGCGCGCGGCGCGCGAGCGCGCTCTGGCGGGCGAGGGCCCGACGCTGATCGAAGCGGTGACGATGCGGATGCACGGCCACGCCGCCCACGACGATATGAAGTACGTGCCCAAGGAGCAGGTCGAGAAATGGCGCAAGCGCGACCCGGTCGAGCGCCAGGAGGCGCGCCTGCGCGAGCTCGGCGTCGACGTCGATGCGCTGCGCGCCGAGGTCACCGCCGAGATCGACGCCGCCACCGAGGAGGCGCAGGGCTCCCCGATGCCTGACCCGGCCACGGCCACCGAGGGCGTCTTCTGCTCCGGCGAACCCGAGCCGCTCGGCGACGGCGTGGCGCGATGGAGTGGGTTTCGCTCATGAGCACGATGACCTACCTCCAGGCGATCTCGGCCGCCCTGCGCGACGAGCTGCGTGCCGATGAGCGTGTGCTCGTGATGGGCGAGGACATCGGCGTGTTCGGCGGCGCCTTCAAAGTCACCGACGGCTTCGTCGACGAGTTCGGATCCGATCGGGTGATGGACACGCCGCTGGCCGAGTCCGCGATCATCGGCACCGCCGTCGGCGCGGCGGTCGTGGGCATGCGCCCGGTCTGCGAGATGCAGTTCGCGGACTTCATCTCGTGCGGCTTCGACCAGCTCGTCAACGTCGCCGGGAAGATGCACTACCGCCAGGGCCTGGCCGTCCCGATCACTGTCCGCCTGCCCTCCGGCGGCGGCTTCTCGGGCGGCCCGTTCCATTCTCAGAATCCCGAAGCGTGGTTCATGCACGCGCCGGGGATCAAGGTCGTCGCGCCCTCCACCGCCGAGGATGCCAAGGGCCTGCTGCACACCGCGATTCACGACCCCAACCCGGTCTGCTACATGGAGCACAAGTTCCTCTACCGGCGGGTCAAGGGGGAGGTGCCCGAGGGCGTGTTCGAGACCCCGTTCTCGGCCCGCGTGGCCAGGTCGGGCTCGGACCTCGCCGTGATCACCTACGGCGCGATGGTCCACGTCGCCTTGGAGGCCACCGAGGACCTCGACGGCGCGTCAGTCGAGGTCCTCGATCTGCGCTCGCTGGTGCCGCTGGACGAGGCGGCGATCCTCGATTCGGTGGCGCGTTGTTCGAAGGTGGTGATCGTCGACGAGGCCAACGCGACCTGCGCCGCCGGCGCCCAGGTGGCGGCGCTGATCGCCGAACACGGCTTCGAGGATCTCGACGGCCCGGTCGTCCGGGTGGCGACGCCCGACGTCCCGATCCCCTTCTCACCGCCACTCGAGCAGGCGGTGCTGCCCAACGTCGATCGAGTCAGGGAGGCGTGCCGTGAGCTCCTCGAGTACTAGCGCCGCCACCCTGGTCGACGTGACGATGCCGCAGATGGGCGTCTCGGTCGCCGAGGGCACGGTGGTCGCCTGGCGGGTCGAGGTCGGCGATCGGATCGCCGCCGACGCCACGATCTGCGAGATCTCGACCGACAAGATCGATACCGAGGTCCCCGCACCGGTCAGCGGGATCGTCGCCGAGATCCTCGTCCCGATCGAATCGACGGTGTCGGTGGGGACGGTGCTGGCGCGGATCGCGGCCGGCGACGGCGGTGCGCCCGCCGGCGCGGACGGGGGTGAGGCGCCCGCCGGCGCGGTCCGGGGTGGGACGCCCCCCGGCGCCACGGCGGCCCAGGCTCTCGCCGGCGCCGCCTCGCCCAGCGGCGCCCAGGCTCCAACCGGCGCCGCCGCGGCTCCCTCTGCCCAGGCCCCCGCCGGCCCGGCCGCGACTCCCGCTGCCCAGGCCCCCGCCGGCCCGGGCAACATCCCCCCCTCTCCCCAATCCGTATCCTCTGCCACCCCCGCCCCCGCCTACGGCGCACCGGAATCCGGGGCGACGGGGAACGGCGATCGCCGGCGGTACTCCCCCGTCGTCCAGCGGATCGCGGCCGAGCATGGCGTCGATCTGTCGCAGGTGACCGGCACCGGGCGCGGGGGCAGGGTTCGCAAGCAGGACGTGCTGGCGTTCCTCGAGGCGGCGCCCGAGCCGCCGCTGCACATCGAGAGCCCGTACCGGCCCGAGCCGGCGCCGGCGGCGCCCGAGCCGGCGCCGGCGGAGCCCGCGCTGGCGGGCGGGGTCGAGCTCTCGCGCATGCGCCGCCAGATCGGCAAGCACATGAAGCGCTCGCTGGAGACGGCGGCCCACTGCACGACGTGGATCGAGGCCGACATGAGCCGGATCGAGGCGGCGCGTGCTCGGCTGGGTCTGACCGCTCTGCCGTTCGTCGCCCGGGCGACGATCGCGGCCTTGCGTGAGCATCCCGCGTTGAACGCGTGGTTGGAGGGCGAGCGCTACACCGCCCACCAGGACGTGAATCTCGGGATCGCGGTCTCGCTCGGCGAGGACGGGCTGATCGTGCCCGTGATCCAGCGCGCCCACGAACTGTCGGTCGAGGGACTGGCGGCTCGGATCAAGGATCTCGCCCGCCGGGCGCGCTCGCGGCAGCTGACGCCGGACGAGGTGAGAGGCGGCACGTTCACGATCACGAACCCCGGTCAGTACGGGTCGATCATGGCCACCCCGATCATCAACCAGCCCCAGGTCGCGATCCTCGATCTCGAGGCCGTCATCAAGCGTCCGGTGGTGGTGACCGACGCCGACGGCAACGACTCGATCGCGATCCGGCCGATGACGATCCTCGGCCTCAGTTGGGATCACCGCGCGCTCGACGGCGCGCTGTCCGCGCAGTTCCTGGCCACGCTCAAGCGGTACCTGGAAGGATGGACGGAGGCGTGAAGCGGGAGCTCTGGGTCTGCCACCTCGGCAGGGTCGAATACTGCTCGGCGCTGGCGCTGCAGGAGCGGATCCGCGCGGCGCGCCAGGAGGAGGCGGTGCCCGACGTGCTGCTGACGCTCGAGCACTGGCCCGTCTACACGCGCGGGCGGCGCTCTGGGCCGGGCGAGCTGCCGATGGGCGAGGAGTGGTACCGGATGCAGGGGATCGAGATCGTGGAGACCGATCGCGGCGGACGGGTCACCTACCACGGTCCGGGGCAGCTCGTCGGCTACCCGATCATCCGGGTCGACGACGTCGTCGCGTATGTGCGGCTGCTCGAGCGAGCCCTGGTCGCCTGCCTGGCGGACTCGGGTGTCGCGGCTCGGGCCCGGCCCGACGAAGGCCCCGACTACACCGGGGTCTGGGTGGGCGAGCGCAAGATCGCCTCGATCGGAGTCCACGTCGCGCGCGGCGTGACCACCCACGGCTTCGCGGTCAACGTCGAGAACGACCTGCAGCCGTTCAGCTGGATCGTGCCGTGCGGTCTCGACGGCGTGCAGATGACCTCCTTGATCCGGGAGACGGGGCGGCTGGCGGGACAGATGAAGTGCTTGCGCCGGCGTGCGGCCTGGCAGCTGGCGCAGGCGCTCGGGTGCCGACAGCGCCTGGTCAGCCTGGAGCGGATCGAGACGCTCGCCGGCGCGCTACAGGTTCATTAGCGCCAGGACGGTCTCGACGACCTCGTGGGGTGCCAGCTCGAGCTGGCGCCATGTGGTGCGGACCGGGCGCCACCCGGCGGCGCTCGTGCGCTGGTCACGCCGGCGGTCGCGCTCGAACGCCTGCCGGGTGCCGTGGAACCTGCGTCCGTCGACTTCGACGATGATCCGCTGCGCGCGCCACACGAAGTCGCCACGGATCGGCGGCCCGCCGTCCGGCAGGAGCACCCAGGCGTTGATCTCGGGCGCCGGCAGCCCGGCTTGACCGATGGCCTTGAGGAAGCGCTCCTCGAGCTCGCTCCAGGTGACCGTGGAGCCAACGTAGTGCTCGCCGAGCACCGCGCGGACGATGCCGGCGCCGGGCCTGGTCGAGTTGCGGCGCAGCTGATCCTCGAGCGCATGCAGATCGAAGAGCTCGAGGATCTCGGTCTGGTCGAAGGCTCGCTCAAGCGGCCGGCGAGCGGTCACCTCGGCGAGATCGAGGAGCGTCCGGGCGACGCTCGTGCAGGGGATGTTCTTGACGATGGCGGTGTCCGCCGGCGTGAGCGTCGTCGAGCGGTGGATGTCGATGCCCGGATGCCTGCGGGTCGCCCGGGTCGGCACCGTCACATCGATCCTCACTCCCCCGGACGGGATCATGCAGTGGAGCGCTGCCGCCGAGCGGTGCGAGAGGACGGCTTCCTCGCCGCAGGCGAGCACGGCCGCGAGCCACAGCCCCTCGCGGGCGAGCAGGTTCCGCGGGACCAGGGAGTAGACGCCTCGGTAGCGGCGGTGGAGTCGGCCGGCGGCGGCGCGCTTCTGAACCGCCCTCACCGAGAGCCCGAGGTCGACGAGCTGCCCGAGCGAGAACACCGCCCACTGAGCGGCACCGAGTGCTGCGAGAGCGGCATCGGGCGGAGGCTGGCCGCGAAAGCGTCCCCATAGTTCGTTATCTCGGCCAGCCTCGGGCACTGTGGCCATGGTGACTCGAAAGGCGTGACGTGTCTGTGGCGCCTGGTAGCGACTCGGTAACAATTGCCGGAGCGCTAGCCTTAAACCGTGGCCGAGCACTCAACCCGATCGCGTGGCAACCCTGGCGGGATCGCCGACGTGCTCGACATCCTGGGGCCAACCGTGCAGCCGCACCGTTCGAAGAAGCCGCCGTGGTTCAAGGTCCCGGCGCCGGGAGGCCCGCGCTACCGCGAGCTCCACCAGCTGATCGAACAGGAGAACCTGCACACGGTCTGCCAGGAGGCGGCGTGCCCGAACATCGGCGAGTGCTGGCAGCGGGGCACGGCGACGTTCATGATCCTCGGCGACACCTGCACGCGCCGCTGCGGCTTCTGCAACGTCAAGACCGGAAAGCCGACCTGGAACGACCCGCTCGAGCCGGCGCGAGTCGCGAGATCGGTGGCGCGGATGGGGCTCCGACACGCGGTGATCACGTCCGTCGACCGAGACGACCTACCTGATTACGGCGCATCCGCGTTCGTCGGCGTGATCCGGCAGATCCGCCGCCAGGCCCCCGCGTGCAAGGTCGAGGTCCTGACGCCCGACTTCCGCGGCGAGGAGATGCCGCTGGCGAAGGTGATCGCCGAACGGCCGGACGTCTTCAACCACAACGTCGAGGTCGTGCCGCGGCTCTACCCGATCGCCAGGCGGGGCTCGACCTTCACCCGCTCATGCCGGGTGCTCAGGAACGCCAAGGAGATGGGCGGCGAAGAAATCGTGACCAAGTCGGGACTGATGGTCGGATTGGGGGAATGCTTCGAGGAGATGGTGGAGACACTCGGCACGCTCAGAGAGCATCACGTCCAGGTGCTGACCGTCGGCCAGTACCTGCGCCCGACCGAGCGCCACCTCCCAATCGTCCGCTACTGGCACCCGGACGAGTTCAAGGAGCTTGAAAACGAGGCCTACCGACTCGGGTTCGAGCACGTGGCGGCCGGTCCGCTGGTCCGAAGCAGCTATCACGCCGACCAGCACGTCCCGCAGGTGCAGCCGGGAGTCGGGCCGTTGGCGGAGGTGGCGAGCGCATGACCCCCCGTCGCCGGCGCATCGCGCTGATCTTCATCGCGGTCCTCCTCCTCGCCCTGATCATCGTCCCGGCCGCGCTGGCGGCCGCCGGCGGTGGCTCGTCCGGCTTCAGTGGCGGCGGCGGCGGCGAGGGCGGCGGAGGCGGCAAGGGGTTTGCGATCTACATCCTGTTCCAGCTCCTGTTCAGGATCGCGCTGCTCGGCCACGGCCTCGGCGCCCTGGTCCTGCTCGGCCTGGCGATCCTGTACGTGATCTTCCACCGGGTCATGCCGGGAACCCGCAACTTCTGGGGCGCGCGTGAGAACCAGGGGCCGGCGGCCCGCCGCCAGTCCGCCAACCGTCAGCGCCGCGTCGAGCTGGCCGCCGCCGAGGCGGCCGAGGACGACCCGGCATTCGCGCCCGACCGGGTCCGGGAGGAAGCGACCGATCTGTTCCTGGAGATCCAGGCAGCATGGGACACGGGCAACAGAGCCAAGCTCGCCCGGCTGGTCGGTCCCGACCTGCTCCAGGAGTGGGAGCGCCGCCTCGACGACTTCGACCGCAAGGGCTGGCGCAACCGGGTCCAGCCGGTGGAGGCGCCCCGCGTCCAGTACGTGGGGCTGGTCCACCGCGGGGGTCCGGCCGGCGACCGCGTGACCGTGCGGATCGAGGCGAAGCTCCGCGACTACGTCGTGGACGGTTACGGACGCCATATCAAGCGCCTGGGGCGGATGACCGAGACGGTCCGCGTGAGGGAGTTCTGGACCCTGGCCCGCCGCTCGAACCGCTGGGTACTGGTCTCGATCGAGCAAGGAGGCGAGGGCGCCCACGGGCTCACCGATCAGATCGTCGCGACGCCGTGGTCGGACGAGACGGGTCTGCGTGACCAGGTGCTGGTCGAGCAGGCGGTCGCCGACGCGCTCCCGCAAGATGTGAAGCCCTCGGAGGTCGCGGATCTCCAGTTCCAGGGTGATGCCCGCGCGGCGGCGCTCGACCTGAGCCTCGCTGACGGCCGGTTCGCGCCTGACCTGCTCGAGATCGCGGCCCGGCGTGCGGTCGCTGCCTGGGCTGAGGCGGTCGACGGGGACGACACGGCACTGAAGGCGATCGCCGATCGCGAGGCGGTCGAGCAGCTGCTCTATCCCGGTGATCCCGGCCACAGGACGCGGCTGGTGATCCGCGGGCCGGACGTCAAGCGGATCAGGATCACCGGGCTCGACGCGGCCGCCAACCCGCCGCTGATGAACATCGACGTCGACATCGTCGGACGGCGCTACGTCGAGGATCGCGACACGGCGGCACTCTTGTCCGGCAGCCGTTCCCGGACGACGGGCTTCACCGAGCACTGGACTCTCGCGCTCAGCGGCGACGAACAGCAGCCGTGGCGGATCACGCGCGCGGCAACGCCAGTCCCCAGCGCGTAGGCGCCTGGACTGAGCCGGCGGCGTCTAGGCTGGCGCCCGCATGATCCCGATCAAGGACAACATCCCCACCGATCGGTTCCCGGTGGTGACGCTCGGGCTGATCATCGCGAACTTCATCGTCTACCTGCTGGCGATCAGGCATGGCGGCTCGTTCTTCAGCGGGCCCGACACCCAGGAGGTCCTGAAGTACGGCCTGATTCCGCGCGCGGTGACCCATCACGGGGTCCACTGCGCGGAGGTCGTGCGCCAGACGCTGACGGGGCCGAGCCAACCGGAGGTGCTGTGCAACAACCGGCTCCTCGCCGCGAACGGGATCCCGGCGGCGAACCCGCTGCCCGCCTGGGAAACCGTTTTCACCTCGATGTTCATGCACGGCTCGATCCTCCACATCGGCGGCAACATGTTGTTTCTGTGGATCTTCGGCAACAACGTCGAGGACGCGATGGGCCCGGTCAAGTTCTTCGGCTTCTACATCCTGGGCGGACTCGCGGCGCTGGCGCTACAGGTGGCGGTGGGGCCGAATTCGACCGCACCGACAATCGGCGCCTCCGGCGCAATCGCGGGCGTGCTGGGCGGCTACATCGTCTTGTATCCACGGGCGCGCGTGCTGACGCTGGTGTTCATCATCCTGTTCTTCACGGTGATCGAGCTGCCGGCGTGGGTGATGCTCGGCATCTGGTTCGCCGAGCAGGCGATCTTCGGCGCGGCGGGCCTGACCAATCCAGCCGGCGGAGGCGGTGGAGTGGCTTACTTCGCCCATGTCGGCGGGTTCGCGTTCGGCCTGCTCACGGTCCGGTTACTGGCGCGCCGGCGCAAACAGATCCCGCCCCGCCTGCCGGTGTACTGATCGGTTGCGGCTCGCGCTCCTCACGATCTCGCTGGCCTTCATTCTCGGCCTCGGGGCGCTGACCGCGATCGACTTCGTTCACAACGGCGTGACCGCCGTCGGTGTCCTCGCGGTGATGATTGTGGTGCTATTCACGGTCGGGATCGTCGGGGCCTTGCGCCATCCTCCCCGCGAATGACCGAGCTCGGCGTGCTCCAGCAGCGACCTTCGCGCCGCACGCAGCGCGAGGACCTCGCGCGCCGCTCGCGGCGGCGCCGGCGAATCCGCGACGCGGTGCTGGTGGTCGCGCTCGCGCTGGTGGGGCTACTCGTATTCATGGCCTCCGCCGTGAGCAACCCGGCGAGCGCGCCGCACGCGGGCGCGCGCGGGGCAGTCGCGGGGGGCGCCGGCGCGGCCCGGGGCGCCGGCGCTGCGATCGGGGGTCGCCCGGCTGGGTCCCAGAGCGGCTACACGGTGGCGCTCGGCCCGCAGCAGGTCCGCGTCCACCTCAAGCAGCCGCCACGCGGGGGGCTGCTGTTCGACATCCGGACCGGCGAGGTCCTGTGGGAGCAGGATCCAAACCGCGCGATGCCGATCGCCAGCCTGACGAAGATGATGACCGCGCTGGTCGTGGTCGGCCATTCGCCTCCCAGCGCGCGGGTCCTCATCACCCCGGCCGCGGTCCACTTCACCGGTTCGGGCGTGGGGCTGCTGCCACTCGGCGAGCGGGTCTCGCTGATCTCCCTGCTCTACGGCCTCCTGCTGCCCTCGGGCAACGACGCCGCGATCGCACTCGCGCAGCACGTCGCGCACACGCAGGCTCGCTTCATCTCGATGATGAACGCCCAGGCACTAGCGATGGGGCTGCACTGCACGCATTTCAACTCGGTCTCGGGGATCGTGGACATGGATAACTATTCGTGCGCCACGGACCTGGCGATCCTCGCGCACGCCGTACTCGAGCAGCATCTGCTGGGACGGATCGTCGCCTCGCCGAGCGTGGTGCTGCCGTTCCCGATCAAGGGTAAGAAGCTGTTTCTGTACAACAACAACCCGCTGATGTACATCGGCTACCCCGGGGTCGACGGGGTGAAGACCGGCTATACGACGGCCGCGGGTCCGTGCCTGGTGGCCTCGGCGCGCCGTGGCAGGAGATGGTTCGGGGTGGTGCTGCTGCACTCGGTCGACCCGGCCGGCCAGGCGCAGCAGCTGCTCAACGCTGCGTTCGCGAGCGCCCGCTGAGGACGGCGCTCATAGTCCGCGGGGGTCCGGCAGTTTCGTGCCGATTCCGTCATCGAACACCTCGATGCGGCTGGTATCTCTGGCCTTGGCCTTGTACATCGCCGCGTCGGCGTTCTTCAACAGATCGGACGCGCTTGGCTCCTGCCCCTCGCGCAGCAGCGCGATTCCGGCGCTGACCGTCACCAGATGCTCGTGGCTGCCGAGCGCGAGCGGACGGCTGCAGGCGGCAGCCAGCCGCTGGGCGATCCCGACGGCGGCATGCTCATCGCTCAGGTCCTCGCACAGCACGACGAACTCGTCGCCGCCAAACCTGGCTATCGTGTCGCCCGGCCTGAGCGCCGCACTGAGCCTCGGGCCCAGTGCCCGCAGCAGCAGGTCGCCGACGTCGTGGCCGCAAGTGTCGTTGACGAGCTTGAAGCCGTCGAGGTCGAGGAACAGGACCGCCAGCCGGCCGTCCGATCTCCGGGTCCGTGCAAGCGCATGCTCGAGGCGGTCGAAGAACAGCGAGCGGTTCGGCAGACCCGTCAGCGGATCGTGGGTCGCCTGGTGCGCGAGCGTCTCCGCGGCGAGCTCATGCTCGGTCACATCCCTGACCGCAACAGAGGTAAAACAGTTGTCCGTCCGGCTCAACGAAATCGCCACCGGAAACTCGCCGCCGTCGCTGCGTCGGGCGTTCAGGTCGAATTCTCCGCCGGGCAGCGGATCGAGGAGCCACGGCTTCGCACCGCCCCCGGACGACAGCAGCTGATCGATCGAGCCGCCGATCAGCTCTCGCCGGTCATAGCCGAACAGCCGCTCGGCCCGCGAGTTGACGAGCACGATTTGCCCGCCTGCGTCGAATGTGAGGAGCGCACACGGAGCGTCGTAGAGCAGCGACCGGAAACGGTCGTCGGCGAGCGTCCTGGACGTGTCCTCGCACGTTGCGGCAACCGGCCCCAGCTTCGCAGAGGCAGAGTGCAGCCCATCGGTCAGGTTTGGAGTTGAGATGACCGGCCGTTCCTTGGCACAGATTCCGTTCGGCCAGCGCCCGCGCGGCGGGCATGCGGTCTTGAGCCGCGCAGCCCGCAGCGCAGATGATGGCCCCTGATCATCAGCATCGGCATAGGCAGTGAGAACCTTGAGTAGGTTTTAGATGTCGTTTCTTGCCACCGGCCGGTTCGGGTAACAAGAATTGAAGAGACGATGCTGACGAACCGCTCCATGCCGACCTCGACGGTGATTCCCGTGCTGGTCTACGAGGATGTCGCCGAGGCCGCCGAATGGCTGTGCGACACGTTCGGGTTCGTGGAGCGCGTGCGGATCGGCAATCACCGCGCCCAGCTATCGATTGGCGACGGCGCGGTGGTCGTGAGCGAGCGGCGCATCACTCCCGCCACCTGGTCCACGGACCCGGTGGTTCTCCGCCCACCGCGTCGCGGCGAGGTCAGCCATACCCTGATGGTCCGCGTCGAGGACGTCGACGCGCACTACAGGCGCGCGCACGAGAGCGGTGCGCGGATCGTCCAGCCGGTGAGCGACCAACCCTACGGCGAGCGGCAATACACCGCCGAGGATCTGGCCGGTCATCGCTGGACCTTCTCCCAGTCGATCGCCGACGTCGCCCCGGAGGAGTGGGGCGGCGAATCGCTGAACTCGGACTAGTGCTCCCACCGGTCTCCCGCGTCGCCGCTAGCGATGGCTCGCGCCGGAGCAGCATCCGGAGGATCGGCACGGTCCGATGTAATCTGTGGCACGGAGTCGCCGATGCGCAGAGCGGATATCGAGGCAATGGGCGAGGTGGCCGGGGACGCGCTGGCCGCCGGCGGCAGGCTGATCAGGGACCTGCACGAGGGGATCGCCGGACGCCCGTTCGGGCGGCTCGGCCCGGCGGCGGCGCCGGTCCGCGTAATCCACGACGGGATCTCCCAGGCGGTCTACGACGGCGTCGGGAGTGGGCTGCGGGGCGCGGCCCGGCACGGTGCGCGGCTGGCCGGGCGCCACGCGGACAGCGAGGGGCCACCGCTCGCCTCGCGTCCGGTCGCCTCGCTGGCGCTGGGCGCGCTGAACGGCCTGTACGGGAATCATCTCGCCGATCGCAGCAACGAGCTGGCGGTCGAGATGGCGGTTCGCCGGCACGGCGTCGAGATTCCACCCCGCGGCGAGGAGCTGGCCGGTGCGTTCCCGGATGCCACCTCGAGGATCGTCGTGTTCGTGCACGGCCTGTGCGAGACCGAGGCCGCCTGGAGGCTCGCGCCGCCGCGCGGGGCCGGCCCCGTCGAGCACCGCACATACGGCGAGCGGCTCCAGGACGAGCTCGGCTTCACGCCGGTCTACGTGCGCTACAACACTGGTCTGCACGTCTCGGCGAACGGCCGCAAGCTCGCGCGCCTGCTCGAGGAGTTGAGCTCCGGCTGGCCGGTCGGCGTCGAGGAGCTGGTGCTGGTCGGCCACTCGATGGGCGGCCTGGTTGCTCGCAGCGCGTGCCACTACGGTGAGAAGGACGGGCAGCACTGGACCGATGTCGTCAGGCACGTGTTCTGCCTGGGGACTCCGCATCTCGGAGCCGACCTCGAGAAAGGAGCCAACGCGCTCGCCTGGGCGCTGGGCCGGCTGCCCGAGACGCGCGGGCTCGCCGCGGTCCTCAACGCCCGGAGCGTCGGCATCAAGGATCTGCGCTTCGGCTCATGCTTGGAGGAGGACTGGTCCGATTGCGATCCCGACGAGTTCCTGCGTGACCGCTGTCAGGAGGTGCCGTTCCTGGCCGACGCCAACTACTACTTCATCGGCGCGGCCCTCAATCGCGGACCGCTCGGCACGATGCTCGGCGACCTGCTGGTCCGGATGCCGAGCGCGTCGGGCCGCGGAACCGGCAAGGGGCGCCGGATTCCGTTCGACCTTGACAACGGTCACGAGCTCATTGGCCTGAACCACTTTCACCTGCTCAACCATCCAGCCGTCTACGCGCTGCTGCGCAGCTGGATCACGCGGGGCAAGCGGCCGGCGTTGGCCGCTTGACCCTGCCGCCGAGCTGATTCGCGAGCCGCGCGTGCGGCCGAGCCGGCTGCTTACTCGACCGGCTGCCCGTTCGCCGTCAGCGTGACATCGATGTTGCCGCGCGTCGCGTTCGAGTATGGGCATACCTGATGAGCCGCAGCCACGAGCCCGACGGCTTTCTCGGCATCCTCCACCTGCGGCAGCGTCACGTCGAGCTGGACCGCCAGCTTGAATCCCTTCTCTTCGGTCGGGAGCAGGCTGACCCGGCTGTCGATCGAGGCGTCACCGGCCTCCAGCCGCTCGCGCCGCGCGACTACGCCGAGCGCTCCCTCGAAGCAGGCCGCAAAACCAACCGCGAACAGCTCCTCGGGATTGGTGCCATCGCCCTGGCCGCCCAGCTCGCGCGGCAGCCGCAGCTGCAGGTCCAGGATTCCGTCGCTCGTCCGTCCGTGACCCTCCGCCCGGCCGCCGGTGACCGTCGCTTCGGCTGTGTACAGCGGATCTCTCATCTTGCCTCCTGTCGGATTGCTCCCGGAATCATCGCGCGTAGGCGCGCCGGGCCGCCGGCGCGGGTGCGCAGAAGGAGCGCTCCGGCCAGTGCCACCACCAGGCACGTGATCGCGCCCAGCCCGAGGCCGGCGCGAGCGCCGAGCACCGCCATGATCCAACCGACGATCGGACCGCCGATCGGTGTGGAGCCCTGAAAGGCCACGAACCACAGCGCCATCACCCGGCCGCGCATCTCGGGAGCAGCGGCCAATTGGAGGGTTGAGTTCCCGGTCGCCATGAACGAGATGCTGGCGCCGCCGGCGAATGCAAGGGCCGCGAGCTCGACCCCCAGGTTCGGCGCGACGGTCGCAAATGCCATCGCCACTCCGAAACCCAATGCGGCGAGCACGAGTGGACCGAGTCCGGTCCGGCCCCGCGCAGCCACCAGCAGTCCGCCGATCACCGCGCCGACGCCCATCGATGCGGTCATGAGCCCGAAGCCACTGGCGCCGACGTGCAGACCCCGGCTCGCCATCACCGGGAGCGAGACTTGAAACTCGTACGTGAGGCATCCCACGACCCCCATCATCAGCAGCGGCACCGCGAGGTCCGGGGTGCGGCGCACGTAGCGCAGACCCTCGCGAAGCTGGCCGCGCGCCCGGGGGGTGGGCTTGGTCGGCGCTAGCGCGGTGCGGTCCATCGTCAGCAGTGACGCGACCACCGCGACGAAGCTGGCCGAATTGACCAGGAAACAGACGCCCTCGCCGACAGTGGCGATCAGGATTCCCGCGACGGCCGGCCCGAACGCGCGGGCGACATTGACCAGCACGGAGTTGAGGCTGACGGCGTTACGCAGGTGCTCGGGGCCGACCATCTCGAGCATGAAGGACTGCCGCGAAGGGTTCTCGAACGCGTTGTTGACGCCGAGCAGCACCGCGAGCAGCCCGATCTCCCACACCTTGACCGCGCCGGTGACGGTCAGCACGCCGAGGATCAGCGCCTGAAGCCCCATCGCGCTCTGCAGGCCGATCATCATCTTGCGCTTGTCGACGCGGTCGGCGAGGACGCCTCCATACGGCGCGAGCAGCAACACGGGCAGGGTCTGCAGCGCGATGATCAATCCGAGCACGGTGCTCGAGTGCGTGAGCGTGAGCACCAGCCAGGCCTGGGCCGTCATCTGCATCCAGGTCCCGACCAGCGAGATCGCCTGGCCGCCGTAGTAGCGGCGGTAGTTGGGGACCGAGAGGGCTGCGAAAGTGATCCGGCCGGCGCGCCGAACGCGCGTCATCGCCGGACCTCGTCCAGCTGTTCGACGAGTGCCTCGAGCGCGGGCAGCGCCTGCTCGATCCGGCGGCGGTCGGGCTCGCGTAGCCCCGCCAGCGCGGAGCTCACGGCATCGGTTCGTTGGGCGCGTATCTGCCGCGCCAAGCGGCGGCCGGCGTCGGTGGCGGTTGCCCAGGCCGAGCGACGGTCACCCTCGTCGCTGATCCGCTCGAGCAGTCCAGCTTCGACCAGGTGTGCGATCACCCGGGAGAGCATCGTCGGGTTGATCCCCTCGGCTGCTCCCAGCTCCGAGAGGCGCACCCGGCCGGCGTGCTCGACGTGCAGCAGCACCGAGACGCGAGCCGGCGTGAGCCCTGCCGCGACCGCGGCAGCGGTCGGGCGCAGGCGCCGCGAGAGCCTGCCGATCACCGCCCGCAGCTGGGCTGCGGACTCGATCTCAAGGGCTGGCGCTGAACTCGGCATGTCCTCCCGTGAAGCTGTTGTGAATACTTGCTTGCTGGTAAGCAATAGTCTAGCAGACTATGGCGGGGCCACGTGCGGCTCGGGCCAGGCGTGCCCCCGAACACGATCAGTCGTGCCGGCTCAGGAACGACTCGACCAGCTCGAGGAACCGCCCCGGCTGCTCGAGATGCGGACAGTGACTGGCCCCCTCGAACAGCTCCCACCGTGCGTCGGGCAGGGCGTCGACGAGCGGCCGCACGACCGCCGGGGTCGCCTCGTCATGCTCGCCTGAGATCACCAGCGCCGGCACCCGCACCCGATCCAGCCGCGGGGTGATGTCCCAGCCCCTCAGCGAGCCGATCACGTGAAACTCGCTGGGGCCGTTCATCGTGTGGTAGACGGCCGGGTCCTCGGCGAGCTGGGCGAACGTCCGCTGGAGACCGTCGGGAAACGGGACGATCCGGCACAGGTGGCGCTCGTAGAACTTCATCACCGCCTGCTCGTACTCGTCGCTGTCGGTGGTCCCGGCCGCCTCGTGTCTGGCCAGTACCTCTTGCACGTCGGCCGGCAACTGGCTGCGCAACCGGTTGGTCTCGCTTACCCACAGCTCGATCGAGGCCGGGGAGTTGGCGATGATCAGCGAACGCAATCCGGGCGGCTGGCCGACCGCGTGCTCCATCCCGAGCATCCCGCCCCAGGATTGACCGAGCACGTGGTAGCTCTCGGAGATCCCCAGTTCCCGCAGGAGCGCCGCGAGCTCGCTCACGAACAGCTCGACCGACCAGAAATCCGCGGGTACGTCGGACAGATGCTGGGAGCGCCCGCAGCCAAGCTGGTCGTAGAGCACACACGGCCTAGCCGCGGTGCTCGCCAGCTCCGCGATCGACTCGAGGTAGTCGTGGGCGGCGCCCGGACCTCCATGGAGGATCACGAGCGGCGCGGGCCCACCCTTGCGCAGCTGTCCCTCGACGCGATACCACGTCCAGCCGCGATCCCAGTGCAGCAGTCCCTCGCCCACGTCCCTACCCTATCCGCTCCCGGAACCTGATTTGCTGAACCCGTGCACGAGACCCGGGACGACATCGCGGCGTTGCAGGAGCTGCTGGATCGCAGCTATCAAGGCGCCGGCTCGCACCTGCTCAGCATCCACACCCCGGAGCGGCGACTCACCGCCGAGCAGCTCGCGGCGCGGCTGAGGGGAATGTGCCTGCTCGCGCTGGCCACGGTGACCGCCGACGGCCGTCCGATCGTCGGCCCGGTCGACGGCGTCTTCTACCGTGGCGCGTTTCACTTTGGCTCGAGCCCTGACTCGGTCCGCTTTCGCCACATCCGGTCCCGGCCGCAGGTCAGCGCCACTCATCTTCCCGGCGAGGAGCTGGCGATCACGGTCCACGGCCGCGCGGTTGCAGTCGATCTGCGCAGCGCGGACAGTGCCGGCTTCAGACGGACCCTGCTCGAGGTCTACGCGCCGCGCTACGGTCCAGAATTCGAGCAGTTCATCGACTCGGGGCCGGTGTACGCCCGGATCGACGCGAACAGGATGTTCGGCTTCGCGCTGGCGCCATAACCGGGCCCGGCCGGCCCCGAAGAGCCGGCCGGGCTGCCCCCGACGGTTACCGCAGGAGGTCAGGCACGAACTCGGGCCTGCCGCGCTTCAGTTCCGCCGCCCGGAGTCGTGGGCGGGCGCTCACGAACGGGCGGTGGTTGAAGTCGAAGTAATCCATCATGTCTCCGATTGCCGGTCGATTGGCCGGCACGTATGGATGGCTTCGCCTGCTGTCCGGATTGGGGAGGTTGTCGAGGCTCCGGCTCGAGAGCGCGGGGAGCATCCAATTGCGCTCGATGAACTTGAGCAGTGACACGTGATCGGTGTACGTATGGCTGATGTATCCCGGCTTCGCATACGGCGAGACCACGATCATCGGTATCCGTGTCCCGTCACCGAAGAACGAGATCGGCTGGATGTAGCCGGAGTCGTAGTAGCCGCCGCCTTCGTCGAAGGTGACGAAGATCGCCGTGTTCTTCCACAGCTGCGGGTTGTTCTGGACCTCGTCGATGGCGTGGGTGACGAACCCCTCGAACGCGGCCAGCGTCGAGTAGCCGGGATGTCCGTCGTCGTCGCCCGGCTTCAGGAAGGACACCGCCGGCAACGTGCCATTGGTGACGTCGGAATCGAAGTCACCGACCCCGTGCTGGGTATTCGCCCGCAATGCGGGGTTGGTCATGATCGCGCTCGAGTACTGCATCGGATCGCAGATCCCGCAGTAGTTCGGGCCGGGATGGCCGTTGTCGTATCCCTCGCCGAAGTAACCCCAGCTGATGTTGTGAGCCGACAGCTCCTGACCGATCGTGGGCAGGTTGTGCTGCGGCGGGACCGTGAACGTGGAGGTGTTCAGCGACCCATCGACGTTGTAGCCGGGGTTGTAGTTGTTGAGCAGGTAATAGTGGCCGGGAGCGCAGTCTCCCCCCTTGAACGTCGTGTAGGAGAGGCTGTCGAGGTAGTCGAACACGCCCGACACTCCAGGCGCCGAGTGGTCCGAGCAGTTCGAGTAGCTGCCGCCGTCGGTGGTCCCGCTCTTTCCATAACCGTCCTGGGTGTACCAGTTGTTGGTGCCGGGCTGAGGATTGGGATTCTCGACCTCGCCCGCCGGCGGCGGGGTCGCGGTGCCGTTCGCATCCTGGTAATAGGCCGCGTCGCCGCTGCCCAGCATGATGTGGTTGGCGCCGGTCCCACCCATCACCGCTTGGTGATAGTTGTCCGACATCGCGTAGTGGTGGGCCAGGAAGTTGAGCGTCGGAGCGTCGCCCTGGGCCATGTTGTAGAAGCCCATGTCGACCGCGCCCTGGTTCGTCGACTGGTCGGTGAAAGGACTCGGCGGCGCGGCTCCGTTGGAGTCCCCGGCCGTCTCGTGGACCCACGTCCAGAGATCGTGCGTGCCGTTCGAGACCTCCTGGTACATCTGGTAGAAGCGGTGAATCGGGTCGCCGACGAACGCGCCGTCGAATCCGCATGTGTCGCCGTACTGGCCGTGGTCGTCGAAGTAGGGCACGTACTTGCGTGATCTGATAGGGCGCGTTGGGGAGATTCGATGGGAAGCGGCTATCAGGTTGGTCCTCGGGCTGTCCGTCGCAGGCCGGCGACACGTAGGTCGTATTCGGCTGCGGGAGCGTGCTGTACGCGCCGGTGTCCTGAGGGTCGATCTGATAGCTCGTGGTGTCGGTCGCCGTACGCTGCAGCGCCTTCCCGACATTCGGACCGGGCGCGCCGGAAGCCGTCACGATCCCCTCGGAGAGGAGGTTCAAGACGCTCTGCCCTGCCGGCGGCTGATAAGTGCCGAACACGTTGTCGAACGTGTGGTTCTCGCCGATGATCACGACCACATGCTTGATCGGCGTGCTGGTGTCGCCGTAGGTGCGGCCATGGTGGTACCGGCGGCGGTGGCGGTGGCGCTTGGTTCTGTGATGGTGGCGAGCGTGAGCCCTCGCCACGGTCGAGTCAGGGGTGCCGCCGCTGGCCAACGCGGCCGTTCCGCCAGCGCAGACCAGCGCTCCGGCCAGCGCCACGGCTAACGCGGCTGCGGGGCGGATGCGACGGTGAAAAGCAATCATCGGCCTACCTCCGTTGATCGGCAGTTGCGCAGACAGAGGAGCAAAGCCGAATATCGACCCGGTGGCCCAGATCGATGCGCCTGCGTCTGCGTCCGTTTGTGAGGCCGGACGGCCTCGATCGGCCGCAAATCTAAGCCAACGTCCTCTGCCGGATGTTGAACAATCGTGATTAAACGGCCGCGTCCGCATCCTCTCGCGACTACGATCAGCGCGGCTTTCGCGACTAGGATCGGCGCGAGTGGCTCAGCGACCCCCAGCGGCACGTGACGCCGGCCTGCTCGCTCGCGCGCCGTCCGGTGCCCTGGTGCTGGGCGCGATTGCCTCCGTGCAGTTCGGCTCAGCACTCGCCACCACGTTGTTCGCCCGCGTCGGACCCGGTGGCGCGGTGCTGTTGCGATTGGTCTCGGCGAGCATCGTGCTGCTCGCCGTGTGGCGACCCCGAGTGCGCGAACGGTCGCGCCGTGAGCTGCTGCTCGCCGGCGCCTTCGGGGTTGTGCTCGCCGGGCTCAACCTCAGCTTCTACCACGCTCTGCATCTCATCCCCTTGGGGATCGCGGTCACGATCGAGTTCGTCGGGCCGCTGGCGGTCGCGGTCGCCGGATCGCGCCGGCCGATCGACCTTGTGTGGGTGGCGCTGGCCGCCGCCGGGATCCTCGCCCTCACGCGCGGCGGAGCGCACGGGCTGAACGGTCTCGGCGTCGCCTTCGCGCTCCTGGCCGGACTGTTCTGGGCGGCCTACATCTTGCTGAACGCGCGGGTCGGACGAGTTTTCGAGCGGGGGACCGGGCTGGCGCTCGCGATGTGCGTCGCGACCGTCCTCGTGCTTCCGTTCGGGGTGCTAGAGGGCGGTGCGCACCTCTTTGAGCCCCGATCTCTGGCGCTGGGCGCGGCGGTCGGAATGCTGTCGTCCGCGATCCCGTACTCGTTTGAGCTCGAGGCACTCCGGCGGATCGCGGCGCACGTGTTCGGGGTGTTGATGAGCCTCGAGCCGGCGATGGCTGCCCTCGCCGGCCTGATCGTGCTCGGTCAAGGGCTCGGTGCCCGCGCGCTCGCCGGCATCGCGCTGGTGGTGATCGCCTCGATCGGCGCCTCCCGGCAGACTCGCGAAGCGCCGGTCGCCGTGTAGCAAACTCACCTTGATGGCCGAGCTTCGGGTTGCTCACACCGCCGATTTGACCGGCTCCGAGCTGAGGGCGGCGCGAGCGCTCCTGGACCAGGTGTTCGATCGGGTGTGGGATGGCGGGATGACCGAAGAGGACTGGGAGCACGCGCTCGGCGGAGTCCACGCGCTGGTGTGGGAGGACGACGAGCTGATCGCTCACGGGTCCGTCGTCCAGCGACAGCTCCTGCACGGCGGGCGGGCGCTGCGGACCGGTTACGTCGAGGGCGTCGCCGTGCGTGCGGATCGGCGCAGACGCGGGCACGCCGGCACGTTGATGCAGGCGCTCGAGCGGATCATCCAGGGCGCCTACGAACTGGGAGCGCTGGGGTCTACCGAAGAGGCGGCGCCGTTGTACGCCAGCCGTGGCTGGCAGCTGTGGCGGGGGCCGACCGCGGCGCTCACGCCGTCGGGGATCAGGCGCACGCAGCAGGAAGACGGCTCGATCTACGTGCTGGCGCTCGCGTATCCGCTTGATCTCGACGGCGAGCTGACCTGCGACTGGCGCGAGGGCGACGTCTGGTAACCGCGCTATCCCTTGCTCGGCAGCGAGCGCGCGTAATCGACCCCGCGCGCCACCCATCGCTCGAGCTGGCGCTTGGTCCTCACTCCCTCGGCATCGACCCGCAACCATCCCCGCATCACGCGGCCGCGCATCTCGAACGGGTGCGCGTGCGGCTTGCTGAGCAGGCCGTCGGTTTCAGCCGGATCGACGCGCAGCAGCAGCCCGCTCTGGCCGCTCGCGCTCACGGACATGTTGCCGTTGATCAGGAACGCCAACCCCCCGAACATCTTCTGCTCCGTGACACCCGGCTGATTCAGGACGAGCTCGCGGATCCGGTTGGCGAGATCTTCGTCGTAAGCCACGGGCGGATTATCCCCGACCTCGAGACGCGCTGGGATGGGGCTCGGGATTTATACGAACCGCTTGAGGAACCCGAGCGCGGTGTCCGCGACCTGCCGCCAGCCGCTGTCGATCGTGAGCGCGTGGCCCCGATTGGGGATCTCGGTGATCTCGGTCACGGCGCTGTTTCGCCGTTGCTTCTTGAACGACGCGTTGGCGATCGACCACGGCACCGTGTGGTCCTTCTGCCCGGAGATGATCAGCAGCGGCCCGCGACCGGGGTTTCGGCTGTTGACCTTCGCTTCGGTCCGGGGGTCCAGATTGGCGAAGGCAGCCTGGAACAGCGGCGCCCCCGCGCCGGCCACGTGGAATGTCTCGTAGAGCTGCTTCGCCTCCTCGGGGTTCAGGGCGTTGGCCCATCCATACCGGAACTGCTCGAACGTGAGCGTGACGGCGCGACGGCGGTTGGCCGGGTTGCCGAGCACAGGCATCGCAGACTTCAGCGAGGAGATCGGCAGCGGCAGCACACCCCGGAACGGGGCGGGATCGATCGCGACCGACGCGGCCGACAATCCCCGCCCGGCGACGATCTGCGTCACCAGCCCGCCGAACGAGTGGCCGACGACCGCCGGCTTCTTGCTGAGCTGCCTGATCACATCGCCGACATGGTCGGCAACCTGGCCGACCGTCTTGTTCGCGAACACGTCAGGATTCGCCCGCGCCTGCTCGACCGTGTCGGGATCATCTGGCCAGGACGGCGTCAGCGGCGCGTATCCGGCCTCCTCGAAGACTCGCGCCCAGGGGTCCCAACTGCTCGGCAGCAGCCACAGGCCATGGATGAACACGACCGGTGTGCGCCCGTCCGCGTTTGCGGCCTCGATCTGATGGATCTCGCGCTCGACTACCGTGGCCATCGCAACGACCTCCCTGGGTCTGATCGTGACTCGCCCGGTGCCGCGCAACCCGGCGTCGAGCACTGGGCGCGAGCATATTCGAAACCGCGGGGACTGCACGCGCTCGGCGCGCGAGGTTCCCGGCCGCTACAAGAGCTTCCCGAGACCGTGGATGGCCGCCGTGCCAAGCACCACCTCGAGCACGATGCCGGCCCCGCCGACCACGACCGCCACGACCACGACCAGGAAATCCTCGAGCAGCACGGCGAGCGACAGCAATACCACGCCGAGCGACGGCAGGGTATCGAGTCCGGTGAACGGCGGGGCGAAGAAGGCACCTGCGGTTCCGGCGATCACGAGCATGCCGAAGACGATGTTGCTCAATCGGTGATGGAACAGGAACCGCAGGCGCGGTCGCGAAAGGCGCTCGAGCCGGCGGATCAAGTTCATCAGCCCCGTGAGGAAGCGCTGCTGCCTGTCCCCGGCCAGCTCCAGAGCTCGCCAGCGACGCGGCAGCCAGATCTCGTCCCGGTTGGCGATCAGCTGAATCGCGAGCAGCACCGCGATGATCTCGAACACGTGCGTGGCGCCGCCGGTCGGCAGCGGCAACGCCGACACGCCGAGCAGCAACACGAACAGGATCGCGAAGCTCTTCTCGCCGAACAGGGCGATCAGGCTCCCGACGGTCTTCTCCTCCTCGCCCCCCAGCCAGCGTTCAAGTCCGTCGCTGACCTTCTCGGGTTGACTCGGGTCGGACGCTGCCGATGCTGGCCGATCGCGTGTCGCTATGTGATGAGGATCTACGCTTGGCCCGCCGACGCGAGTGCGTCCGCCAGCCGCCCCTCGGTCTCGTTGTCGAGCGAGGTCTGGATGACCTTGCCCGGAATCTTGATCTCCGGTAGCACCTTGTCGACGGAGACCTTGCGGATGAGCAGGATCACCGCCGCCCCGCCCGGCTGGAGCGCCTCTGCGAGCTGCTTCATGAAGTTGTCGTCCACGCCGTAATCGCTCATCGCACCAGCAGCTGCCCCGGTTGCGGCACCGATGGCCATGCCGAGGAACGGCACGAAGAAGATCAGGCCGATGAGCCCTCCCCACAGGGCGCCTCCGACGGCACCGGCGCCTGCTGCCGATGGCTGATGGAGCTTGACCGATCCGTCCTGGCGGCGCTCCACGATCACGAGGTCGTCAAGATCGATGATGTGGGCCTTCTGCGCCTGCGCAGCATTGGCCGCGACCTGTTGGGCCGTCGCCAGGTCGTCGTAACCGATGGCCACGAGATCACTCATACAGTCCTCCGTTCCGGAATAGGTGACAGGAATTTGCCGGCACCGGTTCGGCGCCGTCTTGCGCATCCTGGCCGCTAAGCGGGTGAGGAAACCTCATCCCCGGAGGGTGAGCGCTGCGCACGGGCTAACCGGCCGGGACCAGCACGGCCCAAACCGTCAGTCCCGCGATCAGATCGCCACGCAGCCAGGTCCGGCGATGGCTCCGCAGCGATCCGAACAGCCAGGAGGGCATCAGCGGTTGTTCAGGCCGATGCCCGGTGTGTGGTTTTGCCGTCTTCGATTAAGTTCGACTCGTTTGCGGCGAGCCCCAGCTTCTATCCAAGAGGTGGCACCGCTTTGGTGCTCGGGTCGTACCTCTCGGTGCCTTCCATCACGACCATCTCCTCCTCCGGCTCGCCGTAGACCAACAGCCCGTGAATGATCCACAGGCTGAGCGCGAACACGGCGATCGACCAGAACGGATAAGCCGGGATCTCGAGTAGAGCTCCGATCGCGGCGAAAGAACCGACGACGACGGCAAAGATCCTTCCGTACGCTCCCCCGCCAAACAGCGAGAGCGACGCGAAAATCTCGAAGATCCCCAGAATCAGGGTGATCCAGCCCCAACCCTTGAGGCTGCCGAACACATAGTGCTGGCTGTGATTGAAGAAGTGCGAGTTCCCGATCGCGGCGATCCCCCAGATGATGTTCAAGACACCGCCGATCATCAGGAGCACGGCGGCGAACATCGCTCGCCCGACGCCTCTAATCCCCATATGAAAGCCTCCTTAGGATGACCCGGCACGGACAATTGGCCGGGCACGATTTACCGCTATAGATTCGACCCTATTCGGGCGATTCCTCATCACCTGTTGTGGGTGACGCGTCCGCCGCCTCGCCCAGAACCTCCTCAGCCCTGCGCGATCCTCGCGCCCGAACCCTCTGGGATCCGCACGATCTCGCTGCCGAACGGCATCAGTGAGATCGGAATCAGCTTGAAGTTGGCGAGCCCGAGCGGGATTCCGATGATCGTCAGGCAGAGCGCGATGCCGGTCACGAGATGCTCCAACGCGAGCCACCATCCGAACAGGACGATCCAGATGACGTTCCCGATCATTGAGCCTCCGCCCGCACCCGGCTGACGGACGATCTCACGTCCGAATGGCCACAGCGCATACCTGGCGATCCGCAGCGCCGCGACCCCCAACGGGATCGTGATGATCAGGATGAAGCAGAGCAGCGCGACGAGCGTGTAGCTGATTGCCAGCCAGAAGCCGGCGAGCACGAACCAGATGATGTTCAGAATCAATCGCACGTCAAGCTCACCCCTCGCTCATGGTTCCGGCAGCCGCCGGACCTCGACCAGCTCCAACCCGAACGATTGTATGCGGTCGAGCAGGCCGTGCAGCGCCGCCTGATCCGGTATCGGTCCTGTCAGCACCGTCTCAATCGGATGCACCGAGTAGTGCAGGCCCTCGAACGCGGACAGCACCGGCTCGCTGAGCTTGCCCTTGATTCGGATTTCGAAGTTGTGGCCTTCCACGCTGCTGCTGATCACTGCTCCAGGCCGTCCCAGTTTCAGACAATGTGCCTCAGTTCGGGGTGAGAACGCCTCGCCCACAGTGGGTGACCGCGGCGGCATCGTCTTCGTGGACACCACGACCCGCACCGGTCTAGCCGGTGCTGCCCGTCGTCGTGGTCGTCGTGGTCGTGGTGGTGCTCGTGGTCGTGGTGGTGGTGGTGGTCGGTTTCGTCACGGTGCTCGTCGACGTCACGGTCTGCCGCGGAGCCGTGACCGAGATGCCGAGCGTCGAGGAGGTTGACTTAGCGGTTGCAACGGTCTTCTGAACCGTCGTCGTTTTGGTCTTGTTACTCCCCCCCGCCAGCGCGTACGCGACTGCGCCACCCACAAGCAGGGCGACGACGGCCGCCACAGCGATCCAGCCGGCGCTCACCCCCTGCCGTGGTCTCAGGTCGGCGCCGCAGTTGGCGCAGTATCCGGCGCCGCTCGGCACCGGAGCGTCGCAGTTGGGGCAGCGCCTCTCGTAGCCAGCGGCGTCTGGAGGTTGTCGACCGCCACTCGTCACCCTCGGAACGATGCGCGATTGGCGGGTGACCGTGGATCACCCGCTGCGGATGATCGTGGCTGCATCGCCGCGAGCAAACGCGGCGACCGCCTCGCCGACGGTCCTGGATCCTCGAGCGGTGCGGGTCCGGCGGAGCCGGCCGCGGACGGCGCGCGGGCGGCGGCGCTCACGTCCCGCTGGTGATCTGCTGGTCGGCCTCCTCGGCTTCGATCAGACCGATCGACACCAAGTCGAGCGGATGTACCCAGGCGTCGGCGAGGTGGAACCCGCCGGCGTCGCGAATCGCTTCGCGCAGCCCGATCGCCCAGCGGTGCTCGATCAACGCGACCGCGGCCGCCTCGGCATCCCCGAGCGCATCCTCGATATACCAGACGTCGTCGGGCAGGACGTGGCCCGAGGAAGCTGCCTCCGCGCCGGCGGCTGCTCCCACCTCGGCCCCTTCCTCGCCTCCGGCACCGAGGCCGATCAGCGCGCCCACGAGCGCTCCGAACTCCTCGGACTCCTCGGCCGAGAGGTCACTTGATCGCAGATGCGAGATGTTCCCGTCGGAGTCCTTGCTGACGAACGCCACGTCGAGCAGGCGGATCGTGTCGCTGGCGCGCAGCCGGTCGAGCTCCGCCTTGATCTGGCCGTGAAAGTCGCCATCTACGAAACCGATTACGAGCAGTTGAACAGGTCCGATTGTCATCTCTTTCTCCTAGCTCGCCAGCAGTTTCGCCTTTGCGGCGTCGAACTCTTGCTCCGTGAGCGCGCCGGCGGTCTTCAGGTCCGCGAGCTGCTTGAGCCGGCTGACCATGTCATCCCCACCGGCCGCCGGCGGTGCCGCGGCGGGAGGCGGTGGCGCTTGTTGTTGATATTGAGTGTCCTGGAGCTCGCTGATCTGCTGGTCTTGCTCCTGCTCGCGGTTTGCCGAACGCTGGCCGGCCTTGCCGGCCATGTAGCCCGCTCCGCCAATCATCGCCGCACCCAGCAACGGGCGCCGACGTCGCATGAACATAGGTGTCGCCTTTCGCTCGATCTCTCTCCGGCGCTGGACCACCGTGGACCACGCCGCCACCGGAAGTCTGGGTGTCGCCGGATGAGCAGTCATCACCCGACGTGGGTGATGACGCCCGCCTACAACTTGACCAGAACGATGATCAGCGTCCCGACCGCGAGCACCAGGGCTCCGGCGGTCAGCCACATCATCAGCGCGAAAGACATCTCCGAGTAACTGTTGCGCCTGAGCGCTGCCGCAGTGCGCTGCTGACGGACCGCACCGGCGAGCAGGACGGCGATCGCGAGCACCGCGTAGCCGATACCCAGGAGCGTGAACGGCCACCGCGGCCCGTGGGAGACATCTGGAAGGACTCGTCCGACCCCGATCGCGACCGCCGCGCTGCCCAGCGCCGTCCGCCACCAGGCGAGCCACGTCCGCTCAGCGGCCAACCAGGTGCGGCGGGACGCATCTCCGAACTCCGGCTGGCGGCCCTCGACGTCGGACGGCATATCGCGATGCTAGATGGGTGTTCCGGCTTGGCGTGGGCTGGCGCAAATCCTCCAGCCGCCGAGCCTCATCCCCGCGGGATGATGCGAGTTCACCCGTGCGGCGGCATGCTCGTCCGCGTGAGAACGGTTGGCGCAAGCATGCTGGGTGAGCTCGGCGATCTCGATCGCGCCATCTATCGCGCGATCGCGACCAGCACGACGCCACGGTTCGACGCCGCCATGGCACGATTGTCGGTGGCCGCGAACTACTCGCGCTTGTCGCTCGCCGCCGCCGCCCTGCTCGGTTTGGCCCGGGGGGATCAGGGCCGCAGGGCCGCCAGATTGGGACTCGCCTCGGTCGCGGCCACGGCGACGGTCGTCAACATTGCCATCAAGCCGCTCGGGCAACGCCAACGGCCTGACCGCGGCGCGCAACGCATGCCCCGCCTCCAGCGAGTGCGGATGCCCAAGTCCCGATCGTTCCCCTCCGGCCATACTGCCGCCGCGTTTGCGTTCGCGACCGGAGTCAGCGATGTGCTGCCCTGGGACGGCGCAGCTCTCTACATCCTCGCGGCGGCGGTCGGATACTCCCGCATCCACACGGGTGTCCACTACCCGAGCGACGTGATCGTGGGCGCGCTCACGGGAACGATCATCAGCCGGCTGGTGGTCGACAGGATCAGCCACGCCGGCTGAAGGCGATCCGCGCCAGCTCTCCAAGCCCCAGCCAGCCATTCTCGGGAAGCCCCGCGGAGGGCGAGCGTCCTGGATGGCCCGGGGCGATTCGAACCCTCAGCACCCCGGGCCGTGTTTCGAACCGCACGGGCGGGTCGAGCAGGGCCGACTCACCGTCGATTCCGGCCGGGACCGGGGCGTCGCCGTCGACCTCGATCGACGGGCCTGACCACAGCTCCATGGGCCCGTGGCCGGTGCCGCCGTGCGGCCCGATCACCGCCACGCCCAACTCGCCGCCGTCGAGGCACGGACGCGTTCCCGACCCGACTGCCCGACCGAGCCGGTACGGGTTGTTCGAAACCAGGAGCACCACGCCGCCCTCGTGCCGCAGGCCATCGGGCCCGCGCCAGCGGATTGGGGATGCCTGCGCCGAGGGACCGGTCACGTCGGGGATCGTGTCGAGCAGCGTTCTCAGCTTCGCGTCCCGATAACTCTGGTGCTGGACCGCCTCCGCGTAGAGCCCGAGCGACACGTTGTTGACGAACACCTTTCCGTTTACCTCTGCCAGATCGACCCGGTGTTCTCCCCCGTTGACGAACGCGTCGAGCGCCCCGACGGGATCGTCCCGATCGACGCCGAGATCCAGCGCGAAGTGGTTGCGCGTACCGGATGGAATGCAGGCGTACGGGAGACCTGCCCGGGCCGCAGCGGCAGCGACCACGGCCTGTGATCCGTCGCCACCCGCCATCGCGAGACCGTCGGCTCCGCGGGCGAGCGCGGCGTCGACGAGCGACTGCAGCGGCGTGTCGAACGTCAGCTCGATCGGGTCGATGCCGCGTCGGCGCGCTTCCTCGGCGAGATGAAAGCGCTCGGCTTTGCCATCGCCGGAGCGTGGATTGAAGAACATCACGGGCTTCGTGGGCGCTGGAGCCGGGGGCAGGCGCACCCGAACCGCCACCGCCGTTCGAGCCGCGGTCACCGACGCCAACGCGCTCAGCACCACGGCCACGGTGAGGCCCGCGTCTCGGCCGAGCAGGAGGATCACCGCCACGATCAGCGCCGCGATCGCGAGGGCGAGACATATCACGCGCACCGCGCCGCGCCGCAGAACCCCGTGCCACGCCGCACCGACTGCGATGATCGCGCAGGCGAGGACGGCGAGTCCGCGGGGAAACTGCACGACAACCGCGATCGCCGCGAGGACCACACTGGCCACGCCCAGAACGATCGCGAGCAGCGCTGCGACGCGCTTGCCGGCGGCGGCGCTCATCCGCGCCGCGCGAGTCCGGGCGCCAGCAGCTGCAATTCGCGAGCTCGCTGGACCGCCTCGCGACGGTCATTCGCATCGAGCTTGCGGTAGATCGAGCGCAGGTGCGTCTTGACGGTGTTGACCGAGACGAACAGCTCCGAGGCGATCTCGAGGTTTGACATCATCGTCGGCAGGAAGCGCAGCACCGCCGCCTCCCGATCGGTCAGCGCTTCGGCGAGCATGGGCCGGCTGGACGCGTGTGCGGAGCGCTCGTCGAGCGCCAGCAAGAGGTCTTCGACGAACGCCCGGTGCGCCGTGCCGAGCCGCAGCTGCCGTCTGAGAACCGGTCGCACCGCCGAGCCCTGTCCCATGAGCGTTTGCCGGAACCCGCCCGGCTCGGCCAGCTCCAGTGCCCGCTCGAGCGACACGTGAGCGCTGACATGGTCGGCGAGCGTATCGCCGGCGAGCGCACTCAGCACCCAACCCTCGACCTGCTGCGAGACCAGCAGCCGGCCATCGTAGGGCATCGCACGAGCCAGGTACGCGCGAGCACCTTCGGGATCACCGGCGGACAGCGCCAGCCGTGCCAGGCCGATCGTCGCCCCTGGCGACTCGGCGGCGGCCCGCTGCAGGTCACGCTCGGCGGCCTCCCGATGCCCCAGCGCGGCGCGTGTCATCGCCGCCTCGGTTTCGAGCATCGACCGCAGGCCGACCGCGCCCGTCCAGCCGGTCAGCTTGTCCAGTCCCGCCTCGAACGCCTCGAGCGCCTCACCGAGGCGGCCCTGCGCGGCGCGAACGCGTCCTCGGTTGAGCCCATACAGGGCCAGCAATGGCGACTCGCGGCTGCGGCGGATTGCAGTCGCCGCCCGGTCGAGCGTGAGGTCGGCCTCGTCGAGCAGGTTCCAATGGAACTGGACGCCGCCAAGAACCGTCAACGCGACTCCCGCGGGAGTCGAACGGGTCCAGCCGCGTCGAGCGGCCAGTTCGAGCGTGGCGTGGGCTCGTTGCTCGCACGGGGCAAGGCGGCCGGCGAGAGCGGAGCCGAGCGTCAGGTAGGCCTGGCACAGCAACCGCACCCAATCGAGTTCAGCGTTGCCCGCGACCGCAAGCCCACGCTCGAGGTGTCGCGTCCCGCGGTCCAACGCGCCGTTCCAGAGCTCCACGATTCCCAACGTGGAGTAGGCAAGGGCGCGGATTGCTTGATGGTTACCGACAGCCTGCGAGCCATCGGCGTCTGACAACAGACGCTCGGCGGCCGCCTGGGCCATGCTCAAATCACCTCGCGAACGACCGCGATAGAGGATCACGGCGTCCCGCGCCACCGCAAACTGCCGACGGCGCGCGGGGGAGAGCTCGGCGGCTCGCTCGTCGGCAACGCGCAGGTAGTGCTCGACCTGCGCGTCGTGCTCCCCCTCGATCAGGCTTGCCGCGAACGCGAGCGCAAACTCCGGGTCCCGTTCAAGGCGTGCGGGCCGCACCTGTTCGACGAGCGAGCGTAGGACCGAGAACTCCCCGGTCGCGAGCGCCTGCACCCAGCACGCGCGGGCTAGCTCCGTCGCAAGCTCCTGATTGCCGGACGCGACGGCGTGACGCAACGCGGCCACAGGTGCACCGTTTCGGCCGTACCATCGCGCCGCGCGTTCGTGAAGCGAGCCGACTTCGGCCGGACGCTCGTATTTGAGCTGCGCGCGAAGCAACTCGGCGAACAGGGTATGGAAACGGTACACGCCTCTGCGGTCCCCAACTGGCGCCAGGAACGCGTGGCGGTGGGTCAGCTCGTCCAGCAGGGGCCAGCTGTCGTCACGTCCGGTCAGCTCGGCTGCAAGCTCGATCGGCAACTCGTCCGCCACCGAGGCGCGAATCAGAAACTCGCGGGTGTCAGCTCGCTCACGGGAGAGCACCTCGGCCAGCAGGTACTCGGCGATGTTGGCGTCATCGCCCGCGAGCTCGGCGACGAATCGTTCGGGGTTGGGACGCCCGGCGAGCGTCGCCGCGGCGAGACGCAAACCCGCCGCCCATCCCTCTGACCGGCGCCACAGGACCTCGAGGTCCACCTTCGCCAGGTCGATGCCGAGCAGCTCGAACAGTTCGATCGTCTCCTCGAGCGTGAACGCCAGATCCTTGGCGCGGAGCTCGACGAGGTGCCCGGTGAGGCGCAGCCGCTCCAAGCCGATCGGCGGATCGACTCGGGTCGAGACGACAAGGCGGAGATTCGCCACCGGATGGCGCAGCAGGAGCTCGAGGTCTCCGTAGATCTCCGGCGCCGAGCTTCGATGCAGATCATCGAGCACAAGCGTGATCGGCTGCTCGAACTTCTCGAGTACGTTTGCTAGCTCCGGCAACAGGATGTCGACGGATTCATCGGGGTGAACTTGGAGGCTCGCGAGCGGATCAGCGCCACCGGCGAGACGCAGTGACGCCAGCGTCAGGCCCCAGAAACGACGACGCTCGGAGTCGGGCTCATCGAGCGATAGCCATGCAACCGGGGTCGCTCGGGCGGTGGCCCAGGAGCTGAGCGCCGCGCTCTTGCCGGCACCGGCGGGCGCCGCCAGGACGGTCAGGGGCTTCTCGGCCCCTTCGTCGAGGAGGGAGGCGATGCGGTCACGGGCGAGAAATCCAGCCGGCACCGGTGGAGGCAGCAGCTTGGGCTCGGCCGGATGGCCGCGATACTCGCGTGTTCCAGTGATCGGAGGGCTCTCCTGTCGGTTCTGTCCGTCGCTCAACCCCAGGCACCCGCACACGCACAGACCGGGCAGACGCCCATCACGCGGAGTATCAGACGCGTCCTGAAAGAGGTCAATGATGCCCGCATGCACTGAGCGTCAGTGCGATGGGGGCGTCTGCACCCGGTCGAGCTGTGGTGCTCACACCCCAAGGCGCGCAAACGCTATCAGCGCCGTGCGACCGACCCGTGAGCGCGTCTCAGCGCCGTGCGATCGACCCGTGAGCGCGTCTCAGTCCCGAGCAAGGAGGGAAGTACATTTGGCTGATGCCTTCGGAGCGGCGCCACGAGGCGGTTCACCCGAACTTGATCCTGGCGGTCCTGTCGCTGGCCGGGCTCGCCTACGCAGTGCTCAGCTCGGCGGTGATCCCGGCCCTGCCGACGATCCAGCACGACCTGCACACGTCCGAGACCGGGGTAGCGTGGCTGTTGACGGGCTATCTGCTATCGGCATCTGTGGGCACGTCGATCATCGGCCGGCTGGGGGACATGTACGGAAAGGAGCGGCTGCTGCTCTACACGCTGCTCGTGCTCGCGGCGGGGACTTTGCTCGCGGCCCTCTCGAACTCCCTCGGTATGTTGATCGTCGCCCGCGTGATCCAGGGCACGGGGGGTGGGATCTTTCCGCTCGCGTTCGCGATCGCCCGTGACGAATTCCCGCCCGAGCGGGTGGCCGGCAGCATCGGGCTGATGTCCTCGATCCTCGGCGTCGGGGCCGGCTTCGGGATCGTCACCGGCGGCCTGATCGTCGAGCACCTGAGCTGGCAGTGGCTGTTCTGGCTGCCGCTGTTCTTCACCCTGATCGCCGCCGTCTGCACGTGGCGGTTCATCCCGGAGTCGCCGGTCCGCGTTCCGGGCAAGGTCAACTGGCTCGCGGCGGCGCTGATGAGCACCGGCATCTGCTGTGTGCTGATCGCCGTTTCCGAGACCACCACCTGGGGGTGGGGCTCGGCTAAGACGCTGACGCTGCTGTGCGCCGGACTGGTCATCTGCGCCGCTTGGGTCGCGGTCGAGGTCCATAGCCGCGAGCCGCTGATCGACATGACGATGATGCGGATACGCGGTGTGTGGACGACCAACCTGACCGCGTTCCTGCTCGGCGCCGGCATGTACTCCTCGTTCATCATCTTCCCGGAATTTGCGCAGTTGCCGAAGAGCACGGGGTTCGGCTTCGGCGCCTCCGTCGTCGCCTCCGGGGTCTACCTGCTTCCCGCGGCGTTGGGAATGGCCCTGGTCGGCTCGATCGCCGGTCGCGTCTCGCGGCGCTTCGGCTCGAAGTCCGCGCTCGTCGCCGGCAGCGCCATCACCGCCGTCGCCTTCCTGTGGCTCGCCGCCGCGCACAGCCACCCGTTTGACATGCTGATCACCGCCACGCTGCTCGGAGTGGGGATCGGCCTGGCGTTCGCGGCGCTGGGGAACCTCGTCGTGCAGGCGGTCCCGTTCCACCAGACCGGCGTCGCCAGCGGGAT
The DNA here is from genome assembly GCA_963767695.1 of uncultured Solirubrobacterales bacterium. GTDB lineage: Bacteria > Actinomycetota > Thermoleophilia > Solirubrobacterales > Solirubrobacteraceae > Palsa-465. The sequence continues at coordinate 353,857 of CAVYFE010000017.1, forward strand.
GAATACCGTGATGCGAACCCTGGGCGGAGCCCTCGGGGGGCAGATCGTCGCCACCTTGATCGTCGACAACACGGTCCACGGGACCCCGAAGCTGGCCGGCTTCACGGAATCGTTCCTGCTCGCCGCGGCATTCCTGATCGTCTGCACGTTCGCCGCCCTGCTCGTCCCGGCGACACGAGCGGCGCGGAGCAGCGTGCCGGTCGACGGACCGCTCGCCTCGTTCCAGGAGGCGGGCTAAGCGAGGCGAGCTGTAGAACGTCCCTTCGCGGCGGGAACCGTGGGGACGTTCCCACGCAACGCCGGGTGCGTAGTCCGTCCATCACGGCGACTCGTCTCCCCACTTCTCGGGTAGCGAATAGGAGACGCAAACCAACCCGCGGAAAGGAAGTTGCCAGATGTCGTACCGATTCGAGGCCGACGAAACGGTTGAGGAGGCGTTTCGCCGCTGTGCTCTCGAGCAACTCGATGAGGCGGTCGAAGAACTCACCGAGGGGGTCAAAGCCGATCCGGTGGTGGCGGTTCATACCGCCCGCAAGGCCCTGAAGAAGGAGCGCTCGTTGCTGCGGCTCGGAGCTGGCTCGCTGGATCCAGCCGAGCGGGGCCGGAGCAACCGTGCCCTGCGCGAGGCCGGGCGGAAGTTGTCGGGAGTCCGCGACGCGGATGTGATGATCCAGGCCCTCGATGACATCTCTGAGCGCTTCGCGGGCCAGGTTCCAAAGCGAACCTTCTCCACGATCCGCAAGAGCCTCACCGCCCAGCGCAACGTCACCCGGCGGAGGTTGACCAACTCCAAGCTCACCGACGAGGTGGCCGAACTGCTCAAGCCGGTGCGCCTGGCAACCGGTGATTCGCGGCTACGGCGAGACGGCTGGTCGGCGATCGACGCCGGGCTGGTGCGGGGCTATCAGCGCGGCCGCAAGGCCTATGAGCGCAGTAGCCGGGGTGCCACCGTGGAGAACCTGCACGAATGGCGCAAGCGCGCCAAGGACCTTTGGTACCACCTGCGGCTGCTCGAGCCGATCGCGCCGCAGACCATGACGGGCCACGCCAAGGACGCGCACCTGCTGACGGACTTGCTCGGCGACGACCACGACCTCGCGGTTCTGCGCCAGTCGCTGGTCGAGAGCGGTGCCGAGATCCCCGTCGAACTGGCGCCCGTGCTGGCGTTGATCGACCTCCGGCGCGAACAGCTCCAGCAGGAGGCACTGTTTCTCGGCGCACGGCTGTACGCCGAGAGCCCGAAGACGTTCCGGCGCCGCCTGCGCCGTTACTGGAAGGCATGGCGCGCCGAAACGCGTGCTGCGGAGGCGCAGCAGCCGGTACGAATCGCCGAGCGAACACGTGCGGCGGCGATCGCCTGAGTGCCCAGATGCAGCAGCGGCTCGAGGGCCCGTGCGAGTAGCCTGAAGTCATGGAATCTGAACGGGCCCGCGAACTGCTGGCGCGCGAACGGGCGCGGATCGAACAGGCGCTCGCGGCGCTCGAGCGCGAGGGTCCGCTCGAGGCTTCGGACCGGTGGGAGCCCGGTGACGAGGGGTCCGAGGACCTCTACCAGGACGAATTCGATGCCACGCGCGCCGAAGATCTGCGCGCGGAGCTTGCATCCGTTGAGCGCGCCGAGGCGCGGCTGGCAAAAGGCACCTACGGACTCTCGATCGAAAGCGGCAAGCCGATCCCAGATCAACGACTGGAGGCTGTTCCCACCGCTGAGCGGACCGTGGAAGAGCAAGAACGCCGGCCGTTAGGGTAAGACGTGGCGGGTAGGGACGCCGCCGCACACGCTGGTCGAACCGCTCTGCGCGCGACCAGATGGACGGGCCGCCAGGTCCGTGGCGGCGTCGTCAAGCGCGTCGGCGGTCCGGCCCGTGCCCGAGTGATCACGATCTTTGGCGCGGTGCTGGCCTTGAACGGCGCCGACACCGCGACCGTCGGTGCAATCGCGCCCCAGCTCGAGCGGGCGCTCCATATCGGCAACACGAGGATCGGTCTGCTGAGCTCCGTCGCGCTCCTGGTCGGAGCCTTGTTCACGATCCCGGTTGGTCTGCTGGTCGACCGGGTGAAGCGGATACCGGTGCTTTCGGCGAGCATCGTACTGTGGAGCCTGGCCTCGCTCCTGAGCGCGTTCGCCGGCAGCTATTCGAGTCTCCTGCTGACGCGCCTGTTCCTCGGCGCCGTGACAGCGTCCGCCGGCCCGGCGATCGCCTCGCTGACCGGTGACTACTTCCCCGCCCGGGAGCGAGGCCGCGTGTACGCGTACATACTGGGCGGCGAGATCGCCGGCACCGCCGCCGGCTTCATTATCAGCGGCAGCGTGGCCAGCCTGATCGACTGGCGCGCCGCGTTCGCGCTGCTCTCGATCCCCGGCTTCTTCCTCGCGCGGGAGCTGTACCGGACCGTACCCGAGCCGCTGCGCGGCGGCCAGAGCCGGCTCGCGCCCGGCGCCGTGGACCTCCAGCAGGCGGTCGCCGCGCCGCCGGCGCCTGGGCCTGCGCCGGACGAGGGCCAGGAGGCCGAACCGGAGCTCGACGAGCTCGCCCAGGAGGCGGCGCGACAGAAGGGCGTGGAGCCCGATCCGGACCTGGTCCTCGAGGAGGATCCGCGTCAGCTCGGCCTGGTGCCCGCCGTGCGCTACATCCTCTCGATTCCGACCAATGTGCTGATGATCATCAGCTCATCGCTGGGTTACTTCTACTTCTCCGGGCTATCGACGTTTGCCCTGCTGTTCGTCCGCGGTCACTACGGCGCCAGCCAGGCGACCGCGGAACTGGTGCTGGCGCTGCTCGTTGGCGGCGCACTGGTCGGGACGCTGGTGAGCGGGCGCGTGACCGACGCATTACTGCGCCGCGGGGTCCTGGAGGTCCGCGTGTGGGTTCCCGCGCTCTGCTATCTGGGCGCGACGGCGCTGCTGATCCCGGGCGTCCTCGGCAGCCACCTCACGCCGGCGATCTGGTTCGACATCGCCGGCGCCTCGCTGCTGTCGGCCGCGAATCCGCCGCTCGACGCCGCCAGGCTCGACATCATGCCGGCCGGGTTGTGGGGGCGCGCAGAGAGCACGCGTACGGTGCTGCGCTCCCTAGCGCAAGCACTCGCGCCGCTGTGCTTCGGCGGACTCGCGGACCTGATCGCCGGCATCGCACCCAAGCAGGCTCCGATCGGAACCCATCCCGGCGTGATCTCCCCCGGCGGCGCTCGGGGTCTCGAGATCTGCTTCCTACTGCTGCTCAGCACGCTCGCTGGCGCCGGGATCGTGATGCTCCGCGCGCGCTACACCTACCCGCGCGATGTGGCCACGGCCGCGGCGTCGAATCAGGGGTCCTATCAATGAGCGAGCTCCAGCTTGACGCCGCCGTCCCGGTCCGCGCCCGCCGCTCGGCGGGCCGCCAACCATGAAGCCGGGCCGATTGAGGCGCGTATGCTGCCGGGACTCCAATGATCGGTGAGATCGTGTGGACGCCGCCGACAGAGTGGCGCAGCAGCACCGAGATCGGCCGCTATCTCAACTGGTTGCGCGACGAGCGCGACCACGACTTCTACTCCTACGACGAACTGCAGCGCTGGACGGTCTCTGACCTGGAGGGCTTCTGGGCGTCGATCTGGGACTTCTACGGCGTGCGCGCGCATACCCCATACGAGCGCGTGCTCGGCGCGGACGTGATGCCCGGCGCGGAGTGGTTTCCGGGGTCACGGCTCAACTACGCGGAGCACATGGTCGGCGCCGCTGGCGATCAGGATCGCGTGGCGGTCGTGGCCCAATCCCAGACGCGTCCCCCGCTCGAGCTCACCTTCGGTGAGCTGCGCGAGCAGGTCGCTCGGGCACGGGTGGGGCTTCAGCGGCTCGGCATTCGCCCCGGCGACCGAGTTGTCGCCTACCTGCCCAACATCCCCGAGACGCTGGTGGCGTTCATCGCGACCACCAGCCTGGGCGCGATCTGGGCGACGTGCGCGCCAGAGTTCGGGGCGCGCAGCGTGGTCGATCGCTTCGCGCAGATCGAGCCGCGCGTGCTGCTTGCGGTGGGTGGCTACGGCTACCGCGACCGGTACGTCGACCGGCGCCCGGAGGTGGCAGCGATCCGCGCCGGGCTGCCGACGCTCGAGCACGTCGTGTGGGTGCCCTACGGCCAGGCCGCGGTCGCGGAGGCGATCGCCTGGGAGGCGCTGCTGGCCGAGCCCGGGCCGCTGGCCTTCGACCCGGTCCCGTTCGAGCACCCACTGTACGTGCTGTTCTCGTCGGGCACCACCGGGCTCCCGAAGGCGATCGTTCACGGCCACGGCGGTCAGCTGATCGAGCACCACAAGAACCAGGGCCTCGGCTGGGACCTGAAGCCCGGCGGCCGCCTGCAGTGGTTCTCGACCACGGCCTGGATGATGTGGAACGCGTTGGTCTCCGCGCTGCTGTTGCGCGCCTCGATCGTGATGCTCGATGGCGACCCGGCGTGGCCGGATCTGCTGCAGCAGTGGCGAATCGCCGAGCAGACCCAGCCCTCGGTGATGGGGGTGAGCCCGGCGTACCTGATGGGGTGCCGCAAGACGGGGGTGGAGTTTGGGCGCGAGTGCGATCTGCGCAGCATCAGGGCGCTGTGCACGGCCGGCGCGCCGCTGCCGGCCGACGGCTACACCTACACCTACGAGCAGCTCGGCTCCGAAGTTGTGCTGATCAACGGATCGGGTGGTACCGACGTGTGCACCGGAATCGTCTCGGGCTCGTTTGCTCAGCCGGTGTATGAAGGCGAGATCTCCGGTCGCTGTCTGGGGGTCGACGCGCGAGCGTTCGACCCCTACGGCAACGAGGTGGTCGGCGAGCTCGGCGAGCTTGTCATCACCCGGCCGATGCCCTCGATGCCGGTCGCGCTGTGGAACGACGCGGCGGGCGAGCGCTACCGCGACTCGTACTTCGATCGCTATCCCGGCGTCTGGCGTCAGGGTGACTGGATCGAGTTCACCGAGCGGGGCAGCTGCGTGATCACCGGCCGCTCCGACGCGACGCTGAACCGCGGTGGCGTGCGACTCGGCACGGGCGAGTTCTATGCGCTGGTCGAGGAGCTGCCCGAGGTGCTCGACTCTCTGGTGGTGCACCTCGAGGACGACGGCGGGGGCAGCGGCGAGCTGTTGCTGTTCGTGGTCCCAGCCGGGGACACGGTGCTCGACGACGCCCTGCGCGCGCGGATCTGCACCGCGCTTGGCAGGGAGCTCTCACCGCGCCACGTCCCCGATGAGATCATCGCCGTTCCGGCGATCCCTCGCACGCTGACGGCGAAGAAGCTCGAGCTCCCGGTCAAGCAGATCCTGCTGGGTAGCCGCCCCGAGCTGGTCGCCAGCCGAGACGCCCTCGCGCAGCCCGATGCGCTGGATGCGTTCATCGCGTACGCGGCGCGGCGGGGTCGATCCGCCGGGGCTAGAAGCCCACACCAACGGGAGACATCCCTGAGCTAAGCGAGGTTGTGATGACTGAATCAGAGACAATGAAGATCTACTCCGGCCGGCGTTCCTCGCCTCCGTTTCGCGCCGATCACGTCGGCAGCCTGTTGCGGCCACCCGAGCTGCTGCGCGCGCGCGAGGAGTGCGCCGCCGGCCAGATCTCACGCCAGGAGTTGCGCGCGCTGGAGGACGACGCGATCCGCGCGGTCGTGAAGATGCAGCATGACGTCGGGCTGCAGTCGGCCACCGACGGAGAGTTCCGGCGGGCGGCATGGAACATGGACTTCATCTACGAGCTCGGCGGAATCGAGCAGGCGCCGGGCGAGATCAAGGTCAAGTTCCGAAACGAGCAGGGCGAGCTCGAGTGGACCCCGGCGGCGATCCACGTCCACGAGAAGGTCCATCTCGACCATCCGATCTTCGCGGAGCACTTCGAGTTCCTGCAGTCCTGCGTCAAGGACGGGGTGACGCCAAAGCTGACGATCCCCTCGCCGAGCATGGTCCACTACCGGGGCGGCCGGGCCGCCGTCGATCCGAGCGTGTACGGCGACATGGAGGAGTTCTGGAGCGATTTGACCTCGGCCTACGCTGACCAGGTGCGCTCGGTCGCCGAGCTGGGCTGCCGGTACCTGCAGTTCGATGACACGAGCCTCGCGTATCTGAACGACCCCCAACAGCGCGAGCAGATGGCGAGCAAGGGCGAGGACGCCGAGCACCTGCACGAGACCTACATCCGTCATATCAACGAGGCGCTCGCACACCGACCGGGCGGCTTGGCCGTCACCACCCATATGTGTCGCGGCAACTTCCGCTCCTCCTGGGTGGCCGAGGGAGGCTACGACTTCGTCGCCGAGGCGCTGTTCGGAGGCCTCAACATCGACGGCTTCTTCCTCGAGTACGACGACGCCCGCTCGGGCGGGTTCGAGCCGCTGCGGTTCGTGCCCAAGGACAAGCTCGTGGTGCTGGGCCTGGTGACGAGCAAGCGTGGCGAGCTGGAGCACAAGGATGAGCTCAAGCGCCGAATCGAAGCGGCATCGCAATTCGTCGCGATCGAGCAGCTGTGCCTCTCGCCGCAATGCGGATTCTCCTCGACGTTCGAGGGCAACGCGCTCACCTACGACCAGCAGGTGGCCAAGCTCGAGCTGATCGTCGAAACCGCCGCGGAGGTCTGGGGCTAGACGTGCTCGAGCCCGGGACCCCGGCCCCGGTTTGCTCGGGGGGCCCACGATCTTATAACCTGTTGTGCGCAATGTGGACAAATGTTTGCTAGGCGTACAGCGTGGCCGAAGTCGTCCCGCTCCCTGACGCCCTCGCGGAACTCGTGCACGACGGCGACAGCGTCGCCCTCGAGGGGTTCACGCATCTGATCCCGTTCGCAGCGGGACACGAGCTGCTACGCCAGGGTCGCCGCGATCTCGAGCTGATCCGGATGACGCCCGATCTGCTGTACGACCAGCTGATCGGGCTGGGCGCGGCGCGCAAGCTCGTGTTCTCCTACGGTGGCAATCCGGGTGTCGGCGGGCTGCACCGCTTCCGCGATGCGATCGAGCATGGCTGGCCGCATCCGATCGAGCTCGAGGAGCACAGCCACGCGGGCATGGCGAACCGTTACGCGGCGGGTGCGGCGGACCTCCCGTTTGCGGTGATGCGCGGCTATCGAGGCACCGACCTCGCGGCGCTGACCCAGGTGGCGCCGATCACCTGCCCGTTCACGGGGGAGGTGCTGACCGCGGTACCAGCGTTGCACCCGGACGTCGCGATCGTGCACGCCCAAGAGTCCGACCGCGACGGCAACGTGCAGCTGTGGGGGATCCCGGGGGTCCAGAAGGAGGCGGTGCTCGCCGCGAAGCGGTCGCTGGTGACCGTCGAGCGGATCGTCGAGCGGCTCGAGCCGCAGCCGAGCAGCATCGTGCTTCCCGCCTGGGTGATAGATGCGGTCGCCGTGGCGCCGGGCGGGTCCCGTCCCTCCTACAGCCTCGGGATCACCGACCGCGACAACGACTTCTACCGCTTCTGGGACGAACTCAGCCGGGACCGGGACGCGTTCACAGCTCTGGATGAAGGAGCACGTGCTGGCGCCGAGCGAGGCGGCGGTTCGGTGACCCCGGCGAGCGCCGGTGAGGTCCAGACCGTCGTCGCCGCGCGCCGGCTGAAGTACGCCAGGACGGTCTTCATCGGCGTCGGGCGCCCGAGCACGGCGGCGATCCTCGCGCGGATGGTCCACAACCCGGAGTTGGTGCTGGTCTACGAATCGGGAACGATCGGCGCCAAGCCCTTCCACGTACCGCTCTCGATCGGCGACGGAGAGCTTGCGCGGACCGCCGATTCGATCGTGTCGGTGCCAGAGATGTTCAACTACTGGATCGGGCCGGGCCGGATCGATGTCGCGTTCCTGGGCGCCGCCCAGGTCGATTGCCACGCGAACCTCAACTCGACCGTGATCGGCGAGTACAGCAACCCGAAGACGCGCCTGCCCGGCGCCGGGGGTGCGCCCGAAATCGCGGCCAGCTGCGGCGAGGTGATCGTGATCGTGCCTCACAGCAAGCGGACGTTCGTGAAGCAGCTCGACTTCTGCACGACCGTCGGTCACGGCGACGGACCCCACGCGCGTGAGCGGCTCGGGTTTCGCGGCGCCGGCCCAACCGCCGTGATCACGGACCTCGGGGTGCTCGAGCCCGACCGGAAGAGCAAGCGACTCGTACTCACCAGCCTCCATGAAGGCGTCGATGCGAAGACGGTCCGCGAAGCGACCGGATGGGAGCTCGAGGTCGCCGACGAGCTCAAGGCGACGGAGCCCCCGACCGCGGCGGAGCTCGAAGCGCTGCGCGAGTTGGCCCGTCGGTGACGTAGCGTTCGTGGTGGAGGACCCGCCGAAAATGACTGAGGAACGGAAGATCTACGATCCGGTCAGGGAGACGCCCGCGAGCTACCTCCGCGAGGACAAGGACGCGCATCCGCCGCTGGACTTCGCCGAGTACCGCTCGACCGCGCTGCGCCACCCCAAACAGCCGCTCGTCTACCTGCCCCACACGATCACCGAAATCACCGGCCCCCAGCTTGCCGGGCTCGCCCGCGAGGGCGACGACGACCTCACCTCCCAGCACGGCGGGGCACCGATCGGGGAACGGATCACGCTCTCCGGCCGGCTGTTCGACACCGAAGGCAAGCCGCTGCGGAGCACGCTGGTGGAAATCTGGCAGGCCAACGCCGCTGGGCGCTACCGCCATAAGTGGGACCGCTGGCCGGCGGACCTGGACCCGAACTTCTCCGGCGCCGGGCGGTGCGTCACCGACGACAACGGCCGCTACAGCTTCACGACGATCAAGCCCGGACCGTATCCGTGGGGCAATCACTACAACGCGTGGCGCCCGGCGCACATTCATTTCTCGCTGTTGGGCCGGGCGTTCGCGCAGCGGCTGGTGACGCAGATGTACTTCCCCGCCGATCCCCTGTTCGAGTTCGACCCGATCTTCAATTCGGTGCGCGATCCGTCGGCGCGGGAGCGGATGATCGCGCACTTCTCGATCCATGCGACAGTCCCGAACTGGGCTCTGGCCTACGAGTTCGACATCTATCTGCGCGGGCCGGGACAGACCCCGATTGAGGAGGCATGGTGATCTTCCCGAGCACCCCGTCGCAGACAGTCGGCCCGTTCTTCGCCATCGGGCTGCCATGGGTGCAGGGACCGTTGGCGGTGCCGGCGGACACGCCCGGTGCGATCCGGATCACCGGCGTGGTGTATGACGGAGCGGGGACGCCGGTGCCGGATGCACTGATCGAGACCTGGCAGGCCGATCCCGACGGCCGGTTTGCCGATCTGCACGGCTACGGCGGCCCCTCGGAGCTGCCGGGCTTCCGCGGCTTCGCCCGGTGCGGCGAAGAGGACGGGGACGGCGCCTTCGAGATCGTGACCGTCAAGCCCGGATCCCTCTCAGGCCCGGGTGGAACGACCCAGGCGCCGCACATCGACGTATCGGTATTCGCGCGCGGCATGCTTCACCGCTGCGTGACCCGCATCTACTTCGCCGATGAGACCGCGGCCAACGCCACCGACCCCGTGCTGCTCGCCGTCCCCGAGCACCGCCGGGCGACACTGCTCGCGCAACCCGCCGACGGCGGCTACAGGTTCGACATCCGCCTGCAGGGCGATGGCGAAACGGTGTTCTTCGCGGTGTGATCTCCCGCCGTGTTCAGCGCGCCAGTTCGTCAATCGCCACCGTGATCGCCAGCAGCAGTGGCTCGTTCTCTCCGGACGCGATCTCGATGCCGTAGGTCTCGCGCACTCGAACCCACTTCTTCGAGACCGTGGCGACCACATCGCCGTCGCGCTTGATCTCGTACTCGTGGTCGAGGATGTTGCCCTTGGCGCCCAGATCCTCGCCATGCTCGACGTCGATGTCAAACCGGTCGCGGATTCCGATCAGCGCCTTGTGCACGGTCGCGAGAGGCTCGCCGTCGCGCTCGATCTCCATCGTCCCCCGCACTCTCATCACCCGGTCCTGGATATGGGCGACCTCGTTTCCTGACGGGTCCTCCAAGATGAACGTCTTGCGCGCGCGCAGCGCCTTGCCGTCGACCTTGTAGGCGTGCTCGCCGCCGTCGTCCTCGATCCAGAAGTCATCGCCGATCGAGAACAGCTTCTCGCGCATGACGAAGCGCCGTCCGTGTTCGTGGTCGTGCCTGAATAAGCCCACGCGCTCTCCCTCCGCTCAGTGATCCGAAACCCCCGCCATCTTCAACCGAGAAGGGCCGCCCCACATCACCACGATGGGGTGATTCGACCCCGCGTTCCGAGGCGCACTCCGCAGCCACCGGCCGATGAGTCCGCACATCGAGGACGGTCGATACGAGTACCGATGGAGCTCGAACAGGAGATGACCGGGATGGATGGCTATTTGGAGCTTGGCGACGTGCGGACCTGGTACGGCGAACGAGGCAGGGGCGAGCCGCTGGTGCTGCTGCATCCTGGGGGTGCCGACGCCAGGGCGTGGGCACCGAACCTCGATGCCCTGTCCGAGCGCTTCCGGGTCTTCACGCCGGAGCGTCGCGGCCACGGGCGAACGCCGGACGTCGAGGGTCCAATCACCTACGAGCTGATGGCGCGCGACACCATCGCCTTCCTCGAGGCAGTGGTCGGCGGACCGGCACGCCTGGTTGGCTGCAGCGCCGGCGCGATCGTGGCACTGCTGGTGGCGCTGCGCCGTCCCGACCTTACGCGGAGGGTCGTTCTGGTCAGCGGTGTATTTCATCGGGACGGGTGGGTGCCCGCCGCCATCGATCCGGACCTCGAGACACCCGACTTCTTCGCGCAGGCTTATGCGGAGCTCTCACCGGACGGTCCCCAGCACTTCCCCGTGGTGAACGCCAAGCTGGCGCGTATGAGCTGGGAAGAGCCGACCCTCACCGACGCCGACCTGAGTGAGGTCAGGAGCCGGCTGCTCGTGATGGTCGGCGACGATGACGAGGTGACCCTCGAGCACGCGATCGCGATGTACCGCGGGCTTCAAGACGCCGAGCTCGCCGTGGTCCCCGGAACCTCCCACGGCCTTCTTCACGAGAAGCCGGCGTTGTGCAACGCGATGATCGTCGACTTCCTGACAAACGATGCTGTGCCGAGGATCGCGCCGGTTCGCCGCGCCGGCACGCGAACATGATCGCAGCGTAACGGTCCGGGCGCAGACCGCCTTCGGGCCGGTTGTTGCGAAGCCGGCGCTCGCGGGGTGCGACAATCCCCAGGCCGGCAAAGGGGCGGATATGACTGATGCGCGAATATGCGTCGTCTCGATGAGAGCCCGGCCACTGTGCCGCGGCCTCAGCCTCGGCGGCGGGCGAGGGACCGACATTACGGAGCCGGGCCGATGTTCGGGGGCAGAACACCGTTGGCGTGTTTGATACGAGCCGCATCCGTCCTGGTGGCGACGCTCGTGCTCGCGGCCTGCGGTGATCTCAGCACTTCGCCCGCAGCGGGTACGTTCACTCCGCGGACGCCGGGCGTCCTCACGGTCGTGACGACCAGCATCCCGATCCCCGGATTTTGGGAGGGCACGCCCACGCATGTGACGGGAGGGTTCGAATACGAGTTGGCCAGGCGCCTGGCCGATCGCTTCGGCCTCAAGTCGGTTCAGGTCAGGCTCGAGCATTTCCACCGGATCGTCGAGGGGCAGCTGGACGGGGCCGACCTCGCGTTGGATCTGATCACCCCGACCGCTCAGCGTTCGCGATCGCTGAGCTTTTCGGCGCCGTACCTGAATGCGGCTCCAACGGTGGTGGTTCGCACCGGCACGGGTGTCGGCGATCTCGAAAGCGCGCGACCCCTGCGGTGGGGAGCGGTCCGCGGCACGACCTTTGTCGGAATCATCGACAACTTGATCGCCCCGGAGCAGCCGGTGGAGGTTTACGAGGACGATCCGGTGATGCTGGCCGCACTCCAGGCGCACAAGATCGATGCTGTCCTGCTCGACTTGCCACTCGCCGTGGCGATCGCGGACCGTTCGGGTGGGCGCTTACAGGCAGCGGCGCAGCTGCCGGTCAGCGAAATGATCGCTGCCGCGTTGCCGAAGGGGTCGGGCAACGTGCAAGCCGTGTCCTCCGCGTTCCGGGCCATGACCTCCGACGGGACGATCGACGGCCTGCTGCACGTGTGGGTTGGCTCGGCCGCGGCCAACCCCGAAAGTTCGATTCCGCTGCTTGAAACGACCCGATGATCGTCCCGCACCTGCTAGCCCTGCCGATCGCTGATATCAAGATCAAAACCCCGACCGGCGCGGCCTGGGAGTTCCTGGTCCTGTTCGTGGTCGTGATCGTCGGCCCGCCGTTGCTCGAGCGGGCGCGGCTGCCGGGAATCGTCGGGCTGCTGATCGGCGGTTTCTTGATCGGACCCAACGGCCTGAACCTGATCGGCGCCGGGAACACGACCGTGCCGGAACTCGGACAGCTCGGGCTGCTCTACCTGATGTTCGTGGCCGGCGTCGAGCTCGACCTCGGGCTGGTCAGGGTCTACCGTCGCGCGGTCATCATCTTCGGGTTGCTCGCGTTTTCGATCCCGATGCTGCTCGGTTCGGCGATCGGATTCTCGATGAACTGGTCAGCACCGGCGGCACTGCTGCTCGGGTCGCTGATGGCCTCGCACACGCTGCTGGTCTATCCAACCGTCAGAAACGCCGGCCTGGCCGCCCATCGCGCCGTCGCCACCGCCGTCGGCGCGACCGTGCTCACGGACACCGCCTCGCTTGTGGTCCTGGCCGCGGTTTCGGGGTCACAGCTGGAAGGCGGTTCGGCGGCGTCGATCGGCTTGCAGGTCGCATTTGGTCTCGTCGTGGTGGTGATCTTCGCGCTGGTCGTCCTGCCGCGGCTCGTCCGGCTCGGCTTTCGATACCTGGGGACCGATCGCGTTGTGCGCTACCTGCTGGCGGTCACCTCCTTCCTGGCCGCGGCGACGCTCGCCGACAGCCTCGGCATCGAAGGCATCGTCGGAGCTTTCTTTGCCGGCCTGGGCCTGAACCGCCTGGTTCCGAACGAGGGACCACTGATGGAACGGATCGACTTCTTCGGGTCGGCCGTGTTCGTGCCGATTTTCTTGGTCTCGGTCGGATTCCTGCTGCGGCCGAGCGTGATGATCCAAGGCGAGACGTTGAAGCTGGCGGGACTGTTCCTCGCCGCCGCGATCGGCGGTAAGGCGATTGCTTCCCTGATCACCAGGGGCGCGCTGCGGCTGTCGGCTCGGGAGACGGCGCTGATGCTCGGCTTGACGCTCCCGCAGGCGGCGGCGACGCTGGCCGCGACGGTGATCGGCTTCGACATCGGCCTGTTCGATCAATCGGTCGTCAACGCGGTGCTGGTCCTGATTCTCGTCTCGATCGTCGCCGCCACCGTCATCGTCGAGCGAGTCAAGCGCGACGTGCCCGTGCCGAAGACAGAAGCACAAGGCCTGGGTAAGTTCATCCTGGTCGCGCTCGAGGATCCCGCGCAGGCGCAGATCGGATTCGAAATCGGAGCTCGGATCGCGGCGCCGGACGGCGGTCTGGTGCGCGGGTTGCTCGGCTGTCCGCCGGCCGAGAAGCGCGAGCGTGAACACGGCCTGGCCGAACTGAGCCGAGTGGGGTACGCGATCGGGGTGGATACCAATCCGATGCTGCTGGTCCACGGCTCGTTCGCCGAAGGAGTCGTCAACGCCGTCACCGAGCAAGAGCCCTCGTTCGTGCTGGTGGGCCAAAGCAGTGCGTCCGCGACGCCCGCGCTCGGTGGGCCCGGCGAGGCGGTGGCCGCCTCGATCGCACAGCCGGTGGCAATCGTGATCGGCGAGGCGGCAAGAATCCGCGAGGTGGTGTTGGTCGAGACTCAGCAGGCCGCTGACCGACAATCGAACGGAGCGGTCGCGATTGCTGCCGAGCTGGCGGCGAGGATCGGCGGCAGGCACGTCAGGGTCCGCCCGGCCGGTGACTCGCCGTTCTTCAGCGATCTCAGGCCGGGCCAGCTGTGTATCGCGCCGACCAACTCGTGGCAAGCGCTGGCGGCTTCGGATCCGCCCAACGGAGCGGCGGTGCTGATGGTCCACGACCCCCCGCCGCAATCCCCGTCCGAGGACGATCACGGACTGCTCTCAGTTCGAGACGCACGGATATGACCGGGTAACGACGCGGGCGCAGCGTCCGGCCCCGGTCGTCTCCGGTCGCATTGAGCCGACTCAGCCGGCAATCAGATAGGAGTCGAGGTGGGAGTCCAGTGCGCTGAGACCGGCGGCATCGGCCGGGCCGGCTCGAAAGCCGATGTGGCCATCGGGGCGCACCAGCACCGCACCCGTGCTCAGCAGGCCGGCTCGCTGGGGATCGCCGGTGGCCCGCACGACATCGACGAGTTCGCGCCATCGGCCCTCCAGCCTGGCCAGGGCAGGCTCGTCGACGGCGCCGAACACCAGCAGGTGATGCCGGATGCCAGCCAGATCGGCCCGATCTGGATAGCGCTCGCCGGGGACAGGGCTCAGGCGCCGATCTGCACCCGGGCCGCGATGTTCGCCGACGAGCCGACTGCCGGCGTAGGAGACATCGAGCATCGAGCGGGCCTGGACCAAGGCCGCCACCTGGTCCGGTGTCGGCGGCGCGGGCCTCACGCCGGTGCGCGCCGCCTGAACCGCGGCATGGGCAAATTCGTGGAGTCGGTCGGAGACCTCGAGAACGTGACCGTCAGCGGTGAGGCGCTCTGAGGCGAAGCTCTCCAGCAGGTCTGGGCGACCCCGGCCGTGCAGGACAAGGGCGAGTTTCCAGGCCAGATTGTGGGCGTCGTGGAGCCCGGAGTTGAGCCCCTCGCCACCGAACGGGCTGGACAGGTGACCGGCGTCGCCGAGCAGAAAACGTCGCTCGCCTGCCAAACGCGAGACCAGCCGGCGGTGCATCCGGAACGGGGCCGCCCAGGCGATGTCGTCCAAGCGGATCCTGTCCCCTACCCGGCGCGCGATGCTCGCAGCGACCACGTCGACCGAGGCGCCGTGCTCGACGCGGCTGGCCTCGTCCCGGTGAAGATCACCCACAAACATGATCCAGCGATCTTCCGGCAGCGGCGCGAGCAACAGGTAGCCCTCCCGAGTGGCAACCAGCGCCGACCCGTCGCGCGGCAGGCCGGAGCCCACGCGCACGTCCGCCACCAGCGCCGTGCCCGGATAGGTCTCGCCGACCAGGGGCTCCTCCATCGATCCGCGGGTTACGCTGTGCGCGCCGCCGGCGCCGATGACCCACTCCGCGCGCACGGTCTCGATCCGGCCTTCGGCAGACTCGAGCTCCGCGAGTACCCCATCCGCGGTCAGCTCCAAAGAGCTCGCCGCGACGCCGTGCTCGACTGCACCACCGAGCCGCATCAGCTGGTCGGCCAGAATCTCCTCCGTGCGCCACTGGGGCAAGCTGCACTGGAACTCGCACGGACAACCAGCTCCCGCAAAGTCGATTTCGCCGGCCGGCCGCAGCTCCGCGTCGAACACTCGCGCGAACCGGAGATGAACCGAGCCGGCGAGCACCGGGGCGAGGATCTCCCCGCGCGCGAGAATCTCGAGCGTTCCCGGCTGCAGCGCGGTCGCGCGGGCCTGATGATGGGGGCGCGGTTCGCGTTCGACGACGCGCGCCCGCACCCCGTGGCGTGCGAGCTCGGCGGCGGCGAACAGGCCAGAGGGCCCGGCGCCCACCACCAACACCTCGACCGCACCCACTGGCACCCAGGCGAGACTAGCCGGTTGAGAGAGAGCGGGCAATCCCCGCCGTCAAACCGCCGTCCATCACCAACTCGTGCGCGTTGACGTAGCTCGAGTCAGTCGAGATCAGGAACAGCGCCGCGTACGCCACCTCCCACGCCGTCCCCTGGCGAGCGAACGGCAGCGGTCGCTTCGCCCGGGCCGGACGGGCGGCCGAGGCCGCGCGACCAAGCGGCGTATCGATCAGCCCCGGGAGCAGGACGTTGGCCCGGATCCCGCGCGGCTGGCCTTCCAGCGCCACGGCGCGGCAGAGTGCCGACAGGGCGGCTTTGGAGCACTCGTACGCCGGCTCGTGACTCGCCGGGGAGCGAGCCGCGGTCGAGGAGATGAACACGATCGCGCTGCCGGGATCGAGCAACCGAAGGGCCGCACGAGCCGCGAGCATGTGCCCCCGCAGGTTCGTAGCGAACACGCGATCCCACACCTCGACGGTCACGTTCGCCAGCGGCTGGCCGGCGCCGATGCCGACGTTCAGGACCAGACCGTCGAGGCCACCGAGCGCGTTCACCGCGGCGTCGAGCAAAGGGTCGATCTGCCGCGCATCGGAGATGTCGGCGGTCAGCGCCACCGCCGTCCCGCCTGCGTCGAGGATCAGCTGGGCCGTGTCGCGGGCGGCCGCCTCACTGCGGTCAGCGCAGGCTACGGCGGCGCCCTCGCGCGCGAACAGCACGCTCATCGCCCGGCCGTTGCCGAACGGCGGATCCGCCTCGTCACTCGGCCGCTGGCCTGCCCCGACGACCAGGATGCGCCGTCCGGCGAGCCGGTCTGTGGTTGTGGCACGCCCGAGCCCCGGGGCGAACAGCTGGCGCGCGGGATCGCTCGAGTCATTCATCGGGCGCCGCGGTGTCGATCAGGTCGACGTCTTCAATCTCCACTTCCAGGTTTTCGAGCAGCCGGCTGACCATCATGTAGAAGCCGATCACGAGGAGCAGTTCCACGAGCTCCGCGTCCGACAGCGCGGCCGCGACCGGAGCAAACAGCTCCTCCGGGGCTTTGACGCCCGTGAGGACCGCGTCGCTGAAGCGCAACACATCCCGCTCGATCGGATCGAACAGCTCCGAGCCTGGATCCCCCTGCAACGCATCGACCTTGCTCGGGGCAATCCCGATCACCCGCGCCACCTGCTTGTGTTGGTGCACCTCGTAGTCAGCCCCGCTCAAGATGCCGACCCGGATGATGACCAGCTCCCGCAGCTTCGGGTCCAGCTCTCCCCTCCTGAGCAGCGCGCCGCCAAGCGCCAGAAAGCCACGCGCCGCGGCGGGTGCATTGGCGAGAGCTCGAAAGATGTTCAGCTGCGGTCGTCCCCCGAGGACCTCCTGAAGCGAGGGCGGCATCTCGGAGACATCGAGGTAGGGGACTCTGGCCATGTGGTTCTCAGCCCTCCATCGTCTCGGCGGCGGTTGATCCGCTCGTGTCATAGCGCATGGCGTGGATCTGGTCCAGCTTCATCCGATTCGGGCGAAGTTGCACAGGCGGTGGGCCGCCGAGCGCGCCTACTCCCGGGCGCGATCGGCGCAAAGAGGGCTACTCAGGGCGACGCTGGACAGAGTTCGCGCCGTGACGCTCCTCCGCGCGGCCCGCGGGTTTGCCTTCCTGCCTCAGGCCTCGCCCTGAGTAGAGCTGCTGGACAGTTACCCGCTGCGATCATCCGTCTATCGCGAAACTGTGCGTCGTGAGCGTCATTCGTCCCTGTCGCGAGCGCGAGCATGCGGACATCCTCGAAATCGTCAACTGCGCGGCCGAGGCCTACCGCAACGTGATCCCGGCGGATCGCTGGCGTGAGCCGTATATGCCACCGCACGAGCTCGATCGCGAGATCGCGGCGCGGGATCGTGTTCTGGGGCTACGAGGCGGACGGTGCCCTCGTCGGGATCATGGGCATCCAGCGCGTGCGCGATGTCGATCTGATCCGCCACGCGTACGTTCTACCGGGCAGCCAGCGCCACGGCGTCGGCACTGCGCTGCTCGAGCATCTCCGGCGTCTCCGGAGGCAGCGCATGCTGGTCGGCACGTGGGCGGCCGCCGACTGGGCGATCCGCTTCTACCGCCGCCACGGCTTCGAGCTGGTCTCGCCGGAGCAGAAGACGGCGCTGCTCAAGACTTACTGGACCATTCCGGACCGTCAGATCGAGACCTCGGTCGTGCTCGCCGATCCTCCGCTCTTCACCCGCGCTGGCGCTGCTTGAGAGGTCCGGGTTTCGTCGCGTTCCCGTCGTCCGGCCGCGTTAGGGTCCAGCAAACAAACAGATCGGAGGCGCAGAGATGGTGATCGCTACTTCCTACCCGTTCCTCGGCATCTTGTGGTCGATGCTGATCTTCTTTGCCTGGGTGATCTTCATCTGGATCGCGATCACCGTGCTGATCGACGTCTTCCGCCGCCACGACCTGTCGGGCTGGGCTAAGGCCGCGTGGACGGTGCTCATCATCGTGTTCCCGTTCCTCGGCGTGCTGATCTACCTCATCGGAAACCACGCCGGGATGACCGAGCGAAAGGTCAAGGACACCCAGGCCGCCCAGACGCAGTTCGACGACTACGTCCGCCAGACGGCCGGTTCAGGCGGCGCGGCCAGCGAGATCGAGAAGGCCAAGCAGCTGCTCGACAGCGGCGCGATCACCCAGAGCGAGTTCGACGCGATCAAGGCCAAGGCGCTGGCGTAGCCGCGAGCTCCCGGGCGAGCACCAGGTTCCGGGGGCGCGCCCGGTGGGGTTTCGCCCGGGCGGGCGGCTCTGACCGGCGCCCGTGAGCGAGATTTTGCGCGCGCAGCGCGCCGGCAGCCACACCCCGGGGCGCGCGCCAGCGCGCCCTCTCACCCCCTCCCCCTCAGGCGTGACTTCGGCGCAGCGGGTGCGCGATATGGTCCGGGTCGTGGATCGCTACGCAGAAGTCAACCGGGCCACCTGGGACGAGCGCGCCCCCGCTCATGCGGCTTCTCCTGACTACGCGCTGAACCAGTTCATCGAGGATCCCACTTTTCTCAGCACGGTGGTTCGGTTCGATCTGCCTCGGCTCGGCGACATAAGCGGCCTGCGAGGAGTGCACCTGCAGTGCCACATCGGCACTGACACACTTTCACTGGCACGGCTGGGCGCCGGCATGACGGGACTGGACCTATCTTCGGCATCCTTGGCGCAGGCTCGGCTCCTGGCCGCACAAGCTGGCCCGAGCGTGGAGTTTGTCGAAGCGGAGCTCTACCAAGCGGTGACGGTATTGGGTGCAGAAGCGTTTGACTTCGTGTTCACCGGGATCGGAGCGCTGTGCTGGCTGCCCTCGGTGCACAGATGGGCGGACGTTGTCGCGGGCCTGCTGGTACCTGGTGGACGCCTGTTTCTACGCGAAGGCCATCCCATGTTGTGGACGCTCGAGGATGCGCGACCCGACGGACTGCTGGTTGTCGACTATCCGTATTTCGAGCGGGACGAGCCGATGATCTTCGACGAGCCGGGCACGTACGTCGAGACCGAGGTGACGTTCACTCACAACCTCACGCACGAGTGGAACCACGGCCTGGGCGAGATCGTTACCGCGCTGCAGGAGGCCGGGATGGATCTGACGATGCTCGTCGAGCACGACAGCGTGCCCTGGGAGGCACTGCCCGGGCAGATGACGCAGGTGCAACCGGGCGAATGGCGGCTGACCGACCGGCCCTGGCGCTTGCCTCACAGTTACACGCTCCAAGCGGTCAAGCGCAGCTGAGCTCGCACGTTGATCGATGGCGTATCGCCCAAGCCCGCCACTCGACGCCGCCTGGGTCATCGCCCAGCTGCGCGAGCTCGACCGCCGGACCGGCGGTGCCGGCGGTGCTCGTCGGGTGGCGTGGACGGAGCCGTGGCACGCGGCGCGCGCATACCTCGGCGGGCTGCTGGCCGAGCTCGGGCTCGAGACCGAGCGCGACGAGGCGGGAAACCTGTGGGCCTGGCTTGACGGCGAGACCCAGGCGGCGGTCGCGCTCGGGTCCCATCTGGACTCGGTGCCGGCTGGCGGCTGGCTTGACGGCGCGCTGGGTGTGATGGCCGCCGTGGGCGTGCTTCGCGGCTGGGCGCGGCGTGGCGCGCGCCCGCCCCGCACGCTCGCACTGGTCGACTGGGCCGACGAGGAGGGCGCTCGGTTCGGCGCCAGCCTGTTTGGCAGCTCCGCGTTCGCCGGCACCCTCGCGATCGACGCGGCGCGGGAGCTCTGGATCGCGACGGCAACCGGCTCGAGGACGTCCTCGGGGCAGAGGGGATCGCGCTCGATCGTGCGCTCGACGCCGGCCGCCGCCGGACTCGCCTGACGGCCTACCTCGAGCTTCACATCGAGCAGGGCCCGGTCCTCGAGCGGGAAGGGCTGCGCGCGGCTGCGGTTTCCGGGTGCGTCGGCGTCGAGCGCCACCGGCTGCGCTTCCTCGGCCAGGCAGCCCATGCCGGCGCGGCGCCGATGGACCTGCGGCGCGATGCCGGGCTCGCGGCAGCGTCCGCCTCGCTGGCGTTCGAAAGGATCGCGCGCGAGCACGGTGGCACCGCGACAACCGGCGCCCTGGCGCTGTTTCCGGGTGCCGCCACCGTCGTTCCGGGCGAGGCCGAGCTCGTTGTCGACCTGCGCCACGGCGACCCTGACCGGCTGGCCGTCATGCTGAGCGCTGTACGCGATGCGGCCCGGATCGCCGCCGATCAACGGGGCTGCGAACTACAGCTCGAGACGGTCTGGCGGGTCGCGCCGAGCGCATTTGACGAACGTCTCGTCGCGCAGGCCCGGGAGGCATGCTCGCAAGCCGCCAACTCCGACCGCGTTGTGCGAAGCGGGGCGCTGCACGACGCTGCGCAAGTCGCCAGGGTCGTGCCAGCCGCGATGATCTTCGCGCCGTCAATCGGCGGCGTCAGCCACACGCCCGTCGAGGACACCGCGGAAGCAGACTTGGCCGCCGCAATCCAGGCATTCGGCTTGCTCGCCGACCGCGTGCTCCACGAGCCCAGGCGTGAGTAGCCAATCGGATCGTGAGCTCGTCGAGCGAGCGGGCAGGCTCGGATGGCTCGACGTCGCTGAGTTGCGGATCGGACTCGGCTGCATGCGTATGTCGACTGACCACAGCCGCGATTCCGAGCTGGCGGGTGAGACGATTGCCGCTGCTGTACAAGCCGGTATAACGGTGTTCGACACCGCCCGGGCGTACGGACACGGCGAGGCCGAGCTGGGTCATAACGAGCGGTTGCTCGCCGGCGCGCTGCGGCGCTGCGGTCCGGCCGCGCAGAACGCCCGCATCGTGACCAAGGGGGGCATGGCCCGAGTGAACGGCGGCTGGGTGCCGGATGGACGCGCCAAGACGATTTTGAGCGATTGTGAGGCGAGCCTGGTGGCGCTGGACGGGCGGCCGATCGACGTATTCCTGATCCATGCTCCTGATCCGCGGACGCCGTGGCGAACCTCCGTGCGCGCGCTCGCTCGCCTGCTCGACGAACGCATGGTCAGCCACGCCGGGCTCTCGAATGTCAACCGTCACCAGTTGCACGAGGCACTCGAGCGCGTCCCCGTCACCGCGGTCGAGGTCGCGCTCAGCGTCTACGACGATCGCGCCCTGCGGGGCGGGATCGTGGATCGGTGCGCCGAGCTGGGCATCGCCGTGATCGCCCACTCTCCGCTCGGAGGGCCCCGCCGTGCTCGGGGGCTTGTTCGCAGCCGGCCATTGGCGGAGGTCGCGGCCCACTGCGGAGCCACCCCGGCCGAGGTCGCGCTCGCGTGGCTGCTCGAACTCTCGCCGACCACGGTCGCCATCCCGGGCGCCCGGCGCCCTGAATCCGCGCAGTCGGTCGCCCGCGCTGCCAACCTCGCGCTCAGCGCGGAGGACCACGCTGTTCTCGCCCGAGCGTTCGGCGGCTTCCCTGCCGCTCGCCCGCAACGACGGCGCCGGCCACCCGACGCAGAGGTCGTGCTCGTGATCGGGATCCCAGCAGCTGGGAAGAGTCGCGTCGCGGAGAGCTATGTCACCCGCGGGTACGTTCGCCTGAACCGTGACGAGCGCGGAGGAGGGTTGCGGGAGCTCGCCAACGCGCTCGACGAGGAGCTGTCGACAGGCGCCCGGCGAGTGGTCCTCGACAACACCTACTTGACCCGCGCGGCGCGAAGCTACGTGATCGAGGCGGCGAACCGGCACGCGATCCCGACGAGGTGCATTTGGGTCGACACCCCGCTGGCGCAAGCCCAGGTCAACCTCGTCGAGCGCCTGCTCGAGCGCCTCGGTGCTCTTCCGACCCCCGAGCAGTTGCGCGAGCTTGCCCGGCGCGAGCCGGATCTGCTCGCTCCGACGTCGCAGATGCGCGCGCTCCGCGAGCTCGAACCGCCGGCCATCGACGAGGGTCTGGGGAGGGTGGAACGGATCGCCTTTGCGCGCACGCCACCATCCGAACGGATGCGCGCGGGTGTGTTCGTGGCCGCCGCCGTGTTGCGGCGCCCGGGTTGGGAGCAGTCGCTCGAGCGGGGCGATCCCGACGCGCCGCACCTCGTCTTCGACTGGATGCCGGACGGCACCCCGGAGGCGCTCGACCCGTCAGTCGCGCGCCTCGAGACCGTGGTCTCGGGCCCGGTGGAGAGCGCGCTCTGCACGCACGGCGCCGGCCCTCCGCGCTGCTGGTGCCGCCCGCCGCTGCCCGGACTACCGCTCGCTTTCGCAAGAACACACGGCCTCGACCCGGCACGGTCGATGCTCATCGGAGCCAGTGCGGCGCATCGCACCCTCGCCGCGACGCTCGGTGCGAAGTACGTTCCCGCTCTAGGATCTGAGCGGTGAGCGCTACATCACCGCCCACTCCAGACGGCGAACCCTGGACCGCTGACTACGCGTCGAGCAACGGCGCCACGGCCAACGTCCAGAGCGACAGCATCCGTCGGCTCGTCGTCCTCGGGTACATCACCGCCTTCGCGATGCCGCTGATCGGATTCATTCTGGGGATCGTGGTAGTCATGAATCCAGCCAAGGCGAGCTCAAAGCACGGGCCGAGGATCATCGCGATCAGCATCGTCGCCTCGATCGTGTGGATCCTGATCCTCAGCTCCGGCGCCCTGACAGCCACGAGCACCGACATCACCTGACGGGCCGAGCGGCCACCACCTGCCGGGGCGGGTCGTGGCTAACGCGTCCTGGCGGAACGTGCACGCCGGTCGCCGGTGTCGGCGGGCGCGGTCGGGCTCGGCGGGCAAGCGGCTTGTTGATCGTGCGGGCAGGCGCCCCGCGCGGCGTGCTTGGTCGGTGAGCAGGTATTCGATCTGCGCGTTGATGCTGCGCAGATCGTCGTCCGCCCAGCGGCGAAGAGCCTCGAAGAGAGCCGGGTTCAGTCGCAGCAGGAAGCGCTTGCTATCGGCCATGTGGTGGTCCAGCGGGTTACGTGTAGAGCGAGCCGGTGTTGATCACCGGTGTCGGGGAGTGGTCGCCCGAGAGCACCACCATCAGGTTTGAGACCATCGCGGACTTGCGCTCCGGGTCAAGCTCGATGAGGTCGCTGTCGGCGAGCTGCGCAAGCGCCATCTGAACGAGACCGACCGCGCCGGTGACCAGCGTCTTGCGGGCAGCGAGGATCGCCTCGGCCTGCTGGCGGCGCAGCATCACCTCGGCGATCTCGGATGCGTAGGCGAGGTGCGTGAGCCGGGTCTCGAGTACCTCGATCCCGGCCATCGACAAGCGCGCCTGCAGCTCCGTGGAGAGAGTGGTGAGGACCTGGTCGCTGTTCCGACGCAGCGAAACGGCATCCTGCGCGTAGTCGTCGTAGGCGTATTGGTTGGCGAGGTGGCGAACGGCCGTCTCGCTCTGCACGACGACGAACTGTTCGAAGTCCTCGACATCGAATACCGCCTTGGCGGTGTCCACGACGCGCCAGACGACGACGATGGCGATCTCAATCGGGTTGCCGCTCGCGTCGTTGACCTTGATCCGCTGGCCCTGAAAGTTGCGCACCCGCAGCGAGATCGTGCGCCGCCAGAGAACGGTGAACGGGTTGATCCACCACAGCCCGGCGCCGAGCAGCGTGCCGGCGTAGCGGCCGAACAGGATCACCACTCGCGATTCGTTGGGCTGCACGACCACAAACCCCGGCCAGAGCAACAGCACTACGACCACCACGACGACGCCGATGACCGTGAGCGGGGAGCTGCCGCCGCCGGCGCCGCCGGCGATCAACCCGATCCCCACCGCGAGCGCCGCGACGGCCGCGCCGGCGGCAACGGCGCCCGGAACGGCGGCGCGCAGGTCGCTGCGCGTGCTCCTGCTGAGCGGTGAACATGGGTCGGTCTGGGGGTGCTTTCATGGTCCCTTCCGTATGATATCACTTCAATATTATCACCCGACCTGGCGGCGTATGTCAGCTGACACGCGTCCCGAGCTGTGCGAGCTCGGCGTCAACGGCCCGGATGACCGGAATCGTTGCTCCTTTGGCACGGCAGCGCTGAGCGGTGTCGGGATCGAGCGCGCTGCGAACCGCCGCCACCGTTTGGCGGTAGACAAGCACCTCCACTGGTGTGCGGAAGGGGAACGGAGCCGTGCTGCGTATGGACGCGAGATGACGCGAAGCTCGCTCGTAATCTCCGGCCGACACTGCGAGCGCCGCGAAGCCGATCAGGCACGAGACCTCGCCGAGCGGAATCGCGTACTCCCGCACGACGCTGACGAGCGCTCGAAGGTGTCCGGACGCCGCGTCAAGCTCGCCGTCGCGTACGGCGATGACGACCGCGACAAGCTCGCGCTGGAACCGCAGGATCGGGTTCTCGGCGCTACGCGTGGGCATCAGCCGGGAAGCGCGGGCGGTGTCGCCGAACGCGGCGGCGATCCCCATCAGGATGAATGCATTGCCAGTCGGACTCTCTGCGATCGCCGCAAATAACCGGTCGAGCAGCTCGCGTGCGCCGAGCTCGTCGTCGCGCGCGGGGTCCGCGCTCAGCAGATTGGCAGCCTGCATCATGGTCATCCGCTCGAACTCGGGGACCTTTGCGGCGGCCGCGCTCTTGCAGCCCTCCTCGATGCACCGCCGACCACGCTCCGGCTCAGCATGGGTCCAGTACAGAGCCTGAATGTTCCACGCGTAGGCGGCTATCCAACTGTCCGGTTCGGCGATCGCCAGCACGTCTGAGCTGAGCTTCTGCATCGCTTCGAAGTCGCCTATTGCCGTGGCATGTTGAACGCCGACGAGGAGCGCTTGGGCCTGCAGATCGAGCGGGAGCTCCGTCAGGCGTTCTCGCAAGACGCGCCACCACGCACCCATTTCGCCGATCCGTACGTAGGACCACCAGTACCCGACCATCCGAGATGCCATCCGCGCGACTAGGTCGAGCCTGTTCTGCTCAAGTGACCAATCGAGACCCGCGGCGAGGTTGTCGGCTTCGAGCACGAGACGATCCCCGGTGCTGAGTCCCAGCAGGTGACCGACGGGGAACGATTCCAGCCAACCCAGCAACCAGTCGCGATGTGCGCAGCGAAGGCCCTCAGCGTCACCGGATGCCAGCAGCCGATCCTCGGCATACAGCCGAACCGTCTCCAGGAGCCGATACCGACGTGCAGCATCCGCGCGGTCGATGTTGACGAGCGACTTCTCGACCAGTGAGCCGAGCAAGTCAACGGCATCGGGATCACATATCTCCTCGACGGCGTGCAGCGAGAACGATCCTCTGAAAACGGCCAGCCGGCGAAACAGCCTCTGCTCCCCATCGCTCAGCAGGTCATGACTCCAATCGATCACTGCGGACAGCGTCTGCTGGCGCTGGACCCTGCGGCGACCCCCCGTCAGCAGGCGGAAGCGGTCAGAGAGGCGCTCGAGGATCTGGCTCGGAGCGAGATGGGTGGTTCGTGCGGCGGCGAGCTCGATCGGCAGCGGAATGCCGTCGAGCCGCCGACAGATCTCCCCCACGACCTCCTCGCTGGCGGAGTCGAGATCCAGGTGGCCGCCCGCCGCGCGGGCGCGATCCGTGAACAGCTGCACGGCGTCGGTCTCGACACTAAGTGAGGGCACCCGAAACACCTCCTCGCCATCGACCCCCAGCGCCTCCCGGCTCGTCGCGAGAAGATGCAGGTCACGGCAGCGACCCAAGAGCGCTTCAGCCAACTCGGCACAGGCATCCAAGAGGTGCTCGCAGTTGTCCAGGACGATCAGGACCCGGCGCCGATCGAGATAACCAGCGAGGCGTTCGCTGCTCGTGTCCACCAGGTGCAGGTCGAGCGCGTTGGCCACCGACTGGCCAACCAGATCGGGATCCGCAAGTACCGCCAGGTCGACGAAGAACACGCCCTGGGGAAACTGCTCGACCATCCGGGCCGCAGCCTCCAGAGCCAGGCGCGTCTTGCCGGATCCGCCGATCCCCGTCAACGTCACGAGCTGCCCGCGGATAAGTCGTTCGCACAACTCGATCAACTCGATCTCGCGGCCGACGAAGGAGGATCGCAGGACGGGAAGGTTGTGACGGACGGCGTCCAGCGAGCCAAGCCGCGGAAACTCGTGCGCTAGTCCCGGCGCCACAACCTGAAAGATGTGCTCTGGATCGCCGAGGTCCCGCAGACGATGTTCCCCCAGATCGCGAAGCTCGATCTCGGCGCCGAGGCGCTCCGTCAACAGCGCCGAACTCGCGGAAAGCAGCACCTGCCCCCCATGAGCGACCTCCATCAGGCGCGCGCAGCGACTCAAGGCGATTCCGAAGAAATCATCGTCACGGTGAATGGCCTCCCCGGTGTGCACGGCTATCCGCACCGGCAGCTCGAGCTTGCGCTGCCCCTCGACCGCCGCCGTGACCGCCTCGCCGGCGGACGCGAACACCGCGCAGATCCCATCGCCCGAGTGCTTGAACACGCTGCCCCCGCGGTCCTCCACCGCCGTCTTCAGCACTCGATCATGAGCGGCGAGGATCCCCGGCATCCCCTCGGGATCCGCGGCCCAGCGACGCGTGCTCCCCTCCACGTCAGTGAATAGGAACGTGTACGTGCCTGACTCCCCGGCGCCGACCTGAGCAGGTCCACCAGCACCCATACGGCGAGCATATTCCACCATCCAAATACAGCGCTGCGCTGCCACTACGCTGTGGGCGTGCAAAGACGCGACCAGCGTATGCCGGGAGTCATCCGCGAGGGGCCATTCTGGGATGTGATGGACGGACGGTGCGATCCTCCGGCAGCTGCCGTACTGCTTGGGTGGAACCTGGTGGCCGTCGATCCCGACGCAGGAACCATTGAGATTTCGTTCACCGCGACCGAGCAGTTCCTCAACCCCGCCGGCGATGTACAGGGTGGATTCCTGGCCGCGATGCTCGACGATACGCTCGGCCCGGCACTTGTCGCGACGCTCGGCGAGGGCGAGTGGGCGCCCACCATCGATCTGCACATTCAGTTCCTGCGGCCGGCGAAACCGGGTGAGCTCCGAGGTCACGGGCACGTGGTGAGGCGAGGAAGGGACATCGCTTTTATGGCGGGCGAGTTACGCAGCGCGAGCGGTGACGTCGTGGCTACGGCCACGGCCTCCGCCATCATCCGCAGGCGTGCTGGTTAGCCGAGTCCGTCGCGGAGGCAAGAGATCGCCTGCTCGGTTGCGCCTCTGCGAGACTTCGTACATGCGCGCGATCGTCCTGAACTCATTCAGCGGGCTTGACGGGCTTGAACTCTCGCAAGCGCCTGACCCGACGCCGGGCGATGGTGAGGAGCTCGTGGATGTCCGCGCGGCGTCGCTCGGACCTTGGGACCGTGCCAGCACCGAAGGGCGCTTCGCGGCGATGGGCGGATCCAGCGAGTTCCCGCAGGTACTGGGGTGGGATTTTGCCGGCGAGACGATCGACGGCCGGCGAGTGCTGGGGTTCGTGGCGCAGCCGTGGATGGGCGTTGGGGCATTCGCTGAGCGAATAGCTGTGCCCTCTGCGATCCTCGCACCGTTGCCGCAAGCACTCGGTTTTCCGGAGGGCAGCACGTTGCCGGTCTGCGGCCTCACGGCGCGGCTGCTCGTCGAGGCCGCAGCGGTGAGCCAGGGTGACCTCGTCCTCGTGACGGGCGCCGCTGGCATGGTCGGCGGCTTCGCGTTGCAGCTCGCCACGGGTCGCGGCGCCCACGTCATCGCGGCAGTGCGTGAAAGCGACGCCGACGAGGCGCGCCGGCTAGGAGCTGAGAGGGTCGTCGACTCGAGCGAACTCGAGGTGGCGGTTCGCGGGGAGTGGCAGGACGGGGTCGACGCGTGCCTGGATACGGTCGGACTCGGGTCCGGCGCGTTGGTTTGCGTCCGCGACGGTGGCGCATTCGTCACTTCGGTCCCCGAGGCGGTGCCCGACGGTGCGCGGGGAATCTCTCCTGGGACCGTGCAAGTGCAGCCCGACGCCGATGCCACCGGCGAGCTGGCGGCTCGTGCCTCCGCGGGTGAGTTGACCCTGCGCGTCGCCGAGACGCTCCCATTGGAGCGCTTCCGCGACGCGTACAGCCGCTTGGAGCGCGGGGGGCTGCACGGGAAAATCGTGCTCACGCCCTGAGTGCCGGATCGGCGCCGCGTGTCAGCCGCTGGAGCGGCGCGGGCGCGTGTGTGTCGGCAACTCGATCTGGTCAAGAACACGGGGCACTGGCACAGCAACTGCAGTATCGACCTTTGTCTGCGCACGCGACCAGCAGTCCGCTCGTGCTCCCGTGAGCTAACTGCCGGTGCGCTCCCAGTTACTCCGGGGAAGGCGGAAGAGCACGTGTGCGCGCAGAGGACCCTGGGGAACCAGGGGATGGTCGAAATCGCCTGCGTGGTCGCGCACCATGCACAGGCGCTGCATCACCTGGCGCGAGCGCTCGTTGACGGCGGCGGTGAACGACACGATCTCATCAAGCCGTAGCTCCTCAAAGCCGAATGCGATCGCGGCGCTGGCGGCCTCGGTTGCGTACCCCCTTCCCCAGTGACCACGCGCGAGGCGCCAACCCACCTCGACCGCCGGTGTGAAGTGGGCCTCAAAACGTGCCTCGTTGAGGCCAACGAAGCCGATGAACGGTGCGCCCTCGATCACTTCAACTGCCCACAGCCCCCACCCTCGCTGCGCGATTATCGCTTGAACCTGTTCGCCGAGCGCATCGCTCTCCTGACGCGTCAGGGGGCTCGGGAAGTACCGCATCACCTCGGGATCGGCATTGAGTACCCCGAACGGCTCCAGATCGGCTTCGCGCCACTGCCTCAACACGAGGCGCGGCGTCAACAGTTCGACCACGAGGCGATCCTAGCCCGCCCACATATCCTGAGCGTCCTGACGGCCCCCGACTGACAGGCTGAGATGATTGCGGCGGCCGCCGGCTTGGTGCAGGCGACCGCACGGGTCAATCGTTACCCCAGATGATCAGCGGGGCTGATCAGGGGTGGTATTCGATCAGCGTCTGCGTGGCACCCGTTGAGGCGATCGTCTGCAGACCAACCGCCCACAGCCCGCCTCCTGGGATACTGGCGATGCCGGCGAACCCATTGTCGCCGCCGTCTTTGGCGAAGTCGGTCGTGTCGGGCATAGTGTCGATCGACCATTGGCCGTTCGTGCGGTGCTCGACGAGCGGCTCGTGGTTCTCGCTGTTGCTCGGGTCGATGTACCAGCCTGCGGCCCATCGTGAGCCGTCGTCCGCCTTTGTCACCGAGAACAGGTCGTTCTCACCCGTGCCCTGGGAAGGCGTGTTTACGAGGTCGACATCAGACGGCGGTCCAGAAGCGACGAGCGTCGTGTTCGGCGCCCTGTCACTCTCGCGCTGGCCGACGATCGTCAGTGCGCGGTGCGTCGCGTTGATGCCGAGCGGGTCGAGGCTCTCGCTCGAATCGTTCGGGCTCTTCAGAAGCGACCAGCGATTGCCGTCGAAGTGGCCGATGACTATCCGCTCCGGGAAAGAGATCCCATCCTGCCCGGTGACATAAACGCTGGAGCTGGACACGGCGCTGACGGCGTACAGCAGTTCGCTGCCCGAGCTGGACGTCGTCGGGAACAAACCGACCTTCCAGCGGTTGCCGTTCCAGTGCTCGACGAGCGGATGCCAGACGCCGTGGTCGTCACGCTCACCACCGACCGCCCACACGTCGTTGTCGCGGACTGCCGCGACGCCGTAGAGGATGTTCCCCTCGGTGCCGGGATTCGGGGCCGGGACGATGCTCCAGTCGTGGCCGTCATAGTGCTCGACGAGCGCCTTCTGGGCGTAGCCCGAATCGATGTAGTAGCCGACGGCCCATGCCTTGCCGCGCCTGAGCTGCGAGACGCTGAGGAGCGAGTTCTCGTTGTTGCCGACGTTCGGCAGCGGGTACGCAGTCCAGTTGGTTCCGTTCCAGTGCTCGCCGAGCGTCTGGAGGATGGGCCCGGTTACGGTCGCCTCCGTATCGCTGACGTCCGGATAGTAGTTCCCGACCGCCCACGCGTCTGTGCGGGAGGCGGCCGAGACCGAGGCGAGGACGTTGTCGTCATCGGTTGTAAGGTCGGGGCTCGCGACCGGATTCCAGCCGCCGGCGCCGAGCGCCACGGGCGGCCCCGGTACCGGGCTCGTCTTCGGCTGCGGCGTCGTGTTGGCCGGGGGCACATACGGCAACGGCAGGGGCGGCGTCGTCGCCGGGCCGGTGGTCGAGAAGAGCGGCGTCATCGGCGTCGCGGAGCAGCCGTCACCGTTCGGATGGGGGGCCTGCGCGCCCAGGCACGGCAGCCCGTAGGCGTCGGTCAGGCTCGCGCTCAGCGAGTAGTGGTTGTAGTTCGTGCTGTCGCTGAACTGACGAGGCCCGTGATTCGTGATCACGATTGCCACGATCTGGTCGGTGGCGAAGTTCCCCTCGTCCCAGGTGATGACGATCGCGTTGTTGCCGGACTTCCACGCAGTCGAGGAGGTGATCGCGTTCACCGTGTGGCCGACGAACTTATCGCCGTTGGCCACCAGCCAGTTATCGTCGACGGTGCCTGGATTGTCGGAATCGACGCACCACGGCGGCGCGCCATGCATGTCGTCGCACTCGTCGGGCACGATGTAACTGAAGTTCGGCACGTTGCCGCTCGCCAGATCGGCCGCCAGACTGCTGTAGGGCTGCTCCTTGGCAAACTCGGCCGGCGTCTGCATGTCCTGGAAGAACGGGATGCCGTTGTGCTTGACGGCATACTGAGTGTCGGCGTCGGGGATCCCGTTGCACTTGGCGGGGAAGCAGTAGCCGCGGTAGCCGTCGTACGGCATGCCCTGGTAGTAACCCTTCCAGGTCAGCCCGGCAGCATCGAGCTCCGACATCAGATTCGGCTCGTCGACAGAGTTACCCGGGAAATAGTAGGGATCGTCGCTGCTGAGGCCGAAGTCGTTGCCCCCGAGGATCGCGACATAGTTCGGCTCGCTCGGCGGCCTCGCAGACGGCATGGCCCGAGCTCGGACGGCGCATCCGAGCTCGGCCAGATGCAGATGGACACGACATCACGCTGGCAGCGCGTGCTGTGAGCCGGTCTCACCCAGCTTTGTGCGCTGTGGGTATCGCACGGTCGCCGAACCACTCATGCGGGCGTCGGCCGTGCCGGCGATCGGGTTCGCGCAAAGCCTTCGTCCGGTCCCATCGCGTCCGACGATCCCCACGTCGCCAACGCGATCGCCCCCAAGCGCGGCGAGCGGACGATCGGGTTCGCGGCGGCAAAGGACGCGTCCGGTCCCACCGCGTCAGACGATTCCCTGGGTCGCCAATCCGATCGTCAGTCGGCCAGCGCCGGCAACGCGAATGCGATCCACTTCATTGGGAACCAATCCGCCTGGAGCGGACCTGTCCGGGGTTGGTTACCATCGCAAGCGGTGGAGCCGCCCTGCAGCGATCGTGTTACTGGATCGATCGCGAGGGAACGTTTCGATCGCTCTCGCTGTCTCCCCATGTTCTTGATACCTGCGTCCGGTACGGATGAGCGCCGGGATGTTGTTTGGGTGGTGCCTGAGGGTTTCAGCGTCCCTATCTAGTTACGAGCTCGCTGCCGTATTCGCCTCGGGCGCGAGCGTCACGTCGCGTGTCTTGCCGAGCGTGTCATCGCTGCGTAGTGCAGAGACCGCCACCTTGGCGCCGACGTCGGCGTCGACCCCGGTCACCGTCACCTGGTGGGTTCGGCTGCGCAGGACGTCCAGCAGCTTGCGGCCGTTGGAGAGGTTGACATCGACGTCGTAGTCGACCGGCCTCGCGACGGCCACCGGCGGGTCGCTGCCGGCGAAGCCGATCCTCAGGCCCTCGGGGACGCGTCGGACGATTAGGGACGGGACCTCTGAGGGCTCGGGCTCGGGCGGGGCATCATAGGTCGCCACCAGCTCTCGGCGGGTCTCCATGCCGCCCATGGTGGTCACGGCGTAGATCCGCCGGGGGCCGGCGGGTCCCGCCGCCGGGACGAAGTGGAGCTCTCCGCACAGCGGGAAGTCAGGATGGATGTCCTTGACGTCCTTGCACGGGCGGCCATCGGCAACGCCCAGCTCCTGCTCGTCCTTGCCGCCCTCCTCGACAAACCTCGTCGTGTGCATCGGCTGAGGCTGGTAGAGGTAACCGAGGGTGCGCTGCTCGCCGCTGCCGCCGACGCCGGCCTGGACGGTCGGGCGCTCGTCCACCTGGGCCTGCTCGACTCCGGTGACCGTCGATCCGGGCAGCGCCCGCAGCCGCCACACGCCGGCCGCGGGGTGGGCGATGAATACCTGGGTGGCCCGCGTCCGCGGATCCTTGACGAACGCGTCTAGGCCGGGCACGATCTTCGCCGCAATCTCCGGGGAGCGGTAGAGCTTGCCGTTCGGCGCGAACAGCGCCACTCCGGGCGCCTGATCCGCGCCCTGGGCCTTGAGCACCAGGGCGGTGTCGGCAGACGGGACCCGGACCGTGTAGACGCCGGCGGCGGCCACCGACGCCGACCGGGCCGCTCGGTAGGGACCAACATCGCACGAGTCGCCCATCAAGTTCACCGAGCCGCCCCAGCGGATCCCGGCGCCGCCGCGGACCCGCCAGTGGTGGGTCTCCCAGTGACTGCGCCACGGCGCGTACCACGCCCAGTCGGCATCCTTCTCCAGCGTCCAATAGTCGCCCTCCATCAACGTAAAGCAGCCGGCCAAGCCGTCAGAGGAGGCGGTCACTTCGCCGCTCAAACAGGCCACGCTGAGCACGCACACCTTGCCGCTGCCGTCAACGTTAAAGCGCAGCGGCTGCCGGGCCTCGACCCAGCCCAGGAGATGACCCTCGACCGACGCCACCTTGAAGTCCAGGTTGACGTTGAAGCCGAAGTCGATGGTGTTATCTGACTGGTACTTGAAGAAGCCGTCGGCCACCTGGTTGCCGAACACCTGCAGATTCCCGCGCACCTCCAGCACCCAGGGACGCGAATCGGTGTACTGCACGCTGCCGTTCAGCGTCACCGGCGCCACCCCGTTGGTGGTCGCGCCGATATTGACCCCCGCCGCCCCTTTGAACACGAACGGCGGCGGGTTCACGCACACCGCCAACGCCACATTGTCCAGATACACCCCGG
>CAVYFE010000018.1:0-237885 GCA_963767695.1 uncultured Solirubrobacterales bacterium
GCCGGCACCTGATCGAGCAGCCCGACCGCGCGAGGATCCTCGCCCGGCTCGAGCAGCACGGCGCCTCCGGGCCAGTACGGATGCGGCGGCCGGGCTCGATGGACGAGCACCGGCTCGTACATCCACGAGCCGGAGTTGAGGATCCGGGGCACGCCGCCGGGTCCGCGCCACTGCGCGGGATCGTCGCTCGCGACCGGGCCGAGACGGTGGACGTGGCCGAAGACCACCCACTCGGCCTGGATTCCGAGCCGGTGCACGACCCTCGCGAGCGCCGGGATGCTCGCGCGTCGCATCTGGATTCCCAGCACCGTTGAGGTGAACGGCGAGATCCGGGGGTGGAAAACGCCCCGGCGGATCCGGGGCATCGTCGAGGCGCGTGCCAGCTCGGCCGCGTCGTCGAGCAGCGTCGCGAGCGGCCGCGGCAACCATCTCGCCGTGCGCGCCAGCGACGGGCGTCGCGCCAGCTCGTAGTCGGCCGGGGACGCGCCATCCAGGGGCGGACGGCCGAGCGAGCCGCGCGCGATCCCGTACGCGGACACCGGCAGCAGGTGCCGGTCGAGGTAATGACCGTGCGTCGCCCAGAGGTTCTCCGACAGCCACACCCCCGGGTAGTGGACCCGCACCCGGGCCGGTTCCAGCCACGAGGCCACGCGCGCGAGCGCGGGACTCGCATCTGGCTCGATGCTGGTGTCGGGACGAAGCTCGGCGCTTCGTGCGCGGACCCACCCGCGCACGAGCGGCGCGTCGTGGTTGCCCGGGACGACGATCACCTGCCGGTCGCGTCCGAGCCGCGCCCCGAGCGCTCGCAGTACGGGTTCGGCGACTGCCATTGCCTGCTTCTGGCGCCCCTCCATCAGCTCGACGATGTCGCCGAGCAGGACCAGCCGCTCGATCCCGTCGAGCGCCGACAGCAGCCGCTCCAGCGGCTCGGTACGCGTCAGCACACCGTGCTGCAGCCTCCCGCCGAGGTGGAGATCCGAGATGACCAGGGTCCGCACGCCGTGGCGCACGATAACTGCCGGGTCACGGGGTCCCTGCCGACCCCGATCACGACCCTCTCAGCCGAGCCCGCCCGTCGGTGGAGGCAGGGCGACTCTAGGCAATCGGCCGATGACCCGTGCGAACGCCTTGGCGATCACCGCGTAGCCGTTTTTGTTGGCGTGGATGTTGGGGCCGCTCGGAGGAGGCGTGCACGCCCAGGTCCAGCTGCACACCGTCGCGACGTTGACCGGGACCGGCTGCCCGTTGTATGGAACGCTGACGGTCCCGTCGTAGCTCTTGAACGCGCCGGCAACGTCGGCGGTCTTGAAACCAGCGGCGTGGTTGGCAGCCGTGATCTCGCCGTTGATGACCTTCGCGAGCGTGACCGACAGCGATGCGAGCGCTCTGACCGACGGGTCGGCGTTGAAGTAGCCGGAGAGAATCGGGTCATACAGCGTCATCCCGGCCAGCACCGCGCCGGCGGGTGCCGCCTGCTTCAGACCGCGCAGGATGCGCGGAAGGTTGCGCTTGATCGATGCCTCACCGGCGGCGACGCACATGCCCAGGTTCACCCCCGGGAGAACGCAGCCATCGACGTCGTTTGCGCCGATGTCGATCGTCACCAGCGCGACCTCGCCAGGCTGGTGATGCGCGCGCAGGAACCGCTCGGCCGCGGTCAGCTGCGAGCCACCGGTCCGGGGGCAGTGGAAGAACCTCGCGGCGGCTTCGTTGCCGTGGCCGGTGAGCATGCTCGTCGTCGTCTCGCCGGGGCAGCCCAGCTTGACCAACCTGAGGTTCGGAAGCTGCCGGCGCTCGATCGTCAACAGCTGGTCCGCGTAACCCTGGTCGGTCTCGAGCGAGGCACCGCGGTAGTTGGGCTGGACGCCCTGCGACAGCGAGTCTCCCAGCGCGAGGTAATAGGGCGTCGCCGCAGATGCGATGCCAGGGGCGACGAGACCCAACGCGGCGAGCGCACCGAGGAGGAGATTGCGTGCGAGCACCGGCCGAGCCTACTGGGAACGGTCCTCTGAGAGCTGGATAATCGCGTTGTGCGTTGGGATCCGCCGGTGGCGTCGGCGTTGGCGTGAGCCGATCACCAGACTCGCGTGTGCCTGAGGGAAAGCGGCCCAGGCCTCTCCTGGCGCCTGCGGTGGCCGCGGCGGTTGCGGTGGCGTTCGCCGATTCGTCGATCGTGGTGCTCGCACTGCCCGAGCTCTATGCGAGGTTTGACACCTCGATTGTCGGAGTGTCGTGGGTGATCACCTCCTACAACCTCGTCCTTGCCGCGGCTGCCTTCGTGCTGATCCCGGTGATCAGGCGGGTGGATGCGGGGAATCTGAGCCGGGCGGGCCTCGCCCTGTTCTGCGCCGGCTCCGTCGGCTCCGCGGTGTCGTGGAGCCTCCCGGCTCTGATCGTGTTCGCTGCCTGCAGGGCGCGGGCGCGGCGATGTTGCTCGCCGGCTCGCTCGCGCTGCTCTCAGCGCTGTCTGGTTCGCGCGCGCGAGGGGTGGCGATGTGGATCGCGGCAGGGACGTTCGGGGCTGCGCTCGGGCCGGCGCTCGGCGGGATCCTCACGCAGCTGTTCGGCTGGCGGGCGATCTTCGTCTTCCAGGCTCCGGTCGCGGTCGTGGCGCTGGTGGCGGCCTTCGAGTCTCATTCGCACCCGGCGAGCGGGCGCGGCGGGAGCAGCCGCGTCGCGGCGAACCTTGGTCTAGCGTTGCTGTTCGGCGCGCTCGTGGGAGCGCTGTTCCTGGCCGTGCTGCTGCTGGTCTCGGTCTGGGGACGATCGCCGATCGCGGGCGCCGCGGCGGTGAGCGCGCTCCCGCTCGCGGCGTTGGCGGCCCATCGACTCAGCAGGGAGCTCTCGTTGGGGACCGCCGCCGGCGCCGGAGCGCTGCTGCTGGCCGCGGGGTTGGTCGCACTGGCGCTGCTGCCCGCCACCAGCATGGTGCTGGTTGTCACGGCGCTCGCCCTGTGCGGGACGGGAATGGGGCTGGCCGTCCCGGTGCTGACGCGGCAGGCGGTCACGCCGGACGCGGGGCTCGTGCACGAGGGGACCGTGACGATCGGCGCGCGGCACGCGGGTCTGGTGCTGTCGCTCGTGCTGGTCGCGCCGCTGCTCTCCCACGACCTGCAGCTGGGAGGCCGTGACGCCCTGCTCGGTGGCGCGAAAGTGCTCCTGAACGCCGACGTTCCGATCCGCCAGGAGGTGCCGATCGCGCTTGACCTCCGTGCCGCGCTCAAGCGCGCCCCCAGAGGCACTGTGCCGGACCTCGCGCAGCCGTTCAACAACCATGGCGCAGCACATGATGAGCGCCTGCGACGAGTTCGCGACTCGCTGGTCGCCGCGCTCCAGGACGCCCTCACCCGCAGCTTCCGGCGGGCGCTTGCGCTGTGCGCGTTGCTCGCCACGCTCGCGCTCATCCCGATCCTGTTCGCCCGCCGGAGCGCGTTCGGATGACGACCCGCACGGGGAAGCGTGCGCTCGCGGCGCTCGCGGTGGCAG
Organism: uncultured Solirubrobacterales bacterium; assembly: GCA_963767695.1. Lineage (GTDB taxonomy): Bacteria > Actinomycetota > Thermoleophilia > Solirubrobacterales > Solirubrobacteraceae > Palsa-465. The sequence continues at coordinate 3,487 of CAVYFE010000018.1, forward strand.
CAGTTGCCCTGATCGCGCTGGAGCTCGCGCTCGGCGCCGTGTCGTTCGGTCAGCCGCGGCTCGCCGACCCGTGCACGACAAAGCCGGGGCTCACGGGCGGGGGCCTCGACGGTGCGGTCCAGCGATTCGCGCGCGCGACGTTGGACGGGGCCGCCTGCGAGCTCCACACCACCCGCGAAGAGCTCGTCCTGTCATTTGTCCCCGCGCCGGGCATCAAGCGGATTCGCTGGACCAGGCAGACAATCGACCGCGCGCTGCGAGCTGGTCTGAACCGCGCGGCCCACAACCTGGCCGGCAATGGAATCCTCGGCAACGCGTTCGCGTTCACGCTGTCCCAGATCTTCGCCCCGTCGATCGCGTGGTTCCTTCAGCAGGTGGCGTAATGCGGAACTCATTACCGATGGCGCGAAAATCGTGAGCAACCTCTACGGTGGCGTCGAGACCGGCGGCACGTGGTGCGTCTGTGCGCTTGGGACCGGTCCTGATCAGGTCGCCCGTACTGAGCAATTTCGGACCGGCAAGCCCGATCAGACGCTGCAGCGGATCGTCGATTTCTTCCGCGCCGGACCGGCACCTCGGTCGATCGGGATCGGCTCGTTCGGTCCCGTCGATCTGAAATCCGATTCCCCCACGTGGGGGCACGTGACCACGACGCCGAAGCCGGAATGGCAGCACGTCGCGGTGGCGCCCGTCATCCGCGACGCGCTCGGCGTCCCGGTGGCGTTCGAGAACGACGTCGACGCCGCGGCGGTCGCGGAGCACCGCTGGGGAGCCGGTCGCGACGCGCGATCGCTGTGCTACCTGACCGTCGGCACAGGCATCGGTGGGGGGCTGCTGATCGACGGGCAGCCGTGGCACGGTCTGATCCATCCCGAGGTGGGCCACCTGCGGGTCCCGCACGACGGGGCGTTCGCCGGCGTATGCCCGGTGCACGGGGACTGCTGGGAAGGCCTCGCGTCGGGTCCCGCGATCGCCGCGCGCTGGCAGGCCGCCCCGGATGAGCTCCCCGACGACCATCCCGCCTGGCGTATCGAAGCCGAGCAGCTCGGATTGGGGATTCTCAGCATCGTCTCGGTCTTCTCGCCCGAGCTGGTGATCGTCGGCGGCGGCGTGATGGAGCGCAGGGGGTTGCTGGGGATGGTTCGCGAGCGGCTACGGGCGCTGGTCGCGGGCTACCTCGAGACGCCGCTCCTTGCCGAGCGGGTCGAGGACTTCCTCGTCGCGCCCGAGCTTGGCGACCGGGCCGGCGTGTTCGGCGCGATGGCGCTGGCAACGGATCTGTCGGCCGAGCAAGTAGACTAGGTGTACGTGCCGGGCTCCCAGCCCGGCGAAGTAGTGCCAGCGTTCGTAGTTGTTGCTCTTGCACCTCCCGCGTTTCGCAGCACACGATCTCCCGGGAGGGAATGCATGGCTACAGGAACTGTCAAGTGGTTCAGCGACGACAAGGGCTACGGCTTCATCACGCCTGACGATTCGAGCAAGGACCTGTTCGTTCACCACAGCGCGATCCAGGGCAGCGGCTTCAAGTCGCTGGCCGAGGGCGCAAAGGTGAGCTACGACGCCGAGCAGGGTCCGAGGGGCCCGGCGGCCGCCAACGTCCAGGTCATTTAGCTTGCGGATCTCCCGGCCGCCATCAGCGTGCGGCCGGCCCGCGCCGCTCCTCGGAGCAGCGATGTCAACAAGCTGGTGTCGGACACCACCAGGGCGCCGTGCGGATGCTCGGCCGTGAAACTCGAGAACTAAGGACGGACAAGCATGGCCTCAAGCGGCAAGAAGAAGACCACATTTGCGAAGCTGGCCCGAGAACACAAGTTGCGCGAGCGTCGACTCGACAAGGCGGCCAAGAAGAACGCGCGCAAGCAGGCGTCGGAGAATCCGCCCGGGCCGCTCGGCGACGTGCCGGCGGGGCTCGGCGACGCCACGGCAGCGCCCAGCGACGCGCCGGCGGGGCTCGGCGACGCGCCGGCGGGGCTCGGCGACGCGCCGGCCGGCGACGATCGCGCCTAGGAGCTGACCGCTCGCAGCAGCACCACGGATTCGGGATTGACGCCCAGGCGCTCCCCCGTTTCGGCTTCAACCATCCACGCGAGTTGCATGATCGAACCGCGAGCCGCGTCGAGGATCATCCGCTCCACGTGGTCGGCGTCTCCCTCGACGCGGTAGCGATCGCCGGTGACAAGGGTTATGTCCGTCGTGTCGCTCACGGGTCAGGGCGGCTGACTAGGCTATCGCCTCGCCGCCGCGGTGCTAGGGTCTTGACCTCAAGACGGGTCCAGTCGGGACCCGCAATCGTGTTCAGCGCTCGCAGGTCATCGCTCTTCCGGCTCTCCTCGTACGCGGCACATGACCGAAGGAGACCAGCGATGGCCAATGGAACCGTGAAGTGGTTCAGCAACGACAAGGGCTATGGGTTCATCACGCCCGATGAGGCCGGGAAGGATCTGTTCGTGCACCACACGGCCGTGGTCGGAACCGGCTTCCGCTCGCTCGCCGAGGGCGCCCGCGTCGCCTATGACCCGGAGGCGGGAGCGAAGGGCCCGCAGGCCGTCAACGTGCAACAGCTCTAGCGCGCGCGTGCCGAGCGACCGGACCGCCCCGCGAGCGGCTCCGTAAGGCTGGCCGATGCTCGGGGTCACGGCGCTCGTAGCATCGATCGCGCTGGCCGACTCGATCAACCCCTCGACGATCATTCCGGCGCTGTGGCTCGCCGGCGCGTCCCCCGCGGCGCGGCTCGCGAGCTACACGCTCGGCGTATTCGCGGTCTACCTGGCCGGCGGGATCGTGCTCGTGTTCGGGCCCGGGCGGGTGCTGATCGCCTTGCTTCACCACGTCCAGGGGCCGGTCGAGCACGCTCTGCTGGCGACGTTGGGAGTCCTCGCGCTGGGCGTGGCGATTTTCCTGTGGCGCTCGCGGGGCAGCCCGAGCGCTGCGCCGCGCATGCCCCGCGTCCACTCGCGAGCATCGGCCTTCGCATTGGGCGCGGGCATCATGGCCGTCGAGCTTCCGACCGCGTTCATGTACTTCGGCGCGATCTCGGCGATCCTCGCCGCACGCGTGGTGGCGCCCCTCGAGATCTCGCTGCTGATCGTCTACAACGCGATCTTCGTCGTGCCGCTGGTGGCGATTCTCGCCGGCCGACGGCTCGCCGGGGACCGGGCGGACGGGTGGATCACCTCAGCCGAGGCGCGGATCCGCCGCCTCGGTCAGCTCACGCTCACCGCGGTGGCGGGCGCCGCCGGCGCGGCGCTGTTGGCGATCGGGCTAAACGGACTGCTCGTCAGCTGACCGCCCGCCCCGGCGCGGGTCCTCGCGCTCCGCCTGGCAACGCCCGCCCCGCGCCGCCCGCCCGCGCCGGCGACCGCCCCGCACCGCCCGCCCGCGCCGGCGACCGCGCCTGCCCCCGACTCTTAAGAAGATCTCACGCACGTCTCATACTTTGCATTCGAGCGAATGAGCTCTCCACGGCATTTGTGGTCTGGCGATTGGCAGCTCGATTCCGCGGCCGTCGCGGAGGAGCTGGCCAGGCGCCGTGCCCAATCCGAGGAGCCTGCGGACAGCGGACCCGAGGTTCCCCCGCCCCCCTCGAAGCCCTCGGCGGCGCAGCGCGTCGTGGCTTGGCTGCGCGCCGCCCGCCGGACCCTCGCGCGCTTGATCGCCGACACACGCGAGGCGATCCGAAACGGCCGCGGGCGGCTGGCCGGCCGGGGACGGCGGCTCGCCGTGGCGCTGGCAGTCCTGGTCGTCGCGCTGTTCAGCGCCGGGGTGGCGTTCGGGGTGACCTCGTTGCTGGTCAGCTCCGGCCATGGCTCGCAGGCCGCGACCGCCAACCATGTCTGGCTCGGGGTCGGCCTTGCCAACTCGCCCTTCAGCGGCGGCGTGATGATCACCACCGTGGCGCCGGGCAGTCCTGCCGCCGCAGCGGGGCTGCAGTCGGGAGACGTGATCACCCAGATCAACAACCAGCCGATCCAGACGGCCGGCGACGTCACCGCGGCGCTGGCCGGACTGCGCGCCGGCAACCAGATCCAGATTCAGTTCAACCGCGGGCCGGTCGGCTACTCGACGCTGGTCACGCTGGCGGCCCGGCCGGCCCACACACCATGAGCTTCGCCTCGCCGCTCGTGCTGCTGGCGCTGCTCGGCATCCCCCTGGTGATCAGGTGGTACACGGGCCAGCAGCGCCGCCGGGCTCGCGCGGCCGCGGCGTTCACCTCGCCGGCGCTGACCGCGTCGGTCACGCCACGCCGTCCCCGCTGGCGCCGTCACGTGCCGATGCTGGCGTTCGTACTCGCGCTCGCGGTGCTGATCGTGGCGGCGGCCCGGCCTCAGCGCAGCGTCGCCGTCCCGGTCAGCAACGGCGCGATCATGCTCGCCAACGACGTCAGCAGCTCGATGGAGGCCACCGACGTCGCCCCCACGCGCCTGCGCGCCGCGGAGCACGCCGCCGCGGTGTTCGTATCGCACGTTCCAAGCCGCGATCAGGTCGGCTTGCTCGAGTTCTCCAAGACGCCGGTCGTGCTCCAGTCGCCCACCGCCGACCACGCGCTGGTGCAGGCCGCGCTCGGACAGTTGCGCTCGAGCGGCGGCACGGCGATGGGCGACGCGATCCTGACCGCGATGCGCGAGCTGAAAAGCCTCCCGCTCGTTGCCGGCAAGCGCCCCCCGGGCGCGATCGTGCTGATCTCGGATGGCGCGTCGAATGTCGGCAGCGACCCGCTCGTGGCGGCTCGCCAGGCGGCCGCCCAGCACATCCCGATCTACACCGTCGCGCTGGGGACGCCGAATGGCAAGGTCCAGGTCAGGCGCGGCGCGACGACCGTCACCGTGTACGTGCCGCCGAGCCCGCAGGAACTCGAGCAGGTCGCGAGCCTGTCCGGCGGGCGCGCGTTCACGGCGGCTGACACGGCCGGACTGAGCGCGGTCTATGCGCACCTCGCGGCCGAGCTAGGCCACAAGCACGTCAAACACGAGATCACCGCGAGCTTCGCCGGCGGAGGACTGGTACTGCTGCTGCTCGGCAGCGTCCTGTCGCTGCGCTGGTTCGGCCGCCTCATCTAATGACCATGGAGGACTCATGACCGAGATCGAGCAGGCCAACGATTTGCGCGGGGAGGCGCGCGACGCGTTGCAGGAGGCGTTGTACGAGATGAAGCGGGTGATCGTCGGGCAGGACGCGATGCTCGAGCGGCTGCTGGTCAGCCTGCTCGCCGGTGGGCACGTGCTGCTCGAGGGCGTGCCCGGACTGGCCAAGACGCTGACCGTGAAGACGCTGGCGGCCGTGCTCGGCGGTAGCTACAGCCGGATCCAGTTCACCCCGGACCTCGTTCCCTCCGATCTCGTCGGCACGCGGGTCTACCGGCCCGATACCGGCGGCTTCGACACCGAGCTCGGCCCGGTGTTCTGCAACTTCCTGCTCGCCGACGAGATCAACCGCGCCCCGGCCAAGGTCCAGTCGGCGCTGCTCGAGGTGATGCAGGAGCAGCAGGTGACGATCGGTGGGACCACGTATGGGGTGCCGTTGCCGTTCATCGTGATGGCGACCCAGAACCCGATCGAGTCCGAGGGCACCTATCCGCTCCCCGAAGCCCAGGTCGACCGGTTCCTGATGAAGATCCTCGTCGACTACCCGAGCGTGGGGGAGGAGGCGGCGGTCGTCGGTCGCAGCCTCGGCGCTCCGGCCCAGGTGCGCGAGTGCGTGTCGCTCGATGAGCTGCGGCGCTACGGGGCGGCGGCGCAGACCGTGCTCGTCGATCGCGACGCGATTGGCTATGCCGTCGCGCTCGCCGACGCGACCCGTCACCCGGCCCAGCACGGCCTCGAACAGCTGGCCTCGCTGATCGAGTTCGGCGCGAGTCCGCGCGGCCCGATCGGCCTGGTCCAGGCGGCGCGCGTGCTCGCGCTCCTGCGCGGGCGCGGGCATGTCGTCACCGAGGACATCCGCGATCTTGCCGCGGACGTGCTGCGCCACCGGATCGTGCTCTCCTACGACGCGCTAAGCGAAGGCGTGACCGCGGATGAGTTGCTCGAGCGGATTCTGGCGGCGGTGCACGAGCCGGGCGCCGACCACCTGACGCGCGAGACGCCAACCGCGGTGCGAGCGGTGTGAGCACGGCGCCGCTGGAACCGCCCGCGGCTCGGCAGGGTCCGGGACCGCTCCCGCAACCGCTGATCGACGCGCTCGATGTGGCGGTCAGCCGGTTGATCGCGCGGATGCTGCCGGGCGATCGGCGCGCCGCCGGGGTCGGCGTGGGGACCGAGCTGGCGCAGCTGCGGCCCTATGAGATCGGCGACGACGTGCGCCATATCGATCCCGCCGCGACCGCCCGCACCGGTCAGCCGCACGTGCGTCTGCACGTGCCCGAGCGCGCGCTCACCACCTGGATCGTGCTCGACGTCTCACCGTCGATGGCGTTCGGCACCGCGCGCCGGCTGAAGGCGGATGTGGCGGAGGGAGTCGCGCTCGTGTTCGGACGCCTCGGCGTGCGCCGGGCGGGCAGCGTCGGGCTGGTCGCGTTCGGTGCCGCCGCGCCCCGAGTGCTCCCGGCCCGCGGCTCCAAGCCGGGGATGGTCGCGCTGCGCCGGATGCTGGCCGAGGGCGTCGCGCCCGACGGTCAGCACGACCCCGATGGCCTGTCGGGCGCGCTGCGGCGCGTCGCGCGGCTCGCGCGCCAGCCCGGGCTCGTGGTCGTGATCTCCGACTTCCGCGAGCACCACGCGTGGGAACGACCGCTGGGCTCGCTGCGGATCCGCCATTCGGTGCTCGGGGTCGAGATCGTCGACCCGCGGGAAGCCGAGCTGCCCGCGGTCGGACACCTGGCGCTGGTCGATCCCGAGAGCGGCGCGCGGATCGAGGTCGACACCTCCAGGCGCCGCGTGCGCGAGCGCTTCGCGGATCTCGAGCGCGAGCGCCGCGAGGCGGTGGCGCGCGAGCTGCGCCGGCTGCGGATCGACCACGTCGCGCTGTCCACCGACGAGGACTGGCTGCTGGCGCTGGGACGCCACCTGCGATGAGGTTCGCCGCGCCCATCTGGCTGGCCGGTCTGCTGCTGGTTCCGGCCGCGATCGCCGCCGCGACCCTCGCCCGCCGGCGCGCCAAGCGCTACGTGGTCCGCTTCCCCGCGGTCTCCACCGTCAGGCTCGCCGCCGACGCCGGGCCGTCGTGGCAGCGCCATCTGCCGGCCGCGTTCGCGCTGGCCGCGATCGCGGCGCTCGCGCTGGCGCTCGCGCGCCCGCACGTCAGCTACAGCGCCGCCGTCGGCGAAGCGTCGGTGATGCTCGTCACCGACCATTCCGGCTCGATGGCCGCGACCGACGTCCAGCCGACCCGGCTTGCCGCCGCCGAGCGCGCAGCCGACGCGTTCATCCACCAGCTCCCGACCAATGTGCGCGTCGGCGCGATCGCGTTCGGGAGCTCACCCGACGGCGTGCAGGCGCCGGAGACCAACCATCAGCCGGCGCGATCGATCATCGACGGACAGTCCGCCGGAGGGGCCACCGACACCGGCGACGCCCTGGAGCTCGCGCTGCAGCTGCTGCGCGGCGGGGATGCCAAGCACCCGCCCTCGGCGGTCGTGCTCCTCTCCGACGGCGATGCCAACACCGGCGTCAACGTGCTCACCGTCGCGCGCCAAGCCGCACACGACAAGATCCCCATCTACACGGTCGCGCTGGGGACGCCCGACGGGACGCTGGCCAACCCGCAGGGGTTCGGACCGCCGGTGCCGGTGCCGCCCGATCCGCAGCTGATGCAGCAGATCGCTCAACTCTCGGGCGGGCGCTCGTTCAACGCCCAGAGCGCCGACGAGCTCAGCTCGATCTACAGGCACCTCGGCAATCAGCTCGGAAAAGTGACCCGCAAGCGCGAGGTCACCGCCGAGTTCGCGATCGGCGGGCTGGTGCTGCTGCTGCTGGCGGCGGCGGCGTCGACGCGCTGGTCGGGGCGGCTTCCGTGAGGTATTTATAAGGGGGGGGTGTGGCCCGGGCGGGCCATTGATGGCGGCAACTCCCGACGGGCAGAATGGTGCCCTCGTGTCGTGCGACTGGCTGCTGATCGACGGACCGAGCCTGATCTTCCGCGCCTATTACGGCGTGCGCGCGGGTGTCCGGGCGCGGGACGGCTCACAGGTAGGCGCGGTCCGGGGTTTCCTCGAGCGCCTGGCGCGTCTGATCGTCCAGCGCCAGCCGCGGCAGCTCGTCGTCGCCGATGACTGGGCGTGGCGTCCTCGATGGCGGGTGGATCTGATCCCGACCTATAAATCCCATCGGGTGGCCGAGCCGGTTCCCGCCGGGCTCGTGCCGCAGCTGGCGATCATCCGTGAGCTGCTCGGGGCCATCGGGATCGAGCATGGTCGGCGTGGCCGACCATGAGGCCGAGGACGTGATCGCCACCTTGGCCAGGCTCGCGCCCGGAACGGTCGAGATCGCCAGCGGCGACCGGGATCTGTTCGCGCTGGTGGAGGACCCGCGGGTGCGGATCCTCTATCCGGAGAAGTCGGGCCTGTCGGTGATCGACGAGCGCGAGGTGGCACGCCGGTACGGGATCCCGGGCCGCCGATACGCCGACTTCGCAATCCTGCGCGGTGATCCCTCCGACGGTCTTCCGGGACTGAAGGGGGTCGGCAGCGTCACCGCCGCGGAGCTGATCCGGCGCTATGGAGACATCGCCGGCATGCTGCGCGATCGGCCGTTGCGCGACGCCGACCGCGAGTACCTGGCGAGCGCGCTGCGCGTGGTGCCGCCGGTGGCCGACCTGCCGATCGACCTCCCGTCCGGACGGCGAGACACATATCCCGCCCACGAGGCGGCGCTTGCCTCGCTCGCCGCCCGATACGGCGTCGAGGAGTCATGCCGCGGCCTTCTCGCCGCCGTTGCCAGCCTCGCCTAGGTTCAGGCCGGCTCGGTCAGCCGACTTGCGAGCGGTCCCGAACGATCCGAATGTTGCTCGTCCGGGCTTGCAGACGGTCAAACGCCCCCTCGAGATCGCTCGGGGGCGGCTCCGTCGACCAACGCTTGCCGACCTGCCGGACCTCGCCCGACGCCTCCAGCTGGCGCAGCCTCCCGAGCGTCTTTGTGTGGTTGAGCCCGGCGGCCTTGGCGATCCTCCCCGTGGAATGCTCGCCGCGCGGTAGCTCGCGCAGCACCTTCCTCAGTCGATCCTCGTGCTGCCGAGACCGCTGCGCGGGTGAGGGAGTTGACGGTGGCGGGACCGGCGCAGGAGCCGGTTCCTGGCTCGCTCGCGCAGGCGGAGCGTCTCCGTAACGGGCCCGGCAGGCGCCGCACATCACCATCGGCTGAGCGCCGTCTGGGCGGACCACCTCGAACTTGCGCCAGTGGCGTCCGGTACGGCAAACGGCGCAGCGGCGTCCGGCGCGTTCGATCTCGGTGAGGTCTTCGGGGTTCATCGGTCACCCTCACGATAGAAGGTCGACGGAACACCGGTGGTGAAATGTTTCAGTTGAGCAGTCCGAGCAGCTGTTCGCGATTGGGTCCCGGGATCCGGGGGCGGTCCCGGTCGCGCGCCAGCTCGCGGATCCTCTCGGCCAACCGCGGACGAGCGAGGGTCTCCGACAATGGCGTGATGCAGCATCGGGACTCGAGGAACGCCCGGAACAGATCGGGATCATGCGCCATCGCGGTCATCAGCCCCGCGCGCAGCGCGTCCAGCGGGTCGTCCGGTTCCCCGGGCTCGATCCCGTTGCGCAGGGCTTCGTATTCGCGCAGCCGACCCCGGTTTTCCAGAACCGTCTCGCGATACCAGGGCGTCAGCCTGGCCTCGGTGGCCGCATCCCAGGCCTGCGCGAACTCGCTCGGGTCCTCCAGATGAGTGCGCGCGACATCGCGCAGCTGCTGCGCGTGCAGCAGCCCGAACGTCATGCCGCGGCCCAGCGCGGGATTCGTGCACGCCCACGCGTCAGCCAGCAGCGCAACGCCGGTGGCGACTGGCTGTCCGTCCACCATCAGGCGCCGGTAGCGGTCGATCACGCCGCTCATCGGCAGCACGCCCGTGAGCGCTTCGCCCTCCAGCCAGTGCGCCTGAAGTGGGCACGCGGCGACGACCGATGTCCACCGGTCCGGATCCCGCAGGCGTTTGAGCGGCCGGTCGCCGGTGGAGATGTACACGGTCACCGACCACGTCCCGTTGTCGCTTGGCAGCGTCACCACCGAGAACGTGCCGATCGGCGCGAGCAGAGGACCCCGAATCTCTGGCAGCGCTCCATCGCGTGAGCGGAAGAACCGCGTGTAGTAGACGAAGCCGGCGTCTTCGGCCTCCTCGTGGACGGCGTCGGAGCCGCGTTCTTCCAGCCACTGCGGAAGCTGCGAGCGCCTGCCCATCGCGTCGACCACGAGGTCGGCAGCCAGCTGCTCTCCCGAGTCAGTCCTCACGCCGGTCACGTGCGGCGTGCCGTTGTGCCTTTGCGTCGTCAGGGCGCTGACGCCCGTACCGCGGCGAATCTCGAGGCCAGGCTCGGCTTGCGCCGCGCGGCCGAGGACCTGCTCGAACGCCGGACGGCGGGCGGTGATGGTCACGAACCGCTCATCGCCCTGGCGCGCCGCGCGATCGGCGATCGACGGGGGCATCGTGCCCAGCGCATCAAATCGCGCTCCCCCGGCTGCGGCGAGCGCCGCGGCGACGTCGGGCAGCACGGTCTCGAGGACCGCGCGGCCTCCGGCCTGCAGCAGGTGAGCTTGGCGGAACTGGCCGACCCCGTCGCGCGACCAACGCTCCCACGCCTCCTCGGGACACTCGGGAACCTGTCCCTCGTCGCGCTCCAAAATCGTCACGTCATGGCCGTCGCGCGCCAGCATCATCCCGGACGCCAGCCCGCACACTCCAGCGCCGAGCACGATGATTCTCGACACTCCTGACACCCCTTTCACTCCTCGCTCGAATCGGCGTCTTTCCATCCGCCGCTCGCAGCGAGGACCGGTCCTCACATCACGACAACCAAGCTAACGGTCCCGACGAAGCAGTTTCGTGATGTTTGTCACCGGCGACATTTCTAAGTCCGCCGGCACGGCATCGAGCGTGCGGATGCGGACCGACGGCGGCCAATTGGCACGGCTGTGAGGGGTCCGGCGCGCGCTTGCTGGCGCGGCTCGGGCGGTTTACTCAAACGATGTCCTGAGCAGGGCTTTTAGGCGTCAGGAGCCAGCCGCGAGCGGCTTCGGGGAAGCGCTACGCCGCCGCCGATGGCAAAATGCCCGACGTGAGCAGTCAAACAACACGAAATCGGAGCGCTGTGCCCAGTTCTACTCTAACCTCGGCTCTGAAGAACGAGCAAACGAAGCGAATCCTGCACGCCACCGGGATTCGGCGGCCGTCCCTGACCCAGCGTCAGACGCCGCACTACCGGATGCCGAAGCTCGTGGCCAATGGCGGCTATCTGCTGCTGAAGAAGTACGACGGTCCCGAATTCCCCAGCCACGAGTACGAGGACCTCGTGTTTACCACTTATTCCAGCGATCCCTCGACGAACCTGGCGCCAATTACGTCGGCCACCGGCGAGCTCGAGCTGCGGGGATTCGAGGCGTATGGCAGGCCCGACCTCGACGGGGTCTGGACCGAGAACGCCAAGAAGTGCCCGACGATCGTCGGCTGGGTCGAGTCGATAGGCGCGCGCTTCGGGCGCGTCCAGCTGCTGAGGATGCAGCCCAATACGATGCGCGAGTGTCGGTGGGGACTTCACCTCGATAACAACAATGCGGTCAACAACCCGGACAAGAACGGCTGGGTCGTACGGCTCTGGCTCGAGCTGACCGACGACGAGTCGAGCTCGCTCGTCGTCCGGAGCAGACAGTTCGACAAGAGCTCAGAGGTCAGGATTGCGCTCCCGCGCTACCAGCAGGCGGTGGTCGACTCCGAGCTGCTCTACCACGGCGGCTACCACGAAGGTCCCGGCACCCGTTACGCGCTGATCGTCAGCCTCGAGAGCGGGCCGGCGCTCGAGAAGTGGATCGACACTCAGCTTCCGTAGCCGCCGCGACCGCTCGCCGGATGAACCCCCTGGACGCGACCGACCGGCCTGCTAGCCTGCCAAAATCCGAGGACCCCGTCCGCGGCTCCGGCGCATTGCCGTGTTCCGAGAGCCCGTCGATGAAAGCGAAGGTGGAATGACCAGTAGTGGCCAGGACATTGCGCAGCGCGTTGCGCAGATGTATACCCGTTACCCGTTTCCCAGTGCGCAGCGGAGGCACTCATACAGGCGGCACGCGGCGTACGTCCGTGAGTTCCTGCAGCAGCTTGGCATCGACCCGGCGGGCAAGCATTTTGGGGACATCGCGTGCGGCACCGGGTTGATTCTCCTCGACTATGCGCAGGAATTCCCCGAGGTGAAATTCTCGGGCTTCGACATCACCGAGGCGTCGGTGAACCGCGCGAACGAGGTGCTGGCTCAGGAGAACGTCACCAACGCGCGGGCCCATCTGCAGAACATCATGGAGCTCGAGCTCGAGTCCGAGTTCGACTACATCCTGTCGTGGGGGACGATCCACCACCTGCCCGATTCTGAGGAGGGAGTTCGCATTCTCTGTCGGGCGCTCAAACCTGGTGGCGTCATCCGGACAGGGATCTATGGGCTCTACGGAAACTGGGAACGGCGGATCCAGCAGGAGGTCATTCGGACGATCAGCAGTGCGCAGAACGGCAGCGACCTCACGCAACGGATCGCCGCCGTTCGTGACTTCGCAACCGGCGATCGCAACTTCCGCAACTACTACACCGCGCCCCCCGTCGACCTCTCTGACGACGTTTGGGTCGTGGATGAGTTCCTTCACGTCTGGGAGAACCACCTATCCCTGCATGACGTCGTGAGCTGGCTCGAGGCGCAGGGCATGCAAGTGCTGAAGATGACCGACTACTACGACCAGGAGATCTCGCTGGACATCGCGCGACATTCGACCAACGCAGCATTCATCGAGCGCGTCCGCCAGCTTCCGTTTGCCGATCAGTGCCACGTCATCGACATGATCGTGCGGCCGTATTGGCTGTCGGTGTTTGCCCGCAAGGCACTGCAATGAGCTCGACCCAGCAGCTCAAGCTTCGCCCCCGCCGAACGTTGGCGGTCGACGCCGGCAAGGCGACGAGGTGGCTTTCGCGGCGGCTCGGGAAGGGAGGAGGGACAAACTATCCGGGGTTGGTCGCGCAGCGCATCGACCCGTCCGCCCTGCGGGACCTCGCCGCCGCAGTGCCGAACGGTTGCGTCTTCGTCACCGGCACCAATGGCAAAACTACGACGACGCGGATTCTCGCCGATGCCATGCGCAGGTCTGGCCTGGAGCCACTCACCAATCGCGAGGGCTCGAACATGACTCCAGGCCTGGCCACCACCCTGCTCGCCGAATCCGACGCGCTCGGCTCGCTCCGAGTCGGCGAGCGGGCGATCGGGATCTTCGAAATCGACGAGGGCCACCTGCTTCCGGCGATCAAGGCTGTACAGCCCCGCTTGGTGCTCTTCACGAACCTGCTCAGGGACCAGCTCGACCGGTACTTCGAGCTCGACTGGACCGCCCATCTCTGGAGAGAGGCGCTCGCGGCACTTCCGCAGACCAGCACCGTAGTGCTGAACGCGGACGACCCCCAGGTCGCATATCTCGGAGATGACCTGCCCAACCCGGTCCTGTACTACGGGATCGAAGATTCGCGCCACGCGCTGCCGGAGCTCGAGCACATCTCTGATTCGCGGCGCTGTCTACGGTGCGGCGCCGACCTGCAGTACTCCCATGTCTTCTACGCGCACTTTGGGCACTACAGCTGTCCCGTCTGCGGCTGGAGCCGACCGAACCCCCGGCTGTCGGCCTGGAGAATCGACCTGGAGGGGATCGACGGCAGTCGCGTCGAGACCGTCACGCCGACTGGCGCCGTCGAGCTCGAGCTGCCACTCGGCGGGCTCTTCAATGCTTACAACGCGCTGGCCGCGACGGCGGCAGCGAGCGCGTTGGGCGTGGGCTCCTCGTCGGTGGTGGAGGCGGTCGGCTCGGCGCAGTCGGCGTTCGGGAGACTGGAACGCTTCACGGTGGACGGCAGGAACGCATGCCTCGCGTTGGTCAAGAACCCAAGCGGCTACAACGAGGTGCTGCGACTGCTCCTGGGCGATGAGCACACGTATGGACTGCTCTTGGCTCTCAACGACGACGGCCCAGACGGACGTGATGTGTCCTGGATCTGGGATGTCGATTTGGAGCGCTGTCGCGAGCAAGCCCGGTTCGTCATCTGCTCGGGCCGGCGCGCCCAGGATCTTGCCCTGCGGCTCAAGTACGCGGAGCTCTCTCGAGCCACGCCGGCGCCGGACGTGCTCATCGAGCCCGACGTCAACAAAGCCTTCGCGCTGGGCTTGGCCAGGGTTCCCGAAGGGGAGACACTGTGTGTGTTACCCACGTACACAGCGATGTGGGAGCTTCGAGAGACACTGGCCAAATCAGGTCATCTGCAGACATTTTGGAAGAGCTGAGACATGCCGAAGCTGACAGTTGGATATCTGTACCCCAGTGTCATGTGCCACTACGGCGACCGTGGCAATTTGATTTGCCTCACCAAACGATGCGAATGGCGCGGCATCGACGTAGAAATCCAGCATCTCGAGCGCGATGATCCAGTCGACCCCGATCGCATCGATCTATTTCTCATGGGCGGCGGCGCGGACTCTCACCAGCGGTTGATCGCGGATGACATGGTCAAGGTCAAGGGCGAGGCAGTGAAGACCGCGATCGAGGAGGGGGCAGCAGCACTGATGGTGTGCGGCGGCTATCAATTGTGGGGGGAGTTCTACCGCGCGTACGACGGCACCGAGCTGCCGGGCCTCGCGATGTTCCCGTCCTACACGATCCACCGAGCAGCTCAGCTCGGCAGTCGGCTTCGCAGCATCAGCGATGCTCGCGCGGTGCGCTCGCTGGGCAACCTCGCCGTCCAGTGGGAGGATCGCACCCTCATCGGGTTCGAGAATCACGGCGGTCGCACGTACCTGCGTCCCGGCGCCCAAGCGCTCGGGCGCGTCCTCGCCGGGGAGGGAAACAACTCGGAGGATGGCTGGGAGGGCTGCGTCTATCGAAACGCGATCGGCACCTATCTCCACGGCTCGGTGCTTCCCAAGAACCCGGCGCTGGCCGATCATTTGATCGAATCCGCGCTGCGCCGGCGTGACCCGTCGTTCCGGCTCGAGCCCCTCGACGACGACCTCGAGCGCCGGGCCCACGAGAACGTGCTGCAGTGGGTCCTCGAGCAGTCCCAAGCCGCCAGCCGGCGAGGGCGAGCGTCGGTCAACGGCAGTCGCGTGGGTGGCTACGCCGATCCCGGCTGATCGGCCAACGCGGCCAGCTCAACGTGCCGCTGGACGGCGCATACCATAGGCCACCCCGGTGACAATTTCGCCGCCTAACGTTTCCTCCGGGACGCCACCCGGAACGCCGTCGCCACCCCAGCCGCGACGTCGCATCGCGCTGAACACCGTCATCTTTGCCATCTCGACCGGCTTGTCGCGGGTGGCGGGACTGGGTCGAGAGATCGTGGCGGCCAGCTTCTTTGGGACCTCAGCGGCAGCCTCGGCCTTCACGATCGCCGCGCAGGTGCCGAACCTGATGGCCAACCTGTTCTCTCAGGCAGCACTGTCGGCCGCGTTCGTGCCCGTGTTCACGGAGCTCCTGCACGAGGGACGTAAGCGTGACGCGTTCGGGCTCGCCTCGGCGCTGTTCTGGATCATCACGATCGCGCTCGGCGGTGTGACGGTCCTGTGGATGTTCACAGCCCAGTACGTCGTGCCGCTGTTCACCGGCGACCTTCACGGGGCGACCGTTGCGCTCACGGTCGGCCTCTCGCGCGTGCTGTTTCCGGTCGTGCTCCTGTTGAGCCTCACCGGCTTACTCGTCGGAATCCTCCAGTCCTACGACGAGTTCTCGATCGCCGCGCTCGCGCCGGCTGTGTGGAACCTGGTGATCCTGGTCCTGCTCGTCGTCCTGCACTCGCGCTTTCACGGCCGCGACGGGCTCTACGCGTACGCCGTCGCGTGGCTCGTGGCCACCATCGTCCAGCTGTTGATGGTCGGCTCTGCCCTCAGAAGGGTGGACTTCCGGGTCAGATTCAGGGTCGACTGGAGTGATCCCCGGATCCGGCAGGTGCTGATCCTGTTTCTACCGGTCACGATCAGCATCGGGATCATCAACCTCGACGGCTTCTTGAACGCCATATTCGGCGCGCTGGTCTCCGATCAGGCGCCGCGAGCGATCGACAACGCGTTCCGCATCTACATGCTGCCTCAAGGGGTCTTCAGCGTCGCCGTGGCGACCGTGCTGTTCCCCGCGCTGACCCGGTTCGTGGTCCGGGGCGAGCCGGCAAGGATGCGCCGCGCCCTCGGAAACGGCATGCGCCAGATCAACCTGCTGATGATTCCCTGCGCAGCGATCCTGCTGGTGCTTGCCACGCCGATCACGCGGCTCGTATACCAGCGCGGCGCGTTCACCGCCTACTCGACCCACCTGGTCTCCACGGCGCTGTTCTGGTACGCCTTCAGCCTGCCCTTCGCCGGCGTAAACATCCTGCTCAGCCGCGCCTTTTTCGCGCTCAGGCGTCCCTGGATCGCCACCCGGCTCGCGGCGATCAACATGGCCGTCGACGTGATCGTGAGCCTGGCTCTGTACAAGCCGCTCGGAATCGCGGGTCTGGTGATCGGAACCGCCAGCGCCAACGCCGTCATGACCGCGCTCCAGCTGCACCGGCTGCGTAAGGGTTTCGGCGGCCGGCTCGAGGGTGCCCAGACGACGATGATCACCATTCGGATCGTGGTGGCGACGGCGATCATGGCTGTCGTCGCCTGGGGTCTGTGGCACGAAATCGACCGACTGGTAGGCCGTTCCTTACTCGGTCAGATTGTCTCGCTCGGCGTCGCGATCATCGCCGCGTCGGCGGTGTACGCATGGGTGGTACTCGCAATGCGGATCCCCGAGGCCCGTCAGATCCAGGCATTCGTTCGTTCGCGCCTCCGTCTCGCGTAGACCGTGATCGGGCAGATCTCGTCGCGCAGGACGAGGCGGCCGCCTCCTGGGTGGGGCCTTGGGGTGGGGCCTCGCCGCTTTCTCAGTAGCCCGGCGGGTGCCGAACCACGTAATCTCCCCCGTCGGCGAGATTCCCGGTCGGGTTGTACCGCCAACGCGGCCCGGAGCCGGCCGGGATGTTCGGCCCGCCGTAGTCGGCGGTGTCGAATGCAAGTCCGGCAATGGCGGCAAATACGTGCTGTGAATCGGCGTAGACCGTGATCCAGCGACCGGGTCCGGGGCTTCCGTAGCCTTCAAATTGCACGGCCAGTGGCGCAGAGAGCAAGCCACCGCCGTGGAGCGCGTAGCTGACTGCGCCCGAGCAGTCGTATCCGGGAGCGTTCCAACTGGCGTGTCCACCGGCGTAGATGTACGGCTTGTTGATGATCCGGTTCGCCGCCGCGATCACCGCCTTGACGGCCGGGGGCGCGCTTGCCGGCGCCGTCGCAGTCCCGTCGGGGTTGATGTGCGCCTTCTGAACCGGGCCCCCTGTCCGCAGAGCCTTCACGAAGGCGAGCACTGCCTTGGCGACGGCGGCGTTCACCACGCCGTTGGCGCTCAGGCCGTGTGCACGCTGGAAGGCCGCGACGCTCTGCTTGGTCTGGGCGCCGAATGCGCCGTCAACCGGTGTCTGGAAGCCCACGAGCGTCAGGTCCTCTTGTAACAGCCGCACATCCTTCCCCCGCATGCCGCGGTGCAGCACGCGCGCACCGAGCTGTCCTGGACTGCCGGTCGTGGCAGTCTGGCCGGGGCCGGGCGTCGGGGACGTGCCCCCGCTGCTGTCAGCGACTGCCGGAGCGGCGAAGAGGACACTGGCCGCAAAAGGGACGACGCCCGCAAAGCGGACCGCACGTCGAAAGCTCGACTTCGACAAGGAGAACCCCTTCTCTCTCTAGCGCCTACGGGGTTAGCTGTCGGGCTCGCGCTGAAAGAGCTGCGCTACGCCGTAAATCCGGCGACTCGCCCCGAGAGCCTGGACGGGCTCCTGTGGGGTCCCCCGCTCCGAGGACGACTTGTCGTCCAGGGACTCGGCTGGGTCTGTTTAATCGCGCGGCAGCATATCGAAACCACACGACGGATGCCGCGCTCGTCGATTGTGTTCAAAACGAATCCCGCCCCGCTCGCAGCCGGCGCACGGGCCGGTGGCGCCGGCGGGTCGTGGCGTGAGAGACGGGCGACGTGGTCGTTTTCACACGCGTCTGGTTTCTTTGATATGTTGCCGCGCGCCGAGTCTCCGGATTGCCGTCCCGGGGAGCGGGGAACCCAATTTTTTTGGGGCGAGTCTCGCGGTGGTCCGCGAGAGGCGCTCAGATAAAGAGCGCTAGCCCGTCAGCTAACCCCGCAGGCCAAGGCGTTCATTTACAACACCGCGCCCGCGGAGGTTCGTGCATGGGTTCACTTCCTGCAGCTTTTCGGTGCTCACCGTGTGCAAGCACGGGCGACAGCGGCGGGTTGGGGGGATGGTCGTGATACCTGCTGGGTGGATGAAACGCGCGGCGGGTGTGACGGGTGTGGTGGTAGGGGTGCTGTTCTGTTGCGCGAGCGCATGGGCGAGTTCGGGTGGGGCGCCGGTGCACGATAAGGTCGTGGCGCGCAAGTCATCCGCCCCCGTGTTTACGCGGACATTGCGAAAGGGTCAGTCGGGGACGGATATCGAGATGCTGCAGACGTGGCTGTCAGACGTGGGCTATCAGGTCCCGGCGACCGGGTATTTCGGAACCGTGACCAAGTCTGCGGTCCGGCGGTTTCAGCTCGCCTACGAGTTGTATCCCGCCAGCGGCTCCGTCGGTAATCGCACCTCGGCCACGCTGCTGGCGGCGGTCACCAAGACCACCGGCAAAAAACCGCTTCTCGCCGCTGGCAACCCCGGGTCAGACTCGATCCGGGCCGGGTCAGACCCGATCCCCGGCTTCACGATCGAGCGCGACGATATGGGCGTCGACGGAAGCGCGCGCCCCGGCGCCGGGATCTACGCGCCGCTCGCCTCCCGACTGGTGCAGGTAATGGGCGACTGGTTTGACGGCCAGCCACTGCTTCTGTTCCAATTCGACAGCCAGCCGCCCGGCGCGCTCTCGGACTACTGGTACGTCGCGGAGCAGATCAATCCCGTCACGACCAGGGTCGGGACCGCGTTCCGGGCCGGACAGCGGGTGGCGTCGTTTGCCTCCAGCGGCACCGGGATCGAGATCGGATGGGGATCGCCCACCTCCAACGCGCGGACCCTGGCCGACGTGACGGACCCCGGAGCCGCCAGCCCACCGTCAGGGTCCACCACCATCTGGGGCGAATCGTTCAAGAAATACTTCGGAATCCCGTAGGCACGGGCGCCGAGTCATCCGGGCCGCCATAAACGGTGCAACGTCTCGGTGGGACCGACTAGGAAGCGCCGTCTCCCGCTTGGAGCGGGGGACGGCGCATCCGCGAACTTGCGATCACGGCGCCAGTCGCCACTCGATCGGTCCGAGTCCCGGGAACTGGAGGGCCTCAGCAGTGGCTCCGGTGAGGTCCCATTCTCGGCCCGCGATATACGGTCCGCGATCGATCACCCGTACTTCGATGGCTCGCTGGCCGTAGCGGAAGATAACCTCGGTTCCGCAAGGCAACGTCTTATTGGCGACACCCAGCGTTGCCACGTGCAAGATCCCGCCACACGCGACACCGTTGCCGTATGCGGTGAACACCGACGCGATGCTCACGTTCCACTGGCCACCCGGCACTTGGCCCGGGCCTAAGAGACTGTTCGAGAGGTCAAGTCGGTCCAGGTGATAGCGCGCGACCGCGCGCTGAAACTCGGCGACTGCGGCGCGCACCTGGGCATCGGTCGGAGCTCCTTTGGCGGGCGCGCGGGTGATGGTCGCCGGCTGGCTGAGACTCGGGGCAGGTAGCGGCGCGGCGGCCGTCGGGTCGCTGACGTTGGCGCTCGTCCGCGTGGTTGATTGTTGCCCGGCGATCGGCTCGACCACTTGCGGACGAGCTCGCTCGGTTAGCGCCGGCATCGTCGCCGTGTCGTCAGACACGGTAGTCGTGTGGCGCTCGGGCGCGCTCGACGCGCACCCGGCCAGCGCAAGGACAGCTATCGCTGGACCGGCGAGGGTTCGGATAGGTCGACTCTAGCCGACCTGGTTCTCACGGCGATCACGGTCGACCGGTCAGTCCTCCATGCGGAAGCCGAGCTTGAGCGTCACCTGGTAGTGCTCGACGGTACCCTCGGCGGTGAGGTGGCCACGGACTTCGGTCACCTCGAACCAGTCAAGATTGCGCAGGGTCTTGCGCGCCCGAGCGAGCGCACTGTTGATCGCTTCCTCGATCGTGGTTGACGAGGATCCCACGATCTCACTGACCGAGTAAACGTTGTCGGACATAAACCGGCTCCTTGGTGTTTGGGCATGAACGGTGGCGTGGCTGCAGCTGACATGGGGTCAGCCGTCCCGTCCACGCTTTGCCGCCAGAGCCTAGGGTTCTGTCCGGCGGCGGGAATCGACCGGTCAGCGGATCGTTGCTCCTCGGGCCGGATGTGGCGGCGCTAGCCCGAGGTCACGCTCGAGCAGCGAGACCCGAGGCCGCTGTCCGCTGAGGACTGAGCAGCCCGAGGAGGGGCAGAAGATCGAGCCCGACGACCATGAGCGCGGACTCGGCCAACGATCCTTGACAGGGCGGCTTGGGCCATCGTAGGCTTGTGCGGCAACCTGGGGCGACTCGTGCGGGCACATCCTGCGCGTGACCCGAAGGAGTGGGAAATGGCGGGTCCACGTAAGGCTGGCAAGCGGGGCAGACAATCGGTCAAGCCGCCCGTTCAACGGTTTCCGATTCAATGGCTGCCGTCGTACATGACGCAGCCCTTCGAGCCGCTCGAGTATCCGCTCGACGTATCCGGCGGCATCACCGACTGGGTCATGCTGTGTAACGGACCCGATCCGACGTGTGTCCAGCCGAAGGGCGTTGGCGATTGCGCGTTCGCAGCACGACAGCATTACCGGATGGCCAAGGCGAAAGCGTACCGACAACGGGAGACGTGGCAGAAGACCGACGCCTTGGTCGAGGAGTACCTGACCTACGACCGATGGCCAGGACGTGGGGGCAGTCATCGCAGATGTCCTGCTGAGCTGGTATTCGTCCGGAGCGATCGCCGCGTTCGCGCCCGTCGACCACACGAGCCGAGCAGCGTGCGACAGTGCGATGGCCGCGTTCCATGGGCTCTACGTTGGAGTAAATCTGACACCGAAAGCGACTCAGCGGTTTGCCCGGAAGAAGCCGTGGAATCTCGATGGCGGCCAACCTGACCCTGACGATAAGCATTGCATCCTCAAGGTGAAGGCCGACGAAGTGAGCGACACGTGGGTTACGTGGGGTGGGCTTCAGTCCTCGACAGTGGATTGGACGGCCGCCTGCATCGAGGAGGCGTGGGTCATCATCAGCGACGAAGATGTAACCGCCCGGCCGGAACTCCAGATCGAGCAGCTCCGTGACGAGCTGCAGGCGCTTCGCGGCGCGGACTCGGCCTAGGGTTGCGTCTGATGCCGGTGCAATGGGCGCGTCTGGAGGACGGTGAGGTTCTGCTCGCCACGAGCAAGGCGGCTTGGATCCACCAGTCGCAGTTCGGCGGGCTCGGGCTCGGGCTCGGCGGCGCGCTCCCGCTGCCCGCGTCGCTCGGGCTGGGAAGTCCGCTCGGGTTAGACGCCCCGATGCCAGACTCGCTGCCGGCGAGCGCCGAGACGACGCGTCACCTGCTCGATGGTGCGATCGCCGCGGCCGAGCGCGCGGCTCCCCCCGTGCAGGAGCCGCCGATCACCGCCTTGCGCTGGGCCTGGCACCTCTCGAGCCAGTGGCACTGCGCCCACCACAGCGTCGCGCTCCTGCCCGACGTGATTGAGCGATACGAGGCGACCGGGCGCCCCGATCTGGCCGAGTTCGCGCGCCGGAAGCTCGAGGAGGAACGGGGCCACGATCAGATGCCGCTCGACGATCTGCGAGCGCTCGGCTACGAGGCGGGGGCGCTTGTCCAGGCCGTGCCGCCGGCGCCGGCGGTGACGGCCGGACTGGAGTATGCGGGCAGCGTCGTGCGGGGGCCGCAACCGGTTGAGTTCTTGGGATACGTGTACGCGCTCGAGCGCCGTGTGCTGAGGCTGTCCGACAATTGGTTCGCGGCGCTGGACGCTGTGCTCCCGCCGGGCGTGGACGCCGCGTCCGGAGTCCGGTTGCACGCCAACGAGCTCGACCTCGGCCACGTCGATGAGGCGGTCGGGTTCTTCACGGGCCTCCCGGCCGCGGATCGGACCGCGATCGCGATCGGTTGCTATCGAACCACCCAGATCTGCTGCGCCAAGCTACCGGGTCAGCATCCGTCCGAGCCGAAGCTCGAGCGCTGGCTCTCGCGCTTCCGGCGGTCAGGGGCTGTGTCCGGCGGGGTCCAGCAGCCACCGAGACAAGGAGGAGAACGTGAGTAGCGACCCCAGCAACCACGAGGGTTACCAGATACTGCAGCGCGTTGCCGCAGAAGCACTGGCCGACGACGGCTATCGACAGCGGCTGATCGCCAATCCCAATAAGGAGCTCACAGACGCGGGGCTGACGGTGCCGGAGGGGACCACCGTGTCGATCCATCAGAACACGGAAACCGAAGTCCACTTGGTGCTGCCCTCGACGGTTGGGGGACAGCCGCCGCTTGACGTCGACGACAAGAATGTAAGGAGCGCGTTCAGCGTCTCGCATCTCTTCTGAGTCGACCCGCGAGCGGGAGTTTCAGGCCCGTCCGCCAGGACTTGGCCAACCGATAACGCCCCGCCCCTCGGCCTAGCGCTCGAGCGTGTCGAGCAGTGCTTGCGCTGCGTCGCCTCCGGGCCGATCCCCCTTGGCGTCGAAGAGCGCTAGTGCCGCGCGGGCCTCGGAGATCGCCTCTTCGATGCGGCCGCGAGCCGACACGACGCGCGCGGCTATGAGCCGCGCTCCGGCTTGGAGCTCGACGAAGTCGGTTCTCAGGGCGTGGTCGACTGCGCTTCGGGCCCACCGTCCGGCCGCCTCCTGATCCCCCGCCGCGAGCGCCAGTCGCGCACGAACGTCGTGGGTGATTGCGTAGTTGACTGCCTCCTGCGGTGCGCTGAGCTCCTCGGCGAGTTCAATCGCGGCCCGAGCGTCGTCGGCGGCGCCCAGCAGTTCGTATGCGCGCGCCAGCATCGCTTGTGTGCTCGATCGCAGCGACCGCTCACCGCATTCGGCGAGGATCGCGTCGGCCCGCCGCAGCGACGCGAGCGCCGCCACGGCGTCTCCCCTGGAGAGCTCGATCCATGCCAGCGACTGCTCGCAGGTGGCCGCCATCGTGTGCATCCCGAGTGCACGAAAGCCCTCGAGCGCGCGCTCGGTGAGCCGGCGAGCGTCGGCGAAGCACCTGTCGAGTCGCTCGACTTCGCCGCGTCCGAGATCGACGAACGCGGCAAGATACGGGCCCGGTTCTTCCGCCTCGATCGCCACGAGCTCCGCGGCGATCGTCCGTGCGTTTTGCGGCCCGTAGATAAGCGTCGCGACGTACCACCCAAGGGCCCGCGACCACAGACCGACATCGCCGGCCTCGCGCGCGTGTCGGGCCGCGAGCCTTACCTCCTCGCCGGCCAGCGTTGCGCGACTGGCCGTCCAGCGCATCCAGAAAGCCAGCATGTGGGCCTTGGCCAGGCCCCGATTGTCTCCTGATCGTGTGAGCTCCTCGAGCATCCGCGGAAGCATCGATTCGATTTGTTGGTTGGCCTCGCCCGGCTTGGAGTAGACCAACCACTCGAGCCGGGTCAGCGAGGCCGGACCGAGGTCCTTCTGATCGCCTTCAGCGGCTGACAGCAGCTCATCCGCGCGCCCGAGGTCGCCCGCCTCGATCAGCTGCTCGGCCAGCTCGACGCCGATCCTGGTGCGGACCGGATCGTCCTCAGGCGCGAGCGTCAACGCGCGCTCGAGCAGGTTCCTGGCCGCCACCACATCGCTGCGGGCGCCCGCGCGCTGGCCGGCGGCGTACAGGTGCTCTGCCGCCCCCCGCGTGAGGTCGGAATCGACTTCGCGTCGAAGGTCCTGCTCATGGCGCACCGCCTGCTCCAAGTGCCAGCCGGCGATTTCATCGACCTCGGGAAAATTGACGGTGGTCTGCTCGAGCCAGCGGGCATACCGCTCGTGGAGATACGCCCGCCTCGCCTTGGGCAGACGTTCGTAGGCGGCATCGCGGATCAGGAGATGGCGAAAGCGGAAGGCCTCGTCTCCAGGCACATTGGGAGGGTGGGGCCGGATCAGGTCCTTGCGGACAAGCCCTGCGAGCTGCGACTCGACCTCGACCGGTGAGGCGCGGCCACCGAGCACCGAAACGGCGGAACGGTGGAACACCTGACCTTCGATCGCCCCACGCTCGAGAAGCTCACGCTCGTCGGCCGGAAGACGTTCAAGCCTCGCCGCCAGCAGAGCGTGGATCGTGGGCGGGATGTGGAGCTCGCCACCTTCGCGTGCAAGCACCGCCATCTCCTGCAGAAACAGGGGGTTGCCCTCGCTCGTCCGGATCACCCGCGCCCGCTCCCGCCGGCTGAGCTCGTCGCCGAGGTGCTCGAGCAGCTCCTCGCAGTCCGCCGTGCCGAGCGGCTCGAGCCAGACGGTGGTGGAATTGTGCTTGCCGGCGCCGAACCCGGCGTGCTCCTCCAGCAAGTCGGGCCGAGCGGCGCAGAGGACCAGGATCGACGCCCCTTGCGAGAGATCGACGATGTGGTCGAGCAGGTCGACCAACATCGGCTCGGCCCAGTGCAGGTCGTCGATGTGCAGGATCACGGGCCGCTCAGCGGCCAGCGACTCCAGGTGCCGGCGCACCTCCCAAAACAGCTCTCCGGGCGTCGCTGCGCCACCGGCTGAGAGCCGGGCGCGGACGGACTGGCTCCCTTCGCCGAGCGGTGTCAGTGCCTCGACGATCGGCCAGAACGTGATCCCTTCGCCGTAATGGAGGCATCGGCCACGCAACGTGATCGCTGCCCCTCCGACGTCGGCAAGCAGCTCGTCGATGAGTCGCGACTTCCCGACTCCGGCAGCGCCGAGCAGCGTGAACAGGTGACAACCGAACTCCTCGATGGTCCGATCCCACACCTCACGCAGCAGCCGCAACTCGCGCTCATGGTCAACCAGCGAGACGTCACGCCGGCGAGCATGTCCCGACGCCACCGGATCGACGCGTAACAGCCGGAACGCCGGGACCGGTTCGGATTTGCCCTTGAGACTGAGCGGCTCGAGCGTCTCGACCTCTACCGCGTCACGAACCAGGCGGAGCGTCTCTGATCCGAGCAATATCTCCCCGGGCTGCGCCGCCTGCTCCAGCCGGGCCGCGACGTTGACGGCATCGCCCATAGCGAGCGTCCGACCCTCGTCCGTAAGCACCAAGCCGGTGTTGAGCCCGGTGCGGAAGCGGAGCGCCACCCCAATTTCCTCCGCGACTCTCGGCAAGCATTCACTGATCTCGTCGGCCGCCCGCACCGCGCGCAACGCGTCATCCTCGTGCACCAGCGGGATTCCGAAGACGGCAAGCACGGCGTCGCCGGCGAACTTCTGAACCGTGCCGCCATGGCGCTCGATCGTGGCGCTGATCGCTTCGAAATAGCGATTGAGGACATTGTGGAGCACCTCCGGATCGAGGTCCTCCCCGAGCGAGGTCGAGCCGGCGACATCACAGAACAGCGCCGTGACGACCTTGCGGGCGTCATGCGTCTGATCCGCCTCGGGCAGGGCAGCGCCGCATCCGCCACAGAAGCGGAAGCCGCCTGGATTCTCGGTGCCGCAGCGGTCGCAGATTGCCATCGGATCGTGAGGGGCCCCAGTATTTACGCCGTGCATGGTGGCGACGTCCGTCTCGTTCTCCTGGTCCTCATTCTCGCATCCCGCCCAAACGCCGAGTGGTCGGATCAGGCGATGACGTGGGCCCCGACCGGATGACGCCGCTTCTGATCGGAAGCGACGGCGCGTAGGGATCATCGGCTGAGGGGCCGAGATCACTCGCGACATTAGTCACACGAGGCAATGCCCGCGCGATCTTATTCTGCGATGCCCCACTTGGGAGGTAGGTGGATATGTCAGTCGACGTACTAGAGCCGATCATCGTGTCCGCAGTGGTTTCTGCCTGCGTCACTGCCGGGACACAGTTGTTGGGCAATCGCAAGTTCTTCGACTATCAACTGCGTAGGCAGCACGAGCAGGATGAGCGGAAGAAACTCCGCGAGCTGATCAGTACCTACAAGGGCCGGATGCTCGAAGCTGCACTCGACTGGGACCGACGTGCCGCTCAGCTCTACGACGGGCATTACGACGACCTATGCCCACCTCGCGAACAGTGGCTTGACCGCAAGCAGTACTACTTTCAGTCGGTCGTCTTCCGGTTCTTGCAGCTGATGGCGATCTCCCGCCGCTTCGAGGGAGAAGCGTTCTACATCGAGCCGTCGATCGCGGAGGAGAAGGACTTCGATCTGCTGCGCTACGCCAAGGGATTTCTGTGGGTCGCGATTCACGCGGAGATCACTCCGGATGACGGGCTTCCAGGCATCGATCATTTCCGCAGTGATGCCCTGCGACCATTACTCGATCTCTGCTACAGCGAGAGCGCGAAGCTGCCGCGGACGCGCAGCAAGCAGGACGAGTTGATCTTCGACCGTCGACGGTGCATGACCCTTCTTCAGCAGAGCGAGGCACTCGAGGTGAAGGACGAGGTCGAAGAGGTTCTAGGTTTCTTCGACGGCCTGCGGCCGGACGAGTACGACGAGCGAAACGGCGGCAGGCGCCAGCGGCGACGCTGGGACCGCGTGGTGGCGCTTCATCTGTTCGTCCTCGCCTTCATCGGTCGATGTGGTTATCGGGAGAATCAGCGAGATGTCGCACCGGGGGTCGAGGCGGCGATAGAGATGCTGCTCTACCCGGAGTCCCTCTCCGAGCTATTTGAGCTGTGGCTCCCGAGGCTCGGGCTGATGGACGGGCCGATGGCAACCGTGCTAGCGGAGCTGAGAGAGGCGGCGCGCAAAGCGTCATCCGAGACCGAGGAACAGCGGGCCGAGCGAGTCCTGGCGGTTGTGAACTGGCGGCGGGACTCACGGCGTGGCGCCACGGAGTTTGCCGATGCCGATCGGGATCGCGATGGCGATGCCGATCGGGGTCGCGATGCCGATGCCGATCGGGGTCGCGATGCCGATGCCGCGATCGTCCTCGATCGCGCCGAGGCGCTGGCGGGGTAAATGGACGTGGGCCATCGAGTCACTGCTATGGCGCGACTCGATGGCCCACGTACTGCGCCCTGGGAAGGACAGAATGCGCGCCGGCGGGCCCTCGAGGGGCCCGCTCGCATTTAACTAATTCGGAGAGCCTCGGCTGTGCGGACCCCCCCGCCCGGGGGGAACGGGCGGCCGTTGCGGTGTACATCGGGCGCGCCGCGGTCAAGCCTGAGAGAGCGGATGAGTTCTGTGTTCACCCAGACCGAGCTCGGCACCGAGCACGAGGCGACGCTGCGTAGCGCCTCGGTGCTTGGGCTGGGCCATTATGTGCCCGCCGAGGTCGTGCCCAACGAGCCGATCGCGGAGCGGATCGGCGTCGATCACGACTGGATCGTGAAGCGCACGGGGATCCGCTCGCGCCGCCGCGCGGCGCCCGGGGAGCGCCTGAGCGACATCGCCACGTCGGCCGCCCGAGCCGCGCTCGCGGACGCCGGCCTCGATCCGATCGACGTCGACCTCGTGCTCGTGGCGAGCTTGAGCCAGGACGAGCTGACGCCCAATGCAGCGCCACTCGTCGCGCATGCGCTGGGCGCCGAGCGGGCCGGCGCGATCGATCTCGGCGCCGCCTGCAACGGCTGGCTGAGCGGCATCGCGCTCGCCACCGCGCAGATCGAGGCGGATCGTGCGGAGCGCGTGCTGGTGATCGGCGCCGAGATCCTGACCCGGCTGACCGACTACGACGATCGTAAGACGGCCGCGCTGTGGGGCGACGGCGCCGGTGCGGTACTGCTCGGCGCCGACGGCGACGGAGCGGTGGGGCCGGTGGTGCTCGCGGCCGACGGCAGCCTCGGCGGCGTGATCACCGCCTCGCACGAGGATCGCCTGCTCCGGGTAGAGGGCCACGAAACGTTTCAGAGCGCGGTCCGGCGGCTGTCGGAGTCGACCGAGGTCGCGGTCGCGCGCGCCGGACTGGAGCTCGCGGACATCGACCTGTTCGTCTACCACCAGGCCAACGCGCGGATCCTGCGCGCGGTCGCGGAGCGGCTCGAGCTGGCGCCGGCGAAGGTCGCCGACTACATCGGCGAGACCGGCAACACCTCGGCCGCCTCGATCCCGCTGACGCTCGGGCTGCTGCGCGAGGACGGGCGGCTGCGCCGTGGCCAGCGGGTGCTGGTGGCGGCGATCGGCGCCGGGTTCACGTGGGGAGCCGGGGTCATCGAGTGGGGAATCTAAGACACGACACAGCGAAGGAGCGAAACCATGCCAGCAACGATCACAACCGAGGCGGTCGAGAAGACGATCGCCGACGCCCTGACCCAGCTTGGGGTCGAGCCCGCGGAGATCACCCCCGAGGCGACGTTCGAGGAACTCGACGTCGACTCGCTGGACCTGACCGAGGTCTCGCAGATCATCGAGGAGGAATACGGGGTCGCGCTCAAGGGCGATGACGTCGGCAAGATCAAGACCGTCGGCGACGCCGTCGATTTGGTGGTGAGCAAAGCCGGATGAGACGCCAGGTAGTCGTCACCGGGATCGGCGCCGTCACCCCGCTGGGGGTCGGCGCCCGGACCCTCTACGAGCGCTGGCGCGCCGGCGCGCGAGGGATCGAGGATGGGCTGGGCGAGGCCACCGAGTTCGATCCGACCGAGCATCTGTCGGTCAAGGAGACCCGTCGCGCCGACCGCTTCAGCCAGTTCGCGATGGTGGCCGGCGATGAGGCGCTCGGCGACGCGGGCTGGAATCGCGACGAGCTCCCGTTTGACCCGGCCCGGATCGGATGCGTGTTCGGAACCGGCATCGGTGGCATCGGCACGCTCGAGCGCGGCAAGCAGATCCTGCTCGAGCAGGGCGAGAGCAAGGTGCCGCCGCTGTCCGTGCCGCTGATGATGAGCAACGCGGCGCCGGGGATGCTCGCGATGCGCTACGGGCTGTTGGGCGACACGTTCGGGACCGTGTCGGCGTGCTCGGCGAGCGCGCACGCGATCGCCCAGGCGACGCGGATGATCCAGTACGGCGACGCGGACGCGGTCGTGACCGGCGGCTCGGAAGCCGCGCTGACGCCGCTCTCGAAGGCCGCGTTCGCGGCTCTGGACGCGGTCTCGTCGGTAGGGATCTCGCGGCCGTTTGACGCGAGGCGCGACGGCTTCGTGATGGGTGAGGGCGCGGCAGTGCTGGTGCTCGAGGATGCCGAGCGGGCGGCCGAGCGAGGTGCTCGCGTGCTGGCCAAGGTCCGCGGCTTCGGCGCCACCTCGGACGCCCACCACCTGACCGCACCGCACCCCGAGGGCGCCGGCGCGGCCCGGGCGATCACGGGCGCGCTGCGCGACTCGGGCGTCGAGCCGGAGGACATCCACTACATCAACGCGCACGGCACCTCGACGCCGCTCAACGACCGCGCCGAGACCAAGGCGATCAAGGCGGCGCTGGGCGAGCACGCGGCTCGGGTGCCGGTGTCCTCGACGAAGTCGGCGATCGGCCACCTGCTGGGCGCGTCGGGCGCGGTCGAGGCGACGGCCACGATCCTCGCGCTGCGCGACCGGATCGCGCCGCCGACGCTCGGCTGGGAGGAGCGCGAGGAGGGGATGGACCTCGACTACGTGCCGGGTGAGCCCCGGCGGCTCGACGTCAACGGTGGGCCGGCGATCGCGCTGAGCAACGCGTTCGGCTTCGGCGGCCACAACGTCGTCCTGTGCTTGGAGGCATGATGCTGACGGACAAGAAACTGCTGATCACCGGCGTGATCACGCGGGAATCGATCGCTTGGGAGGCCGCGCGCCAGGCTCAGGAGGCCGGCGCGGAAGTTGTCCTCACCGGCTTCGGCCGGGCCCGGCGGCTGACCGAGCGCGCAGCCAACAGCCTGCCGGACCCGGCCGATGTGCTCGAGCTCGACGTCAACGAGCCGGGCGACCTGGAGGCGGTGGCCGCTGACCTGCGCGAGCGCTGGGGGCGCGTCGACGGCGTGCTTCACTCGATCGCCTTCGCGCCCGAGGATGGCCTCGGCGGTCGGTTCCTGCACACCCCGCCCGAGAGCGCGATCACCGCGTTCAAGACCAGCGCGTTCTCGCTCAAGGCGCTGTCGGTTGCTTTGGCGGAGCTCTATCCGTCCACCGGGGCGAGCATCGTCGGGATGGATTTCGACGCTTCGGTGGCGTGGCCGGTGTACGACTGGATGGGGGTCGCGAAGGCGGCGCTCGAGGCGACCGCGCGTTATCTGGCGCGCGACCTGGGCCCGCGCGGCGTGCGCGTGAACCTGGTCGCGGCCGGCCCATTGGGGACGCTGGCGGCGCGCGGGATCCCGGGCTTCGAGGAGCTCTCGGAGATGTGGAGCCGGCAGGCGCCGCTCGGGTGGGACGGCGAGGACACGGTTCCGGTCGCCGGCGCGATCACGTTCCTGCTCTCGGACCTGGCGCGCGGCATCACCGGCGAGATCCTGCACGTGGACGGCGGCTTTCACGCGATGGGCGCGCCGCTGTCGAGCGCGGTGGCCGCGCGCGGGGCGACCCCGGCCCCGACCCCAGCCCCGACCCAGGCCCCGACCCCAGCCCCGACCCCCGCCTCGACGCGGGCCTGATGGAGCAGCACCCGTTCAAACGCCTCGCGATCGTCAACCGCGGGGAGGCGGCGATGCGGGCGATCCGCGCGGTCCGCGAGCTCGACTGGGAGCGCGAGGAGCCGATCCGAGTGATCGCGCTGTACACCGAGCCCGAGCGCCACGCGCTGTTCGTCCGCCAGGCCGATGAACGAGCCTGCATCGGCCCCGCCAGCCCTTGCGGATATCTGGACTACGAGGCGCTCGAACGGGCGCTGATTGAAGTCCGCGCGGACGCGGCGTGGGTCGGGTGGGGGTTCGTGGCCGAGCATCCGGAGTTCGCGGAGCTGTGCGAGCGGCTGGGGATCGTGTTCGTCGGCCCCGACCCCGCGGTGATGCGGGCGCTCGGCGACAAGGTCGAGGGCAAGCGGCTGGCCGAGCGGGCCGGGGTGCCCGTGGCGGCCTGGAGCGGCGGCTCGGTCGACACCGTCGACGACGCGGTGCGCACCGGCGCGGAGCTCGGGTTTCCCCTGATGATCAAGGCGGCGGCCGGCGGCGGCGGCCGGGGGATGCGGCGCGTCGAGCGCGCGGAGGAGCTCGCTTCGGCGTTCGAGCGGGCGCGCGCCGAGGCGGCACAGTCCTTCGGGGACCCGCGTGTGCTGATGGAGCGGCTCGTCGGCGCCGCGCGCCACGTCGAGGTCCAGCTGATCGCCGACGGCCTCGGGACGGTGTGGGCCCTCGGCGTGCGCGACTGCAGCTACCAGCGCCGCCACCAGAAGGTGGTCGAGGAATCGGCCAGCCCGGCCCTGTCGGGCGAACAGGAGCGCGAGGTGGCGGCCGCGGCCGTGCGGCTCGCGCAGCTGGCGGGCTATCGCGGCGCCGGCACGGTCGAGTTTCTGTACGAGCCGGTGCCGCGGCGGTTCTCGTTCATGGAGGTCAACACGCGGCTCCAGGTCGAGCACCCGGTGACCGAGATGGTGACCGGGGTCGACCTGGTCAAGCTGCAGCTGCACGTGGCGGCCGGGGGCCGGCTCGAGGGCGAGCCCCCGCCGCCGAGCGGCCACGCGATCGAGGCGCGGCTGAACGCCGAGGACCCCGGGCTCGGTTTCGCGCCGACGCCGGGGCGGATCGCGCTGCTGCGCCTGCCCGGAGGGCCGGGGATCCGCGTCGACAGCGGCTTCGCCGAGGGCGATGAGGTAGCGCCCGAGTTCGACTCGATGATCGCCAAGATCATCGCCCACGGCCGCACGCGCGCGGAGGCGATCGCGCGCCTGCGCCGGGCGATCGCCGACACGATGGTGGTGATCGAGGACGGGACCACCAACCAGGGGTTCCTGCTCGAGCTGCTCGGCCGGCCCGAGCTGCGCGCGGGCGAGGTCGACACCGGCTGGCTCGATCGCCTGCAGGGGCGGGGCGAGGTGCAGTCCACGCGCCACGCCGACGTGGCGCTGGTGCGGGCGGCGATCGAGCTCTGCGACGGCGCGACTGCCGGCGAGCGAGGACGGTTCTACGCGCTCGCGCGCCGCGGACGGCCCGAGGCGATGGCCGAGGTGCGCCGGACGATCGAGTTGCGCTACCGCGGTTCGGGCTACCGCTTCGCCGTCTCGCAGATCGGCCCGCACCGCTATCTCGTCGAGGTCGACGGAACCCGGATCGAGGCCGAGCTCGAGCAGATCAGCGAGCACGAACGCCGGATCTCCTACGCCGGCAGCTCCTACCGCACGCTGACCGCGGTCCAGGACGCGGACCTGCTGGTCGAGGTGGACGGCGTGCCGCACCGCATCTCCCGCGACGAGGGCGGGCTGATCCGCAGCCCGAGCCCCGGCGTGGTGGTCGCGATCCCGGTCTCGGAAGGTGACGAGGTCAAGGCCGGCGATGTGGTCGCGGTGACCGAGAGCATGAAGATGGAGTCGTCGCTGACCGCGCCGGTAGGCGGGCGCGTCCGTGCCGTGCTGGTGTCCGCCAACACGCATGTGGCGCCGGGCAGGGCGCTGCTCCAGATCGAGCCGCTGGGGGACCAGGTGAGCGCGGATCCGGGGGCCGAGCGCCTGCGCTTTGGTGGAGCGGATGCCGATGGGGCGGATGCGGATGGCGGGCCGGGCTGGCTTCGGCGACTCGAATGGCTCGTGCTCGGCTACGACGTCCCGCGGACCGAAGCCCGGCGGATCGTCGACGGCTTGCTGGCCAGTGGGGCGGACGCCGCCGGCGAACGGCGGCTGCTCGAGGTCTACGCCGACCTGCACGCCCTCAGCCCGCAGCAGCACTGGCACGCGTTCCTGCGCTCGCTGGACGCGGGCGCCGAGGGCCTGCCGGAACGGCTCGTCGCGACCCTCGAGCGCGCGCTCGGCCACTACGGGATCAGGGATCTCGAGCGGACACCCGCGCTCGAGGCGGCGTGCTTCCGGCTGTTTCTGTCCGGCCAGCGGGCGCAGACGGCGCGCTCAGCGGTGCGGGCGATCCTCGAGCGGGAGTTGCGGCATGCCGATCGCGTGAGCGGTGAGGATTGCGGCGGACTCCGCGAGGTGCTCGATCGGTTGGAGGCGGCGCTGGCGCGGAGCGAGCCCGGGCTGGCCGAGCTCGCGCGCGAGGTTCGCTGGCGCTGTTGTGATCGTCCGGTGATCGAGCGGGCCCGCGAGGACCTCTACGCGGAGATCGACGAGCACCTGGCGGCGCTCGCTGCGGGGTCCGAGCGAGCGGAACGCGAGCTGCACATGCGGGCCCTCGTCGAGTGCGCGCAACCGCTCGCCCCGCTGGTCTTCCGGCGGATCGGCGACGCCGGTCCGGCCGTGCGCCAGGCGCTGGTCGAGGCGATGACGCGGCGCTACTACCGCGTCCGCCGGCTCGATCGGATCGAGCACCGGGCGCTGGTCGGCGACGCGCCGCTCGTGCTGACCTCGTTCGAGCATGGCGGGGTTGCGCACCGGGTGGCGGCGGCGTTTGCCGAGACTTCGCGGCTGCCCGACGTCCTCCGCGCGGTGGTCGATCAGGCCGAAGACGGCGAAGAGCTGAGCGTGGACCTGTACGCGTCAGCGGCTCGGGTGCAAGACGCCGAGCAGCTCGTGCCCGTCCTGCGCGAGCTCGTGGCGGCGGCCGAGCCTGCGGCGGCCCTGGCTCGGGTGACGTTCGTGCTGGCGGCAGCGCCGGGCGGTCCGGGAGCAGTCGATGTGATCACGTTCACCCGCGGCGAGGATGGCGCGTTCGCCGAGGCGGAGGACCTGCGCGGCATGCACCCGATGATCGCCGAGCGGATGGATCTGTGGCGGCTGGAGAACTTCGCGCTGCGGCGCGTCGCCTCGGACCCGGACGTCCACCTGTTCCGCGCGGTGGCCCGGGCCAACCACCGCGACGAACGGCTGGTCGGGGTCGCGGAGGTGCGCGACCTGACCCCGGTGCGTGACGAGCGGGGCCGGATCGTGGCGCTGCCGGCGCTCGAGCGGACGGCGCGTCAGGCGTTCGAAGCGATGCGGGCGTTTCAGTCGCGGCGCGCCTCGCGAGAGCGCCTGCACTGGAACCGCGTGATGCTCTACGCCTGGCCGGTGATGGAGTTCGAGCCCGACGAGGCGCGCGCGGTGATCACCCGGCTGGGCCGGATGTCGGCCGGGCTCGGGCTCGAGATGGTGCTGCTGCGCGTGCGCCTGGCGGACCGCGGCGCGGGCGGCGAGCGATCCGCGGCGGACCTGGCCGCCGGCGGGGAGCGATCCGCTGCGGACCCGGCCGCGGGCGGCGAGCGCGAGGTCGTGCTGCGCTTCTTCAACCCCGGCGGTCGTGGCGTGGTGATGGAGATCGATCCGTTGCCGAGCGAACCGCTCCAGCCGCTCGACGAGGGCGCGCAGCGGATCGTCTCGGCACGGCGGCGAGGGCTGCTCCACCCCGCGGAGATCCTCAAGCTGCTCGCCCCGGCTGACGGCGGCGCGGGTGCCGCGATCCCGCCGGGTGAGTTCACCGAGTACGACCTCGACGACGACGCACAGCTGGTCCCGGTGGAGCGCCCGCTCGCCACCAACAGCGCCGGCGTGGTGGTCGGGTTGGTGCGCAACCGGACCGAGCGCCACCCGGACGGGATGCTGCGCGTCGTGTTGCTCGGCGACCCGACCCGCTCGCTGGGATCGCTCGCGCAGCCGGAGTGCCGGCGGATCATCGCCGCGCTCGATCTGGCCGACTCCCTGGAGGTGCCGTGCGAGTGGTTCGCGGTTTCGGCCGGAGCCAAGATCGCGATCGACTCCGGGACCGAAAACATGGACTGGGTCGCGGCCGTGCTGCGGCGGATCATCCACTTCACCCAGGCGGGCGGCGAGATCAACGTGGTGGTCAGCGGCGTCAACGTCGGCGCCCAGCCCTACTGGAATGCCGAGGCGACGATGCTGATGCACACCAGGGGGATCCTGGTCATGACCCCCGAGAGCTCGATGGTCCTCACCGGCAAGCAGGCGCTCGATTACTCCGGCGGCGTCTCCGCCGAGGACAACGTCGGGATCGGTGGGCAGGAGCGGATCATGGGACCCAACGGCCAGGCCCAGTACCGAGCCGGGGACATCGCCGGTGCGTGCGAGGTGCTGCTGAGCTACTACGAGCACGCGTACGTCGCTCCGGGCGAGCGCTTCCCGCGCCAGGCCCGGACCGTCGATCCCACCGACCGGGACGTCGGGGACTCGCCGCATTTCGCGCCCGGGTCAGACCTGCGCACGGTCGGCGAGATCTTTGCGCAGGAGAGCAATCCGGGGCGCAAGAAGCCGTTTGACATCCGCGCGGTGATGCGGGCGGTGGTCGATCGCGACCATCCGCCGCTCGAGCGCTGGCAGGAGATGCGCGAGGCCGATGTGGCGGTGGCGTGGGACGCGCATCTGGGTGGCTGGCCGGTCGCGCTGGTGGGGATCGAATCGCGTCCCGTGCAGCGCCACGGGCTGGTCCCGGCGGACGGGCCGGACCAGTGGACGTCGGGCACGCTGTTCCCGCTGGCGTCGAAGAAGATCGCGCGAGCGATCAACGCCGCCTCCGGCAGCCGGCCACTGGTCGTGCTGGCCAACCTGGCGGGATTCGACGGTTCGCCGGAGTCGATGCGCCGCCTCCAGCTCGAGTACGGCGCCGAGATCGGGCGCGCGATCGTCAACTTCGACGGCCCGATCGCGTTCTGCGTGATCTCGCGCTTCCACGGAGGCGCGTTCGTGGTGTTCTCGCGGGCGCTGAACGAGAACCTCGAGTCCAGCGCGATCGAGGGGTCGTACGCGTCGGTGATCGGCGGCGCGCCGGCGGCGGCGGTGGTGTTCACGCGGGAGGTGGAGCGACGGGCGTTGGCGGACCCGCGGGTCTCGGCGCTGGACGAGCGGATCGCGGCTTGCGCGGATTCGCAGCGCCAGCAGCTGCGCGCCGAGCGCGACGCGGTGTGGGCGGAGGTCCGCTCGCACAAGCTCGGTGAGTTTGCCGCCGAGTTCGACTCGATCCACAGCATCGAGCGGGCGGTCGAGGTCGGCTCGGTGGAGCGGATCATCTCCGCCTCGGGGCTCCGTCCGTACCTGATCGATGCCGTGCAGCGCGGAATGCGGCGGACGCTCGAGCAGCTGGCGGGCGGGAACGGTCATGGCGCCGGACCCGCCGCCGCGCTGGCGGCGACTGCGGCGCTGGTGGGCGTGGGCGGAGGCGACTGAGAGCCGGCGCGAGCCGGCGGCTTGGAAAACATCCCGCGCCAAAGTCCCGATGAGAGGTGTGGGACGTTGACCCCCGTGGGGCAGGGGAACGTCCCAGGGCAGCTCCTGGGGCTGAGCCCGGGGACGTTAATCATGGAAGGCGGTGACCCGAGCCCGATGAAGTCGGGCGCTCAACGCCGGGCCTGTGCTTGGGCGCCGGTCATGTTCAGAGGCCCAAATCGGGCGCCCCGCGCCAGCGTTTGGGCGCTCGGACACGGTGTGCGTGTCAGATCGCCCGGATCGCGAGGCGCGCGAGCGAGTTTGGGCAGTTCAACATGTGGGACGCCCGCCCGCCCCCAGCGATCCTCCGCAAGGGACCGGGCTGATCCGCGTCGGCGCGGCGGTGCCGGTCGTCCCGTCCGCTACGGCTCCGCGGTCAGCGTGCGCTGCGAGGGATGGGGCGGATCCTGCGGGGTCGGGAAGGCGCCGTCGATCAACTCGATCCGGTATCCGTCCGGATCGTCGACGAAGCAGATCCGGTATTCCTCGCGGCCGCCCGGCGCGTAGGGCGGGCGCTCGGGTTCGATCCCGGCCAGCGCGAGCTGCTCCAGCAGCGCGTCGAGGTCGTCGACGACCACCGCCATGTGGTTGTAGCCCTCACCGAGCTCGTAGGGCTGATCGCGGCCGACGTTGACGGTCAGCTCGAGCACATCGCCGTCTCCGGGCAGCCCCATGTAGACGTTGTAGGCGGACTCGAAGTTCAACTGGCCGCGAGGCTCGAAACCGAGCCGGCCGTAGAAGGCGATCGATGCCTCGATGTCCCTGACCCGGAAGCAGGTGTGTGCATATCTAGCGCTCATGAGTGCGACGATAGCTTCTGCCACACCCGCTCGGGGGTCATCGGGCCCGTGCGGCTGCGTGTCCGGGCCACAAAGGCGGCCCGTACGCTTACGCAGAGCGCCGATGTCCACCTTCGAGAACCAGTCGGGCGCGCGGCCGTTCACCGGCATGGCCCTGGACCGCGCGGCCACCGAGCGCAAAGATCCCGAGCGGATCGAGCAGCTGCTCGCGCAGCCGGCCGCGCGGGCGGTGGCGGCCGCCCGCGACGGGGTGCTGATCAGTGACGGGACGGCCCCCTCGCTCCTGAGAACGGAGCTCCCGCCCGAGGCGACGCGCGCACCGATCCTGCTGGGGCTGGAAAGCGGCACGGCGCTGTTCGCGGTCGATCTCGACGCGCTCTCGGCGGCAGCGCGCGGCGAGCTGATCGGCGGCGGACAGCTCGTCCCCTTGCGCGACGCCGGCGCCGAGTTGCCGCATGCCGAGGCTGGTCTGGCCGCGTACCTCGCGGCGCTGCTGGGCTGGCATCGCCGGCATCGCTTCTGCGCCAATTGCGGCGCGGGCACGTCGATCGAGGAGGCCGGCTATTCGCGCCACTGCCCGCGCTGCGGAATGGTTCACTTTCCTCGCACCGACCCGGTGGTGATCATGACCGTCGAGCATCAGGGGCGGTTGCTGCTCGGCCGGCGATCGGTCTCGCCGCCGGGGCGGTACTCGGTGCTGGCGGGGTTTGTCTCACCGGGCGAATCGGCCGAGGAGGCCGTCGTCCGGGAGGTCCGTGAGGAGTCGGGGATCCTCGCGCGCGATCCGGCGTACGTCACCTCTCAGCCGTGGCCGTTTCCCTCCTCGCTGATGCTGGGCTTCGAGGCGCAGTCGGACGGCGGCGAGCCCCAGGGGCGCGACGGAGAGCTCGAGGAAGTGCACTGGTTCTCGCTCGACGCGGTTCGCGCTGCCCTCGGCGAGCGCAACCCGGAGTTGAAGCTGCCGCCGAGCGTGTCAGTCGCCCGGTTTCTGATCGAACGCTGGGTCACCCTGCACGGCGCTTAGAGACGTCAGTCGGGGAGCTCGGAGTGCAGCGCGTGGATGTTGACGGCGCCGCCGGCGACGCCCGCGCACTGGAGCGCGGCGAACAGACTCTCGCGGTGGGCCTCGAAGTGCTCGTGTGACTCCCAGACCTCGAACATCTGCACTTCGTCGTTGCCGTACCCGGCGTGGAACACGCGGCCTGGCGGGTCGCTGCTGCCGGACGCCTCGAGCTCCTTGATGACGCGGTCGTAATCGTCTCTGGACATCTTGGTCGGACAGATATGAACCGTCACCGCCATCGCGGAGCTGAGCGTATTGGGCGGGGCAGCGGGAGCATCACCCGAATCGGGCGATGGCTGGGACCCCGCGCCGGCGCCCTCCGTAGCCATCTGCGACGGCCGTCACAGAGCCGAAGATACGAGGTGGCTACAGTGGGTCCGAGCCTCCTACCCCCCAAGGAGTCACGCGATGATTGGACTGAGTCGTTGGTGCATAGCCCATCGCCGCTGGGTGATCGTGGGCTGGATTGCGATCGCAATCGCGACAACCGCGATTGCCAGCGGAATCGGGCGCCAATACTCCACCAACTTCAGCCTGCCGGGCACGGAGGCGCAACGGGTCCAGAACCTGCTCACGAGCGAGTTCAAGGCGCAGGGCGGGGACGTCGACACGATCGTCTTCCACTACGCCAACGGCACCGTCGACTCTCCGAACGTGCGCGCCGTGATCGAGCCGCTGCTGGCCAAGGTCGCCAAGATGCCCCACGTCGTCAGCGTGGTCAGCCCGTACAGCCCCGCCGGCAAGGTGGAGGTCTCGCACGATGGGCGGACCGCGTTCGCGACGATCAACTACGACAAGCGCGCGAATCTGCTCCCCGACGCCACCGGCAAGCCGGTGCTGAACGCGATCAACCAGATCAATGTGCCCGGGCTGAAGGTCGCCGCCGGCGGTCAGGTGATCGAGCAGGCCGAGGGCTTCAGCATCGGCCCCGCGACGTCCGTCGGCGTGGTCGCCGCGCTGGTGATCCTGCTGCTGACGTTCGGCTCGCTGATCACCGCCGGCATGCCGCTCGTGACCGCCGGACTTGGGCTGATCACCGGCATCGCGCTGATCGGACTGGCCACGCACATCACCAGCATGTCGAACGTCGCTCCCGAGCTGGCGATCATGATCGGACTCGGGGTGGGGATCGACTACGCGCTGTTCATCGTCACCCGCTTCCGGGAGAACTACGGCCGAAACGGCGATGTCGAGCAGTCGGTCGTGGAGGCGATGGATACCTCCGGCCGGGCGATCCTGCTCGCCGGCACGACGGTGACGATCGCCCTGCTGGGCATGTTCGCCACCGGCGTGACCTTCCTCTACGGGTTGGCGATCGCGTCGGTGGTGGCGGTGTTGATGGTGCTGCTTGCCTCGCTGACCGTGCTCCCGGCGCTGCTCTCGCGCTGGGGCCACAAGGTAGTGCGCCCGAGCCGCTCCGCCCGTCGCCGGGCGGCGAGGGGCGAGCCGCCGCGAGAATCGTCGTGGCGGCGCTGGAGCATCACGGTCCAGTCCCACCCCCGCTCGCTGGCGGCGGCATCGCTGGCGGTGATGTTGCTGTTCATCGTCCCGCTGGTCGGAATGCGGCTTGACTCGAGCGACGCCGGCAACGACCCCTCCAACACGAGCACGTATCGCGCCTTCAACCTGCTCTCGCAGGGCTTCGGCGCCGGCTTCAACGGCCCGCTGCTGATCGCGGTCGAGCTGCCCAACCCGGGCCAGACCTCGGGCGTCGAGGCGATCCGCGCATCGGTGGCGAAGACGCCCGATGTCGTCGCGGTCACGCCCCCGCGGGTCTCGCCCTCGGGCAAGGTCGTGGTGATGGAGGCCTATCCGGGATCCGCTCCCCAGGCCGATGCCACGACCAACCTGGTCAACCACCTGCGACACGATGTGCTGCCGCCGCTCAAGCACCAGTACGGCGTGAACGCGCTGGTGGGCGGGTTCACCGCCGCCTCGATCGACTTCTCCAACGTGCTGGCCGGCAAGCTGCCGCTGTTCATCGGGATCGTGGTGGTGCTCTCGGCGCTGCTGCTGTTCGTGATCTTCCGCTCGCTCGTGATCCCGATCCAGGCGGGGTTGATGAACCTGCTCAGCATCGGCGGGGCGCTCGGGGTCACGACGCTGGTGTTCCAGCAGGGATTTCTGGCCGGGCCGCTGGGAATCTCCAAGGGCCCCGTCGAGCCGTGGATCCCGGTGCTGATGTTCGCCGTCGTGTTCGGGCTGTCGATGGACTACGAGGTGTTCCTGATCTCGCGCGTGCGCGAGGAATGGGTGC
This sequence comes from uncultured Solirubrobacterales bacterium, assembly GCA_963767695.1. GTDB lineage: Bacteria > Actinomycetota > Thermoleophilia > Solirubrobacterales > Solirubrobacteraceae > Palsa-465. The sequence goes on from CAVYFE010000018.1 coordinate 44,031, forward strand.
GCCACCGCGACGCGTCCCGGGCGGTTGCCGACGGCATCGCCTACACCGGGCGCGTGATCAGCGCGGCTGCGGCGATCATGATCTGCGTGTTCCTGTCGTTCATGCTCGGTGACGAGCGTTCGGTCAAGGAGTTCGGCTTCGGCCTCGCCGTGGCGGTGTTCCTGGACGCGCTGATCGTGCGGTGCGTGCTGCTGCCGGCCGTGCTCCAGCTACTCGGGCGGGCCACCTGGTACCTGCCGCCGGCACTGGACAGCCGGCTGCCGCGGATCAACATCGAGGGGAGCGCGGCGGTGGCGGCGGCGCAGGCCGGCGCGGACGAGGGCGCACCCGAGCCCGAGCGCGAGCGCACGGCAACGAGGACGTGAGCGCAGCGGTGACGTGAGCGCGCCGGGAACGCGCGAGCTCACCGCCCAGCGCTCACCGCCCAGCGCTCGCCGTCCAGCGGCCGATCTCGCGGCCGATCTCAGCGGCCGAGCACCCGCGCTCCCACCGGGAAGGCATCGACAATCACATAAGCCCGGATCCGCCGTGGCAGGTCGGTCCCGGCGGGCAGCCTCAGATGCACCGCCACGATCCGCCCGCGCCGGTCGGTGGAGAGCGAGGTCTCCATCCGGTAGTCGATCCCCACCGGTGTGCCGGTCACGGCGTTGGTCAGCAGGATCGCCGCGACGTGCCGGGCGCGCGACGGTAGCCGCGACCCCACCAGCCGGGCATCGACGTGCCCGCTCGCGCCGGTGCCGGGGGCGACCAACCGCAGGGAGCCGATATGCACGCCCGCGGGCCGGACGTTCGCCGTTCCGGTGTAGGCGCCCGACAGGAACGTCCCGCTCGCGGCCAGTACCCCGCGCGGATTGCAGATCCCGGTGAAGGTCAGCTCGGGGCCGTAGTTCGGAACGCTCGCGCAGACCGTGTCCGCATACAGCGACACTCCGGGCTGGAAGCTGAGGCCCGGCCCGAGATCGCCGCGCAGCTCGAAGCGGCGCAGCGGGACCAAGCCGAAACTGAACTCCAGCGATACGTTCGGGCTCGAGAGGATCAGCGAGCGACCGGCGTAGCGGCCGAGCATCGGGAAGGCAAAGGCGCTGTGGGGATCCACCCGCTCGATGCCGCGAGCATCCTTGAAGGCGCCGATCACCCACAGCAGCACCCGCGAGCCGGTCCGCGCGATGGTCGAGGCGATCCAGTCGTAGCTGTCGAAGCCGATCTGGTTGACCGAGGCCAGAAAGGCCGGCATCGGCACCGCCAGGCGGCGGATCGTCATCGCGCTCACGCGGTCGTGGTGCGTGAACAGGGGCAGCGGCCCGCACGGCCTCGCGGTGTGGATCGTGATCGTGTCGTCAAAGCGCCCCGCCGCCGGGCCCGCGGCGTTGAAGTTGCCCATCCGGACGCCGTTGTTCGTGTAGACGCCCGCGATCCGCAATCGATACGTGGTGCCGCGCCGCAGCAGCCCGCGCGGGATCACGTACAGAAAGTGTCCGTCGCCGGACTCCTGGGTCGAGAACGCGAAGCTCGGCGAGACGCTGACGATCTGGCTCGGGTGAAGCATCGCGGCGTTGATGGTCTGTCCGTCTCGGCGCACGATCAGCCGCAGGTTGAACACGGTGGCGGGCGCCACAGCCTCGAGGCTCGAGGTGTCCAGCGTGCTGCCGCCGGCGCTCACCGGGAACACGCGATCGACGTCGTTGCCGAGGTCCTCGCCGGGGTTCGTCGAGCACCGCGGATCGCGGCGGTGCAGGCAGTAGTCGTAGGGGACGTAGTCGACGTACCCGTCCTCGCCGGCGATGTAGACGCCGGTCCGCCCGAGCGCGGGCGAGGCGTTGAGGTCGTTGCGGTCGCGGAGCACCGGGTTACGGGGCGTGGTGTCAAACGACCAGCGCCGATGACCGGTCGCGGCGTTCAGCGCGTAGAGCTTGCCGTTGGAGGAGCCGACGTAGAGGATCTCGTCGTGCCCAGGGGCCGGGGCGGCCCCCAGCACCGGCGAGGAGCGGATCGGATCGCCGGTGTCGTAGCGCCAGAGCAACCGGCCGCTTGGCGATAGGGCATACACGGAGCCGTCGGTCGAGGCGATGTAGATCGCGTCCGTGTGCCCGCTCGAATCCTCGCCCAGTGCCGGCGAGGCGTAGACGTGATCGCTGGTCTCGAACGTCCAACGAGGAGTCCCGGTGGCCGGATCGAGCGCGTAGAGCTTTGAGTCAAAGGAGCCGACGTAGACGGTCCCGTCGGATCCGATCGCCGGCGAGGAGATCACGAATCCGGGCGTGAACGTCTGCCACAGCGATCGTCCGTGGGCATCGAGGTGGTAGACGTGAAAGTCGAGCGAGCCCCAGTAGCTCGAGCCGTCGGGCGCGAAGGCGGGAGTGGTCCAGATCGAGTTGCCGGCGGTGAACGTCCATCGCAGGTGTCCGTCGGGGCTGACCGCGTAGGCGGTGCCGCCGGTGTTTCCCGCGTACAGGATGCCGGCAGGACCGACCGCGACATTGCCCTCCCACCAGTCGACCTGCTGGCCTTTGACCGGCGGCACGGTCGCCCGGAACCTCCAGAGGATCCGCGGCGTGCCACGGCTCGGCGTGGTGAGGTGGTAGAGCCGGGCGTCGCCCGGAGCCGAACGTCAGCGGCACGGATCTGAGCCGGGGGTCGTAGGCGGACAGCGCCGCGGCCGCGTCGATGATCCCGCCGGTCTTCACTCGCCAGCGGAGCCTGCCGCCGGGGTCGATCGCGTAGAAGTTCCGGTCACCGGAGCCAACGTAGACCGTCCCGTCGCTGCCGATCACGGGCGTCGAGAAGACTCCTCGTCCGGTCGGGAACGTCCACGGCCGATCGCCGTGATAGCGGGCCACGATCGGGCTGCGCCCGCTGTTGCGTGCATCGTGACGCATCTCCGGCCATGGCGAGGAGGCATCGAGCGGGACGCCGGGGCCGGCGCCTGCGGTCATCGGCCGCCCACGCACGAGCGACCGCCCACGCGCGAGCGACCGCCCACGCGCGAGCGACCGCCCATGCGCGAGCGACCGCCCATGCGCGAGCGACCGCCCATGCGCGAGCGACCGCCCGTGCGCGAGCGCGCCGCCATGGCCCGCCGCCAGCAGCAGCACAAACGCCAGCAACCCACCGGCAGCGGCGAGCATCGATCGGCCTCGCGACACGCGCGGACCTTATCTGTCTGGCCGCGCCCTCAGCCCGGGGGGATCACCAGGATCCGCTGCGAGGTCATGTAGCGACCCTCGTCATCGGGGCTCGCGGGCGCCGGTCGGTAGACGTCGATGTGGCGTCCGGCGATCGCGCCGCCGGTGTCCTGGGCGATGAACCAGCCGCCGCCGAGGTGGCGGTAGGCCGGAACGTAGACGCGGCTCCCGAGCGGGATCAGGCGTGGATCGACCGCGATGCTGTGGTAGTAGCGCAGCGGCTTCGACGGGCCGGCCGCAAACGTGACGCCGCCGTAGGGGAGCGCCCGCACGCCGCGTCCATTTGACCACCCGCCCGAGGCGAGCGGGAAGGTCACCCGGCCGCGTGCGTTGCGCCACCCGCCGATCAGCCACACCGGGAACCCATGGCTCCATTTGCCCAAGCACACCGGCACGGTCGGCTGTCCGGCCGCGTTGACCCACCCGGTCGAGCCGAGGTCGGCGATGTGGACCGGCCGCCCGCGGAGATCGACGCCGTCGCCTTCCATCGCGAGCCCGCGCGCCGAGTACAGCCAGTCGGCGGCGTACGCGCCACGGAGTCCGGGCGCGCTCACGGCGCGCGCGATGAACCACCGCTCAGGCGCCGGGTAGTACTCGGTGATCGTCACCCCGCTCAGCCACCGGCGATGGGTGATCGGATGCTCGGAAACCGCAGGTGTCGCCGTCTGGCAGCGGGACTCCGACTGAGTCTGGGTGGAGATCACGTCTACGTGCGTCCGCCAATAGGCACGGTGATGGCCCCGGCTCGCGGCGCGGCGTGCTGCCGCCGCGTGATGAGGCGCCGGCGCGGTCCGTGCGGTCGTGCGACCAGGTGCCGGGGCGCTCCGCGCCATCGTGCGATCAGGCGCCGGCACACCCTGCGCGAACGTGCGATCAGGCGCTCGCGAACCCGTGCCCGCCAGCGCCAACGCCGCCGCCGCTCCCGCAGCTGCCAACACCAGCACACCCAGCAGCGCCAGCCTGCCGCGCATCGACCCCAATATAGACCGCGGCGAGCCCGCTCACGGACGCGGGCGCAACGTCTCCCGCAACGCCTCGATCCCCGTGTATCGGGGTTGCCAGCCGAGCTGCTCCTTCGCCTTGGTCGTGTCCATGATCGCCGGGTGGCTGATCGCCTCGACCCACTCGGTGGCGGGCGGCGCACCAGGTGGGCGGGGCAGCGATGCCGCCGCGCGGGCCGCGGCGTAGACGGCGCGAGCCGGGATCGGGATCGGCGCCAGGCCCAGCTCGCGCGCCACATCGGCGCCGGTCAGGACGCCGTCGCCGGCGATGTTGTAGGCACCGGGGGGACCTTCGCCGAGGACGCACTTGAGCAGCGCCTGGCCGACGTCGTCCTCGTGGATGAGCTGCAGTGGCACTCCGGGCGCGAGTGCCGGGACCGGGACGGGCAGACGGTTTACGAGGTCGAGCATCCTGCGCCCGGCCCGGGCCACGGGTGCGGGCAGCGCGTCCTTGGCGCCCATCGCATGCGGGCCCAGCACGATCGGCGGGCGCACCATGTACAGCTCGAGCTGCGGGTTCGCGCGCGCTTCCTCGTCGAGCAGTTCCTCGAGCTCGGCCTTCTCACGGGCGTAGAACAGGAGCGCCGCCGGTCGCGTCGGCCACTCCTCGTCCATGCCGATCGGGTTGTCGGAGTGAAAGCCGTAGGCGGCAACCGACGAGGCGTACACGAACCGGTTCGCCCCCGCGTCGGCCGCGGCGCGGACCGCGTTCAGGGTTCCGCCGACGTTGATCGCCCGGATCGTCTGCGCCGAGGAGGTGCCGGTGATCATGAAGGCGAGATGGACCACGACATCCGCGCCCTCGAACGCCGTTCGCAGCGCGTCCTGATCGCGGACGTCGCCCTGGCGGTACTCCATCTTGGTCCAACCGTGCTGGGAGGGGTCAAACGGCCGGCGCGCGATCCCGACGATCCGAGCGATCCGCGGCTCGGACTGCAGCAACGGGATCAGCCCGAAGCCGAACGTCCCGGTGGGACCTGTGACCGCGACGACGAGGCGAGTTTTTGAGGAGGGGGGGATGTGGCTCTCGTACCCCGGCGGTCTTCGCACTCAAACGCTCCGCAGCCCGAACGTGATCGACGTGGGCCATCGAGTCACTGCTATAGCGCGACTCGATGGCCCACGTCCGACCGGTCGGGAATCTTTGAAGCGCTGGGCGCGAAGTATCGTTTGCCGAAGCCGGACTATCGAAAGGGGTCCTCATGGGTGCGCAGGACATCAGCCTCGAGGCGGTCGTACGCCGGGTTTGGGAGATCTACCGAGATCAGGCGGGGGCCCTGCTGGGAACGGCGGTGGTCCTGTTCGCCGTGCAGTTCCTCGTCTACTTGTTGCTCCCGGGAGTAATCGGGATCATCACCGCGCTGCTGTTCTGGGTGCTCAGCACGCTGTACCAGGGGATGGTCGTCAAGCTCGTCCAGGACGTCCAGGACGGTCGGCGCGACCATTCGATCGGCGAGTTGCTGCGCAGCGTCGAACCGGTGCTGCTGCCGCTGATGGCGGTATCGGTGATCTTCGGTGTCTGCGTGGCGATCGGGTTCGTGCTGCTGATCGTTCCGGGGCTGTTCCTGATGACGATCTGGGCCGTGGTGGCGCCGGTCATGGTGCTCGAGCACCCCGGCGTGTTCGCGACCTTCGGCCGTAGCCGCAAGCTGGTGCGCGGTAACGCATGGGCGGTGTTCGGCGTGATCGTCGTGCTGTATCTGGCGGTGGTCGTGGTCAGCATCGCCGCCGGCCTGATCTCCAACGGGCTGGGGTCGGTGGGCCGTTCGTTGATCCAATGGGCCGCGAATGTCGCGGTAGCGCCGGTGGCGGCCCTGACCGCCTCGGTTCTCTACTTCGCGCTGCGCCGCCAGCAGCCGGAGCCGGTTGCCGGCTCCGCCCCGCCCGCCACCGGCACCGCCCCGCCGGCGACCGGCGGCACCCCGCCGGCGACCGGCGGCACCCCGCCGGCGACCGGCAGCACCCCGCCGCCGCCGTGACCCCCGTCTAATTGAGGTACAGCACCACGTTGCGATCGAGCCGCCCGCCCGCAAACCCCTGCGGCCGGCCGCCCTGCGCGTCCAGATAGGACAGCTCGCGCGATATCTCTCCCAACCCCGGTCCGGCCGAGACGTGATCGAGCATCCACGTCTGGAGCGCCACGCCGCCGCCCTCGGTCTCGACGATCCTCAACGCCCGCGCCTGCTGTGGATAGTCGATCAGCGATGCGGTGTTGATCAGCCAGTAACCACCGCTCCCGCCGGTCACCCGCGGCGTGATCTGGTTGCGATGGGTATGGCCCGAGACCGCGGCGATCACCCGATCGTGGGCGTCGAGCAGCGCCAGCAGCTGCTCGCCGCCCTCGGAGCTCTCGAGCGGCTGGTGGGAGACCACGATCACCCACCGGTTCGCGGCTCGGGAGAGTTGCGAAGCGAGCCACGCCCGCTGGCCGGGCCGGACCAGGCCGCCCGACCCGCCGCCGCGCCGGGCCAGGTCGAGCACGATCAGCCGCAGCCTGTCGCCGAGGTCGAGGTGGTAGTCGAGCCCATCCGAGGCGGGCCGGACTCCGCCGGCAGAGCCCAGCCGGCCGATCACTTCGTCCACGTCGAGCTCGCGTCGTGAGGAATCAGCCGGGACCCGCACCTTGGGTGCCGCGAGCGCTCGGGCCAGCAACCAGTTGACGAGCTGCGGGGCCGGGGGACCGTCGGGCGAGTAGCCGCCGCCTAGCGAAATGCCCGGCGGCGGGCTCAGCCCCGGCGGCAGCTCCCACACCGCCCGGTCGCCGAGCGCGAGCGAGCGGGTCTCGCCGGTGGGCGGGATCTCCCCGGCGACGAGGATGTCGTGGTCTCCCAGCACCGGACACCAGCGGGCGCCGAGCCCCGAGCTGGTGAACGGGCGGACCGCCTGCCCGAGCAGGCCCGGGTGCCGCGGGGCATCGAGGTCGGGCCGGTAGTAGAACGGGTCGGGATCGCTCGCCAGCTGCACGCCTGAGTAGCCGTGCGGCCCGCTGCCCGGGTGCACGATCCCGCCTCGCAGGACCGCCAGCGCTTGGGCGAGCTCGTTGCTCTGATCGTTGTCGATCAGGTCCCCGCCCTGGATCACGAGGTCCGGCGCCAGCGCCCTGATCGCTCGCGCCGCGCCGGACAGCACCTGGGTGGTGAGCGTCTCATGAGGACGGAACGTCGACTGAAACGGCGGTCCCAGCCGGTCGAGGAACGTCACGCGCGCCGGCGAGGATGCGTCGAGCACGTGGGCATCGGTGACGTGGGCGAGCGTCGCCAGCACCTCCGTGGGTGCCCGTCGCGGCCCAAGGTCGGTGCGCGCGATCAGCGGTTCGCCGGGACCGGGGGTGAGCACCCCTACTCCGGCGAGATCGCGCCACGTGGAGCCGATCGTCGACCCCGACGCCGCGGCGCGGCCCGAGCGCCCGCTGCCGCAGCCCGCGAGCAGCGCAGCACCGGTGGCCATCTGAACCAGAGCCTGGCGTCGGGTGAGCGGCTTCATCAGGGGCCTGACCCCAAACCGGCGAGCACGGCCTCTCGCGTAGCCTGCCGCGCCACCCAGAACACCGCCACCGCCCCGGCGACCGCGAGCCCGACCAGGACCGCTCCGACCTCGAAGCTGCTCGCGGCCAGCGGCAGCGTGGCGTAGCTCGCGGCGAGCCGCGACATCGCCGGCCCCAGCACCATCCGCTCGAGCACGATCCCGAGCGCCGCGGCCGGCACGATCAAAGCGATCACCGCCCCGGCGAGCAGCCTCCTCACCGCCGCGCCGCCGCCCCCGAACGCTCGCAGCACCGCAACCGTGCGGCGTCGTTCCTGCACGGTCAGCGCACAGGCCTGAATCAGCGCGTACAGGCACACCAGTCCATCGACGATCGCGATCGCCTGGAGGATCGAGCGCAGCGTGTTGACCAGCGGGACGCCGCGCGCCGTCGCGCCGACGGCGGGCTCAGCGCTCGGCCCAAGGGCGGTTGAGACCGCCGACGCGTTCGCTCCGGGGCGCAGGCGCACGGCGATCTCTTCGGGAGCCGAGGGATCGCCGGCGAGCAGCGCGGCGGCGGGTACGTAGGCGACGCGTCCCTCGTGGTCCAGGGAGCTGACGACCCCGACGACGCGCGTGCGCAACTCGCTGCCGGATGGCAGCTGGATCGCCAGCGTCGCTCCCGGATCAAGCCCGAGTGCGTCGGCCAACCCCGCCCCGACCACGGCCTGCCCAGGACCCCGGATCGAGGTACCGGCCACGAGCGGCGGGTTCTCGAACGTGTCCTCGTTTCCCGGGTATGCGATCACGTCGATCGTCTCATCGAGCGAGAACGAGTCGAGGGCCTCCTCTTCGTAACGCGGCGCCGCCGCCTGCACCCCGGGGATCCTGCGCACGCGCGCCGTGGCCGAGGCGGGGAGCTGCGCGGTGAGCTGGTAGCGCTTGCCGAGCGCGCCCGGGTCGGTCTCGAGCCCGCCGAGCGCGGAGGCCAACGCGAGCATCAGCAGCACGAACGCGGTCGAGATGCCGAGCGCGGTCGCCGTTGCGATCCAGCGCGCGCGCCGAGCGCCCACCAGTCGCGCGCCGAGCGCCGCGAGCCCGGTGGCCGAACCGGTAAGAACTCGCCGGCGCTGGCGCTGCAGCTCGGCGCCACGGAGCAGCGCCACCGGGGAGCGCCCCGCCGCGCGCCACGCCGGCCACAGCCCTGCCAGCACGGGGATCGCGATGCTCGCCGCCCAGCCCGCGGCCAGCGGCCCCAGCAGCGAGCTTCCCGGCGGCGGCTCGTTGAGCAGCATCAGCAGCCGGCTGGTCGGCGAGTAGGTGGCCAGCGTGCCCGCGATTACCCCGAGCGTCGCCGCGGGGGCGGCCACGAACAAGCTCTCGAGCGCCTGGGTGGCGGCGAGATGGCCGCGCGAGGCGCCGACCGCGCGGCGCACGCCGATTGCGGCGATGCGTCGCTGGACCTCGGCGCGGGCGGAGGCCGCGAGCATCACGCCCGCGGTCACGAGCGCGATCACCGACAGCGCGACGAGCAGGTCGATGACGATTCCCGCGGCCTGGTTGAGCAGCACGCGCACGCCCGAGCGGGTGACGAACTGAAGGCCCTGGAGGCCGTAGCTGATCGCGCGCGCCTGCACCAGCACTTCGTTCAGGTAGCGAGGGTCGCGCAGCCAGATCTGGGCCAGATCGACTTGCGGATCGGCGGTCCGGCCGAAGCGGGTCTCGAGCGCGGACTGCGAGACGTACACCCGTGGCACGGCAAGCGGATAGGAGACGTTGTCGGGGCTCTCGGAGAAGCCGACGACACGTTGCGGGCCGAGGCCATCGATGTCGAGCGTGCCGCCGAGGTCGATGCCCCAGGCCGCCGCGAGCCCGCGCTCGACCACCACCTCACCTGGTCTGCGGGCGGACATCTGCCGCCCCGCGACGAGCGCGTAGCCGCGGCGGCCGGGACCGACGACCTCCACGTCGCCGCTCGAGCTCGAGTAGTCACCCGCCTGCAGGCCGACCCCGGTGGCCTCCGCTCGCAGCGAGTAGGCCGCGATGTCGGGGAGCGCAGCGATCCGCTGGGCGACGCGGTCGGCCGGCTCCTGGTTGAAGCGAACGATGATGTCCGGCAGGTCGGCCGCACGTGCGGCGCGGCCAAAGCCGCGGCCCAAGCCGTCGGAGACGACGATCGCTGCCGCCAGCATCGCGGCGGCAAGCCCGATCCCGAGCGCGGTCAGCAGCGACCGGCGCCGTCGTACCCGCACGCCGTAGCGCGCCTCGGCGAAGGCGGCCCTCAGGCGGACTCCCGCAGCCATCGCGGCCGCCCCGCCACGCCGTCGACGAGCCTTCCGTCCTCGAGGTGGAGCACCCGATCCGCGATCGAGGCCGCCTCCGGCTCGTGCGTGACGATCACCACGGCTCGATCCGGCAGTCCGCGCAGCAGCTCCAGCACCGCGCGCCCGTTGTCCTGGTCGAGGTTGCCGGTCGGCTCATCGGCGAGTACGAGCGCGGGGTCGTTGACGAGCGCGCGGGCGATCGCGAACCGTTGCTGCTCGCCGCCGGAGAGCTCATGGGGCCGGCGGTCGGCGATCCCCGCCAGCCCCAACTCGCCGATCAGCCCCCGTCCACGCCGCTCGCCGCCGCGGCGCGCGCCGGGCAGCCGCGCCGGCAGCAGCACGTTCTCTTCGCCGCTCAGCTCTTCGATCAGGTGAAAGGACTGGAACACGAAGCCGATATGTCGCAGTCGCGTGCGCGCGAGCGCCCGGGGGCCCTGAGCCGTCAGCTCTTGCTCGCCGAGGCGGATCCCGCCACGATCTGGCCGGTCAAGCCCGCCCAGCAGGTGCAGCAGCGTCGACTTGCCGCTCCCGGAGCGCCCGAGCACCGCCACCACTTCGCCGGCGGCGACCTCGAGGCTGACGTCGTCCAGCACCCGCCGGGCGGCGCGTCCGGCACCGACCGTCTTGCTGATCCCGCGCGCTTCGAGGACGGGCACTGCGATTACGGTAGCGAGGAATGGATGTAGGCCGGGCCGCATGCGGCCCGGCCTACCGGGTTGGTGCTCGCGGCGGCCCGCGCACGCGCCGACCCGTTGGCGAGAATCAGGCGACCGGCTCGACCAGAGCCGCCGGGGCCCGCCGCCAGCCCATCCACTTCGGCATGTACCACGCCCGCTCGCCGAGCAGCGCGAGCGTCGCCGGCAATAGCACCCCGCGGATCACCGTCGCGTCGATCAGGATCGCGGCCGCCAGGCCGACGCCCATCTGCTTGAACTCGATCAAGCTCAGGGTGCCGAAGATCCCGAACACGCCGACCATCACCAGCGCCGCGCTGGTGACCACGCCGGCGGTGCTGCGAACCGACTGGGTCACCGCCTCACGCGCCGGAACCCCGCGGTCGACCGCCTCGCGGATCCGGCTGAGGATGAACACGTGGTAGTCCATCGAGAGGCCGAACAGCACCACGAACAGGAACAGCGGCAGCCACGAGGTGATCTCGCTCGTGCCCTGGAAGCCGAGCAGCTGATGCGCGAAGCCGTGCTCGAAGACGAGCACCAGCAGACCGTAGGCCGCCGCGACCGAGAGCAGGTTCAGGACGATCGCCTGGATCGGGATCACGATCGAGCGGAACGTGAACAGCAGCAGCAGGAACGCCATCCCGAGCACGAACGCGAACACGATCGCCAGGTGCGAGTCCATCGTCGAGTTGAAGTCGGCGGTGCCTGCGGTGTTGCCGGTGACCCCGGCCTGCACGCCGGCGACCGCGCCGACGGTCACCGGGACCAGCGCCCGCAGCCGGGCCAGGGCGTGGTCGGACCTCGCGTCCGTGCCGTTGCCGGCGAGCGGGATCGCGATCGTCTCGGCCTGGTGGTCGCGCGACTGCTGCACGGTGACCGGCCGCAGCAGTCCCGGGGTTGAATTCGCTCGCCCGATCAGCTCCGCGACTGCGCGCTGCACCGCGGGCGCCCGCACGTCGCGCGCCTGGACGCCGACGTACGCGGGCTCAGAGCCGCCGGGGAAGGCGGCCTGGATCCGGTCGTAGGTCTGCATGATCGGGATGTTGCGCGGGAGCGACGACGCCCCTGGCAGCGAGGTGTGCATGTTCAGTACCGGCAGCGCCAGCGCGATCAGCGCCAGCGCGCTGATCGCCGCCGCGAGTGCCGGCCGGCGCATCACCGGGGACAGCACCAGGCTCCACACGCGCGACTCGCCGCTGCCCGAGCGCCGGAGTCGGTGAAGCAGGGGGATCCGGCCCTTGTCCACCCGCGACCCGAGCGCGCTCAGCATCGCCGGCAGCACGGTCAGCGAGCCGACCATCGCCACCGCGACGACCATGATCGTCCCGACCGCGAACGATGCGAACACCCTCGACCCGGCGAAGAACATCCCGGCCATCGCGATCATCACGGTCAAGCCGCTGACCAGGATCGCGCGCCCCGAGGTGGCCGCCGCCGCCTGCAGGGCCGCCTCGTCGCCGGCGCCGGCGGCCCGCTCCTCGCGCTCGCGGCGGAGGTAGAACAGCGAGTAGTCGACGCCGACCGCGAGCCCGATCAGGAGCACGACCGAGCTGATCGCGCCGTCCATCGGCAGCAGCTGCGAGACCGCGCCGATCAGCCCGAGCGTGCCGGCGACGGCGGTCAGGCCGAGCAGCATCGGCAGGCCGGCCGCGATCAGCGAGCCGAACGCCAGCACCAGGATCACCAGGGTGATCGGGAGCGACAGCTTCTCGGCGCGGGAGAAGTCCTGACCAAGCGCCTTGTTCAGCGCCTTCTGCGAGCTCGCGTCGCCGAACTCCTCGATCCGCAGCGACGGATAGCTCCGCGCGGCCGCGGTTGTCGCCGCCAGCACCTGCTCGACGTGGCCCTTCGTGCCCAGCTGCAGGCTCACCAGCGCCGAGTGACCGTTCTTGGAGATCGCCCCGCGCTGACCGGGCGAGTACGGCGTCACCACGTCGCTGACGTACGGGATTCGCCGGTCGCGGGCCGCGACGTCTTGCACGGCGGCGCGGAACCTGGGGCTGGACGCCACCTGCCCGTGACGAGCCTGGATCAGGATCGTCTCGGTGGCGCTCTGGGGAAAGTGGGAGCGCAGGAAGCTGTCGACCCGTCCCGACTGGCCGCTGCCCTCGTGGGTGTCGATCTTCGTGCCGAGCGCGCCGCTGAGCGCCACCGCGATCGCGACGAACACGAACCAGCCGATGATCGCCCGCTTGCGGTGCCGCGCGCTCCATGCTCCGGCGCGTGCTGCGAGGTTCGATTTAGACATGCCGTTCGGTCCCTCCGGTGAGTGGTTTTCGAGCCGCTCGTCACGGTCCCACCGACGGCCGGCGGCAACCAGCACGCCAGCTGGCGTCAGGGGGTGGGGAAAACCAGAGAGCTCGCGCGGGGGTGATCCGGCGGTCCTCGCGTTAGCGCGGGCGCAGAGCTGACCAACCCGAGGAGGTTTTTAGAAGGGGGGGTGGAGCGCGGGCTCCCTACGGCCTGCGGCTGGCGCCCAGGGTCCCCACGGCCCGCGGCTGGCGTGTTTAACTGCCCAAATCGGCAGCGCCCGAGCGGAATCTGGGCGCTGCAACACGAAATGCGTGTTGGATTGCCCGACTCGCGAAGGCGCGCGTGTGATCTGGGCGATTGAGCATGCCGTCGCCCGCGGCACCCGCGGCTCGGCCCGGCCCGGCTCGCGGGCGCGAACCGTGCTCCGCTCAGGCGACCTCGTCCGCGAGCGCCTCGTAGTCCTCCCACGTGTCGACATCCCGCGGGATCGGCCCGTCGATCGCCACCTCGACGACGTGGGGCCCGTAGCGATCGAGCAGCTTCCAGACGCCCTTGTCGCCGTGCAGCGTCGCGAGCTCGGCGAACGTCCTGCGCGCGAACGCCAGCGGGTGGCCGCGGCCGTCGGCGTACGCGCAGGCGGCCAGCGGCGCATCGCCGCGCCCGGCCAGGAGCTTGGCGACGGTCGCGGCGCTGACGCTCGGCTGGTCTCCGAGCATCAGCACGAGGATCTCGCTGCGAGGGTCGAGGGCGTCGAGTGCGGCGGCGATCGACGACGAGCAGCCCTCGCCGAAGTGAGGGTTCTCGACCACTTCGACGCCGGCCAGGTCGACCGCGCCGCGCACCTCGCCGGCGCCGGCGCCAAGCACGCACAGCAGCTGGTCAAACGGGCACTCGCGGGCGACCGCGAGCACATGGTCGAGCAGCGTCGAGTGACCGTAGGGAAGGAGCTGCTTGGGGCGGCCCAGGCGCTTGGAGCCCCCCGCCGCGAGCACCAGGCCCGTGACGTACGCCCTAGCCGGCGGCGCCATGCTCGGCCCGCTGCTGGGCGTACGCGTCGCGGCAACGCTCGCCGCAGAAGTACACACGCTCGCCGGCGAGCTCGAGCTGCGGGGTGGCGGCGCTGAGCGCGACCTCCATCCCGCACACCGGGTCGACGCTCGAGGCGCTCGCGACGCGGTCCGGGTGAGCGTGCCGCTCGGCGATCAGCTCGGCGAGGATCGAGATCGCGATCTCCGCCGGCGTCCGCGCGCCGATGTCCAGGCCCGCCGGCGTGTGCAGCTGGGCGCGAAGCTCCTCGGGCAGCTCGAGCGCGTCACGCACCGCCCGGCCGCGGGTGGCGCTGGCGACAAGCGCGACGTAGGGGACCCCGGCCGCGAGCGCGTCCGCCAGCACCCGCTCCTCGCCGCTGCCGTGCGAGGCGACGATCACCGCCGCGTCGCCGAGGCTCGGATGGAAGTCCTCCGCGCCCACGCGGACCACGTCGTAGCCGGCGGCCCCGGAGAGCGTCGCCAGGGCGGTGGCGATCGGCGCCGAGCCGACGACGAAGATCCGCGCGGTCGGCAGCTGCGGCTCGAGGAAGATCTCGAGCGAGCCGCCGCTCAGGCACGGGTTGTGCTCGACGATCGCTCCCTCGATCGAGTCCTCCTCCTCGGTGCCGCCGTCGCCCGGGATCAGCCGCAGCAGCAGCGGCTCACCGGTCTCCAGCACGCGCAGCGAGTACAGGCGCACCGTCGACTCGGCGCAGACGCCGCCCACGAACCCCTCGATCGTCCCGTCTGCGAGCACCACCGCGGAGTCGCCGGGGCGCACGCTGGTCGGCCGCCGCGCCCGCACCACCGTCGCGAGCACGAACGGCACGCGGTCTGCGCTCAGCTGCCGTGCCCGCTCCGCGAGCTCGCCCTTGATCATCGTCGTGGCCGCCTGGCGGGGGCGAACGGCACCTCCGCCGAGATGTTGACGGTCCGGCAGCGAGCGCAGCGAACCCGGACTCGCCTGGTCATGTACTCGGGGTCCATCGCCGCCGCGAGCACGGTGCCGCACTCCACGCAGACATAGTCGTAGCGGCCGTTGCCGCGGAACACCGGCCGGTCCGGATCCTCCTGGACGGCGGTCCCGCCGTCGATCGGCACCTCACCCTCGCGCACCGCTCGCATCGTTCGCTGCGCCATTGCCGCCTCAGATCGTTGCCAACTTGGTCGTGAAGTCCTTGATCAGCGCATCGAGCACGCTGACCACGACGCCTTCGCCCATCGACGCGGCCTTGCCGGTGATCTGCGCGGCGGTGTGGATCGTGCCGCCGCCGTCGGAGAGCGCAAAGGTGACGTCGGCGTTGGCGTAACCCTGGCCTCCGGCCTCCTTTGACTTGACCCGCATAACCGCGCGGTGGCTCGACTCCTCCTGCTCAACCACTGTCACCGTGCCGGCGAACGTCATCGACATCGCGCCCATCTTGACCTTGATCTCGGCCTTGGCGCTCTCCGGGCCGGTCCGCTCGATCACCGTGCCGCCCTGCACGCACGGAATCAGGCGCTCGAGGTCGAGGATCGCCTGCCAGTTCTCCTGAACCGGCTCCGAAGTCGAGAAGGAATGATCGAGCTCAACCATGATGTCTCTCCTGGATAAAGATTAGGGTTGCGGTTCGCTGATGTCGATTGGGCCCGGCTCCTACGTCTTCGGACCGCACAACGCGGAGCTGCTCGTGCACACGCGCCGGACCGGCGCCGCCGCGAAGGCCGGACACGATCTCGAGCTCGAGGTGGCCTCGTGGAGCGCCACGCTCGAGGTCGCCGACGACCCGAGCCAGACCACGGTCGCGCTCAGCGCCGACGGAGGCTCGCTGCGCGTGCGCGAGGGCCGCGGCGGGATCCAGGCGCTCGGCGACGAGGAGAGGGCCAGCATCCGCCAGTCGATCGACGACGACGTCTTGAGGCGCACCGCGATCGAGTTTCGCTCGAGCGCGGTCCAGTCCGGCGCCGACGCAGACCAGCTGCGCGTGCAGGGCGAGCTCGAGCTGTTCGGCAAGGCTCGTCCGGTCAGCTTCGAGCTCGCGGTCGCGGACGGCGCTCTCACCGGCGCGGCGACGGTCAAGCAGGGGGACTGGGGCATGAAGCCGTTCTCGATCCTGTTCGGGACGCTCAAGGTCGCCGACGAGGTGCGGGTCACGATCGCGGCGAATCTCTAATCGCGATACACGGTCTGGGCGTCGAGCCCGCCTTCGACTCCGGGCGGTAGCGCGCCGGTGCCGTGGGCGTAGAGCGCCAGGTCGGCGATCGTCCTGACCGACTCGGGATCGTCGTCCTTGAGGAACGCCCCGTTGTCCCAGCTGAGGCTCACGGCGGGGGTGTCGAGCGCGGCGCCGGCGAGCAGCTGCGCCTTGGCCCGGATCTTGCCGGTGGCGCTGGCGATCGCCGCCGGCGTTCCTTCCGACGGGCTGGTGTTGTACCCGTGGCCCTCCCCGAAGCGGTCGAGATCGGCGGGCACGACCTTCACGTCGAGCGCCGGGACGCCGAGCTCCTGGGCGACTAGCTGGGCGTACTGCCCTTCCTTGCCGTCGGCCTCGGTGGTCAGGCTGAGCACCATCTTGCCGGTCGGGTGCACGCGCAGGAAAACCGCCCGGTATGCCTCATTCGCCACGTCTGAGCCTCCTCACTGATCTCGCTCGCTTGTCCTCGGCCTCGCGCGCCAGGCGCTGGCGCTCCTGGTGCGCCGTCAACGCGTTGTGCTCCTCCTTATCGCAGAAGCTCGGCTGCGGTCCGCCGAGCGGGTGTGGCGGCACGGCGGGACGGTCGCAGCCGGGGTAGATGCAGGTCTTGGCCGGCACCTCGCTCACGATCCCCATCCCGGCGTGGTGCAGGTCTTGGCCGGCGCGTCGCTCACGATCCCCATCCCGGCGTCGTACGACCCCGGCTTGGCCCGTAGCCGCTCGGCATCGCGACCGAGCTGCCCGGGACCGGGGTGGCGCTCGCCCACGGCTCATCCTGTCCGGGGCCGGCCGTCGGGGTCGCGACCCGGTCCCCAGCCGACTCGTTCCCGGTGATCGCGTCGAGGACCTCGGTCAAGGCGTTCAAGTTGTGACCGCTCAGCAGCGCGTCGCAGTGCGGCAGCGCCGCGGCCATGCCGCCGGCCCGGGGCACGAAATCGTCCGCGCCGGCGCGCGGGTTGACCCACACGATCCGGTAGGCCAGCCGCGCGAGGCGTCCCATCTCGCGGCCGACGAGTGTCGGGTCACCCCGCTCCCACCCGTCCGAGAGGATCACGATCACCGCTCCGCGCGCCATCCCCCGCCGCCCGTGGCGGTCGTTGAAGGCCTTCAGCGCCTCGCCGATCCGCGTTCCGCTCGACCAGTCCGGCGCCGCCGCCGCGGCGCTCTGGATCGCGCGCTCGGGAGTGCGCGACTGAAGCGCCCGGGTCACGCGCGTGAGCCGCGTGGCGAACACGAATGCCTCGGCGCTGTGAGCGCTGCCGGCGACGCAGGTCAGGAACTGGAGGTAAGCGCGGGCGTATGGCTCCATCGAACCCGAGATGTCGCACAGCACGACGATCCGGCGCGGGACGACGCGCCGGCGCCGGCGCCGGAGGTGGACCGGGTCGCCCCCCGTGCGCATGCTCGCGCGCAGCGTGCGGCGCAGGTCGATCCGCCGGCCGTGGCGATAGCGCTGCGCCCGGCGCGTGCGCCGCAGCGGGGTGGCGAGGTGCAGCCGGGCCATCAGCTGGTAGAGCTGAGCCAGCTCGTCTGCCGAGAGCGCGTCGAAGCGCTTCTCCCGTAGCACCTCCTCCTCGCTGGGCGCCATCGGGACCGCGACCTCGCGCAGGTCGGCGTCCGCTCCCTGGCGCTGACCGTCGGCTGAGCCGAAGTGCGGCTCTGATCGCTCCGTCTCCGGCGGCACCGCCGCCGGCCGCTCCGACCGAGACCGGCCGTCGTGCGGGACCGGAGCTGTTGCTTCGTCGTCTTGCTCGGCCGGGTCGCCGTCGCGGCGGGCGCCGAACACCGACTGGAACACCGCGTCAAACGCTCTGACTTGCGCCGGGTCGGAGACGAACACGGCCCGCGCCGTCCAGTACAGGCGCCGGCGGCTGATCGGCTTGGCGAGCGTCAGGGCCCGGGCGAACGAAGCCGCCCGCTCGGCGCTGACCGGCAGGCCCGCCCGGTGCAGTCTGCGGCTGAATGCGCCCGCCACCGCGGGCAGGTCGAGCACGATCGTCTCGACGCCGAAGGCCGGCGCGTCACTCCGCGCGTCCAACCAGCGCCTCCAAGCCGTTCGCGCGGATCACCTCTTGATCCTCGCGGTACTTCAGCACCGAGCCGAGCGTGCGCTCGATCGCCGGAGCGTCGAGCCGCTGCACCCCGAGCTCGCTCAACGCGGCGAGCCAGTCGATCGCCTCCGCGATCCCCGGCGGCTTCTGCACGTCGCTGTCGCGCATCCGGGCGACCGCGTCGGCCACCTGCACGGCGAGCGTCTCCGACGCGCCCTTCACGCGGCGACGCACGATCTCGACCTCGCGCTGCGGGGTCGGGTACTCGATCCACTGGTACATGCACCGGCGCTTGACCGCGTCGTGGAGGTCGCGGGTTCGGTTCGAGGTCAGCACGATGATCGGCGGATGGGTGGCGCGGATCGTCCCGATCTCGGGAATCGTCACCGCCGCCTCGGCGAGCAACTCGAGCAAGAACGCCTCGAAGTCGTCATCGGCGCGGTCGATCTCGTCGATCAGCAGCACCGCCGGCCGCGGGCCGGGATGCTCGAGCGCGCGCAGCAGCGGCCGGCGGATCAGGTAGTCGGGACCGAACAGGTCCTCCTCGCGGAGCTTCGTCTGACTCGCGTCGGCGAGCCGGATCGAGAGCAGCTGGCGGGGATAGTTCCATTCGTAGAGAGCCTCCGCGGCATCGATCCCCTCGTAGCACTGCAGGCGGATCAGAGGCGTGTCGAGCACCGCCGCGAGCGACTTGCCCGCCTCGGTCTTGCCGACCCCGGCCTCGCCCTCGAGTAGCAGCGGCTGGGGCAGCCGCAGCGACAGAAAGATCGAGGTCGCGAGCCCTTCGTCGACGAGATAGTCGACGGCCCCGAGCCGCCGAGCGAGCGTCTCGACGTCGGGGACGAGGTGGCGGACCTCATCCTGGGCCGCGCCCCTCGCGGCGGAGCTCATTGCGGAGGCTCGGGGCGGCCCTGCATCGCCGCCCATACGCGCGCCGGCGTGCACGGCATATCGATGTGGCTGACGCCGTGGGTCTCGTAGAGCGCGTCGATCACCGCATCCACGATCGCCGGCGGCGAGCCGACGTTGGGGGACTCGCCGACGCCCTTCGCGCCCAGCGGGTGATGCGGGCACGGGGTAACCGTCTCGCCCAGTTCGAAGTCGGGGCACTCGAGCGCCGTCGGAATCAGGTAGTCCATGAACGAGGAGTTCAGGCAGTTGCCCTCCTCGTCGAACGTGAGCACCTCCATCAGCGCGATCCCGATCCCCTCCGCGAGCCCACCGTGGATCTGGCCGTCGACGATCATCGGGTTGATCCGCACGCCGCAGTCATCGACGGCGATGAATCGCCGGACCTTGACCGCGGCCGTCTCCGGGTCGACGTCAACGACCGCGAGGTAGGCGCCGTAGGGATAGGTGAGGTTGGGCGGGTCGTAGATGACCTGAGCGTCAAGGCCCCCCTCCATTCCCTCCGGCATCGGCTCGCCGCTGTAGGCGTGCGCGGCGATCTCCTCGATCAGCGCGCCCTTCTCCGGGTCGCCCTTGACGTACCAGCGGCCCTTCTCCCACGCGAGGTCCTCGGGCCGGGTCTCGAGCATCGTGGCCGCGATCAGGCGCGCCTTGTCGCGCACCTTGCGCGACACCACCGCGACCGCGGCGCCGCTTACCGGGGTCGACCTCGAGCCATACGTTCCAAGCCCGTACGGCGTGCGGTCGGTGTCGCCGTGGCGGACCAGGACGTCCTCGGGCGGGATTCCGAGCTCCTCGGCGACGATCTGCGCGAACGTAGTCTCGTGGCCCTGGCCCTGGGTCTGGGCGCTGATCGAGACCATCGCCTTCCCGGACGGGTGCACCCGCAGGTCGGCGCCGTCGTTCATCGCCAGCCCGAGGATGTCCATGTGCTTGCGGGGGCCGGCGCCGACCCCCTCGGTGAAGAACGAGACCCCGATTCCCATCAGCTCGCCGCGCGCGCGCTTCTCGGCCTGCTCGCGGCGCAGCTCGTCATAGCCGGCGATGTCCATCGCGACCTTCATCGTCTTTGCGTAATCGCCCGAGTCGTACGTCCAGCCGGTGGTCGTCTCGTACGGGAACTGCTCGGGCTTGATGAAGCTCCGCATCCGCAGCTCGATCGGATCGGCGCCCATTTCGCGCGCCAGCGCCCCCACCATTCGCTCGACCAGGTACACGGCCTCGGTGATCCGGAACGAGCACCGATAGGCGACGCCGCCCGGCGCCTTGTTCGTGTAGACCGCCTTGACCTTCACGTGCGAGGCCTCGAGGTCGTAGGAGCCGCAGCAGATGTGGAAGAAGCCGGCCGGGAACTTGGTCGGCTGGGCGGTCGAGTCAAACGCGCCGTGGTCGGCGATCACATCGACGCGCAGGCCCGTGATCTTGCCCTCCTTGGCGCACATCTCGGCGTGCATCACGTAGTCGCGCGCGAACCCGGTCGACAGCAGGTTCTCCGAGCGGTCCTCGATCCACTTGACCGGGACCCCCGCGACGATCGAGCCGGCGATCGCGCACACGTAGCCCGGATAGACCGGGACCTTGTTGCCGAAGCCGCCGCCGATGTCGCCGGTGCGGATCCGGATCATGTGCTCTGCGAGGCCGGCGACGTGCGCGTACACGGTCCGGTGCGCGTTCGGCGCTTGGTTGCCGTTGTAGATGTCGAGCTGGCCGGTCCGTGGGTTGAAGTCGGCGATCATCCCGCACGTCTCGAGCGGAGCGGGGTGGCAGCGGGGATAGATGATGTCGCGGGTCACCACCGTGTCGGCCTCGGCGAACGCGCGATCGGTGGCCGCTTCGTCGCCGGCCTCCCACAGCGGGCTGGCTAGGTTGTCCGTCTGGCCCTGCTTGTCATCGCGGATCAGCGGCGCGTCGGGATCGAGTGCCTTGCGGGCGTTGATCACCGCGGGCAGCGGCTCGTACTCGACGTCGATCAGCTGGAGGGCGTCGCGCGCGGAGTATTCGTCGGTCGCGATCACGAACGCGACCTCCTGCCCCTGGAAGCGGACCTTGTCGCCCGCCAGCACCGCCTGGGTGTCATAGGAGATCGTCGGCATCCACGCCAGCCCGAGCGTCTCGAGGTCCTTGGCGGTGACGACCGCCGCGACGTTCGGGTGGGCGAGCGCCCTGGAGGTGTCGATCGAGACGATCCGGGCGTGCGCGTAGGGGCTGCGGAGCATCGCGCCGTGGACCATCCCGGGGAGGCGGATGTCGTCGAGGTAGGTGCCCTTCCCGCGGATGAACCGGGCGTCCTCCTTGCGCTTCAGCCGGCCGAAGCCGATCGGGCGCTCCTGGCTCGGACTCGGGAGGTTCTCGGTAATGGCCATGCTTGTTCACGCCTCCTGTCTGATCGCGGCTTCATGCTCCGCCGCCCAGCGCACGGCGCTGACGATGTTCTTGTAGCCCGTGCACCGGCAGATCGCGCCCGAGATCGCCATCCGGATCTCACCCTCGGTGGGATTCGGATTCTCATCGAGCAGTGCCCGCGCCGTCATCAGCATCCCGGGTGTGCAGAACCCGCAGTGGAGCGCGTGGTGCTCGTGGAACCCCAGCTGGACCGGGTCGAGCTCGTCGTCGCGTTCGAGCGACTCGACGGTGCGAATCTCGTGGCCCTCGCACATCGCCGCCAGGATTGTGCACGACTTCACCGGCTTGCCGTCCATCAACACCACGCAGGCGCCGCAGTTCGAGGTGTCGCAGCCCCAGTGCGTGCCGGTCAGTCCGGGGGTGTCGCGGATGTAGTGGACGAGCAGCTGGCGCGGCTCGACGTCGCGGGACACCGGGTTCCCGTTGATCGTGATGTTCAGTTGCATCGTCTCAGACCTCCGTGTGCAGGGCGCGGGCGGTGGCGCGGCGCAGGGCGCGTTTGGTGAGCACGCCGGCGAGGTGGCGCTTGTAGTCGACCGGTCCGCGGCCATCGGGAACCGGAGAGCAGTCGGCCGCCGCGATCTCGCCCGCCTGCGCGAACAGCTCCTCCGACGGCGCTTGGCCGCGGAGCAGCTCCTCGGCGCGCTCGACATGGATTGTCGTCGGCCCGACCGCGCTGAGCGCGATGCCGGCGTCGGCAATCGTCCCGCCGTCGATCCACACCGCCGCCGAGGCGGCCGCGATCGCCCAGTCCCCAGCCCGGCGCTCGACCTTCTCGTGGGCGCTGCCGCCGCCGCGGCGGAGCGGGATGCGGACCTCGGTCAGCAGCTCGCCGTCGCCGACCGCGGTCATGTACGGGCCGACGTGGAATTCGTTCATCGCCACCACGCGCTCGCCTTGCGGACCACGGATCACCGCGCTTGCCTTGACCGCCGAGCAGACCGCGCTCAGGTCCTCGGCGGCGTCGGCCTGACACAGCGAGCCGCCGATCGTGCCGCGGTTGCGCACGACCGGATCGGCGATCACATACTCGGCGTCTCCGAACACCGGGAGGTGCTCGGCGAGCAACTCGGATTCCAGCAGCTCGGCATGGCGCGTGAGTGCGCCGATCCGAATTTGATCGCCCTCCTGACGGATGTAGGAGAGCTCGGTGAGGTCGTTGATGTCGATCAGCCACTCAGGGTTGGCGAGCCGCAGTTTCATCATCGGCAGCAGGCTGTGGCCGCCGGCGATCACGCGCGCGTCCGAGCCGCGCCTCTGCAGCAAGGCGATCGCGCCCTCGACGCTGGTCGCACGCTCGTACTCAAACGGGCCGGGTGTCTGCACCGTTGCTCCCTTCCCGCTCGACTGTTGCCGTCGCGCCCGGCAGCCGCTGGCGCGGTCTGCCGATGTCCTCGCGCGGTTCGTACTGTACCGGCGAGTCCGTCCCGATCACCGGGGAGCGGGGCATCGGCTGCGACGGCGCGGGGCGCCCGCCAGGGTAGAGCGCGCGCGCCGAGGAGCTTCCATAGGCCGCGTTGCGGAGCGCCGGGCCGGCCGGGCTCGCCGCCGCGATCGGCGCCTCCCGGCCGAGGCGGGCGAGCGTCAGCGTGCCCTTCGTGTAGACCTCGCCGATGCGCGGCGCCTTGATCGTCTTGCTGTCGGGGAAGTTCCTGAGACCGGCCGCGGCCGCCCCGGGATAGAGGCCGTCGATCAGGCCGAGCGCATCCTCGATCCCGGCCTTCTTGACGAGCAGGCCCTCGAGCAGGTCGACGCCGGCGTCGAGGTTCTGGTTGATCGATCTCACGACGTCGCCGACCGGCGCGCTCTTCTCGATGATCCCCACGACCCCGGCGATTGCCTCGTCGAGTCCGGTGGTGATCTTCTGCAGGGCGAGGATCGTCGAGACCAGGAAGTAGACGAGCGCGACGACGATCAGCACGACCGCGATGATCATCACTACACCAGCTGCTGGCATCGCTCCTCCTATCGCGCGTCGTCGAGGATCACGTCGAGCGAGCCGCCGTAGTCGGCGGCCGCCTCGATCGTCTGCTTTACCTGTTCCTGCGTGGTCAGCAACAGCGACGCGGCGTCGAGGTCCTTTGATCCCGCGTGGGCGGTGGTCGCGATCGTCTGCACGCTCGGCACGATGCTGTTGGCGGCGTTCAGAACGCCGCGCAGCAGGTACACGACGACCGGCAGCAGCACCAGCAGGAGCAGCGCGTCTCCGATCCACTCGAGCGTCATTGCGGCCTCCTCTCGGCGACGATCGCGGCCTTCGAGGCGATCCCTGGAAGCGCACTCAGGATCACGTCGAACTGAGCGTTGATGGCCTTGACCGCCGGCTCGAGCGGGCGCAGGTGCTCGGACTCGACGCCTTGCAGCGCCGTGGCCAGCGTGGCCAGCCCTGTGGAGATCGATTCCAGATCGCGGCGGACCCGGATCAGCGCCGCCGCGAGCACCGCCACGACGATCACGGCCAGCACGACGCTGAGGATGATCAGCGTGGTCTCGCTCATGCTCCACCGAACCCGTCGGTGAGCGCGTTCATGTAGCCGTCTTGCACCACGGCTTCCTCCACGATCAGTCCCAGCACGGGCGCCGTGGCCTCGAGCTGCGGGATGTTTGCGGTGTTCGTCGCGACCTTGCCCGCGACGTCGAGCAAGCGGGCGACCGACTTCTTGATGTCGTCGGTGGCCCTCACCAGGAGGAGCAGCAGGGCCGCCACGGCCAGCGCTGCGAGCAGCCCGATGATCAGCGCGATCGTCCAGGCGCCGTGATTGGAGAGCGCTGCGAACGAGAGCATCATTTTCCGACTGCCACCTTTCGGAGCGCCCGGGCCGAGTGCAGGATCCTGACCCCGGAGTCGTTGATCCGCCCGATGTTCGCGAGCTCGGTCGTCTGCTCGCGCACTTTGTCGACGCCCTGCACGGCCGTCTGCGCCTGCTTGGCGATCCGCTGCGCCAGGACGACGATCACGATCACGATCGCCGCGGCCACAAGCACGACGATGATTCCGAGCACCAGCCCTACATCCCAACCGGTCGAAGCGCCGATCAAGGTAGGCAAGTCTCACCTCCTCGAATGTGTCCAAGTTTGACCAATTCTGCCCGTGCAATCGTCTGCTGACAACTTTGGGGCGGTGGTCGGTAGTTCAGATGACGCCCCCGCAGCCGGATTCCTCGCGCCGGCGCGACCGGAGGGCTGCTCAGCGCGCCGGCGGTTCCGGCCGCGCCGGCGCTGTCTCATGCCGCCGGTTCCGGCCGCGCCGCGCGCCGGCGGTTCCCGCTCCGCCCACTCCAGGAGCGCTTCCAGCGAGAACGCGGCGTCGTCGATGCCGTCGTGCAGATCCCCTTTGCTTGCGAACCGCCCAGGCACGGTGGCGATCGTCAGCTCGTGCGGGTCGACGTCGTCGAGCTCGTCCCAGCTGATCGGGGTCGAGACCGTGCCTTCCTTGACCCCGCGGACCGAGTACGCGCTCGCGATCGTGTGGTCGCGTGCGTTCTGGTTGTAGTCGACGAACACCTTGTCCGGCTCGCGGTCTTTGCGCCACCAGGTCGTCGTCGCGTCGGCGGGGGCCCGGCGCTCGACCTCGCGCGCGAAGGCCAGCGCCGCCTGGCGGACCTCGCCGAACCCCCACCGGGGTTCGATCCGGACATAGATGTGCAGGCCGTTGCCGCCCGAGGTCTTGGGCCAGCCGACGGCGCCCAGCTCGTCGAGTACCTCGTGGGCGACGTGCGCGACGCGCCGCACGGTCGCGAAGCCGCACTCGGGCATCGGGTCGATATCGATCCGCCATTCGTCAGGCCGCTCCACGTCGGCGCGCCGGGAGTTCCACGGATGGAATTCGACCGTCGACATCTGCACCGCCCAGATCACGCCGGCGAGCTCGGTGACGCACAGCTCGTCGGCCGTCCGGTCGAAGCGCGGAAAATGGATCCGCACCGTTTCCAGCCAGTCGGGCGCGCCCGAGGGCACACGCTTCTGGTGGACCTTCGGTCCGTCGACACCACTCGGAAACCGATGCAGCATGCACGGCCGCTCCCGCAGCGCCCGCACGATCCCGTCGCCGACGCTCAGGTAGTAGCGGGCCAGATCGAGCTTCGTCTCGCCGCGCGCGGAGAAGTAGACCCGGTCGGGGCTGGTGATCTTGACTTTGCGCTCCCCGACCGAGAGCTCCACCGGTTCGCCGGAGTCTGCGGGTGCCTTCATTCGGTGAATTAGACAGCTTGCGTTCGCCGATCTCATCGTGGCTCGTGAGCGAACTTTGGCGTTCTGATTCCGGGGGGTGGAACCAATCCGCCAAGGTTCGTCACGCGCCAGCCGCTTACAAGTCGTAAGGTGGGTAGACGTTGACGGTTCGCGAAAGATTGGAGCAGTGATGAAGACGCGCAAGCTTGGCTCGCTCGAGGTCTCGGCGCTCGGGCTCGGATGCATGGGGATGTCCGCCTTCTACGGTTCGGCTGACGAAGGCGAGGCGACCGCGACCATCGGCCGCGCGCTCGAGCTGGGGATCAACTTCCTCGACACCGCCCAGCTCTACGGGCCGATGAGCAACGAGGAGCTGGTCGGCCGCGCGATCAAGGACCATCGCGACGAGTACGTGATCGCGACGAAGTTCGCGCGGCGGATCGAGCCGACCACGAAGCCGGGCGACATGTCGACGCTCGGGCCGCTCGACGGCTCGGCCGATCACGTTCGCAGCTCGATCGAGGGCTCGCTGCAGCGGCTGGGCAGCGATCACGTGGACCTCTACTACCAGCACCGGGTCGATCCCAATGTGCCGATCGAAGAGACGGTGGGGGCGATGGCGGAGCTCGTCCAGCAGGGCAAGATCCGCCACATCGGCTTGAGCGAGGCGGCCCCCGAGACGATCCGGCGCGCCCACGCGGTCCATCCGATCACCGCCGTGCAGACGGAGTATTCGCTGTGGAGCCGCGACCCGGAGCGTGAGGTGCTGCCCACCTGCCGCGAGCTCGGGATCGGGTTCGTGCCCTACTCGCCGCTCGGCCGCGGTTTCCTGTCCGGCCGCTTCAAGTCGCCGGAGGAGCTCGACGAAAACGACTTCCGGCGCCACGGCCCGCGCTTCACGGGCGAGAACCTCGAGGCCAACCTCCGGCTCGCCTCAAAGGTGGCGGAGATCGCCGAGGAGAAGGGGATCACCCCGGCCCAGCTGGCGCTCGCATGGGTGCTCGCCCAAGGCGAGGAGCTGGTCCCGATTCCCGGGACCAAGCGCCGCAAGTACCTGGAGGAGAACGCAGGCGCGGTCGACGTCGAGCTGAGCGGCGATGACCTGGCGCGGATCGACGCCGAGCTCCCGAAGGTGGCGGGGGAGCGCTATGACGAGGCCGGCATGGCGTCGGTCAACCTGTAGCTGCGCCGAGCTCAGCCCGCCGCTAGGACCGCAACCGACCGCCGCTCCACTATTCACCCGCCCGCCTCGATCGCCAAGGGACGCTAACCGCGGCTGCCCCTCCCCGGGACCTCGCTGCCACCCCGCGCCGCCGGCGCCACCATCCCCCCGGTCAGGGGAGGGGGGGCCCGCCACTGCAATCCTCAGCCGATCTGCGGCCCGCCCACCGGAGAGTCACGTTTTGAACTAAAACGTGACTCAAGGGGCTTTGAGCCAAGGGGCTTTGAGCCCAGTAGTCCTGCGCGAAATGCCACGCCCGGCGGAACCTACACTCTCAAGATGGTCGGTGACGACCTCCTAGGACCAGTCGAAACGGCCGTCCTGCACGCGCTGCATCGGGGGGCGCTAGGCGCTCGCTGCTCGGCGCGTGCGATCCCCGCCCTGCGCGAGGACCCGCGCGGGGAGCAGCTCCTGCACGAGATCCTCGACCGCTGCGAAGAGCGAGGGCTGGTCTGCAGCGATCGACACCATGACCGCCGCGAGTGGAGGCTCACCCGAGCAGGTCAGGCTCGCCTACGCACTCGCCGGCGCTTTGCACGAGCGCTCGCGAGCGTCTTGACTCGCACCGGCTGAGCCACCCGCTGACGCCCCCGGGACCAGCACGCCGGCACCAATCGGGAGCCGGTCCATACGGTCACAGAAAATGAGGCAAAACGTGACTCAAGCCGCGCATGGCCAGTGCCGAGCGCCCGCTGCGCAGCTCGTTCTCGCGACCCTGCCGGCATTGGCCTGCGCAATCGCGGCTGCCTGGAGACGGTCGCCGTGGCGCTGACGCGACGCGGCCGCGGTGGTGTGGGACGATAGCTTTATGACCTTGCGCCTCGCGCAGATCATCAAGAGCCAGTCCTGCTGGCTGGGGGATTGGGTCGACGCGCGTCGAAGGCGCTGCGCGCTGTGGGGGCGGGGGCGGAGCGCGCTTGCGCTGGCGGTCGCCGTCGCGCTGCTGGGGGCCGGCACCGCCCTCGCCCGCGATCGGCTGCCGACGCTCGACACCGGCGGCTACGGTTACCTCGTGCGTCCCACCTCGATCTACTACACCGGTGACGGCAGCGGGGTCATCGGGGTGCTGCGCAGCGGCTACGGCGGTGAGAGCGGGCCGGGCCGCGGCTTTTTGCACTGGAAGCGGTGGAGCCGGCGCGGCGCCTTCGCGGTCGGGACCGTATGGCTCAAGCTGGGGGCGCCGACCGCGACCAGCCCGTTCACCCGCTTTAGCGTGACAGTGACGGGGGGGCGGGTGCGCGACGGCTACTTCACGCGCATGGCCCTCCGATACCGCCTGC
Source organism: uncultured Solirubrobacterales bacterium (assembly GCA_963767695.1). Lineage (GTDB taxonomy): Bacteria > Actinomycetota > Thermoleophilia > Solirubrobacterales > Solirubrobacteraceae > Palsa-465. The sequence continues at coordinate 72,167 of CAVYFE010000018.1, forward strand.
GTGGCAAGGCGGTGACCGACACTCGCTGTGTTCCGGACCGAGGTCACGTCGCCGAATGGGACATCCTGATCGACGGGCGCTGCGGCTGACACGCCCGGGGTGACGGAGAGCCCATCAGGGCCGGATCGTCTGCGCGGGCCCGATGCCGAGACCGGCTCGAGCTCCTGTCCGGATGAACGCAGGCGTCGTGGTGATCCGCGACCGCGTGTTGCCGAGACGGACGTCGGTCGCCGCGGTGGAGATGGCGGTCGGCGGCGTCGGGTGGCCTGGACGGCGGTCACGGCCAAGGCGCCACGCAACACGCTGGTCGATTGCGCTCTCCTGCACCGTACGGTCACGTTCCTGACCGATAACGTGACTTAACGCGCACTTCGGGGCGGCTCGCCGAAGGCGGCGTGTCCTGAGCGATCGGGCAGATTACTGGCGGTGGTCTCTGAGCCCGCTGGGATCCCCGCCATGCGCTCCGAGCAAGGCTCCCAAGAAGACACACGCACCTAAGATGACCACATAGCCGACAGTGGACTGGAGCAGGCCAGAGACCAGAACGAGGCCAAGCCCGGCGAGCCAGGTCAGGATTAGCCACCGCAATTTGGATCGATCGGCATGGCGGTCGACGCGCGCGCCCAGTCCGTCGTGAAACCGAGCTCTGCCTGATCCAGCGGGGCTCACAAGGGGGGATGATTGCACCCAAATCCTGGTACGGCAAGGGCCGCTCGCGTGAAGCCCGCCACGGGGATTCTCGGTGGGGATGGATCACGTCTTTGAGCAAGCGTGACGCTAAGCGCGGTTCAGCACTTCTGCTTCGCGCACTGGCAACGGATGCACGAGGGTGCGACGGGCTCGAGCTCGGACCGCTGGCGCCGGTCTTGCGGATAGCGCTGGGGGCGCAGCGCGTGCTCCAGACCACGCGCGGGTGGCTTGCTCCGGAGGGTCAAAGGGCAGCGATCTGACTGACGCCGGAGCCGTTGGCCGGAGCTACGATGCCGACATGCGGGTCCTGGTGACCGGCGGCACCGGCTTCGTCGGTAGTCATTTGGTGGCGGCGTTACTCGACGCGGGGCATGAGGTTCGGCTGCTGGCACGCCACTCGGGGCGGGTCGAGAGCGCCCTCGGCCCGCTGAACGTGAGCGTCACCGATGTCGTCGTCGGGGACATGACGGATCCGGACACCGTCGCCGAGGCCGTGCAAGATCGTGACGCAGTCGTGCACGTCGCGGCGCTGTTCACGTTTGACCCTCGGCGGGTCGCGGATATCGGCTCCACGAACGTCCGCGGGACCGAGGTCGTCCTGGAAGCGGCGTGCAAAGCGGGCTGCGACCCCGTGGTTCACGTGTCGAGCTACGCGGCGCTGTTGCCCCAGAGCGAGGCGCTCACTCCGGACAGCCCGACTGGAACCATTCAGACCCCTTACTCGCGCTCGAAGGCGCAGTCAGACCGCATCGCACGCCGCTTCCAGGAGCAGGGAGCCCCGGTCGTCATCACCTATCCGGGCATCGTGCTTGGGCCCAACGACCCTCACATGGGCGAGTCCACACGCTTGATCGCCTCGATCCTCCGAGGTCGGGTGCCGTTTCAGTTAAGCGGCGTGCTGCCGATCGCCGATGTGCGCTATGTCGCCGCCGGGCATGCCGCGGTGATGGAGCCGGGACTCGGAGCTCGCCGATATCTGCTCACCGGTATCGACACCTCGGGGGCCGAGCTTGCCGCGGCCCTGCGTCGGGTCATCGGCCGCCGTCTGATCGCGCTGCCCTCGCCGCAAGTCATGACTCTGGCCGTCGCCCGGCTGGCGGACACGCTGCAGCGGATCGTCCCGGGACGCCTCCCCCTCAGCTACGAGGGGCCGGTCATCCTGAAGTCGACGCCCCGCGCCGGAACAGACCAGTCGCGGACGAGCGCCGAGCTCGGGGTGTCCCCGCCGCCGTTGGACCGGACGCTACGCGACACGGTCACGTGGCTGGTCGCCACGGGTCAGCTCCCAACCAAAGCCGCCGGCCGGGTTGCCGTGCCCTGAAGGCGTCGATCGCTGCGCTGGTCGACGCGCTTCCCGCTCGTTCGTCCGGACTCTTCAAGTCGCCGGTCAGCCCAGCAGCGGGACGTCGGCTGTGATGACTTCGTGGCCGTCGGGGGTGATGAGGACGTTGTCCTCGATACGGATGCCGCCGAAGTCGAGCATCCGGTCCACACGGTCCCAGGCCACCTCGTCGCGGTGTCGGTGTCTGTGGCCCGGGTCCTCTAGCAGCGCGGGCACGAAGTAGACGCCGGGCTCGACGGTTACGACCATGCCGGGCTCCAGCGGCAGGTCGATCCGCAGATTGGCATACGGCTTCGGGTGGTCTCGGCGCTCGGGCAGTGGCGTCCCGCCCGCGTCGCGGACACCGAGGCCGACGAGATGACCGATGCCGTGCGGGAAGAACAACCACACAGCGCCCGACTGCACCAGTGACTCGGGATCTCCACGCAGGATGCCGCAGGCAGCCAGGCCCGCGGCGATCACCAGCGCGGCGGTGAGATGCACGTCGCGCCATTCGACACCGGCGTAGCAGCGGTCGATCGCCGCCCGCTGGGCTCGGTGAACAACGGAGTGCAACTCCTGCTGGGCGGAATCGAGCCATCCCCCGACCGGGTAGGTGCGGGTGATGTCGCTCGCGTAGCCGAGGTACTGAGCACCCGCATCGATCAACACCAGCTCTCCCGCCCTGAACCGGCGCGAGCTCGGAGCGAAATGCAGCACCGCCGAGTTGACCCCACCAGCGACGATCGTGTCGTACGCCATCGCTTCAGCGCCGCGGCGAAACGCCTCGGCCTCCAGCTCGATCTGCACCTCCCGCTCGCTCACCCCCTCCCGCAGCAGCGGCACGGCGACAGCAGACGCGGCACGGGTGGCGCGCTGCGCGACGCGCATCCGGTCGAGCTCGACCGGATCCTTCGGACGCCGTACCCGATTGAGCCCGAAGCGCAGCTCGTCGGCCAGCCCCGCATCGAAGCGCGCGTCGGCGCGAGCACTGCCCAGCCACACCATCTGACGCCCAGCGCGGGCCGCGAGCCACCCTTCGAGATCATCAGTCGTCAGGCCCTCGAGGTCGGTCGCCGGCGCTCCCGACCACAAACGGTCGCTCACGGTGACCGGCGCGACGAAATCGACCCAGCCCTCGCCTGGATCGAACGCCAGCACCCCGCCAGGACGATTCCGGTCGGTCAGGTAGTAGTACTCCGAGTGCGCCTCAAAGCGATACGTGGAATCGTCGCGCCCGGGACGAGGGATCAGCCCACCGCCACCGATCAGCACCACCGCGTCCTGCCGCCCCCATTCAGCGGCCACCGCCGCGCGGCGGCGAGGGAGCTCCCGCTCGATCGTCGGAACCTCGACAGCGCTCTCCACGTACCGATCTTAGGCAGCACACGCGCCAATCTCGCCGAGACACAAGGGCCTCAAGGCGAGCTCTCGATCGACCTGATTCCTGGTGATCGCGTACCCTACGTCCGAGCACGCCGTCGGCTCTGACAGACTGACAGCGAGCTTCGTGCCATGACGACGACGCTTCCGCGCACGCTTCGGCGACTGGCCGACCGCTACGACCCGCTCGTGTTCGAGCTCGGGCGCCCCTCGGCGCTCGTGCGCCTCGCCGGCGCCGGCCCGGAGCCGGTCGACGCCCTGCTCGACGGCCAGACCGCGAGGCTCGTGCCGGCGGACAGGAGTCGGCGACCCGACGCGCTGCTGAGCGCGGACGAGCAGACGTGGGAGGAGATCGCGCGCGATCTCCGCGGCGGCATGACAGCGTTCCGCCGGGGCAAGCTCCGCGTCCGCCACGACCTGCACCTCGGGGTTGGCTTCCTCGCCGCCACCGCGGGAGGGGGTAAGGCGGGGCTGCGGTTCCGTCGCGTCGAGACCGCGGAGGGTGCGCTGTCGGTGACCGAGGCGGGCACGGGTCCGCCGGTCCTGATGCTCCACGGGCTCGGCGCGACCAAGGTGTCCTTCCTTCCGACCGTTGCGGCCCTGGCGGGATCGTACCGAGCGATCGCGGTCGATCTTCCCGGCTTTGGCGACTCGGTCAAGCCGATCCGCGCCGGCTATGACGCTGGTTACTTCGCGAAAACGATCGTCGCGCTGCTCGACGCGCTCGAGCTCGAGCGCGCGCACCTCGTCGGCAACAGCATGGGCGGCCGGGTGGCGATCGAGGTTGGGCTGCGAGCGCCCGAGCGGGTCTGTGGCCTGGGACTGCTGGCGCCGTCGTTGGCGTGGCTGCGCGATCGGCCGTGGGCGCCGTTGCTCCGGCTGGTCTCACCCCAGCTCGGTTTGATCCAGCCGGCGCCGCGCCCCGTGGTCGAGGGCATCGTCCGGCATCTGATCCCCGGCGCGGACAAGGAATGGACGGCGGCGGGGATCGACGAGTTCCTGCGCTCCTACCTGACCGCGCGAGGACGTGCGGCGTTCTACGCCGCGGCCCGGAACATCTACCTCGAGGAACCCCACGGGCCGAGCGGCTTCTGGACGCGACTGCCCGAGCTCGAGCCGCCGAGCCTGTTCGTGTGGGGACGCCGCGACGTCTTAGTCCCGATCCGGTTTGCCGACTACGTCCGCCGGGCGCTACCGGCCTCCGAGCACGTGACGCTGGACTGCGGGCACGTTCCGCAGCTCGAGCGGCCAAAGCAGACCCACGCAGCACTGCTGCGGTTTCTGCAGCAGACGGGGGCGCGCGCCCGCGGCGCCGCGGCGTAGTCAGCGGCCGATCGCCCCCGCCAGCAGCTGAACCTGCGCCGGGTCCGCCGATACCGGGAAGCACATCGCCTCGTCCGCCCCCGCCTGCTCAAACGCCGACAGATAGCCCTTGATCGTGTCTTCGTCCTTGGCGGCGGACTGCACGACCCGCTGCGCATAGTCGCCGAGGAAGGCGTAGTAGTCGCCGAGGCTCTGCTCGGCGAGCTGGGCGGCACCTTCACCGAGGGCGAAATAGAACAGGACCATCGTCCGGGGCTGTCCGTCGCGGCCGGCGGCGCGCCACGCCTCACGCAGCTTGCTCAGCCCCTCGGAGAATTGCTCGGGCGTACCGCCGCCGAGCGTCCACCCGTCGGCGTGCTCGGCGGCGCGGCGGAACGCCACGTCGGACTGGCCGCCGATCAGGAGCGTCGGACGCTTGCCGTTGGCCGGGTCGGGGCCGACCTCGTCGCCGGCCCAGGTCCGATTCAGCTCCTCCAGCTGGCGCTCGAACGCTCGTCCGCGACCGCCGAAGTCGGCGCCAGAAAGCGCGTAGTCGTCCTGCCGTCCTCCGACCGCGAGCCCCAGCACGAGGCGACCCTCCGAGAGGGCGTCGATCGTGGCGGTCTGCTTGGCCAGCAGCGCCGTGTTCATGCGCAGCGGCGCGATCAGGATGTCGGTGACCAGACGTACCCGTTCGGTCACCGCGGCCGCCGCGGCGAGCGCGATCAGCGACTCGTAGTTCGGATAGGCGATCCGGTCAAGCGTTCCGAGCGAGGAGAAGCCAGCCTCCTCGGCGCGCTGTGACCAGTCGACGATTCCGCGCCGATCGACCCCTCGCACCGCGTTCGGCAGCCCGATTCCGATATCCATCTCGCTCCTCTCGACGCGTCGCTTGCCGATGACTCTAGTCAACTCGGCGGGGCCCCTCGCGGCGCGGCGGCGCCGAGCGGTAGGTCGGCGGCGTCGCCGAGAGGCCGATCGGATTGCGCGTCAGCGCCGCCGTCGTCCCGTCGTCGCGAGGGATCCTCACCACGGGCTCGAGTCCGAGCTCCTGCGCGAGGCGGAACGCGCCGGCGATGTCGTTGACGACCCCGGCCGGAACGCGCGCATCGGTCAGATCGTCGGCCCACTCGCCGGCCGGCCGGTCAGCCAGCAGCCGCTCGAGCGCCTCCCGCAGGGCAGCCCGATTCTGGACGCGCTCGGAGTTGGTGTGGAAGCGGGGGTCATTGGCGAGCTCGCCGGCGCCGAGCGACTCGCACAGCGCGGCAAACTGACGGTCGTTGCCGACTGCCAGGACGAGATCGCCGTCGGCGCAGCGAAGCAGCTCGTACGGCGCGATGCTCGGATGTTGGTTGCCCATGCGGCCGGCGATGACCCCGCCGATCGTGTACGCCGACCCCTGATTGACGAGCCCGGCGAGGAGCGCCGAGAGCAGCTCGACCTCCACGCGCTGGCCCTCGCCGGTCTGGCGGCGGTGCTCGAGCGCGGCCAGGATCCCGACCGTCGCGAACAGGCCGGCGAGCACATCGACCAGCGCCACTCCCACCTTCTGTGGCTCGCCGCCGGGCTCGCCGGTGATGCTCATCAGTCCCCCGAGCGCCTGGATCAGGAGGTCGTAGCCGGGCAGCGTGGCCCCGGCGCCGCGCCCGAAGCCGGTGATCGAGCAGTAGATCAATCCAGGGTGGAGCTCGTGTAACTGCTCGTAGGAGAGACCGAAGCGATCCATTACGCCGGGGCGGAAGTTCTCGACCAGCACGTCGGCGTCGATCACCAGCTGGCGCGCCCGCTCGAGATCATCGGGATCGGCCAGGTTGAGGACGACGCTCTGCTTGTTGCGATTGACGGACTGAAAGTAGGTGGCCTCGCCCGCTTCGTCGTAGGGCGGTCCCCACTCGCGCGTCTCGTCCCCGCCAGGAGGCTCGACCTTCGTCACCGACGCGCCGAGGTCGGCGAGCACCATCGTCGCCAACGGCCCCGCGAGCACGCGCGAGAAGTCGAGCACGTTCAGGTTGCCGAGCGCCGAAGCCATCAGCGCGCATTCTCCACGCTGGCCGGGCGGGGAGTCAGGCGGCGGCGCGCGACTGGCCGTAGCGGACCCGGCGCGGCAGCACCGGAATCAGCAGCCGTTTCGTGTACTGGGCGCCGGCCCGCAGGATCAAGCCGCGCACCGGGTCCCAGCGGAGCCCGTACTGGCGGCGCAGCGTTGCGGGCAGCAACCCGACGGTAATGAAGTTCGCGAGCTCGAGCAGCGGCCGCGCGCTGAGCGGAACCGGCGGATGCAGGACGATCTCGATCCCAAGCTCGCGGGCCGCGGGCGAGACACACAGCAGATCGCCGCTCAACATCTCCTCGAGGTAGGACTCGAGCCCCTCGATGCTCGCCGGCATGTCGCCGTCCGAGAGGCCGAACAGCCGACCCATGACGCGGTAGTCCTGCCAGTACCGATCGCGCTCATCGCGGCTGAGAGCGCCCACGTAGCGTTGGTAGACGAGCAATCCGGAGTCGACCAGGGTGGCGATGATCCACAGCAGCAGTTCCGGATCATCGGCAGCCCACGGGGTCCCGGCCGGGAAACGGCCGACGGCCAGTGGGAGCACTCCTCGCACGCGACGGTGGACCGAGCGCACCCGCGCCGTCACCCGGTCTGCCTCGGCGCGCTCGCCAAAGGTGACCGTGTGGAGCACGCTGGCGGTTCGCCGCAGGCGCGGGTAGGGATCGTCGAGCGAGCCGGTGGACATGAAGAAGCCCGCGAACGCGACCGGGTGCGCGGCCTGCATCAGCAGCGATCGGGGACCGGAGAGCGCGATCACGTGCTCGCGCTGGACGCGCCGGATCATCGAGCTGTCGTTGAAGTAGCCGGCCATTACCGAGGTAGCTGGGTGTCTTGTACAGAAAATATCAACATCGTGTACGCATCGGCCCCGATCAGGAACCGGCCCGTGCCGCGGGCTCGGCGTCAGGCTCATCGCCGGCCTGATCGATCCAATCGTCGATCCGCTTCCACCACGCGTAGATCCAGCGGACCTGTTCGTCGGGATCGGTCGGCCGCTCGTCCGCCGGGACCAGCCACATCCGGGTGGTGAACGTGCCTCCGATCGGTGTCTCGCGCCACAGCTCGCGCGGAAACGCGGCGAGGCCGAGGCCGGTGTGCCCCGCGAAGATCACATCCGCCGTGGGGTTTCCCTTCAGCGCCGCCAGCGCCCCGCTCGGGTGCGGCGGCAGCACGTGTGACATCTCCCGCCCCGCGGCGGCCTCCCGCCGGCGGCCCTTGCGCGACAACTTGCGCAGTGCGTGCTGCCGGCGCTCGATCGTGAAGTTGGCGCCTTCGGGAAACAGCATCAGGACGCCGCGACCATCGAGCTCGCCTGCGATCTGCCTGATCCGAGCCTCGCACTGCTCCGGGTCCGCCGGGTCCAGCACGGCGTGCGGGAGGCGATGCCCGATCAGATCAACGCACGGATCGATCGCCAGTGTCTGCTTGAACACGACGCTGGGCAGGCGGCGATGGCGGCTGAGCAGCAGATCGAGCAGCAGCACGGTGTCTCCCGGTCCGGCGTGCCGGCTGAAGAACAGCAGCGGCCGCTCGGCCTCCAAGGCGTGGATCGCATCGTCCGAGTGCTCACGCGCGACCTCGATCTCCAGCAAGTTCAGCGCGCGGTCGGTGAAGCCACGGACGAACCAGCGCAGGAGCCGGTAGTGGAGCAGCTGCAAGCGACGCGAGCGCATCCGGACGCCCGCCCCGCTGGCGATCCACAGGACTCCACAGCCCACCAGGACGCCCAGCTCGCGGGCGAAGTAGGCGATCAGCAGGCGCGCGAGGATCAGCGGCTGCGGACGCCGCGTCAGGGCGGACGCGACGGCGGCCAGTGCGAGCAGCAGCGGCGAGAGCACCAGGCACAGGATCGACATCACGAGCCACGCGGTGATCGTGAGTGGGCGTCTGACCGCGGCGACCGGCATCACTGTCGCTCCAGGTAGGCTCGGGACGCCTCGTAGGACAGCTCGATCTGCGCTTTGACGCCGCGGGCCATGCGCCGAAACTGCAGCTGTGCGGGGACATTGTTGTAGGCCGGGGCGGCCGAGCCGCCGGTGGGGAGGAGGTGCAGCTTCACGCCGGGCGGCATCGACTCGAGGTCGTGGGCGAAGCGATGACGGCGCGCCACCTCGAACGCCACCAGGGCGACCTCCCACGGCCGGCGCGGCGGCTGAAGGGGCTTCTCCAAGCGACCGACCTGGAGGACGTAGATCGTCTTGGCCCCGAGCGCGACCGCCCGGGCCACCGGGATCGAGTTGACGATCCCGCCGTCGATGAAGTGCTCATCGCCGATCGGAACGGGGGGCAGGATCCCGGGAACGGCGCACGAGGCAAGCACGACATCAGCCAGTTCGCCGTGATCGAACCAATGCTCCGCGGCGCGTTCGATCGAAGCCGCGACGCACTGGAACGGGACCTCGAGTTGCTCGACCCGCTTCACCGGCAGCGCGGCGGCGAGGCGTCCGCGGGCCTCGGAGAGCGATTGCAGATGGGTGCCGGTGCGCGCGAGCGTCGTGATCCTGCGGAGCATCAGGCCGGCCGATACGTCGGAGTAGTTGGAGTCGCTCCACAGCTGATCGAGGCGGTGGACGCCCTCGGCGTTGGGTTGCGCGGCGAAGAACGCTCCGTTGATCGCGCCCACCGAGGTCCCGAGAATGATGTCCGGCTCGATCGAGCTCTCGGCGAGCGCGCGCAGCATTCCAACCTCGTGCGCTCCCAGGATTCCGCCCCCGCCCAGGACGAATGCGACCTCTCGGTTGGGTGCCATGGGAGGGTCCTACCCAGCGGCGCTGGAGCCACGCCGAGGGGGGCGAGGCTGGGATACTCGGGCGCAATGCAGATCACCGACGTCACCGAGCAGGACCTCTCTGAACTCCTGCCGCTGATGCGCGCATATTGCGACTTCTATCGCTCCACCCCGAGCGATGAGGCGCTCCTGACGATGAGCCGCGCGCTGATCGGCGATCCCGATCGGGAGGGGGTGCAGTTCCTCGCCCGCGGCGATCATGGCGCAGCGCTCGGGTTTGCGACCCTGTTCTGGAGCTGGGAGACGAACGCCGGCGGCCGGATCGGAGTGATGAATGATCTGTTCGTCGATGCCGGGTGGCGAGGTCGGGGAGCGGCCGAGGCGCTGATCGCCGCCTGCCGGGAACGATGTCAGAACCGCGGAGCGGTGCGCCTGAGCTGGCAAACCGCGCTCGACAACCACCGCGCGCAAGCGGTCTATGACCGCGTCGGGGCCGTCCGCGAGCGGTGGCTCGACTATTCGCTGCACGTACAGTGACAGCCATCGCCTTCGCCTCCCCGTCCCACAGGCTTGCCTGGCCGATCCGCAGCGTGCTCGCGGGAACCGCGGGCACGGCGGCGCTGTCACTCGCATACAAGCTCGAGCACCGCCTTCGCCCCCGGGTTCGCGGTCCCCTCGACTACGACGACAGCCTCGTGCCGGGCGAGATCGTGGCGAACATCCTGCACCTCCCGCATGTCACCGGGCGGGAGGAGAACGAGCTCGGGCTGGCGTTGCGCTGGTCCTACGGGTCGGCGTTCGGCCTGTGGCACGGGATTCTCCGGCGTCGGTTCTCGGAGCCGTGGGCGAGCATCCTGTTCGGCTCGACACTGATGACGGCAACCTTCACGATGTTCCCGCTGCTGGGCCGTACGCCTCCCCCAACGCGATGGCCTCGAGGCTACCTGGCCACGAGCGTGGCTACGCACGTGGCCTACGTGTCCGCGGTGGCGCTCGTCGACGGCAGCCTGGCCACGGGCTCGGATCGATGAGCGGGCAAGAACTCGGACTCGCGATCTCGGTGTTCCTCGCCTGCGCCGTGGAGGCCGTGGAAGCGCTGACGATCGTGCTCGCGGTCGGGGTCGCGCGCAGCTGGAGGTCGACCTTCACCGGCGTGGGAGCCGCGGTTGTGCTGCTGGCGGTCCTGACGGCGGCGCTGGGACCGGCGTTGACCGCGCTGCCGATCGATGTGCTGCGCGTGATCGTCGGCGGTCTGCTCCTGGTGTTCGGGCTGCAGTGGTTGCGCAAGGCGATCCTTCGCGCCGCGGGGCTGAAGGCGCTCCACGACGAGCTCGAGAGCTATCAGGAGGAGCTCACCGCGGCGCGTGGCGCCGGTCGGGTGCAGACCGGGGTTGACCCCTACTCGTTCACGATCGCGTTCAAGGGGGTGTTTCTGGAGGGTCTCGAGGTGGTGTTCATCGTGCTCACATTCGGCGCCAACCAGCACAACGTCGGCCTTGCGGCGCTCGCCGCGGCGATCGCCGTGCTGCTGGTGATCGTGGCGGGCGTCGCGATCCACGCGCCGCTCGCGCGCGTGCCGGAGAACACGATGAAGTTCGGCGTCGGGGTGATGCTGACCTCGTTTGGGATCTTCTGGTCCGCCGAGGGCGCGGGCGCGCGCTGGCCCGGGGGCGACGCCGCACTGCTGGCGATCGTCCCCGCGACGCTCGCGTTCGCGCTCGGACTGGTGGCGCTCACGCGCCGGCGGAGCGGGGCGGCGGTCCAGACAGCGCGGGGCCAAGCGGCGGTGCGGGCATGACCACCGTCGAGGGCCTGTTGCGATTCCTGTGGGAGTTCGTGATCGGCGACGACTGGCAAATCGCCGCCGGCGTGGTCGTCGCGATCGGCGCCACCGCGCTCGTGGCCGGGACAGGCGCCGCGGCGTGGTGGATCCTGCCGGTCGCCGTCGCGGCGCTGCTTGGGGTGTCGGTGTGGCGCGGCGGTAGGTAGGGCCTCGATCGCTTCCTGGCGCAAGACGATCACGCTGCGCGACGGCGCGCGGGCGACGTTGCGCCCGATCGCGCCCGAGGACAAGCCGCTGCTCGCCGAGAGCTTCGAGCGTCTGAGCGAGGAGTCTCGCTACCGGCGGTTCCTCACGACCAAGAACGCGCTGTCGCGGGCCGAGCTCGACTACCTGGTTGACGTCGACCACCACGACCATGAAGCGATCGTCGCGCTCGACCCCGCAACCGGGGAGGGGCTGGGTGTCGCGCGCTACATCCGCTCGGCGGACGATCCGCAACTGGCCGAGGTCGCGGTCACCGTCGCAGACGACTGGCAGGGCCGCGGCCTGGGCCGCGCCCTGCTTCACCGCTTGACCTATCGCGCGCGGCGCGAGGGCGTGAAGCGGTTCAGCGCGGTCGTCCTCAGCGAGAACCGGGCGTCCATCGGGCTGCTCGAGGGCCTCGGCGAGGCCCGGCGCCGGTTCGACAGCGGCGCGGTCGAGCTCGTGATCGAACTGCCCGCCGAACGGGGAATGGGGGTGCGGCTCGCCCGGGCGCTGCGCGCGGCGGCCGGCGGAAGCCTGATCCCGGCGCAGGCACTCGCCCACCGGGTCGCAGGGTCCTCGCCGCGCCCGCCCGTGCAACCTGGCCTTCCGATCCGGACGATCGTCGTCGGCGCGGACGGCTCGCAGACCGGAGCCAAGACGGTGGCTGTGGCGGTGCGCCTCGGCGTGATTCTCGGGGCCACGCTCCACGTCGTCGGCGCGCGCCAGGCACGCGCCGACGCCGAACAAGAGCTTGCGGCAGCGACGCGAGCCGCGGGCGCCGAGGGACTGCAAGCCGTCACCCATGCACGGCGCGGTGCGCTCGCCCGGGCGCTGATCGCCGTCGCCGAGGAACAGGCCGCCGATCTGCTGGTCGTCCCCGGCGAGGCCATGAGCCGCACGTTGCGACCCCTCGCCGGCACCGTGGCCGACCGGGTCTCCCACCACGCGCCGTGTAGCGTTCTCGTCGTGCGCCCGGACTCGACGTGAACCTCGAAGCGCTCCTTGAACCGATCGTGCAGGCGCCGCTCGCCGGTGGCCCCTCGACCCCGACGCTCGCCGCCGCCGTCGCGGGAGCGGGCGGGTTCGGGTTCCTGGCCGCCGGTTACAAGACGGTGGACGCCGTCCGCGACGACCTCCGCGCGCTGCGCTCCCTGACCGATGGCCCGTTCGGGGTGAACCTGTTCGCGCCGCCGTCCCCGGCCGGTGATCGCGCGGCCGTTGAGCGGTACGCGGCCCGGCTGCGCGCCGAAGCCGCTCGTTATGGGGTGGAGCCCGGTGATCCGCGCCATGACGACGACGGATATCAGGCGAAGCTCGAGTTGGTCGCGCGGGAGCGCGTGGCGGTCGTGTCGTTCACGTTCGGCTGCCCGGGCCGCGAGGACATCGAGCGGCTCCACGGAGCCGGGTGCGACATCTGGGTGACGGTCACCGGTCCCGCCGAAGCGGTGCGGGCGCGTGATGCCGGGGCGGATGCGCTGGTCGTCCAGGGGTTCGAGGCAGGCGGTCACCGCGGCTACTTCGCCGACGACCCGGACGCCGAAGACCTCGGGCTGCTCGCAGCCCTTAGGCTGGTGGGGGCCCGCGTCGATCTCCCCCTGATCGCCGCCGGCGGGATCGCCGATGGCGCCGCGGTTGCGGCGGTGCTGTGCGCCGGGGCGGCGGCTGCGCAGATCGGCAGCGCGTTGATGCTGACCCCGGAGGCCGGAACCTCCGCCGTGCACCGAGACGCGCTGAGCAAGGCCGGCGCCACGCGTCTCACCCGCGCGTTCAGCGGGCGCCAGGCGCGCGGGATCGTCAACCGCTTCATGGTGCAGCACGGCGACGGCGCCCCGCGCGCGTATCCCGACGTTCACCATCTCACGACGCCGATCCGGGCAGCGGCGCGGGAGGCCGGCGACGGCGAGGCGGTCAACCTGTGGGCGGGCCAGGCCTATTCGCTGGCCCGGGCGGAGCCGGCGGGCGACGTTGTGCGGCGATTGGGGGCCGAGGCGCGGGCGGTGGCCCGCGAGCTGGTCCGCCGGTTCGAGCACCTCTGAGGGGGAGAGAGGGCGCCCTCCCAATCGACGCCGGCTAGGCGAGTGCCGGCGCCTCGGGCAGCCCCGCCAGCGCCGCGCCGAGGTCCTCCTCGGAGAACTCGGGGTCTTTGAGCTCGCCGGCGAGGTAGGCGTCGTAGGCGCTCAGATCGAAATGGCCGTGACCGCACAGGCCGAACAGGATCACGCGCTCCTCGCCCGCCTCGCGGGCCGCGTCGGCCTCTTCGATCACCGCGCGGATCGCGTGTGCCGGTTCGGGAGCGGGGATCAGCCCCTCGGAGCGCGCGAACCGGACGGCCGCCTCGAAGGTCTCGTTCTGGCGGTAGGCGCGCGGCTCGACAAGGCCACCCTTGACCAGCCCGCACACCAGCGGCGAGTCGCCGTGGTAGCGCAGGCCGCCGGCGTGCACCGGCGGCGGCACGAACCCGTGCCCGAGCGTGAACATCGGCATCAGCGGCGTCAGCCCGACCGTGTCGCCGAAGTCGTAGGCGTAGACGCCGCGCGTCAGCGTCGGGCAAGCCGCGGGTTCGGCCGCGATGAAGCGAGTCCTGGCGTTCTCCCGGAGCACCCGTCGCAGGAACGGGAACGCCAGGCCGCCGAAATTGGAGCCACCACCGACGCAGGCGATCACGGTGTCGGGCTCCTCTCCCGCCATCGCCATCTGCGCCAGCGCCTCCTGGCCGATCACCGTCTGGTGCAGCAGCACGTGGTTCAGCACGGAGCCGAGCGAGTAGTTCGTGTCGGGGCGCTGGGCCGCCACCTCGACCGCCTCGGAGATGGCGATCCCCAGCGAGCCGGTCGTGTGCTCGCGCTGTGCGCGGCCGGCTTGCGTCTGCTCGGAGGGCGAGCGATGGACGGTGGCTCCCCAGGTCTCCATCATCGAGCGGCGGTAGGGCTTCTGGTCGTAGCTCGAGCCGACCATCCACACCTCGCACTCCAGGCCGAACAGCCGGCACGCGAAGGCCAGTGCGGAGCCCCACTGGCCGGCCCCGGTCTCGGTCGTGAGCTTCTTGATCCCGGCGGCGGCGTTCTCGTACGCCTGGGCGACGGCGGTGTTCGGCTTGTGCGAGCCGGGGGGCGAGCCGCCCTCGTACTTGTAGTAGATGTGCGCGGGGGTATCCAGCTCGCGCTCGAGCCGCCGGGCGCGGTACAGCGGCGTCGGTCGCCACAGCTTGTAGATCTCCCGGACCGGCGGGGGGATCTCGATCTCCGGCTCGGCAGAGACCTCCTGCAGGATCAGGGCCATCGGAAAGATCGGCGTCAGGTCGTCGGGTCCGGCGGGCTCCTTGGTGCCCGGGTGAAGCGGCGGCGGCGCGTCACCCGGGAGGTCGGCCATCAGGTTGACCCAGTGGGTCGGGATGTCCTGTTCGTCGAGGACGAACTTGACCCGCGTGTCGCTCATCTCGCCGCTCCTTCGCTCGATCGCTTGCGCGGCGATTCTATGCGCCGATCCGTGCTCGCGCCGAGCGGGGGAAGCGTCACTCCGCGGTTGCCGTCTCCAGCGAACGGCCCGTCGCCCGGATCCCGAGCAGGATCAGCGCGCCGGCGAGGAACCCGCTGATCGCCATCACGAGGAACGCCGAGGAGAAGCCCCAGGCGGAGTTGGCGCCGAGCACGATCAGCGGCGCGAGCGCCCCGCCGATGTGGCCGAGGCCGTCGGTCAGCGCGACGCCGGTCGCCCGAGCGTTGGTCGAGAAGTGCTCGGCCGTGTAGGTGTAGAGCAGCGGGACGAGCAGCCCGATCGCGGTCGAGGCGATGAAGCCGAACACGATGATGATCGTCGGCGAGACCTTGTAACCGATCACCAGCAGCGAGATGCCCCAGACCACGGCGATCACGGCGCAGCTGTACTTGCGCTCGAGGCGGTCGGTGAACCGGGTCGTTGCAAACGCGCCGACGAGGAACCCAATCCCCGACACGACCAGGTAGGTGGTGCTGTCGGCGAGGCTGTAGCCCTTGTCGGTGAACAGCGTGGGCGCGAGCGTCAGCCAGCCGTAGTTGCCGATGTAGTAGATGAACCAGATCCCCACGAACAGCGCGACGCGGCTGAGCATCGGGGGACGCAGCAGCGCCGCGATCGGGAACCGTTCGGCCTGCGCCTCATCGGGCACCGGCTCGGGCTCGGGCAGCTGTCCGTCGATGTTCTCGCGGGCCTTCTCCTCGGCCTCGGCGACGACCTCTTTTGCCTCGTCGCTGCGACCCTGGGTGACCAGCCAGCGCGGCGAGGGCGGCAGGTTGCGGCGCATGAACAGGATCGTGAAGCCGCCGAGCGCGCCGATCAGGAACAGGATCCGCCAGCCGGACGCGAAGTTCGGGACCAGCGCGCGGGCGATGAACGGGACCACCGCGAACCCCGCATAGGCGGCGGTTGTGGCCCAGCTCGTGTAGCGACCTCGCAGCCGTGCCGGGGAGAGCTCGCCGATGTAGGTGGTGACGGCGGCGATCTCCGCTCCGATCCCGAGTCCGGAGATGAAGCGGAACACGATCAGCTCCACCACGTTCGTGCTGAGCGCAGCCAGCACGGTGCCGACCGAGAACACCGCGACGGAGATCCCCAGGCTCAGCTTGCGTCCCCACTTGTCGGCGATCGTGCTATCGGCGAAGGCGCCGATGATGTAGCCGATCAGGCTGCTCGTGACCGACAGCGTCACGGTCGCCTTGGAAACGTGGAACTGCGTCGCGATCACCGGCGCGGCGAACGAGATCGTGACGATGTCGAAGAACGCGAAGAAATAGCCCGCGCCCACGATCCACAGCAGCTTGCGCTCGTACGGCCATACCGGGATCCGGTCCAGGCGCGCAAGCGGTTCCGGCTCCTCGCGACGTCCTCCGAGCCGCTGCCCCTGCTGATCAGCAGAAGTTCGCTCCATAAGCAATCTCTCCTCTTCTGGGCGTACCCGAACAGAAGGGATCAAAAACGAGGGCCGTCAGCCGCCCAGCACCGTCCCCGGGATCAGCGCCTCGGCGCCGATCTCGGCGACGGAGCGGCATCCAGCGAGCCCCATCGTCAGCTCGAAGTCGGCGTTGAAGTTCTCGATCACCTCGCGCACTCCGGCCTCGCCGGCGATCGCCAGGCCGTATATGTACGGGCGCCCGATCAGCACCGCGGTAGCTCCCAGCGCGATCGCCTTGAACACGTCGCTGCCGCCGCGGATCCCGGAATCGAGCAGGATCGGGATGCGGCCGTCGACCGCCTTGACGACCGCGGGGAGCGCCTCGAGCGTCGCGACCGACCCGTCGAGTTGGCGGCCGCCATGGTTGGAGACGACGATGCCGCTGATCCCCGCCTCCACCGCCCGGGCCGCGTCCTGGGGGTGCAGGATTCCCTTCAGCAGGATCGGTAGGTCGGTGCGCTCGCGCAGGAACTCGAGCTGCTCCCAACTCAGCGACGGGCGCGAGTAGATATCGACGAAGCGCTGGACCGCGGCTCGCCCACGCCCCGACCGGGCGGTCTTCAGAAACGGGCCCGGGTAGGCTCGGGTGAGCGCGATCAGCGTTCGCAGCGCGGCCAGGTTCGGCTTCGGCTGCTGCTCGGGCGGCGGCTGCTGCGCGGGTTGCGCAATCAGCCGCGTGAACGCAGGGTCGCTCGTGTACTGCGCGATCCCCTGGCCGCGGAGGAACGGCAGGTAGGCGCGCTCCAGGTCCCGTGTGCGCCAGCCGAGCAGGGTCGTGTCGAGCGTCACCACGATCGCCTCGCAGCCGCACCGCTTCGCCCGCGCGACGAGGCTCTCGACGAGCTCGTCCGACTTGCTCCAGTAGAGCTGGAACCAGTGCGGGCGCTCGCCGAGGATCGCGGCCACCTCCTCCATCGGCCGCGACGCCTGGGTGGACAAGATCATCGGCGTGGTGGTGGTGCGGGCGGCGCGGGCGACCGCGGCGTCGGCATCGCGATGCGCCAGCTCCAGCACCCCGACCGGGGCGAGTAGGAGCGGGCTGTCAAATCGGCGCCCGAACAGTTCGACGCTGGTGTCGCGATCGCTGACATCGCGCAGCATCCGCGGCACAATCCGCCAGCTGTCGAACGCCGTGCGGTTGGCGGCCATCGTCCGCTCGTTGCCGGCGCCGGCGCGGATGTAGGCGAAGGCGTCGCGCGACAGCGAGCGCCGCGCCGCGGCCTCCAGGCGGCTGGCCTCGAGCGGCACCCGCGGCCGGCGCCCGCTCACGCCCGCCACGTAGATCTGCGTCTGGCGCAGCAACCCGTTCATCGCGCGGGATCACATCACACCTGGCGCCGACCCCGACGTTTCCCGGGTTTTTCCTGCGCTTCGATCTGTCAGGCTTCGCGGGATGAGGTGGGTGTACGACTTCGCCGAAGGTTCTCGCGAGATGCGCGAGCTGCTCGGGGGAAAGGGCGCGAACGTGGCGGAGATGACGCGCGTGCTCGGGACCGAGCGGGTGCCGCCCGGGTTCACGATCACCACCGAGGCGTGCGTGGCGTACATGCGCGAGGGGCACGAGCCCGATGGCCTCGAGGACCAGGTCGCGCGGGCGCTGCAAAAGCTCCAGGAGCTCGCCGGCAAGCGGTTCGGCGACGACGAGGATCCGCTGCTGGTGTCGGTGCGCAGCGGCGCGCGCGAGTCGATGCCCGGGATGCTCGACACGATCCTCAACCTGGGCCTCAATGACCGATCGGTTCAGGGGCTCGCGCGGGCGACCGAGAACGGGCGGTTCGCGTGGGACTCCTACCGGCGACTGGTGCAGATGTTCGGCAACGTCGCTCACGGCGTCCCCGGCGAGAGATTCGAAGACGCGATCAGCGACGTCAAGCGCTCGGAGGGGGTCCAGATCGACGCCGAGCTGTCGACCGACGCCCTCGTGGAGCTGGTCGAGCGGTTCAAGGGCTTCTACGAGTTTCCACAGGATGCACAGGAGCAGCTCCAGCACGCGATCCGGGCCGTGTTCGAGTCCTGGACGGGCGAGCGGGCCGTGCAGTACCGGCGCATCAACCGGATCCCCGACGACTGGGGGACCGCCGTCAACGTGCAGCAGATGGTGTTCGGCAACAAGGGCGAGACCTCGGCCACCGGAGTCGTGTTCAGCCGTGACGAGGTCACGGGCGCGCCCGAGCCCTCGGGCGACTTTCTGGTCAATGCTCAGGGGGAGGACGTCGTCTCGGGCGTCCGCACGCCCCGCGACATCGCTGAGCTCGCGGAGGTGATGCCCGAGGCGGATGAGCAGCTGCGCGAGATCCTCCGCATGCTCGAGTCCCACGACAAGAACATGCAGGACACCGAGTTCACGATCGAGGAGGGCCACCTGTGGATGCTCCAGACGCGCAACGCGAAGCGTCCGGCGCAGGCCGCCGTGCGGTTCGCCGTCGATGCGGTGTCCGAGCAGCTGCTCACTCCGGCCGAGGCGCTCGCCACCATCGACGCGTCCTCGCTCGACGCGCTGCTACATCCCACCTTTGACCAGGGCGAGGGGTACAACGTGCTGGCGCGCGGCGTCGCGGCCTCGCCCGGCGCCGCGGCGGGAGCAATCGTGTTCAGCGCGCCGGAAGCGGTGGCCGCCGCCGCCGAGGGCAGGGACGTGATCCTGGTGCGTCCGTTCACCGCCGCCGACGACGTCGCGGGATTCCATGCCGCCAAGGGAATCCTCACCTCCGAAGGCGGCAAGGCCTCGCACGCCGCGCTGGTCGCGCGTGGGATGGGAGTGCCCGCGGTGACCGGCGCGGCGAGCACGGGGGAGACCCCGAATCGATCGAGTTCTTCCACATGGCCGGCCTCGACTACGTCTCCTGCTCGCCGTTCCGGGTGCCGATCGCGCGGGTCGCGGCGGCCCAGGCGGCGATCGGGCAATCGAGGTAGCGGAGCCGGCGCGGGCGCCGGCGGTCGCGCGGTCGCGCGGTCGCGGTTGCCGCGTCGGCGCCGGCGGCTAGCCGCGGTGGGCCCGGACGAGGAAGCCGCTGCGGCCCGGGCTCAGGATCTCGACGCGGCGAAATCCGCTGCCGGCGAACATCTGCTGCAGCTGGGGGCGGCTGTAGTTGAAGATCGGACAGTCGCCGATCCACTCGTAGCGGATCTTGCGGACTGGGCCCTTCAGCAGCGACCAGCTCGGGAACGAGCCGACCACGCAGCCGCCGGGGGCGGTCAGCTCGAACATCTTGCCGGCGAATTGCCCGGCGTTTGGCAGGTAGTCGAACAGCCCCAGGGCCAGGACCACCTCGAACGGACCGTCGATGGGCGCGCTGAGGAAGTCCTCGACGATCAGCTCGGCGCGGGACTCGAAGCGCTTCAGGCGGTCGCGCGCGAGCGCGATCATCGGCTCGGAGAAGTCGACCCCCACGTAGTGCGCCGCGCCGGCCTCGAGCACGAACTCGCCGATCCGGCCCGAGCCGCACCCCACGTCGAGGACCCGCGGTTCGTCGTAGCCGGCGACCGTGTCCGCCGCCAGCTGCCGGCGGCGGAACAGCCCCGGGCGCAGCAGCCGGACCAGCGGCCGCTCGTCCTCGTAGAGGTCATCGAACTGCTGAGCCTTGTCGCGGAAGCGACTACGAACGCGCTGCGGCGTCGCCGCTGAACCTGCCATAAGCCTCACCATAGGGGATCAACGCGAACTGGCGCGCGATCGCCCGCAGGGTGCTCGGGGCGCGGCGCCGGGCGCCGTTGCGCTGCGCCGCGCGCAGGGCGCCCCGGAGCCGTTGGCCGATCGGGGCGCTGGGTGCCAGCTCGACGCGCAACGCCTCCGGGTCGAACTCGTGCGGGTGCAGGTACAGCCCCGCCAGCGGCCCGGCGCGGCGGAGCCCGTCGACCACGACGCGGTCTGGCAGCACCGCCCAGTAGGAGGCGCCACCGACGGGAATCCGAGCCCCCCGCGCGTGCGAGACGGCGACCGGAAACTCCCACAGGGTGCGGCCGCCGGCCAGGCTCAGCGGATGCGGAGCGGCGCTGGGCGATGCGATCGCGCCGCGGATCCGCGGCGAGTCGTGCTGGCTGGCGTCGTACGCGAAGCCCTGGGTTGCGAGCACGTCGTAGGCCCACTGGGAATCGCGCGTGATCGAGAACGCCGGCGCCCGGTAGCCGCGCGGGGTGCGGCCGGTGAGCCGCTCGATCGTCTCGCGCGCGGCCCTGAGATCGCCGGCGAACTCTGCCGGGGTCTGGCGGTGAACGGCCCGGTGCTGATCGCCGTGGCAGCCGATCTCGTGACCGCCCGCGACGATCCCCTCCAGCAGCCGCGGGTGCGCGCGGGCCGCCATGCCGAGGACGAAGAACGTCGCTTTCGCGTCGAGCTCGCCGAGCAGGCCGAGCAGCGCGTCGGTCTGTCGCTCGAGCGCCGGTCCCGCCTGCTCCCAGTCGTGGGCGCCGAGCCGGCGGCGGACCAGCTGGTGCCAGTCCTCGAAGTCGACGCTCAGCAGCAGGGTCGGCCGCTCGCCGTGGTTGTCGTCTCGGGGTGACGTTTCGAGGAGGTTACGCGGGCCGCTCGCCGAGGACCCGGTCCGGGTGCGAAGATGACGTCTGGCCAGTCAGGGTTCGTCGATGAGCCCAAAGGAGGAACCATGAGCATCGAACGTGTGGCCGTCCTCGGCGGCGGCTTGATGGGATCGGGGATCGCCGAGTCGGTGGCGGTTGCGGGTTTCGACGTCGTCGTGCGCGAGGTCGACGATCGGGCCCTCGCGTCGCTTCGGGAGCGGCTGGAGATATCGCTGCACCGCGCCATCGAGCGCGGCAAGCTCGGTTCGTCCGCGGCCCGGCAGACGCTGGAGCGGATCGAGCTGACCACCGACCGCGCCGCCGTGCGCGATGTCGATCTGGTGATCGAGGCCGTGCCCGAGGACGCGGAGCTGAAGACGATGGTCCTGGGCGACGTCGCCAATCTGGTCGGCGAGGACGCGATCATCGCCTCGAACACCTCCTCGATCCCGATCGCCCAGCTGGCCGCCGCCGTGGCCAATCCGGAGCGCGTGATCGGCCTGCACTTCTTCTCTCCGGTTCCCGTGATGCGGCTCGTCGAGGTGGTCGTGGCGCTGGATACCGGCGAGGCCGTCGCCGCCGCGGCGCGCTCGTTCGTCGAGCGGCTCGGCAAGACTCCGATCGAGACCAAGGACCGCTCCGGGTTCATCGTCAACATGCTGCTCGTCCCCTACCTGATGGCGGCGGTGACGATGTACGAGGACGGGTTCGCGAGCGCCGATGCCATCGACGAGGGGATGCGGCTCGGTTGCGGTCATCCGATGGGGCCGCTGCAGCTGTGCGACTTCATCGGCCTCGACGTGCTCTACAACGTCTGCAACTCACTCTACGAGGAGTTCAAGCGCCCCGAATACGCTCCGCCGCCGCTGATGAAGCGGATGGTCGCCTCGAACCGGCTGGGCCGCAAGAGCGGCCGCGGGTTCTACACCTACGGCGAGGATCGCGCGGCGGTGCCGGCGTGAGCTGAGCTGCGAGCGATCGCCTCAGCGCGCGGGGGTGCCGGCGCGCGCGGCCGCGATCAGGTCGGCGAGCTTGACGAGCTTGATCCGCGGGCGACCGTGCGGCTCGCCGGCTCGCCGTTCGTGCTCATCGATCGAGCGCCAGCCCTCCCAGCTGACCGCGTTCGGGGCGCGCTCGGCGATCCGCTCGGCGATCGCGTCGGGGTCGGGGTTCGCGGGCTCGTTGAGCGCCCCGGCGGCCGCGTCCTCGGCGATCCGCGCCACCGTGTCGGCGGCGTCCTTCTTGTTGGTGCCGATCACGCCGCTGGGGCCCCGCTTGATCCATCCGACGACGTACTCGCCGCACTGGGGGCGCTCCTGCTCGTCGCACACGCGCCCGCCGACGTTGCGGATCAGGCCGCGTCGCTGATCGAACGGGATGTCGTCCACCGGGCGGCCGCGGTAGCCGATCGAGCGCAGCACCAGGCCGCACTCGATCTCCTCGATCTCGTCGGTGGCCACCGCCCGTAACCGCCCCTCTGCGTCCGGCTCGATTCGATTGCGAACCACTCTGAGAGCGCTGACCGGCCCATTCTCCCCCTCCCCGAGCACCTCGACCGGGGAGCTCAGGAACTTCAGCACGACCCGGTGGCTCTTGCCCGTGGCGGGCCTCTGGGCGTATTCGCGCAGCAGCGCCACGTTGCGCTTCGCGGTTCCGTCGCCGTGCTCGGCGAGCCACCGCTCGCTGTGCTGATCGAGCTCGACGTCGCGAGGATCGACGTACACATCGGCGCGCGTCAGCTCGCCCAGCTCGCGCAGCTCGGGGTTGGTGAACGCCGCCTGCGCGGGTCCACGGCGCCCCAGCAGCACCACTTCTTCGACGCTCGCCTGCGCCAGCTTCGGCAGCGCGTGGTCGGCGGTGTCGGTGATCGCGAGCTCCTCGGGCTCGAGCACCAGCATCCGCGCGACGTCGATCGCCACGTTGCCGTTTCCGATCACCACCGCGCGCCGCGCCGAGAGCACGAACTCCTCCTCCTCGGCGTCGGGGTGGCCGTTGTACCAGGCGACGAACCGGGTCGCCGGATACGAGCCCGGACGGTCCTCGCCGGGGATCCCCAGCCGGTTGTCGTCGTCGGTGCCGATCGCGTACACGATCGCGTGATAGTGCTCGAGCAGCTCCGCCCGCGCGATGTCGTACCCGAGCCTGACGCCGCCGAAGAACCGGAAGCCCGGCCGTCCCGCGGTCTTGTCATAGACGCGCGTCACCGACTTGATCTTCGGGTGATCGGGGGCGACCCCCGAGCGGACGAGGCCGTAGGGGGTGGGCAGCGCGTCGATCAGATCGACCTCGAACTCGGCATTCAGCAGCTGATCGGTCGCGTAGAAACCGGCCGGGCCCGCACCGACGACCGCCGCGCGCAGACGTGAATCATGGTCGTTCATGCCGTCGCACCCGAGGATAGGACGGTCGCGTCCTCAGGCGGGCGTCGGCGAGCGCTCGACGCTCTCGGCGTGGTTGGCGATCTGCTCGCCGCGGCTCATGCGGCGACCGGCTCGCGCGCGGGGCCCGGAGCGGCTGCGACACCTCGTAGTCGCCGGGCTCGAAGCGCGCCAGCCGCCATGCCCTACAGCAGCGCCCCGGCCAGAATCGCCTTGACGGTCTGGCCGGCGGTGGCGCGCAGCTCCCGCATGTCGCGGCCCTGCTGGAGCGAAATCACGACGAGCTCGCGGAGGCCGCCGACGATCATGATTGCGATGTCCATCGTCAGCGGCCGCGCCCCCAGTTCGGGCTGCTCGCGGCGGCTGGACTCGACGAGGTCGATCAGCAGCTGTGCGAAGCGCTCGATCACCGCCAGCTGACGGTCGGCCCCCGCCTGTCCGAGGCCGGGTAGCTCGCGGACGAAGCTCTGGTAGAGCGCCGGGTGGGTGGTGATGGCGTCGATGTAGGCGTCGAGCGCGAGGTCGACCTGTTCTTCCAGGGACCGATCGGGATGGACGGCAGCGACGATCTGGTCCATGGTGTCCTCGTTGGTCGCGTCGAACAGGGCTAGGAAGCACGCCTCACGGTCTTCGAAGTACTCGTAGAAGGTGCGCCGTGAGGTGCGGGCGATCCGGACCACGTCGGCGACGGTCGTCTCGCGGTATCCCTTGGCCTCGATCGATCTCGCCATCGCCTCGATCAGCCGCTCGCGGTGCGAGGAGCGCTCGGACGCCTCGGTCGGGGTTGGCGATTGCGCTTGCTGGCCGGCCACCCTGTGCAAGGTAGCGCCAGCGGCGTCTGTCAGCCGGTGTGCTTGCGCACAACCACGACCCGGGCACCGCGCTGCGGGATCATCGTCACGTTGCGCTGACGTGGATGCTCGGGTGCCGGGTCGGGCGCGAACAGATCGGTGCGGGCGGTGATCGCCCGCAGCACGACCCGCTGCTCGGCCATCGCCAACGAGGCTCCGAGACAGCGGCGGATACCGCCGCCGAACGGAATCCATGTGTAAGTGCCAGGCTTATGGCCCAGGAACCGCTGCGGATGAAAGGCTCGGGGATCCGGATACACATCCTCGCGGTGGTGCAGCGCGACGATGCTCACCGCCACCGGCGTGTTCGCGGGGACCACGTACTCGCCGAGCTGCCAGCGCCGCTTGAGCATTCGGACGATGAACGGGACCACCGGCCGGACCCGCATGCCCTCGTAGACGGTCGCGTCGAGATGCTCACCGGCGTCGGGTGCGTCGCTGCGCACGACTTCGCGCAGGTGTTCGTAGGCGGCGGGTGTCCGAAGCAGCCGCTCGAATGTCCAGGCGAGCGAGTTGGCCGTCGTTTCGTGGCCGGCGAGCACGAGCGACATCAGCTCGTCGCGGAGTTCCTGATCGGTCAGCAGCGCGCCATCCTCGTCGCGCGCCTCGAGCAGCAGCGACAGGACATCGTGTCGGCCGTCGATCGGTCCCGATGCGCGGCGTGCGCGGATCACCGCGTACAGCTGGCGATCGACCAGCCCGAGCAGCCCCCGCAGGATCCCGCGTGGCTCCTCGCGTCCCGCGTTGTGGAGTTCGATCAGCTGGTAGACCGGACTGGTCGACGCGAGGGACAGGCGCCGGACCGTGTCGCGCAGCCGGCGCTCGGCGGTCCCGCGGTCCGGAGAGATGCCGATCCCGAAGATGCCCGCCATGATCACGTCGAGCGTGATCGCTTGCATACGCGGGGCGAGCGAGAACGGCGTCCCGATCGGCCAGCGGTCAATCTCGCGCTCGGCGACGTCGCCGATCATCTCCACGTAGCGCTGCACGGCTTCGCCGTGGAACGGGGGCAGCAGCAGCTTTCGCTGGCGCATGTGCCGCGCGCCGACGGAGGTCAGCACGGAGTTGGGACCGAGGATCGGACGCAGCGGCGACTCGCCGGTCAGCGACGGCGCTTCCTCGGGCGTGGCCTTGAACAGCGACCTGACGTGGTCCGGGTGGGCGGTCACGACAAACGGCTCGCGGCGCGAGAGCAGCCGCAGCTGCCACACGTCGCCGAACTCCCGGCGGGCCCTAAGGCTGGACGCCATCGGCCGCGCGACGAAACGAACCGATTGCCGCAGCCGAGACTCATCGCTTCCCGGCGGGATCCGTAGCGGGCGATCTTCGCCGACGGGTCCTGCGGGGGAGGGCGCCGGCACGGCGTCCTCGACGGGAGTGACGGCCGGGCTGGCTTGGCCGGCGGAGGCGGCACGGGTCCGGGCCGGCGCGGGTTGGCCGAGATCGGTGGTCGGAGCGGAGGGGGCGGTGGCCATCCGGTACGCGAGTGTACCGCACTCGGGCGCCCTTGTCCAATAGTCTCGCCGCTTCGGTTTCCTTGAACAGAAAGGCTTATCCATGCCAGACCGCGCAGCGCTCGTGACCGGTGGTTCGAGGGGCATCGGCCGTGCCCTCGCCGAGGCGCTGGGGGAAGAAGGATTTGGACTGACGATCACTGCCCGCAAGCCGGAGGGTGTCGAGCGCGCCGCAGAGGAGTTTCGCGAGCAGGGCTTCGAGGTCGAATCGGTGGCGGCGAACATGGCGGACGAGGACGCGATCCGGGCGGTGGTCGACGCTCACCGCGAGCGGTTCGGCCGCTTGGACGTACTGGTCAACAACGCCGGCGTGGGGATCGGCGCGGTGGCGAAGGAGCAGCAGACCAAATTCGTCGACATGCAGCTCGACGTGAACCTGCGCGCGATCGTGTTGTTCTACCGCGAGTGCGCCGAGATGCTGCTCCGGGCCGGCGCCGAGCACCGTAGGGCGCTGGTGGTCAACATGGCTTCGCTGGCCGGCAAGTCGCCGCAGCCGTGGTTGTCGGTGTACGGCGCCACGAAGGCGGCGGTGATCGCCTATACGCGGGCGATGAACAAGGAGCTGGCAAATGACGGAGTGAAATCTGTCGCCCTCTGTCCAGGGTTCGTGGACACCGACATGTCCGAGTTCGTCAAAGGTACGATCCCCGCAGAGGAGATGTTGCGCACCAGCGACATCAGCGAAGCGTTGCGCTTCCTGCTGCGTGTGTCACCCACTTGCGTGATCCCAGAGATCGTGTTCGAGCGCCCCGGGGAAGCGATCTAGGCGGCGGGGCGACTCCGCCGCCTGTCTAGATCATCTACTTCAGTCGGCCCCGCGCGGCGGACGTCCACGCCTCCGTCACGTCGCGGATGAACTTCGCCTGAGCGGTGGCGAGATTGGAGATCCACTCGATCTCGCTGCTGCCCGGACCCTTCTCAATCGTGCTGGCGATCGCCTTCAGCGCTTTCTCATAGCTCGACAGCGTCGTCTCGCCAGCCTCCTTGCCCGCGTCAATGATGCGCTCATTTAGTTTGCGCAGACGCTGCGCGACGGCATCGGCGCGAGCGTCGGCCGTGCCCGTCGCCGACTTGGCACTGGTCGATCGCGACGTGCCGGTCGATCGCGTGCTGCGCGAGCCGGCCGCGCGCGTGGACTTCGCCCGTGAGCCCGACGCGCTCGTGGTCGAGCGCTTGGATTGGCTCCGTCCCGAGGTGCTCTTCGTACCCGAGGTGCTCTTCGCCCCCGAGGTGCTTCGTGAGCGCGAGGTCGACCTCGCACCACCACTCCTAGCTTGCGGCATTTCTCCCTCCGGGAATTGATGTTGATGTGCACACTATCCTGCCGCTGCGGCCGCGCGCAGCGTTGCGTCGAAGTCGCTCCTCGAGATCGGCCCAATGCACGGCATGGTGACACCCGCGTGGCGGTAGTGATCGATCGCGGCTCGCATCTGGGCCTCGTCGCCGATCGCGGTCAGCAACTGGAGGAACCGATTCGAGATCGCGGCGCGCATTCCTTCGTACTCACCGCCCGCCGCGTCGTACGCGGCGATGTCGGCACCGAACCCGGACCGCTCCAGCATCGCACGATAGAACGGCAGGCCGAAGTACGTGATCAGCTCTGAACGCATCGCGTCATAGGCAGCGGGGATGTCGTCAGTGATCCCGCCCGGGATGGCAGCCACGACCTCGAATCCATCGAGTGACTTTTCGGCGCGCTCTCGACCGCGGCTTACCTCCGGTACCACGACGTCACGGATGTAGTGCGGATTGCACAGCCACAGAATCACGCCGTCGCCGATTTCTCCGGCGAGTCGGAGCATCGCGGGAGACAGCGCGGCGATGAAGATCGGCAGCTTCGGGCGGGGCTCGATGCCGCCAAGGCGAAACGTCGTGTGCCATTTCTCGCCCGCTGGTGGCTCTTCATCGCGAAGGATCGCGCGCACGATCTCGACGTACTCGCGCATCTCGGCGACCGGTCGATCGATCGTCTGGCCATGCCAGCTCTCCACCACGGGCCGGTGCGAGACACCCAGGCCGAGCACGAAGCGGCCCGACGACAGCTCGTCGATCGTCGCCGCCGTCTGTGCCATCGTCGCCGGAGTACGTGTGTAGATCGGAACGACGCCACTACCGATGCGAACTCGGTCGGTCGCGAGCGCGTATGCGGTGAGCACGGTCAGTGACTCGTATCCGGCGATGTGCGTGATGAATACCGCGTCGTAACCCAGCGACTCGGCAAGGCGAGCTCGCTCGATCGCGCGCTCGATCGTTCGCCCGGTCGAGATGAAGCAGCCCAGCGCCACGACCCACAGCCTATGCCCCCGCCGGGCGCCGTGCACGCCTGCGAGGATGACTGGATGGCGCGAGAGCCGGCGCAGACGTGAAGATGCTCGGGCCGTGATGCGGGTCGCGGTGGTCGGTCACGTCGAGTGGGTGGACTTCATCGCCGTGGAGCGGATGCCCGAGCAGGGGGAGGTGCTTCACGCCCAAGGTGCGTTCACGCGCGCGGCGGGGGGCGGCGGGGTGGTCGCGGGCGTGCTCGCCGACCTCGGCGCCGAGGTCGACTTCTTCTCCGCGCTCGGGCGCGACGCCGACGGCGAAGCTGCCGCCGCGCAGCTGTCCGAGCGAGGTGTGCGCATGCACGTGGCCTGGCGAGACGAGCCGACGCGTAGGGCGGTGACGCTCCTCGAAGGTGGCGGCGAGCGAACGATCGTGACGATTGGCGATCGGCTCAATCCGCTCGGCAGCGACGAGCTCGACTGGGAGCGGCTCGAGGGTGCCGATGGCGTGTATTTCACGGCGGGAGACGACGGCGCGCTGAGGCGAGCTCGTCAGGCACGAGTCGTGATCGCTTCCCCCCGCGCGCGCGGCGCCCTCGGCGGCGAGGGACCGATTGTCGAGGCGCTGGTGTTCAGCGTGCGTGATCCAGATGAGAGCGACTGGGCGCGGCGGATCGCGCACCGCGCGCGGCTGCTGGTGGTCACCAACGGCGCGAGGGGAGGTACGTGGTCAGGGGAGTCGCAGGGCAATTGGCCCGCCGTGGCTCCACCGGGTGAGCCGCGCGACAGCTACGGCTGCGGCGACTCGTTCGCCGCCGGGTTCACGTTCGGACTCGCCTCGGGCGCAGCGGTGGCCGAGGCGGCGGCGCTGGGCGCGCGGTGCGGCGCGCGCTGTCTGACCAGACCGGGGGCGCCGTGAGCCGAGCCTCGTCTGGATCACCCGGCCGAGCCGCCCCGACCGCGAACTTTTGGCGTTCTGGTTGCACCCGCCGGAACCAACCAGCCAAGGTTCGCGCCCGGCAACCGAGTCGCGGCGTTGGTTCTGAGACCGGCGCTTTAGCGAGCGGAGGCCAACAGCTCGATCCGGTTACCCCACGGGTCCTCGGAGTAGAAGCGGCGCTCGCCGGGAAGCGCGTCGTCCCACTCGACCTTTACGCCGGCGGCCGAGAGGTGCTCGGCCAGCCGATCCAAGTCCTCGGGAGCGACACGCAGCGCCGGGTGCGCCTTCAGTGCGGGTGAGAACGGCTCCTCGACGCCGACATGAAGCTGCTGCGCGCCCAGCTCGAACCACACGCCACCGCGCGATCGCAGCGGCTCGGGCTTCTCGAGCTCCACCAAACCGAGCAAAACTCCGTAGAACCGCCGCGCGGCGGCCTCGCAACCGGGTGGGGCGGCGACCTGAACGTGGTCGAGCGAAGGGACGGTCATGATCCCCTGGATACGATCTTGCGTGAACGGACGTTCCACGATCGCATGAACACGATCGCGCTTGAACGAACGCTCACTGCTGCGCGAACACGATCTTGCCGAACACGTCGCCGCCGAGCAGCGCCTCGAACCCCTGCCGGGCGTCGGTCAGCGCCAGCGTGTCGTGAATCACCGGCCGCACGTCCCGATCCACGCAGAACTGGATCAGCCGCCGGAGCTCGTCGCGGGTACCCATCGTCGAGCCGATCACCGACAGCTGAAGGAAGAACACGCGTGTCAGCTCGGCGGACGGAGCATCGCCGGTGGTGGCGCCTGAGACGATGATCTTGCCGCCCGGCTTCAGCGCTCTGACCGAGTGTGACCAGGTCGCCTGGCCGATGGTCTCGATCACTGCGTCGACCCGGTCCGGTAGGCGCGCGCCCGACTCGAACGCCTGGTCGGCACCCAGCGACTCCGCCTGAGCCCGCTTCTCCTCGCTTCGTCCGGTCACCCACACGCGGATCCCCGCGGCGGTTGCGAGCACGATCGCTGCCGTGGCGACGCCGCCGCTGGCTCCCTGGACGAGCACCGTCGTGCCTGGCGCGAGCTCGGCTCGCGTGAACAGCATCCGGTACGCGGTCAACCAGGCCGTGGGCAGACAGGCCGCCTGCTCCAAAGAGAGCTCCGGCGGCTTGGGCACCAGGTTGCGCCGCGGAACCGTAACGCTCTCGGCGAACGTTCCCTGATGGCGCTCGGACAGGATCGAGCGACGTGGATCGAGTGTCTCGTCGTCGCGCCATGAGTCCTCGGTGATGACCGAGTGGACGACCACCTCGTTGCCGTCCTCGTCGATGCCGGCGGCGTCGCAGCCGAGGATCATCGGCAGCCGCTCGTCACTGAGGCCGACGCCGCGCAGCGACCACAGATCGTGGTGGTTGAGTGACGCCGCCTTGATCGTCACAGTCGCCCAGCCATCCGGCACATCCGGATCCGGACGCTCGCCGATCGTCAGTCCGCGCAGGGGATCCTTGGGATTGATTTCAGACGCGAAGACCGCAAACACCGCCGGAGCATCCTAGTGCCCGACCGGAGCCGATAGCGTCGCGGAATGTCCTTGGTCTGTGAACGTTCACCCTGTCTGCGTTGGCGGAGCGGGCCACAACGTGACGCGGATTCGTTCGTCTCCGATCGGCGTCACCTTTGGTCCTCATACGGGCCTCAGCGTGACGCGGATCGGTAGGGCTGGATTTGACGTCACGTTTGGGCCGGCCGTGGAAGGCAGGTCCGCCGAGGGTCACGTTGATCCTCCGGCGCCAGCATCAGTCTGCGGCGCCAGCGTCGATCGCGGCGCGTAATGGTTACGGTTTTCGCTCGCCAGCCAGTGCAAACGATTCGCGACGAGGCACTAGAGCCTGACCAGAGCCGATAGCGTTGCGGAAATGGCCCGCGCCAAGTTCCACTTCGAGGGCGGCGTGAGCGTCGAGGCCGGCGTGGCCGTTGAGGAGGGCGGCGTGAGCGTCGAGGCCGGCGCGAGCGCGAGGGGGCGCCGGCCGTGAGCACCGCGCGCGGAGCCGGACCGTCTCGCTGCCGGGGATGGCAGCAGGAAGCGGCGCTGCTGATGCTGGAGAACAACCTCCATCCCGACGTCGCCGAGAACCCCGCCGAGTTGATCGTCTACGGCGGGATCGGCAAGGCGGCGCGCGACCGGGCCAGCTACGCCACGATCCGCCGGGAGCTGATGGCGCTCGGTGACGAGCAGACGCTGCTGGTGCAGTCGGGCAAACCGGTGGCCGTGTTCGAGACGCACGAACGAGCGCCGCGGGTGTTGATCGCGAACACCAACCTGGTCCCGGAGTGGGCGACGTGGGAGCACTTCCGCGAGCTCGACGGCGCTGGGCTGATCATGTACGGGCAGATGACCGCGGGCTCCTGGATCTACATCGGGAGCCAGGGCATCCTCCAGGGCACCTACGAGACGTTCGCGGCGGTGGCCCGCAAGCGGTTCGACGGGACGCTGCGCGGTCGCCTGGTGGTGACGGCGGGGCTCGGCGGGATGGGAGGCGCACAGCCGCTCGCGGTGACGATGTGCGGCGGCACCGCACTGTGCATCGAGGTCGACCTGCGGCGGATCGAGCGGCGCCTGCAGACCGGCTACCTGGACGAGCGCGCCGCCGACCTCGACGATGCGCTGGAGCGCCTGCGGACCGCCGCGGCGCAAGGGCGCGCGCTGTCGATCGGGCTGCTCGGCAACGCCGCCGAGGTCGTGCCCGAGCTGCTCCGCCGCGGGGTCGAGGTGGACGTGGTCACCGATCAGACGTCGGCTCACGATCCGCTCAACGGATATATCCCCGCGGGGCTGACGGTCGAGCAGGCGGAGGTGCTCCGCGCCCGCGACCCGGACGAGTATCTAAAGCGGGTCGGGGCCTCCGCGCTGGGCCACGTTGCGGCGATCCGCGAGCTGGGCAAGCAGGGCGCCGAGGCGTTCGACTACGGCAACGCGCTGCGCGGGCTGGCGGCCGCGAACGGCGACGCGCACGCGTTTGACTATCCGGGGTTCGTGCCCGCGTACATCCGGCCGCTGTTCTGCGAGGGCAAGGGTCCGTTTCGGTGGGTGGCGCTGTCCGGCGACCCACAGGACATCCACAAGACCGACCAGGCGATCCTCGAGCTGTTCGGCGACCAGGAGCACGTGGCGCGCTGGATCCGCCTCGCCGAGGAGAAGGTGCAGTTCCAGGGATTGCCGGCGCGGATTTGCTGGCTCGGCTACGGAGAGCGCGACCTGGCGGGGCTGCGGTTCAATGAGATGGTCGGCGCCGGCGAGCTGGCGGGCCCGATCGTGATCGGGCGCGATCACCTCGACTCGGGTTCGGTGGCCTCGCCCGAGCGCGAGACCGAGGCGATGCGCGACGGATCCGACGCGGTCGCCGACTGGCCGATCCTCAACGCGCTGCTGAACACCGCCTGCGGCGCGAGCTGGGTGTCGGTGCACCACGGCGGCGGCGTCGGGATGGGGAAGTCGATCCACGCCGGCCAGGTCGTGGTCGCCGACGGCTCAGAGCTCGCCGCCGAGCGCGTGCGCCGCGTGCTCCGCGCGGACCCCGGTCTGGGGGTCGTGCGCCACGCGGACGCCGGGTACGAGGAGGCGCTGTCGTTCGCGGAGGAGTCGGGATTGCAGATGCCGATGCTCGATCCAGAGCCGGCTGACGCGTGAGCGAAGCCGACACGGTGAGCATCAACGCTGCGGCGCAGGTGTTGCGGCCACCCAGCGACGGTCTGCGGTATCTGCGCCACGACCGCGCTGGCGAGCTGAGCGCCGAGCCTGGGTCGCTGATGATCGCCTCGGGAGCGATCGGCGGCTTCGATCCGACACGCGACGCCCGCCTCCAGGTCGACGCGCGCGGTTGCGCGGTGATCCCCGGGTTCGTCGACTGTCACACCCATCTGCCGTTCGCGGGGTGGCGCGAGCGCGAGTACGAGCTGAAGATCGCCGGCGCGTCTTACGAGAGCATCGCGCGCAGCGGCGGCGGGATCCGTGCCTCGGCGCGTGCGCTGGCGCAGGCCGAGGACCGCGAGGTGCTGGGTCAAGCCGGTGCGCTGGCGGCCGAGATGCTCGCGCACGGCACGACCACGCTCGAGTGCAAGAGCGGCTACGGGCTCTCCGTGCAGGGCGAGACGCGAGCCATCCGCCTGGCGGCCGAGCTGCGCCCGCGCGTGACCCAGCTGACCCGCTCGACGGCGCTTGCGGCGCATGCGGTTCCCGACGGCTACGACGCCGATGGGTGGATGGACGTGGTTGCGGAGATGCTGCCGGCGCTGCTCGACGCCGGTACCGTCAGCGCGCTCGACATCTACGTGGAGAGCGTGGCGTTTGGCAACGAGCATCTGCGCCGGATGGGCGCGCTGGCCGCCGCGCACGGGCTGGATCTCCGCGCCCACGTGGAACAGTTCAACGCCAACCATTCGGTGCCCGTGGCGCTGCAGGCCGGCGCGAGATCGGTCGACCATCTGGCGTGCCTGCCCGACGACGAGGTGCCGCTGCTCGTGGGGGCGGAGTGTGCGGCCGTGCTGCTGCCGGGCGCCGAGTTCCTCGGCGAGGAGCGGCTGGCCCCGGGGCGAGCGCTCGCCGATGCCGGAGCGATCTGCGTGCTGGGCAGCGATCTGAACCCGGGCACCTCGCCGGTGCTGTCGCTGCCGACGATCATCGGGCTCGCGGTGCGCCGCTACCGGTGGTCGGTGCGGGAGGCGCTGCTGGCGTGCACGCTGAACGCCGCCTGGGTCCTGCGCCTCTCCGAGCAGACCGGCTCGCTCGAGGTGGGCAAGCGCGGCGACGTGCTGGTGCTCGACGGGCCGATCGAGCGGATCCCCTACCGGTTCGCCCACAACCCGGTCGCGCTGGCGTTCGCCGGCGGCACGCTCGTCCACGTCCGGCGCGACTCCGAGTGGAGGCTTGGCTAGATGATCAGCGCCGATCGGATCGCGCGCCGGCTCGCCGGGCTCGAGGACGTGGGGACCGGCGCGACGGGAGTGGTGCGCATGGCGTGGAGCGGCGAGGATGCGGAGACCCGCGCGTGGTTCGCCCGCCAGGCCGACGAGCTCGGGCTGGGCGTGCAGCGCGATCCCGCCGGCAACCTGTGGGCGTGCCCCGAGCAGGAACCGCCGTGGTGGGGGGTCGGCTCGCATCTCGACAGCGTGCGCGGCGGCGGGCGCTTCGACGGGCCGCTGGGCGTGGCGTGCGGATTCGAGATCGCGGCCAGCTGCACCGAGCCGATTGCGGTCCTGTCGTTCGCCGACGAGGAGGGGGCGCGGTACAACACGCCGACGTTCGGGAGCAAGGCGCTGGCAGGGAAGCTGGATGCCGCGAGCGTGATCGACCGCCGCGACGTGGACGGCGTCGCGCTGGGCGATGCGATTCGCGCCAGCGGACTGGATCCGGGGGCGATCGGCGAAGCCCCGGGGTGGCTTGCGAAGCTGGCCGGCTTCATCGAGATCCATATCGACCAGAGCACCGAGCTGGCCCGCGCCGGAGTGCCGGCGGGGATCGTCGGCTCGCTGGCCAGCCGGCGCAGACTGGAGGTCGACCTCCGCGGCCGCGCCGACCACGCCGGCACCACGCCCCCGGCCGAGCGACGCGACGCGCTGTCGGCCGCGGCGCACCTGATCGTCGCCGCCGAGGAGCTGTCCGAGGGCCTCGATCGGCTGACCGTCACCGCCGCGCGGATCGTCGCCGAGCCAAATGCGCCGACGACGATCGCCGGCCACGTCCGCTTGTGGATCGATGCGCGGGCAGCGGATCCGGCCGACGTCGAGCGGTGGGCTCGTCGCCTCGCCGACGAAGCCGAAGAGCTCGGCGCCCGCACGGGGGTGAGGATCGCGATCGCGGTCGCGTCGCGCTCAGATCCGGTGGAGTTCTCGGCTCGAGTGCGCTCGGAACTCGGACGGGCGAGCGAGGAGGTGACCGGCGCTCCGGCGCCCGAGCTGGTGTGCTTCGCCGGTCACGACGCCGGCGTGCTGGCCGACCGGATTCCAGCCGGGATGGTGCTCGTGCGCAACGCCACCGGAGTCAGCCACGCCCCGGAGGAGACGGTCGACCTGGAGGACGCCGCGATCGCGGCCAGGGTGGTGGAGCGGGCCCTGGCGAACGTGGCCGCGGCGGTGCCGTGATGGCGCGGCTGGCGAGCGTGGCTGCGGCGGTGCCGTGATGGCGCGGCTGGCGAGCGTGGCTGCGGCGGTGCCGTGATGGCTCGGCTGGCGAGCGTGGAGGCGATGCCGAACGCCCACTCGCATGCCTTTCAGCGCGCCTTGCGGGGCCGGGCCGAGCGCCTGCGCCCGGACCGCGCCGACGACTTCTGGAGCTGGCGGACCGAGATGTTCAAGCTGGCCGGAAGCCTTGACCCGACGTCCATGTACGAGCTGGCGCTCGTGAGTTACGCGGAGATGGCGCGGGCCGGATACGGGGCCGTGGGTGAGTTCCACTACATCCACCACCAGCCCGACGGGACGCCCTATCCGGAGCGCAACGAGATGGCCTGGGCGCTCGCCGAAGCGGCGATCACTGCGGGCCTGCCGATCGTGCTGCTGCCGGCCGCCTATCACCGCAACGGGTGGGACGGGGAGGACCGACCGCCGGTGGCGGGACAGTGGCGGTTCTGTGACCCGGACGTGGAGAGCTTCCTGGACCGGGTCGAGGAGCTGCGGACGTGGGCCGCGTCACGAGTGGGCGTGTCGGTCGGCGTGGCCGCGCACAGCGTGCGGGCGGTCCCGGCCTCGTGGCTGGCGGCGATCGCCGAGTACGCGGAGGGGCACGAATTGGTCCGTCACATCCATGCCCACGAGCAGCGGCGAGAGCTCGAGGAATCCCTCGCCGAGCACGGCTGCTCACCGATCGAGCTGCTCGAGCGCACGGGATTCCTCGGTCCCCGCGCGAGCGTGATCCACGGGATTCACGTCTCGCTCCGTGACGTCGAGCTGCTGGCGCGAAGCTCGAGCACCGTCGTCTCGTGTCCGACCACCGAGGGAAACCTGGGCGACGGCTACCTGCCGGCGATGGGCTACCTCGAGCATGGGGTGCCGCTGGCGATCGGCAGCGATTCCCAGGTGAGGATCGATCCGTTCGAGGAGGCCCGGGAGCTCGAGACCGGGTCGCGGCGCGAGCGCCAGCTCCGGGCCGGCCTGCTCGCGTCGGTCGGCGACCTATGGCGGGAGCTGTGCCGCAACGGCAAGCGCAGCCTCGGGGTGGGGGCGGGCGCGGGGCTCGGAGGGGCGCGCGAAGGTGGCGCCGGCGAAGGTGGCGCGGGGGCGACGATCGAGATCGATCTCGACCACGCGGACCTGAACGGGATCGATCGGGCGGATCTGCCGCTGGCGCTGGTCACGTGTGCCTCGGCGGGGGTGGTGAGGCGCGGCGTCGGCCGGTAGTGGGTACAACTCCTCCGATGCATGACGCCGAGGTGGTGCTCCGCGGGGCCAGGCGCCCGCTCGTGCTCGGCATGGGCGGTGGCGGCGATGTCGTCGGCGCGTTGGCGACGGCGGAGTTCGCGCGTCTCTACGACGGCGCCGAACCCGTGGTCGGCGGGCTGACGTGGGAGCGATCGGCGATCGATCCCGCGCCTGGCCCGAGGAGCGTGAACGAGATCGAGGGGGCAGACGAGCTGGCGCCGGGCGTCCTGCTGGCGGGGCCGAGGACGCGGGTGCGCGACGAGGAGGTGTACTTCGCGGAGTCGCGGATGG
The DNA here is from genome assembly GCA_963767695.1 of uncultured Solirubrobacterales bacterium. GTDB lineage: Bacteria > Actinomycetota > Thermoleophilia > Solirubrobacterales > Solirubrobacteraceae > Palsa-465. Next base: position 108,753 of record CAVYFE010000018.1, read on the forward strand.
CCGAGTTCCTGGGCGAGCGGACGGTGCTCGTCGACATCCACGACGGCCCGGGCGCGGTCGCCGACGGGCTCGCCGCCGCGGCCGCGCGGCTGCACTGCGACCTGCTGGTGTTCATCGATGTCGGGGGGGACGTGCTGGCCCAGGGGCATGAGCCGGGGCTCCGCAGCCCCCTGGGCGACGCGATAACCCTGGCGGCGGCCTCGCTCCTGCGCGACGCGGGCCACCCGGTGCTGGCGGGGATCTTCGGAATCGGTTGCGATGCCGAGCTGACCCCGGACGAGGTCCTCGCGGGTCTGGCCAAGGTCGCGGCCGCCGGCGGCCTGCTCGGCGCGCGGGGCCTCACCGAGCCGGTGGCGGACCGCCTCGAAGGCGCGATCGAGCTCGTGCCGACCGAGGCCAGCGCCCAAGCCGTGCGCGCGTTCCGGGGTGCCTCGGGTACCGCGACGATCCGCGGTGGCGCTCGGGAGCTCGAGCTGACGACCACCGCCGCGCTGACGTTCTACCTCGGGATCGAGGCAACGATGGCGGCAACCGGGCGGCTGGCTCAGGCGGTGCGATCGGCGAGCGGCCTCGAGGCGGCGAACGACGCGCTGCACGGGCTCGGGGTCAGCAGCGAGCTCGACCTCGAGCGCGAGGTCGCGCGCACCCGCGCGCTGCGATGAGCGCCGATCCATTCACGGAACTCGTCGCGGCGCCCCCGCGTGGCCGGGTGTACAGGCAGTCGCAGCGCCCGTCGCTGGGAGACTGCGCCCCGTCGGGAAGGATCCGGCTCGACGCGCTGGCGCGCTGGCTCCAGGACATCGCGTATTTCGACGTCGAGGACGCAGGGCTCGCCGCCGCCGCGGTGTGGGTCGTGCGGCGCACGCGGATCCGGGTCAGCCGCTTCCCTCGCTTCGGCGAGCGTCACCGGCTGTCGACGTTCTGCAGCGGCATGGGGAAGATGTGGGCGGAGCGGCGCACCTCGATCGCCCATGCCGAAAGCGGGCACAGCGACGTGGAGGCGGCGTCGCTGTGGGTCCATCTCGATCCCGCCAGCAAGCGACCGGTCCCGTTCAGCGAGCAGGAGGTGGCGACCTACGGCGACGCCGCCGACGGGCGGCGCGTGACGGCGCGGCTTCGCCACCCGGCGCCCCCCGCGCTCGAGCCGAACTTCCGCTGGCGGTTTCGCGCCACCGAGTGCGATGTCGCCGACCACATCAACAATGCGGCGTACTGGCAGCCACTCGAGGAAGAGCTGCTGAACAGGGGAGAGCTCGACTCCCTTGACGCCGAGATCGAATTCCGCACCCCGGCGCAGCCGGGCGAGAAGCTCGTCGTCCGCGACGGCAACCGCCGCTGGATCGTGGACCCCGTCGGCGAGATCCACGCGTCGATCACGCTCGCCGCCGCCACCCAGCTCGACGCGGCCAATCAGCTCGGCGCGGCCACCCCGTCCGCCTGAGGCTGCTCACGCCCATGCCGCCAGCACCGCCCGGGCGGCGTTGTGCCCGGGGATCCCGCTGACGCCCCCGCCGCGCCGGGCACCCGCGCCGCACAGCCAGACGTTCCGGTGGCTCGTCTCGACCCCCCAGCGCCCGATTTCCTCCTCTGACTCGGCGAACGGCCAGGCGAGGTCGCGGTGGAAGATGTGGCCGCCGGGCAGCGCGAGCTCGGCCTCGAGCTCGACCGGGGTGAGCGCTTCCAGGCATGGCGAGCCGTCCGCCGCCCGCCACAGGCACTCCTCGATCGGCTCGGCGAGCACGGAGTTGATCGAGCGCAGGACCGACGCCAGCGCCGTCTCCTTCGCCTCGGCGCCACCGCCGGAGAACAGCCGGGCGGGCATGTGCAGCGCGAACACGGTCAGGGTGTGAGCGCCGGCGTCTCGGAGCTCGTCGCTGAGGATGCTCGGGTCGGTCAGCGAGTGGCAATAGAGCTCACACGGCGCGAGCGGCGGGACGCGGCCCGCGCGCGCCTGCGCGAATGCCGTCTCGAGCTGCTCGTAGCCCTCGTTGACGTGAAACGTGCCGGCGAACGCGTCGCACGGGGAGACGTCGCGATCGCGAAGCCGCGGCAGCCGCCCGAGCACCATGTTGACCTTCAGTTGCGAGCCCTCGGGGTGCTCGCCCGGCAGCGGTTCGCCGAGCAGCCGCGCGAGCACGGCGGGGGCGACATTGGCGAGCAGGTGGCGAGCGTGAAACTCGGCTCCCCCGGCGCACCGGACCTCGGCCCGAGTTTCATCGGTGGCGAGCGAGATCACCTCCATCCCCGTGCGGATCTCCGCTCCCGCCGCGAGCGCGCGGTCAAGCAGCGCGTCGGTGAGGGCTCCCATGCCTCCGACCGGCACGTTCCAGCGGCCCGTGCCGTTGCCGATCACGTGGTAGATGAAGCAGCGATTCTGACGAAGCAGCGGGTCCTCGGCGGGCGCGAAGGTCCCGATCGTCGCGTCGGTGAGAACGACGCCGCGGAGCAGGTCCGAGCCAAACCCCCCCTCTAAAAAAACCGACAGCGGCTGCTCGAACAGCGCCCGCCACGCCGTCTCGTCGTCGATCAACCGGCGCACTTGCTCCCGGGAGCGAAGCGGCTCGGTGAGTGTCGGGAACAGGCGCGCGGCGACGCCGCCGACCATCGCGTCGAACCGCTGCCAGGCATCGAACGTGCGCGGATCGACGCTCGCCGGGCGCGCCGCGCGGTCGATCAGCAGGCCGCCGTCGCCGTGGGGCGTGTAGGAGGCGATCCGCCGCGGGCGCAGCGTCACCGGCAGCCCGAGCATCCGGATCAGCGCCGCTGGGAACAGGCTCACCAGGTAGGCGTAGCGCGACACGCGCGCACCGACGCCCGGAAACGGCGCTCCCGAGACCGCCGCACCCCCGACCTGGTCGCGGCGCTCGAGCACGAGCACCGAACGGCCGGCCCGGGCGAGCAACGTCGCGGCGACGAGCCCGTTGTGACCGCCCCCGACGATCACCGCGTCAAAGCGCTGCCCCTCGGACATCAGCAGAACAACGCGTCGACCGAGACCTTGATCCGCCGCGTCGGAGCGCTCGCGGACCGGGCTCCGTCGGCCTCGTGGCGCCTCACCGCGTCACACGTGGCCTGCACCTCACGGGTCAGGAACCTCGATGGCTTCCCGTAGCCGTGGGCGTCGTCGATCCCCTTGGGGCGGTGGTAGTAGCGCAGCGGCACGTGGAGGTGAAGGCGCCTGCGGGCGCGCGTGAGCGCGACGTACAGCAGCCGGCGCTCCTCGTCGATGCTCTCGCTGGTGCCGGCGGACATGCACGCGGGGAAGTTGCCGTCGTACAGGGCCAGGACGTGGACGGCCTCCCACTCGAGGCCCTTGGCGGAGTGGATCGTCGAGAGCACCAGGTAATCCTCGTCGAGATGGGGCGCTCCGGCGAGATCGGCGCTCGACTGAGGCGGGTCGAGCGCCAGTTCGGCGGCGAACAGGCCGAGATCGGGCGACTCCCGCGCGGCGGCCACGAGCTGGTCGAGATCGGCCAGTCGCACGGCCCCGTCCGGATACCGGGACCTGATCAGCGGCGCGAGCGCGTCCCGGAGCCGCTCCGCCTGGACGCCGGCGCCCGACGCCCTGCGCGCGTCCGCCAACGCCGCGACCAACCCGTCGCCGGCCTCGCGCGCGCCCGCGGGAAGCCGCTCGCGCGCCTGCTCCCAGGCGATCAGCCGGTCGGTGTCCGGGGCGGTCATGATCGCGTCGAGCACGCGCCGCGCGGTCACCGGGCCGACGCCGTCCAGCAGCTGCAAGAGGCGAAACCAGGCCAGCTCGTTGCCGGGATTGGCGACCAGCCGGAACAGCGCGATCAGGTCCTTGACGTGTGCGGCCTCGAGATAGCGCAGGCCGCCGTACTTGACGAACGGGATCTGGCGGCGGGCGAGCTCGAGCTCGAGCAGGTCGCTGTCGTGGGAGGTCCGCATCAGGACGGCTTGACGGCGCAGCTCGATTCCCTGCTCGCGAGCTTCGAGGACTCGTTCGCACACCTCGCTCGCCTGCTGTGCTTCATCCCGGCTCCAGATCAGCCCCGGCCGCGTGGCACCCTCCTGCTCGGAACGTAGCCGCTTCTGATAGGAGCGGCTCGCCTGGGCCGCGAGCGCGTTCGCGGTGTCGAGAATCGGCTGCGCGGAGCGGTAGTTGCGCTCGAGCGTGACCGCGGCGGCGTCCGGGAAGTGGGTGGCGAACTCGAGGATGTGCTCCGCCGATGCCGAGCGCCACCCGTAGATCGCCTGCAGGTCGTCGCCCACCACGGTCAGCTCCCGGCAGTGCCGGCGGATCCCGCGGACGATGTCCACCTGGAGGCCGTTGACGTCCTGGTACTCATCGATCAGGACGTGGTCGAACGCGTCCTCGATCGCCCGGCCGATCACCTCGTCGCCGACCAGCGCGCGCCAGTAGAGCAGCAGGTCGTCGAGGTCGAGCACGCCGAGCGAGCGCTTGCGGGCGGTGTAGGTCCGAAACAGCGTCGCCAGCTCGTCGATGTGCTCCTCGCACCAGGGGAACGCCTCGGAGACGACCTCCGAGAGCGGGCGCTGAAAGTTGACCGTGCGCGAGTAGACGTCGAGCAGCGTTCCCTTGCGGGGGAACCGCCGCTGGCTCTGGGCGTGGCCGTGCTCCTCGCGGATCAGGTCGAGCAGATCGGCCGCGTCGCTGGGGTCGAGCACGGCGAACGCAGGCGCCAATCCGAGCGAGGCGCCATGGAGCCGGACGAACCGGTGCGCGACCGAGTGAAACGTGCCGCCGACCACGCCGCCCGAGCCCGACGGCGCCGCCACCAGCGCCCGCGTGCGCTGCAGCATCTCGCGCGCTGCCCGCCGCGTGAACGTCAGCAGCATGATCCGCTCGGGGGCGATTCCCTGCTTGATGAGCCATGCGACGCGCGCGCACAGGGTGGTCGTCTTGCCGGTGCCGGCGCCCGCGAGGATCAGCAGCGGACCGCCGGGGTGGGTCGCCGCGGCGAGCTGCTCGGGGTTGAGCTGATCCAGCCAGGGGACGGCATCTCGGCTGGCCGTCGTGGGGGGCGACGCCGTGGCGAACATTCGTTCGAACACGCTAGGTGCCCGCTCGGACGTAATGCAACGGCGCCGCGGTTTGCGCGCGCGGTACCCTGGGCAGGGAACCGAGATGACCTCCGAACCAGAGCGCGATCCCCATCACGAGCTGAACAACCCGGTCGGCGAGCCCGATCCGACGGAGTGGCCGGATCCCTACGACCAGCGCGAGGACCCGCGGGATCCGGTGGATCCAGACGGGTTTCCGTTCGGTGACGAGCCTCATCCCCCGACCGGGAGCACCAGCACGAGCGAGCCGCATCCCGACCAGGACCCCGAGAACCTGCCCCGGGAAGCGACCGAGCGCGACAAGCTCGACGACTGAGCAAGACCCGCGCGCGTGAAACAGCTCGAGGGAACCGCGGCGGCCGAGGTGGCCGCGCCGGCGACGCAGTGCGTGGCGCTATTCGAGGCGGTCGAGCGCTATCCGCAGTGGTATCCGGAGGTGGTTCGCCACGTCGAGGTGACCGAGCGCGAGGCGGGCGGGCGCCCCACCCAGGCTCGCGCGCAGCTGCACGTCGCCTACGGGCCACTGGTCCGGGACTTCGACCTGCTGCTGGCGATCACGGTCGATTCCCCGGGAACCGTGAGGCTCGCGCGGATCCCGCACGGGCCCTCGGATCCGGAGCGATTCGACGTCACGTGGCACGCGGCGGAGGCCGCGCGGACGCGGATCGAGCTGCGCCTGGAGGCCAACCTCTCGGTCCCGCGCCTGGTCCCGGTCGGCGGGATCGGCGCGCAGCTGGCGCGCGGGTTCGTCGACGCGGCTGCCCGCGAGCTCTCAGGCTGAGAGCAGCGGCAGGACGCCGGCCTCGAGCTCGAGCAGGAACCGCTTGCGCTCGAGTCCGCCGCCGTAACCGGTGAGCGCCCCGTCGGCGCCGATCACGCGGTGGCAGGGCACGATCACCGCGACCGGGTTGCGCGCGTTGGCCAGGCCCACCGCGCGGGCGGCGGCCGGCCCGCCGAGCCCGGTCGCGATCTGGCCATAGCTGACGGTTTCGCCATAGGGAATCTCGAGCAGCGCGTCCCAGACCTTGAGCTCGAACGGGTTGCCGGCCAGCGCCAAGTCGAGCTCGAACGTGCGCCGGACTCCGTCGAAGTACTGCTCGAGCTGTTCGCGGAGCGCCGCGAACCGCTCATCGCGGCGCCGCCAGCGGGGATCGATCGCGCGTGGCCGGGGGGCCGACTGCATCGAGAGACGGCTGAGCGCACGGCCGTCCCCAACCGCGAGCAGCTCGCCGATCGGACTATCGAAGGTTGTGTAGATCATGACCGGAGAACGCCGGCGAGAGCTCGCTTGTGAGATCCATGGCCTTGGCCAGCAGCTCGTAGGAGCGCCGGCGTGCGCCGTGGTCGTGGGTGATCGTGACCACGATCACCTCCTCGGCGCCGTACTCGCCGGCCAGCGCCTCGATCCCGGCCCGGACCGTGTCCGGCGAGCCGATGATCCCGCGCCGCCCGGGCAGCGCGCCGGTGGTCGGCTTGCCTTCCCGTTCCAGGAACTCGATCGCCTTCTCCGGCGGCGGTACCGGGATCAGCTGACCCCGGCGCAGCAACGTGAGCGACATGCGGCTGCTGGCGGCCAGATGCTGGGCCTGCTCGTCGGTCTCGGCGCACAGCACCCAGGCGGCGACCGCGGTGCGGGGCGCGTTCAGCTCGCGCTCGGCCAGAAAGCGCTCCCGGTAGAGCTTCGCGATCTCCTGGCCGCCGGGATTGATGAAGTCGGCAAACGCGTAGGCGAGGCCGAGCTGGCCGGCCCAGATCGCGCTCTGCGGCGAGGATCCAAGCAACCACACCGCGGGCAGCTCGGGCCGCCCCGGCAGGGTCGCGGCGAGCCGCTGGAAGGGGTGGTCGGCGGGCAGGCTGTCCTCGAGGTAGGCGAGCAGCTCGGCCAGCTGCTGGGGAAAGTCGTCGGGCGCCGCCTGGCGGCGGTCGCGCTGGAGCGCGAACGTGGTCAGCGGGTCGGTCCCGGCCGCCCGGCCGATGCCCAGATCGATCCGGCCGGGCGCCAGCGCCGCGAGGATCGTGAACGTCTCGGCGACCTTGAACGGGCTGTGGTGCGGGAGCATCACGCCGCCGCTGCCCACCCGGATCCGCTCCGTCGCCGCCGCGATCGGCCCGATCAGCGCCTCCGGGCTGGCGCTCGCGAGCATCGGGCCGCCGTGGTGCTCGGCCACCCAGTAGCGGTGGTATCCGAGCCGATCGGCCAGCCGCGCGAGGTCGAGCGTGTTGTGCAGGGCCTCGGCGCCGGTGGACCCCTCGGAGATCGGCGACTGATCGAGGACCGACAGGCGCATGATTCCTAGGATGCGATCCGCTCGGCGGGCGCGGGCGCCTCGCGCCGCTCCACCTCGGCGCGGACGACCGGCGCGACCTCGGTGCCGAACAGCTCGATCGAGCGCAGCACGTCGCGGTGGGCGACCGCGCCGACGCTCATCTGCGCCATGTAGCGCTGGTGGCCGAACAGCTCGTGCTCGAACAGGAGCTTCTCGGCGACCTGCTCGGGAGAGCCGACCGCCAGTGCCCCGCGGGGCGAGCGAAGCGCCTCGTACTCGGGCCTTCCGGAGGGCGGCCATCCCCGCTCGCGCCCGATCCGGTTCATCATCGCCAGGTAAGAGGAGGCAAATGCGCCGTCGGCCTGCTGGGCGCTCTCCCCGACGAACGCGTGGGTGTTGATCGCGACCTGGCCGTCGGCGGGGTCGTGGCCGGCCGCCTCGAGCGCCCGGCGGTAGAGGTCGACCAGCGGCACGAACCGCTCGGGTTGGCCGCCGATGATCGCCACCGTGAGCGGCAGCCCGAGCGCGCCGGCGCGCACCACCGACTGCGGCGTGCCGCCGACCGCGACCCAGACCGGAAGCGGGTCCTGGACCGGGCGCGGCCACACCCCGGCGTCCTCGAGCGGCGCGCGGTGCTTGCCCTGCCAGGTGACATGGGTGTGGTCGCGGATCGCCAGCAGCAGCTCGAGCTTCTCGGCGTACAGCTCGTCGTAGTCGTCGAGGTCGTAGCCGAACAGGGGGAAGGACTCGATGAACGAGCCGCGCCCGGCCATGATCTCGGCCCGGCCGCCCGAGATCAGGTCGAGCTCGGCGAACTGCTCAAAGACGCGCACCGGATCGTCGGAGCTGAGCACGGTGACCGCGCTCGAGAGGCGGATCCGCTCGGTCCGCGCGGCGATCGCCGCCAGCGCCACCGCCGGCGAGGAGACCGCGAAATCGGGGCGGTGATGCTCGCCGACGGCGAACACGTCGAGCCCCAGCTGGTCGGCGAGCTCGGCCTCCTCGAGCAGGTCGCGCATCCGCTGCTCGGGGCTGACCCCCGAGCTGAGGTCCGCAAATGTGGCGAGCCCAAGTTCCATGGAAGTAGATCCTAGCAGGTAGTTGCTAGCACAACTATTTAGAGGGGGGGATGTGGCTGAGGCGGCAAGGGCGCGACTGCCACCCCCCAGGGGCGCGGAGCGCCCCCCTCACCCCAGCCACGACGGGCCGATTCCGAGCACCGCCGCGATCGCCAGTCCCGCCACGAGCAGGGCTCCCGCCCGCCGCGTGTGCGTGAACGCGAAGGCCGCGAACCACAGCGGCCACACGGGGAAGCCTCGGGGGGGCCGCTGTGGACGGGGGCGCCGCAGCGCCTTCAGCGCGCGCGTCAGCAGCGGCAGCGCGCCGGCCGCGGCCAGCGCCGGCCACGGCAGCGCGCCGACGAGCACGCACACCACGACCGCCACATAGAAGCCGATCATCAGCGCCTCGGTGAGGACCCGGGCCCGGCGCTCGCCGATCATCACCGGCAGCGTGCGCACCCCCGCCGCCTGGTCCCAGGGGAGCTTGTCGATGTGCTTGCCCATCAGCACCGCGGTGCACAGCAGCCCGTAGGGGATCGACGCGAGCCACACCTGCCAGGGCAGGTGGCCGACGGCGGCGTAGTAGGTGCCGGCGATCATCAGCGGGCCCCACACGAGCAGTACGTCGAGCTCGCCGAGGCCCCGCTGCTTGAGCCGCAGCGGCGGCGCGGTGTAGGCGAGGTTCAGGACGACTCCGGCGACGCCGAACGCGAGCACCACCACCCCCCGCGCGCCGACCAGGACCGCCAGGATCACGAGGTCGGCCACGTTGACGGCGACCGCGGCGCGGACCAGGCCGGCGCGGTCGATCATCCCCGAGAGGATCGGATGGGGCGCGTAGAGCGCCCGCGGATAGTCCTCCGCGTCGAGCCCGGCGTCGGTGTCGAACAGGTCGTTGACGAGGTTGTTGGAGACGTGCGCCAGCACGATCCCGACGAACGCGAGGAGGAACCAGCCGAGCGCGAAGTCGGGATCGCGAACCGCCAGCAGCCCCGCCACCGCCCCGGCCGTGAGCGTCATCGGCAGCACGCCGGCGCGGCTGATCACGAGCCACTTGGACACCGCGTCGAGCTCACCGGACGGAGGGTTGACGGTGCTCAGCGCGTGGCGCCAGCGCGCCAGCCGGCCCGGGGTGGCGAGCGGTGCGGCGGTCTCGCTCATCGCGCTGCACGCTATCGCAGGCAACATTCACGCCGGAGGTGGACCAACCGGAGATGCGATCCGGCCGCCACCCCCCGGGTGTCGGGTTTGCGGGGGCGCCGGTTGGCGCGCGACGGCGTCTACCTCGAGTGTGTGCGGTGTGACCGCGACCGCGCGCGCGAAAGCACCCCTGGGGCAAGGGCCGTTCATTCGGACCGGAGCAGCTGTGGCCTCGGTCGGGATCAGCGTTCCTGCGACCGCGGTCCCCAACCGCGCGATCGCCGCGCGGTTGGGGGTGGACGAGGATTGGATCGTCCGGCGTACCGGGATCTACTCCCGCCGTGTGGCCGAGCCGCAAGAGCGGCTGACGAGCCACGCGGCGGCCGCGGCGCAGCAGGCGCTGGCGCGGGCGGAGCTGAGCGCCGAGCGGCTCGATCTGGTGCTCGTCGCCACCACGACCGCGGATGAAGTGATGCCGAACGCGGCGCCGCTCGTGGCGCACGCGATCGGCGCCACTCGCGCCGGCGCGTTCGACATCGGCGCCGCGTGCACCGGCTTCCTGTCCGCGCTGGCCGTCGGCTCGGCCCAGATCGAGGCGGGCCGAGCTCAGAATGCGCTGGTCATCGGAGCGGACTTCATGTCCCGGATCACCGATCCGCTGGACCGCAGCACGGCCGCCGTGTTCGCCGACGGAGCGGGAGCGGTGGTGCTGGTGGCGAGCAACGAGAACCGGATCGGCCCGGTGGTGCTCGGCGCCGACGGCGACGGGGCCGAGAACATCGTCGTCGAGCGCGCCGACGGCGTGATCCGGATGCGCGGTCACGAGACGTTCCGCGAGGCGGTGGCGAGGCTGTCGCTGGTGACCCTCCAGGTGACCCACGCGGCGGCAATTGGGCTCGACGACGTCGATCTGTTCGTCTACCACCAAGCCAACGGCCGGATCCTCAGCGCCGTCGGCGAACGGCTCGGCCTCCCGCCCGAACGGGTCATCGACTGCATCGGCGAATACGGCAACACCTCGGCCGCGACGCTGCCGCTGGCGCTCGCGTTCAGCGAGAACGAGGGCCGGCTGGCCGCGGGCCGCCGGGTACTGCTGGGCGCGTTCGGCGCGGGCTTCACGTGGGGCGCGACGGTGATCGATTGGGGGACACGATGAGCACCCTCGCGCTGGCCGAACGGACCGATGCGTCGTTGTCGCCGCTCGAGCGCCTGGAGGCGCTGTGCGACCCCGGCACGCTCGACGTGATCCGGACCGAGGTCATCTCACCGGCGATGGGCGAGAAGGCGCGGGCCGGAGACGGCGTCGTCGGCGGCTCGGGCCTGGTCGACGGGCGCCCGATGTTCTGTTACGCCCAGGACCCGAGCTTTGCCGGAGGATCACTGGGCGAGGCCCACGCGAACACGATCGTGCGCGTGATCGAGCTCGCCGACCGGGCCCGAGCGCCGGTGGTCGGCTTCGTCGCCTCCGGCGGCGCGAGGATGCAGGAGGGGGTCGGTGCGCTCGGCGGCTACGGCCGCATCTTCCGGCGGATCGTCCGCATGTCCGGCCGGGTGCCGCAGATCTCGATCGTCACCGGGCTCTCGGCCGGTGGTGGCGCGTACTCGCCGGCGCTGACCGACTGGGTCGTGATGACCGAGGACTCGAGCATGTTCCTGACCGGCCCCGCGGTCGTGCGTGACGCGATGGGCGAGGAGGTGAGCGCCGCGCAGCTCGGCGGCAGGCGCGTTCACGAGCGAAACGGCGTCTGCCAGTTCGTCGCCGCCGACGAGGTCGACGCCATCCATCTCTCGCGGGAGCTGCTCGGCTACCTCCCCAGCCACCGGGACCTTCCCGCGCCAGTCGTTCTCTCGCACCCTCCCCCCGCGCGCGATCCGGCGGAAACCGTGCCCTCCGAGGCGCGCCGCGTGTATGACGTGCGCGAGGTGATCCGCTGCCTGGTCGACGGTGGCGCGATGCTCGAGGTCTCGAAGGGGTGGGCGCGCAACCTCGTCACCGCGTTCGCCCGGATCGATGGGCGGACAATCGGCGTGATCGCAAACCAGCCGCGCTACCTTGGTGGCGTGCTCGACGCGGCCAGCTCGCGCAAGGGGGCCCGCTTCGTCTCCAAGTGCGACCAATTCAAAATCCCGCTGCTGGTGCTGGTCGACACGCCCGGGTTCATGCCGGGCACCAAGCAGGAGACCGAGGGGGTGATCGGCCACGGCGCGGGTCTGGTGCACGCGTTCGCGGCCGCGACCGTGCCACGCGTGACGGTGATCCTGCGCAAGGCGTTCGGCGGCGCGTTCATCACGATGAACTCGAAGGACCTCGGCGCCGACTACGTGTTCGCGTGGCCGCAGGCGGAGATCGGCGTGATGGGCGCGAAGCCCGCCGTCGGCATCATCCACCGGCGCGAGCTCGCCGCGGCGGCGGACCCCGACGAGGCCCGCGAGCGGCTGGCTGCCCGCTACGCCGATGCGCAGCTGCGCCCGCAGGTCGCCGCGAGCACCGGCTACGTGGACGAGCTGATCGCGCCGGCGCAGACCCGCTCGCGCCTGTCCTGGGCGTTCCGATCGCTCGGAGGCGTCTCATGAGCAGAGGTCCGGTCCTGCTCACCGGCGCCACCGGATTCGTGGGGATGGAACTGCTGGCGCGCTACCTCGAGCGTGGCGATCGGGACGTCGTCGCGCTGGTGCGAGCGCCGAGCGACCAAGCCGCCGGTGACCGGATCGAGGGCGTGCTCGCCAACCTGTTCGGGGACCGGGCCGGGCGGTACGGCGGACGGGTGCAGGCAGTCGCCGCGGAGGTGACCTCGCCGCGATTGGGGATCGATGACCGCCGCTACTGCCAGCTGGCCGCCGAGGTCACCACGATCGTGCACGCGGCGGCGTCGGTGTCGTTCGCGCTCCCGCTCGAAGAGGCGCGGGCGATCAATCTCGACGGCACCCGGCGGATGATCGAGTTCGCGGCGCTGGCTCGCCGCAACGGTGGGCTCGATCGCTACGCGCACATCTCCACCGCCTACGTCGCCGGCACCCACGACGGCCGCTTCTCGGAGTGCGACCTGGACGTCGGCCAGCAGTTCCGCAACTCCTACGAGCAGTCGAAGTTCGAAGCCGAGCAGCTGGTGCGCCAGCAGGCCGACCTGCCGTTCACGATCCTGCGCCCGAGCATCGTCGTCGGCGATCGCCGGAGCGGCTGGACGTCGGCCTTCAACGTCCTCTACTGGCCGCTGCGAGCGTTCGCGCGTGGGCTGTTCACGGCCGTCCCGGCGGTCACCTCGGCGCCCGTCGATGTCGTCTCGATCGACTACGTCGCCGACGCGATCCACGAGCTGTGCGAATCGCCGGGCGGGGTCGGCGAGACCTATCACCTCACCGCCGGCGCGAAGGCCAGCACGATCGCGGAGATCGCGAGTGCCGCCAGCCGCTATTTCAAGCGGCCCGTGCCGCAGGTGCTCTCGCCGCCCGAATTCGCCGCGCTGGCGGGTAACGGCGGCGCGGCCCGTTCCGTGCTGGAGGAGAGCAGCGCGTACTTCCCCTACTTCTCGATCGGGACGGTGTTCGAAGATTCCGCGACCCGGGCGCGGCTCGAGCCGCTGGGGATTCAGGTCTCGCCGCTGGGCGACTATCTGGAGCGGCTGCTCGACTTCGCCACGCGCAGCCGATGGGGCAAGCGGCCGATCGCCAGGGCGGAGGCGCTGGCGGCGTAGCGGTCCCCCCACCCGGGGGGTTTGGGTCCTGGGTCCGGTTGCCGGTGGCGGGCGCCGTGGGCATGCTCGGATCGTGGCCGTACTCGCCGATACAGCCCGGTTCCGGGCCGATGACCCCGACTCGCTCGTCACCGCATCGCTTGCGTGCCCGATCTGCCTCGGCAGCGGGCAGGTCGCGTGGGAGGCGGCGCTCGAGGGCTACGATCCATCGGTGGAATGCTGGTGTCCCTGCTGCGAACAGCGCTGGCGCGTCTATCTGGCGCCACAACAGGCGCTGCGCATCGGGCTGATGGACCCCGCCGCCGACTGAATCGCCGAGCGCCATGAACACGGTCGGCGAGATCGACCGGTCCACCGGCCTGGGGATCGGCGCGCTCGAGCTGTTCGTCGAGGTCCTCTCGGAGTCCGAGCAGAGCACGACCGACGACTTCTACGACCGGCTGTGCGAGGCCGTGTGCCGGCTCGCGCGGATGCGCCGCGCGGTCATCTTCCGCTACGACGCGGCGCGGCGCCGCGTCCGGGCGGCCGGTTCCCACGGCCTCGACATCGAGCAGTTCGCGAGCGCCCACGTCACCGTCGAATCGGCGCCGATCGCCGCCCGGGCGCTCAAGGAGGACCGGGTCGTCGAAGCGACCGGCGACCTCGTCGGTCAGATCCCGGAGGAGTACGCGGCGCTGTTCCCGGAGCCGGTGCGGCTGGTGTGTGCGCCGATGACCGCGGCGGGCCGAGCGGTCGGGGTGATCCTGGCCGACCGCCTGCTCTCGACGCCGCCGCTCGAGGGCGCCGAGGTGCACGTGCTGTGGACACTCGGCAAGGCCGCGGCACTGGCGTCGGTCTCGCGGATCGTCGCCACCCAGGCGGAGAAGGCCCATCAGCTCGAGCAGCGGATCGACCTCGCGCGCGAGATCCACGAAGGGGTGATCCAACGGCTGTTCGGGGTCTCGATGGCGCTCGACGGCGCGGGCGACCTCCCGGCCGTCGCCCGCGAGCGCTGCGCGAGCGAGACCCAGGCCGCGCTGGCCGATCTGCGCAGCGCGCTGCAGCGCCCGCTCGGGCGCGCGCCGCGGGATACCGAGACGACGTTCATCGCCGAGGTCGAGCGCCTCTCGCGCGTCCACCCCGAGCTCGCCGTGACGCTCGAGGAGGGAGGGGAGGGGGATGTCCCGCCGAGCCTCGAGCCGCTGGCCCAGTCGGTGCTCGCCGAGGCGGTCCGAAACGCGCAGAAGCACGCTGCGCCGACACGCGTCAGCGTACGGGTGCGGCAAGTGGAGGGCGCGTTCGTGGTCGAGGTGGCCAACGACGGCGTCAGCGGCCGCAAGCGCCACGCCGGAATGGGACTGCGCCTGGCGGCGCTGGAGGCGCTGCAGAGCGGCGGCGTGGTCGAGTTTGGGGAGCGGGACCCGGGCACGTGGCAGGTACGGCTGGTAGTGCCCCGGGATGACTGAGCAGCTGCGCAGTCCCGAGCGACTGACGGTGCTGGTCGTCGACGATCACGATGTCGTCCACTGGGGCTTTCGCCTGATGCTGACCCAGCAGGCGTGGGTGCAGCGGTGCGTGAGCGCCCATTCGGGTGCCAAGGCGGTCGAGCTGGCGGTCCGCTACCGGCCCCACGTGGCGCTCGTCGACCTGTTCCTGGGGGAGGAATCCGGCGCCGAGATCTGCGAGCAGATCCGCGCGGCCGAGCCGCGCACACGGGTACTGCTGTTCTCCGGCGCGGGTGAGATCTCGCCCCAGGCCGCGCGCGCCGCCGGCGCCTCCGGGTTCGCCTACAAGGACTGGTCGGCGCGGCGGATCGCCAGCGCAGTGCGGCTGGTCGGGCTCGGCAAGACCACGTTCGAGCGCCACGACCGCCAGGGCGTGCTCGGTCTCTCTGACCGCGAGCGCTCGGTGCTCGAGCTGATGGCGTCGGGCTCCACCAACCCGGAGATCGCCGAAGCGCTGCACCTCTCCAAGCACACGGTCAAGGAGCACACCAGCGCGGTGTACCGCAAGCTCGGGGTCCGGAATCGCACCGAGGCGGTGCAGCGGGCACAGCGGCTGGGGCTCGTGAGTTAGTCGCTGTTCCCGGGTTCTCGGGGGGTCCGCGGTTCTCGGGGGGGTCGCGGTTCTCGGGGGGTCGCGGTTCTCGGGCGCCGGTTCCGCGGCCGGTAGGGTGGAAGGATGGAAATGCGAACGCTTGGCAGCACCGGACTCCGCGTGAGCCCGCTGTGCCTCGGCGCGATGATGTTCGGCGCCTGGGGCAACCCCGATCACGACGAGAGCGTCAGGATCATCCACCGCGCGCTCGATGAGGGGATCAATTTCGTCGACACGGCCGACGTCTACTCGCGGGGAGAGTCGGAGGAGATCGTCGGCAAGGCGCTGGCGGCAGGACGGCGCGAGAACGTTGTCCTCGCGACCAAGGTGCACGGGACGATGGGCGACGATCCGAACGAATTCGGCAACACGCGCCGGTGGATCATTCGCGAGGTGGAGAACAGCCTCCGGCGGCTGCGCACCGACTGGATCGACCTCTACCAGATCCACCGTCCCGAGCCGGACACCGCGATCGACGAGACGCTCGGGGCGCTGACCGACCTGATCCGCGCCGGCAAGGTCCGCTACATCGGCTCCTCGACGTTCCCCCCGAGCCAGATCGTCGAGGCGCAGTGGGTCGCCGAGCGGCGCGGCCGGGAGCGGTTCGTGTGCGAGCAGCCGCCCTACTCGATCCTCGTGCGCGAGATCGAGAACGACGTGCTGCCCACCTGCCGGCGTTACGGGATGGGCGTGATCCCCTGGAGCCCGCTGGCCGGAGGATGGCTGTCGGGCCGCTATCGCCTGGGTCGCGAGGTGCCGAGTTCCCACCGGGCGGAGCGGATCCCGAGCCGCTATGACATGTCGCGGCCCGGCAACCAGCGCAAGCTGGAGGCCGCGGACGCGCTGGCGCGCCTCGCCGAGGAGTCCGGGATGTCGTTGATCGAGATGGCCCTGGCGTTCGTGATCCGCCACCCGGCGGTGACCGCGGCGATCATCGGTCCGCGGACGATGGAGCACCTCGAGTCCCAGCTTCCCGCCGCGCGCGTGCAGCTGTCCGACGAAGTGCTGGATCGAATCGACGAGATCGTTCCGCCCGGGGAGAACTTGGAGCCGGGTGACAGTGGATGGCAGAACCCGGCGCTGGCGCCGGCGGCGCGAAGACGCGGTTGATAAGCGCTACCGGTGGGTAAGGGGAGCTAGACCCGCCCCAACTCTCACCTTAGTTGCTTAACGTCCGGGGGGCGGTTCATGCTTGGGACTGGGACTGATGTTGAACGCAAGACCGATCGGCGTTACCTCGGTGGATTATCTGACCGAGTTGGTCTACGAGCTGCTCGATGCCCACCAGGACACGACCCGGCTGGCGGCGGAGGCTGTGCCGGGCGCGCGCTGGGACGCGCACCTCGACTATCTGAGGGATCTGCAGCGCGTCGGGCGCGAGGCGCTGGCGCGCGTCGAGGACTAGCTCCTCGGTCGCTGGTTCGTCCGCCGTAGTCTGCTTCGGGCGTGAGTGCACACCCGACCTGCTCTGCGGCCCAAATCAGGCTCGCGACGGGCGAATTTGGGCGCTCGTGCACGAATATCATGTTGCGGCGCCCAGATGGGCCGCGGGCGGGGGCGATTTGGGCCGTTGAGCAGGTCGCGACCCTGCGTCGGTCGTGGTGTCGGTTGTCGGGTCGTGGTGTCGGTCGTTGCTCGCCGGTCCCTCCTCGCCGGTCCCCCAAACGCGGGATCAGGTCGCGGACGCGGCGGTACCGCTGCGGACGAGTCGATGAGTCACGACATCAGCCGGGCTTCAGCAGCGTCCCGGTGGCCACCGTGCCGCTCGCCCCGCGGCCGCCGAGCACGGCGATGCCGCCGTCGAGCGGCACCGCGGCCAGGTCGGCGAGGCCGGCGGGCAGATGTCCGGCCGCTCGCCACCGCGATTCACCGGGCGCCCAGGAGAGGATTGCGTCCGTGAAGACCCCGTCGCGGAGGCCTCCGACCAGATAGAAGCGGCCGTTCAGGACTGCCCCCGCGGCGTGATCGGTCGGCACGGGCAGATCCGGGAGCCTGGTGACACGATGCGTGGCGGGATCGAAGATCGACGCGATGCTCGTCGGCGCCCCGGCGGAGGTCTCGCCGCCGGCGACGATGAGCCTGCCGGCGAGCGCCCCGACCGCGGGGTAGCGAACGCCGATCGGCAGCTTGCCCACGCGCGTGATCGCGCCGTCAGCCTGCGTGGCGAAGATGTCGGGGTTGGTCTGCGAGCCGTTCCAGCCGCCCGCCACGTAGGCACGACTGCCGATCGCGGCCGCGTCGAGGTCTGACAGCGCCTGCGGAAGCGTGCCGATCTGCCGGGGCGGCCCCGGCAGCACCTGGACGATCCGGTTGCTTCCCTCGAACTGGCCGCCGCCGAACACGAGCAGCCGGCCGGAGATCTCGGCGGCAGCCGCATCGTGGATCGGGCTTGGCAGCGGCGCGGCGACGCTCGCGCCTCCGCGCGGATCGATCCGGAACACCGTGCTCGTCGACTGGTCAGCCGCCGACAGGCCCCCGCTGACGAACACGCCGTCGCCGCCGACAAGGGCGGTGGCGGTGCCCTCCCGCGCGGCCGGCATGGACAGCGTCGCCGACGGGCGGAGCGCGACCGCCGGCGCTCGCTTGTGGACCGGCCGTTGGTCCGCTGGGTGGTCGGTCGTGGCGGCGGTCGAATGCGTCCCCGACGAGGACGACCCGCAGGCGGCGAGGCCGAGGGCGAGCAGGGCCAGCAGAATCCTCGGGCGCATCGACCTCACGCGGCCCTCAGGCGCCGACCGCGGCGAGCGCCGAGAGCGCGTCCGCGGTGGTCTCATCGGCGGGGTAGAAGGCCTCGATCGAAAGCTCGGAGAGGGTGATGTCGAGCGCGGTCCCGAACGTGGTGACGGTGCTGAAGAACGCCAGCTCACCGTCGCCGGCGGCCAGCCGCAGACCGACCATGATCTCGCTGCCGTCGGCCAGCTGGTGGTCCGGGAGCGGCCCGGGATAGCAGAGCAGCTCGTCGCGCAGCTCGCGCAGCTGAGGATCCGCCGTGATCGCGATCTCGCGCTCGAGCCGGTGCAGCAGATGGCTCCGCCATTCCCCCAGGTTGAGGATCCGCGGCGCGATCCCGTCGGGATGGAGGGCCAGGCGCATGCAGTTGACCGGCGGCTGGAGCAGCTCGTCGGCGACGCCCTCGAGCAGCGGCCCGAGGGACCCGTTGGAGGCGACCAGATTCCAGCCGCGGTCGACTGCCAGCGCCGGATAGGGCTCGTGGCCCGTGAGCACGCGGCCGAGTGCGTCGCGGATCGGTGCCATGTCCGGATCCTCAAGGGACCGGGCGCCGTAGCGCGGCGCGTAGCCGGCGGCCAGCAGCAGCTGGTTGCGCTCCCGCAGCGGGACCTCGAGCTGTTCGGCGAGGTGCAGCACCATCTCCGGACTCGGCCGCGAGCGCCCGGTCTCGACGAAGCTCAAGTGCCTGGTCGAGACCCCGGCCTCGAGCGCGAGGTCGAGCTGGCTCAGCCGTCGCCGCTGGCGCCAGTCACGGAGCATCGTGCCCACGCGGTTGTCGGTCATCCAATCGAGCGTACCGGCGCGGATCATGAACGCACCTCCGGCGGGATCAGTTTGGTCAGCGCCGCGACGCTCAGCAGGATCGCCGCCAGCACCGCCAGGCTGAGCTCGAACGCGTGAGCAAAGCCCGAATGGAGCGCGCCGAAGAAGATCACGCCGATCACGGCGATCCCCAGCGCGTTGCCGACGTTCTGCATCGTGGTCAGTGCGCCCGAGGCCGCGCCGGCCTGCTCGGGCTTCATCCTCGAGAGGATGATCGTCGCCAGCGGCGTGATGCCGAGGCCCATTCCGGCGCCGATCAGGATCAGGCCCGGGGCAAGCGCGGCGATCGATCCATGCACGCCGATCTCAGCGACGGTCGCCAGCAGCAGCGCGTGACCGCTCGCGAGCGTCAGCGCGCCCGCGGCCAGCACCTTGCGGCCGTGCCTGGTGGCCAGCGCCGGCGCTCCCAGCGAGGCCGCGAGGTAGGCCATGGCGAGAATCGTGAACACCAGCCCGGCGTGCAGCGGGGTCATCCCGCGGCCCTGCTGGAGGTACAGCGCCAGGACCAGGAAGAACGACGCCTGGCCGCACCAGAACACGAGCTGGGCGAGCAGCCCAGCGGTGAAGCTCCGCTCGGCGAACAGGCTCGGATCGAGCAGCGGTGCGCCGCCGCGGCGGGAAAGCCGGCGCTGCTGGGCGACGAACGCAAATAGGATCAGCGGCGCGATCCCGAGCGAGATCCAGGTCCAGGCGGGCCACCCGTGCTGGCGCCCGTCGACGAGCGGAAGCACGATCGCGGTCAGCCCGGCGGTGATCAGGACGGTCCCGGTGAGGTCGAGCCGCCGGGCGCGGGGATCGCGGGACTCCGGCACCAGCCGCGGCGCCAGCAGCAGGGCGCTCACGCCGATCGGGACGTTGATCAGAAAGCAGCTGCGCCAGCCGAGGCCGGCGACGTTCGCCTGCACCAGCACGCCGCCGATCAACTGGCCGCCGACCGCGGCCAGGCCCATCACCATGCCGTACGCGGACAGTGCGCGGACCCGGTCGGCGCCGGTGTAGACGACGCCGATGATCGACATCACGTTCGGCATCAGCAGCGCCCCGGCCAGCCCCTGCACGAGGCGCGAGGCGACCAGCATCGTCGGGTCGCTGGCCAGACCGCACGCTGCCGAGCTGACCGTGAACAGGGCGAGTCCGAGCGAGAACGTCCGGCGACGGCCGAGCCTGTCGCCGAGCCGGCCGCCGGTGATCAGGAACACCGCGGAGGTCAGTCCGTATCCGGCGGCGATCCACTCGATCGCGCTGCTCGTCGCGTGCAGGCCCGACTGGATCGACGGCAGCGCGACGTTGACGATGAAGAAGTCCAGCACGACCATGAACGTGCCCGACAGGACGACTGGAAGTGGCGCCCAGCGGCTGGCGCGCGCGTGCGCCAGCGGCCGCGGCCACGGGGAGGTGATCTCTGAAGTGCTCATGGCGGCACGGTCGCACCGCGCCTGCGCCACGTCGATTACCTCGGGGGTAAGGCCGCGCCCTCGTAAAGAGACATTTATCCGACTCCTACGTCCGTCAGACGCAGAGCGAGGATGGTCTGCTCAGACGACAGCAAAGGAGGTGATATCCGATGCGAAGACTTCTGACGACGGTCGCGGTGACTGGCGCGCTGGTCGGCGGTGGCGCGGCAATTGCCAACGCCGCGAGCTCGACAACCTCGACGACCCCGAGCACGACCAGCACCGCAAGACCGACCGCCCCGTCGCAGAGCAGCCACCCACCGGCTGGCTCTCGCCGCGGCGGTAGTTCGCACAACTGCCCCAACATGTGAGCGATGGCGCGGCCCGGCCGGTGGCGGTCGGGTCGCGCCGCGACGCCGCTCGTCGATCCGCTGCCGGACGCGGCTCAGCCGTTGAGGGGCGCGTCTGTTTCGGGGAACCCTGGCTGCGGGGAGCCGATCTGCTCGGCGGCCACCGGCGGCGGGGGCGCCGGGGGGTTGCTCTGATCGGGCTTCTCGGACTCGCCGGGGAACCGTGCGGCCGCGTCATCCGCAAGCGAGAGGAGCGCCGTGGCGACGCCGCGGGCGTCGTCGATCAGCCGCGCGCGCTCCTGCCAAACCGAGTCGGTCTCGACGTCGAGCTCGCGCAGCCGGCGGTTGGCTTTCTCGGTGATTCCGATGGCGTTCGCCGCGGCGTCGGCCAGGCACTTGTCGGCCTGCTCGCGGGCCCCGCGCGTGATCTGGGCGGCCTGGTCGTAGGCGGCTTGGAGAACCGCCGCGGTCTGTGTGCCGATCCGATCGATCTCGGCGGCGACCGCATCGGTGGAAGAGCTTTGCGCCCGCAGTGCTGCCAGCTCGCGCTCGAGCCCCTCGAATTGCTGATCGACGGCGGCGCAGTCATAGCCGTTGCGGACGACCGGAAAACGTTGCTCGAGAGGTGAGAAGGCGACGGTCTCGCTCGCCGCCGGGTAGTCGAGCTCCTCGCCCGTCACCCAGGCCGGCAGCTCGGGCCTGGTGCGGTCAACGCCGCCGAAGGTTCGAGACAGGCGCTCGCTCAAGTCACCGAATCGTGCCGCCGCCGAGCGCCGCTTCGCAGGCTCCTCCATCGTTACGCCGGGTCTTTCGAAGTCGCTCATGCCTAGCTCCTTACCTTTGCCAACAGCGCGCTGTTCGCCCCCGCCGGCGCGATCCCTCCGGACGGGATCGATCCTGCAATCGCCAGAGATAACGGTCAGAGCCGTCGCACCACGTACCCGGCCTCGGTCAGCGCGGCCACGATTGCGTCGCTGTGATCGGCGCCGCGGGTTTCGAGCGCGATCTCGACGCCGGTCTCGCGGACGTGGAGTGGCACTGCCTCACGCACGTGGTCGGCGTGGACGACGTTGCCGCCGGCGTCGGCGATCAGCGTGAGCAGGGCGGCGAGCCCGCCGGGGCGATCGGAGATCCGCGTGAACATCCGCAGCCGCCGCCCCGCCGTCGTCTCGTGACGCGCAGCGATCGACGCGAGCAGACCGGCGTCAACGTTGCCGCCCGACAGCACGATCACCGTCGAGCCGGCCGCCGGCGGCTCGAACTGTCCCGCCAGCAACGCTGCCACCCCGGCCGCGCCGCCGCCCTCGACGACCAGCTTCGCGCGCTCCATCAGCCACACCATCGCCTCAGCGATGTCGTCTTCACCTACGACGACGAGCTGGTCGACCCAGCGCTCTACCAGGGGCAGCGTGATCTCGCCCGGCCTCTTGACGGCGATCCCGTCGGCGATCGTCGGGATTGCCTCGAACGCGACGGGCGCGTGCTGCTCGAGCGACGCGGGAAACGCGGCGCAGGCATCGACCTGGACCCCGATCACCCGAACCTCCGGGCGGGCGGACTTGACCGCGCCGGCGACGCCGGAGATCAGCCCGCCACCGCCGACCGGAACGACGATCGCCGCGACGTCAGGAACATCCTCGAGCAGCTCCAGCCCGAGCGTGGCCTGTCCCAGGATGACGTCCGGATCGTCGAACGGATGGACGAATGCGGCGCCGGTCTCCGCGGCCCGCTCGCGGGCGGCGGCCACGCAGCTGTCAACCGACTCGCCGGCGAGGTTGACGACGCCACCGAATGCCTCGACCGCGGCGACCTTCGCGACCGGTGCCTCCCGCGGCATGAACACCTC
Organism: uncultured Solirubrobacterales bacterium; assembly: GCA_963767695.1. GTDB lineage: Bacteria > Actinomycetota > Thermoleophilia > Solirubrobacterales > Solirubrobacteraceae > Palsa-465. Next base: position 131,177 of record CAVYFE010000018.1, read on the forward strand.
GCATGGTATGTCGCTCGAGCGAGCCGCATAGGCGAGGGCCTGGCCGTGATTGCCGGCGCTACCGGCCACCACCCCACGTGGCCGCTCCAGCCGGGAGATCTTGTGAATCGCGCCCCGGAGCTTGAATGATCCCGTACGCTGGAGGTTCTCGGCCTTGAGCAGGACCCGACCCCCGCACCGTTCGGCAAGGCTGCGGGAGCTGAGCGCGGGGGTGTGACGCGCCACCTCGGCCACCACCTTGCGCGCAACGGCTGCCTCCCCGGCCTCGAACCGCGCGCTGACTCGCTCGGCTTCGTGCGTGCCCGATGTACTGGTCATTGCAGGCCTCCGGAGCGGTGCCAGTCGCTCAGCTGCGGCGAATATGGCGCGTGACGGGATTGCGGCCCGCGGTTACGCGTCTGATGCGATGACCGATATATCAGCCGCGTGCCGGGCACGTCAACCGTCCGTCCATGTGACAGCTTTCAATCGAATCTGATCACGCTGCGGATTCCGTCCTGGCGCTCCATCAGCTCGAATCCGCGATTGACCTCCTCGAGCGTGATCCGGTGCGAGATGAATGGGTCAACGTCGATCTCGCCGTCCAGGTAGAGCTGCACCAGCTCCGGCACCTGGTCGCGTCCCTTGACGCCACCGAACGAGGACCCGCAGACCCGACAGCCGGTGATCAGATACCGGGGAACGATGTCGAGGGTCTCGCCCTTGCCCGCGACTCCGGCGACCGTGCAAAGGCCCCATCCCATCCGCGCCGACTCGACGGCTTGGCGCATGACCTGGACGAGGCCGGTGGCCTCGAAGGTGTAGTCGGCGCCGAACCCTCGAGTCTCCTCGAGCACGCGCGCGACAGTGTCCGGACCGCCGATCCAGACGTCGGTGGCACCCTGGCCCGTTGCGAGCTTCAGCCGTGTTTCGGAGAGATCGACGCAGATGATTCGCTCCGCCCCCTGCAGCCGGCAGCCGGCCACCGCGCCGAGGCCGACCATCCCCGCGCCGAACACCACGCAGGTGGATCCCGGCTCGACCTTCGCGGTGTTGATCGCGGCGCCGAGCCCGGTGGACAGGCCGCACGCGAACAGGCAGGCGTGGTCTGGTTCGGCATCGGGAGAGATGTTCGCCAGCGCGATCTCAGGCATCACCGTGTACTCGGCGAAGGTGCTCGTTCCCATGAAGTGGCGGATCGGTTCCTCGCCGCGGGAGAGCCGGGTCGTGCCGTCCGGGAGGTGTCCCAGGTTCTGCTGCTCGCGGATCGCCAGGCACAAGTTGGTCTTTGGGCTGCGGCAGTGCTCGCACTCGCGGCATTGAGGCGAGAACAGGGTGACGACGTGATCGCCGGGCGATACGCTGCTCACGCCCTCGCCGGTCTCCTCCACCACCCCGGCGCCCTCGTGGCCGAGAATCGCCGGCGCGTATCCCGACGGATCAGCCCCCGAGGCGGTGTACATGTCCGTGTGACAGACGCCGCACGCCCGGAGGCGGACCAGGACCTCGCCCGGCTGCGGCCCGGCAAGGTCCACCTCGGTGACGTTGAGCGGCTGGCCGAACTGCTCGAGCACCGCGGCGCGGATCTTCACTTGCAGCTCTCCTCTCTGGAGGTTTCCAGGTGGAGCCTATTGGTGTTCGGAACGGGGGCCGGGGACTGCCCGGGCTGGCCGGCCAGCCAGTAGGATCCCGCTGATCTTGCATTAGGTTTTCGAGGAGGTCCGGGGTGTCGACGACGAACAGCGATCTGGAGCAGGTCCTCGTTGGTGAGCGAGAGCTGTGGCTCGAGGGTCCTCCGCACGATCTGTTCCGCCAGCTGCGCGGCCAGTGTCCCGTGCATTGGACCGCCGAAATCAGCGAGTATCCGGACGAGGCCGGCTACTGGTCCGTCACCAAGGCGGATGACATTCGCGCCGTCAGCCTCGACTGGCAGACCTACTCATCCGAGCTGGGAGGAGTGACGGCGGTCAACGCTGTGTTCCCGATGGAGCTCATCCGGGCGATGTTCATCGGGATGGATCCCCCGAAGCACGACCGCCTGAAGATGCTCTTCCAAGCCGGCTTCACCCCGAAGCGGATCGCCGCCCACGAGCCGGCGATCCGAGCGATCGTGATCGACGTCCTGAACCAGCTGGACGGCCGCGCTACGTGCGACCTGGTCACCGATGTCGCGCAGCCCGTGGTATCGCGGGTGATCGGGAGCTTCATGGGGATCCCAGCCGAGGACGACGCGGCGTGGGCGGCGCTGATGAACTCGGCACTGGGCGCGGGGGACCCCGACCTCAATCCCGACGGGATCATGAGCATTGTCGAGAATGACATCCCCGAGATCTTCGCCCGGTGCCAGCGGATGATCGCCGAGCGCCGCGAGCAGCCGACCGACGACCTGACCAGCGTGCTCGTTCACGCGGAGATCGACGGCCACCAGCTCGAGGAGCACGAGATCGTGATGGGTTTCTTCCTACTCGTCGCCGCCGGCAACGACAGCACTAAGGCCACGTACTGCAGTGGCATGCGGGCCTTGATGGAGCACCCGGAGCAGCGCCAGCTGCTGCTGGAGGATCCATCGCTCATCCCGAGCGCGGTCGAGGAGTCGTTGCGCATGTTCCCGGCGTTCGCGCATTTCCGGCGAACCGTCACTCGCGACACCGAGCTGGCGGGTCGGCAGATCCGCGAGGGGGAGAAGGTCGTGATGTGGTACGTCTCGTCGAATCGCGACGAGGCCCGCTTCGAGAATCCGGACACCTTCGATGTTCGCCGCAATCCCGACCACCAGGCGTTTGGCGCGGGCGGGCGGCACTTCTGCCTCGGCTCGGCACTCGCTCGACTGGAGCTGCGGATCATGCTCGAGGAGACGCTGGCCCGCTATCCCATGATGGAGATCGCCGGTCGGCCGGTGATGGCCGAGTCCGCGTTCATCAATCAGCTGAAGACGCTGCCGGTGAGGTTGCAGCCGGCGGCATAGCCGTTTGGGGCGGTGCGGGTTCGGCGCGGTCCCGCTCGAAGCGCGAGCTGGCCCCATCTGACAGGGAGGCCACCCGGAAGCCGTTCAAGGCGTACAGTTGTGTAGTCAACACTTCGCGAAACGCACGATTGAAGTGTACAATCGTTGTGGGATCAATCTCGACCTTCCCAGAGATATGCAGCGGAGCGCGGCGGACCACAACGGGAGAACTGCCACCGGCCGTGGGCTCGCCGAGCCCGCACAACGCCCCGAGGCAGAAGTCAGCCCCGACGCGAGCCGCCCCGCCGGCACGGCGAGCACCGCTGCTCACGATGCCCACCGTCTGCGCAATGGGCTGATCTGGACCGCAATTCTCGCGCTGCTCCTGCTCGGGATTGGGCTGGCGGTTCCGGGCCTTCGCGGGATCCTGGACCGCGCCGCCGAAGCGAAGACCGGCTGGTTGATCCTGGCCGTCGCGCTCGAGGTCGCTTCGTGCTTGGGGTACGTGGTGATCGTCCGACTCGTGCTCCGCCGGGCGCCGGCGCGCGAAGCCAGGTGGTTGGCGTGGGCGGAGATGGCGTTCGGTGCGGTGGTTCCCGTCGGTGGTGCGGGCGGTCTGGCGGTGGGCGCATGGGCGATGCGGGCGTGGGGGATCGCGTGGGCTCGGATCGTCAATCGCTCGGCGGTGATTTTCCTGCTGACCAGCGCGGTGAACGCGGCAGTGCTGGTGGTGGCGGGGCTCGGTGTGTGGCTGGGAATCGGCAGCGCTCGAACCGGGGTCATGTTTGGTCTGCTGCCGGCACTGCCGACACTCCTGGGCCTGGTGTTCTTCGTGATGCTGCCGCGGTTCAGCGGCCGGCTCGGTGCTCGGTCGCGGCGCTTCGGGGCCGCCCTGGAGCGGATGGGAGGCTGGGTTCGCGACACCGAGGCGGTCGCCTTCCGGCCCGAGCCGCGACTGCTCGGCGCGATCGGCTACCTGCTGTTCGACATCGCGGTGCTGTGGGCGTGCCTGCGCGCGGTCGGCGTCTCACCGCCGGTGCTGGCCATCGTGGTCGGCTATCAGATTGGGTATCTCGCGAACCTGGTGCCGATCCCCGGCGGCCTGGGCGTCCTCGAGGGCGGACTGCTCAGCGCACTGCTGCTCTACGGGCTGCCCGCGGCCCCCACGGCGGCGGCGGTCGTGCTCTATCACGCGATCGCGCTGTGGGTTCCCACGCTGGGCGGAACCTACGGGTTCGGGAGGCTGCGGCGGAGCGTGTCCACGCGGGCCGCGCTGGCCGTCGTCCCGCCGGACACGTCGGCCGAGCATTCCGGTCCGGACGAGCTCGCGGCGTAGCGCGTCAGCGCACCGAGCTGGCGGCGTAGCGCGTCAGCGCACCGCGCTGGCGCCACCAGCTCCTCAGTGCACCTCGGCCCACGGCGAGCGCTGCAGGGCGATCTCCTGATCGGCGCGGATCACGTGCATCACCGCGTTGATCAGCGCGAGGTGCGTGAATGCCTGTGGGAAGTTCCCGAGGTGTCGGCCCGTCTTCGGATCGACCTCCTCGGCGTACAGGCCGAGTGGGCTGGCGTAGCCGAGCACGCGCTCGCAGAGATCCCTGGCGCGGTCGATCTCGTTCAGCTCGGCCAGGGCCGAAATCAGCCAGAACGAGCAGATCAGGAAGCTGCCCTCCTGGCCGGACATGCCATCGTCGGTCTCCTCGGGGCGATAGCGGAGCACGAGCCCATCCTCGGTCAGCTCGTCGGCGATCGCGAACACGGTCTTGCGGACCCGATCGTCGCTCGGCGGCAGGAAGCGCAGCAGCGGCATCAGCAGGAGCGACGCGTCGAGCGCCGTCGTGTCGTAGTGCTGGACGAACACGCCGCGGTCGTCGACGCCGTGCTCGCACACATCGGCGTGGATCTCGTCTGCGACCTGGCGCCATGCCGTCGCGTGGTGGAAGTCCTCGCGCACCTCGGCTAGCCTCGAGCCGCGATCGCACGCGACCCAGCAGAACATCTTCGACGAGACGAAGTGCCTGGGTTCGCCCCGTACCTCCCAAATGCCTCGATCCGGCTCGTGCCAGCGGGCGATCGCGGTCTCGACCTGACGCTCGAGGAGCGGCCAGACTCGCTCATCGAGCGAATCCCGCGAGCGGGTGTGCAGGTAGACCGAGTCGAGCAGGGCACCCCAGACGTCGTGTTGGCGCTGGTTGTAGGCGCCGTTGCCGATCCGCACCGGCCGCGCCCCCTGATAGCCGCTGAGGTGATCGAGCAGCTGCTCGTCGAGCTCGCGCTCCCCGCCGACCCCGTACATCACCTGGAGGTGGTCCGCGTGGCTGGCGACGTCCGCGATGAAGTAGAAGAAGTCGTTGGCCTCCCAGTCGAAGCCGAGCGTGTACAGCGCCCACAGCATGAAGGTCGAATCTCGGATCCAGCTGTAGCGATAGTCCCAGTTGCGCTCGCCTTGCGGGCTTTCAGGCAGTGAGGTGGTGGCAGCCGCAATCAGCGCCCCGGTCGGCGCATAGGTGAGGCCCTTCAACGTCAGCGCGCTGCGCTGCAGGAACGTCCTCCACGGGTGGTCGGGGAAGGTGCCTCCGTCTAGCCAGTGCTGCCAGTGATGGGCGGTCCAGACGAGCCGGCCGTAGGCCTCCTCGAAGTTTTGCGGCGGGGGGTGCTCGCTCCAGTAGAGCGCGCAGTAGACCTGCTCGCCCTCCTTCATCCGATGCCGCGCCGTCGCGCGGGGCCCCTCGAATCCGAGCCGCAGGTCAGTGCGCAGCTTCAGCTCCACGTCAACCCCCTCGCCGCGGGCGACGCCCTCGTGATAGCCCGGCCCGACGTAGTCCCACTGAGCGGGCTGGCGGCCGTAGTCAAACGCCGGTTCGCAGTCGAGCACGACCTCGACCTCGCCGTTGACGCACCTGATCGTCCGCAGCAGCACATGATCCGCGTCGTAGTCGGTCGGCGCCCGCCGATGGCTGTGCGATCGCTCTTCCTCGTGATGCCAGCTGCCGATCAGCAGCACGTCGCGAACGATGATCCAGCCGGCTCCGGTCCACCAGCTCGTCTCGAGCACCATCGTGCCGGGCAGATAGCGGCGCGAGGCGGGCACGGTGACCCCGAGCGGGCCGAAGCGGAACGAACCGGCGTCACGATCGAGCATGGCGCCGAACACGCTCGGCGAGTCGACCCGCGGCAGGCACATCCACTCCACGTTGCCGCTGGGGGCGACGAGCGCGACCGTCTCGCAATCCGACAGGAAGGCGTAGTCGGCGATCGGGGGGAACGGGCTGCCGCCGAGCGGCATGTCCGGAACAAGTTGACGGGCCGGCGCGGGCGCCGAGGCCCCGAGCGAATGCTGGCCATCCGATCGGTCCATGCCGCGAAGTATCGCTGGTGCGGATCGATCGAATGCAATTGGTCGGCGGATTGCGCGCCCGGGGCGTGCTTACAGCACGCCAACCAGGATCAGGGAGCCGATCACGATCAGCACAACCGCGGTCAGGACGTTCCCCCACCGCTCCAGCCACTGGCCCCGGATCTGGTAGCCGGTCGCGGCGGCGAGCAGCGTCAGCGACACGATCGTGCCAATCGTGACCGCCGCGAACACGAACAGCGATCCGGCGGCGGTGCCCGGCCCGACGGCAGCCGCGGCCAGGAACACGGGGAGGATCGTGAGGTCGGGTGAGGCGGCGGCGCCGAACGGGACCATCACGGCGGCGAGTGAGGCGGCCCGAGACTGCGGACCGGGGTTCGAACGCTCGGCCGCGTGCGAACGCTCGGCCGCCTGCGAATGCTCGGCCGCCTGCGAATGCTCGGCCGGGTTCGGATGCCCAGGCGCGCGCGGATGCTCGTGCCCGGCCGGGTGGCCGTGGCCACGGCCGGTCAGCTCGAGCACGAGGAATCCGATCCCGGTCGCGATCAGCAGGCCGCCGACGATCGCCTCCTGCGTGCTTTCGACAGCCGAACGGAACGCGAGCCCGATCACGACCACCACGGCGCCGAGGATCACCGACACCGCCACGTGAGCGACGCCGGCGAGCGCGGACAGGCGTGCCACTCTCGCCAGCGAATAGCGCTGCGTGCGCCCGACGACCGCCAGCGGCACCCAATGGTCGGGCAGGACAGCGTGTCCAAGACCCACGCCAGCTGACGCCGCCAGCAATGCGGGAGTGGCGCTCATCAGCGCCGAACGTACGTCCCATGGCCGAGGTTGGTTTCAAACAAGGCACGAACCTCCCTGGATTTGGGGCAGAAACCCGCGGGAGCGAGCTAGCGCCCGGGCCGGCTCAGCTCGACGCCGAACGTATCCCGCAGCCCAGCGTAGCCATCGTCGGTCACCTGCAGCGCACGGCTGCGGCGGATCCGGCGCGCCCAGCCGAGCTCGAACACGCGATCGGCGAGCGCGGCGCCAAGCGAGCCGGCCAGGTGGTGGCGTTGCTCGCTCCAGTCCACGCAGTAGCGGATCAACGGCCGGCGTCGCGGCAGGGCGTCGAAATCGATTCCAAACGCCTGGAGCCGCTCGACGCCGGCAGCGGTCAACCGGTAGTCGAGGTCGAACCCCGGCGCCGAGAGCCGGTCAGCCTTGACGGCGCCGGGATCGAACACGCCATCTCCCCCAACGATCAGGTCCCGGTCAAGGAGCGCGGTCATCAGCTCGGTTCCGAGCACGCCGGCGAGATGGTCGTAGCAGGTCCGCGCGAAGCGGACGGCCTGTGCCTTGGTGCCCTGCCGCAGCGAACGCACCGGCGCCGGCGGGGACAGCCGCGCCAGCACCTCGATCAACTCCCCCACCTGCGGGCCCGCCAGCCGGAAGTAGCGACTGCGGCCGTGGCGCTCGACGCGCAGCAATCCGCCCGCGACCAGCTTTGACAGATGCGCGCTGGCGGTCGAGGGAGCGACGCCGGCCTCATTGGACAGCACGCTGGCGGGCAACGCCCGGCCGTCTCCGAGCGCGAGCAGGATCCGGGCGCGGGCGCGATCGGCGACCAGCGCTCCCACCTTGGCGATGTCCGTGTCTCCGTCCATCGCGGAGACGATACCGCGGCGACACTTCGTCGGTGAGCGAAATGTTCCTGGGGGAGACTGGGGACATGCGCAGACAGCTTCCGCTGGTGGCGACCTGTCTCGGCTACTTCATGGTGATCCTCGACGCCACGATCGTGAACGTGGCGCTGCCGGCGATCGGCAGAGATCTCGGGGGCGGCGTCAGCGCGCTGCAATGGGTGCTCGATGCCTACACGGTCGTATTCGCGGGCCTGCTGCTATCTGGCGGCTCGCTGGGTGACAGGCTCGGTGCCCGGAGGGTGTTCGACGCCGGCCTGGCGCTGTTCACCGCGGCCTCGGCCGCGTGCGCGCTCGCGCCGTCGGTGGGAGCGCTGATCGCCGCCAGGGCGTCGCAGGGACTGGGCGCGGCGCTGCTCGTGCCGAGCTCGCTCGCGCTCCTGCGCGCGGCGTACCCCGACGCCGCTGGGCGTGCGCGGGCGGTGGGAGCGTGGGGCGCGATTGCCGGCGTGGGCGCCGCGTCCGGCCCGATCGTCGGGGGCGTGCTGGTCGGCCTGATCGGCTGGAGGGCGGTGTTCGTGGTCAACGTGCCGGTGGGGATCCTTGCGCTGGTGCTCGGCGCTCGCCACCTTCCGCCAGCCGGCGAGGCCCAGGGGCGCAACCTCGACCTGGCCGGGCAGCTCCTGGGGATCGCGTCGCTGACGCTGTTGACGGTGGGGTTGATCGAGGGGGGCGCGGCCGGGTGGACATCGTCGCTGACGCTCGCCGCGCTGATCGCGTTCGCGCCCGCGCTGGCGGCGTTCGTGGCGGTCGAGGCGCGCACGAGCGAGCCGATGCTGCCGCTGGCGCTGTTTCGCAACCGCACGTTCTCCGGCGCCAGCATCGTGGGACTGGCGATCAACCTCGGCTTCTACGGACAGCTGTTTGCGCTCAGTCTGTACTTCCAGCAAGCGCGTGGGTTCTCGGCGCTGGCGACCGGACTGGCGCTGTTGCCCGAGGGGATCTTCGTGGCCCTCTCCTCCGCAGTTTCCGGTCGGGTGACCGCTCGCACGGGCCCGCGGCGGCCGATGCTCGTCGGACTCGTGTGCGGCAGCCTCGGCTTCGCGGGCCTGATCGCGGCCGGCAGATCGACGAGCTACGGGCTGCTCGTGGTGCCGCTGATCGCGGCCGGATTCGGAATGGCGTTCACGATGCCGGCCGCCACCGCGGCGATCATCGAGGCCGCGCCGGCCAGGCGCGCCGGGATCGCCTCGGGCGTGCTCAACTCGGCCCGTCAGGCCGGCGGTGCGGTCGGCGTCGCGCTGCTCGGGACGCTGCTCGCGAGTCGGGCTTTCATATCCGGCCTGCATGCGGCGATGGCGGTCTCCGCGGGAGCGTTCCTGCTCGCCGCGATCGTGACCGCGGCGATGGTGGACCGGCCGGCGATCCGCTGAGCCGGCGGTCCGTTGCGGCGGACCCGCCACCGCCGAGCCGGCGGGCCGCCGCGGCGGACCCGCCACCGCCGAGCCGGCGGGCCGCCGCGGCGGACCCGTCATCATGGATACGGATGAGTGCGTTCGGTGGCGACAATCGTGGCTTCGGAGCGGCGCATGGCGCCGGCCCCGGATCGCTGCGCGGGATCAGGGGTCCAGACAAGAAGCCGCCGCCGTTGATGGATCCCACGCGCGAGCGCGACCGCCGGCGAATCCTGCGGCTGTTCAAGCCGTATCGAGCGCGGCTCGCGGTCGTGCTGACGATGATCGTCTTCTCCGCCGGCCTCGGGATGCTCCAGCCGTTCCTGTTGCGGGCGGTGCTGGACAAGGGGATCTTCGAACACCGGTCCACGCTGCTGACCGTGCTGGTGCTGGCGATGATCGCGATCGCGATCGTCACCGCTGTATTCGGCGTGTGGCAGACATACCTGTCCAACGTGGTGGGGCAGCGCGTGATGCACGACCTCCGCGCGGCCGTCTACCAGCGCCTGCAGCGGATGTCGCTGGCGTTCTTTACCCGCACCCGCACGGGAGAGGTCCAATCGCGGATCGCGAACGACATCGGCGGGCTCGACAACGTGGTCACGACTACCGCGACGTCGATCGCCCAGAACGCGACCACCGTGATCGCGGCGATCGTCGCCATGTGCATCCTCAGCTGGCAGCTGGCTGCGATCTCGCTGGTGTTCGTGCCGCTGTTCGTGTGGCTGACGCGACGCGTCGGCAAGATGCGGCGCAAGATCACGACCGAACAACAGCGGCGCCTCGCCGATCTCTCGGCGCTGGTGGCGGAGTCGCTGTCGGTGTCCGGGATCATGCTCGGCAAAACGATGGGGCGCGGCTCGGACCTGGCCGAGCGCTTCACGGGCGAGTCGCAGGGCATCGCCGACCTCGAGGTGCGCTCGCGGATGGCCGGTCGCTGGGTGATGTCGACGATCCAGATGACGTTCGCGATCCAGCCGGCGATCATCTACTGGCTCGCCGGCCAGAGCTGGATCGGCTCGCTGTCGATCGGGACCGTGGTCGCGTTTACCACGCTCCAGACCCGGCTGCTGTTCCCGATCCAGTCGCTGCTCGGGGTCGGCGCGGACGTCGAAGCCTCGATGGCCCTGTTCGATCGGATCTTCGAGTACCTCGACCTGCCGATCGACATCGTCGAGCCGCCGAACCCCGTGCAGCTGCGGCCCGAGGAGCTGCTCGGCGAGGTTCGCTTCGAGAACGTCTCGTTCCGGTACACCGCCAACGGGTCGGACGAGTGGACATTGCGCGGCATCGATCTGATCGTCCCCGCCGGTACCCGGACCGCGGTCGTGGGCGAGACCGGCGCCGGCAAGACCACGCTGGGATACCTGGTCGCGCGGCTCTACGAGCCGCAGGAGGGGCGGGTGACGATCGATGGCGTCGATGTCCGCGCGGCGAGCCTCAGCTCGCTGGCGGCGACGGTCGGGGTGGTCTCGCAGGAGACCTACCTGTTCCACGCCACGGTCCGCGAGAACCTGCGCTTCGCCCGGCCGGATGCCACCGACGAGGAAATCGAGGCGGCGGCGAGGACGGCCCGGATCCACGACCTGATCGCCTCGTTGCCAGACGGCTATGACACGATCGTCGGCGAGCGGGGCTATCGCTTCTCCGGCGGTGAGAAGCAGCGGATGGCGATCGCCCGGACGATCCTGCGCAACCCGCCCGTGCTGGTGCTGGACGAGGCCACGAGCTCGCTCGACACGCAGACCGAGGCGGCGGTCCAGGCCGAGCTCGAGCGGCTGTCGGAGGGGCGCACCACGATCACGATCGCCCACCGGCTTTCGACCGTGCGCGACGCCGATCAGATCGTGGTCCTCGACCACGGCCGGATCGTCGAGCGCGGCACCCACGAGGAGCTGCTCGAGCGAGGCGGGCTGTACGCGTCGCTGGTCGCGCGAGACATCAGCGAGGAGCCGGTCGAGGGCTAGCGCGAGGAGCCGGTCGAGGGCCAGCCCGAAGGCCGAGCGGCGCTCAGGCGAGCTCGACGTACCGCATCACGACTGACCCGACCGCGACCAGGTCGCCGTCCTGGAGATTGGTGGCCACGATCCGGCGCCCGTTCAGGAAGGTGCCGTTCGCGCTGCGGTTGTCGAGCACCCGCGCGTGGCGTCCGTGACGGACGATGATCGCGTGACTCGGCGAGACGCTCTGCTCCTCGATCCGGATATCGGAGCCGACCCCGCGACCGATGTGGGTGAGCTTGTCCTCGAGCGCAATCACGCGGATCTGCAATCCGTCGTCGAATGCCAGGTGCGGGCCCCGCCGGGCCAGGCGCTCCGGGACTGCCCGGCTCCGGGTACGGTGGTCGAGCAGCAGCAACGGGTTGACGAAGCGCTCGCCGGAGGCCGGCTTCGGGGGCGCGGTCGGGCATGCGCTCGGCGCGGAGGGAGCTTCCTGCTCGAGGGCTTTGGCTAGGGCTGGAGTGGACATGCCCCAAGTCCACTATCCGACCGGCAGGGCAACGTGAAATCCGGCGAAGAGATCGCGAAGAGCGGCGCGGCGGGTCAGCGCGCGAGCGCCAAAGGCGATCTGAACGGCTGGTCCTCGAGCAGCTTCGCGAGCTTCGCCGCCGTGTCCTCCTCGGGGACCGGGGTGTAGAGGATCAGCCGCTGCTCGGGCGCCTCGGCCGGGTGAAAGACGACGTGCTCGAACACGAGCGACCCGGCCACCGGGTGGCGGAGGTGCTTGCGGCCCTCGCTGCTGCGCGAGACCTCATGCCGTTTCCATGCCTTGCAGAACTCGGGACTCGACTGCCGCAGCGCCTGGATCAGCTCATCGAAGGAAGGGTCGCCCAGATGCCGAGCGCTGTCGGCGCGAAACTTCGCCACCGCGAGCCGCGCGCCTCGCTCCCAGTCGCGGAACATCTCGCGCCGCAGCGGGTCCATGAACAACAGCCACAGGTGGTTGCGGACCGGCCGCGGAATGCTGCCGAGATCGCCGAATAGCGCGCAGGCCGCGCGGTTCCAGGCCAGATAGTCCCAGCGCCGTCCGAGCACCAGCGCCGGGCTCGGCCCCAGGCTCTCGATCATCCGGCGGACGGTCGGGGAAACGCGCTCGGCGGGCGGCTTGCAGGTCGGTGCCTCCTCGCCGCGCCCGAGCAGGATCAGGTGGGTGCGCTCGGCCGGCGTCAGCCGCAGTGCCCGCGAGAGCGCCTCGAGCACGTCGAGCGAAGCTCTGACGTCCCGGCCCTGCTCGAGCCACGTGTACCAGGTGGCGCCGACACCCGCGAGCTGCGCGACCTCCTCACGCCGCAGGCCGGGAGTTCGTCGCCGGCCCCCGTTGGGGAGGCCGACGTCGTCGGGCTTCAGGTGCTCGCGACGCTTGCGCAGGAAGTCGGCGAGCTCCGCGCGCCGGCGACTGCCGTTGGTGGTCGTGCCCGGCGCCGTACCGGATCCGTTGGGGGTGGTGGCTACTACCAGGATAAACCCTTCTCTTGTACCTGGATGGGAATGATCGCACACTGAACCGCGTGAACGCAACCAAAGCCATTTCCACGCCTCGCTCCAGTTCTACCAACTTCCTCCTCGCGGTCGTCTGCCTGGCCCAGTTCATGGTCATCCTCGACGTCGCCGTCGTCAATATCGCGCTGCCCTCGATGCGCGCCGGACTGCATTTCTCGACCACCGGCCTGCAGTGGGTCGTCAACGCCTACACGATCACCTTCGCAGGCTTTCTGATGCTCGGCGGCCGGTCGGCGGACCTGCTCGGGCGCCGCCGCGTGTTCGTCGCGGGCACGGCTCTGTTCGTGCTTTCGTCGCTGGCCTGCGCGCTAGCCGATTCCCGTTCGATGCTGATCGGCGCCCGCGCGCTCCAGGGTTTCGGGGGCGCGATCGTCTCGCCGGCGACGCTGGCGATCATCACCTCTTCGCTCCCGGAGGGGCCCGAGCGCAACCGTGGCCTCGCTGCTTGGGGCGCGATCGGTGGCCTCGGCGCATCGTCGGGCGCGCTGCTCGGCGGCCTGCTGACCCAGCTCCTCGGTTGGCCGTCGATCTTCGCGATCAACGTCCCGCTGGGCATCATGGTGATCGCTCTCGCCCTGCGCGTAATTCCCGCCGACCTACGGCTCACCGGCCCGCGCCACTTCGACGTCGCCGGCGCCGTGTTGCTGACCGGCGGTCTCGTCAGCCTGACCTACGGGATCGTCCGAACCGACGCGCTCGGCTGGGGCTCGCCGGTGGTGCTCGGTGCGCTCGCGCTGGCGGTGCTGCTGATCGCCGCATTCGTGTGGGTTGAGCTGCGCCTCGCGCACGCTCCGCTGATTCCACTCTCGATCTTCCGGCTGCCCCAGCTGCGCGCCGCAAACCTGATCGTGGTCTTGATGTACGCGGCGCTGTTCTCGATGTTCTTCTTCATCACGCTCTACCTCCAGCAGGTGCTCGGCGATGACCCGCTGCAGGCGGGGTTGTCGTTCCTGCCGATCACGCTGTCGGTGTTCGCCGGATCCTCGCTGGCGCCGCGGGTGGTGGCTCGGTTCGGGATTCGTGCCGCCGTCAGCGCGGGGATGGTGTCTGCCGCAGCCGGCCTGCTCCTGTTCACCGGGATTCGTCCGGATGGCAGTTACGTGACGATGGTGCTGCCCGGGGCGCTGCTGTCGGGAGTCGGTATGGGCCTCGGCCTCGTCGCTTCGACGATCGCCGCCACGCAGGGCGTGCCCAGTGCGCAGAGTGGCCTGTCCTCGGGCCTGCTCAACACCTCGCGGCTGTTCGGTGGAGCCCTCGGGCTGGCGGTGCTGAGCACGATCGCCGCCGGTCACTCGCATCCGAGCCTCGGTGTCAGTCAAGCGGCCGCGCTGACCAACGGTTTCGTGGCCGCGTTCGAGGTCGGTGCGCTGCTGTGCGTGAGCGGTGCGGCGATCGCGGCGCTGCTGCTGCGCGCGCCGCTCAGCCCGGCCGCGCCGCTCACGGCGCCGGCCGAGCGCGTCGAGGAGCCCGAGGATCACGTCGAGGACCCCGAGCCGCTGGCCGCGTAGCTGCTCGGCGGGCGCGCTGAGCTGACTAGGATCAGCGTATGGCCGCCAGGAGCGCGGGGATCTTGCTGCACCGCCACCACGACGGGGCGGCCGAGGTGCTGCTCGTCCATCCCGGCGGGCCGCTGTGGGCGCGACGCGATCTCGGTGCGTGGTCGATTCCGAAGGGCGAGTATCAGCCCGGCGAGGATCCCGAAGCCGCCGCCCGGCGCGAGTTCGAGGAGGAGCTGGGCGTCCCCGCCCCCGCCGGCGCGGCGACGGATCTCGGCGAGGTCCGCCAGAAGTCGGGCAAGCTCGTGCGCGCGTGGGCGCTGCAGGGAGATCTCGACGCGGCGCAGATCACCAGCAACACGTGTCAGCTGGAGTGGCCGCCGCGATCGGGCAAGCTGATCGAGATACCGGAGGTCGACCGCGCCGAATGGTTCCCGCTGGTCCGCGCGCGGGAGAAGATCAATCCCGCCCAGGCGGAGCTGCTCGACCGGCTCGCGGCGGTGGCCGGGTAGGCGGGTCTCATATACTTGAGACATCAACGAGGTGATCGCCACCACGCTCTACACCGATCCCGGATGCCCGTGGGCGTATTCGGAGCTCCCGGCGCTGCGCGTGCTGCAGTGGCGCTACGGCTCCCAGCTCGAGTGGCGGGTCGTGCTGATCGGCCTGACCGAGTCCGCCACGCAGTACGAGGCTCGCGGCTACACGCCGGCGCGGGGCGCGCTGGGACAGCTCAGGTTCCGGCGCTACGGGATGCCGTTCTCGCCCGCGCCGAAACGGCGGGTCAGCGCCACCGCTCGTGCTTGCCGGGCGGTCGTGGCGGCCCGGCTGCTGTCGCCGGGCAGCGAATGGGCGGTGCTGCGAGCGCTCCAGCTCGCCAACTTCACGACGCCGCTCGTGCTCGACGACGACGAGATGCTGACCCAGACGCTCGCGCGGGTGCCGGGAATCGACGCCTCGAGGATCGTCGGCATGCTCGACTTCCCCGAGGTCTCGGAGGCCTACGAGCGCGACCGTGCCGAGGCTCGCACGGCGGGCGGATCGCCGGCGGAGCTCCAGGGAAAGACCGCCGCGACGGACGGTCCGGTGCGGTTCACCGCCCCCTCGGTGGTGTTCGAGCGAGACGGCACGCGCCTGACCGCGGGAGGCTTTCAGCCCGTCGAGGCATACGACGTGCTGGTCGTCAATCTCGATCCGACGCTCGAGCGCGAGCCGCCGCCGGAAACCCCTGAGCCGCTGCTCGAGCGCTTCCCCGAGGGGCTCACCACGCAGGAGGTCGCCGCGCTGCTGACCCGGGGCAACGACGCGCCGGACCGCATGGCGGCCGAAGCTGCGCTGATCGAGCTGGTGGCGGACGGGCGCGCGGTGCGAGAGCCGCTGGGGGACGATGCGCTGTGGCGGACAGCTCCCCGGGCGGGGCTCACCGAGCCAGCTCGAGCACCAGCGGGAGCCGTTCGAGCCCATAGATCCCCGACGGCGTTCCGAACTCGGGATCCCCGTCGGGCCTGAGCGAGCGGACGTTCTCGGCCAGGAAGGCCAGTCCCTCCTCCATCTCGGCCCGGGCCAGATTCGCCCCGACGCAGTAGTGGATGCCGGCGCCGAAGGTGAGCACGCGCGCACGGCTGCGCTCCGCAGCGATGTCGAATGTGTCATTCCTCAATCCCTGCCGGTTGGCATGCCAGGCGGACACCAGGACGACGGTTCCGGCCGGGAAGGTGACGCCTCGGTACTCGACCTCGCTGGTCGTGATCCGCGCCGTGAACGGGGTGATCGGCTCGTAGCGGAGCGCTTCCTCGACGGCGGTGAGCGCGAGGCCACGCGGCTCGGCGCGTAGCCGCTGCCATTGGTCGGGATGGTCAGCCAGCAGCCGCACGGCGTGCGCGAGCTGGCTCTGGCTGGTGTCGACGCCGCCGACGAGGATGTTCAGCACCAGGTTGCGCAGCTCGTCGTCGCTCAGCCGATCGCCCGCCTGCTCGGCCTCGATCAGGGCCGAGATCAGGTCGTCGCTCGGCGAGCTGCGGCGGTGGCCGATCAGCTCGTCCTCGTATTCGTAGAACTCAGCCACCGCCTGCTCGATCAGCTGCCGTTCCGCGATCAGGCTCTGCGCGTCGAACTGCCGCTGGATCCAGTTGGACCAGTGATGCAGCCGCCACGCGTCCTCGAGCGGCGCGCCCATCACCTCCGCGATCACCAGCGACGGGTAGGGCTTCGCGAAGGCCGAGATGAATTCGCACCGGCCGCCAGGCGGGAGCTCGGCCAGCAGTTGCTCGAGGAACCGGCGCATCGCCGGCCGGTAGCGATCGACGGCCCGGGGGGACAAGGCGGGATTGATCAGGTTCCGCAGCCGCCGATGGTCCTCGCCGTTGATGTTGATGATGTTCTTGAGGACTTCCTCGTGCAGCGGGCCGTCCTCGATTCCGAACAGCTGCGCGATCGTCAGCCCCGGGAACACAGCGTCCTTGGTGCGCAGGAAGAACTCGCCTGCCTCCCGTTCGAGCACGGTGAACCCGAACGGGTTCGCCGCCAGCCAGCCGTCGTGGCCTTCGACGCGGGCCATGGCCTCGCGGTAGGGCCCGCCGCGCAGCGCCGGATCTGTGTGATCAAACGCGGGGAGGTCGAGTTCGGCGGCGAGCGGCATGCGCGCGCTTCAGAGCCAGGGGTTGGACGCGAGCTCGCGCGCGACCGCCTCGGTGACCACCAGCGCCTGTAGGACGGTCGTGTATTCGACGTTCTCCGGCGTGTCGCTCATCTTGTGGTAATTGGACAGCGCCTTGTAGCGGTCGATCGACGACAGGGTGGCGGTCGGATACCCGGCGCGGCTGGGGATCACGGCGTCGGTCGACGTGCGCGCCCGCATGCCGCGGCGCAGCGGGGCGCCCGCCGCCTCGGCGGTGCGCGCGACCAGGTCTCGGAAGGTCCGATCGTGGTAGTCCTCCATCACCACCGGGCCCTCGCCTTCGAGCAGGATCAGCTTCGGCGAGCCGACCGTGTCGAGGTTCAGGACCCACGTGCGTTCTCGGTCCAGCGCCGGGAAGTGGCGCGCGGCGAAGCCGTGGATGCCCCCCTGGAGGACCTCCTCGGCGCCGCAGGAAACGAGCAGCACGCGCAGGCCGGCGACCGGCTCCTCGCGCAGCCGTTCGGCGAGCGCGACGAGCACGGCGACCGCGGTGAGGTTGTCGTTGGCGCCGGGACACACGGGTCTGCGCGCGACGTCGGCGAACACCGCGCTCCCGAGCAGCGAGCCGGCCAGTCCGGCCGCGCTCAGTCCGCGCCGGCGGGTCGCGGCGCCGAGCGTGACCAGCGTCGGAGCCGCAAGCATCGCCCACCACAGCGGTAGCGAGGTGTCCCTCCGCTCGATGACGCCAGGAAACAGCTCGCCCACCGCGGACTGTGCCCGGTCGTCGAAGATCGCCCCGGTCGGGGCCGCGTCGTGGTGGGCGAGCACCACCAGCGTCCGCGTGGCGGCCTGATCACCGGCACTCGCGACCACGTTCCAGGTCGGCCGCGCTCGCACCGTGGCGCGGCGAAACAGCCGCGGGCCGTTGGAGACGTCGTCGGCGATCGCCGCCGTCACCATCGCCCCGCCGACTCCGGCCGCGATTCGCCACCGGCGCCGCAGTGCCGCCGCGCCGGCGAGGGCGCCGGCGGCGGCCAACGGGCCGATCACGCGGGCGTAGCCGTCGAGGAACTGCTCCTCCTCGACCCGGGCCTCACACCCGGCGCGAGCCAGGCGCTGTGAGAGCCACCGCGCGGCCTGCTCCTCACCGGGTGAGCCCGCGCGTCGCTCGAGCGGCGCCAGCGCCTCGATCACCTCACGGAGGGTCGCCTCGCGTGCCTGGTGCGGGGCTGGTGCGGGCCGGGTCCGGGTCACGGGGCAGCGGATCCTACGGGAGCGATGGGAACCGCGGTCACGACTCGCCAAAGGCGCGGTAACACCGGGGCAACATGTGCGCGCAGTCGAGCAGAGAGAGTTCCGGCCGGCGCCCGGATCGGCCGGTCGTCCCGCAACCGACCAAGAGGAGACGTGATGACGCGTAGGCGCGTGGTTCCGTTGCTCAGCATCGCACTGCTGGTGGCGGCAGCGACCGTGGCGATCGCCCAGAGCGCAACAGCATCAGGAGGTTGGCATCGACACTGGCAACGAGGGCCAGGAAACGGAGAGGGCTTGCGGCGGACGGCGACTCCGATCAAGCACATCGTCGTGATCTTTCAGGAGAACGTGTCGTTCGATCACTACTTCGGGACCTATCCGAACGCTGCCAACACCGATGGTCAGTACTTCAGCGCCGCGCGCCACACGCCGGCCGTCGACGGCCTGCCGCCGGCGACGAGTCGCTCGCTGCCCCCCGCCCTCCGGCACTCCACCGACCTGCTGAGCACGAATCCGAACTCGGCGCTGCCGCAGCGGCTCGACAGCAGCCCCACCGGCCTGCCGGGCGGCGCCGGCGGTCAGCTCACCTGCGACCAGGACCATGACTACAGCGACGAGCAGCAGGCGTTCGACGGCGGCAAGATGGACCACTTCGTGCAGAGCGTCGGGACGGGCACCGGGACCTCCCCGTTCGGGACCCCCTGCAACGCCGCCACGGTGATGGACTACTACGACGGCAACACCGTGACCGGGATGTGGAACTACGCCCAGAACTTCGCGATGAGCGATGACTCGTTCGGGACCACGTTCGGGCCTTCCGCTCCGGGCGCGATCAACCTCGCGGCCGGAGATACCGGCGGTGTCGACACCGGGCACATGGTCAACAGCCCGTCGATCTCGACTCCGACCTCGCCGAACGGCGATCTGACGCCGGACGGGAAGGGCGGCTACTCGCTGACCAGCGATGCGCAGCCGTACTGGGACGACTGCTCGACCCGCGACGCGGTCGCGATGTCCGGCCAGAACATCGGCGACGAGCTCAATGCGGCCGGACTGTCGTGGGGCTGGTTCGAAGGCGGATTCCGTCCCAGCACCAGCTTCGCGCAGGCGCTTGCCGCCACCGGCAACAGCTCTCAGCAGGACAGCACGTTCACCCCGGACGAGTTCAAGACCTATTTCTCAACTGCCGCCAACCGGCCGGCCAACTCGAGCAACCAGGGCCTGTGCGACAGCGTGCACCCGGTGGGTGTCGCGCTCGGCGGCACCGGCCAGTGGGGCTACAAGGACGACTACATCCCGCACCACGAGCCGTTCCAGTACTACGCCTCCACCGCCAACCCCCACCACCTGACGATCCCGGTCGACGGAGCGGGTCAGGACACGCTCGCAGGGCTGGCGCAGATCGGCACCGACACGCAGTCCTACATGGGCGGCGTGCCGCAGTTCAACACCCCCAACCACCAGTACGACACCAGCGACTTCGACCAGCTGGTGGCGGCCATCAGCAATGGCGAGCTGCCCCCGTCGGCGTTGCCGGCGGTCAGCTTCCTGAAGGCGCCGGGATACGAGGACGGCCACGCCGCGTATTCGGATCCGGCGGACGAGCAGCAGTTCGTGGTCCACGAGATCAACGCCCTGGAGCGCTCGCCGGACTGGAGAAGCACCGCGGTGATCATCAACTACGACGACTCGGACGGCTGGTATGACCACGTCTACAGCGGAGTCAGGAATCCGTCGCTGTCGCCCGCGGACAACCTCACGAACACGACGTTCAGCGGGCCGACCTCGGGTCAGTGCGGGCCGTCCCCGCAGACCACGCCGCCACTGGCCGGCGAGCAGGGCCGCTGTGGCCTCGGGCCGCGACTGCCGCTGCTGGTGATCTCGCCGTTCGCGCGGCGCAACTACGTCGATCACAACGTCAGCGATCAAAGCTCGATCATCAACCTCGTCGAGTACAACTGGGGCCTGACCGGGATCCCGGGGTCGGCTGACCAGCTGCTGTCGAGCAGCGATGCGGCGCAGGGATTGCCGTTCGATCTCGCCGGGATGTTCAGGTTCAGGGGTCCGCGAGACAGGAGGCTGATCCTGAACCCGGACACGGGTCAGCCCGTGCGACGTCACTGAGCTAGCCGCGCCCAAGTTGCAGGGACGGCCGGGGCTTCTCTCCTCGCCCCGGCCGTCCCTCGGGTCTGGCCTCTAGCGGTCCTCGCCGTCGGGCAGGGCGCGCTCCAGCCACCGCATCGCACCGCGGATGCTCGCGGGCTCGATCTCGTGGGCCACGTCTGACTCGTGGTACTCGACGGTGAGACCACCGGCCTCGAGCAGCTCGCGCGCGCGGCGCCCGAAGCCCACCTCGATCACCGGGTCGTAGCGCCCGTGGGCGATGAAGACGTTCGTCGACCGGCGGTCGGGGAGGTGCGGGGCCCACCCGTCGACCGTCGGCACGAAGCCCGAGAACGCGAGGATCCCAGCCGGCGCCGGCCGGTCGCCGCCCAGACCCGCCGCGTAGCTCATCACCGTTCCCATCGAGAAGCCGCCGAGCACGGTCCGCTCGGGGGTGATCCCGGTCCGTTCCCACAGCGCGTCGTGGAATGCCGCCAGGGCCCGGTAGGAGGAGGCGAAGCTGGCGGGATCGGGATGGCCCACGCGAAGGACGGTGTACCAGTGATATCCGGGCGCGCCGGGGAGCTGGAGCGGGCCGCGTGGCGTGACCACGTGCAGCCGCTCGTCGGGATCGAGCACGTTCGCGAGTGCAAACAGATCGAGCTCGCTCGTGCCCCGCCCGTGGTGCAGGACCAGCAGTCCCATGGGCCGCTCGGCGGCGGGGCGCTCGAGGAAGGTCAGGGAGGACATCACGCGGTGATCGGGATGTGGCCCGCCTGCGTCGCGACGCGCGCCAGCCAGGCGCGGATGGCCGGGTACGGCTCGAGCTCGAAGCCGCCCTCGGGCGCGACGTGCGTGTAGGCGTAGAGGGCGATGTCCGCGATCGTGTAGCGATCGCCGACCAGCCACGGATGGTCGGTGAGGTGCCCGTCGAGCGCCGCCAGAGCAGCCCGGCCGCCTCGCTCCTTGGCGTCGAGCTCGGCCTGCGGCGGGGTGATCCCGGCGATCCGCCAGAACCTCGCGACGGCGATGTACGGCTCGTGGCTGTACTGCTCGAAGAACAACCACTGGAGCACCTGTGCGCGCGTGAAGCGATCGTCCGGCAGGTACTCCGTGCCCTCGGCGAAGTAGAAGAGGATCGCGTCCGATTCGGCGAGCACGCGGCCGTCATCGAGGAGCAGGGTGGGGATCCGCAGGGCGGGATTGAGGCTGCCGAGTAGCTGTTTGCGATTCGAGCGGTCGATCACGTCGACGTTTCGCCGCTCGTACTCGAGCCCGAGGTGCGAGAACAGCAGCCGGACCTTGTAGCAGTTGCCGGAGACGTGGTTGTCGTAGAGGAGCAAGGGCGTGGTGGGAGCGACCGCGACGCCGGGAAGATTGTCATGTTGCCGGCGTCGCGGCCGACTGCTCCCGCCTCACCTCACGACCGACCTCGAGAACACCCGGATCGAGATCGCGGTCAGGGCGGCTGCGAACACCGCGACGACGGCGAGGCTGAGCCACGCCTCCACGGTGACGTTGCCCGAGCCCCAGATCTCGTGCAGCCCCTTGCCGCTGGGGTCGACGAGCCCGTATCGCATCAGGGCCAGCGCGTGGGTCAGCGGCATGAACTTCGCGATCGTGCTCAGCGCGCCCGGCATCGCCGCGATTGGATACAGCGCGCCGGCGAAGAAGAACGGGAGGATCGCCAGTGCGGGAGTGGCGCCGATGTACTCCTCCTGCTTGTTGACCCTGCTCGCCAGCGTCTCCGCCACGCCGTACATGAACACCGTGAACAGCAGCGTCGCGGCGATGAACCAGGCCATCCCGGACACCGTCACATGGAAGGCTGCGCCGCGCAGCGCGGACAGCGCCAGCAGCATCGTGACCTGCAGCGCCGAGAGCGCGATCACCACGATGATGTTGCCGAGGACTATGTACGCCCGCGGGATCGGCGCCGCCAGCAGCTCGCGCTGGGCGCCGCTGTGGCGGTCGACGATCACGCTCAGGCCGGCGAAGATGCAGCTCAGCGGGACGACCAGGCCGACCGTGCCGACGCCGACGAACGACTGGTAGTCGATGCCCGAGTGCAGCCCGCCCGTCGCCACCTTGAGCGCCGGGGCGACGACGACGGCGAGCAGGATCGGACCGAGCAAGGGCACGGCGACCTGGCGCGGGTTGCCGGCGGTCAGCGCCGCGCGGCGCCGCGCCAGGGTGGCGAGGGCGCCGGTGCGCCGCGCCCGCCGGGGCGCGGGGAGGGGGATGGACGGTGCGTCCGCAATCGTGGACATGACAGTGCTCCTTTAGTTCGTGGTGGTTCCGGTCAGCTGGAGGTAGACGTCGTCGAGGGTTGGCGCGCGGGTGGAGATCTCGGACATGCGGACCTGTTCGGCCTCGATCGCCGCCAGCGTGTCGCCGGCGGGGCGGCCGTGCAGCGGCACGGTCAAGCTGGCGCCGATCGCGAATGCGTCCTCGCCGGCGATCCCCCGGGCGCGGAGATGGGCGAGCGTCGCGTGGGGCTCGTCGAGGACGCGGAGCTCGAGGATCTCCTCGCCGAGTCCGGCGAGCAGCGACCCGGGGCTGGCGAGCGCCACGACGGACCCGTTGTGGACGATCGCCACCCGATCGCACAGCCGCTGCGCCTCCTCGAGGTAGTGCGTGGTGATCAGGATCGTCAGCTCGTCGCGGGCTCGCAGGCCGGCGATCACGTCGAGCAGCTCGTGGCGAATCCGCGGATCGAGGCCGACGGTGGGCTCATCGAGGAACAGGACCTGGGGCTGGGAGATCAGCGCGCGGGCGATCTCGAGTCGCCGGCGCTGTCCGCCGCTGTAGGTCTCGACCGGCCGCGCGATCAATTCCGTGAGCCCCAGCACGGCGGTCAACTCGGCCATCCGTCGCCGCGCATTGGGCCACGGGACTCCCCACAGGCGGGCGTGCAGCTCCAGATTCGCGCGGCCGCTGAGCGTGCCGTCCACGACCGCCTCCTGGAATACGACCGAGCTGGCGCCGCGGACGCGCAGCGGCTGGCTCGCCACATCGTGGCCGGCCACGCGCGCCGTCCCGGCGGTGGGGAGGATCGTGGTCGTGAACATCCCGACCAGCGTCGACTTGCCGGCCCCGTTCGGGCCGAGCACTCCGAACACCTCGCCCGGTGCCACCTCGAAGTCAACCGCCTTGACGGCCTCGACGCCGCCGGCGTAGGTCTTGCTCAGTTCGCTTGCCTGGATTGCTTGCATCTGCTCATGCCTCCTGGTGTCAGTCGCGGTTGGGGTCGTGACCGGCCCGACCGGCGGGTCACATCGCCCGCGTCGGATTCGTCATCGATATGACGGACGGCAACGAGAGGATGTGACGGATGAACGCGCAGCAGTGGCAGACACAGCAGTTCGAGCAGAACCGAGCGCACCTGCGGGCGGTCGCCTACCGGATGCTGGGTTCGGGTGCCGAGGCAGACGACGCGGTCCAGGAGGCGTGGCTGCGGGTCAGCCGCTCAGACACCGACGCGGTCGAGAACATGCGCGGGTGGCTGACGACCGTGATCAGCAGGATCTGCCTCGACATGCTCCGGACGCGGCGGGCGCGGGCCGAGGAGCCGGTCGAGGATTGGCCGCCGGAGCCCGTCAGCGCGTTTGAGCAGGCCCCCGATCCCGAACAGGAGGTACTGCTCGCTGAGTCGGTCGGCTTGGCGCTGCTGGTCGTGCTCGAAAAGCTCACGCCGGGCGAGCGCCTGGCGTTCGTGCTGCACGACATGTTCGGCTTCCCGTTCGAGGAGATCGCGCCGGTGCTCGAACGGGGCGTGCCGGCCACCCGGCAGCTGGCGAGCCGCGCGCGCCGGCGGGTCCGCGGCGCCGACGTCGAAGCCGCCAGCACCCGGCTGGGACAACAGCGTGCGTTGATCGACGCCTTTCTCGCCGCCTCGCGTGGCGGCGACTTCGAGGCGCTGGTGGAGGTGCTCGACCCCGAGGTGGTACTGCGCTCCAGCCGCACCAGCTTCACCGACCCGACGCCGATCGAGGCATCGGGCCCCGCCGAGGTGGCGCGCCGGGTGCTCGAGCGCGGGTCACCGTTCGCGCATCTGGCCCGGCCGGCGATCGTAGACGGCAATGCCGGGGTCGTGGTCGCGCTGCCCCGGCGTGTGCTGGCAGTGGTCAGCTTCGGCTTCGGTGAGGGCCGGCTGCGGTCGATCGACGTGGCCGTGCACGTTTAGCCGGTGAGCGCGAGCACGGTCAGCGTGGTCCCGGCGCCTGATCCTGCACCACCCGCACGCCTTCGCGCGGCGCCAGCGTGATCCCGCGGAACTGGACCTTTTCGAGCTCGGCCGACGCCGGCGCGAGCGCGGTCCGCTCCAGCACCCGCCGCAGGACGACCCGCATCTCGGTCAGCGCGAAGCTCGCGCCGAGGCAGCGGCGGGTACCGCCTCCGAACGGCAGCCACGTGTAGGTGTCCGGAGCGTCGGGACCGAGAAAGCGCTCCGGGTTGAACGTGAAGGGCTCCGGATAGAGGTCGGCCCGGCGGTGGATCATCCTGATCGAGGGATTGATCTCGACGCCGGCCGGGATCAGGTAGCCGTTGAGGCGAAACGGCTCGCCCCGGACGACCCGCCCGACGCCCGGGATCACGGGCCGGATCCGGAGCGACTCCTTGACCACCGCGTCGAGATACGCGTCGTCTCCCTCGCGGGCGCGCTGCTGGATGGCGGGAGCGTGAAGGAGCAGGTCGAAGGTCCAGGCGAGGCCGGTCGCGGTCGTTTCGTGGCCGGCAAGCAGCAGGGTCACGAGCTCGTCGCGGACCTCGCGGTCGCTCAGCTGGTGGCCGTGCTCGTCCTCGGCGAGCAGCAGAGCTGAGAACACATCGTCCCGGTCTCCCAGCTCCGGATCGGAGCGCCGGCGGGCGATCTCGGCGTACAGGATCTCGTCCACCGCGCGGCGGGTCTGCTCGAAGCGGCGGACCGTCCCTCGGTTGCGGCGGAACCGGCCGAGGGTGCTCAACAGCAGCAGCCCGCGGGGGCGGGCGACCGGCTCGATCATCTCCCGCAGCCGCCCCCGAAGCTCCTGCTCGGCTGAGCCCGGCTCGTAGCCGAACACGGCGCGCATGATCACGCGCAGCGTCAGGGACTGCATAGTGGGGAACATCGCGAACGGCTCGCCGACCGGCCAGGAGTCGATCTCGATGTCGGTCGACTCCAGCATCGCGTCGATGTAGGCCTGCATCCGCCGGCCGTGGAACGGCGGCAGCATCAGCCTTCGGTGCCGGATATGTTCGGCGCCGTCGAGCAGCAGGACTGATCGCTGGCCGAGGATCGGGCCGAGCAGAGCATTGGCCTCGCCGGCGTGCAACTGGTCAGGCGAGCCCTGGAAGACCTCCTTGACGAGCTCGGGCTCGAACAGGATCACGAACCGGCTGTCGAACAACGTGCCGAACGTCACCGCATTGCCGTAGCGTCGGCGGCAGGCATTCAGGAAGCGAGGACCTCCGAGGATGAAGCCGGCGGTCTGGAGCACCCGCGGGAGGCGCGGTCCGGGGGGGAGGCTGGCGTCCTGAACCGACATTTTCACGACGATGGTCGCACAGCCGCCTAGGGTCCGCCCCTACGGCGCCATAACCTAAAGCCCGCACGGTATTTACCGCCCGCTTACGCGCGATCAGCACGCTCTGCGGAGCCAGGCGGCGCACCTGGCCGGTGAAGAGTGCATTTTCTGGGTCAAAGCGGAGTCGATACGACAACTGGGATGCGGGATAGGTTTCTGGTCTTCGGGAGCCCGACGATCGGCGAGGAGGAGATCGCCGAGGTCGTGGATTCTCTGCGGTCGGGGTGGGTGGGAACCGGTCCCAAGGTCCAGCGGTTCGAGTCGATGCTGGCCGATTACGTCGATGTTCCGTACTGCCGCTGCGTGTCGTCGTGCACGGCGGCGCTGATCCTCGCGATGCAGGTGCTCGGAATCGGCCCCGGCGACGAAGTGCTGGTGCCGACGATGACGTTCGTGGCCTCCGCCAACGCGGTCGAGCACGCGGGCGCGAGGCCGGTGCTCGTCGACAGCGAGCCGGGCACCGGGCTGATCGACCTCGATGCCGCGGAGGCGAGCGTCACCCCGAATACGCGCGCGATCATGCCCGTACATCTCGCCGGCCGGCCGGTCGAGATGGATCGGCTGACGGAGTTCCGCGATCGCCACCGCCTGGTCGTGGTCGAGGATGCCGCCCACGCGCTGGGGGCCCAGTGGCGGGGGCGGCAGATCGGGGCGTTCGGCAACGTCACCGCGTTTTCGTTCTATGTCACCAAGAACATCTCGACGATCGAGGGGGGTGCGCTCGTGACCGAGCGGGCCGAGGTCGCCGAGGAGGTCGAGCGGCTGGCGCTGCACGGGCTGAGCCTCGGCGCGTGGCAACGTTTCTCTGACGCCGGGTTTCGCCACTACGAGGTCGTGCGGCCCGGTTACAAGTACAACATGACCGACGTCCAGGCCGCGGTCGGCCTGCACCAGCTCCCGCGGCTCGATCAGTGGATCGACCGGCGCGCCGAGCTGTGGGAGCGCTACGACGAGCTGCTGGCGGGCCTGCCGCTGACGACGCCGCCTGCGCCCGATCCCGAGACGCGGCACGCTCGCCATCTCTATCAGGTACTGGTCGAGCCCGACGCCCCGCTCACGCGGGACGAGCTGCTCGAGGGACTGACGGCCCGCAACATCGGCACCGGGGTGCACTATCGCGCGGTGCACCTGCATCCTTTCTACCGTGAGCGCTACGGGCTCTCGCCACAGGACTTTCCGGTCGCCAACATGATCTCCGAGCGCACCCTCAGCCTGCCCCTCGGGCCGGGCGTCACGGAGTCCGATCAGGACGACGTGGCGGCGGCGCTGACAGACTTGCTTCGGGCCCCATGACCACCTCGGAATATCCCGCCGCAACGCTGGGGAAGGCCCGCAGGCCTCCCAGGCTCCGCGATGCGATCTCGATCAGGCAGATACCGGTCGACGTCCTGCTGCTCGGCGCGCTGATCGCGGTCGCCGCGGCGATCCGGATCCTCACGATCGACACCCAGAGCTTCTGGGCCGACGAGGCGTTGACGGCGTACGAGGCGCATCTGCCGTTCGGCGCGATGATCAACACGGTCGCTCACGTCGAGACGACGCCGCCGCTGTACTTCGTGCTGATCTGGGCGTGGGCGCACGTGTTCGGGACCGGCGAAGTCGCGCTGCGATCGATTTCGACGATCGCCGGGATCGCGCTGGTCCCGATCGCGTACCTGGCGGCGCGGGATCTCGTGTCGCGGTGGGCCGGCGTCGTGGCGGCGGCGTTCGTGACCGTCAACCCGTTCCTGATCTGGTACTCCCAGGAGGCGCGGGCGTACATGTTGCTGGCCGCCCTGAGCGGTGCCTCGTTCCTGTGGTTCGTGCGGGCGCGCAGCGATCCCTCGCGGCGCAACCTGACCTGGTGGGCGATCTTCTCGTCGCTGGCCTTGATGACCCACTTCTTCGCCGGGTTCCTGGTCGCGCCGGAGGCCCTGTGGCTGCTGTGGGTGGGCCGGAGCCGGGCCGCGGCACTGGCCGTGGCCGTGGTCGGGGTGGTCGAGCTGGCGATGCTCCCGATCGCCGCCACCGATACCGGCCACGGCGTCGGGTGGCTCACGAAGGTGCCACCGGAGCACCGGATCTCGCAGACGATCCTGGAGTGGGCGGTCAGCATCCTGTTGCGGCGCGGGACGATGTCCGACGCGTTCACCGGCATTGCCGCGCTCGCCGTGATTGTCGTGGCGTTGCTGGTGATCGGCGGGGACCAGCGGACGCGCCGCGGCGCGGCGGTGGCGGGGGCGATCGCGATGTTCGTGTTCGTGGCGCCGCTGGCGCTCGGGCTGGTCGGCCAGGACTACTTCTACTCACGCAACGAGATCCCGGCGTTCGTGCCGCTCGCGACGATGATCGCCGCGGCCTGCGCGGTGCCGCGCGCGCGGGTCGCGGGGACCGCGCTGGCGATCGCGCTGTTGACCGTGTTCTCGGCGGCCGCGATCTATGTCCAGACCCACCCGATTTACGAGCGACCCGACTGGCGCCACGTCGCACGCGCGCTCGGGCCGGCAGTCGTGCCGCGGGCGATCCTCGCGGCCGACGGGACGACGGCCGATCCGCTCAAGATCTATTTGCCGAACGTGGACTGGACCCAGCCGCACAACCAGAAGGTGAGGATCGCCGAGATCGATGTGGTGGGGGCGATGAAGCACCTCAGGCTGATCCGGCCGCAAGGTATTCCCGCGGTCACAGCCTCGGTGGCGCCGCCCACGCTCCGCGGGCCGGCGCTACCCCGCGCGGTGGCGCCGCCGGGCGCGCGGCTGCTGGACCGGTTCCGCGTCGCCAACTGGGTGATCGGCAGGTTTGTGCTCAAGCATCCCGAACGTCTCAGCATCAACCAGCTGTCGTTGCTGGCGCCGGAATTTTTCCGCCACACTCCGGCGGCACTGTTGATCTTCACGCAGCCGAGCGAACGGGCCCGCTGAGGCCACCCCCCAAAATTTAAACAAAACACAATCCTAAGCAGGCCTTCACACCAGCGCGGAGACTATTGATGGGCATGGCCGGAGAGACCCCAGGCGCACGGGGGGCGGAGATCGAGTTGAGCGTCGTCGTTCCCGTGTACGGGTGCGCCGACTGCCTGGTGGCGCTCCATGATCGGCTCACGCGCAGCGTCGCTGAGGTGACCGATCGCTACGAGTTCGTGTTCGTCGATGATCGCAGCGTCGACGAGGGCTGGGAGGTCCTTCGCCGCCTCGCCCGCGCGGATTCCCACGTCCGGGCGTATCGACTCAGCCGCAACTTCGGCCAGGACGCCGCGATCACCGCCGGTCTCGCGCAGGCGCGCGGATCGTGGGCGGTGGTGATGGACTGCGATCTCGAGGAGGCGCCGGAGGACATTCCGCGCCTGTGGGCGGCGGCGGGCGAGGGATACGACGTGGTGCGCACGGTCCGGCGCGGATGGCGTCACTCCGCGTTTCGCCGGTGGACGAGCCGGCTGTACCGCAGGCTGACGCTCGAGACCGACGTTCGGCCCGATTACAGCAACCTCAGCCTGCTCTCGCGGCAGGTCATCGACGCGTTCCTGCGGCTGCGCGATCGCGACCGCGAGTACATGATCGCGCTGGATTGGCTCGGTTTCGACTCGACCGCGATCGACATCGACCATCACGAGCGCCACGCCGGGAAGAGCGGCTACACGGTCGAGCGCCTGGTCAGGGTCGCGCTCGATGGCATGTTCTTCCGCAGCACCGTGCTGCTGAGGCTCGTCGTGCTGGTCGGGTTTCTCGTCGCGCTCGCCGGGCTGGTGATCGCGGGCTTTGAGATCGTCGACTACTTCGTGGAACCGGACAAGAGCGTCCCGGGCTACACCAGCCTGGCGGTGCTGCTGCTCGTGCTCGCCGGCGTGATCATCGTCAGCGTCGGCGTCGTCGGGCTGTACGTCGGACGGATCTTCGAGCAGGTCAAGAACCGGCCGCTGTTCCTGATCGACCAGGAGGCCCACGGCGACTCGGCCGGGAGTTGGCGATCGGGGCGGATTCGGGCCAGGCGGGGGCGGTGGGGGAGTCGGGCCAGGCGGGGGCGGTGGCGGAGCTGCCGTCCGCGCGGCTCGGGGCTGCCGGTCAGTCGCGCGGATCCAGCACGTAGACCTTCTCACGCCCGCCCGGAATCGGGAACGCGGCCCGGACGCGAGAGCCGTAGCCGGCCATCAGCTCGTCGAGCGTCGCCTCGTTGAAGCGCTGTTCGTGGCCGCCCACGCCGGGATCGGCGGCGCGCCGCCCGAGTAGTCCGATCACGGGCGTGTCGCTCGAGGCCAGGTTGCGGATCGGCTCGGAGACGATCACCCGCTCACCGGCGGCGGCGATCATCCGGTCGACGATCCGGCCGGCGTCGGGGAGGAAGTGGTAGAGGCTCGCCTGGATCAGCGCGACATCGGCGTGCGGGAGCGGCTGATCGCTGCCGGCCAGATCGACCAGCCGCACGTCCACGCCTTGCCGGCGTAGGCGCTCGACGAAGCCGGCGTTGACGTCGAGGCCGATGTAGGAACTCGCGCGGTGGCGCAGATAGCGGCCGTACAGCGTCCCCGGACCGCAGCACAGCTCGAGCACCGAGGCCCGGTTCGGAACCTGCTCGGCCACGATCCGCATCCGGTCCTCGTAGTGGCGGCCGTATAGGGCGCGCATCAGCAGCTCGTAGCCACGGCTCGAGCGGTAGATGATGCTGGGAGTCACGGGGGCGACGGTAGCGCGCCGCCGAGATAGGAACTTGATCGCTGGATCGTCCTCGTCCGCGGGCGGATCGCGAGGGTTGGTCAGGACGAGGACCGGCCCGACCGGCAGAAGTCATCTGTCAAAGTACTTTCAAGGTTGTGTCCTATCGTGGCGAGACCACGAGAAAGGCGCGGAGATGACGAGGTTCCTACGTACAGCTTCAACCAGGAGACTGCTGGCGACGATCGCGGGGGTGGTCGCGGCGATCGCCGCGGGTACCGCGATTGCGGTCGCGGCGGCGGGATCGGGCCCGGTGCCACCGAAGACGACGCTGGCGCGGGCGCTTCACCAGGCCGCGGCGGCGCCCGCGGTGCAAGGCATCTCCGCCCGGATCAGCTTCACCAATCACCTGATCGATGCCTCGGACTTCCAGGGGAACACCGATCCGATCCTCCAAGGCGCCAGCGGCCGGCTGTGGATCGCGAACACGGGGCAGATGCGCCTCGAGCTCCAGTCCGACAATGGGGACGCGCAGGTGGTCGTAAACAACCGATCCTTCTGGATCTACGACCCCACCTCCAACACGGCGTATGAGGGCACGGTGCCCGCGCAGAGCGCGCGCAAGGATCGCACCGATCGCTCCGCAAAGCCCGAGGGCCTCCCGTCGATCGCGGTGATCCAGCGGGATATCAACCAGTTCGCCCAGCACCTGAATCTGTCCGGCGCGATTCCGGGCGACGTCGCCGGTCGGCCCGCCTACACGGTGCGGGTCGCGCCGAAGCACGATGGCGGGCTGCTCGGAAGCGCCGCGCTGGCGTGGGATGCCATCCGCGGCGTGCCGCTGCGAATCGGCATCTACGCCAGCAACTCGAACTCACCGGTGCTCGAGCTCAAGGCCACCGACATCTCCTACGGGGCGTTTTCGAAATCGGATCTGAAGTCGATCTTCGGGATCACCCCGCCGAGCGGGGCGAAGGTGGTGAGGATCGCCACCCCGTCGGGCCAGAGCGCCCAGAGTGCGGCGAAGACCCTGCACGGCGCCAAGGCGCATGCCGAGGTCAGCGGCGTCGCGGCGGTCGCGCGTCGTCTGCCGTTCGCGCTCGCGGCGCCCAGCGTGCTCAAGCACGACGGCTTGGCGCGCCGTTCGGTGACGCTGCTCGACTGGGCCGGCAGCCCCGCCGCGCTGATCACCTACGGACAGAACCTCGGCGGTGTGGCGGTGATCGAGCAGGTCGCGAAGGCGTCCAGTGCGAGCGCGCAGAGCTCCAGCTCAAACGGCGGCCTGGGTGGCCTCAGCCTGCCGACCGTCTCGATCAACGGCGCCACCGCGCAGGAACTCGCCACCCCGCTGGGCACGGTGCTGCGCTTCACCCGCGCCGGCGTGGCGTACACGGTGATCGGCTCGGTGCCGCCCGTGGCCGCCGAGTTGGCCGCCCGGGCGCTGTGACTCCTTGGCCTCACGGTCCCGCACCACTCGAGGTGCGGGGCCTGGTCAAGCGCTACGACAATCTCACCGCCGTCGCCGGCGTTGACATCACGGTCAACGTCGGCGACGTGTACGGGTATCTGGGTCCCAACGGCGCCGGCAAGACCACGTCGCTAAGGATGATGCTGGGGTTGATCCGGCCCACTGCGGGCACTGTGCGCCTGTTCGGACGCGATCCGATGGAGAGCGTCGCGGCGCTCGACGGGGTTGCCGGGTTCGTCGAGGCGCCGACGTTCTATCCGTACTTGACGGCGCGGAGGAATCTCGAGCTGCTGGCCGCGTTCGACGGGAACGATGCGCGGACCAGGATTGATCAGGCGCTCGAGACGGTCGAGCTGTCTGGTCGGGCGAGCGACCGCGTGGGCGGTTACTCGCACGGCATGCGCCAGCGGCTGGGGATTGCGGCGGCGCTGCTGCGCGACCCGAAGCTGCTGTTGCTGGACGAGCCGGCGACGGGCCTCGACCCGGCGGGGATGCGTGACATGCGCGTCCTGATCCGGCGCCTCGCGGATCAGGGGATGACCGTCGTGCTCTCGAGCCATCTGCTCGCCGAAGTCGAGGAGGTTTGCAACCGCGTGGCGATCGTGCGCCTCGGGAAGATCGTCTACGAGGGAGCGATCGCCGAGCTCAAGCGGGGCGCGGGCACCGTCTACCGGCTCGCGACCACCGACGATCAGCGGGCGCTCGCGGTGTGCCGGGCGCAGCCGGGGGTCACCGACGTCGGGGTCGAGCACGACCGGATCTCGTTCAAGGCCGATGAGCCGGCGGTGGCGGAGCTCTCGCAGGCGCTGGTCGAGGCCGGCGCCCTGATTCACGTGCTGACGCCGCAGACGGTCACGCTCGAGGATCTGTTCTTCTCGCTGACCGAGGGCGTCGACGGCGCACCCGCACGGGCCGATGAGCCGACCGCCGGGGCGGATCGCGACCCGGGAACCGCGACCACCGCACGATGAGGCCCGGCATCGGAACCGTCTACCGCTGGGAGCTGACCAAGCTCCGCTACCAGAAGCGGACCTACCTCGGGCTCGGGGCGGCCGCGCTCGTGCCGATCATCTTCGTGGTCGCGATCCACTTCCGCCACGACCGCCACGGCGGCGACTTCGCGTTCTCTTCCTATCTGGACCGCAGTGGCTTGGCGGTCCCACTGGTGATCCTGCTGTTCGGCGCGGTGTGGATGTTCCCGCTGATCACGGCGCTGGTCGCCGGCGACATCGTCGCCTCCGAGGACCACAACGGCACCCTGAAGACGATCTTCACCCGCTCGCTCGAGCGCAGCCAGATCTTCACCGGGAAGGCACTTGCCGCGGCAACCTACGCGATCGCCGCGATCCTGTTGAACGGGACCGTCGCGGTGATCGCCGGGAGCATGCAGTCCGGGTTCAACTCGCTGCAGAGCCTGTCCGGGACAATCGTCTCGGCGCCCAAGGCACTGGAGCTCGTGTACGTGAGCCTGCTGGTGTACCTGATCCCGATCGCCGCGATCGTGTGCATCGGCCTGCTGCTGTCCTCGATCACCCGCAACAGCGCGGCGGCCGTGGTCGGGACGCTGATGATCTCGCTGCTGATCCAGCTGATCGGGATCCTGCCCGGGCTGGGCGCCTTGCAGCCGTATCTGCTCAGCACGCAGTTCAACGCCTGGCAGGGGCTGTTGCGGACGCCGATCGACTGGTCGCCGATCGTTCGCGCCGCGTGGGTGTGCGCCCTGTACGGGATTCCGGCGATCTTCGCGGCGTACCTGGTGTTCCTGCGCCGCGACGTCGCCGGTGGGTGACGGGGCGGAGCCGGCGTCGCACGGATCGCCCGCCGAGCGCGTGCTGGTCGTCGATGACGATCCGCCGCTCCGGCGGATGCTCGAGCGGACGCTGGCCGCCGAGGGATTCGAGGTCACCGGCGTCGCGGACGGCGCCGCCGCGCTCGTTGCCACCGAACGCTCGGCACCGGACGTGATCGTGCTCGACGTGACGATGCCGGGGCTCGACGGGCTGGCGGTCTGCCGCCGGCTGCGCAGCAAGGGGCTCCCAACCCCGATCCTGATGCTGACCGCGCGCGACGCTGTGTCTGACCGCGTCGCCGGGTTGGAGGCGGGCGCGGACGACTACCTGGTCAAGCCGTTCGCGACCGAGGAGCTGATCGCCCGGATCCGGGCGCTGACCCGCCGCCACGCCGACCCTCAGGCGCTGCTGTCCTACGCGGATCTGGTCCTCGACGCGCGGGCGCGATCGCTGACCCGGGCGGGCCGCGCGATCGAGCTGACCGGGCGCGAGTCGGCGCTGCTGGAGCTGCTTCTGCGCCAGCCCGGACGGATTGTCACGCGCGATCAGGCGCTCGAGCAGATCTGGGACAGTGCCGCTGAATCGAATGTCGTCGACCGTTACATCACCCGGCTTCGCCGCAAGCTCGGGCCCCCTGCGCTGATCCGAACCGTCAGAGGTGCCGGATTCGCGCTCAGGGCCTGATCAAGATCCCGCGGACGCTCCGCGCCCGCCTGGTCCTGGCGGCGGTCGCCTCGATCCTCGCCGGGGTGGCAGTGTTCGCGGTCGCGGCGGTACTGATCGCCTCCCACGAGCTGCGCAGCTCGCTCGATCGAGCCCTGCGGGAGCGCGCCCAGCAGGTGGCCCAGCTGGCCGTCTCGGCGCCGGCGGTCCTGAACACCCCCGGCGCGCTCGAGAGCCCGGTCTCGGGTCACCAGATCGTCGTCGAGGTGATCGACGCCCACGGCCGGATCATCGCGCGCTCGTTGACCCTGGGCGCCGAGCTGTTGCCGCAGGATCGCGTGACCCGCACGGCGCTGGTGGCCGGGCGCACGGGGTTCGAGAACGTCGAGCTCGGCGGCCGCCGGTTCCGGCTCTACGCCGCCCCGATCGCCGACGCCGGCGGCCCCGCCTCGGGGGGCGCGGTGCTGGTGGCGTCGGACACAACCGACATCGCGCACACGATCGCGCACCTTGGCTTCGTGCTGGCGCTGATCGGCGCGGGGGTGGCGCTGCTCGCGGCGCTCGCCGCCGCGGTCCTCAGCCGGCGCAGCCTGCGGCCGCTGCGCAGGCTCGCCGTCGCGGCGGCGGAGATCGAGCGGACCGCCGATCCCTCGAAGCGGCTGCCCGAGCCGGCCGTCGCCGACGAGGTCGCGCAACTGAGCGGGGTGTTGAACCGAATGCTGGCCGCACTCGAGCGCTCACGCGAGAGCGAGCGCCGGTTCCTCGCCGACGCCTCGCATGAGCTGCGCACCCCGGTGACGGCGCTGCTCGGCAACGTCGAGTACGCGGCGCGGCACGGCGCCGATGAGGAGGTGCTGGACGATCTGCGCCGCGATGCCGCCCGGCTCGCGCGGCTGGTCGACGACCTGCTGGTGCTCGAGCGCGCGGGCGCACCAGAGCGGGAGCTGGCGCTGGTTGAGCTCGACGAGCTCGCCCGCGAGGTGGTCGATCGCCACGCCATGTCCGACCCCGGCGTGACGCTTGAGCGGATCGAGCCCGTGCGGGTTCGCGGCGAGCCCGAAGCGCTCCGGCGGGTGCTCGAGAACCTGATCGAGAACGCCGTGATCCACGGACCGGCCGGCGGCCGGGTCACGGTCGCAGTGCGAGGAGCTGACGGCCGCGCGCTGCTGACCGTGCGCGATCAGGGCAGCGGGCCCGATCCCGACCACCGCGAGCGCCTGTTCGAGCGCTTCTGGCGCGGACCCGACACCGCCCCGCGGTCCGGATCGGGTCTCGGGCTCTCGATCGTCGCCGCCGTCGTCGAGCGACACGGCGGCCGCGTTATCGTGGACGGTCCGGCGTTTACGGTCGAGCTCCCGGCGATGGACTGAGCAGGGAGTCCGTTTCGGCGCTGCCCCCCGGGATAGACGAATTCTCATGCTGCTCTTAGCGAAATGTGATTCTGTGCTCGGAGAATCGTGACCATGATCGCTGCCCCGCACCGGATCGCCGGCCGGCCCAGCCGGTCGCGCGCGCAGCTCGAGCGGGATGCCGCGCTGGGCCGGCTGAGCCGCACCAGGCGGTGGCTGTTCGTCGGCGCCGCGGCCGGAACGGCGGCGGTGGCGGCGGCTGCATCCGCGGCGGTGCCCGGGCGCTCGCCTCACCCGCGTGCTCCGGCGTCCGGCGCCGGCAGTGCGCGCACCGCCGTGCCGTCGCCGTCATCACAGCGGATGCCGCCGCCGGCGGGCGCCGGCGATCTCGGCCTGCAGGGACCTTCGCAGAACCCCCAGCCCAGCCCAGCGCCGTCGCCGCAACCGTCGGCCCCCCAAGCGGCGGCCCCGACGCCGCAATCGTCGGCCCCCCAGGCGGCGGCCCCGTCACCCGCACCCGCACCGGCGCCGGTGTCAGGCGGCTCCTGAACCCGACCGGCCGGCTCAGCTGATGTGCAACGAATCCTGCGTGAGCTTTCCTGCGCTCGGCAGCACGGCACTCGTCGCGGTCACCGAGCCTGACCAGCTCGAGCGTGCCCGGCAGGCCGTCGAGCGCGTGATCGCCCAGTTCGATCTCGCCTGTTCGCGGTTTCGCGAGGACTCAGAGCTGTCGGCGCTGAACCGTGCCGCGGGCGCCCCGGTGCATGTCACTGCGCTGCTGCTGGACGCGGTCGACGCCGCGCTCCGCGCCGCGCGCCTGACCGACGGCGATGTCGATCCGACCGTCGGCGAGGCGCTGATCGCGCTCGGCTACGACCGCGACTTCGCGGCGGTCGCGGCGCGCACCGCGCCCGAGACGAACGCTCGGGGGTTGCGTATCGCTGCGGTGCCGGGGTGGCGAGCGGTCGATCTCGATCGCGGCGCCGGGACGGTTCGCGTGCCGCGCGGGGTGAGGCTCGACCTCGGCGCGACGGCCAAGGCGCTGGCGGCCGATCGGGCGGCGGCCGAGGCGCAGCGGCGCGCTGACTGCGGCGTCCTCGTCGGTCTCGGCGGCGATTTCGCGATCGCCGGGGCGCCACCGGCGGACGGATGGCGGATCCGGGTGACCGATGATCACCGAGCCGGCACCGAGGCGCCCGGTCAATGGATCACGCTGGCCTCCGGGGGACTCGCGACCTCGAGCACGACGGTCCGGCACTGGGCGGCCGGCGGGCAGAGCGCGCATCACCTCGTCGATCCGGCCACCGGCGGACCCGCCGCCGTGGTGTGGCGGACCGCGAGCGTGGCCGCGGGGTCATGCCTGGACGCGAACATCGCCACCACCGCGGCGATCATCCGCGGCGAGCCGGCGGCCGCCTGGCTTCGGTCGCTGGAGCTTCCGAGCCGGCTGGTCCGGCGCGAGGGCAGCGTCATTCACCTCGCGGGGTGGCCCGCGGACGGGGATGACCTGGCGCCGGTGGCCTCAGGCACCCAGGCGGCGCCGGAGCGCGAGGTGCCCGCGTGACCCTGCCTGTGGCAGCCGCCGGACCCAGCGCCTACTGGTACCTGACGCGCGGCACCGGCGCGGTGGCGCTGGTGCTGCTGAGCGCCAGCGTCGTGCTGGGCATCCTCGGCTCGCTGCGCTTCGCCGCCGCGCCGCGCTGGCCGCGGTTCGCGATCGACACGCTGCACCGCGACGTCTCGCTGCTGGTCCTGGCGCTGCTCGCGATCCATATCGTCACGAGCGTGCTCGACAGCTTCGCGCCGATCAAGCTCACCGATGCGGTGATCCCGTTCGCGGGGACCTACCGCCCGCTGTGGCTCGGACTCGGTGCGCTGTCGTTCGACATCCTGCTGGCGCTGACCGCGACGAGCCTGCTGCGCCGCCGCGTCGGCTATCGCCGCTGGCGCCTGGTCCACTGGCTCGCCTACGCGAGCTGGCCCGTGGCCGTGCTCCACGGCCTTGGCACGGGCAGCGACACGAAGGTGTGGTGGATGCTCGCGCTCACCGGCGCCTGCGTGGCGGCGGTGACGATCGCGACTCTGGTCCGGATCTCCGGCTCGGAATTCGCGCGCGATGGGGTGCGGGCGCCGGCCGCCGCGCTCACCCTCGCGGTGCCGATCGGGCTGGCGATCTTCATGCTCGCGGGCCCGCTCAAGGACGGGTGGGCACGCCGCGCCGGTACGCCGGGGAGGCTGCTTGCCCACGCGCAGCCTGCGCCGGCGACGACGGTCCGCGTCAGTTCGACCAAGCAGACCTTGAAGGCGCCGTTCAGCGCGACGCTCGCCGGGACCGCGACGCACAGCTCGCAGGCGGGCGGTGCGATCGTCGATCTCGAGCTGCGGTTGACGGGGAGCGCGACCGGAAGGCTCCGCATCCGGCTCGGTGGCACCCCGATCGGTAACGGCGGACTGTCGCTGACCGGCAGCCAGGTCGATCTCCTCGCCAACGGCCTGCCGTCGGTGCTGAAGGGCCGGATCGTGTCGCTCCAGGGCAACCAGTTCGTGGCGCACGTGAGCGGCTCGGGCACCCAGCTCAGCCTGTATGCCTCGCTCAACATCGACGGCGGCAGCGGCACGGTGAGCGGGACACTGCACGCGCTCCCCACCCGGGGTGTCGGATGAGCGTCGGCCCCTCATCCCTGCCGCGTCTGCTGGCCGGGCTCGATCGCAGCGGCGCCACGATGACCCGGGCAGAGCACGAGCGGATTCATGGGCCGATGCCGCGTCCGTCCGCCGCCGAGCTGATCGAGGCGGTGGAGCGCAGCGGGCTGCGCGGCCGCGGCGGCGCCGACTTCCCGACCGCGCGCAAGCTCCAGTCGGTGCGCCAGCGGCGCCGAGGCAACGTGCTCGTCGTCAACGGCAGCGAGACCGAGCCCGCAAGCGCCAAGGACCGGCTGTTGCTCTCGCGGCTCCCGCACCTCGTCCTCGACGGCGCGGTGCTGAGCGCGAGCGCGATCGGCGCCACGGAGGTGATCATCAAGGTCGGCGAGAACGACGTCGCCTCGATGCGGGCCTTGGAGGGCGCCGTCGCGGTGCGATCCGACGACGGCGTGGCGCTTGCACTCGCCCCCGGTCCCGAGGGCTACGTGACCGGCGAGGAGAGCGCCGTGATCCACTACCTCAACGGTGGCGCCTCCGATCCCCACGTTCGTGCCGCCGCGGCCGTTCGAGCGCGGCTATCGCGGCCGCCCGACGCTCGTCCAGAACCCCGAGACGCTGGCCCAGGTCGCGCTCGTCGCGCGCTACGGCGATCGCTGGTACCGCGAGTTGGGGACCGACATCGATCCAGGCTCCGCGCTGGTCACGATCGCCGGGGCGGTGGCGGCACCGGGCGTCTACGAGCTGGCGTTCGGGACGCCGATGATCGACCTGCTGGCCGCGGCCGGCGGCTCGACCGAGCCGCTGCGCGCGCTGCTCGTCGGCGGCTACTTCGGCACGTGGGTTGACTCCACGCGGGGGTTCCGGCTGCGGCTGGCGCGGGAGGATCTGGGCTCGGTGGGCTGCTCGCTCGGGTCCGGTGTGCTGATCGCGCTCGGGGAAAGCGCGTGCGGTCTGCACGAGAGCGCGCGGGTGATCAGCTATCTCGCCGATCAGTCCGCGGGGCAGTGCGGACCGTGCGTGTTCGGCCTGCGGGCGATCGCGGACGCCGTCGGCGCGCTCGCCGCCGGCGTCGCCCACGCGCGCGAACGTGAGCGGGTGCTCCGCTGGACCGCGGAGATCCGGGGACGGGGCGCGTGCCACCACCCCGACGGCGCGGCACGGTTCGTGGAGAGCGCGCTGTCCGTGTTTGCAGAGGAGATCGAGGTGCACCGGCACTCCCGGTGCACGGCGCTCCCCGCTGGGCTGCCGACGGGGCTGCGCGCCGGGCGCGGGCACAAGCCGGCGAGGGCGGTGGCGCGATGAGCGCGCGGCTGCGCGTCAATCCGATCATGTGCGAGGCCCACGGCCTGTGCGCCGAGTTGCTCCCCGAGCTGGTCCGCCTCGATGACTGGGGCTATCCGATCATCGACCACGCGGAGGTCCCGCCGGAGCTGATCGGGCTCGCGCGCAAAGCCGCCGACGCCTGCCCGACGCTGGCGCTGCTGCTCGACGAGGACCGGCGCTAGCCGCGGGACGGTGGCGCCGGCGCCGCCGCCGGCGGGCCGTCCGCGGGCGCCAGCTCGAGCTGCCACCAGCCGACATCGTGCCATTGACCGTGCTTGAAGCCGATCCGGCGGTAGACGCCGACCGGCGTAAATCCGAGCGCTTCGTGGAACGCCACGCTAGCCGGGTTGGGGAGCGTGACCCCGGCGCACGCCACGCACAGGCCCTGGCGGCGCAGAAGCCCCAGCAGCGCGTCGTACAGCGCCCGGCCGACGCCGGCGCGCTGATGGTCGGCCGACACGTACGCCGAGACGTCTGCGGCCCAGCGATACGCCGCCCGCTGGCGGTGTAGGGAGCCGTACGCGAAGCCGACCGCCACACCATCGCGTTCGGCGATCAGCCACGGATGGGTCAGCGACATCCGCTCGATCCGTTGCGCGAACTCGCGCTCGTCGGGCGGTTGTTCCTCGAACGAGATCGCGCTCTCCAGCACGTAAGGGCGGTAGATCGAGGTGCACGCTGCGGCGTCGCGGGTGGGATCGGCGTGGCGGATCAGCACCCGCCCAGGTTACGGTTCACGCACGTGGTCCACGCGCATGGCGCTACGTCAGGCGGCTGCGCGGTCCGAGCCGCCGAGCGGCCCGTGCGCGATCGCCTCCCGCCGCCGGCGCAGATGGGCCGGCCCGGTGATCCTCAGCGACTCGGGCAGCACCGGCCCGCATGAACGACTCGCGGTTCCGAGCGCCCGGAACGCGAGTTCGTCGAGCGGCGTCCAGCGGATCCCCAAGCGCCCCCGGAGCGCGGTGCTGAGCAGCCCGATGCCGCCGACCCAGATCATCTGTGATGCCGGGATTCTGGCCGCCCGCCACAGCACGCCCGGCAGCGGGACCGGCGCCGGCGACGCGTGGCGGACCGCGCGCAGCACCCGGTCGGTGGACTCGGTCCTCATCAGCTCGCTGTCGAGGACCTGGTCGAAGTACGCGCGAAACGAAGCCCAATCACCGGGCAGGTCACGCTCGCGGACGCCGATCAGGCGGCCGAGGCCGCGGTACTCGCGGTAGAAGCGCTCGACCTGGTCGGGGCGCATCGGCCGACCGAAATGGGCGTGGCCGTCGACAAAGCTCGCGATCAGGGTCGCGTGCACCCAGGCATAGGCGTCCGGCTCGAGCGCCGAGTAGCGCTCTCCGTCCGCGCGCACGCCCCGGAAGCGCCGGTGGAGCGCGCGCAGCCGGCGCCCGGCGGTGGCCGCCGCCCCGCCCCCGTAGACGAGCAGGTTCAGATAGTCGGCGGTCCGCGCCAGGCGCTCCCAGGGGTGCCGCTCGAAGTCCGAGTAGTCGTGCACGCCCGCCTGGACGGTCGGGTGCGCGACCTGCAGCAGCAGCGGATAGAGCATGACCACGTTCAGCCGCGCGTCGCTGGAGAACTGCCAGCTCACCGACTCGGGGCCGAGCAGCAGCTGCTGCGCCTCGGTCTCGGTTGGGAACAGCGACTGGCTCATGAGCACCCCACGCAAAAGCGTACGACCGCGAGCGGACCGTAAGATCGCGACTGCATCCCACCGAGCAGGAGAACGATGAGCATCCAGACCTTGAGCGACGAGCAGCGCGCGTTCGTCGAGGCGATCCGAGACTTCGCCCGGCGCGAGTGCGGCACGCGCGAGCAGCGCGATGCCCTCACCGACGACGGGCACGAGCCGCATAACCAGGCGCTCTACGAGCGGATCGCGGAGCTCGGCTGGCCCGGCGTCGCGATCCCCGAGCAGTACGGCGGCTCCGGCGGCGGCGCCGTCGACATGTGTCTCATGTTGGAGGAGACCGCGCGGGGCCAGATCCCGATGGCGTTCGTCGGCGTGACGATGATCACCGCCGGCGCCGTGCAGCGATTCGGCAGCGAGGAGCTCAAGCAGGACATCCTCGGTGGGATCGCGCGCGGCCGGGTGGAGGCGATCGCGATGTCAGAACCGGAGGCCGGCTCTGACGTCGGCAACCTCTCGTGCCGGGCCGAGCGCGCCAACGGCGAGTACGTGATCAACGGGCAGAAGACGTGGATCACCGGCGCCCACGCGGCGGAGCACATCCTGCTCGTGTGCCGCACGAACCGCGGCGCCAACAAGCACGAGGGGCTGAGCATGCTCTCGGTCCCCGCCGGCGTCGCCGGGCTCGAGATCCGGGGCATCGAGACGATGGGGGGCCGCGAGGTCAACGACATGTTCTTCACCGACTGCCGCGTGCCGGCCGAGCGCCTGGTCGGCAGCCAGGATCAGGGCTGGAGGCAGCTGATGGCGGGGCTCAATCACGAGCGCCTGATCATCGCCGCCCAGGCGCTGGGGATGGCCCGGCGGGCGTTTGACGACGTGCTCGCGTACGTCAAGGAGCGCAAGCAGTTCGGCCGTCCGATCGGGAGCTTCCAGGCGCTCAAGCACCGGCTGGCCGATCTCGCCACCGAGCTCGAGGCGGCCAGCCTGCTCGTCTACGACACCGCGGCGCGCGTCGATGCCAACCCCGGCCAGCTGTTCCCGCGGGAGGCCTCGATGGCGAAGCTGATGGCCACCGAGATGGCCAAGCGCACCGCGCTCGAGGGCATGCAGATGATGGGCGGCTATGGCTATGCGGCGGAGTACGA
This sequence comes from uncultured Solirubrobacterales bacterium, assembly GCA_963767695.1. Taxonomy (GTDB): domain Bacteria; phylum Actinomycetota; class Thermoleophilia; order Solirubrobacterales; family Solirubrobacteraceae; genus Palsa-465. The sequence goes on from CAVYFE010000018.1 coordinate 173,716, forward strand.
CATGGAGCGCCACGTCCGCACCGCGGTGGTGACGACGATCTACGGCGGCACCAGCGAGATCCAGCGCGACATCATCGGCAAGACGCTGGGGTTGTAGGCCCGCCGGCTCGAGACCGCCGCTGGATCTTATGGGCCTGCGCCCTTCGGGCTCCGGCCGGTGGTGTCGCCATCGCCAGGCGGACGCGATCGTTCGTGCCCGCAACCCGGGCCTGTGCATTAAGCCATTCGGCACTAGTAATGCGCCGAGCGCCGGAGTAGCGTGCGGGCGCATGAGGAGGTTGGGCATTGCGTGGCTCGGCGTTTGCATCTGCCTGCTCGGCCTGGCCGGGGCGGCTTCGGGAAGGATCCACGCGAAACGAGACCCAAGGGTCCGGGTGTCGCTGCACTGGCCCAACTCGCCCGTGCGCCACTTGAAGCGGCTGCGGGAGAACACCAACACGACCCCGAGCTTCTCGGCCAATCTCCGCGGAGGGGTCGCGTTCGCAGGAAACACGATGGAGACCTGTCCGGAGAACGTCTCCGCCCACAAGCACCGGGCAAAAAAGCAACGCCATTCGCGCAAGAGATCGCTGGACAGCGAGGCGTGCATCAACGCCAACAACAACGATCACAACATGGTCTATGTCAACGTCGATCCGAGCGGCGGGCACTTCGATTCGAGCTCGGCGACGCTGACCGTCCCGACCGGCGCCCGGGTGGTGAAGGCGTTTCTGTACTGGGCCGCGGACCTCTCGGAGGGGGTCAACCGGCCGACGGTGAACCCTCCCAGCGATGGCGCTCCGGCGAACGGGAAAGTCCCGGCGGACGACGACCATCCGCTCGGTAACACGCTGTGGCGAACCGCAGACCTGCGCGTCGGCTCGGGCTCCTTCACGTCGATCGACGCCACCGATCCCACCCGCGAGGGCGTCTGGAAGGGGATCGCGAGCTGGTACAACCAGCCCGGCCAGGATCCGGGGTTCGCCTACCAGGTGCGCGCGGACGTCACCAATGAGGTCAACGCCGGGCTGAGCGTGACGAAGAAGCGCACGCGCTCCGGGGCCGACAAGCAGAGTCACGATGACCGTCGCCAACGTGCAGGCCGGGAAGGGCTACAACCGGTACGCCGGCTGGAACCTGCTCGTGGTGTGGCAGACCCCGACGGCGGCGTACCGAGACATCACAATCTTCGACGGCTTCGATTTCGTGCAGGTGCAGGGTGGCCAGCAGCTCGTCGTCGGCCCGCTGAACTTCACCGGCTTCAGCACTCCGGCCAGCGGCAAGGTCGACGCGCACGTGACGACCTGGACCACCGAGGGAGATCGCGCGATCACCGGCGATTACCTGGCGCTGGGTGCGGTCAGCGACACGTGTGACGCTCAGAAGCCGCTGACCGATGCGCTTCACTCCGACACCAACTTCTTCAACAGCACGATCTCCCGGGACGGCGTCGACGACGGCGACCGCACGCCCGATTACAGCAACCAGATGGGCTTCGACCTGGCGACCGTGGACGTGCCCGAGGGCACGATTCCCAACGCCGCGGACGGAGCGTCGGTCTGCCTGGGGACGGTCGGGGACACGTATTTCTTCGGCGGAATCGTGTTCGACACGCTGATCCGGGCGCCGAACGTGGAGATCAGCAAGGTCGCCGATCGCTCAACGGCCGGCCCCGGGGACCTGGTTACGTACACGACGACGGTCACCAACCCGCAGCGGAGCCTCGATGATCCCCTGTACCCGACGGCTGCGGCTACCAACCTCGTGATCTCTGACCCGCTGCCGTCCGGCCTGAACTTCCTCTACTTCGGTAATAATCCCCCCGGCTTCCCGTGCAGCTACTCGATGGCGACCAATGCGATCAACTGCGCGGTCGGGAGGCTCGACGTGGACGCCTCGTTCACGTACACGTTCACCGCCCGCGTCCACGCCTCTGCCCAGGGGCCGCAACCGAACCCGGTCGTCAACACCGCCTGCTTCCATGTCCAACTCCGAGGATCAACCGACCGTTATCTTCACCGGCTGCGACAACGCCACCATCATCGTTCCGCCGGCGCCGCCACAGCCAGCCGACCTGGGCGTCGTCAAGACCGTATCCGCGAACACGGTGGCCCCGGGCGACACGATCAGCTGGACGATCGTCGGGACCAACTATGGGCCGGCCACGTCCACTGGCTTCGTCTTAGCCGACCAACTTCCGCCGGGTGTCGCGTTCGTCAGCGCCACCGCAGAATCACCTTTGTCTTGCACCACACCGCCGGTGGGGGGGAACGGTGCCGTGACGTGCACCGCGCCCAGCGTCCCCCCGAAGCCCGCGGACGGCTCGTCGCTGACGCTGAAGATCGTGGCCACCGTGCCGGCGGACGCCGCAGACGGGTCGCTGCTCCTCAACGTCGCCACCGTGAAGGGCGACCAGGACGAGCCCGCGCCCGATCCTCATCCCAATCGCGACGAGACGGTGACGCGCGTGGTCGTGCCCGATCAGCCGATCCCGCCGCCCAACCCTGAGCCGCCGAGTCCGCCCGGGCCACCCGAGCCACCCGTCCCTCAGCCTCCCGAGCCCCCGACGCCGGACGTGCTGAGCGCACGGCTGTCGCTGCACAAGCAGGCGACCCCGTCGGTGGTCGTCCAGGGAGCGACGGTGACGTTCACTCTGCAGGTGAAGAACATCACCGAGGTCTCGGCGCTCAAGGTCCGGGTCTGCGACACGCTGCCGCACGGCCTATCGGTCGCCTCGGCGCAGGGATTCAAGGTGCGGGGACGGACGCTGTGCGCCGGCCTGGGTACGCTCAAGACCCTGGCCGCCAGGACATTGCGCTTCAGCGCCCGAGTGGGTGCCGGCGCGCCGTCGCGGGTCACCAACACCGCCACCGTCACGGCCGGCAACGCCTCCGCTGCCCGCGCCCGGGCGCGGATTCAGATCGTGCGCTCGCCGTCGGTTACGGGGTGAGGCCGGCGGCGCGGTTCCTTACGTGAGATCACGTTTGCGCCTGCGATGCGGGCTATGCGGCGGACCTTGATCGTGACGTGCACTGTGTGGTCGCGCCCGCCCGCGGGGCAGAGCCCCCTCCACGTCTCTAATCGCGGCGCCCGCGCCCATACAGCAGCTTGAACACGCCGACCAGCAACTTACTCGTGCCGGCCTTATACGGGAACATGTACAGGTCCTTCTTGGGCGCGAACCGGGTCAGCAGGATCGTCTGGCGGCGGGTGTACTTGCGGATTCCGTCGGCGCCGTGGCGGGAGCCAAGCCCGGAGCTCTTCCAGCCGCCCATCGGCGCCTCGAGCGCGAGGTAGTTCGCGTTGGAGTCGTTGACCACGACCGCGCCGGCCTCGAGCTTGCGCGCCACCGCTTCGCCTTTGGCGAGGTCCTTGGTGTAGACCGAGGCCTGCAGGCCGTAGGGCGAGTCGTTGGCGAGCCGGACCGCTTCCTCGATGTCGGCCACCTTCATGATCGGCAGCGTCGGCCCGAAGGTCTCCTCACGCATGCAGTCCATCGAATGGTCGACGTCGACGAGCACGGTCGGCGCATAGAACGAGCCCTCGCCCGTGCCCCGGTGGCCGCCGGCGAGGACGCGCGCGCCCTTGTCGACGGCGTCCTTGACGTGCGCCTCGACGACCTCGAGCTGGGGCGGGTTGATGAACGAGCCCACGTCGACCGAGCCAAACCCGCCCGGGACGCCCTGGCGCAGAGCCCCGGCCTTGTCGGCCACGCGCCCGATGAACTGCTCGTAGATCGGCTCCTCGACGTACACCCGCTCGACCGAGATGCACGTCTGCCCGGTGTTCTGCATCGACCAGAACACCGCCGCGTTGGCGGCCCGCTCCAGATCGGCGTCGGCGAGCACGATCATCGGGTCCTTGCCGCCGAGCTCGAGCGAGACCGGCGTCAGCGTGTTCGCCGCCCGCTCCATCACCGACTTGCCGGTCTCGGTCGAGCCGGTGAACATGATGAAGTCGACGAGGTCGATCAGGTCGCCGCCGAGGCTGCCGCGGGCGACCACGACCTGGAACACGTCGTCGGGGATCCCGCACGCGCGCAGCCCCTCCTCGATCAGCAGCGAGGTGAGCGGCGTCACGCTCGAGGGCTTGACGATCACCGAGTTCCCCGCCGCCAGCGCGGGAATCGCATCGCCGATCGTGTTCGTGAACGGGTAGTTCCATGGTCCGATCACCCCGACCAGGCCGGCCGGCTCGTAGCGAACGATCAGCTTGCGACCGAGCAGGAACGGGTTGGCGGTCTTGACCTTCTCGTCGGCCAGGTATTTCGGCGCGTTCTTGGCCCAGAACCCGAACGAGCTGGCGGCGTAGCCGAGTTCGGCGAGTGCGGCGTCCTCGCGCGTCTTGCCGGTCTCCGAGACCAGCGTGTCGAGGAATCGGTCGGAGTTGTCGAGCACCCACTTCTGCATCCGGCGCAGGACCCTGGCACGGCCCGCGAACCCGAGCGCCTGCCAGGCCGGCTGCGCCTGACGGGCCTTGCTCGCCATCTCCGCCAGCTGCTCCGGCGTGCACGCTATGAGGGTCGTGATCACCTCGCCCGTGGCGGGGTTCTCGACGGCGATCGTGTCCTGGTTTGCAGTGCTCCCGTTGGTCTGCGGCTCAGTGGTCGTCGCCATCGCTATGCGGCCTTTCTGTAGATGCTCACGACGGCGGCGCCGCCGAGGCCGATGTTGTGCTGCAGCGCAACCTTAACGTCTTGCACCTGGCGCTGATCCGCTCGGCCGCGGAGCTGCCAGGTGAGCTCGGAGCACTGGGCCAGGCCGGTGGCGCCGAGCGGATGGCCCTTCGAGATCAACCCGCCGGAGGGGTTCACGACCGGTCCCTCGCCACCATAGGTCGTGGCCTGCTTCTCGACGAGCTTGTGCCCCTCGCCTTCGGGCGCGAAGCCGAGCGCCTCGTAGGTGATCAGCTCGTTGGCGCTGAAGCAGTCGTGGAGCTCGACCACCTGGACGTCGTCGGGCCCCACTTGTGCCTCCTCGTAGGCCCGGCGGGCCGCCTCCTTGCTCATGTCGTAGCCGACGATCTTGATGCAGTCGGCGGTGTCGTCGAAGCTCGACTTCAGGTCGGTGACCATCGCCTGGCCCGCGATCTCGATCGCCTGCTCGTAGAGGTGATGCTCGTCAACGAATTTCTCGGATGCAACGATCGCCGCAGCGGCGCCGTCGGAGGTGGGGGAGCACTGGAGCTTGGTCAGCGGCTCGTGGATCATCGGCGCGTCCCGGATGTCCTGCAGCGTGTACTCGGTCTGGAACTGGGCGTAGGGGTTGTTGACCGAGTGCTTGTGGTTCTTCCACCCGATCCACGCGTAGTGCTCGGGCCTGGAGCCGTACTTCTCCATGTGGTCGCGGCCGGCGTTGCCGAACATCTGCGGCGCGAACGGAGAGGTCTCGGGATCCCGGATCTGGAACATGCGCGCCATGTGCTTGTCGAGCGCGGGCGTGCGGTCGGTGTACTTCATGCCCAGCGACCCACGCTCCATCTTCTCGAAGCCGATCGCCAGGGCACAATCGACCAATCCCCCCTTGATCGCCTGGCGGGCGAGCATCAGCGCACTCGAGCCCGTCGAACAGTTGTTGTTGACGTTGAGCACGGGGATTCCGGTCAGACCCAGCTCGTACACCGCTCGCTGCCCATAGCTCGAATCGCCGTACACGTAGCCTGCGTACGCCTGCTCGATCGAGTCGTACGGGACGCCGGCGTCTTGGAGCGCCTTCTCACCCGCCTCCTTGGCCCAGTCCGGGTAGTCCCCCTCCTTCTTGCCCGGCTTGTCGAACTTGGTCATCCCGACGCCGATCACGTAGGTCTTGTTGCTCATTGAAATCCCCTTTCGTGCTCCACGGCTGGGAGCACATCTCTGACGATGCACAGAAAGCCCTGGACCAGCGCGGTGCGCGTCTGATCGCGAGTGAGCCGCTGCCGCTGTAGCCACTCGACGCTCGCCGCCTCAGCAAACCCGGAGTAGGCGCGGATCAGCGCCCGCAGCTCCTTCGGCGCCTGGGCCGCCTCGGAGGTCTGCAGCGCCTCGATCAGCCGGTCGGCGGCCTGCTCGCGGGCGTGGTCGAGGATCGCCTCGACCTCGGGGTCGTGACCCAGCCCGCGAGCGCCGATCACCGCCAGCCAGGTGCCGCGGTTGCGCTCGAGCATGGTCAGCCAGCGATCGACGCCCTCGTCGATGATCGTCTCGATGTTGTGCCCGGGGCTGCGGAGCGGCACGGGATTCGACGGGGTCCGCATCAGGCTGCGAACGACCTCCAGATACAGATCGCGCTTGCTGCCGAAGTAGTGATGCAGCAGGCCCCGGGCGACACCCGCCTCGCGCGCGATCTCCGAGGTCGAGACCGACGCGTAGTTGCGCTCGGAGAAAAGCCGCTTGGCGCAGGCCAGAATCTGGCGCCGGCGCTCGTCGTGGTCCAACCGCTGCCGGCGCGGGGCCGGGGTCGCCGGCGGCGTCGGGGCCGGCGCGGCGCGGCGGGCCGGGGTCGGGGCCATCACGTTTTCAGGCTAGCAGAAGTTGGCAGAGTGCCAATTAGCTCTGATGAGTGGCTGGCGCGGGGTGGTTTGGGTGGGGAGGGGATGGGTGAGGCCTGATGGACGGGTGGTTTGGCTGGGGAGGGGGTGGGTGGGGCCTGATGGAGGGATGGTTAGGCTGGGGAAGGGTTGGTTCGGAGTGGGATTGTTGGCGGGGCGCCACCCGGATCGCCGCTCGCCCGCGTCGGCGGCCGAGCGGCCGCGCCAACATGCTCAGGAGCCCAAATCGCTAGCGCGCCTCGCAATCTGGGCGATTGAACATGAGTATCGTGCTCATGCGCCCAGGCCGCCGGTCGGCGGCCCGATTTGGGCATCTGAACATGCGCGAGCGCGCACAGCGCCTCCCCCCCCGCCAAAACCAAGCCACCCACCTCTAAAATGGTGACAGCCCAGACGGATGATGGTGTCGGCTGCGATCCCCTCCGACCCCCTCCTTCGAAGCCTAATTCCACGCAGACCACATCCCCGCAGACCCGGCCGAAGGCCGGAGCGGGGCGCAAGCCGTCATGACCGACCCGGCCGAGGGCCGGGACGGGGCGCAAGCCGTCCTGACCGACCGGGGCCGAAGGCCGGAGCGGGGCGCAAGCCGTCATGACCGACCCGGCCGAAGGCCGGAGCGGGGCGCCAAGCCGACCCGGCCGAAGCCGCCGCCAATCCGCCCCGAGCCCGCCGCGCCCCATACTCCTGCGACATGTATCGTTCTGACACGCAGGGACTGCGACGAGGAGGGCAAATTGACCGGCGGCGAGATTCAGCCGCACAGCTCCGGGGGGACCGACGTAAACGATCGGGATCCTCATTTCCGCGTCGCGGTGATCGGCGCCGGCTTCTCCGGGCTCTGCATGTCGATCCGCCTGATCCAGGCGGGGATCACCGACTTCGTCGTGCTCGAGCGAGCAGCTGAGGTGGGTGGCACATGGCGCGAGAACACCTATCCCGGGTGTCAGTGCGACATCCCCTCGGCGCTGTATTCGTTCTCGTTTGCGCCGAACCCGAACTGGTCGCGGTTCTATCCCCTCCAGCAAGAGATTCGCGACTACCTGCGGGACTGCGCGGAGCGGTTCGGCGTGATGCCGTATATCCGCTTCGGTCATGAGGTGACGGCGGCGGACTGGGATGAGGAGGCGCGGCGCTGGCGGCTCGAGACCTCGGGTGGGACGCTGAGCGCCGACGTGCTGGTCGGTGGGATGGGTGGGTTGAGCAATCCTGGCACGCCTGACATCGCCGGTCTGGAGGACTTCGAAGGGACGCTGTTTCACTCGGCGCGTTGGGACAGCGAGCACGACCTCAGCGGTGAACGGGTCGCCGTGATCGGAACCGGTGCGTCCGCGGTCCAGTTCATTCCGATGATCCAGCCGAGGGTGTCGCGCCTGTCGGTGTTTCAGCGGACACCATCGTGGGTGATGCCCGACCCCGACCGGCCCGTCCGCCCGCTCGAGCGCAAGCTGTGGCGCCGGCTGCCGGTCACCCAGCGACTGCTGCGCGGGTTGATCTATGGCATCCACGAGGTGACCGTGCTGGGCACGATCGTCGACAAGCGGCTGGCGTCGGTGCTGGAACGCGCCGCCCGCCGCCATCTCCACGACCAGGTGGCCGACCCGGAGCTCCGCGTCAAGCTGACCCCCGGCTACACGATCGGGTGCAAGCGAATCACGCTCTCGAACAGCTACTACCCGGCGCTGACGCAGGACAATGTCGAGGTCGTGACCGAGCCGATCGAGCGCGTCACGCCCGGCGGCATCATCACCGCGGATGGCGTCGAGCGCGGGCTCGACACGATCATCCTCGGGACCGGCTTCCAGGTCCATGACAATCCTGCCTTTGCACGCGTGCGCGGCCGCGATGGGAGGACGCTCGGCGAGGCGTGGGAAGGGAGTCCGCGGGCGTATCTGGGCTCGACGATCTCCGGCTTTCCGAACCTGTTCCTGCTCGTCGGCCCGAACAGCGCCGGCGGCTTCAACTCGATCATCTTCACGACCGAGGCGCACGTCAACTACGCGATCGCCGCGCTGGGGACGATGGCAAAGCGAGGGGCGCGCGTGGCCGAGCTCCGGCGCGAGGTCTACGACCGCTGGACGCGCCACACGGACCGCCGGCTCGCCCGCAGCGTCTGGAACGAGGGTGGCTGTCAAAGCTGGTACCTCGACGCCAACGGCCGCAACGGCGTCTGGTGGCCAGGATTCATGGCGAGCCTGTGGCTCCGAACCAGACGCTTCAACGCTGCGGAGTACGAGCTGCGCGCGGCCTGATCCGGTGGCCGGTGGCGCGGGCCGAGGCTCCCTACGAGGTCATCCCGCCGAACTGGCCGCCGGTGATGTTGAGCACCTGGCCGTGGACGTAGTTCGACCACGGTGAGCAGAGGAAGAAGACGCCTCCCGCGGCTTCCTGCGGACTCGCGGGGCGGCCGAGCGGGATCATCATCGGCGCCAGCCCGCGCATCTGGTCGGGGATTCCGAGCTGGACCGTCTCGCCGCCGATGCTCATCACGTTCGACGCTTCCTTGGACGCGGTGAGGCGGGTCTCGATGAAGCCGAACGCGACCGCGTTGACGTTGATCTTGAACTGCCCCCATTCCTTCGCCAGGGTCTTGGTCAGGCCGACGACGGCGGCCTTGCCGGAGGAGTAGTTCGCCTGACCGGCGTTGCCCATGGTTCCGGACACCGAGGACACGTTGACGATCTTGCGGAACATCTCACGACCCTCCTCGCGCTCCTGCTTGGCCGGCTCTCGCATGTGGGGAGCGACCGCGCGGCACATCCGGAACGGGACGATCGAGTGGATGTCGAGCATCCGCTGGAACCACTCGTCGCTCATCTTGTGGATCGGCGCGTCGAGCGTGTAGCCGGCGTTGTTGACGAGAATGTCGACCTTGCCCCATTCGTCGATGACCTTCTGCACGAGCTGGTCCGGAACCCCGGGCTTGGTGAGATCGCCCGCGAACAGCAACGTGTCGCCCTCGATCTCGCTGGCCGTCTGCTCGGCTACGTCACCGTCGAGGTCATTGATCAGCACCTTTGCCCCCTGCTCGGAGAGCAGCTCTGCGGTGGCGCGGCCGATGCCGCGCGCAGAACCGGTGACGATTGCGACCTTGTCGTCGAGGAGTGTCATGTTCGGGTGCCTTTCGTTGGGATAAGTTGGCATTCTGCCAACAAGGAGTTGATCGTGTCTGACCGTCGCATCAGCAGTTCCCGCCTCGGGCGGGCGGGTCGACTTGGCGGCATGGCTGCCGGCGCCGCCGCCCGCCAGCTGGGAACCCGCGCCGCGAACGCGATCCGCTCCGAGGAGGAGGCGGAGGCGGCGCTCGGACGCCAGGCGCTCGAGACGGCCGATCGGCTGGTCAAGGTGCTCGGGGGGATGAAGGGCGCCGCGATGAAGGTCGGCCAGACCCTGTCGGTGCTCGATCCGGGCATGGTTCCCGGCCCCTACCGGGACGAGTTCCAGGCGAAGCTGGCTCAGCTGCAGACGATGGCCCCGAGCGTGTCGTTCGCAGACATGCGCGAGGTGATCGAGCAGGACCTGGGCGAGCCGCTGTCCGCCTCGTTCGCCGAGTTCGACGAGAAGGCGGTCGCGGCGGCATCGATCGGGCAGGTGTACCGCGCGAGGCTCAAGGACGGCCGCACGGTCGCGGTCAAGGTCCAGTACCCCGGGATCAAGGACGTCGTCCGCGCCGACCTGAAGAACCTGGGGGTGCTGTTGCGGCTCGCGGCGCGGTTCACGCCCGGCCTCGACACCAAGGAGATCGCGGAGGAGATCACCGAACGGGTCACCGAGGAGCTCGACTATGAACTCGAGGCGATGAATCACCGGGCGCTGGCCCGGGAGTACCGCGGTCATCCGTTCATCGTGGTGCCGCCGGTGGTCACCGAGCTGTGCCGCGAGCGGGTGATCGTGACCGAGTTCGTCGAGGGCCGGAAGTTCGCCGAGATCCGCCACGACCGGGACGCCGAGAAGTCCCGCTGGGGCGAGATCCTGTTCCGCTTCTACGTCAACGGGCCCTACCGGCACCTGCTGCTCAACGGCGATCCGCACCCGGGCAACTCCCTGTTCATGGCCGACGGCCGGGTGGCGTTCATCGATTTCGGGTTCTTCAAGCGCCAGACACCCGAGGACGTCGCCGACCAGCTGGAGATCCTGAAGGCCTGCTATGCGCAGGACGCCGAGCGGCTGTTCGAGCTGACCGTCGAGCAGGGGATCATCTCCAAGCGCCGGCGCGAGCTCGTGGCGCCGCTGATGGAGAAGTACCGCGCGGCGACGTGGTGGTTCCTCGAGGATCACGATGTGACGCTGACTCCGAAGGACGTCACCAAGGTGATGCTCGAGCACGGCGACATGCGCAAGGGAGACTTCGGGGATCTGCGGCTGCCGTCCAACCAGATCGTGACGCTGCGCGCGTTCGGCCTCGTGTTCGGCATCCTCGGGCAGCTCGAGGCGACCAACAACTGGTACCGGATCGGCCGCGAGGTGATCTTCGGCGAGGAGCCGGTGACCGAGCTGGGACGGATAGAGTCGCGCTTCGTGGGTGTCCGAACATGAACGCGACCGAGTGGCTGGCCGCATACGCGCAGAAGCTCGGCGTCGAGGCGCCGACCACCGATGAGTTCAAGGCCGTGCTCGATCTCGCCGGCGAGGCCGCTCACTCCTCCGAACGGGTCGCGGCGCCGGTCGCCTGCTGGCTGGCGGCCCGGGCGGGCATCGAACTCGATCAGGCGATGAGGCTCGCGCGTGAAGTGAGCGCCGATGGCTGAACCGCGCCACGACGTCGTCGTGTTCGGGGCGACCGGGTTCACCGGCGCGCTGACGGCCGAGTACCTGGCCGCCCACGCCCCCGCCGGCCTGCGCTGGGCGCTGGCGGGGCGCAGCCGCGAGAAGCTCGAGGCGGTGCGCCGGCGGCTGGCCGAGATCGACCCCGCCTGCACGGAGCTGCCGCTGCTCGAAGCCGACGTGGAGGACGCCGGATCGCTGCGCGCGGTGGCGCAGTCGACCAAGGTCGTGATCACCACGGTCGGTCCCTACATCCTCTATGGCGAGCCGCTGCTCGCCGCCTGCGCGGCCGTCGGTACCGACTACGTCGATCTCACCGGCGAGCCGGAGTTCGTGGATCTGATGTGGCTGCGCTACCACGAGCAGGCGGAGCGCAGCGGCGCGCGGATCGTCCACTCGTGCGGATTCGACTCGATCCCCTACGACCTCGGGGCACTGTTCACGGTCGAGCGGTTGCCGGAGGACGTCCCGATCGCGATCGAGGGGTTCGTGCGGACCACCGGCGGCTTCTCCGGCGGCACCTACCACTCGGCGATTCACATCATGGGGCGCCTGCGCGAGGCGAGGCGGGTCGCGCGCGAGCGCCGCAAACAGGAACCGCGCCCCGCCGACCGCAAGGTGAAGGGGGTCCCGGGCAAGCCGCACCGTAGCGAGGTCGGGGGCGGCTGGGTCGTTCCACTACCGACGATCGACCCGCAGACGGTGCTCCGCTCCGCCCGAGCCCTCGATCGCTACGGTCCCGACTTCACATACAGCCACTACCTCGTCCAGAAGCAACTGCCGGTCCTCGTCGGGATGACCGTCGGTGCCGGTGCGGCGATCGCGCTGGCGCAGCTGCCGCCGACGCGTAACGCGCTGCTGATGCTGAAGGACGCGGGCGAGGGCCCGTCAGCGCGGCAGCGGGAGAGATCGTGGTTCCGGGTGCGGTTCCTCGCACGGGCCGGCGCCACGCGCGTCGTCACCGAGGTCTCCGGAGGCGATCCCGGCTATGGCGAGACCTCGAAGATGCTCGCCGAGTCGGCGCTGTGCCTGGCGCAGGACGATCTGCCCGAGCGCTTCGGGCAACTGACCCCGGCGGTGGCGATGGGCGACGCCCTGATCGAGCGGCTGCGCAAGGCGGGAATCGAGTTCAACGTACTGGAGAGCGGATGACGCTCACCCCGCAGGACGCCACCGACGCGGCGCACGCCGCTTTCGGGCGCCATCCCGGCCATCGCGCCCTGCACGCGAAGGGAACGTTGCTCAAGGGAACGTTCACCGCCACCCCGCAGGCGTCCCGGCTGACCCGCGCCGCGCATATGCAGGGCGAGCCAGTCCCGGTGACCGCGCGGGTCTCCAACGGCGGCGGCAATCCGGACGTGCCCGATTACACACCGGACGTGCGCGGGCTGGCGGTCAAGATGTACCTGCCCGACGGTTCGCGCACCGACATCGTCGCCCAGAGCGCGCCGCGCTTCCCGTTTCACCGGCCCGAGGCGTTCGTCGAGCTGCTCCGCGTCCAGCGTCCCGGCGTGGATCTCGCCTTCAAGATGCCGCTCGTGCTCGCGCGCCATCCCGAGGCTCTGCGCACGCTGCCGGCGAACCTCCCGGCGCTGCGCCCTCCGGCGAGCTACGCGACGATCAGCTACTACGCCGTCCACGCGTACCGGTTCGTGGACGCCGAGGGGGGCTCACGCTACGTCCGCTACACGCTCGTGCCGCAGCTGCCCGAGTCCCGGCTGACCCCGTGGGCAGCCAGGCGACTCGGCCGCGACTACCTCCAGGAGGACATTCGCCGGCGCGTCGCCGGCGGGCCGGTGCGCTTCACGCTCGAGCTGCAGCTCGCGCTCCCCGGCGACCAGGTCGACGATCCATACGTCGCGTGGCCGCACGATCGCCAGCGCGTGGCGGCCGGGACGCTCGAGCTGAGCGGCCTGGATACCGAGCGCGAAACGGGCGGCGACATCCTCGTGTTCGACCCCAGCCGGGTGGTGGACGGGATCGAGTGTTCCGAGGATCCGGTGCTGCGGTTCCGCCCCGGCGCGTACTCTGAGTCCGTGCAGTGCAGGAACCAGAGCTGATGGCGTCGAAGTGGACAGCGGCGGAGATCCCGGATCAGAGCGGCCGCCTGGCCCTGGTCACCGGCGCCAACAGCGGCCTTGGCGCCGCCACGGCGCGCGAGCTGGCGCGGGCCGGGGCGACGGTCGTGATCGCGTGCCGGAACGTGGCCAAGGGGGAGCAGGCGGTGGCGCAGATCCACGCCGCGGTCCCGCAAGCGGACGTGCACGTGCGCGAGCTCGACCTGGCCGAGCTGCGCTCTGTGCGCAGCTTCGCGGAGCGGTTCTCACGCGAGCACGAGTCGCTCGATCTGCTGATCAACAATGCCGGGGTGATGGCGCCACCGCGGCGGCTCACCGTGGACGGATTCGAGAGCCAGTTCGGCACCAACCACCTCGGTCACTTCGCGCTCACCGGGCTGGTGCTGGCCCGGCTGCTGGCCGCACCGGCGCCGCGCGTGGTCACGGTCTCGAGCGGGGCCCACCGGATCGGGACGATCAAGTTCGACGACCTCCAGGGCCAGCAGGGCTACAACAACTGGCGCTCCTACGGACAGTCGAAGCTCGCGAACCTGATGTTCTGCTTCGAGCTGCAGCGGCGCGCGACCGCGGCCGGCACGGAGCTGCTGAGCATGGCCGCCCATCCCGGATACGCCGCCACCAATCTCCAGTTCGCGGGACCGGCACGCTGGTACGAGCGCGCGACGATGGCCCTCAGCAACAAGGTCATCGCCCAGAGCGCGGACATGGGGGCGCTGCCGACGCTGTATGCCGCGACCAACCCCGACGTGCCCGGCGGCTCGTTCGTCGGCCCGGACGGATTCATGGAGCAGCGGGGACACCCCCACATCGTGACCGCGGCCGGGAAGGCCTACGACGAGAACGCGTCACGGAGGCTGTGGGAGGTCTCCGAGCAGTTGACCGGCGTCCGCTACGAGTTCGAGGCGACGTCGAAGGCGGTTTGACGGATCTCCGCACAGACGGGGCCGCGACGCTCGAGTGGGCCGCTCGCTATCTCGAGCGCGTGCCGGAGCTGCCGGTGCTCGCGCAGGTGGCGCCGGGCGACATCCGCGCGCGGCTGCCGGCGAGCGCGCCCGACCAGGGCGAGCCGTTCGCCAACGTGCTGCGCGATCTCGACGAGGTGCTGCTGCCCGGCGTCACCCACTGGCAGCATCCACGGTACTTCGCCTACTTCGCGACCAGCGCGGCCGAGGAGGCGATCCTGGCGGAGCTGCTGGCGGCGACGCTGAACTCGGTGGCGTTCCTGTGGCGGACCGCCCCCGCGGCGACCGAGCTCGAGTACGTGGTGCTCGGCTGGGTGGCCGAGCTGCTGGGGCTCCCGAGCGGCTGGCACGGTCACATCGAGGACACGGCTTCGACCTCGACGCTGGCGGCGGTCATCGCCGCTCGGAAAGCCACCGGCCGCGAGCTCGTAATCTGCTCCGAGCAGGCCCACTCGGCAGCCGAGAAAGCGGCGAGGATGCTCGGTATGCGGCTGCGTACGGTGGCGTGTGACGACCAGTTTCGCCTGGACCCGGAGCAGCTGGGCGATCTGTCCGATGCCGCCGTTATCGTCGCTACCGTCGGTACGACTGCGTCGGCGGCTGTGGATCCGGTGCCGGCGATCGCCGATGCGTGCGAGCGAGCCGGAACGTGGCTGCATGTCGACGCCGCCTATGCGGGAGCGGCGATGGTCTGTCCGGAGCATCGGTGGGCGTTCGCGGGGGTCGACCGTGCCGACTCGCTGGTGGTCAACGCCCACAAATGGATGCTCACGCCGATGGACTGCTCGCTGCTGTGGACCCGCCGGCCGGACGACTTCCGGCAGGCGTTCAGCGTCGTACCGGAGTTTCTGCGCACGCCGGACGCCGAGGACGCCCTCAGTCTCAGCGAGTACGGCCCGGTCCTGGGGCGCCGCTTCCGGGCGCTCAAGCTGTGGGCCGTGCTGCGCTGCCGCGGGCGCAGCGGGCTGCAGGCCCACATCCGCAGCGGGATCGAGCTCGCGGCTCGGTTCGAGCAGTGGCTTGCCGGCGAGCCGGGTTGGGAGCTGTGCGCGCCGCGCCTGTTCTCCCTTGTCTGCTTCCGGATGGAGGGCGATGACGCGCGCAACCGAGCGCTGCTCGAACGCGTCAACGCCAGCGGTGAGATGTTCATCTCTCACGCGTCGCTGAATGGCCGCTACGTGCTGCGGCTCGCGATCGGGCAGATGAACACGACCGAGGCGGACGTCAGGCGCGCGTGGAGCGTGCTCCAGCGGGAAGCGGCGGGACTGTGATCGCCCGCCTGTCCCGTCGAGGCGCCATGACGCTGCTGGTGGCGGGGATCGTTGCGCTTGCCTGCTCGGCGTCGCGGGCTGCGACTCCGCCGGTCCCCATTCCCTCGGTCCCCGCCCAGCCGACATACGAGGGCGGGCCGGCGACGCCCGCTCCGATCACGGGGATCGGGCGCACCCCGCGCAACCGGTTCATGGCGCCGAACGGGCTCTCGGAGATTCACAACGACGCGTGGCAGACCGACGCCTACGCGTGGGGCGGGCCGCTCGGGCGCGCTCCGCACACCTTCTCCTCACTGATCAGCCGCGATTGCGGCTCGATCACGTTCGACGCGCGCGGCCGGCTGCTGTCGATCTGCGTCGGGTTGAGCGGACCGGAGCTGTACATGTTCGATCCGAACACGCTGGCGACGCTGGCCACGTTCTCGCTCCCGCCGCGCCAAGGGGCGCCGGACTCGTCGATCTTCCAGGACTTCACGGGCGGCGGCTACTTCTATCTCGATGCACACGACCGGGTGGTGACGGCCACGACCACGCGACACATCTACGTGATCGCGCAGACGCCCGACGGCAGCGGCTTCAAGCAGGTCGGCGACTACGACCTCAGCCACGTGCTCCGGGCGACCGAGAAGATCACCTCCGCGCTGCCCGACTCTCATGGCCTGCTGTGGTTCGTGGCGCGCCGCGACGGAGTGGTCGGAACGCTCAACTTCGCCACCCGCGCGGTTCGCGTGATCCGGCTGGGCCACGGCGCGCGAGGGGAGATCGAGAACTCGTTCGCCACCGATCAGCACGGAGGCGTCTACATCGCCACCAATCGCCAGCTGTACCGGTTCGCCTCCGGACGGCGCGGAGCGCCGGAGATCACCTGGCACGTCCGCTATCCGAACAGCTACGAGCACAAGCCGGGCCAGGTCGACGACGGAACCGGGACGACCCCGACGGTGATGCAGGGCGGCTACGTCAACATCACCGACAACGCAGACCCGATGGACGTGGTCGTGTACCGCACCCAGCTCGACCCGACCCGGCGGGTGCGCCGCCAGGGCCACTGGTGGGCCGTGCACCTGCCGCGGACGGTCTGCAAGGTCCCGGTGTTCAGCCGCGGCGCAAGCGCCGACGAGAACTCGCTGATCGCCGCCGGGCGCTCGATGATCGTCGAGAACAACTACGGCTACACGGGACCCCCGGCGGTGGGGGGCGGGGGGCTGACCAGGGCCGGCTTCGCGCGCGTGGATATCGACCGCAACGGGAACGGCTGCCACGTCGTCTGGACCAACACCACCGAGCGCGCCCCGACCGTGGTCTCGAAGCTGTCGTTGGCCAACGGGCTGATCTACACGTATACAAAGGATCCAGGCTCATCGGATCCGTGGTACTGGACCGCGATCGACTTCCGCACCGGGCGGACCGTCTACAAGCAGCTCGCGGGAACCGGCGTGGGGTACAACAACAATTACGCCGGGATTGCGCTGGGGCGGGGCGCCACCGAGTATCTCGGCACGCTCGACGGGATCATCGCGATCCGGGACAGGAGCAAAGCGCCGGTCATTTGAGCTCGGCGGACGTCTTGTGCAGCAGCAGCCTCGAGACGACCAGGAGCTGGATCTGCTGGGTGCCCTCGAAGATGTCGAGAATCTTCACGTCCCGGGCCCATTTCTCGAGCAGCTCGCGTTCGCCGTAGCCGATCGCGCCCGCCAGCGCGACGCACCGCAGGGCGATGTCGGTGCCGGTGCGCCCCGCCTTGGCCTTGGCCATCGAAGCGTGAAGCGAGTTCGGCTTGCGGTTGTCGGCCATCCATGCGGCCTGGAGCGTCAGCAGCCGGGCGGCCTCCCAGTCGGACTCCATCGCGATGAACTCGGACACCGCTGCCGCCTGGCTGTGGGGCGGCGCGTCGTAGTCGATCTCGATGCCCGCTTGTGAGAGCAGCTCGCGGGTCCGGTCAAGGCATGCGCGCGCGACGCCGATCGCCATTCCCGCGACCAGCGGCCGAGTGTTGTCGAAGGTCTGCATCACCCCGGCGAACCCGCGCCCGGTCTCGATCTCGGGGCTGCCGAGCAGGTTCTCCGTCGGCACGCGGCAGTCCTCCAGGACGAAGTTGGCGGTATCGGAGGCGCGGATCCCGAGCTTGTGCTCGAGCCGGTCGAGCTTCAGCCGCGGGTTCTCGCGCTCGACCACGAACGACCTGATCGCGCCTCGGCCGCGGTCGCGATCGAGCGTCGCCCACACGACGATCAGGTCGGCGCGGGCGCCCGAGGTGACGAAGATCTTCTCGCCGTTGAGCACGTACTCGTCGGTGTCGGGGTCGTAGCGGGCGGTCGTGCGGATCGCCGCGGAATCTGATCCGGCCTCGGGCTCGGTAATCGCCATCGCGGCCCATTTGCCGCCAAACCGCTGCAGCTGGTGCTCGTCGGCGAGGGCCGCGATCGCCGCCTGGCCGAGACCCTGGCGGGGCATCGTCAGCAGCAGCCCGACGTCACCCCAGCACAGTTCGATCAGCCCGAGCAGGCTCGCGAGGTTGCTGGCGTTCCGGTTCCCGCTCTCGGCCGACGCGGACGCGCCGTTGCCGCCTGGGCTGCCACCTACGCCGCCCGCGCCGGCGCCGCCCAACGCGCCTGACTCGTTCATTCCGTCGATCACCGCAGCGAGCATGTCGAGCTCCTTCGGGTATGCGTGCTCGGCGCGGTCGTACTTGCGGGAGATCGGGCGGAACACCTCGCTCGCCACTCGATGGGACTGCGAGACGAGCTGGGTGAACTTGCTCGGGATCTCGAGGTTGATCGGCATCGCTAATCGGTGAGACCCACTAGACGAGCAGCGCTCCCTCGATCACGCCCACCGCGCGCAGGTCGCGATACCAGCGCTCGACCGGGTGCTCCTTGACGTAGCCGTGGCCGCCCAGCAGCTGGACGCCGTCGGATCCGATCCGGGCGCCGCGCTCGGCGCACAGCCGCCGAGCCAGTGCGACGTCCCGCGCGAACGGCAGCCCCTGATCGACGCGGCTGGCGGCCCGGTAGGTGGCCAGCCGCATCCCCTCGAGCTCGATCGCGATGTCGGCGACGGCGAACGCGACCGCCTGGCGGTTGGACACCGGCTCGCCGAACGCGGTGCGGTCCTTGACGTACGGGACCACGTAGTCGAGCACGGCCTGGCCTGTGCCGACGGCCAGCGCGCACCATCCGAGCCGGCCGAGCTGGACGCAGTCGCGGTAGATCTCCGCGTCCGCGTCGCCCAGCAGCGCGCTCGCCGGCAATTTCGCGCCCTCGAACGTAAGCCTGCCGGTCCCCGCCGCGCGGATCCCCATCCCCGGCTCGGGCTCGACGGTCACGCCCGTAGTTCCGGGTTCGACGATGAACAGCGCCGGACCGCGACCCGCGAGCGCGGCGGCAACGATGAACAGCTCGCCGTCGCCGGCGCGGGGCACGAGCGACTTGACGCCGTCGAGCACGTAGCCGCCGCCTGATTGGTGCGCGTGCGTGTGCAGGTGGAAGGGGTCGAACAGCGCTCGAGGCTCCAGCACGGCGAGCGCCGCGGCGGGAACTTCGTCGCCGACGAACGCCGGCAGGTAGGTGGCCTGCTGGTCGGCGTCGCCCCACAGACCCAAGGCAGTCGATACCCCGGCCGGGGCCAGACAGGCGACCGCGATTCCCATGTCCCCCTGCGCGAGCGCCTCACTGAGCAGCACCGAGGTGACCGCCGAGCGCTCCGCGACGGCGCCGCCGAGCTCCTCCGGCACCCCCACCATCGTGAGCCCAAGCTCGTTGCTCTGGGCCAGCAGCTGCTCGGGCGCGGCTGACTGCGCATCCGCGGCCTCGGCGGCGGGACGCAGCTTTCGCAAGGCGAAATCGCGCACCGACTCACGGAGCAGCTGCTGCTCCTCGGTGGGGACGAGATCGAACAGGTCGGTTCGCGCCGCGCGGGGCTGGCGGGCGGGTCGCGAGAGCTTCTGGGCGGCCGCGAAGGTCCGTTCGGCGCGGGCCGCGGTGCGCATCGTCGTCTTCGAGGCGCTGTGCAGGAACCGCTCGGTCGGCTCGCGCAGGCCCAGCCGATCGATGAGATCGGAGGACGCGAACCTGCCGAGCGCACGTAGGCCCACCGCCATGCTGCGTTCAGCGAGGTTCTGCGACGAGGGCATCGGGTGGGGAGGAGTTCGGGTGACGTCGTTCGTCGTAATTCTGAACGCCGCCGTATATCTGGAGAATCTACCGTCTTACGTCGTCCTTACATATCGGTCGTCATCCTCCAGCCATGCGGGTCTTGATCGCCGAAGATGAGCGCCGGCTGGCCGCCGCGATCGCCCGCGGTCTGCGGCGCGAGGGGATGGCCGTGGATCTGGCGCCGGATGGGGCCGAGGCACTCGTGAAAGCACGGGTGGTCCGCTACGACGTGCTCGTGCTCGACCGGGATCTGCCCGGCGTCCACGGCGACGACGTATGCCGGACGGTCCGCGACGAGCGACCGGAGACAGGGATTCTGATGCTGACCGCGGCGGGCACGCTCGATGATGTCGTGGAGGGTCTCTCGCTGGGCGCCGACGATTACCTGCCCAAGCCGTTCCGGTTCGCCGAGCTCGTGGCCCGGATTCGGGCACTCGCGCGGCGGTCGGTCCCGAGCCGGCCGCCGGTGCTCCAGCACCGGGACATCGAGCTCGATCCGGCCCGCCGAACCGTCGAGCGGGGCGGGCGGGAGGTGCTGCTGGCGCGCAAGGAGTTCGCGGTGCTGGAAGCTTTGATGAGCGCCGATGGAGCGGCGGTGTCGGCGGAGGAACTGCTCGAGCGGGTTTGGGATGATCAGATCGATCCGTTCACCAACGTGGTTCGGATGACGATCATGACCCTGCGCCGAAAGCTGGGAGAGCCGGCGGCCGTGGAGACCGTCATCGGCGTCGGCTACCGGATGGGCTGATGAGGCGCGAGGCTGAGACCGGTTCGCGACGCGGGTTCTCACGCCTGGCGGCGGGCCTGCCGCCACCGACAATCAGGCTGCGCCTGACCGTGCTCTACGGAGTCGTGTTCCTGATCACGGGCGCAGTGCTGTTGACGCTCGGCTACGTACTCGTGCGCCACAACCTCGACGCCGGCGCGAACTACCGTCAGGTCCGCCAGCAGCTCCAGAAGCTCGGGGTGGTGCCACCCGCCAGCCCCCCGTTCTCCCGTGGCTCGTTTCGGTTTCTCCCCGGCTCTCCGGAGGCGAGTGTCGCGGCCGCTGTCCGCGCCCAGCTGCGCGCCGGCGCGCTCCACCGACTGCTGGTCGAGTACCTGCTCGCGCTCGGGGTGATGACGATGGTGTCGGTGGCCGCGGGGTGGCTGCTGGCCGGGCGCGCGTTGCGGCCGCTGCGCCAGATCACCGCGACCGCGCGCCGCGTCTCGGGAGAGAACCTCGGTGAGCGGATCGCCCTCAGCGGGCCGGCGGATGAACTGAAGGAGCTCGCGGACACGTTCGACGGAATGCTCGGGCGGCTGGACAACGCGTTCCAGAGCCAGCGTCACTTCGTCGCCAATGCGTCTCACGAGTTGCGCACGCCGCTGGCGATCATGCGCACGGAGGTCGACGTCGCGCTCGCCGATCCAGATTGCAGCGAGTCTGAGCTGCGCGAGATGGGTGAGGCGGTCCGTGAGTCGATCGATCGCTGCGAGCGCCTGCTGGAGGGCCTGCTGACGCTGGCCCGCAGCGAGGCGGCCACAGGACGCGAGGAGCCGGTCGACCTTGCCGCGCTGGCCGGGGACTGCATCACCGATCTGCACGCGCGTGCCCAGGAGGCGGGGGTGCGGCTGCGCGACGACCTTCAACCCGCCTGGACCCGAGGCGAGTCTGCGCTGCTCGAGCGGATGGTCGCGAACCTGCTGGACAACGGCATCCGCCACAACGAGCGCGGCGGTCACCTCGACGTCTCGACCCGCCACCAGAACGGTCGCGTGTCGCTGACGGTGTCCAACGGCGGTCCCCGGATCGACGCTACCGAAGCACAAGGTCTCGCGGAGCCGTTCCGGCGCCTGGGGGCAAGGCGCGAGGGATTCGGGCTCGGGCTCTCGATCGTGCGCTCGGTCGTGCGGGCGCACTCGGGGACGCTGGAGATCAGCGCCCCCGAGACGGGCGGACTCGAGGTGCGCCTCGAGTTACCTGCGACCCCGAGGCCATCGAAGTTAAGGGTTGGGGAAGAATCGCGCGCGCTTACGCGGAAATGACAGCGGCGTCGCTAAATCAGTCTCCGGCAGGCCCTCCTCATGTGCAGCGAAATCGAGCTATCCGTTATGTGCCTCGCGAGCGATGAGGATTACGCGTGAGGCGAGATAGGGCCTCCCGGCCGTGGCATCTGTATGTGCTCGCGGTGGTGGCGATCGCGGTGGCGGCGCTGGCGATCGTCGAGATCGGACCGCCGAGCAGCTCGGCGCGGACCTCCAAGGAGATCGTCACCGCTGAGGACGGGATCGTCCAGTCGACCGTGACGGGCACCGGAAACGTCCAGGCCGGTACCGATGTCGACGTCAATTTCAAGACCAGCGGCACGCTTGCGCACGTCTATGTCTCGGCCGGCCAGCACGTCACCAACGGGCAGCTGCTGGCGACGCTGGATCCGACCAACGCGCAGCTTTCGCTGGACCAGGCGGAGGACCAGCTCACCGCTGCCCAGGACCAGCTCACCGAGGTCGAGAACGGGACCGCATCGGGCGGGTCGGGGGGCTCGGGCAGCTCGAGCGCGTCGGGGGGCTCCTCTGGGTCCAGCGCGACGACGGCCGGCCTGACGGGCGTCTCGGCGAGCGCCGAGTTCGTCTCGTACAAGCCCGGGGGCAGCCATGCGTCGGGCACCACGACCACCACGCCCACCACCACGACCACTCCCGCCCGCAAGCCGACGACAACCCGGCCGAACACGCCCTCCTCGAGCGGGAGCGGCTCCGGAGGGGGGTCTCGCGGCAGCTCCTCGAGCGGGAGTGGCGGGAGTGGCAGCTCCTCGAGCGGGAACAGCGGGAGCGGCGGCTCCTCGAGCGGGAGGAGCGGGAGCGGCGGCAGCGGTGGTAGCGGGAGCAGCGGCGCCAGCTCGACCACGAAGACGACGCAGACCACGACGACGACTCCGTCACCGTCGAGCATCGCGTCCGCGGAAGCGTCCGTGTTCAGCGCCGAGGCGAACGTGCGCAGCGCGCAGACGGCGCTGAACGACACCAAGCTGTTCGCGCCCACAAGCGGCACGATCGCCTCGCTGGCCAGCTTGCTGCCCGGTGATTCGGTGTCTGCAGGATCCAGCTCGAACGCCTCGTCCAGCAGCAGCTCGTCGTCGAGCTCGTCCTCGTCGAGCGGCGGCGGCGGGGCTGCGGGAGGGACGGCGACCGCAGGAAGCCTCGGCGGTTCGGGCGGATCCTCGTCCTCGTCGTCCAGCGGCTCGTCCAGCTCGCCGTTTGCCGAGATCGTGAACACTGGGACGATGACGATGACCGTCGCGTTCAGCGAGTCGGACATCAGCAAGGTCAAGGTCGGGCAGCCGGCGACGATCACCTTCGATGCGCTGCCCGGGGTGGAGCTGGGGGCGCACGTGACGCAGATCTCGCCGGTCGGGACGACGAGCAGCGGCGTGGTCAGCTACAACGCGACGCTGACGCTCGATCAGAGAGATTCGCAGGTCAAGCCGGGGATGAGCGCGTCGGCGGCGGTGATCGTCGGCCAGGCCCAGGGCGTCAACGTCCCCAACCAAGCGGTGACCGGCACCGGGTCGCTGGGTACGGTCAACGTCCTGCACGACGGCAAGTCGGTTTCCCAGCAGGTCGTCGTCGGCCTCAAGGGAGACAGCAGGACCCAGATCATCAGCGGGCTGAGCGCCGGTCAGCAGCTCGTCGTGACGATCACCCTGCCTTCGCTCAGCTCGGGCACGGGCACCACGAGCGGCTCGAGCGGCACGCTCGGGGGCGGCGGTCTGGGCGGCGGCGCCGGCGCGTTCTTCCGCGGCGGCGGTGGGGGCCTCGGAGGCGGCGGCGGTGGCTTCTTCCAGCGCGCCGCCGGAGGCGGCGGCTGATGTCTCGCCGCGAGCGGCCGTCGCGGCGGCCGGCGGTTTCACGAGCGCAGCGAGCGCTCCGGGCGCGGCGCTCGCCGCGGGCACGGCAGCCCCCCCTGGCCGAGCTGGACCGAAAGCCGCCCCCCGCCGGGTTCGCCAGCGGCCGGCGACCGTGATCGATATCCGCGACGTGCGCAAGACCTACAGCGTCGGTGACATCGCCGTCCACGCACTGCGCGGGGTGAGCGTGCGCGTCGCGCGCGGCGAGTACGTCGCGATCATGGGCGCCTCGGGGAGCGGAAAGACCACGCTGATGAACATCATGGGCTGTCTCGACACGCCGACGAGTGGTACCTACCTGCTCAGCGGCATCGACGTGCGAGGCATCGACGAGGACAACCTGGCGGATGTACGCAACCGCCACATCGGGTTCGTCTTTCAGAGCTACAACCTGATCCCGCGCACGCGCGCGGTCGCCAACGTCGAGCTGCCGCTGTCCTATGCCGGGCTGCCTCGGGGCGAGCGGCGAGCGCGGGCGATGGCGGCGCTCGACCAGGTCGGGCTCGCGGACCGCATGCACCATCTGCCCTCAGAGCTCTCGGGCGGCCAGCAGCAGCGCGTCGCGATCGCTCGCGCGCTGGTCACCAACCCGGCGATCATCCTCGCAGACGAGCCGACCGGAAATCTCGACTCGGCTTCCGGCGCCGACATCCTGGGACTGTTCGAACGGCTCAGCGCGGGGGGACGGACGATCGTCCTGATCACGCACGAAGACGAGGTCGCCACGCATGCGCGCCGGGTGATCAAGATCAAGGACGGAACGATCATCGCCGACGAGCGGCCCGATACGACTTCGAGGGTCACATGATCGCGAGCCCCACATGACCGCGAGGCTCACATGATCGAGACCTTGCATGTCGCGCTCGGCGGCCTGGCCGCCAACAAGCTGCGCTCGGGGCTGACGATCCTGGGTCTGACGATCGGGGTCGGCTCGGTGATCGTGCTGATCGCGGTCGGCACCGGCTCCTCCGACGCAGTCGAGAAGCAGATCGACGCGCTCGGCAGCAACGTTCTGCTGGTCACCACCACCCCCACCCTGGGCGGACTTCGACGCGAGGCTGTGAGCACCACGCAGCTCACGGTCGCCGATGCCAACGCCCTTCAGAACCGCTTCGAGGCGCCGGATGTGCAAAGCGCCTCGCCGGTGGTCAGCGCCGGCGACGTCACGCTCACGTCCGGCGCAAGTACCTACTCGCCGTCGTCGTTCGTCGGCACGACGCCGAGCTACGAGCAGGCCCGGGACTACACGATGGCCTCGGGGTCGTGGTTTACCAGTGCGGAGGAGGCCAATCACAGCCGCGTGCTGGTCGTCGGGCCCACGGTCGTGAGCGAGCTGTTCGGCGGTCAGGACCCGGTCGGCCAAACGGTCCAGGTCAACGGCACCAACTACCAGATCATCGGCGTGACCGCACCGAAGGGCTCGAACGGAGCCACCAACCAGGATGACGTTGGGATCGCTCCGCTGACAGCGGTGCAGGACACGCTCACCGGCTACGCAGGAGTCAACCAGATCGTCGTCCAGGCCAAGTCACGCGACCAGCTCAACGCTGCGCAGACCGAGGTCACCAACATCCTCAACCGGCTCGACCCACCCACGGCCGATTCGTTGACAGGCAGCAACTTCAGCGTGATCAATCAGAGCTCGATCATCCAGACCTCGACCGCGAGCAGCAAGGTGTTCACGACGCTGCTGGGGGAGGTCGCGGCGATCTCGCTGCTGGTCGGCGGGATCGGGGTGATGAACATCATGCTCGTCTCGGTCACCGAGCGAACCCGAGAGATCGGAATCCGCAAGGCGGTCGGCGCCCGTCACGGCGACATCTTGATCCAGTTCCTGGTCGAGGCGGTGCTGGTTTCGTTCTTCGGCGGACTGGCGGGCGTCGTGGCGGGGATCGTCGGCAGCCAGTTCAAGATCGCCGGCGTCCAACCGGTGATCGCTCCATATTCGATCGGCCTCGCGTTCGGCGCTGCGGTCCTGATCGGATTGTTCTTCGGTACCTATCCCGCCGGTCGGGCCGCAGCGATGCGCCCGATCGAGGCCCTGCGCTTCGAGTAGCCACGTTGCCATCCAACCCTGAAAAAGGAATCGACATGAGTGCCATCCCCTACGAAAGCCACGAGGAGGAGTGGGACAGATATGAAGACGAGCAGGAGCTTGCGCTTCCGGGCCGACCCCGGCGCCGCTTCCTGACGCGCGCCAGCGCGGTGCTGTTCGCGCTCCTCGTCGGCGCGATCGGGTTCTATGTCGGCGTTCGTGTCGAGAAGGGTCAGCTGAGCAGCTCCTCGAGCACTGCCTCCCTCGGCGGAGCGGCGAGAGCGGCCGCGACCGGCGCCGGCGCGGCGCGGCTTGCCGGCGCCTCTGGCGCGGCAGGGCTCGCCGGCGCCTCCGGCGCGAGCGGGGCGGGCTCCGCGGGTGCGAGAAGCGGGTTTCTGTCCGGTGCGTTTGGTGGGGGCAACAGCTCGTTCGGGTCCGTCAGCAGCATCGATGGCAAGAACATCTACGTCACCGAGGCCGCCAACGGGAACGTCGTCAAGGTGCAGCTCTCGAGCGCGACCAAGATCACCAAGAGCGTCGGCGTGTCCAAGGCGGCAATCCGCCCCGGCGACGCCGTCGTCGTGCAAGGCCTGAAGAAGTCGGGCGGCACGATCTCAGCGACCTCGGTGAGCGACTCTGGCGCGAGGGCGAGCGCCTCGGGCGCCGGCTCGAGTGGAACTTCGAGCAGCGGCTCGGGCTCCGCCATCAGCTCCCTGTTCGGGGGCGGCGGCAAATGAATAAAGAACAGGAAAGGACCAGACGTTGACCATCATCAAAATCGCACCCAGGCGGGGAGTTCTCGTGCTGGGAGTGCTGGCGGCTAGCCTCGCGCTCGCCGCGTGCGGCAGCAGTTCCAGCAGTTCGACCACCACGTCGGCGGCGGCGTCGTCATCTTCGACGTCATCGGGGACCAGCCCAACCGCTAGGCGCGCAGCGTTGGTTGCGTGTCTGAAGCAGCACGGCGTCACGCTGCCCAACCGCCCGGCCGGCAGCGGTCGTCCGCCCGGAGCCGGTGGCGGCTTCTTCGGCGGAGGCGGAGGCTTCCGCGGCGGGGGGAACTCCAAGTTCGCGGCGGCATTCAAGGCATGCGGCGCGCAGTTTGGATTCCGCGGTCGGCCGGGACGCTTCAGGCTCTCGCACGCGGCGATCCAGAAGTTCGTCACCTGCGTTCGCCAGCACGGGTACAACCTGCCCGCGCCCAACTTCTCCGGCAAGGGCTCCGTGTTCCCGGCGAACATTCGCACCAATCCGAAGTTCCAGGCGGCGAGCCGCGCGTGCGCGAGCGTCCTGCGGCCCGCGGGCGGCGGAACGACCACGACCGCGAGCAGCTGAGCGATCGGGACGGTTCGAGCCTATGAGATCCTCAACTCGGGGTACACGATGAAGCTCAAACGGCTGTCGACGAACCGGACGACTAAGGCCGGCGCCGCGCCACCGGCAGCGGCGCCGGCCAGCTCGCCCCCGCAGGCCGCTTCGCCGCCGCCACTGTGGTCCGGGTCGCCGGCGCCGGTTCCCGCTGGGTCGCCGGCGCCGGTGCCCGCGGGGTCGCCGGCGCCGGCGGTGGTCGGTCAGGTGCTGCCGATGTACTTCGTCGGCGACGAGTCTCACTCGATGGCCGGCGACCCGATCGCTGCGGTCAACCAGGGGCTGATCGATTTGCGCGACGAGGTGGCCAAGCATCCCCTGATCGGCAAGAAGGTTCGGTTCGGGATCATCACGTTTGCCGATACGGCGCAGAGGCGCCTGGAGCTATCGGAGCTGACCGAGGACCTGATCCTGCCGGCGCTGTCGCCGCGGGGACGCGGCACCAGCTACGCGAGCGCGCTCGACGCGTTGCGACAGACGATTCCGGGTGACGTCGCGCTGCTCAAGGGCAGCGGCTACCAGGTCCATCGTCCATCGGTGTTCTTCCTCAGCGACGGTCAGCCGACCGACCAGGAGGACAGGTGGCGAGCGTCTCTGGAGGAGCTCAGGGACTCCGGGTTCAAGGAGCGGCCCAACCTCCTCGCGTTCGGGGTCGGCGACGCCGACGCCAAGGTGATCCAGCAGCTGGCGAGCTCGCCCCGCTACGCGTTCATGATGACCGAGGGGTCCTCGACGGCCGGCGCGATCTCCGAGTTTGCCGCGTCGATGCTGAACTCGATGGTGTCCTCGGCCGAGCGCCTGGACCGCGGTGAGCAGACGATCGAGTTCGAGAAGCCGGAGGGATTCGTGCAGCTCGACGCCCCGCTCGTGTAGACGGCCCGCGATGGCGTCGTCGGAGGGGGAGCGCAGCGCCGAGAAACCAGACACCGTACGAGCGCAGACACCCGCCGCCGACCGCAGCCACGCCGGCACCCGGCGCCGCGTGCGGCTGGCCCGCGGTCCGTTGACGATCGGCGAGCCGGCGCCCGAGGTGGAGGTTCGGCTCGCCGGAGCCGAGCCCTACCGCCCCGACGCGATCGCCGATGGGGGGAGCGCATTTGGGCTCGCGGTGAGGGCGGCGTCGGTGCGAGGGCTCTCCAAGCGCTATCTCGGTGGCCCGCGGCAAGATGACGTCTGCCTGCGGTTACACGAGCCCAGCCGCACGGTGATCGCCGCCGTCGCGGACGGCGTCTCGGGAGCGGGCCGCTCCGACCTGGCGGCAGCGCTCGCGGTGCGCCACGCGAGCGCCGCGGTGGTGCGTCAGCTCGATCGCGGCGCGCCGGATCTGAACTGGCGTGAGGTCTTCGATCACGCCGCCTGGGCGCTCGTCGAGGAGCACCGGCGCTTCGCCGCCGATCCGGACGCGGGGATCGAGGCGGCGGCGGCCTCGCTGGCCACGACCCTGGTCCTCGCCGCGATCACCGCGCCGGCCGCGGACGCCGCCGGCGGGAAAGGCTCTGCGCGCGTGCAGCTCGCCGCCGTCGGCGACTCCCCGGCGCTGGTTTTGAGTGCCGGCGCGTTCCAGACGATCATCGGTGAGAGCGAACGGGCTGATGGCCTGCTCGGTGGCGCCGTCGACGCGCTCCCGCGCTCGGTGCGCGCTGTCAGCGAACACACGTGCCGGCTGCAACCGAGCAGCGTGCTGTTGCTGTGCACCGACGGCCTCGCGTTGCCGCTGGCCGGAGGAACGGGCGAGGTCGGGCGCGCGCTGGCCCGCGAGCTGGCGAGGCCGCCGGACATCCTCGACTTCGCGCGGCTACTGGATTTCAGCCGCAGCACCTATGACGACGATCGCAGCCTCGTCGCTGTGTGGCCCGAACCGTGAGCACCCTGGCTACAGTGCCGCCGCTCGCCCGGCACGCCGTCCAGATCGAGGCCTTCGGCGAGCTTGCGCCGATCAGCCGGCTCGGCGGGCAGGGCCGCGTGCATCGCCCCGCCCAGACTCCGCCGGAGCTCGGCCCCGGGCCCGTCGTGGTCAAGCTCTACCGCCGGCCGCCGTCCGCCGCCGCGGCCGGGGTCCTGGGGGAGATGGTGGCGTGGAGCCATTCGCTGGCGCGCGAGGAGCGGCGAGCGCTGCACGGCGTGACGGCGTGGCCGCTGATGATCGCCTACGCCGGGGTGAGGCCGGTCGGAATCGCGCTGCCGGACGTGACCCGGCGGTTCGCGGCGCCGTTCGTGATGCCGAGCGGTCGCCGCGAGCGCGTCCTGCTGGCGCTCGAGCACCTGCTGGGCGAGGATGGCTACCTGCAGCTCCGGGGCCTCGATGTCAAGTTGGACACCCGCGTGCGCACGGAGGTGGCCGAGCGGGTGTGTGGGGCGCTCGGCTATCTGCACCGGCACGCGATCGTCGCGAGTGACATCGCGCCGAGCAATCTGCTGGTCGCCTTCGACGCCGGCGAGCCATCCGTCTGCTTCATCGACTGCGACTCGATGGTGTTCCAGGGCCGGCAGGCGCTCGCCCCGGTGGAGACCGGCGACTGGAACCTGCCGCCTGGGTTCGCCGGGTTCCCGCCCACCCGCGCCACCGACGCCTACAAGCTGGGGCTGATCGTCCTGCGCCTGTTCGCTCGCTCCCACGACGCCCGCGAGCTCGCTCCCCACCTGCGCCACGTGCCCGCGGAGCTGCGCGGGCTGCTCGCCCGGGCGCTCGCCCGGGACGCGATCAACCGTCCGCCCGCGGGGGAGTGGCAGCGGGCCCTTCGCCAAGCGCTCACGCGCGGCCAGCTCGACACGCACTATCCCGGCCCGGCACCCCGGCGCCGCGCAGCGAGCCAGTCCGTCACGTCCGGTCAGCACGTCGCGGCGCGTCCCGGAGCGGCAGTTGCCGCTGCGCCTGTCCGGCCGCACCGGCCCGCCACCCACGGGCCGCCCAGGCCGGCCGGAGCGACGTGGCTGCGCCCGGCGGTCGCGGTTCTGTGGCTGATCGCGGGAACGGCGCTGCTCGCGCTCGTCCTGTCGCGGCTGTTCGCGGCCGCGGTGCCGACCGTGGGAGCGGGTGAGGGACCTAGGCCCCCCGCGATCTATCAGTACTACCAACCCAACGCGAGACCGTTCCCGTGACCGTTGGCGGTTTTACGCTGAGTTGACGGATTGCCGCCTACGCTCCCGGGATGGCGACGAACGTGCGCCTCGTCGCCAGCGGGAGCAGATTTCCCGCCCATCCGGGTGCCGGCGGCGCTCCGGGCCGCGACTCCCGCCTGGAGCTGGCCGCCGGTGCTCGGGCCTACCCTGCGGCCGTGGCCCCGCCCGGGCCACCCTCCAAGGCGATGGTCCCGCCCGGGCGACCCCCCGAGGCGATGGTCCCGCCCGGGCGACCCCCCGAGGCGATGGTCCCGCCCGGGCTACCCCCAAAGCGCGCCGCAAGGCGCGCCCCTAAACGAGGGCGGTCAGGATCTCCTCTGGCGCCGCGTTGTCGCCCGCGTTCTGCGAGAGATGGGACCAGGCGACCTTGCCGTCGGGCGTGATCACGACCGCGCCGCCGAGCTGGGCGGGATGACCGATCGTCCGGCCCTGGATCACTCCCTGCCGGACGCTGGTGAGCATTCCCTTGGCCACCACGCCGGGGCCGAACAACTCGGCGACGTTTGCCTTCCTCGCGCCGATCGCCTTGTAGCTGACGCGGTGCTCGTCGGCCAGCACCGGTAGCTCGATCCGAAACCGACGGCGGAAGTGCGCCGCATGCCGCGGGGTGGCCTGCCCGATCAACACCAGCCGCACGCCGGCGGCGTCGAACTCGTCCCGGGCGCGGTGCAACTGCACCGCGTGCGCGCGGCAGTACGTTCACCCGTAGTGACGAAGCCACACCAGCGCGGCCGGGCGCTCCTGCCAGAGGTCGCCGAGGCGGACATCGTTTCCTTCGTGGTCGGGTAGGACGATGTTCGCCAGCGCCTCGGCGGCGGCGCTGTCCGTCGCCTGTGGCGCATCGGGCACCAATCGAGTGTAGTTGTGGATACTCCCGGCATGGCCGAACCCGAAATTCTCTGGAGACCCTCGGACGAGCGGCTCGAGCGCGCCGCGCTGACTCGCTATCAAGCGTGGCTCGAGCGCTCGCGCGGTCTGCGCTTCGACAGCTACGAGGACCTGTGGCGCTGGTCAGTCGACGATCTCGAGGGGTTCTGGACGTCGATCGTCGAGCACTTCGAGCTCCGCTTCGAGGTACCCGGAGAGCGCGTGCTGAGCGGACTCGAGATGCCGGGCGCGGAGTGGTTCGCCGGCGGTCAGATCAGCTACGCCGAGCACATCTTCCGGAACAAGCGCGACGAGGATGTGGCTCTGCGCCACGCCTCCGAGCTGCGCTCGCTCGATCAGTGGACATGGGGGGACCTGCGGCGCCAGACGGCGGCGATTGCCGGCGGGCTGCGGCGACTCGGTGTCTCGGAGGGCGATCGCGTGGCGGCGTACATGCCGAACATCCCCGAGACCGTCGCGTCGTTTCTCGCGTGCGCCTCGATCGGCGCGGTCTGGTCCTCGGCCGCCCCCGAATTCGGATCGCGCAGCGTGATCGATCGCTTCGCCCAGATCGAGCCGAAGGTGCTGCTGGCCATCGACGGTTACCGGTACGGAGGCAAGGACTTCGACCGCGGTGAGGTCGTGGAGCGGATCGGTTCCTCGATCGAGTCGCTCGAGCACGTGGTGACGCTGGGCTACCTGGAGGGGTCGGGATGGGAGGAGGGGTTCCTCGCGGAAGGGCCGCTCGAGTTCGCCCAGCTCCCGTTCGATCACCCGCTGTGGGTGCTCTACAGCTCCGGGACCACCGGGCTGCCGAAGCCGATTGTGCACGGCCAGGGCGGGATCCTGCTCGAGCAGACGAAGAAGAGCCACCTCCATCTCGACGCCCAGGCCGGGGACCGGCTGTTCTGGTTCTCGACCACCGGCTGGATGATGTGGAACTTCCTGATCGGGGTGCTGCTGACCGACGCTTCGATCGTGCTGTTCGACGGCAATCCCGGCTATCCGGATCTGGGGACGCTGTGGGACCTCGCCGAGCAGACGGAGATGACCTGCTTCGGGACGAGCGCGGCGTTCATCTCGTCATGCATGAAGGAGGGGGTGGAGCCCACGCGCGGACGCGATCTGAGCGCTTTGCGGGCCGTCGGATCCACCGGCTCGCCGCTGACGCCGGAGGGCTTCCAGTGGGTCTATGACGAGCTCGGCTCCGATACGTGGCTGTTCTCGACGTCGGGGGGGACGGACATGTGCACGGCGATCGT
The DNA here is from genome assembly GCA_963767695.1 of uncultured Solirubrobacterales bacterium. GTDB lineage: Bacteria > Actinomycetota > Thermoleophilia > Solirubrobacterales > Solirubrobacteraceae > Palsa-465. The sequence continues at coordinate 205,988 of CAVYFE010000018.1, forward strand.
CGGTGGCGTGCCGACGCTGCCCGTCTACCTCGGGGAGCTCCAGGCGCGCTCGCTCGGCGCGTCGATCGAGGCGTGGAGCGAGGAGGGCAAGCCGCTGGTGAACGAGGTCGGCGAGCTGGTGCTTACCAAGCCGATGCCGTCGATGCCCCTGTTCCTGTGGGGCGATCCCTCGGGTGAGCGCTATCGCGACAGCTACTTCTCGATGTGGCCCGGTGTGTGGCGCCACGGCGACTGGATCATGATCACCGACCGCGGCACGGCGGTCATCTACGGCCGGTCGGACTCGACGATCAACCGTGGCGGCGTGCGGATGGGGACCAGCGAGATCTATCGCGCCGCGCTCGAGATACCGGAGGTGGTCGATGCGCTGGTCGTCGATCTCCCCCGCCCCGATACGGATGGCTGGATGCCGCTGTTCGTCGTGTTGCAGGACGACGCGTCGCTGGATGACGACCTGCGAGGGCGGATCCGCAAGCGGATCCGCGAGGACTGCTCGCCGCGTCACGTTCCCGACGAGATCAAGCAGATCGCCTCGGTGCCGCGGACGCTGTCGGGCAAGGTGCTCGAGGTGCCCGTCAAGCGGATTCTGATGGGGACGCCGGCGGAGGAGGCGGCGAGTCGGGAGTCGCTGGCGAACCCCGAGGCGCTGGACTACTTCGTGGAGCTGGCCGACGAGGGGTGACGGCGGGTTCGCCGGCGCTTTGCGGGCCGCCGGCGCTTTGCGGGCCGCCGGCGCTTGCGGGACCGCCGGCGGCGTGCGTGAAAACTGTGTGACATTCCCGGGGGAGCGGGGCGTGCGGCCTGAGAATGCGGAGGGTGCTCAAAAAGGCCGAATTATTCAGCCTTATCGGGAACCCTCCGCTTGGCAGGGCCGATCGGGCGGGGTCGGGCTCGGGTGGGGCGGATGCACGGAGCAGTTGACCTCGCCATCGCCGCGATCGCGGTTCGACAGCTCGGCTACATCACCCGCGAACAACTGTTTGCGCTTGGGTTGAACCGCAGCGCGATCGCGTATCGGCTCCGCGTCGGACGCCTCCACCGCGTTCACGCCGGCGTCTACGCGGTCGGCACCGTCCCCGTGCTTCCCGTGCCTCGCGCCTCGGCGGCGGTCCTCGCCTGCGGCCCGAAGGCAGTTCTCAGCCACTTCTCGGCGCTCTGCTTGTGGGGCTGGCACAAGCCATGGGGGGTCCCGTTCGATGTGATCGCGCCCGCCAACCACAACCGGCCCGGAATCAGAGTCCACAGGTCGACGGCGCTGACGCGCCGCGACGTTCGCAAGCACCTGGGGATTTGGGTCACCAGCCCCGCCAGGACCGTGCTCGACGTCGCGCCGGCGCTCAACGACAAGGCGTTGAGGCGGACGGTGCGCGAGGCGAGGCTGTCGTCCTACCTCCGGGTGAAGGACCTCGAGGACGTGCTCGCGAGGTTTCCGCGGCATCCAGGCGCGGGACGACTCGGGACGTTCGTGGCCGCGCCCGACGCCCCGACCAGGTCCGAGTTCGAGGACGCGTTCATGGCGTTCTGCGAGCGGTTCGGCCTTCCCCGGCCGAAGGTGAACGTGAGGATCGGCCGCTACGTGGTCGACGCGCTGTTCGAGGCCGAACGGCTGATCGTCGAGCTGGATGGCTATGAGTACCACCGTGATCGCGACTCTTTCGAAGGCGACCGCGACCGCGATGCGGACAATCTCGTGCGCGGGTTCGGGACGGTCCGCATCACCTGGCAGCGAATGACGCGGACACCGCGCAGCGAGGCCGACCGGCTTCGCGCGATCTTGCGGATGCGCCACCCCTGAACTCTTATCTTCCTCTCAAACTGCTCCGGTTTGATTCCCGCCACGGGCGCGCTGGTTCCCCGACGCGCCCGGCCAACTGAAGGAGTCATCCGTGCCTTCAAGCCTCAAGCGCAGAGTGGTGATCGGGGTAACCGTGATCGCGGCGGCGGCGTTCGCCGGCGGCGCGTATGCGCAGAGTCAGGATTCCGGTGCCAATGCGCGCCAGGCGTTTCTGAACGATGTCGCCAAGCGGCTGCACGTCACGCCGACGCAGCTGTCGGCCGCGGTACAGGGTGCGGCGATCGACCAGCTGAACGCAGCGGTCGCGAGCGGCCGCTTGACGCAGGCACAGGCCAAAGCGCTCAAGCAGCGCATCACGAAGGGCGGCACCGTGCCGCTGCCGCCCGGCCCGGGGCCCGCCGGGCCCGGGTTCTTCCCCGGCCGAAGCTTCTTCGGTGCCCCCGGCCCGGGGCCCGGTGGCCCCGGGTTCTTCCCCGGCCGGCGCCTCTTCGGTGCCCCCGGCCAGCCCGGCGCCGGGCCTCACTTTGGCGCTCGCGGCGCCGGCGCGCTCGCCGCGGCGGCCTCCTACCTCGGGCTCAGCGAACGCCAGCTCGTCGCGCAGCTGGGCGCCGGCAGGTCGCTCGCGCAGATCGCGACGGCTCGCGGCAAGTCGGCGAGCGGCCTGAAGGCCGCGATCACGGCCTCGATCACAGCGACCCTGGACAAGGCCGTGGCGGCAAAGAGGATCACCAGCGCCCAGGAGCAGGAGATCCTCAGCCGCCTCTCGAGCCGGCTCGACGACGAGATCAACCGGACCGGCCCGAGGTTCGGTTTCCGGGCTTGGGGCAAGGGCGCGCACTGGCGACCGGCCGGTGCGGGCCCATGGCGACGGCCCGGCGCAAGCCTGGGCGGTCCGGCTCTCGGAGCGCCGGCGCCGCAGGCCGGTGCAAGCCTGGGCGGTCCGGCGGTTGGAGCGCCGGCGCCGCAGGCCGGACCGATCGCCTAGCCGAGACGGTCTCGCCGGCTCCGCAAGAGCGGCAGCAAGAGCAGCCCTCTTACCAACCTCTCATCCCGTTCTGAAGAGTTTCTCACCACTGCATGCTGTACTGGAGCCATATGGGTCTTACTTTCGTCAGGAGAATTGATCATGAGTCGTAAAGGCGGCTGGCTGGGGGTCGTCGGTGGCGCGATCGCCGGAGGAGCGATCGCACTGGCGGTCGCCAGCGGGAGCACCACCACCCACAACGTCACCACCACCGTCTACGAGCCCTCGGCGGGGCGGATCCCGACCTCGCTCAGCAAGGGACGCGGGCTGACCGTCAACCAGATCTACCGCAGCGCCAGCCCCGGCGTGGTCGACATCACAGTGCAGTCGGTCAGCAACGGCGGTGGCTTCGGCCCGTTCGGCGGAGGCGGTGGCGGCCAGCAGACGGAGGGCGAGGGCGCCGGCGTCGTGTATGACACGAAGGGCGACATCCTCACCGACGAGCACGTGGTGGCCGGCGCGCAGAGCGTCACGGTCACCTTCCAGAACGGCCAGAAGGTGCCGGCGAAGGTGCTCGGGACCGATCCGTCGACCGACGTCGGCGTGATCCACGTCAACGTTCCGACTTCCGAACTTCATCCGATCCCGTTCGCGGATTCCTCGGCGGCGCAGGTGGGAGACCCCGTGGTGGCGATCGGCAGCCCGTTCAGCCTCCCGGAGACCGCGACTCAAGGGATCGTCAGCCAGATCGGCCGCGGCATCACCGCACCCAACAACTACACGATCACCAACGCGATCCAGACTGACGCGGCGATCAACCCCGGCAACTCCGGTGGTCCACTGCTCGACGCGAGCGCCCACGTGCTCGGCCTGAACGACCAGATCCAGACCAACTCGGGCTCCAGCGCCGGGGTTGGGTTTGCGGTTCCGTCGAACACGGTGGCGCGGATCGCGAACCTGATCATCTCCGGACACCCGATCAAGCACTCGTATGTCGGCGTGGAGCTCACCTCGAACTCGACCGGCGGCGCGCAGGTCAACCAGATTCAGCCCGGTTCACCGGCGAGCACCGCGGGAGTCCGGACCAACGACCTGGTCACCGCGATCAACGGCCAGGCGATCAATTCGACCGAGCAGTTCATCGCCACCGTCGACCGCTACGCCCCCGGTGAGACGATCACGTTGACGATCAAGCGCGGCGGGCAGACCAAGCAGATCAAGCTCACGCTCGGGACACGGCCGCAGTCTGCCCCGAACGGCGGCTAACGTCAGGCGGCGCCCCCTCCCGGAGGACCCTACGGGAACGGGGCGCTAGCTGGCCGCCATCGCGGCCTGCGCCAGCGCTCGCTCCATCAGCTCACGATGAACGGCGCGGGTACCCCCCTCGCGGCGCGTCCACTGGCCGTCTGAGCCGAGCGTCCAGGAGAACGTGTTATCGGCCAGGCACCGCTCGAGTGTGTCGTCGAGCTCGGCGCGCAGCTCGGGGTTCTCGATCGGGGCGAGCAGCTCGACCCGAGTGTCGAGATTGCGGGGCATCAGATCGGCGGAGCCGATGTAGTAGCTGCTCTCGCGGCCGCGGTGGAACGCGTAGATCCGCGAGTGCTCGAGGAAACGGCCGACGACCGAGATGACGCTGATCGTCTCCGAGACGCCCGGCACGCCGGGCCGCAGGCAGCAGATCCCGCGCACGTTCAGGGCGATCGGGACGCCGGCCTGGGAAGCGCGATAGAGCGCCTCGATGCACGCCTGATCGACGAGCGAGTTCATCTTCATCACGATGCTCGCGTCCTCGCCGGCGCGAAACGACTCAATCGTGGACTCGATCTCTTCGAGGATCGGGCCGCGCATCGAGTCGGGCGCCACCAGCACCTTTTCGAGCCGATCCGGGTGGCCGTAGCCAGTCAGCGTGTTGAACAGATCGGCGACCTCCTCGCCGATTTCGCGATCGGTCGTGAAGTACCCGAAGTCCTCGTACAGGCGGGCATTCTTGGCGTGGAAGTTCCCGGTTCCGATCATCACGTAGTGGCGGACGCCGTCTCGCTCCCGCCGGACCACGAGGATCGCCTTGGCGTGGGTCTTGAGTCCCGGGATCCCGTGCACGACGTGCGCTCCCACCTCCTCGAGCGCGCGCGACCAGCGAATGTTCTGGCGCTCGTCGAAGCGTGCTTTGAGCTCCACCAGGCAGACGGCCTGCTTGCCCTTCTCCGCGGCCTCGATCAGCGATGGGACGAGCGCCGAGTCATCCGAGGTGCGGTACACGGTCATCTTGATCGCGAGCACGTTGGGATCCTCGACGGCCTGCTTGACGAAGCGCTCGACGCTGGCTGAGAACGAGTTATAGGGGTAGTGGACCAACACCTCGTCGCGACGCATCGCGGTCAGCACGTCCGGCTGCTCGTCGCGGGAGCCGGGAGCGGGCCCGAAGGCCGGGTGCGGGATCGGCGTCCACGGCGTCTGGCGCAGCTCCGGGAAGTTGTCGATGCCGGCGATCTCCCACAGGTCGCCGAGGTCGAGTAGGCCCTCGACGTCGTAGACCTGCACCTCGTCGACGCCCAGCCACTCGATCAGCCGCGAGCGCAGCGCCGGGTCCATGCTCGCGCCCACCTCCAGCCGGACGACCTCGCCAAAGCGACGCCGGCGAAGCTCATCCTCGACCGCCTGGAGGAGATCGTCGGCTTCGTCGGAGACCTCGAAGTCGGCGTCCCGGGTGACCCGGAACAGGTCGTAGGAGAGGATCGTCATGCCCGGAAACAGAGCGCCGAGGTGGTGGGCGACCATGTCCTCGAGCGGGATGAAGGTGTGGGGGGAGATCTCGACGAACCGGGGCAGGACCTCCTTGGGAACCTTGACCCGGGCGTATACGTCGTGCTCGAGATCGGGGTCGTGGAGCCGCACGATCAGGCTCAGCGACAGGTTCGAGATGTAGGGGAACGGGCGGCCAGGACCGACCGCGAGCGGGGTCAGCACGGGAAAGATCTGCTCGCGGAAGTGGCGCTCGAGCACCTCGTCCGAGGCGCCGGACTCCTCCGAGCCCACGATCCTGATCCCGTGTTCGGCCAACGTGGGGCAGACCATCTCGCCGAACTGACGTGCGTGCCGGCGGTCGAGCTCGCGGACCTTCCGGGCGATTTCGTCGAGCACGTGGGTGGGGGAGAAGCCATCGGGACCGCGGGCGTCAACGCGGGCCTCGACCTGATCGTGAACGCCCGCCACGCGGACCATGAAGAACTCGTCGAGGTTGGTGACGAAGATCGCCAGAAACTTCAGCCGCTCGATCAGCGGCAGCGACTCGTCCTCGGCGAGCTGGAGCACGCGATCGTTGAAGTCCAGCCACGACAGCTCGCGGTTGAAGTACAGCCTCGGATCGGTGCGCTCCTGCGGCGCCTCGCTCTCCGCCAGCTCGACGCCGCCACCGACCGTCGTTGCGGCGGCCGCCTCGACCGATGACTCACTCATGCCACACGCTCGTCAGCGGTCGCGATCGCGGCCAGCTCGGCGGGACGCAGCAGCACCACCAGCTCGCCCTTTGCGATCCCCGCCAGCCCACCCTTGCGCAAACGCGATTGGGCACCCGTGAGGTCGTGGACGGTGAGCGTGAACGATGGGTCATGACCGACCAGCATCACGTTGTCCCCGCGCCCGGTGATCAGCTCGTGGATATCGAACGGCTCCCCCGACAGCGCCGGTTCGGTCGTGGGCACCAGGCCCAGCGGATCGCAGGCAAGCTGGGCGGTCTGGAGCGCCCGCAGCTTCGGACTCGTCAGGCAGGCATCGATCTGGGCACCGAGCCGGGCCAGTGCGCGCCCCGCAAATTCGGCCTGTCGCACGCCTCTCTCGGTCAGCGGTCGCTCGTCATCGGGTAGTCCGTCTGCTGCTTCGGCATGTCTCAGCAACCAGAGCACGCGGTAACTTTAGCCCTCGCGCGGCCTGGCGGGACTGAAAGCCGCACTGTAGAGCGCCAGCGCCGGCCACTTGTGGTCGGGTCGTGAACCCGCCCATGCCATCCGGGCGCCCCGGCGAACCCCACAGGCGCGCCTTCAGCCGATCAGCAGACGGCGGCCGAATACGCGCTGGAAGACCTCGCCGTCGCCGTATCGCTCAACGCTCCAGCGCGGCAGCGTCAAGTCGCCGGCGGCTTCGAGGTGGAGGTCGACGCCGCGGCCGTTGGCGCGCAGACGGGCCTCGCTGACCGACTGGTCTCGCCCCCGCTCGAGGTGCTCGGCGAGCCTGAGGATCACCGCGCAGCGGTCGAGCAGCTCCTCGTCGCCAGGCTCGGCGAGCCCCGCCATCTCACCCAGCTTCGGCGCGCCCTTGCGGTGGTAGCGGCTGATCTGGGCGATCAGGGCGCGCTCGCGGGGGCTGAACCCGGGCAGCTCGGCGCTGACGATCAGGTACTGGGAATGCTTGTGGTGATCGTCGTAGGAGATCGTCATGCCGACGTCGTGGAGCATCGAGGCGGCCCACAGGAGCTCCTGCTCCCCGGGTTCGGGATCGAACAGGCGCTGGGCCACCAGCGAGTTGTGCATCTGGAGGGCGAGGCGCGCGACATGCTCGGCGTGGGCCATGTCGGCCTCGTACTGGATCGCCAAATTGCGGACCGCGGCTTTGCGGACATCCTCGAACAGGGGCTCGCCGCCTGCCAGCAGGATGTCGGCGAGGAACACCCCTTCCCGCAGCCCGGCTTCGGTGATCTCCATTGCCTCAAACTCGCCGGCCGCGAGCACCGTCTGCAACGCGACCGCGGCGGCCAGGATGATGTCACCGCGGCCGGGCTTGATTCCGGGGACCGAACCTCGCTCGGTGCTCGGCAGCGCGGCGAGCATCTGCACGAGATCGCTCATCGCATCGGGCGTGATCACGAATCCCTGCACGCCGAGATCGAGCTGGCCGGCGTCGTGCTGCACGGCGGCGGCCAGGTTGCGCGCGGCGCCACCCATCCCCACCAGGCGATCGCCCGACCGAGAGAGCCAATCAACCCCTGCCAGGGACGCGCGGACGTGCGCGCGGACCCGGGCCAGCTCCTTCTTCTTGACCGGGCCGGAGCCGGATAGATACTGCTCGGTCAGGCGGACCGCCCCGAGCGGGAATGAGCACGAAGCGCGCGCGCGCCGCCCAGAGACCTCGACCAGCTGCATGCTGCCGCCGCCGAGCTCCACCACCACCCCGTCGGTGAGCGTGGTCGTGTTGACGGCGGCCACGTAGCCGTAGCGGGCCTCGTCGTCGGCCGTGAGGACCTCGATCCTGAGCCCCGTGGCGTCCTGCGCCCGGTCCACGAACTGCTCGCGATTGGCGGCGTCCCGGATCGCGCTGGTGGCGACCGCGTGGACGTCCTCGGAGGAGAGACCGTTGGCGTGGCAGAAGCGCCCGAACACCGACAGCGTCTCGAGCCCTCGCTGCATCGCCTCGTCGCTGAGGCGCCCCGAGGCCCCGAGCCCGGCGCCGATCCGGACGGTCTCGTACAGCTCGTCCGTGCGCTTCCACCAGGCCCCGGGCGAGTACGTGAAGACGACCAGCCGCCACGAGTTGGAGCCGAGATCGATCACGGCAACCTGCCGGTTTCCCTGCTCGAGGTGGCCCGAGGCGCGAGTCGAACGCCAGCTCACAGGGGGATCATCCGCTCAGCCGCGGACGGCGACGATCAAGGGCCGGTGCCGTCGTCCCGGAGAAAGCGGATTGCGGTGAGGATCACCAGGGCCGTCATCAGGACCGCGCTGCCCACGCACCACTGGCAGATCGCCTTGATCGTGAACAGCTCGCGGTAGGTGAGATACATGCTGAAGCCGAATCCGATCAGGGCAATCCCGAAGCCGAGCGCGCGGCCGAGCTCGGTGCGGATGGCCAGCGAGAGCAGGATCGTGATGTAGCCGATCAGGCCGAGCACCGCGACGGGCATGCCGTCGAGCTTCGCCCACCGCGAGGCCTGGACGGTCTCGCAGCCGCCGCTCGAAAGGCAGGCGACCTTGAGTCCGGCGTAGTGGACGTAGGTCAGGTAGCCGGCATCGCCGATGCCCAGCAGGCAGAGCACCACGATCGCGATCTGCAACCGCCGGTCTGTGCTCAGCTCGCGCCTTGCGGCTCCCGTCAGCGTGGTCACGAAACCGACGTGATCGCCCGCTCGAGCGTGGCGTAATCGGTGTCGCCCACGATCGGCTGAGCCTGGCCCTTGGGGCCCTTCACGACGATCGTCGGCGTGCTGTTGTACCCCTGTGAGGCTGCGAACTGCTGGTCCTGGGTGACCTGCGAGGTGAGGCTCGAGGAGTTGCGGTCAGACTGCCATTTGGCGAAATTCAGCCCCGGGACCTGGTGCGCAAGGTTGTCCAGGTAGGTGTCATTCACGTAGCTCGTGTCCTCCTGGCCCTGCTCGTTGTAGAACAGGAGGATGTAGTCCCACGCGCGCTGCTGGAGACCGGCGGCCAGCGCGGCGGCCTGCTGAGTCGGGAAGACGCCCGGATTGGGACCGTTGCTGGTGGCGGTCGCGAGCGAGCGGTACACGAGCCGGACCTTGCCGGGGCGGACGTCGTTGGCGATCAGCGCCTGTTCCGCTCCGAGCGCGAAATCCCGGCAGACCGGACACTGGAGGTCCCCGAACTCGGTCACGGTCACCTTGGCGCTGGGCGAGCCGAGCGCGTTCCCGGACTGGGGGATCCCCGTCAGCGCCGAATTGACTCCCGTAACGGTCTGGCTCGCCTTGACGCCGGACTGCAGACCGCCGCCGCCACCACCACCGCCGCTGGTCGAGATCACGATCGCGACCGCGACGACCGCGATCGCGGCGAGCACGACGCCGCCGATCATCCGCAGCCGCCGCTGTCGCCGCTGGCGTTCGAGCCGCGCCTGTTCCTCGGCGAGCCGCCGGGCGCGCGCCTGTTCTTTTTGCTTAGTCCGCGAAGCCATCAGCGAGAGTGGGGCCGGGCGTGCACCGGCATCGGCTATGCCAGGACACCCTTGACCAGCAGGATAGCGACGAGCAGCGCTCCGATACCGAAGAAAATCGCTAGAAGTGCAGCGAACAGACGAAGGCGGATCTGGGTTCCCATCTCAGCCGTCCGCCTGGTCGAGGATCAGCGCGGTGAACGGCGAACCGCTCTTGGGAGTGACCTGGAAGGCCAGGGCCCATTTGCCCACCATCACCAGCGCCGGCGCCGCCCGCGAGTAGACACCGGGGCTGGTCTCGGTGAGCTGGTACTCCTGTTGGGGCATCTCCATCTCCGTGTGGTTGAAGGTCAAGGTGACGTTGGCTCCACGCACCGGTTGCCCGTCCTTGGTGATCCTCAGTGCAAACGAGTCGGGTGCCGCCGCCTTGTTGGGGGAGACCAGGAACTGGAGCCGGTATCCGAGCCGGCCGATCGTCTTGACCACCTGGCCCGGTCCGACCGAGGCGAGGGCGGAGTTCTGCTCGGCGAACGCCGGTGGCGGCGGTGCGAGGCTCGAGAGGACCGCGGCCGCGAACACGGCGGCGGCGAGCAGGAACGCCTCACCCGACAGGGTCCGGCGCAGCAAACGCGCGGCGGACGCGCCGAGCTCGGGATCCCCGCGTCCGGCGATGATCCGCGGCTTCGAACGCAGCCGGTTGATCGCCGCGAGTCCGATCGCCGCCGAGAGCAGGCCGATCTTGACCAGGATCGCCTTGCCGTAGCCGGTCTCCCAGAGGGCGTTGACCGCCGGCATGTGGATGATCGTCGCCGCGGTCCCGGTGGCGAGCAGCGCGAGCACGCTCGGTAGCGCGATGTTCGAGAAGCGCGGGACGCACACCGACAGGCCCGCGATGCGCAGCTCGGGGCCGAGGCTGGCCCAGATCACCAGTAGACCGATCAGGCCGCCGACCCACAGCGATCCAGAGGCGAGATGCAACCAGTCCAGGAACAGCGACAGGCCGCGGGGCGAGGTCTGCCCGGCGTGTCCGGCGGCACCGGGGATGATCAGCACCGCTGCGGCCGCGAGCAGCGCGCCGGTGACCGACAGCAGCTCGGCCATCGAGCGTCGCTGCCGTTCGGGGCGGTCGAGCCACAGGGCGATCCACGCGGCCAGGCAGAACAGCGCGAAGCACAGCATCATGTCGACGTAGCCGCGGCCGAACGCGGTTACCCGGAACAGCGGCACGAGTGCGCCGACGTCGAACACCGAGCGCAACGAATCGTTGGCGGTCGCGAAATCGAGGTACGTGGGGATCGCCAGGAGCCCGACCACGGAGGCGATCACGAACGCGATCGACAGCGGCCGGAGGCTCGCTTCCCGCGCCCGGCGGGTGAGCGGCCGGGCGACGAACATCCGCAGCGCGAACAGGCCGAACGCGACCATCACCGAGAGGAACATCACCCAGCGCGCGACCAGCAGGTTGAGCGACGTGGCGGTCGCGGAGATGCTCGGGACCGGGAACTGCGGCGCCGGCCCGGGGTTGGGTCCGACCGCGTAGGTGAACGCCCCCTGCACCGGATGGCCGTCGACCGAGATCGCTCGCCAGTAGATCAGGTACCACCCCTGCGGGAGGTTCGACCGCAGCGGCACGACGAGCGTGTCGGGATCGGCGGGGGAGCGCTGCACCGGGCCCGTCGTCTCCTGCTTGCCGTCGGCGTCGGTGACCGAGATGATCGCGAAGCGCGGCTCCACCGCCTCGTCGTAGGTCAGCTGGACCGTCTTGGGCGGGGTGTCGAGGACGCCACTGGCCGCGGGGACGGTCCTGATCAGGTACGCGTGCGCCGAGGCGGCGCTCGGCAGCGCGAGCCAGATCGCGACTGCGACCGCGCCCAGCAGAGGCCACCGACACCGTCTCATGCCAGCGGTCGCCCGCCGTTCCGGGTCCCGCCGCTGAGCAGGGCGAAGCCGCCGGCCAGCAGTCCCAATACGCCGAACACCAGGGCGATGATCGTCACGACCGACACGCCGCCACCCCCGAGCGAGCTCTTCGCCTCGATCGTGGGGGCCGGGTAGGGATCGGACTCAGAACCCGCCCAGTTGACGATCGAGCCGTCGGAGTAGGTCTGCTGGACCTGGAACGTGTACGTCTTCGCCGACGCTGGCTGGGCCAGGAACTGGAACAGGGAGTCCTCGCCGGTCGGCACGTGGCCGCCGGTCCAGGTGACCCTGGTGACCACCGCGCTGTCCCCCGAGCCGGTCTGCTGGACCACCTGATGCCAGCCGGTCGGCGGTGGGACGAACGAGTCGATCCCGAACCCGCTGGGGACGGTCATCACGATCTTCGTCGTGGTCTCGCCGGACTTCTCCGTCGGCACGGCGAGGCTGTACAGCTGCAGCTTGCCGGCCAGCGACACGGGCGGGCTGATCCGCGCATGGGCCGAGGCTGAGGCCGCGAAGGCGAGCGCGGCGAGCGCGACGATCGCGCCGGCGAGCAGCCTGGGCGCTGAGAAGTGTCTGCTCATCGTCAAATCAACCATCCCCTCCTGTGATTTGTGGCAGCCGGATCCGACGATTTGCGGTGGTCGCGCCAGTGCCCGCGTCGCGCCCGCAGGGCGAGGACGGCGTCAACAACGCGCCGTGATGACCGCTGCGAGCACGGCGGCGGGCCGCGGCCCGCGTCGGCGCTCGCGGAAGCGCGCCGGCGCGAGAACCGAGCGCCGGCCAGCCGCCGCTCGAGGACCTCGCGGACCACGCGGCGGCGCGGCGAGGGCGCATGCCCGTCATTGAACCACGCCGAGCGGCCTAGGCCACATGCAGCGTATAGGGCGCGGTGACGATCCGGCCGCCGAGCTTCATCTGCAGGAACAACCGCCAGGTGCCGGGGACGGCCAGCAGGACTCCGACCGTCAACCGTCCGGGGGCGGTCGAGCTACCCGTGATCCGGGTCGCGGGGAGCCCCGGCAAGCTTCCGCAGTTGGGCGCGTCCGGGGCGCAGATGTGGGTGTGGAAGTAGTCGAGCGAACCCTGGTGGAAGAAGATCGCATGGGCGAGCGCGCCGAACCAGGGCGTGAACGTGACCTGCTGTCCGCCGGGGTCGGTGACGTTGACGTGCAGGAACTCGGCCTGAATCGCGTGCAGAGCCGGGTGGCTGGGCATGTCGATGTGGTAGCCGTCGACGACCAGGTTCGGCTTGAACGGCGGCAGCGGCTGCGGGTGGTAGGCGCCGTTGACCGTGATCGTGCGGAACAGCTGGAAGTTGGGCTGACCGCCCGCAATGTTCGGGTAGACGTCGACCAGCACCCGGTAGGGCCCGGGCGCCGGGAACCTCACCGTCTGCCGGAACACTCCACTCGGTTGCACCGGCGGGTGCTGGTGGATGATGTAGGCGAGGTCATCGCGAACGATGATCAGGTGGACGCCGGTATGGGGACCGGGACCGGTCCGGTACTGAGTCAGCGTCTTGCCGTCGGGGAGCTGGATCGAGAACGAGACCGTCGTCGGGCGCCCCGGAGTGATCGTGCCGGCGGGCTGGAAGCCGGCCAGCGCGTATTGCTTCGCCGGGGCGATCGCCGGGATCTTGAGCGTCGCGCTGGAGCTGCCGCCGCAGCCGGCCAGGGCGAGCGTGATCGCGACCGGCGCGAGCAGCATCGGCACTCGCGCGCGGGGCCTCATCGCAGCGCGGCCTCCAGCGCGTTCGTCGCGGCGTGCACGCCGAAGGCGCCCTCGAGCCGGGCCACGATCACGCCGTGGCGGTTGATCGTGAACAGCCACGGCTCGGTCCGGAGATGGAACGCCGTCAGCTGCGGCCTGAGCCCCTTGCTGGGCTGGTTATCGACGTACACCTCTTCGTGGATGAACGTGATTCGGTTGCCGAACGCCTGCTGGAGCTGGACGGCGATGTCGGTCACCGGCCCGCATACGCGCGAGATGCACAGCTGGGGGGTCGAGAACAGGAGCGCGATCGGCCGCTTTCCGAGCACCTGGTTGAACGACACCTGATGCATGTTCTCCGGCGGGACGCGAGTCGTGAGCAGCGCGTTGTTGCCGTGCACGGTGGCGGGGGTGTCGGTGGCGATCGCCGGTGGACGCTGTCCGACGTCCGGGATCGGCGAGAACGGCGCCGCGGCGATCTCGCCCGGCGCACCGATCAGGCCGTGGGCGGTGCGGGTGAGCGCCAGCACCGTCCACGTCCCCGTGTGCATCAGCGGCACTTGCGATGAGTAGATTGCCTGGATGCCGCCCGGGCCGGTGTTCTGCTTGCTGCGGAACTGCGGCGCGACACCCATCGGATCGGCGGCGGCGAGGATCGGGCCAACCGCGGGACTGGACGGGTTGGTCGCGATGTACAGCGCCGTCGGCGCGTAGATGAAGGCCCCCGAGTGGGCGGTCAGGGCGAACGCGAATCGCCGGATTCCCGGCGTGAAGGTCCCGGTCGCGGCGCCGAGAGTGGCACTCGACTTCACCAGCGCGCCGAGCTGCTCGAGCGAGCGGCCGTGGGCGGGGGGAAACTGGCCGAGCCGCGGTCGCTCGGCGGCGGGCAGCTCGCTGACCGCCGGCGGCGGCCCGGCCGTGGTCCGGGTGGCCGGGGTTGTGCTCGCCGAGGACCCGGTCGAGGAGGAGGTGGTCGATTTCGAGGACCCGCATCCGCCGAGCGCGAGTGCCAGCGCCACCGCGGCAACGAGCGTCGTCGTTGATCGGATTCTCGGTCTCATGGTGCTCCTCGTGCGTTCTGCGCGCCGCGCGCTCCTGGTCGAGCGGACACGGCGCGGGTGTGCAAGATCAGTGTGATGGTCCCCACGGAGATTCGCGCCGGCGATTAACCGGCCGCAAACGATCCCGCGAATCAGGACCGGAGAGGGCACAACGCGAGCGCCCGCACCCAGCCTCAGGGTACACGCCGCTTGTCCCGCTACTTGCGTGTAAAGATCCTGTGACCGCGCGTTGCAAATCCGCCTTGCGGTCAAGACTTCTAATACAGTGAGCGCATGTCGCCCGAGAGGAGCGACGCGCTGATGGGGGCCCAGTCAGCCTCCCAGCGCTCGCAAAATCGGATCCGGCTGACGGTCATCGACCGCGACCCCGGATTCATGCAGGTGCTGGCCAACCGGCTCGATGCGTTGGCGTGGGATTACCACGCCGTATCGAGCGCGGTCACCGGTGATGCGCTGGTCGCGATGCGGCTGAACGCGCTCGTGATCGACGTCGCCGTCCTCGGTCCGGGGAGCTGGGAATACATAGAGCGCGTGTGCTCGCGCCTGCCGGGACTCGCGGTGATCGTGTGCACGGGCCCGTCGTCGGTGGCCCAGCGCGTGCGGGGACTGCGCCTCGGCGTCGACGCCTGGATCACCAAGCCGTGCCACGCGGAAGAGCTGATCTGCGTGGTCGAGGCCGCGATCCGCAGGCACCGGCGCAACGAGATGCCCCAGCTCGACGCCGCCGTCACCGTGGGCGAGATCACGATCCGGCCCGATCTCTACCAGGCGTACGCGCGCGAGGACAGCCTCGAGCTCACCGCCCGCGAATTCGAAATCCTGCAGCTGCTCACGCAATCCGATCGCGTGCTGCGCCGGGAGGAGATCTACGAGCGCGTATGGGGTTATGCAATGGCGCACGGCGATCGCTCGGTCGACGTGTTCGTCCGCAAGCTGCGCCAGAAGCTGCGCGCCGCATCTCCCGAGTGGAGCTACATCCACACGCACTTCGGCGTCGGCTACCGGTTCGCCCCCGAGCGGGGGGCGCCTGGAGCCACACCGAGCGAGGTCGAGGGGCCGATCGAGGCCGGGGGCGAGCTCGAGCAGACACTCGTGGCGTAGCGCTGCTCGCACTGCCGCGCGTTAGCGTCCTCCCGTTAGTCACACCTTCTTCACATTTCGATCACGAGTCGGTAACTCGCGCGTGGGGGAGCGCAAGCAGCATCCCGCCGATGTCGGCCACCGCCCATGCGCACCGCGAAGTGCTCGAGGTAGGCCCGCTCGAGATCCTCCCGGAAGAGCACCTGGCTCGGGCCGGAGGAAAAGCGCTGATGCTCTCGATCCGAGAGCTACGGCTGCTCACCGAGCTTGCCCGGCGGACTGACCGGATCATGGCGCGCGAGGAGCTGTTCAGCCTCGTGTGGGGCCGCGAGATGCGCCACGGGGATCGTTCCGTCGACGTGTACGTGCGCAAGCTGCGCGTCAAGCTCGAGGCGGCGCTGCCCGGGTGGCGCTTCATCCACACGCACTTCGGCTTCGGCTACCGGCTGTCGGCCGAGCACCAACAGGACATGAACCAGCGGTTCACAACTGATTAACACCTGACGAGATGCATACACCGAGACTCTGCAGCACATCCAAGTGAAGGAGATGACCTTGACCAAGACGCGTATTACGGCGGTAGCGGTCGCGGTGGCGGCGGCGCTCGGAGTCGCGGCGTGCGGCTCGAGCTCGAAAACCACGACCACCGCGGCGGGTGGCGCGGCCGGCACGACCACATCGAGCAGCAGCGGCTCGGCCACCCTCAACGGCGCCGGCTCGACGCTCGCCGCGCCGATCTACCAGCAGTGGGGCTCGAACCTCAAGTCCCAGGGGCTGACCGTGAACTACAACCCGGTGGGCTCGGGCACGGGCATCGCCGATCTGCAGACCGCGACGGTCGACTTCGCCGGGAGCGACCCGTCGCTGAAGCCGGCGGACGTCAAGGCGCTCAAGGGGCCGGCGTTCCAGTTCCCGGTCGCGTTCGGCGCGATCACGGTGTCCTACAACCTGCCCGGGATCAAGAGCGGGCTGAAGCTCGACGGTCCGACGCTCGCCGACATCTTTAGCGGCAAGATCAAGACGTGGAACAGCTCGCAGATCACCGCGCTCAATCCCGGTATGAAGCTTCCGAGCACCGCGATCGTGGTCGTCCACCGCTCGGACTCCTCCGGCACCACCGCCGGCTTCACGACGTACCTCTCCGACGTGAGCCCGACGTGGAAGTCGTCGATCGGCGAGGGCAAGGATGTGAAGTGGCCGGGGGGCACCGGCGCGGCGAAGAACTCGGGTGTCGCGGCGGCGGTCAAGCAGACGCCGGGCGCGGTTGGCTACGTCGAGCAGGCCTACGCGATTGAGAACGGCTTCACCTACGCGGCGGTCAAGAACTCGGTCGGGACCTACGTGCTGCCGACGATCCAGAACACCTCGGCGGCGGCGAACGGGATCAAGGTCCCCGCGAACCTCGCGATCTCGACGATCAACTCGCCCGATCCGTCGGCCTACCCGATCGTCTCGCAGACGTTCCTGGTCACCTACCAGGACCCGTGCAAGTCGGGCGGCGCGAGCTCGTCGGTCGCGGCCGGCCTGAAGAAGTTCCTCACCTACGCGTTCGGCGCCGGGCAGAAGACGCTGGGACCGAGCTCCAACCAGCTCCCCTACGCGCCGCTGCCGGCTTCGCTCGTGTCGAAGAACACCGCGCAGCTGGCGAAGATGACCTGCAACGGCTCGGCCCTGTAAGGGCCGCCAGGGAGAGACGCAGAGCGACCCGATGGAGGCAGGCAGCGTCACGGTCAGCGGCGAGCGCTCGGTTCTCGAGCGCTCGCCGCTGAGCCGCCTTCCCGATCGTGCGCTGCGCTGGGGGTTAAGCGCCTTGGCCGTGGCGATCCTCGCCCTGCTCGTCTATTTCTTCATCCGCCTGATCGGCCAGTCCCACCTGGCGCTGAGCAAGTTCGGCTTCAGCTTCGTGTTCGGGAACGACTGGGACGTATCGCGCAACATCTTCCACGGCGCGGCACTGCTG
Organism: uncultured Solirubrobacterales bacterium; assembly: GCA_963767695.1. GTDB lineage: Bacteria > Actinomycetota > Thermoleophilia > Solirubrobacterales > Solirubrobacteraceae > Palsa-465. The sequence continues at coordinate 223,354 of CAVYFE010000018.1, forward strand.
GTGGGCACGCTCATCACCTCGGCGATCGGGCTGCTGATCGGCGTCCCGGTAGCCGTGGCGACGGCGCTGTTCCTGACCGAGCTGTGCCCGCGACGCGCCCGCGGACCGTTGTCGCTGCTCGTCGATCTGCTCGCCGCCGTGCCGTCGGTCGTCTACGGACTGTGGGGCGTAGCGGTGGTGGGCCCGAAGCTGATTCCCGTCGAGAAGTGGGTCGCCAACACGTTCTCGTTCATCCCGTTCATCGGCGGCGGCGCCAGCGGGATCACACCGGGCAACTACTTCATCGCCGGGCTGGTCCTGGCGATCATGATCCTCCCGATTGTCTCGGCGATCTCGCGGGAGGTGCTGGCGACGGTCCCAGCGGAGAACAAGGAGGCCGCGCTCGCACTGGGCGCCACGCGCTGGGAGATGATCCGCATGTCGATCCTGCCCTACGCCCGCCCCGGGATCACCGGTGGCGCGATGCTGGGTCTCGGCCGCGCGATCGGGGAGACGATCGCGGTGGTGCTGTTGATCGGCAACGCGCCGACGATCGGTCACCACATCTTCGACCAGGGCTACAGCCTGGCCGCCGTGATCGCGAACGAGTTCGGCGAGGCTGCCGACCAGCCGCTCCACAGCTCGGCTTTGTTCGCGGCCGGCCTGGTCCTGTTCGTGCTGACCTTGTTCGTCAACATTCTGGCCCGCTGGTTCGTCGCCCGCGGGACCCGCGGTCACCGGATCGGGGGTGGCGCCGCTGGCACCGCTGCCACCGCGGCAGGAGGGGCGAAATGAACGGCGCCGCGCCTGGCGCCGGGCTCCCCGGCATCAGCGCCCGCCGTCGCCGTACGGACAAGGTGATGCGCGGGTTGTTGTTCGCCGGCACGATCGTCGCACTCATCCCGCTCGTGCTGATCATCTATTACCTGCTCTACAAGGGGCTCGGGGCATGGAGCAAGAGCTTCTTCACCTCCGACCCGAACGGGAACTTCTTCGGCAGCCCCGGCGGGGTGCGCAGCGCGATCTTCGGGACGCTCGAGATCGTCGGGTTGGCGACGGTGATCTCGGTTCCGGTCGGGATCGCCGTCGCGCTGTACCTGACCGAGTACGGCAAGGACTCGTGGTTCGCCAGCGCCGTGCGGTACTTCGTCGACGTGATGACCGGCGTGCCGTCGATCGTGTTCGGCCTGTTCATCTACATCGTGCTGGTGATCTCCCACGCCGGCGGATCAGGTTTCGCGGGCTGGAAGGGCGCGCTCGCGCTGTCGCTGCTGATGCTGCCGATCGTGATCCGCTCCGCCGAGGTCGTGCTGCTGCTCGTGCCCGACAGCCTGCGGGAAGCCTCGCTCGCGCTCGGCGCGCCGCGTTGGCGGGTCGTCTCACGGGTCGTGCTGCCGACGGCGATCTCAGGTCTCGTGACGGGCTCGCTGCTGGCGGTCGCCCGCGGAATGGGTGAGACCGCGCCGCTGCTGTTCACGGTCTCGCTGGCGTTCGGTCTGACCGGCAACCTCAACTCCCAGATGAACACCCTGCCGGTCCAGATCTTCACCGACATCACCAACCCCCGCAACGTGGTGGTCCAACGAGCGTGGGGCGCCGCGCTGACCCTCGTCGCGCTTGTTCTGATCCTCAACTTGATCGCGCGAGCGGTCTCGCGAAGGAGTCGCATGACATGATTCCTCCAGATACCACGAGCAAGGAACCGGCCCAAGAAGTGTCCACTGACCCGGCCCCATCGGAGAAGGCAGACGCAGCGCCGGACACTTCGGCGCTGAGCGTCGAGCAACGAGCTGGCCACTCGATCCAGGTCAAGGACCTGAACGCCTATTACGGCGAGCACAAGACGATCAAGGGGATCACGATCGACTTCCCCGCCAATGAGGTGACCGCGCTGATCGGTCCCTCGGGCTCGGGCAAATCAACCGTCGTGCGGTGTATCAACAGGATGCACGAGGAGATTCCGGGGGCGCGCGCCGAAGGGAGCGTCAAGCTCGACCAGCTCGATGTCTATGACCCGGGCGTCGACGTGACCGCGGTCAGGCGGGCGATCGGCATGGTGTTTCAGAAGCCGAACCCGTTTCCGACGATGTCGATCCACGACAACGTGGCGGCCGGCCTGAGGCTGACGGGCACGCGCGGCGTAAACGTGCGCGAGGTCGTCGAGCAGTCGCTGCATTCCGTGGGGCTCTGGGGCGAGGTCAAGGATCGGCTGAACGAGCCTGGAATCGGCCTCTCGGGTGGTCAGCAGCAGCGGCTGTGCATCGCCCGCACGATCGCCGTCGAGCCCGAAGTGATCCTGATGGACGAGCCCGCCTCGGCACTCGATCCGGTCTCGACGCTGAAGATCGAGGAGCTCGTCGATGAGCTCAAGCGACGCTACACGATCGTGATCGTCACCCACAACATGCAGCAGGCCGCACGCGTCGCGGACACGACCGCGTTCATGCTCGATGGGGAGCTGATCGAGCACGGGCCCACGAATCACATGTTCACGAAACCAAACGACGAGCGGACCGAGCGCTACGTCACCGGAAAGTTCGGGTGATCGCGATGCAAGAGACCCGCCACCAATTTCGTGAGGATCTCAAGGAGCTCGAGCGTCAGGCCCTCGGCGGCCTCGACCTCGTCATCTCGCAGCTCGACCGCGCGCTCGAATCGATCTCCTACCAGGACGTCGAGCTCGCCGGGATGGTCGTCGCCGACGATGACCGCGTCGACGGTCGCTATCTCGAGGTCCACCAGGGGATCCTGTCGCTGCTCGCGCGCCAGGCGCCGGTTGCCGGCGACCTACGGGTCGTGGCGGCGCTGCTGCACACGATCCGCTGCGTCGAGCGGATGGGCGACCAGTGCGTGAACATCGCCAAGCTCGTGCCCCTCTCGGGGTACGAGGCGCCGAAGGACAAGGACATCCTCGATTCGATTGAGCGGATGGGGCAGCTGGCGCGCTCGCAGGTGGCGGAGGCGAGGGATGCATTTGCGTCTCGCAATGTGGAGCTGGCACGCGACCTCGTCAACCAGGACATGGAGGTCAACCGGCTCAACCGCGAGATCTTCAGGCGCGCGGTCGAGGCCGGCGACGATCCCGACATCCGCGAGTGGGCGATGTTCATGGTCCTCGTCGCACGCTGCCTGGAGCGCGTCGGCGACAACACGGTCGACATCGCCGAGCAGGTCGTGTTCGTCGTCACCGGCCTGTTCCGGGAGTTCGCAGACGCCTCGACTCCGCCCGAGACGACGGTCCGCTGACTCTCTAGGGCCGGCTGCCCATCACCAGCAGCCGGCCCTGTGCACACAGAGAAAGGAACCTCAGGCTACGGCGGGATCGCGGTGACGGTGTGACCATTTGATGTCCGGGGCGCTCGTCGGCTCTCATAGTCTCCAGGGCGGTCGCTACCGTGGACTGGCGGCCTGGCGCCGGCGCAGCGCCACGAGCGCAGCCGCGGTCCCGACCGCCGCGAGCGCGAGGATCACCACGATCACCGTCGGGGAGCTGCCGCTCGAAGACGAACCTGCGACGCCCGGAACACCCTTGATCGGGTGACCGGATGCGGTGGCGAGCTTCGCCACCGCCGTGACCGCGGCGGTGGCGAGGGCGTCGCTGGTGCGGCCGGCGGGCTTGGGCAGGACCGTCGCGAGGTGGGTCGCGTTCGCGGTCAGCCCCTGGGTCCCGTAGCCGGCCGCCATCACCACCAGCAGCGGTTGCTTGGCTTGGAAGCTGATCTCCTGATCGAGGAAGTCGGCGTACTGCTGTGGCTTGCCGAACAGGTCGGGGATCACGCCGAGATCTACCGGCGAGCCGATCAACGCCACCTTGATCGGAAACCCGACCCGCTTGGCCGCCGCCGTCTCGGCATTCAGCGTCTTCTGAATCGCATTGGAGGTGGACGGGGTATACGGGTAGAACACATTCAGGCCCAGCAGCACATCGCTCGCCGGGTCGCCGTCCGCGAGGGCGGCGATCGGTGCGATTGCCGTAGCGATGAGGACTGCGGCGAGGGCGCTCGCCAGTCGGGATGCCATCGGGATCGAGGCTATCGCCCGAAGGAAGTCGGGCGGCGGATCAGGACGCGCGAGCCGCCTGGCGAGCCGCCTCGCTGGAGATCGCGAGCTCGCGTCGCTCGGTCGCCAGCTCGACCTGCGTCGGGCGTTTGCCGCGCTGCTCCCAGCGGCACGCGATCTCGCTGCAGAACGTGTCGAGGAAGTCATCGCTGTGCAGCGGGTCATGGTGGAAGAGCAGCAGCCGCTGGGCGCCGGTGCGGTCACCGAACTCCAGCGCGTCTGCCATCGGCGAGTGGCCCCAACCCAGGTGGCCGGGGTACTCCTCGTCGGTGTACTGGCAGTCATGGATCAGCAGCGAGGCGCCGCGCGCGAGCTCGAAGCCGGAGATCCAGTCGTCGTCGAGCTCGGAGAGAGGCGTGCCGAGCCCCGGTTCGTGGTCGGGGATGTAGCACAGCGAAGTGTCACGCTCCTCGATCCGGTAGCCGAGCGTGGCGCCGCGATGGTTGACCGCCTGAGCGCGGATCCGGGCGGATCCGAGCTGCCACTCGACCTCCTCGGCCTCCCGAAACGAGACCAGCGACGGCAGCTCGCGCACCTCGACCGGCGCCAGCGGGGCCGAGATGTAACGCGCGACCCGGTCACACAGGGACGCCTCGGGCGAAGCCGGTCCCCAGATCGTGATCTCGCACTCGGGTCGGAACAGCGGCGCGAAGAACATCAGCCCCTGGATGTGATCGAGGTGCAGGTGGGTGAGCAGGATGTGGATCGGCCGCTCGGTGCGGGGGAGAGCCAGGCCGAGATTGCGGATCCCGGTACCGGCGTCGAGGATCAGGACGCTCCCGTCGGACAGGGTGACCTCGACGCACGAGGTGTTGCCGCCGTATCGCATCGTCTCCGGCCCCGGTGCGGGGATCGATCCCCGGGCCCCCCAGATCTTGATCTTCATTCTCGCTCCGCCCCCTCGTCTGCGTTCAGCGGCCAAAAGATGACGATTGCCCCGCTCGAGCCGCCGGGTCCGACAATCGGGATCGCGCTTGCGGCGATGTCTCGATGGGTTCCCGCGGCACAGATACGGAAGTTTCCATGGTACGGCCGGTTCTCCCGCAGGGCGGCGGTCGCCGGGAGCTGGTCGTAACCGATCGGCTGCTCGTCGGGGTCGAAGGGGCCGAACTCCCGGGTCCAGTCGGGGGCTGACATCACCCCGGTCTCCTCAAAGCGGCGGCCGAGGAGCGCCGCCGCCGCGTCGTTGTAGAACAACAGCGCGCCCTCTTCTCCGACCAGGAACGCGGGCGTCGAGATGCTGGAAAGCAGGTTCCGGGCGAGAATCAGCTCGAGCGGCTTCTGGACGCTCATTGGCTGAACTGTATTGAGGGGGTTTATTGAGGGGGGGTTGGGCGGTCGCGGTGGCGCCGGCTCGGGCGGGCTGGCGCGGTGGCGGTGGCGCCGGCTCGGGCGGGCTGGCGCGGTCGCGGCACCGCGCGCTCGCTTATCCTGACGGAACCTTGGCCGGGCAGAGTTCGAAGCGGCGCTCGCGCAAGCGGCGCCATCCTGGGGCCGCTCCTCGTGCGGTCGGGTCACAGCGCCGCGAGCAGCGGTCGGAGCGGGAAACGACCGCTGCCCGCCAGCAGCAACGTTCCCAGCGCCAGCTCGGAACCGAAGGCGAGCGTCCTCCCGGCCCCTTCGGTGGCGTGCCGGTCTCGGAGATCGCGATCTTCGCCGGTCTCGTGGCGATCGTCGTGTGGCTGATCGAGGGCGGCACGCCCATCCTCGTCGTCGGGCTCGCGGTCTGCACCCTCGGCGTGCTCGAAGTCACCGCGCGCGAGCATTTCTCGGGCTACCGTTCGCACACGATGCTGCTCGCGGCGGCTCCTGCCGTCGCGGCCGGCATCGGCGTCGCCACGCTCGTCGGCCGGCGATCGGATCGGGCGCCGTTGCTGCTGGCGATCGCCGCCCCGATCTTCGCGTTCCTCTTTTGGCTCCTGCGCAAGCGCTTTCAGATCGCCCGCCAGGCGCGGGTCGCGCGTCCGCCGTCCGTGTAGCGCCGACGCGCCCCGAGCGCCGGACGTGGGCCATCGAGTGCGCGCTATAGCACGCACTCGATGGCCCACGTCCATCCCTTTCGCCGGCAGGGTCAGAGGTTGCTAGGCCGGCGCCGGGGCGCCGGCGGGAGCCCGCGGTTGTTCGGCGGGGACCGTCGGTAGGTGCAGGGTGAACACGGCGCCACCGTCGGGCGCGTTTGCCGCCGCCGCCGAGCCTCCGTGTTGCTCGGTCACCTGGCGGACGATCGCCAGCCCGAGGCCGCTGCCCTGTTTGCCGCGTGAATGCGCGCCGCGGAAGAAGCGATCGAACACGTGGGGCAGGTCCTGCGTGGCGATTCCGGGCCCGTGGTCGCGTACCCGTACGCCGCCGGCGTCGACGACCACCTCGACCGTTCCCCCGGGAGGTGAGTGACGGGCCGCGTTGTCCAGGAGGTTGTTGACCGCGCGGCCGAGGCGTTCTGGGACGCCCTCGACGATCACCGGCTCGAGTTCGGTCTCGAAGCGGATGCCCGGGGAGTTGCGCCGGGCACGCGCCACGGCCTCCTCGACGATCCGGTCAAGCCGCGCATCCTCCACCGACTCGGCGGGCAGATCGCCGCGGGCCAACTCGATCAGGTCGCCCACCAATCCGGTTAGCTCTTCGCTCTGCTCGACGACGTCGTCGAGCAAGCGCCGGCGCTCGTCCTCGTCGAGCCCCGGGTTCGCGAGCAGGACCTCGATGTTCGTGCGCAGACTGGTGACCGGGGTGCGGAGCTCGTGGGATGCGTCGGCGACCAGTTGGCGCTGGGCCCGCACGGACTCGTCCAGTGCCGCTCGCGAACCCTGCAGGCGCTCGAGCATCGCGTTGAACCGCGTCGCGAGCTGTCCCACCTCGTCGTCGGCGTGCACGGCGAGGCGCATCGAGAGGTCGTCGGTCTCGCCGATCTGCTCCGCAGTCTGGGTGACTTCCGACAGCGGCGCGAGCACCCGCGTCGCGGCCATCCGGCTGAGCACCGCCGCGAGCGCGATTCCGCCCGCCACGAGCAGCAGCAGGATCAGCCGCAGGCGCGAGAGCACGTGATCGATCGGTCCGAGCGGGCGGGCGAGCTGGACCGCGACGGTCTCGACCTGGCCATCGATGCTCGCGGTCAACGGGAAGGTCAGCTCACGGAGATGGTTCTGCCCCACGTTGATGTCCCCGAGGTAGCCGTTCGAGCTGCCGGTCGCGACCGCGATCGCCTGCGGGTTGACCGGCAGCGAGACGTTTCCCTGCACGGGAACCACGGTCCCGTCCGCGGCGACGGCTTGGACGTACGGGGCAGGACCGCCGGCGCTGGCCGGAATGGCCGGAAACGGCTCGTTGAGAGCGCGGGGAATCCCGTGCTGTGCAGCGCTCGCCTGCGCGTTGAGCGCACTGTCCACCTGCCCCCGCAGCTGCCCGCGGACCACGAAGTAGCACACGCACGCCGCGAGCGCGATCGCAATCGCCACCGCCGCGGCCGCAACGAACGAGATCCTGCGTCGCAGCGACATCGTCAGTCTCTCAGAACGTAGCCGATCCCCCGGACCGTGTGCAGGAGCCGTGGCTCGCTGCCGGCTTCGGTCTTGCGCCGCAGGTAGCCCATGTAGACGCCTAGCGCGTTCGAGGTGGGCCCGAAGTCATAGCCCCAGACGTTCTCTGGCCGCCGCCGGGCAAATCGCGGAAAAGATCAGCGCAATAGACAAGCCGAGGTATGAGATCGGCAACCGCATCGTTCCTCCTGGGCCGGAGTTTCACCGTTCGTCGCCTCATTTTCTCATTGGTTCTCCCGCGCAAACAAGCATCGACTCAGCGCCAACTCGCACCGGCGGCGCTCGGCTGCCCACAATCTCTCTATTGTGTCCAGTTTCGGCCCTCGCTGTGTGTGCAGCAAATCTGCAGCGAGACCTCTCGTTCTAATTGTGATTACGGTGGGGTCTCAGGCCCGACACCTGCTGCGCTCCGATTTAGGCAAATCTTTGGTCGTGGTTATTGCAACCTAATTCGTCCCTAGCTGGCCAATGCACTCCCCTCGCGCCTGCCGTCGGCACTCTTGTCGCCGGCTGCTGGCAAATGCGATAAGCGCGGCTGCGTTATATCGGTCGCGTCGACCCGAAGCCGAGGGAGGAGATCGTGGAGACACGCGCTGCTGTCGCGTTCAAGGCCGGTGAGCCGCTCAAGATCGAGAAGGTTCAGCTTGACGGTCCCAAGGACGGAGAGGTGTTGGTTGAGATCAAGGTTACTGGCATCTGCCATACCGATGAGTTCACGTTATCCGGAGCGGATCCTCGAGGGGCTTTTTCCCTCTATCCTGGGCCACGAGGGTGCGGGCATCGTTGTGGACGCGGGCCGAGGAGTCACGAGCAGCGCAAAGGCGACCACGTAATCCCGCTCTACACGCCCGAGTGCCGCAGGCGCTCCCGCCTGTCATCCGGAAAACCAATCTCTGTGTCGCCATCCGTGAAACTCAAGGCCATGGCGTGATGCCGGATGGGACCAGCCGTTTTTCGCTCAATGGCAGAATGATCCATCATTACATGGGCACCTCGACCTTCTCCAATTTCACGGTGGTGCCGGAAATCGCGCTGGCAAAGATCCGCGAGGATGCTCCCTTCGACAAAATCTGCTACATCGGATGCGGGGTGACCACCGGGATCGGCGCGGTGATCAACACGGCCAAGGTCCAGCCCGGCATCAGGTGGTGGTTTTCGGGCTGGGCGGCATCGGTCTCAATGTAATCCAAGGGTGCGGAGGCCGGGGCGGAGATCATCGTCGGAGTCGACCTCAATCCGAAGCGCCGGGCGATGGCCGAAAAGTTCGGGATGACGCATTTCGTCAACCCGAAAGAGGTCCAGGGAGACCTGGTGCCGTACCTGGTCAATTTGACCAAGGCGGCGCGGATTATTCCTTCGAGTGCATCGGTAATGTCAAGGTCATGCGCCAGGCGCTCGAATGTGCCATCGCGGGTGGCAAGTCAGCGTGATCATCGGTGTGGCAGGCGCCGGCCAGGAAATCTCCACCAGACCGTTTCAACTGGTGACGGGCCGCGCCTGGAAGGGAACCGCCTTCGGGGGGGCCGGGGCCGCACGACGTGCCCAAAATTGCCGACTGGTATATGGAAGGCAAAATCAATATCGACGATCTGATCACCAACAGCCTCCCGCTATACATCAACAAAGCGTTCGACCTGATGCATCCGGGCGAATCCATCCGCAGCGTCGTCGTCTACTGAACAGCAACCCTCACCCAGAAGGCTCCCACACTAACCCTCCCCGCTCGCGGAGGAGGGAATGCGAGAAGGACCGAGTGCAGCGAGCCGGGTGAGGGTTCTGGTCTGGCCGCGGAGTCAGGTCCGGCGGCCCCAGGCGAGGAAGCCGTCGTTCTTGAGGCCGGGCTTGCCGTAGCGAGCGGCTTGCCGTCGAGAGCTCGAACACGTGCCGCCGGCGGCTTCGAGGATCGCCTGGCCGGCGGCGGTGTCCCATTCCATCGTCGTGCCGAAGCGCGGGTAGAAATCGGCTTCGCCGGCCGCCAGGACGCCGAATTTGAGCGCGCTGCCGCATCTTTGCGCTCGCAGCACCGGATGGTCCCTCGAAAATACTCGGCGAGCCGGCGGCTGTTTTCGTGCTGCGGCTGTGGATGACGACGAGACCTCCGGCGACGGCGCGCGGGCCGCGATCGGCTCGGCGGCCCGCCGTCGCGCCGGCGCGGTCGCAGTGCCCGGGCCCGTGCGCGGCATAGGTGACGCCCGATCGCCGGGCCGTGCACGACGCCGAGCACCGGCCGCGCCGTGCTCGATAAGGCCGATCAGACGGCGAACTCGCCGTTGCGGGCGACGAACTCCTTGGTGCCGTCGAGCGGATCGACCAGCCCAGAAGCGCGCCGCGGGCGGCTCGAACCCGGCTTCGGCACGGTTTCCTCGGACGACGATCGGGATGTCGGGAAAGGCCTCGCTCAGCATCTCGACGATGACCCGCTCGGAGGCGAGATCGGCCTCGGTCACCGGCGTCTTGTCGGCCTTCTGCTGCACCTCGAACGGCGTCGGCATAGACGCGCATGATCGCCTCGCCGGCGGCGAGCGCGGCCGCGCAGCGCGACGTTCGAGCAGCGCTCGTCGCGTCGCTTTCAGGCCGCTTTGCGCGGCTGCGGCGGCCGGATCGCCCGCCACAACCGCTCGGGGGTCAGCGGCATGTCGAGATGGTCGATGCCGAGCTCGGCGAGCGCGTCGACGACCGCGTTGATCAACGCCGGCGGCGCGCCGATCGCGCCGGCCTCGCCGGCGCCCTTGACGCCGAGCGGGTTGGTGCGGCACGGCACGACATTGTAGGCGAATTCGATCGCCGGCAGGTCGTCGGCGCGCGGCAGCGCGTAATCGGTCAGATCGAGCCGGTCAGCAGCTGGCCGCTCTCGGGGTCGTAAGACGCAGCGTTCGAGCATCGCCTGGCCGATCCCTTGCGCGATGCCGCCATGCACCTGGCCGGCGAGCAGCAGCGGGTTGATGACCATGCCGAAATCGTCGACCACGAGATAGCGCAAGATGTCGATATGCCCGGTCTCGGGGTCGATCTCGACCTCGCAGACATGGCAGCCATTGGGGAAGGTCGGCGGCGGCGGGGTGAAATGGCCGCTCTCGGCAAAACCCGGCTCGACCCCGGGCGGCAACTGCGCCGGGTTGAAGGCGGCGCGCGCCACCGCCTCGATGCCACGCGCGCGGTCGGTGCCGGCGATCGCGAACTGCGCCGTCGGCGAATCGAATCGGCCTCGGCCGCCTCGAGCAGATGCGCGGCGATCGTCTTGCCCTTGGCGATCAGCTTGTCGGCGGCATGCACCAGCGCCGCGCCGCCGACCGGGAGCGAGCGCGAGCCGCCGGTGCCGCGGCCAAAGGCGATCGCGTCGGTGTCGCCCTGCAGCACGCGGATCTTGTCGAGCGGCAGGCCGAGCCTCTCGGCGGCGAGCTGGGCATAGGCGGTCTGGTGCCCTTGCCCCGAGGATTGCGTGCCCATCAGCAGCGTCAAGGTGCCGGCCGGGTCGAAGCGCAATTCGGCGAACTCGTCGGGCGGAAAGCCGGACTGCTCGATATAGACGGCATGGCCGAGGCCGCGATAGCGGCCGCGCGCCCGCGCCTCGGCGCGGCGCGCCGGGAAAGCCGGCGAGGTCGGCGGCGGCCAGCGCGTCGGTCGAGGTTGCGGGCGAAATCGCCGCTGTCATAGGTCAGGCCGAGCGGCGTCGCGTACGGCATCGCCTCGGGCTTGATGAAGTTGCGCCGGCGCAATTCGTCCGGCGCGACGCCGAGCTGGCGCGCGGCGAAATCGATCAGCCGCTCGATCGCATAGGCCGCCTCCGGCCGCCCGGCGCCGCGATAGGCATCGACCGGCACGGTGTTGGTGAAGACGCCTTTGACCGCGACATGGATCGCCGGGATCGCATAGACGCCGCTATGCATCACCGCGCCCGAGGAGGTCGGGATCTCCGGCGCGAAATTCGACAGATAGGCGCCCATGTTGGCGGTCAGCGTCGACCGACAGGCCGAGGAAGTGCAGGTCCTCGTCGAGCGCCAGTTCGAGCCGGGTGATGTTGTCGCGGCCCTGCGTGTCGGTCACGAACGAATCGGCGCGGTCGGGCACCCATTTGACCGGCCGGCCGAGCGTCTTCGCCGCCCACAGCACCAGCACGTGCTCGGGATAAAGAAACAGCTTCATGCCGAAGCCGCCGCCGACATCGCGGGGTCACCACGCGGATGCGGTTTTCCGGGATATGGAAGACGTGCTCGGCCAACAGGTTGCGCACGAAATGCGAGCCCTGCGTCGAGCTCCACAGCGTGTAGGATCCTCGCCCGGATCGTATTCGCCGATCGCGCCGCGCGGCTCCATCGAATTGACGACGACGCGGTTGTTGACGAGGGTCAGCGACACGTGATGCGTCGCGGCGGCAGCGGCGCGCTCGACCGCCGCGCGGTCGCCGATCTCCCAATCGAAGCACAGATTGCCGGCGTGCTCGTCCCACACCGCGGCTGGCCGGGCTCGAGCGCGTGCGCGGTGTCGACGACGGCCGGCAGCGGCTCGTAATCGACCGCGATCAGATCGGCCGCATCGCGCGCCGCGGCGGCGGTCTCGGCGACGACCATCGCCACCGTATCGCCGACATGGCGCACGCGGTCCTGCGCGATCGCCGGCCGCGGCGGCAGCACACATCGCGAGCCGTCGCGATTGGTCAGCCGCTGACGCACGGGCACCGTGCCGATCCCGTCTGCGCCGAGATCGGCGCCGGTCAAGCACCGCGAGCGACGCCCGGCGCGCGCTCGCGCCGCGGCGTGTCGATCGCGCGGATGCGGGCATGCGCGTGCGGCGAGCGCAGCATCGCGGCATAGCGCCTGGCGCGGCCGGACGATGTCGTCGAGATAGCGGCCGCGCCCGGTCATAAACCGCCGGTCCTCGACCCGGCGCACCGGCTGGCCGATGCCGAATTGCTTCATCGGACATGACCTCCGAGCGCCTGCCAATAAGGATAGGGTGGCAGGCGCTGCGGCGGCCATGCCTTTCGGCGACGCCCAAGGGAGCCGCTGACGCGGCTCCCTTTCGCCATTACTATTTCTTGTTCGTTTCGCCCCTGTGCTGCTCTTGATAGGTACGGGTGTGGTGATGGACCTCACCCTCTTTGTCTCTGGTACTCTCGCTGCTTCAGGTCGTAGACCTTCTGAGCCACGCTTCTCCGATGGGGACGAGCTGGCTGCCGCGCGAGCCGTGTGAAGACCGTGGTTCGACTCGTCTTCGCGAGAGGAATGCGACGACCGTTCGGATCCGCCGCTATGCGTTTGGTGCGAGGAGCGCGTACCGATGCTCCCCCTCACCTGGATTGTCCTTCGTGTGCGGAAAAGGCCACCCTCCGCGCCCTCGTGGGGATGTCGTCCGTGCCTTGACGATCGCTCTGAGCCATTATTGCTTCTCCATCGCCGTTACGCATCGCGTGGCTGCAAGACAGTCCTGCCATGTCCTTCATGAAACACCATGCTGGCCGAGCTGTTACCAAAGATTGACTGAAATTGCGGTTTGGTTCGTTTTCGAGCTAACAAAGAGAACGCAAAGGTAGACAAGGTCATGCCAGGCACTGCGACGGTCATCGAGACCGATATCCCGGCGCGGCTCGACCGGCTGCCGTGGACGCGGTTTCACACGCTGGTCGTCGTCGCGCTCGGCATCACCTGGATGCTCGACGGGCTCGAGGTGACGCTCGCCGGCTCGATCGCCGGCGCGCTCGCAGCAGAGCCCGGTGCTGCATTTCACGGCGGCCGAGGTCGGGCTGGTCGCCAGCGCCTATCTGGTCGGCGCGGTACGCGGGCGCATTGCTGTTCGGCTATCTGACCGACCGGCTCGGCCGCAAGAAGCTCTTCATGGTGACGCTCGGGCTCTATCTGGCCGCCACCGCCGCGACGGCGTTGTCGTGGAATTTCGCGAGCTTCGCGCTGTTCCGCGTTCCTGACCGGCGCCGGGATCGGCGGCGAATACGCGGCGATCAACTCGGCGATCCAGGAGCTGATCCCGGCGCGGTTTCGCGGCCGCACCGACCTCGCGATCAACGGCAGCTTCTGGTCGGCGCGGCGCTGGGCGCGCTCGGCGCCGTCGCTGTTGCTGCAGCCCGGGCTTGCTGCCGCCCGATTGGGGCTGGCGCGCCGCCTTCGGCATCGGCGCGGTGCTCGGCCTCGGCATCCTGCTGTTGCGCCGCTGGGTGCCGGAAAGCCCGCGCTGGCTGATGCTGCACGGCCGGCTCGACGAGGCCGAGACGGTCGTCGGCGAGATCGAGGAGCGGGTCGCGACGGCCGCCGCGACCGGCTGCCGCCGCGCCGACGGGCACGATCCGGCTCGCGCGTCGCGCGCGCACGCCGATCGCGCGACATGGTGCTCGCGATCGTGCCGCGACTACCCGCAGCGCGCTCGTTGCTCGGCCTCGTGCTGATGGGGGCGCAGGCGTTCTTCTACAACGCGATCTTCTTCTCCTACGCGCTGGTGCTGACGCGGTTCTACGGCGTGCCGTCGGGCGCGATCGGCTGGTACATGCTGCCCTTCGCGCTCGGCAATTTCGTCGGGCCGCTGCTGCTCGGGCCGCTGTTCGACACGCTCGGCCGCAAGCCGATGATCGCCTCCACCTACGCGATCTCGGGCGTGCTGCTGGCGATCGTCGGCTATCTGTTCCGCGAAGGCGCTGCTCGAGCGCGGCGACGCTGACCGCGTGCTGGACCGGCATCTTCTTCTTCGCCTCGGCGGCGGCGAGCGCCGCCTATCTGACGGTCAGCGAGAGCTTCCCGCTGGAGACGCGCGCGCTGGCGATCGCGTTCTTCTATGCGCGTCGGCACCGCGCTCGGCGGCGTCGCCGCGCCGTGGCTGTTCGGCGACGCTGATCGGCACCGGCGAGCGCGGCGAGGTGTTCGTCGGCTATCTGCTCGGCGCCGGCGCTGATGATCGGCGCGGCGCTCGGTCGAGCTCGCGATCGGCGTCAAGGCCGAGCGCCAGCCGCTGGAAAGCGTCG